>JAAEQB010000051.1 GCA_024231975.1 Allobosea sp.
CGCGCCGCCGGAAAACCGTCCAAGCTCGCCATCACAGCCTGCATGCGCAAGCTCATCACCATCCTCAACGCAATCATCCGAACCAAATCACCATGGAGATGCGCTTGACCACACAGTCGCTCTCCCGCAAGGGGAGAGGGGATATGGCGCGCTTGCCTTTGCCGTTAGCGTCCTAGCGAGGCCTTCATGTAGTTGCGTGGCGCAGTGCCCAGCCGCCGCCTGAACATGGTCGTGAACGCCGCGACATTGTCATAGCCCGCCAGCATGGCGGCTTCCGTGACCGGCATGCCTTCCGCCAGCCGGGGCAGGCAGGCGAACAGGCTGGCCTGCTGGCGCCAGGCGACGAAGCTGAGGCCTGTCTCGCGCTGGAAGAGCCGTGTGAAAGTCCGCCGACTCATCGCCAGCTTCGCGGCCCAGTCGTCGAGACGCTCATTCACCGAGGGGGCGGCCATATAGGCGCGGCAGAGGGCGGACAGCCGCCTGTCGGCCGGGATGGGCAGGCCGAGCGGCCGGATCGGCAGCGCGGCGATCTCGGCCGTCAGCAGCTCCAGGACGAGGGCGAGCTTGCCATGGCCGGGCGGGGCGTCGCGCAGGCGGATCGCCTCGACGATCAGCGCATGGGCGAGTTCGGTGACGCCGAGCACCTGCAGCATGCGCTCCGTGAGGTCGTCATGCCCGCTGACGAGATAGACCGACTTGATGCTGACATCGCTCAGCATCTCCACCGAATGCTGCAGCCGGGCCGGGATCAGCAGGCCATGGCCGGGCGGGATCATCCAGCTGCCCCGCTCGGTGTTGATCTGGACCACGCCGGAGAAGGCGCAGAGGAGCTGGATCTGACGATGGCTGTGCGGCGGGATCGTATAGCCGGCAGGGTTGTCGGAGACGCGGACCAGAACATCGCCGTCGGCGTCGGAAACCGTGCCATGGATATGGCGATGGTCGGAATGGAAGGCCTCGACCTGTCGCTGCGGCAGCTTTATCATCGATTGGCCCGAACGCGAAAGAATTAGACCGGAACACGAAAGCAGGTCACGGGCAAGCCCTGTAGAAGGAGCGCCGCCGAGAGTTCGCGCGCAGGGATGTCGCCATGGTTGCAACCATCGAGGGGAGCCGGCCCCGTTTCGAGAAGACGACGATCTCCGTCCTGCTGGCGGTGAGCTTCTGCCACCTCCTGAACGATGTCATGCAGTCGCTGCTAGCCTCGCTCTATCCGCTGTTCAAGGCCAACTACGCCCTCGACTTCGTCCAGATCGGCCTTTTGACCATGGCCTTCCAGGTCACGGCCTCGCTGCTGCAACCGGTCGTCGGCATGGTGACCGATCGCTGGCCGATGCCCTATTCGGCGCCGGCGGGCATGGCCTCGACCTTCGGCGGCCTGATCCTGCTCGGCAATGCCCATAATTTCACGGTGCTGATCATCGCGGCCTGCCTGATCGGTCTGGGCTCGGCGATCTTCCATCCGGAAGCGTCGCGGGTGGCGCGGCTCGCCTCGGGCGGGCGCCATGGCCTGGCCCAGTCGCTGTTCCAGGTCGGCGGCAATCTCGGCTCGGCGCTGGGGCCGCTGCTGGCGGCCTTCATCGTCCTGCCTTTCGGCCAGGGCAGTGTCGCCTGGCTCTCGGTGATCGCCATGGCCGGCGTCGTCGTCCTGACCCGGGTCGGCTCCTGGTACGCCGCCCATCGCCGGGCGCAGGCCGGTCGTCCGCCGGCGAGCCGTGCGCTGCCGCTGCCGGGTGGGCGCGTCGCCTTCGCCCTGTTCGTGCTGGTGCTGCTGACCGCGACCAAGAATGTCTACATGGCGAGCATCTCCAGCTATTTCACCTTCTATGTCATCGAGCAGTTCCAGCTCGGCTTTCGCGATGCGCAATTGATGCTGTTCCTGTTTCTCGGCGCGGCGGCGGTCGGCACCTTCGTCGGCGGGCCGATCGGCGACCGCTTCGGGGCGCGCTTCGTGATCTGGTTCTCGATCCTCGGCGTCATCCCGTTCGCGCTGCTCTTGCCCTATGCCAACCTGTTCTGGACGGGGGTGCTGAGCGTGATGATCGGACTGGTCTTCGCCTCGGCCTTCTCGGCGATCGTGGTGTTCGCGCAGGAACTGGTGCCGGGTCGCGTCGGCCTGATCGCCGGCATGTTCTTCGGCTTCGCCTTCGGCGCGGGCGGGCTCGGCGCCGCCTTCCTCGGCGGCTTCGCCGACGCCTATGGCATCACCTTCGTCTACAAGGTCTGTTCCTACCTGCCGTTGCTGGGGCTATTGACGATCCTGCTGCCGCGGCTGCCTCGGCGGGCGCATAGCTGAGGAGCTCGACGGGGTCGCATGTCGCCATTCTACGTCGTGACGGATTGCGAGTTCGACGGGCCGACGCCGGGCGTCAATTCGATGCTTTCCTTCGGCTCCGTCGCCGTCGCGGCGAATGGAGACATCCTCGGAGAATTCGAGGCGGTGCTGGCCCCGCTCGACGGCGCGGCGTGTGACGAGGCCACCATGGCGTTCTGGGCGCGCCATCCGCAGGCCTGGGCGGCGGCGACGGAGAATCCCGAGCCGCCATCCGCGGTGATGCGGCGCTTCGTCGACTGGATCGGCGCGATCGAGGGCGAGCCGATCTTCGCCTCCCATCCGCTCGCGCTCGATGGGCCGTGGTTCGACTATTACCTGCGCCGCTTCATCGGGCGCCCGCTGCTCGAAGGGCCATGGGTCCAAAGCCGCATCTTCAAGCACGCGCCGCTGTGCCTGATGTCCTTCGTCGCCGGCAAGACGGGGCGCGGGCAATGGGAGTGCGATGTCGAGCGCTATCCGGCCGAATGGCTGGGCTCCGTCGCGCATACGCATCGCGCGATCGACGACGCCCGCGGCTATGCCAACCTGCTGCGCTTCTTCACCCGTTGAGCTGATCGCTACGGGCAAGTGAGGTGAGAAAGTCCCGCTGTTCGGCCGTCAGCAGGCGCAGCGGGATCATGGTCGGCTGGCCGGCGCGCAGGTGCAGCAGCAACAGGCCGTCGGCGCTGCTGGCCTTGCGGATCGCGCTGCGCCCGATGAAGCTGCGCAAGCCATCGCGGCGGAACCAGATGCCGCGCTGCGTTGCCAACAGGCGCGTGCCGTCCCACTCCGTTCGGAAGGCGTCGTAGACGGCCTTGCGCCGCCGCTTGTCGGCGATGCCCATGGCCAGGCCTGGTGCAGTGATGCCGATCCAGTAGACCCCGAAGCAGAGCGCGGCGATGCCGGCGCCGGAGCGGGCCGTGGCGATCCCGCTGGCGATGGCGAGGAAGGTCGCTCCGGTCGCCACTGCCAGGCCCAGCCCGATGAAGGCGGGCCAGCCTTCCCAGATGGTCGGCCGGGCCTCGGCGAGAGCCTCCTGTGCCAGCATCGCGTCGAAGCGGCCGAGCTCCTCCTCGGTATAGTCGAGCGTGAGCGCGATATGCGCTCGTCCGGCGGTTTCGTCTGCGGTCGGCATGGCCGGCGGCCCTCGCAATCAGGAGTCGGCATTCCCTTGCCATGGCGAGAGCAGGTCTCGCGACCCCCCGCGCTCTTGCCGGTGGCCAGCAGGAGCCTCGGCATGGCAGGTTGCCGGCTTCCGACAATCGGAGTTCTGCCTTGTCCGAAACTGCCGTCGCCGCTGCCGCCGATGCGATCACCACTGCACGGCTGAGCCTGACGCCTCTGGCGCCGCTAATTCCGGGTGCCGCCCCGCGCGACCTCGTGGAGGCCTATGCGGTGCGCGATGCGGTCCATGCGCGCCTTGCCGAAAGCCGCTTCGGCGCAAGGGTCGGCTGGAAGATCGGCTGCACCACGCCGGTGATGCAGGCCTATCTCGGCATCGCCCACCCTTGCGCGGCCGGGCTCTTCGCGGGCACTACGCATCGCGGCGACGCCCAGCTGCGGCACGGCGACTTCATCAGGGTCGGCGTCGAATGCGAGATCGCGGTGCGGCTGAAGAGCGATCTGCCGGAGGGGCCATTCACGCCGGCGAGCGCGAGGGCTGCGGTCGGAGCGGTGATGGCGGCGATCGAGATCGTCGACGACCGCTATGTCGATTGGCAGAGCACGGGCACACCGATGCTGGTCGCAGATGATTTCTTCGCGGCCGGGTCGGTGCTTGGCCGCGAGCATGACCCGGCCATGCTGCCGGATCTGGCGACGCTCCGCGGTCGGATTCTGATCGATGGAGCCGAAGCCGGCGCCGGCATCGGCGCCGATGTGCTCGGCCATCCCTATGCGGCATTGGCCTGGCTGGCGGAGCACGCCCGCGAGCGCGGGGTGCCATTGCGGGCCGGCGAGGTCGTCCTGCTCGGCAGCCTCGTCCGGACGCAGTGGGTCAATGCCGGCGCGCACGTCCGGATCGAGATCGAGGCGTTCGGCGCGGTCGAGGCCGATTTCGCCTGACATCCGCGCCGGAGGATCGCTCCGGCGCCGCCGCGGTCAGACGAACTGGCCGTGGCAGTGCTTGAACTTCTTGCCGGAGCCGCAGGGGCAAAGCTCGTTGCGGCCGACCTTGCCCCAGCTCGCGGGATCGGCCGGGTTGCGTTCGGCGACGGCGAGATCGCCATCGGTCGCGGCGAATTGCGGCTGGGCGGCGAAGAAGCCGGCGGGCGGCGGAGGCAGGGCATCGCCGCCGTTCTGGTCGATCAGCTGGCCTTCTTCCGAGGGCTGCTCGAAGCGGACCTCGACGCGCATCAGATTGCCGGTGACCTGCTCGCGCAGGCGGCCGATCAAACTGTCGAACAGCTCGAAGGCTTCCTGCTTGTACTCGTTCAGCGGGTCGCGCTGGGCATAGCCGCGCCAGCCGATGACCTGGCGCAGATGGTCGAGCGTAACCAGGTGCTCGCGCCAGAGATGGTCGAGCGTCTGCAGCAGCACCTGCTTCTCGATATAGGTCATCACCTCTTCGGTGTTGCGCTCGATGCGCGCCGCATAGTCCTCGTCGGCGATCTTGCGGATGCGCTCGCGCAATTCGGCGTCGGCGATGCCCTCTTCCTTGGCCCAGTCCTCGATCGGCAATTCGAGGTTGAGATAGGTCGCGACGTCCTCGCGCAGACCGGCCGCATCCCACTGCTCGGGATAGGCGTCCTCGGGAATGCGGCGGGAGACGGTGTCCTCGACGACGCCGTGGCGCATGTCGTCGATGGTCTCGCGCACGCTCGCCTCGCGCATGAAGTCGCGGCGCTGCTCGAACACGACCTTGCGCTGGTCGTTCATGACGTCGTCGTATTTCAGGATGTTCTTGCGGATATCGAAGTTGCGCGCCTCGACCTTGCCTTGCGCCTTCTCGACCGCCTTGTTGATCCAGGGGTGGACGATCGCCTCGTCCTCCTGCAGGCCGAGCTTCTGCAGCATCCCGTCCATCCGGTCGGAGCCGAAGATGCGCATCAGGTCGTCCTGAAGCGACAGGAAGAATTTTGAGCGGCCGGGGTCGCCCTGGCGGCCGCCGCGGCCGCGCAGCTGGTTGTCGATGCGCCGGCTCTCATGGCGCTCGGTGCCGATGATGTAGAGGCCGCCGGGGCGAGTCATGGTCTTGGCCGGGCGCGAGCCCTTGGCGGGCTCGAGCTCGATGGTCTCGGAGGCGCTGAGGACCATCTCCTTGAAGCGGGCGACCTCGGCCTCGATCTCCTTGATCTTGGCGTCCTTCTCCGGTCCGTCCTCCATGCCGGCGGTCTCGATCGAGACGCGCATCTCGACATTGCCGCCGAGTTTGATGTCGGTGCCGCGGCCGGCCATGTTGGTGGCGATGGTGATCGCGCCGGGCACGCCGGCCTCGGCGACGATGAAGGCTTCCTGCTCGTGGAAGCGGGCGTTCAGCACCGCGAACTGCTTGGTGCTCTTGCCGGTGCGAGCGGCGGCGTAAAGCGTATCCAGTGCGCCGGGCTGGCCGAAGTCGATTTGCTTGAAGCCGGCGGCGACCAGCATCTCGGCGATCTGCTCGGACTTCTCGATCGAGGCGGTACCGACCAGCACGGGCTGCAGGCGCTCGCTGGCGCGCTCCAGTTCCTTGATGATCGCCTTCACCTTCTCCGGGAAGCTGCGATAGACCTCGTCGTCGTCGTCGATACGGGCGACCGGGACGTTGGTCGGAATCTCGACCACTTCGAGCTTGTAGATCTGCTCGAACTCGTCGGCCTCGGTGCCGGCGGTGCCGGTCATGCCGGCGAGCTTCTTGTAGAGGCGGAAATAGTTCTGGAAGGTGATCGAGGCGAGCGTCGCGTTCTCGGGCTGGACGGTGACGTGCTCCTTCGCCTCGAGCGCCTGGTGCAGGCCTTCCGAATAGCGCCGGCCCGGCATCATGCGACCGGTGAACTCATCAATGATCACCACCTCGTCATTGCGGACGATGTAGTCCTTGTCGCGCGTGAACAGCGAATGGGCGCGCAGCGCCTGGTTGACGTGGTGGACCAGGGTGACGTTGACGGAGTCGTAAAGGTCGCCCTCCTTCAGCAGGTCGGCCTCCCGCAGCAACTGCTCGATATGCTCGTTGCCGGCCTCGGTCAGGGCGACCGTGCGCTGCTTCTCGTCGACCTCGAAATCGGTCTTGATCAGCTTGGGCAGGACCTTGTCGATCGCGACATAGAGATCCGATTTGTCGTCGAGCGGGCCGGAGATGATCAGCGGCGTGCGGGCTTCGTCGATCAGGATCGAGTCGACTTCGTCGACGATCGCGAAATGATGGCCGCGCTGGCTCATCTGCGCGACCTCGTACTTCATGTTGTCGCGCAGATAGTCGAAGCCGAACTCGTTGTTCGTGCCGTAGGTGATGTCGCTGGCGTAGGCGCGCTGGCGCTCCTCGTCATCGAGCCCATGCACGATGATGCCGAAGCTGAGCCCGAGGAAATTGTAGATCTTGCCCATCCACTCGGCGTCGCGGCGGGCGAGGTAGTCGTTGACGGTGACGACGTGGACGCCCTTGCCGGCGAGCGCGTTGAGGTAAACCGGCAGGGTCGCGACCAGCGTCTTGCCCTCGCCGGTCTTCATCTCGGCGATCGAGCCCTCGTGCAGCACCATGCCGCCGATCAGCTGGACGTCGAAATGGCGCTGGCCGAGCACGCGCTTGGCCGCCTCGCGCACGGTGGCGAAGGCCGGCACCAGGAGGTCGTCGAGCTTGGCACCCTCAGTGAGCTGCTGCTTGAAGGTTTCGGTGCGGGCGCGAAGAGCCTCGTCGGAGAGCTGGGACACCTCGGCTTCGAGCGCGTTGATCGCCGCGACGCGGGGTTGGTAGCCCTTCACCCGTCGATCGTTCGACGAGCCGAAGAGTTTCTTTGCAAGCGCGCCAAGCATGTCTGGCCTTTCAATAGCGAATCCGGCCGGCGCGGATCGCGCGACCGAAGCGGTAACCCTCAGAAATTCACGCGCGTGTTTAGACGGGCGCGGGCGCGTGGTCCAGCACGCGCTTATCCGCGCGCATGTGGGGTCCGGCGAGGCGGGTTCCAAGGGGCGAAGGCTGGGGCCGGGCGGGCTGCGGCGGATTGAACCAGCCGAGCCGGCTCGCGTTGATGTGCGAAGCCCCGTCTTGCCAAGGCCGCGTTCTGCTGGCACTCAGCCGGCGAGATCGATCTTCGCGCCGTCAGTCGAAAGGCCGCACCGATGTTGTCCTCCCGTCTCGCCATGCTGTCGCTTGGCTTCGCGCTGGCCGCCGTGCCGGCCCTTGCGCAGCAGGACAAGCCCGTCGCCAAGGTCGACGGCATCACCATCACCGAGGGCGACCTCAAGCTGGCCGAGGAGGATCTCGGCGAGCGCACCGCGCAGATGCCGGAAGACCGCAAGCGCGAGGAGGTGATCAACTATCTGGTCGATCTCAAGCTCGGCGCCAAGGCAGCGGCCGCTGCCAAGGTCGGCGAGGGGCCGGAGTTCGCCAAGCGCCTCGCCTATAACCGCGACAAGCTGCTGCTCGACGAATACCTGACGAGCGAAGCCAAGAAGGCGGCGACGCCGGAAGCAGCCAAGAAGCTGTTCGACGACACCGTCAAGGCGATGAAGCCGGAGGAAGAGGTCCACGCCCGCCATATCCTGGTGCCCGAGGAGGCGCAGGCCAAGGCGGCGCTGGAGCGGCTGAAGAAAGGCGAGGACTTCGCCAAGGTCGCGGCCGAGCTCTCCAAGGATCCGGGTTCGGGCAAGGAGGGCGGCGATCTCGGCTGGTTCGCCAAGGACCGGATGGTGCCTGAGTTCGCCGAGGCCGCCTTCAAGCTCGACAAGGGCCAGCTCTCCGAGCCGGTGAAGAGCCAGTTCGGCTGGCACGTCATCAAGCTTGAGGACAAGCGCACCAAGCCGCTGCCGAGCTTCGACGAGGTCAAGCCGCAGATCGACCAGTACCTGGTCCGCAAGGCGCAGCAGGACATCATCGTCGGGCTGCGCGACAAGGCCAAGGTCGAGCGCCTCGACAAGCCGGCGGCTCCGGCGACGCCCGTGCCGGCCGAACCGAAGAAGCCCTGATCGGACCGAAGCTTCATCGTATCGTCGTGATGCGCCCGGGCCATGCCCGGGCGTTTGCTTTTGCAGGGGCTCGGACCCTTGTCTTCGCCCCGCCGCTGCGGCACATCGGGCCAACCATACGAGGAGGCGCATGATGGCCGGCAAGGATGTTCCCGTTTCTCCGCTCGCGCCGAAGCGCCAGCCCAAGGTCCCGGCCGTGCCGGGCGTGCGCTTCGCCACCGCCGAGGCCGGCATCCGCTATAAGGGCCGCACCGACGTGGTGCTCGTCCTGCTCGACGAGGGCTCGCAGGCTGCCGGCGTCTTCACCCGCTCGAAATGCCCGTCGGCGCCGGTCGACTGGTGCCGGGAGAACCTGGCGCAGGGCAAGGCGCGCGCCATCGTCGTCAATTCCGGCAACGCCAACGCCTTTACCGGCCTGAAAGGCCGTGACTCGGTGGCACTGACGGCGAAGATCGCGGCCAAGGCCGCGGGCTGCAAGGCGGAGGAGGTCTTCATCGCCTCGACCGGCGTGATCGGCGAGCCGCTCGACGCCAACAAGTTCGAGGGCGTGCTGGCCGACTGCGCCAAGCGCGCTGCGGACGGTCCCTGGCTCGATGCCGCCAAGGCGATCATGACCACCGACACCTTCCCAAAGGCGGTCTCGCGCAAGGCCAAGATCGACGGCCATGAGGTCGTCATCGCCGGCATCGCCAAAGGCGCCGGGATGATCGCGCCCGACATGGCGACGATGCTCTCCTTCGTCTTCACCGACGCGCCGATCGCGGCGCCCGTGCTGCAGGCCCTGCTGTCGAAGGGCGTGAAAGGCTCGTTCAACGCGATCACGGTCGACAGCGACACCTCGACCTCCGACACGCTGATGCTGTTCTCGACGGGCAAGGCCAAGGCCCGCGGCGTGCCGGAGATCACCGATCCCGGCGATGCCCGGCTCTCCGGCTTCAAGCGGGCACTGAACGCGCTGCTGCTCGAACTCTCGCATCTTGTCTGCAAGGACGGCGAAGGCGCCCGCAAATTCGTCGAGGTCCGCGTCGTCGGGGCGCAGTCGGCGCGCTCGGCCAAGAGGGTCGCGTTCTCGATTGCCAATTCGCCGCTGGTCAAGACCGCGATCGCCGGCGAGGACGCCAATTGGGGCCGTATCGTCATGGCGGTGGGCAAGGCCGGCGAGCCGGCCGATCGCGACCGGCTCGACATCTCCTTCGGCGCGATCAAGGTCGCGGAAGCGGGCGCGCGCGCCGGTTCCTATGACGAGCAGGCCGTCTCCGACTACATGACGGGCGAGCACATCGTCATCACCGCCGATCTCGGCCTCGGCCGCGGCAAGGCCACCGTCTGGACCTGCGACCTGACCAAGGCCTATGTCGAGATCAACGGCGACTACAGGTCCTGAGCCCTCGGGACCGAGCAAGGCGTTCATCGTCGGCAATCTCGCCGCCTGCTCGTTTCTCTGGGGCTCGAGCTATCTGTTCATCAAGCTGATGGCCGGCGAGGTCGCCCCCTGGGCGATCGCCGCCGGGCGCGGCCTGCTGGGCGCGGTGACGCTGTCGCTCTTCGTTGCGGCGCGCGGCCAGAGCCCGTTGCCGCGCCGTCACGAGCTCCGGCACTGGCTGGTGCTCGGCACCTGCAATGGCTGGCTGCCGAACGTGCTCGTCGCCTATGCGCTGATCCAGCTCGCCAGCGGCCCGGCGGCGATGATCCAGGCGGCGGGGCCGCTGGTCACGGCGCTATTCGCGCATTTCCTGTTCTCGGAAGAGCATCTGAGCCGGCGCCGGCTTGGCGGCATCCTGGTCGGCATGGCAGGCGTCGCCATCCTGATTGGGCCGCGCCTGGTCGAGGGCGGCGGCACGGCGCTCAGCCTGCTCGCCATGGTCGGCGCGACGCTGTCCTATGCCTGCGCCAATCTCTACACGCGCGCGGTGCCGCCGCGGGCCGGCGATCCGATCCGGCTCGCGCTCGGCCAGCAGATGGTCTCGGGCTCGGGGGCGCTGTTGCTGACGCTGGCCATCTCCGGCTGGGGCTCGCTGGCGGCGCTGGCGCCGCATTGGCAGGCCGTGCTGGCGCTGGGGGTGTTCGCGACAGCGTTGCCGGTGACGTTCTTCATGCGGCTGATCCGTGCGGCTGGGCCGACACGAGCGGCGATGACCGGCTATCTGGTGCCAGCGGTCGCTGCCGCCATGGGTGTGCTGGTCCTCGGTGAAACGCTGGAGTTGCGGCAGATTATCGGAGGTTGCATCATCCTCGCAGGCGTCTTCCTGGTGTCGACGGCGCCTGCGGGGGGACGAGCCAGATGATCAGGATAGCGTTCGCGCTGGGCCTTGCGGCCTTGCTGGGAGCCTGTGTCGCGCAGGGGCCGTCATCGCCGACGGCCTCCTCCTTCTCTGTGGAGGAGGCGGCCTTCATCCGAAAGCCCGGAACAGGCGTGATCGACGGGCACGCCTTCCGGACGCGCTCGAAGGGGCAGGTGGTGAACGCGGCCGGCGAGGTCGTTCGGCTGATCCCGGCGACGGCCTATGCCCGCGAGCGCTTCAATCGCGTCTTCGGCAAGACGAAGTTCCTGCCGCACTGGCGCTATCCGAACGAGCAGGTCGATCCGCGCTATGCCGAGCTCACCCGTACGACCAAGACGACGGCGCGAGGGAAGTTCAGCTTCGACAAGGTCGCGCCCGGCACCTATTTCGTCTCGACCCAGGTGATCTGGGGCGAGGAGGACCAGGTTTTCCGCGAGGGCGGCACGGTCTATGACGAGGTCACGCTGACCGGCAAGGAAACCGAGCCGGTCGAGGTCATCCTCTCGGGACATTAGCCTTTTCGTGAAACTGCTGCTCGTCGTCGCCTGCGCGCTGGTCGATTCCGACAATCGCGTGCTCGTCACCCAACGTCCCGAAGGCAAGTCCTTGGCGGGCCTCTGGGAGTTTCCCGGCGGCAAGCTGGAGGCCGGCGAGCGGCCGGAGCCGGCGCTGATCCGCGAGCTCGCCGAGGAGCTCGGCATCGAGGTGAAGGAAGCCTGTCTGGCGCCGCTGACCTTCGCCAGCTACGCCTATCCCGGATTCCACCTCCTGATGCCGCTTTATATCTGCCGGCGCTGGGAGGGGACGGTGACGTCGCGAGAGGGGCAGGCGCTGAAATGGGTGCGGCCCGGCAAGCTGCGCGACCTCGCCATGCCGCCGGCCGACGAGCCGCTGATCCCGCCGCTGGTCGATCTGCTGGGGGCGTGAGCGGGGCCCGGTCATTCTCGGGCGAATACGCGACTGAAGAGCGCGGGGAACCCTTCTCCCGTGTGGGAGAAGGGCAGGGATGAGGGCCTGCCCTTTCCGCAGACGGCGCAACGGCTCCGCAGCACCTAGATAATTAACGGCGGTCCCTCACCCCTGCCCCTCTCCCATCCGGGAGAGGGGTTCCCCGCGCTTGTCTTGTCTGCCGCTCAGCGCGGCAGGATGGTCTCGCCCATCAGGTGCTTGTCGATCGAATGCGCCATCTGGCGGCCCTCGCGGATCGCCCAGACCACCAGCGACTGGCCGCGGCGCATGTCGCCAGCGGCGAAGACCTTCTCGACCGTGGTCTTGTAGGCCAGCATGTTGGCCTCGACATTGCCGCGCCCGTCGAGCTTGACGCCGAGCTTGGCGATGAGCCCGTCATGCACCGGCGAGACGAAGCCCATGGCGAGCAGGACGAGATCGGCCTTGAGCTGGAACTCGCTGCCTTCGATCGGCTTGAACTGGGCATCGACCTTGGCGCAATGCAGCGTCTTCACCTTGCCGTTCTCGCCGGTGAACTTGACGGTGCCGACGGCGAAATCGCGCTCGGCGCCTTCCTCATGGCTGGAGGAGGTCCGCAGCTTCAGCGGCCAGTTCGGCCAGGTCAGCTGCTTGTTCTCCTTCTCCGGCGGCTGCGGCATGATCTCGAGCTGGGTGACCGAGAGCGCGCCCTGGCGCACCGAGGTGCCGATGCAGTCCGATCCGGTGTCGCCGCCGCCGATGACGACGACATGCTTGCCGCCGGCGAGGATCGGCCGGGCATTGCCCGTCGTGTCCGGCTCGCCGCCATTGCGGCGGTTCTGCTGTGGCAGGAAGTCCATGGCGAACTGGACGCCGTCGAGATCGCGGCCCTCGATCGGCAGGTCGCGCGGCTTCTCGGCGCCGCCGGTCAGGCCGATCGCGTCATATTGTGCGAGCAGCTCCTGCGGCTCAATGTCGATGCCGACATTGACGCCGTAATGGAAGACGACGCCCTCGGCCTCCATCTGGGCGACGCGCCGGTCGACATGCGACTTCTCCATCTTGAAGTCGGGGATGCCGTAGCGCAGCAGGCCACCGGCGCGGCCCTGGCGCTCATAGACATGAACCTCATGGCCGACGCGGGCGAGCTGCTGGGCGGCGGCGAGGCCGGCCGGGCCGGAGCCGATGATGGCGATCTTCTTGCCCGTCTTCGTCGAAGCCGGCTCGGGCTTGATCCAGCCTTCCTGCCAACCCTTGTCGACGATCGCGCATTCGATCGACTTGATGGTGACCGGAGTGTCTTCCAGGTTCAGCGTGCACGACGCCTCGCATGGGGCGGGGCAGACGCGGCCGGTGAACTCCGGGAAGTTGTTGGTCGAGTGCAGGTTGGTCAGGGCCTCCTGCCACTTGTCATTGTAGACGAGGTCGTTCCAGTCCGGGATCTGGTTATTGACCGGGCAGCCATTGTGACAATACGGGATGCCGCAGTTCATGCAGCGCGCCGCCTGGTCACGGGTCGCCTCCCGGCCGAGCGGGATCACGAACTCCTTGTAATTGCGGATCCGGTCCGAGGCCGGAAGATACTTCCGGTCGCGGCGGTCGATCTCGAGAAAACCGGTTACCTTGCCCATCGTCTCATCCGCCTGTTCGATTACTCGGCCGCGACCGAGACGCCGGCCTGGGCCCGCTCGATTTCCATAAGGGCCCGCCGGTATTCGACCGGCATGACCTTGACGAATTTGGGCAGGTACTCCGCCCAGTTCTCCAGGATCGCCTGCGCCCGCGCCGACCCGGTGTATTTCAGGTGGTTGGCGATGAGCTGGTGCAGGCGCTCGGCGTCGTAGCCCGACATGTTGGCCATGACGTCGATGCGGCCCTTGAACTCGAGGTCGCCGCCATGGTGGTAGAGGCGCTGCGTCAGCTCCTCCTCCTCCGGTACCGGCTCGAGATCGACCATGGAGAGGTTGCAGCGCTTGGCAAAGCTCTTGTCCTCGTCGAGGACATAGGCGATGCCGCCGGACATGCCGGCCGCGAAGTTGCGCCCGGTCTGGCCGAGCACGACGACGACGCCGCCGGTCATGTATTCGCAGCCATGGTCGCCGGTGCCCTCGACCACCGCGATCGCGCCGGAATTGCGCACGGCGAAGCGCTCGCCCGCGACGCCACGGAAGTAGCATTCGCCGGAGATCGCGCCGTAGAGCACGGTGTTGCCGACGATGATCGCCTCCTCGGCGACGGCGCGCGACTTGGCGTCGGGCCGGATGATCAGCTTGCCGCCCGACAGACCCTTGCCGACATAGTCGTTGGCCTGGCCGGTGAGGTCGAGCGTCAGGCCGCCGGCGACCCAGGCGCCGAAGCTCTGGCCGGCGGTGCCGGTGAGCTTCACCGTGATGGTGTCCTCAGGCAGGCCGATCGAGCCGTGGCGCTTGGCGATCTCGCCCGAGAGCATCGCGCCGGTCGAGCGGTCGACATTGCGGATCGTGCTCTCGATCACCACCGGCGCAGCCGTATCGAGCGAGGCGCCGGCCTTTGCGATCAGGGTGCGGTCGAGCACCGACTCGATCGGGTGGTGCTGGCGCTCGACATTGCGGATGGCGACGCCCGCCGCCGGCTCCGGCTTGTGGAAGATGCGTGCGAAATCGAGCCCCTTGGCCTTCCAGTGGTCGATCGCCTGCTTCTTGTCGAGCCAGTCGGAGCGGCCGACGAGCTCGTCGAAGCTCTTGACGCCCATCTCCGCCATGATCTCGCGCACGTCCTCGGCGAGGAAGAAGAAGAAGTTGATGACGTGCTCGGGCTGGCCCTTGAAGCGCTTGCGCAGCACCGGATCCTGGGTGGCGACGCCGACCGGGCAGGTGTTGAGATGGCACTTGCGCATCATGATGCAGCCGGCGGCGATCAGCGGCGCCGTGGCGAAGCCGAACTCGTCGGCCCCGAGCAGCGCGCCGACGACGATATCGCGGCCGGTGCGCAGGCCACCGTCGACCTGCAGGGCGATGCGGCCACGCAGCTTGTTCATCACCAGGATCTGGTGGGTCTCGGCGAGGCCGATCTCCCAGGGCGACCCCGCATGCTTGATCGAGGTCAGCGGCGAGGCGCCGGTGCCGCCCTCATAGCCGGCGATGGTGATGTGGTCGGCCCGCGCCTTGGCGACGCCGGCGGCGACGGTGCCGACGCCGAGCTCGGAGACGAGCTTGACCGAGACGTCCGCCGCCGGGTTGACGTTCTTCAGGTCGAAGATCAGCTGGGCGAGATCCTCGATCGAATAGATGTCGTGATGCGGCGGCGGCGAGATCAGGCCGACGCCCGGGGTCGAGTGCCGGACCTTGGCGATGCGGGCATCGACCTTGTGGCCGGGCAGCTGGCCGCCCTCGCCGGGCTTGGCGCCCTGCGAGACCTTGATCTGCATCATCTGCGAGTTGACGAGGTATTCGGTGGTGACGCCGAAGCGGCCCGAGGCGACCTGCTTGATCGCCGAACGCATCGAGCGGCCATCCGGCAGCGGCTTGAAGCGCTCCGGCTCCTCGCCGCCCTCGCCGGTGTTCGACTTGCCGCCGATCGCGTTCATCGCCAGCGCCAGCGTCGAATGCGCCTCATGGCTGATCGAGCCGAAGGACATGGCGCCGGTGGAGAAGCGCTTGACGATCGAGGCTGCGCTCTCAACCTCGTCGAGCGGGATCGGCTGGCGGCCGAGCTCATCGGCCATCTTCACATGGAACAGGCCGCGAATCGTCGAGAGCTTCTCGCTCTGGTCGTTGACCAGCTCCGAATAGGCCTTGAACTTGTCGCGGGCATTGCCACGCACGGCGTGCTGGAGCAGCGCGATGTTCTCCGGCGTCCAGGCATGCGCCTCGCCGCGCAGGCGGAAGGCGTATTCGCCGCCGATGTCGAGCGCATCGCGATAGACCGGCGAGTCGCCGAAGGCGTCGCGATGGCGGCGCACGGTCTCCTCGGCGATCTCGGCGAGGCCGACGCCCTCGATCGAGGAGATGGTGCCGGTGAAGTACTTGTCGATGAACTCGGTCCGCAGGCCGACGGCGTCGAAGATCTGCGCGCCGCAATAGGACTGGTAGGTCGAGATGCCCATCTTCGACATGACCTTGAGCAGGCCCTTGCCGATCGACTTGATGAAGCGCTTGACCACCTCGTAACGGTCGACCTCCGGCGGGAATTCGCCGGCTTCCAGCAGCGCCTCCATGGTCTCGAAGGCGAGATAGGGGTTGATCGCTTCGGCGCCGAAGCCGGCGAGCAGGGCGAAGTGATGGATCTCGCGCGGCTCGCCGGACTCGACGACGAGGCCGACCGAGGTGCGCAATCCCTTGCGGATCAGGTGATGATGGACCGCCGCCGTCGCCAGCAGCGCCGGGATCGGGATGCGGTCGGGCCCGACCTGGCGGTCGGAGAGGATGATGATGTTGTAGCCGCCATGAACGGCCGCCTCGGCGCGCTCGCACAGGCGCTCGATCGCGCCCGCCATGCCGGCCGCGCCCTCGCGGCTGGGATAGGTGATGTCGAGCGTCTTGGTGTCGAAGCGATCCTCATAGTGACCGATGCAGCGGATCTTCTCGAGATCGTCATTGGTCAGGATCGGCTGGCGCACTTCCAGCCGCTTGCGGCGCGAGGTGCCTTCGAGGTCGAGGATGTTCGGCCGCGGCCCGATGAAGGAGAGGAGGCTCATCACGAGCTCTTCGCGGATCGGGTCGATCGCCGGGTTGGTGACCTGGGCGAAGTTCTGCTTGAAATAGGTGTAGAGCAGCTTCGACTTCGAGGAGAGCGCCGAGATCGGGGTGTCGGTGCCCATCGAGCCGACGGCTTCCTGGCCGGTCACCGCCATCGGCGCCATCAGGATCTTGGTGTCTTCCTGGGTGTAGCCGAAGGATTGCTGGCGATCGAGCAGGGCGACGTCGGTGCGCGAGGCGCGCGCCTCGACCGGCGGCAGGTCCTCGAGGACGATCTGGGTGCGCTTCAGCCAGTCCTTGTAGGGGTTGGCGAGGCAAAGCGTACTCTTGATCTCGTCATCGCCGATGATGCGGCCCTGGTCGAGGTCGATCAGCAGCATCTTGCCGGGCTGGAGCCGCCACTTCTGGACGATCTTCTCCTCCGGGATCGGCAGCACGCCGAATTCCGAGGCGAGCACGACGAGGCCGTCGTCGGTGACGAGATAGCGCGCGGGGCGCAGGCCGTTGCGGTCGAGCGTCGCACCGATCTGACGGCCGTCGGTGAAGGCGATCGCAGCCGGACCGTCCCACGGCTCCATCAGCGCGGCGTGGTATTCGTAGAAGGAGCGCCGGCTCTCATCCATCAGCGGGTTGCCGGCCCAGGCCTCCGGCACCAGCATCATCATGGCGTGGGCGAGCGAGTAGCCGCCCTGGACCAGGAATTCGAGGGCGTTGTCGAAGCAGGCGGTGTCGGACTGGCCCTCATAGGAGATCGGCCAGAGCTTGGAGATGTCGGCACCGAAAAGCTCGGAATCGACCGAGGCCTGGCGGGCCGCCATCCAGTTGACGTTGCCGCGCAGCGTGTTGATCTCGCCGTTATGGGCGACCATCCGGTAGGGATGGGCGAGGCGCCAGGACGGGAAGGTGTTGGTGGCGAAGCGCTGGTGGACGAGGGCGAGCGCGCTCTCGAAGCGCTCGTCGGTCAGGTCCTTGAAATAGGCGCCGAGCTGGGTGACCAGCACCATGCCCTTGTAGACGATGGTGCGGCAGGAGAAGGAGACCGGGTAATAGGTCGCGGTCGCCCGGTCATGGCGCTTGTAGACCTTGTTCGAGACCGACTTCCTGAGGACATAGACCTGCCGCTCGAATTCGTCCTCGTCGGTGATCTCGGCCGGGCGGCCGACGAAGATCTGGCGATGGCAGGGCTCGGTCTCCTTGACGGCCTCGCCGAGGTCGCTGTTGTCGACCGGCACGTCGCGCCAGCCGAGGAAGACCAGGCCTTCCTCCTCGACCGTCTGGGCGACGATCTCCTCGCAGACAGCGCGGTTGTCGGCCTCCTGCGGCATGAAGAACTGGCCGATGGCGTAATGGCCGGGCTCGGGCAGCTCGATGCCGATCCCGGCGCATTCTTCCTTGAAGAAGCCATGCGGGATCTGGGTGAGGATGCCGCAGCCGTCGCCGAGCTTGGGGTCGGCGCCGACAGCGCCGCGATGGTCGATATTGTGCAGGATCTGCAGGCCCTGCGCGACGATCGCATGGCTCTTGCGGTTCTTCATGTCGGCGATGAAGCCGACGCCGCAGGAATCCTTCTCATAGGACGGATCGTAGAGGCCCTGGCGGGCCGGCATGGCCGGATCGCGCACCTCGGGGAAACGCTCGAAAGCGGCCGTCGTCGTGGTGGCAACTTTAGCAGTGGTGTTGGCCATCGCGCTCGCCTTCCTGCCCTCGCTCATCGTCGCCTCCGCCCGCCTTCGGTCCCGCAGCATCGGCTCGGGAGCCAGCCAAAGTCCACCGCCGTTCCGGCTTCCACCTTGCCGAGCAAGGATCGGGCCGGTCCGGCTTTATTCTCGGTTTGCGAAGGTTGCTTGCGCCGGTCTTGTCTTGCGCCCGCGTCCTCCGCAGGCGCCTCGGGCTTTAAGCCCTGCCGCGCCTGGTCACGCCGCCGTTTTGCGGGCGGCGCGCGTCGTACGGTTGGCTTTGGCTTTGTTCGCCGTACCTCCCGTCATCGTCCGCTCCATCCGCCAGCGCCGGGGCCTCGGCGAGGCCCGCTCAGAAAATGGGACAGCATCGCTGTCCTATTGCCTTGACCTTGCCAGAATTCCAATCTGGGCACAAGCGCCGTTTTTGCGTCGCAGCGACATTTTGTTGCGATCTTCGTCTGTGTCTGGACATTTTCACATCACGCGGGCTGGCGAGCCAAGCCGGAAGTTGTCGATCACCGGAATCGGGTCTGCTCTGCGCTGGCATCGATTGCGCTGCGGCAGGAGGCTGCTTATCGGTCAGGACCCTCTCATCAGCGCCTGCCGGATGCCAGCGTCATGAACTTCGTCAGTGACAACCTCGCCGGGGCGAGCGACCCGGTGATGCAGGCGATGGCTGCGGCCAATGACGGCTTCGCCGCGGGCTATGGCAATGATGCCTGGACAAAGCGGGTCGAGGCCCTGTTCGCCGAGCTGTTCGAGCGCGAGGTCGCGGTCTTCCTGGTTACGACAGGGACGGCGGCGAATTCCCTGGCACTGGCGAGCCTGGTCCAGCCCTGGGGCGCGGTGCTCTGCCATCACGAGGCGCATGTCGCCGCCGATGAATGCGGCGCGCCCGAATTCTTCACCGGTGGCGCCAAGATCGTCGGCCTGCCTGGCGATGGCTGCAAGCTCGGACCCGAGATCGTCGCGGATCAGCTCGCGCGCATGCGGGCGGGTGCGGTACATCAGGTGCAGCCGCAGATGTTGTCGATCACGCAGGCGACCGAGTGCGGGCTGGTCTACACGCCGGCTGAGATCGCGGCGCTGAAACAGGCGATCGCGCCGCGCGGGTTGAGGCTGCACATGGACGGCGCCCGCTTCGCCAATGCGGTCGCGGCATTGGGTTGCTCGCCAGCCGAGATCACCTGGAAGGTTGGCGTCGATGTGCTGTCCTTCGGCGGCACCAAGAATGGCGCCTTCGCCGCCGAGGCGGTGATCGTCTTCGATCCTGCCAATGCCGGTGAGATGCCATGGCGGCGCAAGCGCGCCGGGCACACTCTGTCCAAGGGGCGTTTGATCGGGGCACAGTTCGAGGGATTGCTGGCCAATGGCCACTGGCTCGACCTTGCCCGCCACGCCAATGCGATGGCGACGCGGCTCGCTGATGCCGTCAAGGCCGCAGGCAAGCTGCGGCTGGCCTGGGCCTGCGAGGCGAATGAGGTCTTCCTGGTGCTGCCGCAACAGGCGCAGGCCGCGCTGGCGGCGCAGGGTATCCAGTACATCGCCTGGTCCGATGCGGCGCTGCCCGAGCACGAACGGCTGCAGCAAGGCGAGGTCGTCGGGCGCTTCGTTTGCTCCTTCGCGACGCAGGCTGAGGAGGTCGACCGGCTCGCGGCCGTGCTCGTCACGGTCTGAGCGCCGGAAAACACCTGTTTCGCAGCGGATTCGCGCCGCAAGCGCGCCGCAATCCTTACCGAGAACTGAAGACCGCGATTTTCGTCTGACAAAGGACAGACCATGGCAGTCTTCGCTTCCCCCGCCATTGCGCCGCGCGCCCTGCGCCGCCGGCTGGCCGGCCTTGCCGTCCTGGCCGCGGTGGCCGGAGCGAGCGCCCCGGCCCTGGCGCAGCTCGACGACTATGGTGGCCGCTATGCCCGCTACGGTTATAGCTATGGCTACGACTACGACGATGACTACGGCCCGCAGTACGATTATGTGCCGCGCCGGGTAGCGCCGATCCCGCCGCGCGCCGTCGGGCGGATCTCGGCCCAGGAGCTTGGCCTGCGCGAAGTGCAGCGCACAGTGCGCAGGGGCTCCGTGCTCGTCGTCGACGGTCTGGCGACGAACGGATCGCGGCAACGGCTGGTCATAGACCGCTTCAGTGGCGAGCTGCTCGACCGGATCGTGCTGCAGCCGGCGCCGCGCACGGTCAGGCTCGATCCGCGCGAGGAGGAGCGTCCGGCGGCGAAGAAGCTGACGCCGCGCCCGCCCGAGCGCCCGGCGGCGTTGAAGCCGGCCCAGCCGCCAGCCGAGGCGAGCGCGCCGGCGACCACCGTTCCGCCGTCACCGGCTGCCCCCAAGCCCGAGGCGCCCACGGCGAAGCCGGCAGCGGTCCCCTCGGTCGCGCCGAGTGACATCGGCAAGCCGAAGCTGGTCAATCCGCAGGATGTCCGCGGGGCCGAAGAGCCCGATCGCCCGCCGCCGCTGGCACGGGCGCATCCGAGCGGCATCCCGACGCCGGACACGACCCTGCCGCCGGTGCAGGTCGAGGACATGAGGACGGCGCAGCCCAAGCCGGAGACCCCGATCGCGCCGGTCAACCCGCCGAACTGAAGGTGGCATGTGACGTAGGCAAAGAAAGAGCCTTCCAGGTTTCCCGGGAAGGCTCTCCTGTTTCAGACCCGTGACAGGGGCTGCTGACCTTAAGTCACGCGGCCTTCTTGGCCTCGATCACCTTGGGGCCGCTGCCGCCGATCGGGATCAGGCGCGGCTTCTTGGCCTCGGGGATCTCGCGGACGAGGTCGATATGGAGCAGCCCGTTTTCGAGGCTGGCGCCGGTGACCTGGACGTAGTCGGCAAGCTGGAAGCGGCGCTCGAAGGCGCGCGCGGCGATGCCCTGATGCAGGACTTCGCGCTTCGGCTCGTCATCGGCAACTTTCTTCTCGCCGCGAACGGTCAGCGCATTCTCCTTGCTCTCGATCGAGAGGTCGGCCTCACCGAAGCCGGCGACCGCGATCGAGATGCGATAGGCGTTCTCGGCGGTGCGCTCGATGTTGTAGGGCGGATAGCTCGGGGCGTTGTCGACGCTGCCGGCCTGGTCGAGCAGCGAGAACAGGCGGTCGAAGCCGACGGTCGAGCGATAGAGCGGGGAAAGATCGTAGGAACGCATGATTGTCCTCCAAGGGAAGCGACATTCGTGTCAGCCCGCCTCCTCGTGAGCGCGGGCCAGGTTTGGGTTCGCGCAGCCGCTTGACGGCCTGCGCCCCAATGATCTGGGTGGCATTTCCGGCTTTTCAAGAGCGGGTCAGGCTGGGCATAACGGACCGATCGAGTCCGCCGGAGCGCCGATGACGCAGGCCGAGTTCTTCCACCAGCCGGACTATCCTGTGCCCGGTCACGGCAAGGTCTGGTTCGCTGAGACCAGCGACAGGGCACGCCTGCGCCTGGCGAGCTGGCGGCCGAGCGTGCGCAAGGAGAGAGGCACGATCCTCGTCGTGCAGGGGCGGGCCGAGTTCATCGAGCGCTACAGCGAGACCATCGCCGAGCTGCGCCGGCGCGGCTTCCATGTCCTGACCTTCGACTGGCGTGGACAGGGTGGCTCGCAGCGCTTCACCGGCCGGCAGCGCAAGGGGCACGTCGGCCGGCTCGTGCACTACGAGCGCGACCTTGCTTTGGTCGTGGCGCAGATGCAGGAGCGTTTCCCGCCGCCCTATTTCGTCCTGGCCCATTCGATGGGGGCGGCGCTCTGCCTCGATGCCGCCCGGCGCGAGGCGCTGCCGGTGGCACGGCTGGTCGCGATCGCGCCGATGCTCGGCATCAGCATGATCGAGAATCCGCGCCGCGCCCGCTGGCTGGCGCGGGTGCTGTACTGGCTCGGTTTCGGCAAGGCCTTCGTGCCCGGCGGCGGCGATACCGCGATCGGCACCAAGCCGTTCGAGGGCAACCGGCTGAGCTCGGACCCGGTCCGCTACGCCCGCAATGCCGCCCTCTCGGCGGCGGCGCGCGAGCTTGCCATCGGCGATCCCAGCGTCGGCTGGATCCATGCGGCCTTCCAGTTGATGGACCGGCTGGCGCAGCCGCGCGCGCCGGTCGAGGTCAGGGTGCCGACCCTGGTCGTCGCTGCCGGGCGCGATCCCGTGGTGTCGACGCCGGCGATCGAGCGCTTCGCGGCGCGGCTCAAGACGGGATCCGCCCTGGTGCTGCCGACAGCACGCCACGAGATCCTGATGGAGAGCGACGCAATCCGGGCGCAGTTCTGGGCCGCCTTCGACGCGTTCATTCCTGGCGAGGCGCTGACCGCGCCTGCCTCAGCCGTTGAGCAAAGCGAGGGCGGCCTGGTGCAGGGTCTTGTTGCCGGCGGCGAGGATGGTGCCGCCCTGGGCGGCGCTGCCACCGTCCCATGAGGTGACGATGCCGCCGGCGCCCTCGATGATCGGGATCAGCGCGACGATGTCGTAGGGCTTCAGTCCGCTCTCGATGACAAGATCGATATGGCCGGAGGCGAGCATGCAATAGGCGTAGCAGTCGCAGCCATAGCGGGCGAGGCGGACGGTGCTTTCGACGCGCTGGTAGGCGTCCTTCTGCCCGCCTGCGAAGAGGTTCGGGCTCGTCGTCATCAGCGTCGCCTCGGAAAGATCGGTCACCTGGCGGGTGTGCAGCGTGCGCGGGCCGTTCGGCCCTTCATAGCGCGCCATGCGGCCGTCGCCGGAGAAGCGCTCGCCGGTGAAGGGCTGGTTCATCATGCCGTAGACCGGCACGCCCTTGCGGGTCAGCCCGATCAGCGTGCCCCAGACCGGGATGCCGGAGATGAAGGCGCGGGTGCCGTCGATCGGGTCGAGCACCCAGACATAGTCGGCGTCGGCATTCTCGGCGCCGAACTCCTCGCCGAGAATACCATGGGCCGGGAAGGTGCGCTTGATCAGGTTGCGCATCACATCCTCGCCGGCGCGATCGCCCTCGGTCACAGGGTCGAAGACGCCGCCGCCCGATTTGTCCTCGGTGGTGTGCCTGGCGCGGAAGAAGGGCAGGATCGCCTGGCCCGACAGGGTCGCCAGCCGGGCAACGAATTCCGTGAAATCGACCGCGCTCATCAGGCTTTCCTTGGCTCCATCCGGCTGCCGTCTTCATGCTGTGCGGCGCGTGGGATGACAAGCGCTGTGGGCGCGGAGATCGGTCAGGTCAGGACAGTTCAGCCTCAGCCGGTCCAGCGAAATCGGCCAGCTTGTGACGATTGTGCGATTTGTCATGCGTTTCATGCATGGCCAGATTTGTATTTCGACTTGCGTTTTTGCGGCGCAATGAGCTATTGTGCACTGCGAAGGGGAGATGACCTCAAACCTTCGTTGCCCTCCTTGGGCGTTTCCTCCCTAGACTTCGGGCCGCCACGAAAGTGCGCGGCCCTTTTTCTTTCTGGTCTCAGGGAGTTGGCGGCGTTTTGAGCTACCGAGGTCTTGCCGGAGATTCTTACTCCGCCGCCTGGCGCCAATCGTCGCTCCAGCCGCTCCAGCGCGCAAAGCATTCGGCCATGGCGGTGCTGATCACCTGTTGAAGGGCCTGGAAGCCACTGTTCGGCTCGAGCGTCGCCTCGTTCATGTAGAGGCCGCGGCTGACCTCGATCTGCAGCGCGTGCACCCCGGAGCCGGGTGCGCCGTAATGCTCGGTAATGAAGCCGCCGGCATAGGGGCGGTTGCGGGTCACGGTGAGTCCGGCGCGTGCGAACGCTTCCTCGGCCGCATCGACCACGAAGCTTGCGGCGCTGGTGCCGAAGCGATCGCCGAGGATGATGTCGGCCTTGGCGACGCCGTCGCGGTCGAGCCCGGTCGAGGGCATGGAATGGGCGTCGACCAAGATGCAGCTGCCGAAGCTCGCTTGCGTGCGGTTCACCAGATGGCGCAGGCCGGCGTGATAGGGTCGGTAGAGCGCCTCGATCCTGTTCAGCGCGCTCTCGACCGGGATGCGGCCGGAATAGATCTCATAGGATTCGCCGACGATGCGCGGAATCGTGCCGAGCCCGCCGGCGACGCGCAGAGAGCGGGTGTTGGCGAACCCGGGCAGGCGGCCCTCGAACATGCGCGGATCGAGCTCGTATGGCTCGCGATTGGCGTCGAGAAAGGCGCGCGGGAATTCGGCGACGAGCAGGGGTGCACCGAGCGCGACCGCATGGGAGAAGAGCAGGTCGACATAGGCGTCCTCCGAGCGGCGCAGCGCCCGCAGCGGCAGGCGCGAGCCCTCGACGAAGGCGCGCGGATAGCGCCGCCCGGCATGGGGCACGTCGACAATGACGGGCACGACCTGCAGCGCGGGCTGATGGAGCGTGAACGGCCGCTCGATCTCGGCGATCACGTCGTCCGGGCGGGGAAAGGAGAAACCGGCTGTCAGCGTCATGTCGGAGAACTCAAGCACAAAGCCGCTCCCGGTTGAAGGGCCTGACCTTTCGTCATCTGGCTCGCGCGGCTTCACTGGTTGTTTACCGTAATGTCGCCAAATAGAACTGGCTGATCCATCCGGCTGTGCGCGAGCGACGAGTTCGCGCGCGCCGGGCTGGACCGGCGACACCCGGAATGGCAGGGACGGCCACCCGGTACGAGGGACGACGAGCGAGCGAATCGGCTTCCAGCCAGCGGGGCAGGGCGGCGTAGGCTCGGTGCAACATCACGGATGAAGCAAGGCGCCATGACCAAGATCCTCCTGGCCGAAGACGACAACGATATGCGCCGCTTCCTGGTGAAGGCGCTGCAGAATGCAGGCTATGACGTCGCCTCGTTCGACAATGGGCTATCGGCCTACAACCGGCTGCGCGAGGAGCCGTTCGAATTGCTTCTGACCGATATCGTCATGCCGGAAATGGATGGAATCGAGCTGGCGCGCCGTGCCACCGAGCTCGATCCCGACATCAAGGTGATGTTCATCACCGGTTTCGCGGCGGTGGCGCTCAACCCGGATTCGCAGACGCCGAAGGATGCCAAGGTGCTGTCGAAGCCCTTCCACCTGCGCGAACTGGTCAACGAGGTCGAGAAGCTGCTGGCGGCGTGAAAGCTTGCATGTCGGCTTCTTGCAAAGAAGCCGACGAAGCGCCTTGCAAGGCGCGCAGGTGTCCGCTATAGCCCCTCCACCTCGCAGCGACATCGCCCTCGGGCCGGTGTCGTTCCGGATGCCTTCGGGCAAAACGGGCGCGTAGCTCAGCGGGAGAGCACTACGTTGACATCGTAGGGGTCACAGGTTCGATCCCTGTCGCGCCCACCATTTTCTCCTTGGATCCAAGGACAGACGGCCGCCCCTCAAGGGCGGCCGTTTTGCTTTGGCGGTTCAGTTCGCTCGCGATGCGGTCCCCTTGCGGCTTTCGTCGGCGAGCCAGTCGCGGAAGGCCAGCATGGCCGGAGTGAGCGAGCGCGACTGCAGCCAGGTCAGCCAGTAGCTGCCGAGCGTGACCTCGATCGGGAAGGGGCGGATCAGCCTGCCGTCGTCGAAATAGCGCGAGAACAGCAGCGCCGGCACCAGCGCAACGCCTTCGCCGGCCGCAGCGACCTCGGCAAGCGCGATCGAGCTGTCAAAGACCGGCCCGCGCGCCGCCAGCGGCTCGATCCCGGCCGCCTCGCTCCACAGCGTCCATTCATCGGCGCGATAGGAGCGCAGCAGGACATGTCCGGCGAGATCGGCCGGCTGATGTAGCGTTGCCGCCAGCGCCAGGGCGCAGACCGGCGTCATCGGCGCCTCGAACAGGCGCAATGCCGCCGTGCCATGCCAGGCGCCGCCGCCGAAGCGCACGGCATAGTCCAGCCCTTCGGCCGCGAGGTCGACCCGGTTGTTGTTGGTGGTGAGCCTGAGATCGATCTGGGGATGGGCCGCACGGAAGCCTGCAAGGCGCGGCAGCAGCCAGCCGAGCGCGAAGGTGCCGACCGCACCGACATTCAGCACCTCGACCGGCCTGCCGGTCTCGAAGCGCTCGAGCAGCCCGGCGATGCGGTCGAAACTGTCGCGCAGCGTCGGCAGCAGGCTGCGGCCTTCATCGGTCAAGGCAAGGCCGCGTGGCAGGCGGCGAAAGAGCTCGACGCCGAGCCGTTCCTCCAGCCCCTTCACCTGATGGCTGATCGCGGCCTGCGTGACGCAGAGCTCGATCGCCGCCTTGGTGAAGCTGAGATGGCGGGCCGAGGCCTCGAAGGCGCGTAAGGCGTTCAACGGGAGATGCGGGCGAAGCATGGCCAAGCCTTACTAAATCTAATGGCTCGGTAGAAATATCATCGTTTGCGATTGGGCAAGCTTGCGGCGAGAACGGCGGCGGGCGCTGCCCCGTTGCGTCGAACGCGGCGTCTTTCCCCGAACCGATTCCCGCCTTCCGCGCCGGCGTGCCGCTCGTGCGCGATGGCTCGCGCATGGAGACAAGCGATGATCCGACGCCGAGAGCTGCTGATCGGCTCCCTGATGGCTGCGCCGATGCTGGGTGGCCTGCCCGCTTTGGCGCAGGAGCGCGAAGACAAGGTGCGCGAGGCGCTGTTCGCGCTCGACCGCAAGCATGGTGGGCGCCTCGGCGTCGCCATCCTCGACAGCGGCAATGGCCGCATCGTCGCGCATCGCGGCGAGGAGCGCTTCGCCATGTGCAGCACGTTCAAATTCGTCGCAGCGGCTTTTGCGCTGGCGCGAGTCGACCGCGGTGAGGAGGAGCTGGAGCGGCGCGTCAGCTACAGCAAGGCCGATCTCATCACCTATTCGCCGGTGACCGAGAAGCATGTCGATAGGGGTTTGACCGTAGCCGAACTCTGTGATGCGGCGGTGACGCTGAGCGACAACACCGCCGGCAATCTCCTGCTGGACTCGTTCGGCGGTCCGAAGGGGCTCACCGACTATATGCACTCGCTCGGCGACGAGGCTTCGCGGCTGGACCGACGCGAACCGGAACTCAACGAGGCCAGGACCGGCGATCCGCGTGACACGACGACACCGGTCGCCATGGCTGGCGTGCTGCGCCAGACGGTGCTCGGCGGGGCACTGTCACCGGCATCACGCCAGCAATTGACGGGATGGCTGGTCGCCAACAAGACCGGTGACAAGCGTCTGCGGGCCGGCGTGCCGAAAGGCTGGCGCATCGGC
Source organism: Allobosea sp. (assembly GCA_024231975.1). Lineage (GTDB taxonomy): Bacteria > Pseudomonadota > Alphaproteobacteria > Rhizobiales > Beijerinckiaceae > Allobosea. The sequence goes on from JAAEQB010000051.1 coordinate 27,044, forward strand.
GAGAAGACCGGCACTGGCAACAACAACGCCACCAATGATGTCGGCGTGATCTGGCCGCCTGGCCGAGCACCGTTGGTCGTCACGGCCTACTATGCGGAATCGTCCGCGGCCTTGCCTGAGCGTGAAGCCGTGCTGGCGGAAGTAGGGCGTCTCGCCTCCTCGCTCTGAAAAGGCGGAAAAGCCTCCGAAACAGCAGGTCGTCGCAGGCCGCCCCTGAAAATTTGCGTCAAAGCGCCGCTTTCAGGCATGATCCCAGCGAATCCCGCGCGGTCTGGAGGATCTGACGATGCGTGCGACATGGCTCATCGCATTGGGGCTGGCAGCCGCGCTCGGCGGCTGCATGACGGCGGCTGAGCAGCGCAGCGCCGATGAAGCGCGCTGCCGCTCCTATGGTTTTCGGCCGGGCGCGGAGAGCTTCGCCAACTGCCTGATGGAGGTCGATCTCGACCGGTCAGCCTCGCGCCGGGCAAGGCTGGAGGCCTCTGGCTTCTATGGCCCGTATTGGGGGCCGTGGCCCTATCGGCGCTGGTGAAGCCCTATTCGGCGTCGGCCTGACGGCCCGGCGTCGCATCGCGGAAGGCGGCGAGCTCCATCGCCGCCCCCTCCGCTTGGAGCAGGCGCGGGAACTGGGCGACATCGACCTTGAAGCGCCGGGCATTGCCGAGCTGTGGCACCAAGCAGATATCGGCGAGGCTGGGCTGTGCGCCGAAGCAGAACGGGCCGGGATTGTTCGCCGCGAGCTGCTCGCAGGCGGAGAGGCCATCGACGTTGACGCTCGCCGCCCAGGCCAGGGCCGCATCCCCGTCATGACCGAGCTCGCGCAGCCGGTTCAACACCTTGAGATTCTGCACCGGATGGGTGTCGCAGGCGATCGCCTGGGCGAAGGCGCGGACCTTTGCCCGCTCTACCGGCGCCTTCGGCAGCAGCGCCGGCTCCGGATGGGTCTCGTCGAGCCATTCGATGATGGCGAGCGACTGGGTCAGGACTGCACCGTCGTCGAGCACCAGCGTCGGCACCAGCCCCTGTGGGTTGAGGGCGAGATAGGCAGGATCGCGCTGTTCGCCATGGCGCAGATGATGCGAGACGTGCTCGACAGCGAGGCCCTTGAGATTGAGCGCGATGCGCACGCGCCAGGCGGCCGAACTGCGGAAATAGCCATGCAGCTTCATGAGGCCGCCTCCCGTCAGAAGCCGGCTCGGAACGGCCGGGTCAGAAGGTATAGCCGAGGCGGGCGCCGAAATTCGAGGGGCCGCGCGGATTGCCGGCATTGGCGAGCGGATTGTCGGAGCAGCCGGTCGTGCTGAAATGCTCCAGCGTGGCGATCAGGCTCCAGCGGTCGTTGAGGCGGAAGCCGAGGGCGGCGGCGCCGCGCGCGCCGGTGTTGCAGCCGAGATTCAGGCGGTTCTCGGGGATGACGGCGCCGGTCTTGCCGTTGTTGACGGCGGCGCCGAGGCTCGCCTCGAGGAAGACCGATTGCGAGACGTCGAAGGTCCAGGTCGCGCCGGCATAGGCGTATTGCGTGCCGTTGACGTTGAGGCTGGAGCCGAGATGGAAGCGCGGCACGAAGGCGTTGGCGAAGCGGTCGTTCAGCGTGGCGATGCGCGGCGTCAGGAGTTCGCCGCCGAAATTGAGCAGGCCGCTCTCGCGTCCGCCGGGATTGGCGGCGCCCAATCCGAAGCGTGCCTCCCAGGCTGGGGTCGGCGCTTCCGTGGCGGGCGCGTAGCCGAGCGCGCGGGTTCCGCCGCGGTCGCCCTGCGCCAGTGCCGGCGCGGACAGGACCGTGAGGATAGCGAACAGCGACGCGACGCGAACCATGATGGGCGACTTGGGCTTTCGGCGGGATTTTAAAGATTGGTAAAGCGCAGAGAGAGGTGGCCGCAATGTGACGGTGCAATCTTCGCGCACCGCTGGGCGATCAGCCGGAGCGCCACCAGAGCACGCCCAGGATCACCAGGATCGCGATGAACTGCAGCACCACCCGCAGCCGCATCAGCTTCTGCGAGGTGTTGGCGCTGCCGCCGCGCAGCATGTTGACCAGGCCAAGCAGCAGCACCACGGCAACAGCGCCGACGGCGATCGGGACGAGGGCGGAGGAGACGTTCATCGCCGTGCTTTAATCCTCGTAAGGACGCTTGGCCAGCAGGGGCATGGCGGCGAAGCGCCACAGCCGTGGAGAACATCGGATCAGCGATAGCGCCGCTGCACGATCAGGTTGGCGGCGATGGTGAGCAACAGCGTCGCCGTCATCAGGATGAAGGAGATGGCGCCGCCGAAGGGCCAGTTGTTCTGCTGGGCGAACTGGCCGTAGACCAGCGGGCCCATGGTCTGGAATTTCGGGCCGCCGAGCAGCACCGGGGTGGCATAGGCGTTCATCGCCAGGATGAAGGTCAGGATCGTGCCGGCGAGGATGCCGGGCATGGCGAGCGGCCAGAGCACGCGGCGAAACATCGCTGCCGGCCCGGCGCCGAGGCTGAAAGCGGCTTCCTCGACATTGCGGTTGATGCCCTCGATCACGCTCTGCAGCGTCAGCACCATGAAGGGCAGGTTGACCGCGATGATGCCGATGATCACGGCGGTCTCGGTGAACATGATTTCGATCGGCTGGTCGATGATCCCTAAGCCCATCAGCGAGGCGTTGAGCGCGCCCTTGCTGCCGAAGGCGGTCATCCAGCCGGCGGCGCGCACGGCGTTGCCGACGAAGAGCGGCAGCACCACCAGCATGATCAGCAGGTTCTTGAAGCGGCTTTCGGTGCGCGCCAGCACATAGGCGAGCGGGAAGCCCATGACGAGGCAGACGACGGTGCACACCACGGCGACGCGGACGGTGCGCCAGAGCACGTTGAGATAGAAGCCGTCGGTGAAGAACTTGACGTAATTCTCGATCGTCAGCCCGTCGACCATGAACTGGCCGGGAATGAATTGGTTGAGCGAATAGCGGAACAGGATCGCGATCGGGCCGATCAGCCCGATCGCGACGAAGAGCGTCGCCGGGACGACGAGCATCCCGGCAAGGCTGGTGCGGGCACCTGCGACTGGTTCGGGAGCCGAGCTCACCCCTTGAACACCTTGTCCCACCACTCCTTCATCGCCGAGTCGTTCTTGGCGAGGAAGGCGTAGTCGAGATCCTTGATGCGCTTTTCCTCGTCGGGCGTGAAGCCGATGCGCTTCTGCAGATCGGGCGCGACGGAGAGGCCGGAGACCGTGCCGTTATAGCCCATGTCGACCGCGAAAGCCTCCTGCGGCTCCTTGGCCAGCATGGCGTTCATATAGGCGTAGGCGTTGTCCTTGTTCGGTGCATTCTTGGCAATGACGAAGCCGGAGACATAGGCCGGGATGCCCTCGACCGGCGACACCGCCTCGCAGGGGATGCCGGCGTTCTGCCATTGCACCACGCGCGCCTTCCAGATCGCGCTGATGCCGACTTCCTCGTTCTTCATCGCCTGGGCGAAGGCCTCATTGGTCGGATAGACGCGCGCGCCGGCCTTCTTGACCGCGAGCAGGACCTCCTTGGCCTTCTCGATATCGTTCATGCTGGCGCCATTGGTGGCGGCCATCGAGGCGGCGATCATGATCGCCTGGTACTGGATGTCGATGAAGCCGATCTTCGAGCCCCATTTCGGGTCGAGCCAGTCCTTGAAGCCGGTCGGGGCCGGGCTGATCAGCTTGGGATTGTAGATGACGACATTGCCGGAATAGATGTGCCCGATGCCGTACGGGTACTTCATCGTCGGCAGGAGGTTCTTGGCGTTCGGGATCTTGGCGTAGTCGAGCTGCTCCGTTGCGCCGGCCTCGTTCATCTCGAACATGTTGGCGGCCGAGAAGCCCTGGATGTCGACGGTGCCGCGCGGCAGGCGGCGCTCGGCCACCATCTTGGCGCGCCGCGGCGCGTCGCCGGCCTGGTCCTGCAGCACCTCGATGCCCTTGGGCTTGAGCAAGGGGTCCTCGATGTTCTTGGTGAGCAGGCGGGCATAGTCGCCGCCCCAGGTACCGACCACGACCTTGCCGGCCGATTGCGCCTGCGCGCTGCCGCCAAGCGCCGGCATCGCAACCGCGGCGCCGGCCAGGCCCTTCAGGACATCGCGTCTGTCGATTGTCTTCATGTTCGTTCCCCGTTGGACGCCTGTCGAGGTTTTTTAGGCATGACGTGGTCCGAAAACCGGAAGCCGCTTTTCGGCGTCATGCCTTGACCTCACGCGGATAGACGAGCCCGGCGTCTTCGGCCCAGCCTATCGTGATCATGTCGCCCGGCTTCGGCTCGGCCGTACCCTGGCGATTGGGCAATTGCAGCAGGATGCGGTCCTGCTCGGTCAGCCGGACGTCGATGTCGAGCAGCGCGCCGAGATAGGAGACGTGCTCGACCCGGGCCGGGAAGCGGTTGGCGCAGCTTTCAGCTTCAGCGCCGATGGCGAGGCGTTCGGGCCGCAGCGCCAGCGTCGCCGGGCCGGATGCGGGCGCATTGCAGCGGATGTCGAGCCCGCCGCCGCTGCGGAAGCGCCCCGCTTCGGCCATGGCCCCATCAAGGAAGGCGCTGCGGCCGATGAAGCCGGCGACGAAGCGATCGGCCGGCTTCTCGTAGAGCTCGCGCTGGGTGCCGATCTGACGGACCTTGCCCTTCTCCATCACCACCAGCCGGTCGGCCATGGTAAGCGCCTCTTCCTGGTCGTGCGTGACCATGATCGTGGTCAGGCCGAGCTTGCGCTGCAGGTCGCGGATCTGGACGCGGACCTCCAGGCGCAGCTTGGCGTCGAGATTGGAGAGGGGCTCGTCGAGCAGGAGCACGTCTGGCTCCATGGCGAGCGCGCGGGCGAGCGCGACGCGCTGCTGCTGGCCGCCCGAGAGCTGGCGCGGATAGCGCTCGTCGAAGCCGGTGAGCTGGACGAGGCGCAGCGCCTCGGCGACACGAGACGTCCGATCAGCCGGGGCGACCTTGCGCATTTCCAGGCCGAAGGCGACGTTCTCGGCGACCGTCATGTGCGGGAAGAGCGCATAGGACTGGAAGACCAGGCCGCAATTGCGCTTCCAGGGCGGCAGGTTGGTGACGTCGCGCTCGCCGATGGTGATCTTGCCGGCGGTCGGCTGGATAAAGCCGGCGACCATGCGCAGGGTCGTGGTCTTGCCGCAACCGGAGGGGCCGAGCAGGACGAGGAACTCCCCTTCGGCGATGTCGATGCTGCAATCGTCGACGGCGGTGAACTCGCCATAGACCTTGCGCAGGTGCTCGATCGAAAGCTTCGCCATATCAGACCACCCGGCTCAGCTTGACGTAACGGTCGGTGATGATCATCGCCGCTCCGATCAGGACGATCTGGATGACCGAGGCGGCTGCGACCGTCGGGTCGATCTTCCATTCGAGGTATTGCAGGATCGCGATCGGCAGGGTCGTGCGCCCAGGTCCGACCAGGAACAGGCTCATCTCGAGATTGCCGAAGGAGGTGACGAAGCCGAACAGCGAGCCGGCGACGAGGCCGGGCCTGATGCTCGGCAGGGTGACACGCCGGAAGGTCGTCCAGGGGCCGGCGCCAAGATTCTGAGCGGCCTCCTCGATGGTGCGGTCGAAGCCGGCGAGGCTGGCGGTCACCAGTTTCACCACCCAGGGGATGACGACGAGGCTGTGGGCGGCGACGAGGCCGCCAGCCGAGCCCATCACCGGCAGGCCGGTGGCGATCTCGGTCTCGATCTGGAAGACGTAGAGCGAGGTGCCGAGCACGATGCCGGGCATCACCAGCGGCAGCAGCAGCAATGTGTTGATCGCGGGTCCGAGCGCGATGCGGTGGCGCATCAAAGCAAGGCTGGCGGGCACGCCAAGCACGAGCCCGATCAGGGTCGCGAGCACGCCGACCTGCAGGCTCAAGATGAAGCCGTCGACGAAGGGCTTGTTGTTCGCCGCCGCCTGGAACCATTTCAGCGAATAGCCTTCCGGCGGGAAGGACGGAATTTCCTGGCGGAAGAAGGCGAGCCAGAAGACGAAGAACAGCGGCAGCAGGATGAAGCCGAGCGAGAGCGTGGCGGCGCCGTTCAGCGCCAAACGTCCCAGGCTCAGGCGTGCGGCGTTCAAATTGCGGCCCTCTTCATCGCCATGTGCTTGCTCTCGATGTGCTCGCTCTCAATGCAGCGTATTCTTGTGGAATGCGCCACCCTTCATGATCACAGGCAGCTTCGCGCCCTGGTCCTGGAACAGCTCCAGGCTCTTCAGCGGATCGCCGTCGACCAGGATGATATCCGCATAGGCCCCTGCACGCAGCGTGCCGAGCTTGCCGTCCATGCGCAGCAATTGCGCGCCGATGGTGGTGGCCGAGCGGATGATCTCGATCGGCGAGAGCACCTCGCGGCGCAGCAGGAATTCGCGCGACTGGTCGACCTGGAGCTGGCCGAGCAGGTCCGAGCCATAGGCGACCGGGACCCCGGCGCGCTTGCAGATCTCCAGCGACTTCAGGCCGCCATCGATGACGAGGTCGTTCTTGGCAAGCATGTCGGCATTCATGCCGAACTCGGCGGCGCGCTCGCGCATCGCGTAGTAGGCGACGAGGTTGGCGGTCAGGAACATGTTGTTCTCGGCCATCAGCTTGGCCGAGGCCTCGTCGATCAGGTTGCCGTGCTCGATGGCGCGCACGCCGCATTGCGCGGCGCGGGTGATCGCTTCGGGCGTATAGGCATGGGCGCAGACATAGCGGCCGAAGGCTTTTGCCTCGGTCACGGCCGCCGTGACCTCCTCGACGGTGAACTGCATGGAGTCGAGCGGGTCGTAAGGGGAGGCGACGCCGCCTGACATCATGATCTTGATGTGGTCGGCCCCCAGCCGCATCTGCTCGCGCGTCGACTTGATGACGGAGGAGACGCCATCGGAGATGTTCATCGTATAGGCCATGGCGTTGCAGCAATGGCAGCGCGCGCCGAAATCGGTGCGCCGGCGCGGGTCGCTATGGCCGCCGGTCGGGCCGATCGCGGCGCCGGCGATGAACAGGCGCGGGCCCGGGACGTCGCCCTTCTCGACTGCTTCCTTGATGCCCCAGTCGGCGCCGCCGGTGTCGCGCACCGAGGTGAAGCCGCGGTCGATCATGCCCTTCATCAGGCGGGCGGCACGGGCGGTGGCCAGCGTCAGCGGGACTTTTTCGAGCAGCGGGATCGAGACTTCCGACAGCATGACGTGGACATGGCTGTCGATCAGGCCGGGCATCAACGTGCGCCCGCCGCAATCGACCACAGCAGCCTTGTCGGCCTTGATCGGCTTGTCGGAGACCTCGCGGATCAGCTCGCCTTCGACGAGCAGTTCGTAGCCCTTGCGCAGCTCGCCGTGATCCGGCTCCAGCATCGCAAAATTGCGGAACAGAACCTGCGTCATGGCGGCGTCTCCCAACGGCACTCGTGATATATTACGAGCTTCGTCGGCTCTGTCCATCGCGCCATGCGCGCAATGTTTCGCTAGAATCTCCTCATGCGATCAGCCGGCGGCGGCGTTCTGCGCCAACGCCCGGCCGCGGACCGGCAGAGAGAGATCGTCGGCCAGCGCCCGGTTGATCGCCGGCAGCCCGTCGAGCAGGTCTGGCAGGAAGGCCTGCGAGGGTGGCAGGCGCTTCGGCAGCGCATGCAGGGCCTTGGCCATCTGCAGCGGGTCGCGGGTGCTGGCGCCGGTCTGGGTCGGGTCGAACAGCACGTCGATCAGGCGCAGGCTGTCGGCGCGCTCGGCCCGGATCGCCTGCTCCAGGCGCGGACGGACGCGCGGCACGATCAGTGCCGGCTTGTCGAAGGAAAGGATCTCGCAAAAGGTGTTGTAGCCGCCCATGGCGACGACGCAGTGGGCCCGGTTCATCAGCAATTCGAGGCGTGGCTCGAAGCCGATGCTCTCCAGCTTCGGCAGCTTGGCAATGCGCTCGGTGAACTCCTTGCGCTTCTCGCGCGACATGAACGGGCCGAAGACGATCAGCGCCGGCAATTCGATGGTCGGGTCGGTCTCATAGGCCGAGATCACCCAGTCGATCACGCCGGCGCCGTCGCCGCCGCCGCCGGGGGTCACCAGGATGAACGGGCCCTTGGTGATGCGCGGATGCCGGTTAGGCGGCATCGGCGAGGGCACGGCACGCTTGAGATAGCCGGTGTAACGGATCTTGTCGGCGAAGAGGTGCTGGTTCGGCAGCCCGTCCAGCGGCCGGTAGATGCTGTCGAGCCCGTAGACCCAGATGTCGTCATAGGTATTGGCGAGCACATCGAGCGCACCGCTCTGGCGCCATTCCTCGTGCAGCTTGGTCGGCTCGTCGAGCACGTCGCGCACGCCCAGCACGATGCGGGCGCCGCGCCGGCGCAGGATCTCAAGCGAAGGGATGAGTTCCCCGCGCAGGCCGATCGGCTCCTTATCGACGATGACGACATCCGGGTCGAAAGACAGCACCGTCTGCTTGATCAGGTCGGTGCGCAGCCGGATCGTGTCGGCTAGCTCGAGATTGAGATGATGCGGCAAATAGCGGCCGTCGCTCTGCTTCTCGATGCCGGGAATGCGGACATAGTCGACGCCATCACCGAACTGGAAGCTCGAGATCATCGACGAGCCGGAAACGATGATCACTGATATATGAGGATAGCTCGCGACGAGCGAATTGGCGATCGCCCGGCAGCGGCGGATATGGCCGAGCCCGAACGTGTCGTGGCTATAGATCAGGACGCGCGGTGCATGCGGACTGCATGGCGGGCGGCGCGTCCCGCTATCGTCGATTAGACTGAGGCCCATGCGCGCGTCGCGTCCTCTGCTTGAAGGTCAGCTGGCCTCCGGGGGACGCACAGAACGCACCCGAACTGGCCAAAACCATAGCGCCGGCGGCGCGTCAATCCAAGTCCGTCGCCGCGCCGAAGAGCATATCGGGACCGGAGAATGCGACGGCCGCATGACCGGCCAGTCGCTCCAGAAGATTCGTGAGGAAGCTCCAGGCCGTGCTGTCGTGATCGTGATGGTGGAGCAGCAAGCCGAAGGGCTGGCTCGACGTCGGATCGGCGCGGCGGGCTGCGAGCAGCCCGGCCATCTCGGCCAGGAGATCGCCGGGTTGGCGCCCGACCCGGCCATGATGCCAGTCAATCAGATCGAGATCGGTGTTGACCAGACGGGGGCCACCGGCGGCGGGGCCGAGCGCAAAATTGCGGAAGCAGGACAAATGGGTGAAGCCGAGGCCGGGGAGTTCAGCCGCGATCGCGGGATGGATGCGGTTCCAGGGCGGCACGAAAGCAGGCAGGAGGCTCTCACCGAACAGCTCGCTGAGGCGCTGCCGACCGGCGACGATCTCGGCGAGGATCGCCGGAAGCGACCGGTGCAGGCCGAATTCGCTCTTCTTCTCGCCGGGCGGGGCATGGTTGCGATGCCAGACGCCATGTTGGCAGGGGTGCAGCAGCGGGGCGGTTTCAAGCCGCCTCGCCAGCGCTTCCTGCGCCGACATGGGGATCGCGGCCAGCAGCACGGGGATCGCGAAGCGTTCCGAGAGGGCGGCGAGCCGGTCGAGCTGGTCGCTGGGCATGGTCGCGTCGTCGTCGCGCAGCCAGAGTTCGAGGCGCTTGCCGGCGGAGGCCCAGCAATCGAGCTCGATCAATAGAGCGGACCAGGCGGCCTCCTCGGTCACGGCGTGATCTCCTTGGCCTTGAGTCCATGCCGGGCGATGGCGGCGTCCAGCGCCGTGGCGAGGACCGCGCGGGCACTGTCGCCGTTGCGCTCCTGCCGTGCGAAGTCTCGCGCGGCCTTGCCCATCCGGGCGCGGAGTTCAGCATCGCCGATCAACCGCGTGATCGTTGCTGCCAGAGCTGCCTCGTCGCCATGAGGCGCAAGCAAAGCGGTTTGGTCGCGCTCGACCACTGCGGGGACGCCACCGCTGTCCAATGCCGCAACCGGGAGCCCGGCCGCCTGCGCCTCGAGATAGACCACGCCATAGGCCTCGTTCAGGCCGGGCCAGACGAAGAGGTCGTGCGTGGTAAGCTCGGCGAGGATGTCGGTGCGCTCGCGCCGTCCGAGGAAGCGCAGGCGGCCGGGTGGGAGGCTTGCGAAGGCTGCCTCGATGGCTGGTCGCTCCGGGCCGTCGCCGATCAGCGTCAGCGTCCAGGGCAGGTCGGCGATGCGGGCAAGGGTGCGGGCGAGGAAGAGGTAGCAGGCGGCCTTGTTGCCCTGGCGCATCATTGCGACAGCGATCAGACGGACGGGCTCGTCGGTTGCGCGACGCGCCGCCACGTGCTCCGGAACCTCCTCCATCCCGAGCAGGAAGGGCGGCAGGTCGATCAGGCGGTCCGATTCCGGGACGAGTCGGCTCAGCCCCTCGCGGTCGCGATCGGTCATGCAGAGATGCAGGTCGGCGCGCAGGATCGCGGCACGAGCGAGGGCCGCGGCCTCCGCCCAAGGGCCGATGAAGCGCTTCTGGGCATCACTGGCCTCGGCGACGACGAAGGGCAGGTCGAAGCGCTCGGCCAGGGCTGGGCCGATCAGGTCGGGTGCCCGGTAATGGCAGTGATAGGTGAAGATCAGGTCGGGCCGGGCTTCCATCGCCTGCCAGCGCTGGCTGAGCGAGGCGATCACACCCTGCGCAGCCTGCTTGTGCGCGGCGAGCAGCGCCGGATCGGGCTCGCGCATCAAGCTGCGCTCGGCCGGGACGATCTCGACGGCATGGCCGAGTTCCTCCAGCAGGGTCACCAGCTGGCGCGCCATCAGCCGGTCGCCGGAGGGAGCGCCGTCGCCATAGCGGTTCAGCGGCGTGTGGAAGGCGATCTTCACGGTAAGCCTGGATAACGCGGGCAGGCGTCAGCGATAGGGATCGGCTGCGTCGCGCAATCCGTCGCCGAGGAAGTTGAAGGCGAGGATGATGACGATGACCGGGATGCAGGGGTAGAGCAGCCAGGGATAGAGCGCGACGACGTTGATGTTCTGCGCCTCGTTCAGCATCACGCCCCAGCTGGTGATGGGGGGCCTGAGGCCCAGGCCCAGGAAGGAGAGCGCCGTCTCGCCCAGGATGGTCTTGGGGATGGTGATCGTCGCGGCGGCGATGAGATGGCTCATGAACCCGGGCACGAGATGCAGGCCGATGATGCGGGCGGGCTTGGCCCCCATCAATTGGGCGGCGACGACATAATCCTCCTCGCGCAGCGCCAAGAGCTTGGAGCGCACGGCGCGGGCGAGCCCGGTCCAGTCCATCAGCCCGAGGATCACGGTGATGCCGAAATAGACCAGCAATGGGCTCCAGGAGGGCGGCATGATCGCGCCGAGCGCCAGCCAGAGCGGGATATGCGGCAGCGATTGCACGATCTCGATGATGCGCTGGACGATCAGGTCGACCTTGCCGCCGTAATAGCCGGCGATGCCGCCGATGATGATGCCGAGCACGAAGGAGACGCTGACGCCGAGCAGGCCGATGGTCAGCGAGATCCGCCCGCCATAGAGGATGCGCGAGAACATGTCGCGCCCCAGCCGGTCGGTGCCGAGCAGATAGAGCGTGCCGCCCTCCGGCGGGCAGAACAGGTGCAGATTGCCCGGGATGAGGCCCCAGAACTCATAGCCGTCGCCGCGGCAGAAGAAGCGGATGCGCTGCGGCGTGGTGGTGTCGACATCGTATTCGCGCTTCAGGTTCTCCATGTTGAGGCGCTGGGTATAGGGATAGACGAAGGGCCCGATGAAGCGGCCCTCGTGGAAAAGGTGCACCGGCTGGCGCGGCGCGCGGATGAAGTCGGTGTTGCGCGTGGTGTAGTGATAGGGCGCGAGGAACTCGGCGAACGCCACCGACAGGTACATCAGGATGATGATGACGCCGGAGATCAGCGCGAGCTTGTGCTTGCGGAACTTCCACCACATCAGCTTCCACTGCGGGGCGAGATAGACGCGCTCCTGCTCGGGCGACATCTTCTCGATCGCGTAGGGCTCGAACGGCGCGGTCGACCAGCGATGCGGCAGCGGCTCGGAGGTGGAGGCGGGAGGCGTCGTCACTTGGTCGCCGTCCCCTGCAGGCGGATGCGCGGATCGAGGATGGCGAGCGCGATGTCGGAGATCAGCACGCCGATCACGGTCAGGAAGGACAGGAACATCAGGAAGGAGCCGGCGAGATACATGTCCTGGCTCTGCAGCGCCCGGATCAGCAGCGGGCCGGTGGTCTGCAAGGAGAGCACGATCGCGACGATCTCGGCGCCCGAGACGATCGAGGGCAGGATGTCGCCGATATCCGAGATGAAGAAGTTGAGCGCCATGCGCAGCGGGTATTTGCGCAGCGCCTTGCCCGGCGGCAGTCCCTTGGCGCGGGCGGTGACGTAATACTGCTTCTGGAGCTCGTCGAGCAGGTTGGCGCGCAGCTTGCGGATCATGCCGGCGGTGCCGCCGGCCCCGATGATGATCACGGGGATCCAGAGGTGCTCCAACACCGACCTGAACTTGGCCCAGCTCATCGGCTGGTTGAGATATTGCGGGTCGACCAGGCCGCCGATCGAGGTGCCGAACCAGATATTGGCGAAGTAGAGGAAGATCAGCGCCAGCAGGAAATGCGGCACGGCAAGGCCGAGCAGGCCGAGGAAGGTGAGGCCGTAATCGCCCCAGCTGTACTGGTGCGTCGCCGAATAGATGCCGATCGGGAAGGCGACGATCCAGGTGAAGATGATGGTGAAGAACGATACCACCATGGTCAGCAGCAGACGGTCGCCGACGATGTCGCGCACCGGCAGCTGATACTCGAAGGAGTAGCCCATGTCGCCGCGCAGCAGGCCGGTGGCCCACCAGAAATAGCGCTCGATCGGCGGCTTGTCGAAACCGTACTCCTTCTTCAGGAACTCGACGCGGCTCATGTCCGCCTTCTCGCCCTGCGCCTGCATCTCGGCGACCATCGTCTCGAAATAGTCGCCCTCGGGCAGGTTGATTACCGTGAAGATCAGGACGCTGGTGACGAACAGCGTCGGGATCATCACCAGGATGCGCTTGAAGATGTACTTCAGCAGCACGGCTACTTCCCCTCGAACCAGAAGGTGTCGGGCATGTAGCGGCCGAAGAAGGCGCCCGGCTCGAAGCTGTAGAGGCCTTGTTCCGGCACGTTGCGCAGGCTCCTGGCGACCACGATCGGCTGCAGCGTGGCGTTGACCACCCCGATCGTGAACAATTGCTCGGCGTTGATCTTCAGCATCGTCTGCCAGATCTCCCGGCGCTGCTGGTGCGTCGTCGAATGGCGCCAGGCCCGGTAGAGCGCGACCAGTTCCTTCGCCTCTGGAATATCGGGCGCCTCGCCCTCGCGTCCGCCGCTCTCCAGATACTGGCCCCAGCGTGGCCAGTTGAACTGGGCCGGCGAGGTTGGGGCGAGCGCGTCCGGCTCCATCTCGGCGGCGACGAGCGCGTTATCCATGCCGGTCCAGCCGGACATGATCGTCTGCCCCGCGAGGATGCGGCGGCGGAAGACGTCGAGCTGGCTGGAGCGCGGGTGGATCTTGATGCCGATCGCGACGAAGTCCTGCTTGATCAGGTCGAGGATGTCGGTCTCCTCGGTCGAGGCGCCGGCGGTCTCGACAGTGAACTCCAGGCGCCGTCCATCCGGGAAATGGCGGATGCCCTCGCTGTCGCGCTTGGCAAGGCCGATCTCGTCGAGCAGGCGGTTGGCCTCGGCGAGATCCGGCGTCATGTAGAGCTGCGCCAGGGTCTCGTCATAGAGCGGGCTCTCCGGCAGCGCGGTGTTGCCGCTCTCCTTGGCGAGGCCGAAGAAGATCACGCGGTTGATGTCGCGCCGGTTGATCGCCAGCGAGAGCGCGCGGCGATAGCGCACATCGCGGTTGAGGTCGCGCCAGACCGGGTCGATCGCGTTGAGATTGGGCATCAGCGCGAACCAGGCGCCTTCGCCGCGTTTCCATAGCCTGACCTCGAAGTTCATCCGCTTCGAGGCGTCCTTGAGGAAGGTGTAGTTGTCGAAGCGCAGATAGCGGGCCTGCAGGTCGGCGTCGCCGGCAGCGGTCTTGGCCGGGATCAGGGCCGCGCTGCCGATGGTCATGGTGACCTCGTCGACATAGGGCAATTGCCGGCCGTTCTCGTCGATCCGGTGGAAATAGGGGTTGCGGACGAAGCTGAACTGCTCGGCCGGGATCGCCGTGGTGTTGCGCCAGGGATCGAGCGTCGGCAGGTCGGGGTTCTCCGGGCGGTACTGGCGCGAGAAGCGCTCATGCAGCGAGCCCCAGTCCTTGACGCGGGCGCTCTTGATCTTCTGCTCCAGCTCCTCCTTGCCGGCATAGCGCTGGTGGAACTGTCTGAGGTAATGCGCCGGCATGGCGATATAGAGCGGCTGCGCGCCGGCGAGCGCCGGCAGAAAGACCGGGTTCGGCTCGGCCCAGCTGTAGCGCAGGGTCAGTTCGTCGAGGATCTCGAAGCGGCAGGGCTGGCCGGAGATCAGCATGGCCTGTGGCGGACCGCCGGGCGAGAGCCGCTTGTTGTTGGCGACGTCCTCCCACCAGTAGCGGAAATCCTCGGCGGTGAAGGGATGTCCGTCCGACCAGCGATGGCCGGCCCGCAGCCGCAAGGTGAAGATGCGTCCGTGCTCGATCTCGAAGCTCTCCAGCAGGTCGGGCGCGAGCTCGAGCTTGTCGTCGTAGACGACGAGGCGGGTGTAGCCGTAGATCGTCATCATGCGGATGTCGCGCTGGTCGCCCATCAGCGTACGGATTGTGCCGCCATGCCGGCCGGGCGCGCGACCCATTGCCGCCACGTCGATCAGGCGCGGCGATTTCGGCAGGCGCTCGGCGAGCGCCGGCAATTTGCCGGCGGCGACCTTCTCGGCCAGCGCCGGGCTGTCGATCAGCGTCTCGACGCCGGCGAGACCGAGCCGCGGCGCGATCAGGGCCGCGCCCGTCCCGAGGAGGAAGCTCCGGCGTGCGATCCGCATCAGGCGAGCTCCCTGACATCGGCGCCGGGCTTGGCGAGGACGAGATGGCCGGCCCCGAGATCGAGATGGGCGAGCGCCTCGCCGTCGGCATCGGGCTTGAAGGAAGCCGGCCAGTGGCGGGTGTCGGAGGCGCCGCCGGGCGCCGCCAGCTTGAAGTCGAGCTTGCGGTCGAGATCGGCGAAGGGCACCGATTTCAGCAGCGCCTTGGTGTAGGGGTGGACCGGCGCGGTGAAGAGGGTATGGCGCGGCGCGAGCTCGACGATGCGCCCGTTCGCCATCACCGCGATGCGGTCGGCCATGTAGTTCACCACCGCGAGATTGTGCGAGATGAACAGGAAGGTCAGGCCGCGCTCGGCCTGCAGGTCCTTGAGCAGGTTGAGGATCTGCGCCTGGACGGAGACGTCGAGCGCCGAGACCGGCTCGTCGCAGATGATCAATTCCGGGTCGAGCGCGAGCGCGCGGGCGATGCCGATACGCTGGCGCTGGCCGCCGGAGAAGGAGTGCGGGTAGCGCGAGAGGAAGCGCTGGTCGAGCCCGACATCGTCCATCAGCGCCTTGACCCGCGCCATCTGCCCGGCGCCATCGCCGCGCTCATGGATCACGAGCGGCTCGCGCAGGATGTTCATCACGGTCATGCGCGGCGACAGCGACGAGACCGGATCCTGGAAGATCATCTGCAGCCTGGGGCGGAAGCGACGCAGATCCTCACCCTGCAGCGAGAGGATGTCGACGCAATCCTTGCCGTCGTCGAAGCGGATCTCGCCGGAATCGGGCGTCACTGCCCGCATGATCACCTTGCTGAGCGTGGTCTTGCCGCAGCCGCTCTCGCCGACCAGGCCGAGGCATTCGCCGCGCTCGATATCGAAGCTGACATCGTTGACGGCGTGGACGGTCGAGGTCGTGCCCTTGCCGAAGAAGCGGCTCGAATGGGTCGTATAGCTCTTGTGGACATTGCGCACCGCCAGCAGTGGCGCCTGCTGGTCGCGGCTCTGCGGGGGCAGCGCCGCCTTCGGCGCGGCCGGCACGCGCGGGCGCGCCTCGCGCAGGGCGACCAGCCGCTCGCCCTCCTGCATGTCGAAATGCGGGGAGGCCTTGAGCAGGGCCTTGAGATAGGGATGCTGCGGGCGGCGAAAGATGTCCTCGGCCGGGCCACTCTCCATGATCTCGCCATGGTAGATCACCACGACCTCGTCGGCCATGTTGGCGACGACGCCGAGATCATGGGTGATCAGCAGGATCGCCATGCCCATCTCGGCCTGGAGATCGCGCATCAGGTCGAGGACCTGGGCCTGGATGGTGACGTCGAGCGCGGTCGTCGGCTCGTCGGCGATCAACAAGGCCGGCTGGCAGATCAGCGCCATGGCGAGCATGGCGCGCTGGCGCAGGCCGCCGGAGAGCTCGAAGGAATAGAAATCATAGGCGCGGGCCGGGTCCTTGAAGCCGACGCGCTTCAGCATCGCCTCGATCAGCTCGCGCGCCTGCGGCTTTGGCATCGGCCGGTGCAGCTGCAGCGCCTCCTCGATCTGGTTGCCGATGGTGTGGACCGGCGAGAGCGAGGACATCGGCTCCTGGAAGATCATGCCGATCCGCCCGCCGCGCAGATCGCGGATCTCCTTGCCCTCGGCCGGCAAGGTGGCGATGTCGATGGCGGCGCCTTTCGCCTGGGGATCGCGGAAGAGGATGCTGCCGCCGGTGATGGCGCCGGCGCGCGGCAGCAGGCCCATGATCGCCTGCGAGATCACCGACTTGCCCGAGCCGGACTCGCCGACGAGCGCCACGGTCTTGCCGGCCGGGATCCGGAAATCGACGCCCTTCACGACATCGCGAGCGAAGCCATGGATGGTGAAGCCGATCCGGAGGTCGTTGATCTCGAGAATGTTCATCTGCGGCTGCCGCCGTCGTCCCCTGTTGATGCTGTTGCCGGTTGCACGGTCTGCGCCATCATCCGGATCGATTTGCCGCCGAAGCTTGCTTGCCGCAACGGCGCGCCGCTTTCACTCTCTCCGTTCCGTCGTCCTTGTCCCGTCTCGATGACGATCTTGCAACAGGGTGACGCTCCCGGCCGCGCCGCCTCGTTCGAGCGAACTTGAAACCGCCGGGCTTGTCGAGTCCAGCGGCATGTTGCGCCGCGTCGTGAACTGCCCACATATGGGGGCAAGCCGGCCGAGCTATCGCTTATCCGGATGCGGGATGGGAAAGCCCCTTGGAGAGAAGCCTCTTCCGTTACGTCTGGCAGAAGAGCCGCCGGGAGCAGATCATCGTTCTGCTCGTGATCCTGGTCTCGATCCCGTTCAACTGGCTGTCCTTCGACGTGCCCAGGCGCATCGTCAACGACGCCATCCAGGGCGGGGCCTTCCGGGGCGGCAAGACCACGGCGACCGTGTTCGACTGGACGCTGCACTGGCCGGAGGTCCTCGGCGGCGGCAGCCTCCAGGTCTTCGAGGGCTTCAAGGTCGGCCAGCTCGGGCTGCTTTTGACGCTGAGCTTCTATTTCCTCGTGCTCGTCCTGATCAACGGCGCCTTCAAATACCTCGTCAACGTCCAGAAGGGCGTGCTCGGCGAGCGCATGCTCCGGCGCATGCGCTACGACCTGTTCAGCCAGCTGATGCGCTTCCGGCCGGAGGATATCCGCTCGGTCAAGCCGGCCGAGGTCGCAAGCATGATCAAGGACGAGGTCGAGCCGATCGGCAGCTTCGTCGGCGACGCCTTCATCCAGCCGGCCTTCCTGCTCAGCCAGGCGCTGACCGCGCTGATCTTCATCATGATGCAGAGCGTCTGGCTCGGCTCGATCGCGCTGGTCATCGTGCTGATGCAGGCGGTGATCATCCCGATCCTGCGCAAGGAGCAGCTCAGGCTCGGCCGCGAGCGCCAGATCGCCTCGCGCCAGCTCGCCGGACGAATCGGCGAGATCGTCGATGCCGGGCCGACCATCCAGGGCAATGGCGCGACCTCCTATATCCAGTCCGACATCGCCGGGCGGCTGGGGGCGCTGTTCGACATCCGCTACGCGCTCTACAAGCGCAAATTCGCCGTCAAGTTCCTGAACAACCTGATGGCGCAGATTACGCCGTTCTTCTTCTACGCGATCGGCGGTTTCTTCGCTTTGCAGGGCCGGCTCGACATCGGCCAGCTCGTCGCGGTGATCGCCGCCTATCGCGACCTGCCGCCGCCGATCAAGGAGCTGATCGACTGGGAGCAGCAACGCAACGACGTCACCATCAAATACGAGCAGGTGATCCAGCAGTTCAGCCCGAGCGAGGTGGTGACGCTGGAGGAAAAGGGCGAGATCGCGCCGCTGCCGCCGCGCGGGGAGATCCGGCTCGACAAGGTCGAGATGGTCGACAATCGCGGCCAGCCGCTGCTGATGCCGCTGGCGACGACGTTCCAGCGGCCGGGACAGGTCGCGCTGATCGGCCCTGCCGGCGGCGGTCGCGACACGCTTGGCCGCATCCTCGGCCGGCAGACGATGAGCTATGGCGGGCGCGTCCTGATCGACGGCGAGCCGCTCTCCGTGATCAGCGTCGAGCGGGCCAGCCATATCATCGGCTATGCCGGGCCCGAAATCGAGATCATCAACGGCAGCTTGCGCGAAAACATCCTGCTGCCGCTGAAGCGCAGGCGCCCGGTGGTGAAGCCGGACCGTGCCGTGGACCAGCAGGAGCATCGCCGCTTCATCGAGGCGCTGCGCGCGGGCAACACGCCGCTGCCCTTCGCCGCCGACTGGAACGACTATGAAGGCGTAGGGCTCGACGGCGAGGAGGCGCTCGAGGAGCGCGTGCTCGCCGTGCTCGACACGCTCGGCTGCGCCGACGAGATCTACGAGCTCGGTCTCGACGCCAAGGTGATCGCACCCCTGGCGGAAGGGGCGGCCGAGCGCATCATCGAAGCACGCAAGGTGGTGGCGGCCGAGCTGACCAAGGGCAAGCTCGGCGGGTTGATCGAGACCTTCGACCTTGATCGCTACAACGCCAATGCGACGATCGCAGAGAATCTCGTCTTCGGTGCGATGCGCAATGGCCGCCAGCCGGCCGATTTCCTGCTCGAGGACCCCTACGCCCGCTCGGTACTTCAGGCCGAGGCGCTGGAGGAGCCGCTGGCCGAGATCGGCGGGCGCATCGCCTCGACACTGGTCGAGATCTTCGCGGGCCTGCCGCAGGGGCACATCCTGTTTGAGCGCTACGCCTTCGGCGGCGAGATCGACCTGGAGAAGCTTGGCGAGCTCGCCGAGGCGTTGCGGCGGCATGACCGGCGCAGCCTGCTCGATCCGACCGTCCAGCGCGAGCTGATCGCGCTCGCGCTCGGCTATATCGAGCCCAAGCACCGGCTCAACCTGCTCGACATCGCCCTGCGCCGCCGGGTGTTGCGGGCCCGGCACAGCTTCAAGACCTATCTGCCCGGCGAGAAGGCCGACGAGATCGAATTCTACGATCCCGCCGACGTGATCCATGGCGCGAGCGTGCGCGACAATCTGCTGTTCGGTCGCATCGGCTTCGGCGTCCCCGATGCCGGGCGCAAGGTCGCGGAGATCGCCCGGGCGGCGCTGTCGCGCGCCGGACTCGACTCGGCCGCCTATCGCCTGGGGCTCAACACGGATGTCGGATTGCGCGGCCGCTATCTGCCGCTACGCCTGCGCCTGATGGTGCCGCTGGCCCAGGCGCTGATCAAGCGGCCGGACATCCTGGTGCTGGATCTCGACGCCTTCGCCGTCACCTGTGCCGATCCTGGCGGGCTGGTCCGGCGGATCGCCAATTATTGCCAGGACAGAACGGCCTTCCTGCTCTTGACCGATCAGGGGCTGGCTGCCGATATCCCTGAGAAGATCGTATTTAACGGAGCCGTGGCCAGGGTGAGCGGCAAAAGCGGAGCCAGCGACGAGGCGGACGAACTGCCGGACGCGCTGCCGGCTCCCAATGGTGCGGTTCCGATCGAGGCAAGGACATGACGCTCGAGAGCGATATCGGTTGCCTGAAGTCCATTCCCCTGTTTCGTGGATTGCCGGGGCCGCGGCTGAAGCTGCTCGCGCTGATGGGCGAGCGGCTGCATTTCCCGGCCGGCACCGTCATCACCGAGGAAGGCGACAAGCCGGAGGAGGTCTATTGCGTGCTGGAGGGCGAGGTCGAGCTGTCGCACGACTTCTCCGACGGAAGGCGAAAGACGTTCCAGCTTTCGACCGGCAGCATCATCGGCGACGTGCCGCTCCTGTGCAATCAGACCAATGCGGCCCGCTCCACCGCCAAGACCGACGTGGTGGCGCTGCGCCTGCCGCGGACGCTGTTCTTCGAACTGCTCGACAACATCCCGGAGTTCTCGGTCGCGCTGTCGCGCGATCTCGCCGGGCGGCTCTATCGCCTGGCGGACTCCGTCCTGCATGGCGAGAAGACACATTGAAACGCCGGGTACGCCGATGACAGCGGTTCCGAGCACGCCTGCAGGGCGCAGGCCCGCCGCCTCTGGCTTCGACCAGATGTCGTCCTGGAGCCGGGACGTGCGCTTCGCCTCCGGCTGCATCCTGATGGTCTTCGCGACCACGCATTTCCTCAATCATGCGCTCGGCATCTTCGGCGTTGCAGCGATGGAGGCGGCCCAGGACTGGCGCTACTGGTTCTGGCACAGCTGGATCGGCACGGTCGCGCTCTACGGCTCGCTCCTCGTCCACCCGGTTTTCGCCCTGCTGCGCGTGGCGCAGCGGCGCACCTTCCGCATGCCCGGCCGCGAGGTCATCCAGATCATCCTCGGCGTCGCGATCCCGCTGCTGCTGATCGACCATATCGTCAGCACGAGGGTCCAGGGCATCCTGTTCGGGCAGGACGAGAGCTATCACGCCGTGCTGCGCCGGCTCTGGCCCAATCTTGCTCTGTCGCAGAGCCTGCTGCTCCTGCTGGTCTGGACGCATGGCGTGATCGGCCTGCACTTCACCTTCCGGGCGCGCGATGCCTATGCCCGCTGGCGCGATCCGTTCCTGCTGGCGGCGATCCTGATCCCGCTGCTCGCCCTGATCGGCTTCTCGGTCGCCGGGCGCGAGGCGCAGATGATGGCGCTGCCGCCCGAGCTCTACACCGCGCTGCAGGTCGATACCTTCAACCACTATGTCACCTGGGCCAAGCGCGCCTTCTTCGGCCTGATCGGCGGCTTTGCCGGCTTCGTCGTGCTGCGCGAGCTCAGGGCGCGGGCGTTAGGGGCGATCGCGGTGCGCTTCGTCGGCCATGGCGTGCGCCGCGTCATCCCCGGGCCGACCCTGCTCGAGATCTTCCGCCGCTTCGGCATTCCCCATGCGGCGCTCTGCGGCGGGCGGGCGCGCTGCGCCACTTGCCGCGTGCTGGTGCTTGACGGTGCCGACGACCTGCCGGCGCCCGGCCCGGCCGAAGCGCGGCTGCTGCGCCGGATCTCGGCCGGCGACCATGTCCGGCTCGCCTGCCAGATCAGGCCCAAGCGCGACCTTCAGGTCCAGATCCTGCTCGCCGCCAAGCAGCGCGGCGCCGGGCCGTCGGGGACCATCGACCCGGATGACCGGATCGGCAAGAAGGGGCTGACGGTGATGGTCGCGGACCTGCGCGCCTTCACTGCGCTCTCAGAGCGGCAATTGCCACACGACCTGATGACGCTGCTCAACCGCTTCTATGACGAGATGTCCCAGGCGATCGCGGCACATGGCGGGCGGATCGAGGCGATCTATGGCGACGGGCTGATGGCGGTGTTCGGGCTGGAGACGACGCCGGCCCGAGCAGGAGCGGCGGCGATCGCCGCAGCCGGCGACATGGTACGCGCCGTCGAGGCGCTCAACCGCGAATACGCCAACGCGCTGCCATTGCCGCTGCGCATCGGCATCGGCATCCATGGCGGCCAGGCGATCGTCGGCGCGGTCGAGAACGAGAGCATGGGGCGGCGCGAGATCACCGTCGGCGAAACCGTGATGATCGCAAGCCAGCTCGAGGCGGCGACGCGGCGGCTCCTGTCCGACATCGTCGTCTCCGCCGAGACGGTGAGCGCGACCGGCCGCAGCTATCGCGACACCGTCCCGCACAAGATCGCGGTCAAGGGACGCGACAGGCCGATGCAGGTCTACGGCTTCGGCAGCACGCCGGCCGGCGAGGCCCGGGCGGATGCCGGACAATCAGCGCAGGCCAAGGACGGAGCCGCCGGCTGGGTTTCGGCGGCGAAGGACGCAACCCCCGATCTGGCCGATCCCGGTCCTGATCGCAGCTAGAGCGAATTCGTAGCCCGCGTCCCCGGCTGGCAATTGCCGGTGCGCCTGCCTATGGTCCGCAGCCCCTAATTCCATCGCCCAAATTCCGCTGCCACGGCCAAGAGCTTCGATGACCGACGAGATTTCCCGCGAGGCGCTGCACGACATCCTGCGCGGCGTCGCGGCGCTGACAGGCGACGCCATTGTCGCCGATCTCGCCCGGCTGGTCGGCAAGGGCGTGCGGGCCGACATCTCGATCGCCTTCAACCCCAAGCAGATCGCCTCGAAGCGCTGGCTGGTCGAGACGCTTGCCGAGGTCCTGCCGAAGCCGGAGGGACCGGTCTGGGTGCTCGGCGCCTGGCATGGCGTGCTCGGGGCGATGCTGCTGGCTGATCGGCGGCTCACGATCCCGCAGCTGGTCAGCCTCGATATCGATCCCGATTGCGCGCCGATCGCCGAGATCCTCAATCATCGTCATGTCGCGACCGGGCGCTTCCAAGCCATGACGGCCGATATGATGAGCCTCGATTTCGAGCGTGCCGAAGGCGGGAGGCCGGGGCTGGTGATCAACACCAGCTGCGAGCATCTCGATGACGTACCCGGCTGGATCGCTGGCCTGCCTGCTGGCTTGCCGCTGCTGCTGCAATCGAACGATTATTTTCGCGAGCCCGACCATCGCAGCTGTGTGCCGTCGCTCGACGCCTTCAAGGCGCAGGCCGGGCTGTCGGAGCTGTGGTTCGCCGGGGCGCTGCCGACCAAGAACTATACCCGCTTCATGCTGATCGGCCGCAGATGAGCCACGCTGAGTCCGAGGGGCCGGCGGTCGCGATCGCGATGAAGGGCTATCCCCGCCTGTCGGAGACCTTCATCGCCCAGGAATTGCTCGGCCTGCAGCGGCTCGGCCTGCCTTTCGCGATCTGGTCGCTGCGGCATCCGACCGATGGCGCGCGGCACATGATGCACCAGGAAATAGCGGCGCCGCTGCACTATCTGCCGGAATATCTGCACGACGACTGGCCGAGGGTGCTGCGCGGGATCATCGGCGCCCTCGCGCGGCCGAGCATCGTGCCGCTGCTTGGCGTTGTCCTGCGGGATCTCTTCCGCGACCGGACGCGCAACCGCCTGCGCCGCTTCGGCCAGGCTTGCGTGATGGCGCGCGAACTGCCGGCCGGCACCCGCCATCTTCATGTCCACTACCTACACACGCCGGCCTCCGTGATCCGCTATGCAGCACTGAGCCGGGGCTTGACCTGGTCGTTCTCGGCCCATGCCAAGGACATCTGGACGACGCCGGACTGGGAGAAACGCGAGAAGATCACCGATGCGCGCTGGGGCGTGACCTGCACTCGCGACGGCCATGCCGAGCTGACCCGCCTCGCTGACCGTGCCGAGAAGGTCGCGCTGCTCTATCACGGGCTCGACCTGGCGCGGTTTCCGGCGCCGCCCGAGGCGCGCCCGCCGCGTGACGGCTCCGATCCGGCAGAGCCGGTGCAGTTCATCACGATCGGGCGGGCGGTGGCGAAGAAGGGGTTCGACGACCTCTTGGCGGCGCTGGCGATCCTGCCGGCGGAGCTGAACTGGCGGCTCGTCCACATCGGCGGCGGCGAGATGCTCGCGGCCTTGAAGGCGCAAGCCGAGAAGCTCGGCCTTGCCTCGCGGATCGAATGGCGCGGCGCGCAGGCACAAGGTGCGGTCATCGCGGCGCTGCGAGAGGCCGATCTCTTCGTGCTGCCCTCGAAACAGGCGGAGAATGGCGACCGCGACGGTCTGCCCAATGTGGTGATGGAGGCGGCGAGCCAGGCCCTGCCGATCGTCGCGACCGATTTCGCCGGCATCCCGGAATTTGTGCAGCATGGCCGCGAAGGGCTGCTGCTGCGGCCGAGCGATGTCACCGCCCTGGCCAAGGCGCTGGAGGGACTGGCCCGCGATCCGCAATGGCGCGCCAAGCTTGGCGCCGCGGCCTTCGACAGGCTCCGAACCGAGTTCTCGGCGCAGGCCGGGCTGGAGCGGGTGCGTCGGGCGCTGCTGGCGGCGGTCGCGGGCGAGGATAGCGGGGCGCCATGAGCGCGCGCATCCTGATCGCGGTCACGCATCTGCTTGGGATCGGCCATCTGGTGCGGGCCCGGCAGCTGGCGCGGGCTCTGGCCGCGGCGGGTCATGAGGTCACGCTCGCCAGCGGCGGCATGCCGGACGGCAAGGCGGCGACGGATTATCGCTTCGTGCAGTTGCCGCCGGTGCGCACGCAAGGCACGGATTTCCGCAATCTGCTCGATGAGGGTGGTGAGACTGCGACGCCGGGGCGACTTGCGGCGCGGCGCGAGCAACTGGTTGCCTTGGCGTGCGAGATTTCGCCCGATATCGTCATCACCGAGCATTTTCCGTTCGGCCGGCGCCAGCTTGCCGGCGAGTTCCTGGCGCTGATCGCTGCCGCTCGCGAGGCCAATCCCCAGGCGCACGTTATTGCCTCGATCCGCGACGTGCTGGTGACGCCGCAGCGCCCGGAACGGTTGACCGAGGCGGCCGAGCGGGTCGCCACGCTGTTCGACGCGGTGCTGGTGCATGGCGACCCCAGCGTCCTGCCGCTCGAAGCGTCCTGGCCGGTGACGCCGGAGATCGCCGGCAAGCTGGTCTATACGGGCTATCTGGCGGAGCGGCCTGCGCGCGCCCTCGAGAGCCTGGCTTATTCCCTTCCCCCCGCTTGCGGTGGGGAAGGGTTAGGGATGGGGGGCCGCAAAGCAGGGCTCTCTTCTTCTTCCAGCTCTCAACAAACGGCACTGCCCCCCACCCAACCCTCCCCACCGCAAGCGGGGGGAGGGCTTGCGCCCAACGCTCGCAGCGAGGGCGACACCCACATCCTCGTCTCGGGCGGCGGTTCGGCTGCTGCCTTGCCATTGTTTGAGACCATGCTCGCGGCGGCTCGATTGCTGCCGCAGCGGCCTTTCCATCTCCTGATCGGCCGCGGCGTCTCCGAGGTCGATTTCGCCGCCCTGCGGCAATCGGCTCCGGACAACGCAGTCGTCGAATGGGCGCGGCCGGATTTTCAGGCCTTGCTCGCCACCTGCGCGCTGTCGATCAGCCAGGCCGGCTACAACACCGCGCTCGACCTGCTGCAGGCCGGGCGGCCCGCTCTCCTCCTCCCCTTCGATGCAGGCAACGAGACCGAGCAGGCCTTGCGTGCCGCCGCGCTGGAGCGGGCCGGACTGGCGCGCGTTGCGAAGCTTGCCGAAGGGCCGCAGGCGCTCGCTGCCGCGATCGAAACGGCGCTGGCGCAAGGCGTTCCGCCGGCTGCAGAGGTCGACCTGAACGGGGCCGAGGGCAGCGTCGCAGCGATCGCTCGCCTGCTCGCAAGCCGCGCCTGAGACCGTGCGTGAATGCATGCCGGCGAAGGGACGGCATGCCTCTTGCGAATTGCCGCTCCGCTGCTTTCGATCTAAGGAGGACTTACACGCCTCCCTTTCGGTCGGCTCACGAGGACACCGGGTCTTTACCGGCCCCTGTCCTGCGCCCGGAGAAGAATGATGACAACGACGACTGCCTCCGCCCCCGGCATGCCCGACATGAAACTGTCGGTGCGTCAGGTCTTCGGCATCGAGTCCGATATGGAGGTGCCGGCCTATTCGCAGCCCGAGGCCCATGTGCCGGATTTCGATCCGGACTACCGTTTCGACCGCGACACCACGATCGCGATCCTCGCCGGCTTCGCCCATAATCGCCGCGTGATGATCTCGGGCTATCATGGCACCGGCAAGTCGACCCATATCGAGCAGGTCGCGGCGCGCCTCAACTGGCCCTGCGTCCGCGTCAACCTCGACAGCCACGTGTCGCGCCTCGACCTCGTCGGCAAGGACGCGATCGTGCTGAAGGAAGGCAAGCAGATCACCGAGTTCCAGGACGGCATCCTGCCCTGGGCGCTGCAGAACAACATCGCGCTGGTCTTCGACGAGTACGATGCCGGCCGCCCGGACGTGATGTTCGTGATCCAGCGCGTGCTCGAGCAGTCCGGCAAGCTGACGCTGCTCGACCAGAAGCGCGTCATCCGCCCGCACGCCGCGTTCCGGCTGTTCGCCACCGCCAATACGGTCGGCCTCGGCGACACCTCGGGCCTCTATCACGGCACCCAGCAGATCAACCAGGGCCAGATGGACCGCTGGTCGATCGTCACCACGCTGAACTACCTGCCTCACGACAACGAGGTCGCGATCGTGCTCGCCAAGTCGAAGCACTATCAGGCCACGCCGGAAGGCAAGGACATCGTCAACAAGATGGTCCGCGTCGCCGATCTCACCCGCAACGCCTTCATGAACGGCGATCTCTCGACCGTGATGAGCCCGCGTACGGTCATCACCTGGGCCGAGAACGCGGCGATCTTCGGCGGCGATGTCGGCTTCGCCTTCCGCGTCACCTTCCTCAACAAGTGCGACGAGATGGAGCGCACGCTGGTGGCGGAGTTCTTCCAGCGTTCCTTCGGCAAGGAATTGCCGGAAAGCGCGGTCAACGTCGTCCTGAGCTGAGGTATCGTCCGCAAGAGTGATCTCTCACTCTTGCGCTCAGACCAGGCTCAACCAGCAGGAGGCCGGCCATGGCTCGGTATGAAGGTTCCTGTCATTGCGGTCGGGTCGCCTACGAGGTCGAGGCCGACCTCTCGCGGACGATCACCTGCAATTGCTCCTATTGCCAGCGCCGCGGCTCGGTGCTGGCCTTCGCGCCGGCGACCAGCTTCACCCTGACCAAGGGCGAGGACGCGCTGACCGAGTACCGTTTCAACTCACAGAAGATCCAGCATCTGTTCTGCGAGACCTGCGGCATGGAATCCTTCGCCCGCGCCAATGCACCGGACGGCACGCCAACCGTCGCGATCAACGTCCGCTGCCTCGCCGGCGTCGAGCCGACCGAGCTGAGCCCGACGATGTACAACGGACGGGCGCGCTGAGGAGCACGCCGTGAGCGCCGCCGACAGCAAGCAGGCCACGATCCAGCGCGAGGCGGATGTCGCCGCGGCGCGCGAAGCCGTGGTGCGCGGGCTCTCCGCCCATAACGAGGCCAGGGTCGGGCCGCGCAAGGCCGAGCCCCTGGCGCTCAGCCTGCGCGACGAGAGCGGCGCCATGGTCGGCGGCCTGATCGGCGAGCTGAAATGGGAGTGGCTCTATGTCGATCTGTTCTGGATCGACGAAGCCCATCGCGGCGCCGGCCATGGCGAGGCGCTGCTGGCGATGGCCGAGCAGGCGGCGCGCGACTATGGCGCGCGTGGCGTCTATCTGGGCACGATGAGCATCCAGGCGCCGGGCTTCTATCCCCGCATGGGCTATCGCGAATGCGGCCGCATGGAGGGCTATCCCGTCGCCGGCCAGAGCTTCCACCATTTCATGAAGGCGCTATGAGCAGCTCCGATCGCAAACCGAGGCAGATGGAGCAGGCGCCGGCCGGGCAGCGTGCCATGTCTGGTGCTGCTTCCGTCCGGATCGAGGCCACCTATGGCGCCGCGAAAAAATTCATCGCGGCAGGCCTCGAGGGCTTCAATCGCGAGCATATGCATGGCCGCTCACCCAAATCATTCGCCGCCACCGCGAATGTCGATGGCGCCATGCGCGGCGGGTTGATGGCCGAGGCGATCGGCGAGTGGATGCATATCAGCCTTCTCTGGGTGGATGAGCGGTTCCGTCGAAGCGGGCTCGGCACGGCGTTGCTGACGCGGGCGGAAACGGAGGCGAGAAGCCGCGGGGCCCGGGGTGTCCTCGTCGATACGTTTTCGTTCCAGGCGCCGGATTTCTACAAAATGCATGGTTATCTTGCGTATGGGCAGATCGAAGATTGCCCTGAAGCGGGCATGACGTGGTTCCGTTTCAAGAAGGCGCTCTGACCATGCAGCGGGTCGAGGATCAGTCGTGAGCATCTCCAATCGCAAGCCCGGAACCCCGAAGGAAGCGCCGGCCGAGCCGCTGAAGCGTGCGGTCTCGGGCGCGATGAAGGCGATCGCGCGCAAGCCGGAGATGGAGATCGTCTTCGCTGCCGACAAACCCTCGCTGGTCGGCGAACGCGCCCGCCTGCCGGAGCCACCGCGCAAGCTCACGGCGAACGACGTTGCGATCCTGCGCGGGCATGCCGATTCGATGGCTTTGCGCCTCGCCTGCCACGACAACGCGATCCATCGGCGCGCCGCGCCCGAGGGCGATGCGGCCCGTGCCGTCTTCGACGCAGTCGAGCAGGCGCGGGTCGAGAGCGTCGGCTCGCGCCGGATGAGCGGCGTTTCCGGCAACATCTCGGCGATGCTGGAGGACCGCTATCATCGCGGCGGCCGCTATGAGGAGATCACCGACCGGGCCGACGCGCCGCTGGAAGATGCGCTCGCTCTGATGGTGCGCGAGCGGCTGACGGGCCTGAAGCCGCCCAAGGCGGCGGAGAAGCTGGTCGATCTCTGGCGCGAGCAGATCGAGGCCAAGGCCGGCGACGATCTCGACCGGCTGGCGAAGTCGATCGAGGACCAGCGCGCCTTCGCCCGCACCGTGCGCGACCTGCTCGTCTCGCTCGACATGGCCGAGCAGACCAGCCAGGGCGACGATGCCGAGGAGGACGAGGACGATCAGGACCAGTCCTCCGACGACCAGCAGCAGGAAGAGGGCGAGGCCGAGCAGCAGAGCCAGGGCGAGCGCTCGGAGACCGAGACCAGCGAGGACGCCGCCGAGGAATTACAGGAAGGCGCCTCCGAGGCCGCCGATGCGCCAGCCGGCGATTGGGACGACGAGGACGAGAGCTCCGAGGCCGAGGAAGCCGGCGAGGCGCCGCGTCCGCGCGAGAGCCGCGCCAATGATCGGCCGCAGACCGACTACAAGGCCTATACCCAGAAGTTCGACGAGATCGTCACCGCCGAAGAACTCTGCGATGCCGAGGAACTGACGCGCCTGCGCGCCTATCTCGACAAGCAGCTGGCGCATCTTCAGGGCGTCGTCGCGCGCCTGGCGAACCGGCTGCAGCGCCGCCTGATGGCGCAGCAGAACCGCTCCTGGCAGTTCGACCTGGAGGAGGGCGCGCTCGACCCGTCGCGCCTGCCGCGCATCATCATCGACCCGTTCCAGCCGCTTTCCTTCCGGCAGGAATCGGACACGAATTTCCGCGACACGGTGGTGACGCTGCTGATCGACAATTCCGGCTCGATGCGCGGCCGGCCGATCACGGTCGCGGCGACCTGCGCCGACATCCTGGCGCGCACGCTGGAGCGCTGCGGCGTCAAGGTCGAGCTGCTCGGCTTCACTACCCGCGCCTGGAAGGGCGGTCTGTCGCGAGAGGCCTGGCTGCAATCGGGCAAGACGGCCAATCCGGGCCGCCTCAACGACCTCCGGCACATCATCTACAAGGCGGCCGACGCGCCCTGGCGGCGGGCGCGCAAGAATCTCGGGCTGATGATGCGCGAGGGGCTGCTCAAGGAGAACATTGATGGCGAGGCGCTCGACTGGGCGCATAAGCGCCTGCTCGGCCGCTCCGAGCAGCGCAAGATCCTGATGGTGATCTCGGACGGTGCGCCGGTCGACGATTCCACCCTCTCGGTCAATGCCGGCAGCTATCTTGAGCGGCATTTGCGCCACGTCATCGCCGAGATCGAGACACGCTCGCCGGTCGAATTGATCGCGATCGGCATCGGCCACGACGTCACCCGCTACTACCGCCGCGCCGTCACCATCGTCGACGCCGAGGAGCTCGGCGGCGTGATGACCGAGAAGCTGGCTGAGCTGTTCGAGGAGGATGCCGGCGGGGCAAGCTCGCGGGGCTCGCGCCGCCTGCAATGAGCCTGAGCCGCCGCAGCGTCCTTGCCGGCCTGGGCGCAGCGGCTTTGGCCGCGCCTGTGCGGGCGCAGAGCCTTGAGCCCGGGCGCATCCCGGTCAACATCTCCTCACGGCCGATCGCGAGTTTCGAGCCGCGCAACGCGGCGAAGACGCGCTTCGGCCAGCTGATCTTCCGTGGCGGGCTCCAGCTCTCCGGCAGCCATCCGCGCTTCGGCGGCTTCTCGGGGCTGTGGCGCTCGCCTGACGGGGAACGGATCGTCGCGATCACCGACAACGGCTTCTGGCTGACGGCCAGGGTCGCGCGCAACGGTCAGGGTAGGCTCGCCGGATTGGAGGAGGCGGAGCTTGCGCCGATTCTCGGAGCCTCCGGCAAGCCGCTGCATCGCTCGCGCTATTACGACACCGAATCGCTCGCCATCCAGGGCGGTACCGCCTTCATCGGCGTCGAGCGCACCCATGACATCCTGCGCTTCGACTGGGCGCGCCACGGCGTCGAGGCACGGGCGCAGCTCGTGCCGGTGCCGCCGGCTGCCAAGCGCCTGCCGAGCAATCGCGGCTTCGAGGCGCTCGGCGTGCTGCCGGCCGGCCATGCGCTCGCCGGAGCGCTGATCGCGATCTCCGAGCGCTCCGGCCGCGAGGACGAGCCGACCACGGGCTTCATCATCGGCGGGCGCCAGCCGGGCACGTTGCAGGTGATCCGGCATGATGGCTACGACATCACCGACCTCGCCTTCCTGCCCGGCGGCGACATGCTGCTGCTGGAGCGCTGGTACAAGCCGCTGCGCGGCGTCGGCATGCGCATCCGCCGTATCGCCGGCGGCACGATCCGCCCGGGAGCGAAGCTGGACGGGCCTATCCTGATCGAGGCCGATCTCGGCCAGGAAATCGATAATATGGAGGGGATGGCCGTTCATCAGGAGAACGGGCGGACGATCATCACCCTGATCTCGGACGATAATTTCTCGACCTTCCTGCAGCGCACCGTGCTGCTGGAATTCGAGCTGGCACCCTAGCCGCGCGCGTCATGCTCGGGCTTGCCCCGAGCATCTCAGGCCGGAAGGGACTCTCATCGGCGCCTGCTCCTGCTCGTCAGGAGATTCTCGGGTCTGCGCTTCGCTTCGCCCGAGAATGACGAGCGATGCGTCAACGAAAAAAGCGGCCTTGCGGCCGCTTCATTCAGTCCCGAGGGAAACTCGCGCTCAGTTGGAGGCGAGCTTCTTCTCGATGTCGCGCTTCAGCGCCAGCGCGCCGGTCGACAGCTCGCCGGCCGGAGCCTTGACCAGGAAGGCATCGAGGCCGCCGCGGTGGTCGACGGTGCGCAGCGCATTCGCCGAGACGCGCAGGCGGACCGAACGGCCGAGCGTATCCGACTGCAGCGTGACGTTGACGAGGTTCGGCCGGAAGACCGTCTTGGTCTTGCGGTTCGAGTGGCTGACGAGGTGGCCGGTCTGGGTGGCTTTCCCGGTCAGTTCGCAACGGCGGGCCATGATCGTGTTCCCAAAATCTCCGAATGCTCAACGCAAATTGCCGACACGCGACGTGCCGGCAGGCAAGCACCGGAAGTCAAATTGAAGTGGGCGGTCTATAACGGGCCGATGACAGCCCGTCAAGGCAGGCCGCGCGCAATCGCGCCCGGAAACATCTCGGTAACCATTATCCCGCCAAGCTGACGATAACCAGTCACGATTCGGACCGAATCTCAGTGCATGCGACGATGCCCGTCGCGCTCCGGAGCCTCACGATGAAGCTCGCTTTGTCCTCTGCCAGCAGCGCCCTGATCGCGGCGCTGATGCTTGCATTGCCGGTTCCGGCCGCGCAGGCGGCCTCGCTTGACGCGACGTATGACGTCTCGCTGCTTGGCCTGTCGCTCGGCAAGG
Organism: Allobosea sp.; assembly: GCA_024231975.1. Taxonomy (GTDB): domain Bacteria; phylum Pseudomonadota; class Alphaproteobacteria; order Rhizobiales; family Beijerinckiaceae; genus Allobosea. Next base: position 58,728 of record JAAEQB010000051.1, read on the forward strand.
CCAATCTTGCCGGCGGCATCGACGGTGGCAGCTACAAGCTCGACGCCAACGCCAAGCTGACCGGCCTCGTCGGCAGCTTCACCGGCGGGCGCGGCTCGGGCACCGCGACCGGCAACCTCAACGGCAGCCGGCTCTCGCCGGCGACCTTCGCAGTGTCCTCGGCCAATTCCAGCGAAAGCCGGACGGTGCGCATGGCGCTCGGCGGCAATGCCGTGCAAGCGCTGGCGATCGAGCCGCCGATCGATCCCAAGCCCGATCGCGTGCCGCTCAAGGACGAGCACCAGCGCAACATCATGGACCCGCTCAGCGCCTTCCTGATGCCGGTCGAGGCCTCGGGCCGCACTGGTGGCGCGGCTGCCTGCAACCGCACGCTGGCGATCTTCGACGGCGCGGCGCGCTACGACATCAAGCTGAGCTATTCCGGCACCCGCGAGATCAAGATCGACGGCTATAGCGGCCCGGTCTCGGTCTGCCAGGCGCGCTATGTGCCGATCGCCGGCCACCGGGCGCTGCGGCCCTCGACCAAGTTCATGGCCGAGAACAAGGAGATCTCGACCTGGCTCGCTCCTGTGGCCGGGACGAACATGATGCTGCCGGTGCGCATCTCCGTGAAGACGATGATCGGCACCGCGGTGATCGAGGCCTCGAGCTTCAAGGTCGATCCGGGCGTGACGGCGACCGCGACGCGGAATTGAGCTCAGGCGCCCGCCGAAAGTTCGAGCGGGAAGGGCGTGGGTTCGTAGATCGCTTCCAAGCCGCGTTCCTTGATCAGTTCGCGCTCCCATTCGTATAAAAGGGAGGCTAGGGCGGGCCGGTCGTCCGCTTCGAGCAGGGGGCCGGCGCGGTCGGTGGTCCTGCGCCAGATGCGTCCCCAATAGGATTCCGGGTCACGGGCGCAGCGTTCGTGTAGCGCGCGGCATTTCATTCTGGCGGTGTCGAGATCACCGCGGGCGATGTCGACGCGGATGTCGGTGTCGACGTGATCGATCAGCCGCCGTGCTGAAAATTCCGGCTCCGAGACGTGCTGGACGAAGCCGTCGATCGTCTGTGCTGCCCGCATGCGTGGTAAAATCTCGTCATTGACGCGGGTAATGAAGATTTCGTGGACGCCGGATGTCGACCAACGCCAGAGTTGGCGAGGCGCCTGCAAAAACGTGACATCCCATCCGGCCGCGAATTTCTCTGAGAATGAAGGGCAGCAGCGCCAGTTTACTTCGAAATGATCGGCCTCCGACGTCCGCCAGACGATCAACTGATTAACGACGTGGTGCAAAGGTCGCAAAGTAAGGGTTCCAGCCTTCTGCACCAGGGGGCCAGAGGCGCTGATGAGAGGCGCGACGAGCTTGTTGATCTGGCGGATCGTCGTCATCGCCTCGGCCTGACCTCTGTTACGATGATACGGCGAACTCCAGAGAAGCGCTTGTAGACGGTTCCTGCGATCTCAGCCGCGCGCTCGGGAGACAGGCCAGTCTTGCCGGTCTTGATATCGTAGACGCACACGGTTCCGTTGTCGCGCTGCTCATAGACGTCGATGCGAAGAGAGTTCGGCGAGCCGTAAGGGACTTCGTCGCGCGGCCCTTCGTAGTAGCTTTTAAGATAAGATCGCTCTGCGCGGAAGCTGGGATCGCCAAGGTTCTCCACCTGTGATTTCAAGTTCGAATGAACAGCGGTCCCGAACTCTGCAGCCGATCGGTAATCGCTGCGCGGACCGACCGCATCGACCGCCGCGTCGGTGCGGCTGCGAACCTCCTGGAAGCGCGGACAGGCGCGATCGACCTCCTCCTCTCGAAGCTGGCCGACGTAGCTCAGATCGATCGCGTCGGCGCTGGGCGCGTAGTCCCCGGCATTGAAGCCGGCGACCGCCTGCAGACCGTCGAGCTTGTTGCGAGCCGAAAGCCAACCGTACAGGCTCAGAGCTGAGTTGATCGTGGTTTCCGCAAGGGGCGGCCCGCCGGGGCGCGATGGCGTCCGTGCGTCCTGCACCGTCGCTTCACGCTCCGGTCCACGCTCGGTCCAGGTCGAGCGCGAGACGACTTTCGCCGTCCAGGCCGCCGTCGCGGATCGTCTGGGTGCGGTCCGAGGTTTCGAAAGTGGTCTTGCCGCCCTCGGGCGAGGTGACGGTGTGGCGCTCGTCCCAGTCGCTTTTGCCGTCGGGCTCGGCGAACTCGGAGTGGATGGTCGAGCCGTCGCGGTTGACGACGGAGCGTTCGGCCAGCGAGCCGTCGGGGCGCGTGGCGTCCTGATAGAAGGCCCAGCTTTCCTCGCCGCTGGTATCGGCGACGACATCGCCGAAGCTCAGTGCGGTCGAGAAGGCATTGCCGAGGTCGCCGAGAAAGTCGGTTCCGGTCGGGGCCGGCCCGCTACCGCCTCCGCCGCTGGTCCATTGCCCGCCGCCGGTATTGCCGGCCGGCACGCGCGGCTGGTCGGGATTGTATTTGAGGGCGAGTTCGTGGCGCAGCAGCCGCGTCTGCGCTTTCAGCGAGACGAGGCGGCGGCGCAGAAGGACGATCTCGCGCCAGTATGTGCTGTCGTTGGTTGAAGGATGCGGCTGGTCCGGCATGGCGTGCTCCCCTGTTTGGAGCGCGCTATTCTGAGGCCGCCGGAAGCGCCGGGGATAAGATCGCCGTCCATCCCCGCCGGCACCTCGACCGCTTCAAACTCGCAGCGCATGCAGGCCTTGCCGTGCCATGGATTGCGAAACGCTCGTTCGAGGCGCTAGCCTTCCCGGCGATTCGCTTCCGGAGCTGCCATGTCCAGCGATTTCGCCTTGCCGCCCGGCCTCAGGCACCGCCAGGTCATCGTGCGCGACACCGTCCTCCACGTCGCCGAGGTCGGTGACGGGCCGGCGGTGCTGCTGTTGCATGGCTGGCCGGAATTCTGGATGAGCTGGCTACCGGTGATGAACCGGCTGCATGGCGAATTCCGGTTGATCGCGCCCGATCTGCGCGGCTTCGGCGACAGCGGCAAATCATCGGCGCCGCGCAGCGATGTCGGTGCCAACGCCCATGCCGACGACATGGCGGCGCTGCTCGAGGCGCTGGGCACCGGCCCGGTTGGCGTGGTCGGCCATGATGTCGGCGCCTATGTGGCGCAGGGGCTGGCGCGGCGCCATCCGCAGCGGGTCGAGAAGCTGCTGTTCTTCAACTGTCCGACGCCGAGCGTCGGCTCGGCCTGGGTCCGCGACGGCCATGTCAACGAGATCTGGTACCAGTCATTCCAGCAATTGCCGCTGGCAGAGCAGTTGATCGGCTCGAGCCGCGAGGCCTGCGCGCTCTATCTCGGGCATTTCTTGACGCATTGGTGCCACCGCAAGGAGGCCTTCGCGCCGGTCTTCGACCTTTGGGTCGAAAATTTCATGAAGCCCGGCAATCTGCGCGGGGGATTCGACTGGTATCGCAGCCAGAACGCGGCGCGGATCGCCGCGATCGATGGTCATCCGGCGCCGTCAGTGCCGATCCATCAGCGCACGAGGGTGCATTGGGGCCGGCACGACCCGATCCTGAAATCGGACTGGTCGACCTTCCTGTCGCATTATTTCGACGACGTCGAAGTAACCTTCTGCGAAAGCGCCGGCCATTTCGTCCATGTCGAGGCACCCGACGAGGCCGCGCAGGTGCTGGCCGACGTCTTCGCGGACTGATCAGACCGCAGCGGCCGATTGCACCTGTGCGTTCGGCGATGATGCGAGACCGATTTCGACGAGCCAGTCGCGGACAGCGTGGCCGATCGCGATTGGATGGTCTTCCTGCAGGTAGTGCGCGCCCGGGCCGAGTTCGACGAGCCGGCAGTTCTTCAAGCCCGAGGCGAATCCTCGCGCCTGCTGCGGCGAGATCAGCGCGCCGGGGTCGCCTGAGAACAGCAGCTTGGGATAGCTCGAGCTGCGCAAGGCGGCGTGATCGGCGGTGCTGATCGCGAACACGTCCGTCGGTTCGCCGGCGATCGGCAAGTCACGCGGCAGGCTCAGGATCGGCCGGCGCGAGGCCGGGGTCGGGAAGGGCTGGCGGTAGGCCGCGATCTCCTCCGGGGCCATCTGGCGCAGCACGGAACCCGGCAGGATGCGTTCGATGAAGATGTTGTCGTCGAGGATCAGCTTCTCGCCCTGTCCGGATGTGCGGAAGGCCTTGAACAGCTCCCGTGCCTGCGGCCGCTGATGGAAGCTCTCCCAGTCGGCGAAGGGCCGGATGAACTCCATGAAGGCGAGGCCGAGCATGCTCTGCGGCCGGCGGGAAGCATGGTGGAAGGCAAGCGCCGTGCCCCAGTCCTGCGCCAGGATGACGAGACGGTCGAGCCCGAGCGCCGCGATGAAGGCGTCGAGATAGCGGACCTGATCGGCGAAGCGATAGGCGATGTCGGGCTTGCCGGACTGGCCGTAGCCGATCAGGTCGGGCGCGATGCAACGCGCGACCGGCGCGATCCGCGGGATGATGTCGCGCCAGATATGGGAGGAGGTCGGGTTGCCGTGCAGCAGCAGCACGGTCGGTCCCTGCATGCCCGCCTCGACATAGGACATGGTCGAATCGAGGACCGGAATCGCGTGGCGGGTGGCGGCGATCATCTGCTGGGGATTCTCGGTCATCACGAGGTCTTTCCGAACAGGAGGGGAAAGATGATGGTCTTGAAGCGCTCGAGCGGGGCAGGATCGCGCTCGACCTTCATGCGCAGCATCGCGCCCTGCCAGGAGGCGAGCAGGACGTCGGCGAGGCCGTCCGCGCTGAAGGCATCGGTGATCTCGCCGCTGGCCTGGCCCTGCGCGATGCAGGCGGCGAAGGGCTGGCGCCAGCGCGTGAAGATATCGGCGAGCTTTTCGCGCAGCGGCTCGCTGGTCGGCGCGGTCTCCAGGCTGAAATTGCCGACCATGCAGCCGCGGGCCCAATCGGCCTCTTCGAGCTTGCCGGTGATGATGTCGAGATAGCGCCGCAGGCGGGCGGCAGGGGGCAGGCCATCATCTGCGAGCGCCTCATCGACCAGGCCGCAGACATAGGCGAAATAGCGCTCCAGCACCTCGCCGGCGAACTCTTCCTTTGAGGCGAAATGGTTGGTGAAGGAGCCGGGGCTGGCGCCTGCCGCGGCGACGATCTCGCGCACGCCGGTGGCGGCGTAGCCGTTCTGCCAGAACAGGTCGTGGCCGGCGGCGATGAGGCTGGGACGAAGAGATGGCTTGCTCATGGCGATATCAATACGTACGTACGTATTATTGTCAAGCGAGACTTGAGGAAGCGCTGTCGGTTCCGATCTTGCGTGTAGCCTCTCGTTCTGGCGCCAGAACGACCTACATGAGCGAAAGCGGCCCTCGCGCGTGCAAGTCGGCGAAGGATGGAGAATGAGGGCGATTCAAAATCTTGTGGTTTTTGAATCGCTTGCCGCGATATCTCGCCGTGAACGAAACCTGATTCTGTGGGAGTCAGTGATTCGGCCTCGCTTCGTTCCGGACTCGTTCTGTTCACGGATCGGGTTGCCTTCAGGCGGCTCGACCCGGTAGGGCTTGCCTCGCCCGGACTGCAGGAAAGCTCCAGCGTCTTGATCCAGCCCCGTTCCCTTCCGCCTTCGCTCCGCGCCCGCGGCGTCACGACGGTGCTCGGACCGACCAATACCGGCAAGACCCATCTCGCCATCGAGCGGATGGTCGCGCATCCCACCGGCATGATCGGCCTGCCGCTGCGCCTGCTGGCGCGCGAGGTCTATCAGCGCGTCGTCGACAAGGTCGGGGCCCACGCCGTCGCGCTCGTCACCGGCGAGGAGAAAATCAAGCCGGAGCGGCCGAGCTTCTGGGTCTGCACGGTCGAGGCGATGCCGCGCGACCTTCCGGTCGATTTCGTCGCGATCGACGAGATCCAGCTCGCCGCCGATCTCGACCGCGGCCATGTCTTCGCCGACCGTTTGCTCAACCATCGAGGCCGCGAAGAGACGATGCTGATCGGCGCCGGCACGATGCGGCCGCTGATCGAGCAGCTCATCCCCGGCGTCAATGTCGTCTCGCGGCCGCGCCTGTCGAAGCTCTCCTTCGCCGGCGACCGCAAGATCACCCGTCTGCCGCGGCGCTCGGCGATCGTCGCCTTCTCGGCCGAGGAGGTCTATGCCATCGCCGAGCTGATCCGCCGGCAGAAGGGTGGGGCGGCGGTGGTGCTGGGCGCGCTCTCACCGCGCACGCGCAACGCCCAGGTCGAGATCTACCAGTCGGGCGATGTCGACTATCTCGTTGCCACCGATGCGATCGGCATGGGGCTCAACCTCGACGTCGACCACATCGCCTTCGCCGGCGACAGCAAGTTCGACGGCCACCATTACCGCAAGCTCAACCCGGCCGAATTCGGCCAGATCGCCGGCCGTGCCGGGCGGCATCTGCGCGACGGCACCTTCGGCACGACCGGGCGCGCACCGCCCTTCGATCAGGAGCTGGTCGAGGCGATCGAGGATCACCGCTTCGAATCGGTGCGCCAGGTGCAGTGGCGCAATTCCGATCTCGACCTGCGCTCGATCCCCGGCCTGCTCGACAGTCTCAACATCCAGCCGCAGGAACAGGGGCTGACCCGGGCGCTGATCGCCGAGGACATGACGACGCTGGAGATCCTGGCGCGTGACCATGATGTCTCGCGGCTGGCGCAGGGCAAGCCGGCGGTGTCGCGGCTCTGGGAGGTCTGCGGCCTGCCGGATTATCGCAAGATCGCGCCGATGCAGCATGCCGAGCTGGCGACGACCTTGTATCTGCGCCTGATGCGCCATGGCCGCCTCGATCCCGACTGGTATGCCGGCCAGCTCGCCGCGCTTGACCGGGTCGACGGCGAGATCGATACCCTTTCGGCGCGCATCGCCCAGGTGCGGACCTGGACCTATGTTGCCAACCGTCCGGACTGGCTACCCGATCCTGAGCATTGGCAGGGGGTGGCTCGTCTTGTAGAGGACAGGCTGTCGGACGCTTTGCATGAACGGCTCGCCAGCCGATTCGTCGATCGGCGTACGAGCGTTTTGATGCGTCGCCTGCGGGAGAATGCGATGTTGGAGGCCGAAGTCACCGCGACCGGCGATGTCATGGTCGAGGGTCAGCATGTCGGATTGCTGCAAGGCTTCCGTTTCACGGCGGACCCGAAGGCGGGTGGTCCGGAAGCGAAGGCACTGAACGCGGCGGCGCTGAAGGCGCTGGCCGGCGAGCTGGAAGCGCGCGCCTCGCGCGTCGTGCTGGCAGGCGATGATGCCTTCGTGCTCTCGCATGACGGGCTGGTCCGCTGGATCGGCGAGCCGGTAGCGCGCCTGACCGCCGGCGAGAAGGTGCTGGAGCCGCGCCTGCGCCTGATGGTCGATGATCACCTGCCGGCCCAGGCCCGCGAGCAGATCGAGACGAGGCTTGCCGCCTGGCTGAAGCATCACGTCACCAAGCTGCTCGGCCCGCTCCAGATCCTGGAGAACGCCGAGAGCGTCAGCGGCATCGCCCGCGGTATCGCCTATCAGGCGGCCGAGGCGCTCGGCGTGCTCGAGCGCAGCAAGGTCGCCGAGGAGATGAAGACGCTCGACCAGGAGGGGCGGGCGGGCCTGCGCCAGCTGGGCGTCCGTTTTGGCGCCTTCCATCTCTATGTGCCGGCCCTGCTGAAGCCGGCGCCGCGGGCGCTCGCCGCTCAGCTCTGGGCGCTGAAGCATGGCAATCCGGAAGCGGCCGGGCTCGACGACATCTCCCATCTCGCCTCCTCCGGCCGGACCTCGTTCCCGGCCAACAAGGATGTGCCCAAGGGGCTCTATCGTGCCGCCGGCTATCGCGTCTGCGGCGAGCGTGCGGTCCGCGTCGACATCCTGGAGCGTCTCGCCGACCTGATCCGCCCGGCGATCGCCTATCGTCCGGGTGTTACGCTCGGCCAGCCACCGGCGGGCTCCGCCGATCAGGACGGCTTTGTCGCCACCGGTGCGATGACCTCGCTCGTAGGCTGCGCCGGCGAGGATTTCGCCTCGATCCTGCGTTCGCTCGGCTATGTCTCGCAGAAGCGGCCCGGCCCGGCGATCACCGTCGCACTTGCCGCCGCGCCCGAGCCGGCCGCGACCACACCGGCGGTTCCGACGGAGACTGTCGCCGAGGCGGCTGATGCGTTGAACGAAGCGCAGTCCGCCCAGGTCGAGGCTGCCGCTGACAGCGCGGACAGCGCTGCCCCGACGGGCGAAACCCCGGATGCTCCGATCCTGACCGATGCGGAGATCGCTGCTGCGGCTCCTGCCGAGGAAGAGCCTGCCAGCCCGGTCGAACCGGTGCCGGCCGATGCGATGTCGACGCTGGCTCTGCCGAGCGACGAGCCTGTGGCGGAGCCAACTCCCTCGACCGAAAACGAGACGGCCGAGCCTGTCGCTGCCGAGGCGGCGGGCGAGCCTGCTGCGGCTGCCGAAGCGACTGCGCCAGCCGAGCCCGAGCTGATCGAGATTTGGCGCCCGCATCGCCATCAGGGCGGGCGGCGTCCCGAGCAGGGCCAGCGCGGACGTCGGCCCGTCCGTCGCGCCGGTGCTGCCGAGGCGGCTCCGGCTGCCGAGGGCGGCGAGGGCAAGCCCGCCGGGCAGCGTCCGCCGAACCGCAATCGCTGGCGCGAGGGTGGCTGGAACGGCCCGCGCCCGGCTGGCGGCGAGGCGGGCAAGCCCGCTGCGCAGGAGGGCGCTGGTCGCAATGCGCAGGGGCGTGATGGGCGTCCTGACCGCGGTCCGCGGCCGGAGTTCAAGCGCGATGGTGGCCGCCCGGGCGGTGGTCCGCGTCGCGACGAGCGCGGCGGCAAGGAACAGCGTTTCCAGCAGCCGCAAAGGCCGCGCCCGGCCGAACGCCAGCCCGATCCGGATTCGCCCTTCGCCAAGCTGCTTGCCCTGAAGGCTCAGCTCGAGGGCAATGACGGGCGCAAGGGCTGACACGCCGCGTAGGGAGGCTGCTTGCGGGACGATCGGCAACGCCTCGACAAATGGCTCTGGTTCGCGCGCTTCGCGCGGACCCGCCCCGCCGCTGTGCGGCTGGTGGAGGACGGGCATGTCCGGGTTGCAAGCAAGCGCGTCGAGAATTCGGCGCTCGGCGTGAAGCCGGGCGATGTGCTGACGCTGGCCTTGCCGCATGCGACGCTGGTGGTGCGTGTCACCGCCTTCGCCGAGCGGCGAGGCTCCTATGAGCAGGCGCAGGCGCTGTACGAGGTCCTGAGCGGCGGCGAACGCGGCGATCAGTCGCTTGCACCAGACGCGCCTGAGGGCTAGAGCCCGTATCAATGCGGGGAGCGCTGGCCCGCCCGCGAAAAATCGTCTCGAAACGCTCGTTTCGATGGAAGTTTGATCTCGTTTCCGGTCGTGACAGGGCCTTGAAACATTCTCTCGACCGGCTCTAAAGAAGCGCCGGCCGATTGGAAGGACAGCGCCATGACCTATGTGGTCACCGAGAACTGCATCAAGTGCAAGTACATGGACTGCGTCGAAGTCTGTCCGGTCGACTGTTTCTATGAAGGCGAGAACTTCCTCGTCATCCATCCCGACGAGTGCATCGATTGCGGCGTCTGCGAGCCGGAATGCCCGGCCGAGGCGATCAAGCCGGACACCGAGCCCGGTCTCGACAGCTGGTTGCAGCTCAATGCGAAGTTCGCCGCGAGCTGGCCGAATATCACACAGAAGAAGGACTCCCCGGCCGACGCCAAGGAGTTCGACGGCGTGCCCAACAAGCTCGAGCTTCTGTCGCCAAATCCGGGCGAAGGTGACTGAGGCTTACGCTTCGTCAGACCCGAATCGAGGTTAACCATAGCCGGCCGCAACGCGGCCCGGCGCCGTTTGCATTCCGTTTACCTTTGATTCGGCGCGATTTTTGTGGTATCCACAAGCCACAGTCGAGTTCGTTCCGCCTGCCCCTGCGAGGTCACACAAACGGGGCACCCCCTGATACGACAGCGATGCACCGCCGGTCAGAATGCCCGGGGTGTGGTTGTCTTCGTGTCTGGCGGTTCGCAAGAAACGATCGGCTGTGGGAGCGTGTTGCGCCGGTGAAAAAGCCAGAAGGCTTACCCGTCGTGTCAGGCAGAGTGCCGCCGGTCATCCCGGCCAGCGGTTGAAAGTCGCGTCTCCGCTCCGGCGGAGAGATGCAGGAGTCGAAACGGCATGTCCACTGCGAAGAAGACTGTTGTGCGCCAGGGCTTCAAGACGGGCGAGTTCGTCGTCTACCCGTCCCATGGCGTCGGTCAGATCACGGCGATCGAGGAGCAGGAAGTCGCGGGCTTCAAGCTCGAGCTGTTCGTCGTCAGCTTCGCCAAGGACAAGATGACCCTGCGCGTCCCGACCGCCAAGGCGGCCAGCGTCGGCCTGCGCAAGCTCGCCGACGGCGAGATCGTCGGCAAGGCGCTTTCGACCCTGACTGGTCGCGCCCGTGTCAAGCGCACCATGTGGTCGCGCCGCGCCCAGGAATACGAAGCCAAGATCAATTCGGGCGATCTCGTCGCCATCGCCGAAGTGGTGCGCGATCTCTACCGTTCCGAGGCTCAGCCCGAGCAGTCCTATTCCGAGCGCCAGCTCTATGAGGCGGCGATCGACCGGATGACCCGCGAGATCTCCGCGGTCGAGGAGATCACCGAGACCGAGGCGCTGAAGAAGATCGAGGGCCAGCTCGCCAAGTCGCCGCGCCGCGCCGGCAAGGCCGATGCCGCCGAGGCGGCCGACGCCGAGGAAGGCGACGAGGACCTGCAGGAGGAGGCTGCCTGAGGCAGCTTTCCGCTATCTGATAAGAGAAGCCCGGCGGAGCGATCCGCCGGGCTTTTTCGTATCAGGCCGCGCCGGTCTCCGCCGCCAGGAAAGCGACCGTCCGCTCCCAGGCGAGCTTGGCTGCCGCGGCGTTGTAGCGCTCGGCGCTGGTGTCGTTGTGGAAGGCGTGATCGACGTCCGGATAGACGATCGCCTGATAATGGACGCCGGCCGCCTTCAGCGCCGCCTCATACGCCGGCAGGCTCTCGACCAGGCGGGTGTCGCGGGCCGCCTGCTGGATGAGAAGGCGGGCCTTGATCTGCGGCACCTTGGAAAGGTCTGGCGAGCGGCCGTAGAAGACGACGCCGGCATTGAGCTCCGGTGCGCTCACGGCGAGATCGTTGACCGCGCCGCCACCCCAGCAGAAGCCGACTGCGCCGACCTTTCCCGTCGTATCGGGTCGGGCCTTGAGGAAGGCCAGTGCCGCGCGCGCCTGCGCGACAACATCCTCCGGCTTGAGCTGCGCGAACAGGGCACGCGCCGCATCGGCATCGGCCGGTGTGCCGCCGAGCGGGGTGAGGAAATCGACGCCGAGCGCGTTGAAGCCGGCCAGCGCGGCGCGACGTGTGACGTCCTCGATATGCGGGTTGAGGCCGCGGTTCTCGTGGATGACGAGGACGCCGCCGCGCTTCGCCTGAGTCTTCGGCGTGACCAGATAGCCCTTGAGCCTGACGCCGCCGATGGTCTCGTCGATGCGCCTGCTCTCGATGCGGGCGTCGTCGGCAGCGACCTGCTGGGCCTGGGCATAGTTCGGCTCCAGCAAGGCGAGCGCGGCTTCCGCGGCCGCGGCAGAGCCGGCGATGGTGATCAGCCGGTTCATGAAGCTGCGCCGGTCGAGCGGCTTGTGGGTGTATTCGTCGTAGAGTTCGACGATGCGGCGATCGAGCGCCATGGCTGCCTCCCTGTTCTGACGAAGGCCGGGAGGCTAGCACAGGGCGCGAGGAAAGCAGCGGCGCGCTGCGCCCTATTCGCTCACGATCTTGTAACGCTGGCCGGGCGTCAGCTTCGCATTGCGCTCCAGCCCGTTCAGGATCAGGAACTGCTCCAGCGGCCGGTCGGTCGAGGCCATACGCTCGGCCAGGCTGGCGGGGGTATCGCCGGCGCCGGCAGTGACCAGCCGGATCCGCAAGGGGCTGACCGATTGCGCGTCGCTGGCGCTGAGATTGCGGAAGCTGTCGAGCAAGGCGCGCATGGCGCGCTCGGGATCGTTCTGGCCCTTGGCGGCGAGGATGAAGCGGTAGACACGCGGCCCGGCCTGGATCGCGGCGAGCCGGAAAGTCCAGTCGGCGCCCTTGCCGGACGTCACTGCCGCCGGCAGGCCGCCGACGGTGAGCGACTGGACTTCCCCCGTGGCGACGCCGTCGATCCAGCCCGAGGCGACATAGGATTCGAGCGTCTGCCCGGCCTTCAGCGCGACCGAGTCGAAGCGCAGCGCCTGCGAGCCGTCATTGCTGACGCCGACCACCATTTCGCGCGCCGCTTCGAGCTCGAAGCCATCAGGTGCGGTGAAGGCGATGCGCAGGGCGCTGTTGAGATAGCGGCGGCCACGCACGACGCCATCGGCCGGGTCGTCGCCGAAGGCGACGCCGTCGACGACGCCGAGCCAGCGGGCCGCGTCACGCTCGCCGATTCCGGGCGCGCCGATCTGGCGGGCGCCATTGGTGACGGCGGCGACGCGCTCGGGCGTCGAGGGATGGCTGGAGAGGATGTCGAGCTTCTTGTCGCCGCTGCTCTGCTGGCCGGCCCGGAAGCTGGTGTTGCGGCCGAGCGAGACCAGGAAGCGGCCGGCGCCATAGGGGTCGTAGCCGGCGCGGGCGATGTTGCGCACGCTGATCTGGTCGGCGGTGAGTTCCTGCTGGCGCGAGAAGCGGGCGAGCGAGAGCTTCGAGCTCTGCTGGACGGCCGCGCCGGTCGTCGGGTCGTTCAGCACCTGCGCCACGACCTGGCTGACCAGCGCCGATTCCGCCTCCATCTCGGCGCGCTCGACGGCGTGGCGCGCGGTGACATGGGCGATCTCATGCGCCATCACCGAGGCGATCTCGGAAGAATCGTTCGCCAGCGCGAGCAGGCCGCGGGTGACGTAGAGACGCCCGGTCGGCAAGGCGAAGGCGTTGACGATCGGCGAATTCAGGATCGTCACCTCATAGGTGCCGATCTGGCCTTCACCGGCCTTGGCGAGGCGGGCGATGATCGCCTCCAGCTCGGCCTTGACCTGCGGGGCGCGGTATTCGCCGCCGAAGGCGGCCAGAAGGCGCTGATGCTCGCGATCGGTGCCGCGCTGCAGGCTGGCGACGCGCGGCGCCGGCTCGCCGCCGGGCTGGTTGAGCGGCGCCAGGACGGAATTCTGGTCGCCAAAGCAGGCCGCCAGCAACAGGGCCGGCAGCACCGTGGCGACGAGACGCCCCCGGATCGGCTGACGATGTCGCTGAACTCTCCGCATCGGCCCCTAGTCGATCAATTCCAGTGCACTACGCGTCTGCGCTTCGATCAGGAGGCCATCGCGCCCCTCGATCACGCCGCTTACGCGCACGCGTTTACCCGTCAGCGCCGACGCGGTCCAGCCGGCACGCTGCAAGTCACGCCACAATGCGCGTGACAGGACGATGCTGCCGCCGGTGCCGCGCCGCCGTTCGAAATTGAGATAGGTTCGCTGCGCCCGCTCTCCGACGGCAGCGATACGCCCCTCGACCACGACGATCCGGCCCGCCTGCGCTTTCATCGCGGCGGCATCATGACCGTCGATGACGGGGCGCGCCACTGCGGCAAAATTGCCCTGGGTTGCGGCCGGCGCGGGGCTGCCGGCCTTGCTCGCCACCGTCGGCCGTGGCTCGGCCTTGCGCCAGAGCTCGTTGCAGGCGGCAAGGCCCGGCTCGGGCAGTCGCGACGCAGCGCCTGTGGCGAGAAGAGCCGCGCTCAGATCAGGCTGGCCGGCGAGCGCATCGGTCCCTTCGGCGGTCAGCAATCGCGCCGGGAGGCGGCCCCAGCGATCCGGGCCGCCGAGCGGCGCCAGCCGGAACTCGCGGCCGTGCCAGCGCGCCAACTGCGCGGCGAAACGCTCGCGCTCGGCGTCGCTCTGCCGCGGCGCCAGCCCGGCGAGCCTGATGGTCCGGCCGTCGGCGAGTTGCGGGTCGCCATGCCGATCGAGGCCGGCGAGACGGACCAGCTCGGTCCCATCCGGCGCCGTGCAAGCGTCATCCGCCGCCTGCGCCACCGTGGCCGATGTGGCCACGATGGCGAGGAGCGGCATAATCGCTGCAAAGGAAGGCTTCACCCGCATCGGCTTTATGCTAAACGCATGAACGTGCCTCCCGGTAGCTCAGCAGGATAGAGCAACGGTTTCCTAAACCGTAGGTCAGGGGTTCGAATCCCTTCCGGGAGGCCATTTTCTTTTTTCTGCTGCACAGGCCGGCTGCCGATCCGATCGGCCGAGCCGCCGCTGGCGATGCCGAGGTCGATCCTGCTTTCCACCGCACCGCCGACGATTCGGACCGAACGCCTGATCCTGAGGGCGCCGGTTGCGGGCGATTTTCCCGATTATGCTGCGTTTCTCGCCTCCGAGCGAGCGCAACATATGGGCGGTCCCTATGATCGGCGCGGCGCCTGGGGTTTGTTCTGCCATGACGTGGCGCAATGGGCGCTGTTCGGCCATGGCGCGCTGATGATCGACCTGCCAAGCGGGATTTGCGCCGGGCAGGTCGGCATCAATCACGGGCCGCTCTTCCCGGAGAAGGAGCTCGGCTGGCTGATCTATGCCGGGCATGAGGGACAGGGCTATGCCAGCGAAGCCGCCGCTGCGCTGCGTGACTGGGCCTTCGGGCGGCCCGGTATCGAGACGCTGGTCAGCTATGTCGATCCGCACAACCGGCGCTCGATCGCAGTGGCGGAGCGCCTCGGGGCGCATCTGGACGCCGGCGCCGACAGGCCGGACCCCGGCGATCTGGTCTACCGGCACGAGCGGCCGGCCAGCTAGGTTGGTGCTGCGGATCAGTGCTTGGTCACGTGCTCGGGCTTGCCCTTGCGCTTGCTCGAGGCCAATTCGTCGAGCTCTTTCTCCGTCATCGACTCGACCATCGATTTCGAGGCACCCTGGAGCTTGCTCCTGGGGATGTCGCCACGCTTGGCGGCGAGCGCCGCTCCGGCCGCCTTCTGCTGCGCCTTCGATTTGGCTGGCATCGTCCATCCTCCGATATGAGGTTCGTCTAGCGTGCAACCCGGGTGGAGTACGATGGTTCCGGAGCGGGCGGAGCGTGATGTCCCAAGCCAACCCTCGCCGCGTGACGATCATGCGAAGGGCGCGGGCCCTGTGCCCTTGCCGTGGGAAGACAGGCGCTGCAAAGCTCGGGAACGCTGCCCCGGAGCGGTGAGCATCCCGGCCGTCAACTCTCGCCCGTTGAGATCACCTTGCGCATCCTCGTCCTCAATCCGAACACCAGCACCGAGATGACCGAGCTGGTCCTGCGCGTACTGGCGCCGATGACGCCTGCCGATGTCGAGCTCGTGCCGGCCACCGGCCGCTTCGGCGCGCGCTATATCTCCAGCCGCAGCGCCGGCGCCATCGCCGGTCATGCGGCGCTCGATGCCTTCGCCGAGCACGGCGCCGGGTGCGATGCGGTCTATCTCGCCTGCTTTGGCGATCCCGGGCTGATGGCGCTGAAGGAGGTGGCCGAAATCCCGGTGATCGGCATGGCCGAAGCCGCCTGCCGGCAGGCGGCTGCGCAGGGCGGGCGTTTCTCGATCGTCACCGGCGGCGAGCGCTGGGGGCCGATCCTGACCGAATTCACCGCTGCGCTCGGGCTGGACGGCAGGCTCGCTGCGGTCGAGACGGTGGCGCCGACCGGCGGCGACATCGCAGCCGATCCCGATGGCTCGATCGCGCTGCTGGCGCAGGCTTGCCGGCGGACGGTCGAGCGCGATGGGGCACAGGCGGTGATTTTGGGTGGCGCCGGGCTCGCCGGTCTCGCGGCGCGGGTCGAACCTCATGTCGGCGTGCCGGTGATCTGCTCGGTGCAGGCCGGCTTCGCTGCCGTCCTCGATGCGGCGCGCAATCCGCTGCCGAAGCCGAGCCAGGGCGATCTCGCGCTGCCGGCTGCGGTTCCGAGCATCGGGCTCTCGGCCAGCCTGGCGCGCTTGCTGGGCGAGCGCTAGCGCCGCCTGCCTCCAGATGGGCGAGCGGGCTGCACGGCAGCTGCATTTCCCCGAGGGGCAGCGAGCCAGATCATGTGCTTGGCGCCACCGGCTCCGGCACGGGCGCGCACCGTCTTCTCCTCGACAGTAAAGCCAGCCTGGCGCAGGCGCTGGGTGAAGCTGCGGTCAGGCCCGGCCGACCAGACGGCGAGCACGCCGCCCGGCCGCAGCGCCGCCTTCGCATGGGACAGCCCGGCGTGGTCGTAGAGCCGGTCATTGGCCTCGACCATCAAACCGTCCGGGCCGTTGTCGACGTCGAGCAGGATCGCGTCGAAGCTGCTGCGTCCTTCGCGGATAGCGGTGACGACGTCGGCTTCGCGCATGGAGACGCGAGGATCGTCGAGACAGCTGGCGAAGATTGCAGCGAGCGGGCCGCGCGCCCAGGCGATCACCGCTGGGATCAGTTCGGCGACGACGATCTCCGCATCCTTCGGCAGCGCGGCGAGCGCGGCCCGCAGCGTGAAACCCATGCCGAGTCCGCCGATCAGGAAGCGCAGGCCGGGGCGCTGGCCGGTCCGCTCGATCGCGAGTGTTGCAAGCGCCTCTTCCGAGCCCTTGAGGCGCGAATTCATCAGCTCGTTATGGCCGAGCGTGATCGAGAACTCGTCCTCGCCGCGGCGCATGAGCTTCAGCGTGCCGCCGCCGGGGATCGGGGCTGCGTCGAGCTGCGTCCAGGGCTTCATGCGCCTTCAGTCCAGCCGGGCGCGCTTGATGAAGGCGCCGGCCTTCATGATGACGGGCATGTGCCGGCCCTGGCGGGTCAGCAGCGACAGGTCCTGCAGCGGGTCGCCGTCGACGACGATCAGGTCGGCATGGGCGCCGGGCGCGATCGTGCCGATCTTGCCCTCGAGCTTGAGGAGCTTGGCCGCGACATGGGTGGCGGCGCCGATCACCTCATGCGCGGGCAGGGCCCGGCCGCGGATGACGAACTCTTCCGACTGGTGGCGGTGCATCTCGCCGAGCAGGTCGCTGCCATAGGCCATGGCGAGCCCGGCCTGCTTCATGATCGCCAGCGACTCCATGCCGGCGGCGCGGACGAACTCGACCTTGGCGACGGAATCGGGCGGGAAGCCGAGCTTGCCGCCCTCGCTGGCGAGCTTGTCATAGGTGACGAGCGTCGGCACCGCGACGGCGCCGTTCCTGGCGGCGAGCTTGGCAGTCTCGGCCTTGATCAGGTTGCAATGCTCGAGCGAATGGACGCCGGCCTCGACGCAGCGGCGGATGGCCTCGTCGGTATAGACATGGGCGGAGACATAAGTTCCGGCCATACGGGCTTCCTCGACCACCGCTTCGAGCTCGCCGACGGAGAAGCCGAGGAAATGGATCGGGTCGGTCGGCGAGGCGCAGCCGCCATTGGCCATGATCTTGATGAAGTCGGCGCCGCCTTTGAGTTCCTCGCGCGCGGCGCGACGAACCTCCGCCTCGCCGTCACAGATGCGGCCGAGCGCGCCGAGGCGGTGGCGCGTGCCCGGCGCGAGCCGGTCGTCATAGCGGCCGCGGAAATCGGCATGGCCGCCGGTCTGGCTGAGCGCCTTGCCGGAAATGACGAGGCGCGGCGTCGGGAAATCGTGCTCCTCGGTCGCCTGCTTCAGGCCGAAATCGGCGCCGCCGACATCGCGCACGGTGGTGAAGCCGCGCAGCAGCATCTCGCGCATGATCACGAGCGAACGCACAGTGACGAGCGAATCCGGCAAGGCGGCGTTGCGGCCGAGGTCGGCGAGGCCGGCAATGACATGGACATGGGCGTCGATCAGGCCGGGCATCAGCGTGCGGCCCTTGAGGTCGATCACCTTCGCCTTGTCGGAGCGAATGGTCTTGCCGACCTCGCGGATCAGCCCACCCTCGACCAGGACGGAGACCGGAGCTGCGCGCTCGGGCGCGGTGCCGTCGACGATGCGGGCGTTCTGGAACAGGGTCGCGGCCATGGGTTTTGTCCTTGCCTTTGAAAGTTCGTGAGGTGTCGTTCAGCGCACCAGCAGCGCGGCGAGCCAAAGGCCCAGGCCGAAGACGACGTGGTTGATCAGGCCGATCAGCCGGACCTGGTTAGCGTTCGGCCGCTTGCTGGCAGCAAGGCCGAAGCCCATGCCGGGCTGCAGGATGAACCAGCCGCAGCCGACGGTGACGATGCCGACGATCAGGGCCGGCAACAGCGTCGGGCTACGAGCCCAGTCGAGGCCCCAGATCATGATGACGATCGCGGCGAAGAGGGCGCCGATCAGGTAGTGCATGATCCAGCCGATCGCGAGTTCGCCTGGGACGGGCGGCGTGTCGGCAATGGTGTCGTGCATGAAGCGCCCACGCGGCAGATAGGCGAACCAGCGGCCGACTGCGGCCCAGTTCGCCAGCGGGATGCCGAAGGCCCGGTTGAGGAAGATCGCCCAGAGATCGAGCAAGGCGGTCGCGCCGATGCCGATCGCAAGCGAGCGGCCGATCACTTCGAGCATGTCTATCCCCCAGGCCGCGAACCGCGCCGCCGGCTATGGAGGCGAAAGGACGCGATGGGGTCAATCGCCAGCAGGCTGAATGTCCCCGCCTGCAGCGCAGACGGGGCATGCGGCGGCGCGGCGCAGGAACCGCTACGGGGGGCTGCTCGTTCTCCCCGCGTGCTTTCAATATGGGGGACGCGATGGCAGTGGCGACGGCGAGCAAGACGAGCGCGAACGGGCCACATGGGGCGCAGGAGCTGCCCTCGGTCCTTGTCACCAGCTATAATCTGGAAATCCGCGACGGCGACGGCTTTCTCGGCGACAAGGCGAGCCGTGGCGCCTTCATGGATCATCTCGCCGAATTGCGCAGCCATCTCGCCGAGACTGGCGAGGATCCACTGGCGAAGGCCGGCAAGATCGTCAGCAAGTCGGAGCTCGACAAGCTGCTGATGGAGGGCGAGGCGCGCGAGGCGGCGCTGGTGCTCTCGGCGGTCGAGCGCTTCGCCCAGTCGCTCGCCTTCGTCATCCGGCGCTTCCTGCGCCAGAAGGCCTGGAGTCCGGTCGAGCGCATCGTCGTCGGTGGCGGCTTCCGCGAAAGCCGGATCGGCGAACTCGCGATCGCGCGGGCCGGGATCATCCTGCAGACGGAGGGCTATACGACCGAGCTCGTGCCCGTGCGCCATCATCCGGACGAGGCCGGATTGGTCGGCAGCGCCCATCTCGCGCCGAAATGGATCTTCGAGGCCTATGACAGCCTGGTCGCGGTCGATATCGGTGGCTCCAATATCCGGGCCGGCATCGTTGAACTGCGCCAGGACAAGGCAGCCGATCTCAGCAAGGCCCGCGTCTGGGAGACCGAGCTCTGGCGCCATGCCGACGAGGAGCCGAGCCGCGAAGAGGCGGTGAAGCGGCTCGGCAAGATGCTGCGCGAGCAGATCGAGCACGCTGCCAAGGAAGGCCTGCGCGTCGCGCCCTTCATCGGCGTCGGCTGCCCCGGCCTGATCGAGCCGGACGGTGCGATCGACCGCGGCGCCCAGAACCTGCCGGGCAACTGGTCGAGCAGCCGCTTCAACCTGGTCGAGAGCATTCGCGAGATGGCGCCTGAGATCGGCGAGCACGACACCGTCGTCACCATGCACAACGACGCCGTCGTCCAGGGCCTGAGCGAACTGCCATTCATGCAGGATATCGAGCACTGGGCGGTGCTGACCATCGGCACCGGGCTCGGCAATGCCAGCTTCCACAACCGGGTGAAGCCGAAGGGCAAGGCGAAGACCGGGAAGGACAAGAAGGATTGATCATCGGTCTCAACCGGTTTTCGTCATCCCGGACAAGCGGCGCTAGCCGCGCCGATCCAGGATCCATTCCGGAACCCTTCCGAAAGAGGTTCCGGAATGGGTCCCGGGTCTCCCTCCGGTCGCCCGGGATGACCTTGCGGTTGAAATGTCTTGCTAGTCCCGCTTCGCCGGCAGGGCCCAGAGCAGCCCGCGCGTGACGATCGCCGGGAAGACGGTGAGATGGTCCTCGCCGGGGATGACCTCGCTTGAGAGCTTGAGGCCTGGATAATTGCGCGAGCGCAGCGCCTGCTCGAACTCCTTGAGATCGGCGATCATGTCGGTCTTGCCATTGTAGCGCGGATCGCCCGAGGCCTTGTCGATGGTCTCATAGGAGGCGATCGCCATCAGCACGTTCGCCTTCAGCTCCTTGTTCGCCTCGGCATAGGTCTTTTCGCGCTGGAACAGCACCTTCTGGTCGAACCAGAGCGAGGGGCTGCCGATGATGTAATGCGAGAACAGCTTCGGTTCGGTGAGCAGGACGTAGAGGCCGAACAGCCCGCCATAGGAATGGCCGGCATAGATGCTGCGGGTGGTGTCGGTGCGATAGGTCGCCGCGACGAAGGGCATCAGCTCCTCGGAGAGGAAGCGGCGATAGCCTTCCGCCTCGCCGAAGACCGGCGGTTTGCCGGACGGATCACGCGTCTTCTCGCCGTTGGGCGTCGGCGTGTAATCGCGCCGGCGGCTGTATTCGGGGGTGTCGCCGACCGAATAGGACAGGCCGACCAGGATGAACTCCTCCAGCCCCTTGGCCCGGTTGCCGACCCGGCGGGCGATGGAGCGTACCAGCGGGAAGGCATAGTCGGCATCGGTGACGAACAGCACCGGGAAGCGCCGCCGCGGCTGGCTCTGATAGGATTCCGGCAGGCTGACGAAGATCTCGTAGTCGCGCTGCAGCGCCTTGGCCCGGATCGTCCTGACCTCGGTGCCCTTGAGCACGAAGGGTAGCGGTGCGGTCACGCCGGCTGCCGAGGCCGGCGGTTCGGCATCGGGCTCGGCGATGGCCGCAGTGGCGATCAGCATGAAGGCGACGAGGGCAGGCAGGCGAAGCATCCACGACGTCTCCGACAGGACTGTGCCGGGATCGTGACGGCTCCTGCGGTCAGAGCCAAGAGCGTGCATTCGATATTCGCGAGTCGTCCCGGGCGACCGAAGGGAGACCCGGGACCCATGCCTGAGCCGTTCCGAAGAAGGTTCAGGCATGGGTCCCGGATCGGCGCGGCCTCGCCGCTTGTCCGGGACGACCTGAAGGGGGAACGCTAACGTCTCAGACCCGGGGCCTCCAGCGCGAGCCCCTTGGCGCGCACGGCGAGATAGAGCTCGAGCGCGAGATAATCATCGGAGCCATAGTCGAACTGCGTCGCCCTGACGCCCAGCGAGCAGGCGCGCAGCCGCCGGTGCAGCGACCCCAGCCCGTTCCATTCGAGCCGGTAGGCCGGATAGCCGGTGCCGATGCCGTAGCTGATCGTGTCGCCGCGCAGTTTTTGGCCGACGAGGCCG
This sequence comes from Allobosea sp., assembly GCA_024231975.1. Classification (GTDB taxonomy): domain Bacteria; phylum Pseudomonadota; class Alphaproteobacteria; order Rhizobiales; family Beijerinckiaceae; genus Allobosea. Next base: position 79,891 of record JAAEQB010000051.1, read on the forward strand.
TCATGGCATTGCGTGCAGGCGAGATTGAGCTGGCCCTGCCGGCGCTCGTAGAAGGCCTTGCCGGCGTCGTAGAACGGCTTGGCAGCGCCCTCGGCCGAGACAGACAGCGGCACGCCCTTCGAGAGCGAGGCGACATAGGCGGTGAGGCCGAGCAACTCCTGGCTCTCATAGCCGAAGGCCGGCTGCTTCTGCCGATCGACCCGGCACTGCTCGATCCGGCCCTCCAGATTGATCAGCTTGCCGCTCGCGGCGTCGACCTGCGGGTAGCGGGCGGAAGCCCCGCGCAAGCTCTGCCTGGGATCGGCGTGGCAGGAGAGGCAGGTCGGCGCCGCGCCGTCGCGGCGGCTGAACAGTTCCTCGCCCTGCTCGACCCAGAGATAGCCGGGGTTGCGGGCCTCGTCCTCCTGCTGGCGTTGCATTTGCGGCGAGAGGAAGGTGCTGCCCGGCTTGATCTCCTGGGCTGCCGCGGCACCGGCCAGCGTAAGCAACGCCATCGCAAGGGCGCGGCCGGCGGCGTTCATGTCACGACGAGACGGGCGGTGCGGGTGAAGGTCGCCCCACCATCTTCGCGCCATTCGAAGGTGAGATCGCCGGTCTCGATGGCGCGGGTGGTGAAGCTGACGAAGGGGTTGGCGGAGACGCCGGTATGCATGTCGTAACGGAACACCGGCTCGCCGGCATAGGTCACGGTCAGCTGGTTAAGGATCTTGCGCGGGACCACACGTCCTTCGGAATCGACCTGGCCGCCCCGATCCATCGGATGGCGGACGAGCACCCGGATCTCGACGATCTCGCCGGCCTTGGCCTCTGCCGGCATGGTGATGCGGGCGTTGAACGATGCCATTGCGTCAGCCTCCGTCAATGCAGGCGCTGAGCGTCACCACGATGTCGGCATCGGCCATGACATAGCCGCCACTGCTGAGCGCCGCGACGACTGCAACCTTCTGCGAGGTGGCGAGGCGCAAGGTGGCGCGGATATCTGCCCGGCCGCTGCGCGGGGTGAGGTGGAAGCGGGCGACGTCGGGAAACGGGTTCTTCTCGGCGATGACATGAATCCAGCGGACATGGTCGGCCTCGGTCATTGGAGATTCGACCAGGATCGCGACATCGACCGAATTGCCGTTCTCGACCAGCTGCGGGATGTCGAAGGTGATCCTGGCGCGCTCGGGTATCGCGCCTTCGGTGACGCGCGCGATCAGCTCGGCGAGCGCTGGCGGTGTGGCCGCGAGAGCGGTGGCGGGCAAGGCAGCGAGCGCGAGGCCGGCGGCAGCCGCCGCCATGATCTCGCGGCGCGAGAGCGCCGGTTCAGGGCGTGCGCAGGCTGGCGAGATAGGTGACGACATCCTCGATCTCCTGGGCGGTCAGCGCCGGCCGATCGCGAAAGGCCGGTGCCACGTCTCGCAATCCTTGGTTACGAAAATAGGGCGGCATCACCGTCTGCGGGTTGAGCAGGCTGGCATCGACGAGGCGCAGGCGCAGCTGGCCAACATCGAGCCTGGTGGCGACGCCGGCGAGATCGGGGCCGATCGTGCCCTGGAAGGGCTCGTTCGGCTCCGGCACGTGGTGGCAGATCAGGCAATTGCCCTGCGTGCGGTCGAGCACCAGCGTCCGCCCGCGCGCGGGATCGCCGACCTTGCCGCCGAGCGGTGCGGGGATCGCGTCGCCGACGACTTTGTAGGCTTCGAGCGCCCCTGCCGGCGCGCTTGCGAGCGCCAGCAGGATCAGCGCGGTCCGGGTCGCGTAAGGCCTCACGCCTTGCGCAGATCCGTGTTCTTCAGCGGCAGGTTGCGCACGCGCTTGCCGGTCGCCGCGAAAATCGCGTTCAGCACCGCCGGCGCCGCGACGGCGATGGTCGGCTCGCCGACGCCGCCCCAGAAGTCGCCGGAGGGCACGATGATCGTCTCGACGGCCGGCATGTCCTCCATGCGCACCACCGGATAGGTGTCGAAATTCTCCTCGACCATGCGCCCGTCCTTGACCGTGCACTCGCCGAAGAGCGCGGCGGAGAGCCCGTAGACGAAGGAACCCTCGACCTGGCGCTCGATCTGCGCCGGGTTGACGGCATGGCCGGGATCGGTCGCGGCTGTGATCTTGTGGATCTTGAGCTTACCCTGTGCATCGACCGAGACCTCGGCGACGGCCGCGACATAGGAGCCGAAGCCCATGGTCTGGCAGATGCCGCGATAGACGCCTTCCGGCGGCTTGCTACCCCAGCCGGCTTTTTCGGCGACCGCATTGAGCACGGCGAGGTGCTTCGGGTGGTTCTTCATCAGCGCCCGGCGGAATTCCAGCGGGTCCTTGCCGGCAGCATGGGCGAGCTCGTCGATGAAGCATTCGAGATAGATCGTGTTCTGGTTGAGGTTGACGCCGCGCCAGAAGCCCGGCGGCACATGCGGGTTGCGCATGGCGTGGTCGATCAGCAGGTTCGGCACGGTATAGCCGATCGAGGCCTCCGGTCCCGGCGGGTTGAGGCCCTGGAACACGGCCGGATCGCGGCCGTTCTGGATGTTCTGCGGGAAGATGCCGGCGACGATCGACTGGCCGGAGATGCGCAGGTGCAGGCCGGTCAGGTTGCCGTCCTTGTCGAGCGCGCCGGTGAGCTTGCATTGCGTCACCGGGTGGAAGCGGCCATGCAGCATATCCTCCTCGCGCGACCAGATCAGTTTCACCGGCGTGCCGGGGATCTGCTTGGCGATTGCGACGACCTGGCGGACCCAGTCATGTACCGCGCCGCGCCGGCCGAAGCCGCCGCCGAGATCGATCTTGTAGGCCTCGCACTTCGCCAGCGGCAGGCCGGAGGCCTCGGATGCGGCGGCGAGCGCCGCTTCGCCGTTCTGCGTGGGGGTCCAGACCTCGCAGCGCTCGGGCGTGTAGAGAGCCGTCGCGTTCATCACCTCCATGCAGGCATGGTTCTGGAAGGGATAGGAATAGACCTGCTCGATGACACGGGCCGCATTGGCGATCGCGCCCTTGACGTCGCCGTTCTGGTTGCCGACCGCGGCCTGCGGCGCGTCGAGTCCCTCCTTCAGCCAGGCGGCGATGCTCTCGCTGGAGACCTTGGCGTTTTCGCCCTCGTCCCAAGTGATTGGCAGCGCGTCGAGCGCGGTCTTGGCGCGCCACCAGCTGTCGGCGACGACAGCGACGGCGCTGTCCCCGACGGGGAGGACGTGCTTGACGCCCGGCATGTCCTTGATCTTGGCGGCGTCGAAGCTCTTCACCTTGCCGCCGAAGACCGGACAGTCCTTGATCGCGGCGTTGAGCATCCCCGGCAGCTTGAAGTCCATGCCGTAGATCTTCTTGCCGGTGGTCTTGTCGGCGGTGTCGAGCCGCTTCAGCGGCTTGCCGGCGATGGTCCAGTCCTTGGGGTCCTTGAGTGGGACATTGGCCGGGGCAGGGGCCTGAAGCTTCGCCGCGGTCGCAGCGACCTCGCCATAGCGGATCGAACGGCCGGAACCCTTATGGGTAATCACGCCCTTGACGGCGCTGCATTCACCAACTGGCACCTTCCAGCCATCGGCTGCGGCCTGGACCAGCATCATCCGCGCGGCGGCGCCGCCCTTGCGGACGTATTCGTGCGACTCGCGCACGCCACGGCTGCCACCGGTCGAGAAATTACCCCAGACGCGGTTGCGGGCGAGGTTCTGGCCGGGCGTCGGATATTCGGTGGTGACCTTGGCCCAGTCGCAATCGAGCTCCTCGGCGACGAGCTGGGCGAGGCCGGTCAGCGTGCCCTGGCCCATTTCCGAGCGGGCGATGCGGATCACCACCTTGTCGTCGGGATGGACCACGACCCAGGCGTTGATCTCGGGCACCGCGCCCTGGGCCTGTGCCTCACTTGAAACGGGGATGGCAAAGCCGAAGCTGAAGGCGCCGGCGGCTGCGGCCGAACCTTTCAGCAGGCTACGGCGGGAGAGCTTGGTGTCGGTCACAGAGGCTAGACTCATGGCGTCCTCCTGATTGCGGATGGCGCTGCGGCGAGGCTGTGGCGCTCGAGCCGTGCGCGGGGAATGGGTGAGGTCGGATCAGCCGCGATTCATCTGGCCGCCGGCGGCGACGTCCTTGATGGCGGCCTTGACGCGGTTATAGGTGCCGCAGCGGCAGATATTGGTCATTTCGGCGGCGATGTCGGCATCGCTCGGCTTGGGATTGGACTGCAGCAGGGCCGCCGCGGCCATGATCATGCCGCTCTGGCAGAAGCCGCATTGCGGCACGTCGTGCTCGATCCAGGCCTTCTGGATCGGATGATTGCCGTCGGGCGAGAGGCCCTCGATGGTGACGATCTTCTGCTCGGCGGTGAGGGCGCTCACCGGCATCGAGCAGGAGCGGGTCGCGACGCCGTCGATGTGAACCGTACAGGCGCCGCATTGGGCGACGCCGCAGCCATACTTCGTCCCGGTCAGGCCGATCTGCTCGCGGATCACCCAGAGCAGTGGTGTATCGTCCTCGACCGCAACCTCGATCGTCTTGCCATTGATACTGAGCTTAGCCACCGCAAACCTCCCGGTTTCGATCCCAAGGTCGGCGAGAGAGCCAGCGCGCCTCACCGTTCAATCGAGCCAGCCCGTCAGAGGCCGGATGTTCCTTGGAAGAATTCAAACCCAGAAGCGCGGCTGCCGCCAGAGGTTGTGCGCTCACCTGTGATCACGGTCGCGTTGAACCGTTTTAGCGTGCGCTCAGGGTGTTCCAAGCGGGTTTATTCAACACCGCCATGATGCTGTCCGGTTTTCTGTCGCAGACACGCGACAGCAGTCGCGCCAGTCTCGGCGCTCTCTCACAGGAATGTGATGCCTTCATACGATCTTCGTCCGGTGGAGCAGCGAAGCCGCGATTCCGGCCGCATCGCCGTCTTGCTGGAGAAGCTTGCTTTCGTCGTCCCGCAATGGCGAGGCTGCGCGACCAAGCGAATCAGCCCGGCAGGACCGCAATGTCGATGATTTCCGGCCTCGACCGAGCCTTCCGCCGCTCCGGTGGCGCAGTGCTGCTCGCATTGATGCTGCTGATCGTGCCGCTGGTGGCGCTGGCGCAGACCGCCGACACGACGACCAGCCCGCGCGCGCGCCTGGACTCGATCCGCGGCGAACTCACGCAGATCGAAGGTTCGCTCGCCAATCCGAACGTCTCGGACAATGAGTTGCAGCGCCAGCGCCTGCGCCTGCAGCCCTTGCTCGACCAACTGCGCATCCTCACCGACGAGCAGGCGCCGCGCACCGAGCAAGCCAAGCTCAGGCTCGACCAGCTCGGGGCGAAGCCCGATGCCAATGCGCCGCCCGAGACGCCGGACGTGGCGCGCGAGCGCGAGACCCGCACCAAGACCTTCGCCGAGGCGGACGAGACTCTGAAGATCGGGCGCGCGACGCTGCTCCAGGCCGAGCAGCTGCAAAGCTCGATCGGCGACCTCAGGCGCGACCGCTTCGCCAAGGCGCTGTTCGCGGCCGGCCCGTCGATCCTCAATCCCGAGGTCTGGTCGACGACGCTGACGGCCTTCCCGTCCGATCTGCGCGCCTCGCAATTCATCTTCGGCGATTGGCTCTCGGTTTTCACCACGGCCCTGTTCAGCCCGCGCGGTGTCCTGGTCGCGCTCTCCTTCCTCGGCGCGATCGCGCTCTATGTCGCGCGCGCCCGCTACATGCCGCGGCTGACGGCACGGCTCGCCGTGCACGGCGAGGCGAGCGCCCGCTATATTCTCTATGGAGCGCTGATCCGCATCGTCGCGCGGACGGCGCCGCCGGCGCTGGCGAGCTGGCTGATCTATGCTGGCCTGAACACCGCCGGCCTGCTGCCGCCACGGATCCAGCCGGTCATCCTGGCGATCGTCTTCGGCCTCGCCCTGATCGCCTTCGTCCAGGCGCTGGCCGATGCGCTGTTCGCGCCCGGCGAGCCGCAGCGGCGCCTCGCCAGCGTGATGGAATCGACGGCGCGCACCGTGACCTGGATGGCGAGCTCGCTCGTCATCGTCATGGCAATCGGCAAGGTGTTCGAGGCCTGGCTGCAGGCGATCGCCGCCGGGCTCACTTTGTCGATCATCGTGCGAGGCGCTTTCGCCACCATCTTCGCGATCATCCTGATCGCCGGGCTCTATCGCCTGCGCGACAATCAGGAGATCGAGCAGGAAGCGTGCCTTGGCCCCTATGTGCCGGTCGACGGCGCCAGCCTCGGGCCGGTGCGGATTCTCGGCTGGATCGTGGGGGTCGCCGTCATCCTGGCGCTGCTGCTCGGCTATGTCGTGCTGGCGACCTTCCTGACCGAGCAGGTGATCTGGCTCGGCATCCTCGCCGCCGCCTTCGTGCTGCTGATGCAGTTGATCGATCTCGGCATCACCAGCCAGCTCACCGGCGACGGACGCTTCGCGCTGACGCTGCGGGCCGGCATCGGCCTGCGCACCGGGACGCTGCAGAAGATCGCGGTCGTGCTCACCGGCGTGCTCAAGATCGTGCTCATCGTCGTCACGGTGATGCTGGCGCTGGCGCCTTGGGGCCTGGAATCGACCGATCTGACGACCTCGCTGCGAGCCGCCTTCTTCGGCTTCCAGGTCGGCGGGGTCACGGTCTCGCTGTCCTCGATCGTCGTCGCGATCATGCTTTTCGCGCTTGGGCTGGCGGCGACGCGCTCGCTGCAGCGCTGGCTCGACGGCAAGTTCCTGCCGACGACGGCGCTCGATACCGGCCTGCGCAACTCGATCACCACGGCGGCCGGCTATGTCGGCTATGCCGCGGCGGCGGCGATCGGCTTCTCCTCGCTCGGCCTCAGCATGGAGCGGCTCACCCTGGTCGCCTCGGCGCTCTCGGTTGGTATCGGTTTCGGCCTGCAGTCGGTGGTATCGAACTTCGTCTCGGGCCTGATCCTGCTCTGGGAGCGACCGATCCGGGTCGGCGACCAGGTGCTGGTCGGCGATGCCGAGGGCATCGTCAAGCGCATCAATGTCCGCTCGACCGAGATCGAGACCTTCGACCGCTCCTCGGTGATCGTGCCGAACTCGAACCTGGTCTCGGGCGTGGTGCGCAACCGCGTCCGCTCCGACCGGACGGGGCGGGTGCTGATCTCGATCAGCGTGCCGCGCCGGCTCAATCCCACCGAGGTCAGGGCGATGTTGCTCGACGCCGCGGAGGCGCATGGCGACGTGCTGAAAAAGCCGCCGCCGAACGTGCTGTTCAAGAAGCTCGGCACGACGACGATGGATTTCGACCTGATCTGCGTGGTCGGCGATGTCGACATCGTCGGGCGTGTCACCAGCGATCTCAACTACGTCATCCACCGGCGCCTCAGCGAACTGGAGACGCCGGTTGCGACAGAGCTGACGGTCAAGGGGTTGGAGGGCGTCGAGCACTCGCTCGGCGAGATCGCCGCGGCGGTGTCGAAGGAAGTTGGCCGCCGCACCAAGCCGGCAGGCGGGCGCGTCAGCGTTAGGCGTTCGGGCCCCCCACCCGAGGCCGAGGGCGAACCGGAGGAGGCTCGGCCCCCGCCGCCCGCCAAACCAGAACCGGCCGCGACGGGCGGCAAGGACGAGACCAAGGACTGATGCGATGCGCCTACCCTCCGCTCCCTCCGCGCAGCAGCGGTTGCGATCGATGAGCTGCCCTGCCGCGCTCGCCGCAGCCCTTTCGATGCTGAATCTCGCCGGCTGCACCGAGCCGGTGCGGACCCAGCCCGCCTTCTACCGCGATCTCGGCTCGCCCTCGGCGAGGGTCGACGCCGAGGCGGCGCGCGCGACGATCTCGGCCTATCGCCTGAATGCCGGCCTCGGGGCGCTGAAGCTCGATCCGGAGCTGATGCAGGCGGCCGAGCAGGAGGCCGCCGCCATGGCTGCCGCCGACAAGCCGGCGCAGGCTGAAGCCGTGAAGGCGAGGCTGGCGCGATCCGGCCAGCCCGGCGCCGAGGCCAATCTCTCCGCCGGCTATCGTCGCCTCGCCGAGGCCTTCTCGGGCTGGCGTGACTCGCCGCAGCACGACCGGGTGATGAAGGCGCCGAACGCGACGCGGATGGGCATCGCCTCCGCCTATGCGGCGGGCTCGAAATACCAGGTTTACTGGGCGCTGGTGGTCGCGCCCTGAGCAGGGGCAGCCGAGGCGCTCATTCGATCGGGAAATCGAAGGGCGTCTTCGGGAACGGTTCCTTCGCCAGCGTGAAGTGCCACCATTCCTTGCCGTAGCCGCGGAAGCCCTCGGCCGCCATCGCCGCGGCGAGGGTTTCGCGGTTGCGATGGGCCTCGGCGCTGACGCCGGGATGGTGGAGCGCGCTTTTCTCCGAGAAGCAGTCGAAGCTCGTGCCGAGATCGAGGCTGCTTTCGCGTGGGCGGACAGCGGGCGGGCCGTCGCAGGGGCCAGCATCCGCGGGTGTCGGCAGAGCAGCCTCGCCGGCGCGGATGAGCCCGACATCGACGGTGGAGCCGCGTGAGTGGCTCGAATTGCCGGCAATGTAGCCTCTGGCGATGAGATCGCCCCTGGCGATGCCGGGATGGAAGATGCGGCCGAGATCTGACCCGTTCGGCCGCTTCACCCAGTCATTGAAGGCGGCGACGGCCCGGGCCGGCCTGTAGCAGTCGAACAGCTTCAGGCCATAGCCTTGCCGGGCTAGCCGATTCTCGACGCGGATCAGCGCGTTCGCGGCCTCGCGCGTCAGCACGCATTCGCCCCGGCCATAGCCGGGCACGGGCGCGCCGGTGAAATTGAACGGCGTCGCATAGCGGATGTCCTGCGCGATCCCCGGCGCGAGCTCGCGCAGCCACACGAAGCCGGACGGCAGCGGCTCGGCATCGACGGATCGCGAGGCAAGCACGAGGAGGATGGCGCTCAGTGCCCACATGCCGATCGCCGGCCGCGGCATGCCGCGGCTCAAGGTTTGGCGCCGGTCGACAGCGGCGGCGCATCGGCCTTCAGCACAATGCCGACCCTGCAAGGCCGTCAGGTCGGCGAAGGTGACGAACAAGCCTTGATCGCCATGGCTACTGCGATGCTTCTGCGCCATCGTCCAGCCTCCGCTCAGGTCGCTTCGGCCATCTCGGCGCGATGGTGGACGGGCAGATAAGCGAGCGGCATTTCGCGCATCGGCAACACGCTTCGCGGAAACGATAAGGAACGACGATTGAATCAAGCGTCAAGGCAGAGGACTTGCTCAGGCCGCGCCGTCGTCTAAAGCTTGGCCGCGATGTCTCTGCTTGCGATCTATGCCCGCGTCCTCGGTGAGCTCGGCCCGGAACGGCGCCTCGGGCTCATCCTCGCCATCGCCAACATCGCGCTGGCGGGCGCGGCCTTTGCCGAGCCGATGCTGTTCGGCGCGCTGATCGACAAATTGACCAGCCTGCAGACGGCGGGCACGCGCCCGAGCTGGGCCGACATCAGCGTGCTGCTCGGCGCCTGGGTCGGCTTCGGCCTGTTCAACATCGGCGCCGGCGTCTTCGTCGCGCTGTTCGCCGACCGGCTGGCGCATCGCCGGCGGCTCGCGGTGATGGCGAACTATTTCGAGCATGCGCTGACCCTGCCGCTCGCCTATCACACGCAGACCCATTCCGGCCGCGTGCTCAAGGTGATGCTGGAGGGCACCAGCGGCATGTGGGCGCTGTGGCTCTCCTTCTTCCGCGAGCATTGCGCCAGCTTCGTCGCGCTGTTCATCCTCCTGCCGTTCACGCTCTGGAAGAACTGGCAGCTCGGCCTGGTGCTGATCTTCCTCGTCGTGCTGTTCGGCACGCTGACCGCCTTCGTGCTGCGCAAGACCGACAAATTGCAGAGCAATGTCGAGGCCTATCATTCCAGCCTCGCCGAACGCGCCTCCGACGCGCTCGGCAACGTGCCGGTGATCCAGAGCTTCACCCGGATCGAGGCCGAGGTCCGCGGCCTGCGCAACACCATCACCAGCCTGCTCGAAGCGCAGATCCCTGTGTTGACCTGGTGGGCGGTCGCGACCGTTGCCACCCGCGCCTCGGCGACGCTGACCGTGCTCTCGATCTTCGTCGTCGGTACCTGGCTCCTGATGCAGGGGCTGACCACGGTCGGCGAGATCGTCACATTCATGGGTTTCGCCACCATGCTGGTCGGGCGGCTCGAGCAGATCGTCGCCTTCGTAAACTTCATCTTCATGCAGGCGCCGAAGATGCGCGAGTTCTTCGAGGTGATCGACACGCTGCCGGCGGTGCGCGACCTGCCAGGCGCGCCTGATGCTGGCCGGCTCGAGGGCCGGATCACTTTCGACGACGTCTCCTTCTCCTATGACGGCAAGCGCGCTGCTGTCGCCGACGTCTCCTTCGAGGTCAGGCCCGGCGAGACCATCGCCATCGTCGGCTCGACCGGCTCGGGCAAGTCGACCACGCTCGGCCTTTTGCACCGCGCCTTCGATCCGCAATCGGGCCGCATCCTCGCCGATGGCCGCGACATCCGGGAGATCTCGCTGCTTTCGCTCCGGCGCAATATCGGCGTCGTCTTCCAGGAGCCGATGCTGTTCGCCCGCTCGATCCGCGAGAACCTCACCGTCGGCAAGCCGGATGCGACCGATGCCGAGATGATGGAGGCGCTCGACCGGGCGCAGGCGACCGAAGTCATGGCGCGCCAGACCGATGGGCTCGACACTATCGTCGGCGAGCGCGGCCGTACCCTCTCCGGCGGTGAGCGCCAGCGCCTGTCGATCGCACGCGCTTTGCTGAAGAACCCGCCGATCCTGATCCTCGACGAAGCGACCTCGGCCCTCGATGCGGCGACCGAGGTGAAGCTGCAGAAGGCGCTCGACGAGGTGATGAAGGGCCGCACCACCTTCGTCATCGCCCACCGGCTCGCCACCATCCGCAATGCCGACCGCATCCTGGTGTTCGAGCAGGGCAAGGTGATCGAGATGGGCTCCTTCGAGGAGCTCGTCGCCAAGGGCGGCCGTTTCGCGGCGCTGGCACGGGCGCAGTATCTGGTGACGGACAAGCCTGTCGCGCCCCAGCCTTCGTCTCTGGCAAGCAAGGGCATCGTCGACGGCTGACTGCGCCGATCCCGGGCATTCCGCGCGAAACTCGCACCACCGCCTGATCAACACGGAGGCCCGTCCATGACTCGCTTTTTGCCCGCCTTTGCGCTGGCTCTGATCATGTTGCCGGTGCCCGCCGCTGTCGCCCAGACGGTCTGGGAGATGCCGACCGAGTATCCCGCCAGTGCCATCCCGGGCGAGGGTGTCGCGACCTTTGCCACGCTGGTGAACGAGCGCTCGGGCGGGCGATTGACGATCACCCCGAGTTTCGACGCCGCCAAGGGGATCAAGTCGGCAGCCATGGTCGCTGCCGTCCAGGAGGGGAAGGTCGCGGCTGGCGATGCCTTCGCCGGGGCGCTCGGGGCGGTGCATCCGCTCTTCGGCCTGTCCTCGCTGCCCTTCCTCGCGACCTCGATCGAGGACGCCAGGCGCCTGACCGATCTCGCCAGGCCGGCCTATGCCAAGGTCTTCGCCGGCTATGGCCAGCGCATCCTCTACACCACGCCCTGGCCGGCCTCCGGCATCTGGTCGAAGGAGCCGGTGATCGCGGCCAAGGACCTCACGGGGCTGTCGATCCGCACCTATGACGCGACCTCGACCACGGTGATGGGCAATGCCGGCGCCAGGGCGGTCAACCTGTCCTTCGCCGATGCCATGCCGAAGGTGACGGACGGCTCGGTTACGGCGGTGCTGTCCTCGGGGGACGGCGGCGCGGGCCGCAATCTCTGGCAGTTCCTGCCGCATTTCAGCGAGGTGAACTACGCGCTGCCGATCTCGCTGGCGACGGTGAACCTCGCCGCCTACGAGGCGCTGCCGGCCGATCTCAGGCAGGTCGTCGACGAGGCTGCGGCCGAGACCGAGCGGCGGCAATGGAGCGCGATCAGGACGCGGCTCGACGAGAACTATGCCCGCATGCGCGCCAATGGCGTCACCATCCATGCGAAGCTGCCGGCCGAGCTTACCCAGCGGCTCGGGACGGCCGGCAAGGCCGCGGTCGAGGATTGGCGCGGCAAGGCCGGTGCGGAGGGCGCCGCCATCCTCGACGCCTTCGCGAAGCGCTGAGGCAGCGCGGTTTCGATTACCTAAGGCGTAATCGACCTGCGGCGCCCCGGCGGGCATGGTCCCTCGCGACACCGGCCACACCGGCCGTTTCTCGAACGAGGAGACGATCATGACCGCCTATGCCATCGCCCATCTGCGCGACGTCGACCTGAACGCCGAGATCGTCGACTACATCCGCCTGATCGACGAGACCCTCGTGCCGTTCGGCGGCCGCTTCCTGATCCATGGCGTGACGCCGGAGGTCATCGAGGAGCCGTGGGAGGGCGATCTCGTCGTCATCGCCTTCCCGGACATTGGCGCGGCGCGCAGCTGGTACGCCTCGCCGGCCTATCAGGCGATCCTGCCGCTCAGGACGCGCAATTCGCGCAGCGCCGCGATCATCCTCGACGGCGTGCCGGAGGGGTACAAGGCGACCGATTTCCTGGCGAAGCTGGGCTGACCCCAGCCCGCGCGCCCTGAAAAACCGCGATCAACAATCGCGTGTCACAGGCCTGCCGTTGTGAGATCATTTTCGGCATGTACCCGCCGATTGTCTTTTCAACACGGATCCATTGCCAGACATGATGATCGCCCGCCTCGCCTGCGCCTGGGCCTCGGTCGCAGCCTTTCAGCTTTTCGGTGGCACTCTGCTCGCGCAGCTCGGCACTCCCTTGCCGTCGCTGCTGATCTTCGCCTGGCTGCTGGGCATCATCATCTGGTCGGCCTTCGGCGTGGTGCACGAGGCCGAGGAGCTGGCGCACCGGCTCGGCGAACCCTATGGCACGCTGATCCTGACGCTTGCGATCGTCATCATCGAGGTGGCGCTGATCTCGGCGGTGATGCTGGGAGCCAAGGGCGCACCGACGCTCGGGCGCGACACTATGTTCGCGGTGCTGATGATCGTGCTCAACGGCGTCGTCGGCATCGGCCTCCTGATCGGCGGCCTCAGGCATTTCTCGCAGAGCTACAACCTCAAGGGCGCCTCCGCCTATCTCGCGGTGATCATCCCGCTGACGCTGATCCCGCTGGTGCTGCCGAACTTCACCACCTCGACCTCGGACGGCACGCTGACGACCTTCCAGTCGATCGCCTTCTCGCTGTTCACTCTGTCGCTCTATGTCGTCTTCCTGATCCTGCAGACGGGCCGGCACAGCGTCTTCTTCATGGAGCCGGCGAGCGAGGCGAATGTGCCCTATGGCGCCGCCTATGCCCGGGCCAGGATGCAGCCGAAGCCCGAGGCCGAGGCGGCCTTGCAGCCTGCGCCCGCCGTTGAGTCGGAGGGCGAGCCGTCGCACGCGCCATCGGACGGCTCGATCCGCTCCCATGTCCTGCTGCTGCTCGCGAACATCCTGCCGATCGTGATCCTGGCGAAGAGCCTCGCCGGGGTGCTCGACTACGGCATCGTGCGCCTCGGCGCCCCGGCGGCGCTCGGCGGCATCCTGATCGCGATGGTGGTGTTCACGCCCGAATGCATCGCTGCGCTGCGCGCGATCAACGCGAACCAGCTGCAGCGCGCGGTCAATCTCTGCCTGGGGGCCGCGGCCTCGACCTTGGGCCTGACGGTCCCGGCCGTCCTGCTCATCGGCGTCCTCACCGACGAGAAGGTCGTGCTCGGCCTCTCTGGCACCAACATGGTCATCCTGTCGATGACCTTGTTCCTGAGCACGCTGACCTTCACCGGTACGCGCACCACCATGCTGGAGGGCGCCGTGCACCTTTCGGTGTTCTTCGTCTTCCTGGTGCTGGTGTTCAGCCCCTGACGGCGTTGGCGGTTTCCGGCTCGGCGGGAAGGCCGTTGCCGGCGGGCGCGACCCTGAGCGCCGTCAGCCGGTTGCGGCTCTTGCGCATCACCTCGAAGCGAAAGCCGTGGAAGGTGAAGGCCTGGCCGGCATCGGGGATAGCGCGGGCCTCGTGGATGACGAGGCCCGCGATGGTCGTTGCCTCGTCGTCGGGCAACTGCCAGTCCATCGCCCGGTTGAGGTCGCGGATCGGCACGCCGCCATCGACGACGACCGCACCGTCCGGCTGCTGGCGCAGGCCCGGCACGGCGACGTCGTGCTCGTCGCGGATGTCGCCGACAATCTCCTCGAGGATGTCCTCCAGCGTGACGAGCCCCATTACCTCGCCATATTCGTCGACGGCGAGGGCGAAATGCGTCTTGCGGGCGAGGAAGGCCTTGAGCTGCTCGGGCAAAGGCGTGTTCACCGGCACGAACCACGACTCGAGCGCGATGGTCGCGACATCGAGCTTGCTGGCGTCGCCGCCGGCGGCGTCGAGCGCGCGCAAAAGATCTTTCGCGTGGAGCACACCGACAATGTTCTCTGGCTTGTCGCGCCAGAGCGGCATGCGGGTATAGGGCGAGGCCAGCACCTCGCGCACGATCGCCTCCGGGCCGAGATCGAGATTGATCGTGCGCATCTTGGTGCGGTGGATCATCACATCGGCGACTTCGAGCTGCTTGAGGTCGAGCAGGCCGCTGACCATGTCGCCGTCGGCCTTCTCGACCGTACCTTCCTGGCGCATCAGTTCGACCTGGTCGCGCAGGATCTCGTCGATCGCCAGCACTGGGCGCTGCGAGTCGATCCGCAAGCCGAACAAGCCGAGCGTGCGGCGGGCGAACCATTGCATCAACCGGACCGGCGGGCCGAGCACGGCGAGCAGGCGCGCCACCGGCCGCACCAGCTTGAGCGCCATCCGCTCGGGCTCGGCGACAGCCGCCATGCGCGGGGCGAGCTCGCCGAGTACGACGACCACCAGCGCGACCGCGATCGCAAGGCAGGCCGCGCCGCTGACGCCAAAGGAGGCGAGCGCGGCATAGGCGGCGAAGCTCGCCGTCGCGGTCTTCACCAGCGTCCGCGCCAGCAGGAAGACGCCGCTCAATCGCTCGCGGTCGCCGAGCACGCGCAGCACGATCGCGGCGCGGCGGCTGCCGGCCTTCTCCTGCTGGACGAGCCTGGCCCGCGAGATCGCATGCAGCGCCGCATCGGCAGCAGCGAGGAAGCCGGTCAGGAACACGCCGAGCGCGACGATGGCGAGGGCGAGCCAGGGATCGAGATGCGGAATGGCGACCATGCCGGAAGCGCTCAGGTTCCCGCGAGTTCACTTTCAATGAAGTCGAAGGCGGCCTCGGTGGCGACGCCGGGCGCGATGAAGCTCCTGCCGATGCCATGCGCCAGGATGAAGGTCAGCGCGCCGCGCTTGACCTTCTTGTCCTGGGTCATCGCCTCGACGATCTCGGCGGCGGTGCCGCTGCCGCCCGGCACGTCCTGCAGCCGGGTCGGCAGGCCGACGGCGGCGAGATGGGCGGCCACACGGCCGGCATCCTGGCCGGGGCAGAGGCCGAGCCGCTGCGAGAAGCGGAAGGCGAGGCAAAGCCCGATCGCGACCGCTTCGCCATGGACGAGCCGAGCGGAATCGTAGCGGGTCAGGCGCTCCAGCGCATGGGCGAAGGTGTGGCCGAGATTGAGCAGGGCCCGGTCGCCATCCTCGCGCTCGTCGCGCGCGACCACCGCGGCCTTGGCCCGGCAGGCGGTCGCGACGGCATGGTCGCGTTCCGGTCCGCCTTCCATGACGCGGCGCCAGTTGACCTCGCACCAGTCGAAGAAGGCGGGATCGTCGATCAGCCCGTATTTCACCACCTCGGCATAGCCGGCCTTGAATTCGCGCTCGCTCAGCGTGTCGAGCAGGGCGGTGTCGCAGATCACCAGAGCCGGCTGATGGAAGGCGCCGATCAGGTTCTTGCCGTGGCTGGAATTGATGCCGGTCTTGCCGCCGACGGAGGAATCGACCTGGGCAAGCAGGCTGGTCGGGATCTGCACCAGCCGCACGCCACGGCGCAGCACCGAGGCGGCGAAGCCCGAGAGATCGCCGACGACGCCGCCGCCGAGCGCGATGACGAGGTCGTTGCGCTCGATCTTGGCGGCGAGCAGGCCGTCGCAGAGCTCGATGAAGCGGGCATAGGACTTCGATGCCTCGCCCGGCGGGATCGTCAGGCGCGTCGCCGCGACGCCGGCCTGTTGCAGGCAGGATTCGAGCGCCGGAGCGTGCAAGGCGGCGAGGTTCTCGTCAGTGACGATGGCGGCGCGGGCGCCGGGAAAGCGGCGCGCGATCACCTCAGCCGCCTCGCAGAGCTGGTGGCGGCCGATCAGGATGTCATAGGAGCGCTCGGCCAGCGCGACCGGCACGATGATTCGTTCCGCTGCGGAGGCAGCCGGGGCCATGGCGTTCATTCCTTGACTTCCTGGCGCAGGCGGCGATCGAGCGCCGCCATCGCGTCCTCGACCACGACCTCATGCGGATCGTCACGCGAGATCAGCGTGATGTCGGCGAGCGCGTAGACAGGCTCGCGCTCGGCCAGCATCCGGCGCATGGCCGCCTCGGGATCGGCGGTCTGCAACAGCGGGCGATTGCTGCGCTTGCGGACACGGCGCATCAGCACGTCGAATTCGGCCTTCAGCCAGATCGAGATCCCGAGCTCGGCGATGCGGGCGCGGGTTTCGGGGTTCATGAAGGCGCCGCCGCCAGTCGCCAGCACGAGCGGGGCGCGCGTCGTCAGGATCCGGGCGATGACGCGGCGCTCGCCATCGCGGAACTCGCTCTCGCCGCGCTGGGCGAAGATCTCCGGGATCGTCATGCCGGCGGCGGTCTCGATCTCGGTGTCGGCATCGACGAAGGGCAGCCCGAGCCGGGCGCCGAGGCGCTTGCCGGTCGCGCTCTTGCCCGAGCCCATCATGCCCACCAGCACCACGGCTCGCCCACCGAGCGCGGCGCGCAGAGCGATGCGGTCCACCTGTTCGATCGTTTCCGCCATCGTCATCAAACGAATTCCTTGAGCCCGCTCTAGCATGAGGATCGCGGTACCGCCATGTGCCTTGCGCTGCGGCTTGACCTCGACGGCTCCGTCGGGCTCGTAGCGCCGCGATGGGGGTGGTGAGCACGTGATGCTGGTGGCGGGAGAGGATTGCGGGATCGCCGCGTTGCGGGCGCCCTTCGTGCTGCTGGAAGATCGAAGCGGGGCAGGGCAGGCGCTGTTCTTCGCCGATCCCGTTGAAGTCATCGAAGCCAGCGAACCCTCGGAAATCGCCAATGCTTTCGCCCGCGTCGAGGCGGGATTGGCGCGCGGCCTGCACGCGGCCGGCTTCCTCTCCTATGAGCTGGGCTATGCCTTCGAGCCGCGGCTGGCCGGGCTGCTACCGGCGCAGCGGAGCCTGCCGCTGCTCTGGTTCGGCTTGTTCGAGGCGCCGCGTAGCATAGCGCCGGCAGAACTCGACAAGGGCTTCGCGACTCTGTGTCCGCTGCCGCTCGAAGCCTTGGCATTCGGTTTGGACGAGGCCGGTCATGCTGCGGCGGTGCAGCGCGTGCTCGACTATCTCCACGCCGGCGACGCCTATCAGGTCAACCTGACCTTCCCGATCCGTTTCCGCTACGCTGGCGATCCGCTCGCTCTCTACAGCGCGCTGCGGGCGAGCCAGCCGGTCGCCCATGGCGGCCTGGTCGCGATGGGGGAGGCGAGTATCCTCTCTGTCTCGCCGGAACTGTTCATCGAGACCGCCGGCGGGGGCGCCGTCACCCGGCCGATGAAGGGGACGGCGGCGCGCGGTGCCGACGCACAGGCCGACGAGGCCGCGAAGGCGGCCTTGCTTGCCGATCCGAAGCAGCGGGCCGAGAACCTGATGATCGTCGACCTGCTGCGCAACGATCTCAGCCGGATCAGCGAGCAGGGCTCGGTCAAGGTTCCCGCGCTCTTCAGCGTCGAGACCTATCCGGGCTTCCATACGCTGACCTCGACGGTGACTAGTCAGTTGCGGCCGGGATTGTCGCTGGCCGAGCAGATGCAGGCGCTGTTTCCCTGCGGCTCTGTTACCGGCGCGCCGAAGCTCAGGGCGATGGAGATCATCCGCGAGATCGAAGCCGCGCCGCGCGACGTCTATACCGGCTCCATCGGCATGATCGCGCCAAGCGGCGATCTCAGCTTCAACGTCGCGATCCGGACCGCGACGCTGCTGCCGGGCGGCGAGGGCGTCTATGGTGTCGGCGGGGGCATCGTCGTCGATTCCAGGCTGGCCGAGGAATATGCGGAATGCCGGCTGAAGGCACGGGTGCTGACAGACCTTGCGGAGGATTACGGGCTGATCGAGACGCTGCGCTGGTCGGGCGGCTATGTCCGTTTGGCGTTGCACCTCGAACGCCTGGTCGTGTCAGCGGCAGCGCTCGACTTCCGGCTCGATCAGGAGCAGCTGGCCCTGCAACTCGCGGAGATCGAAGCGTCATTCCCTGTTGGAGCGGAGCGCCGAGTGCGTTGCGAGCTGCGCCGCAACGGCGCGTTTCAGATCACCACGGCGCCGATGCCGCTTGCGGCTGAGGGCGCGCTTCGCATCGCAGTCGCCAGCCAGCAGGTCGATGCCGGTGATCCCTTCCTGCGACACAAAACGACCCGCCGGGCGGTTTATGAGCGAGCCTTCGCCGAGGCGGCATCGCAAGGCTGCGACGATGCGCTGCTGCTGAACCGGCAAGGCTTCGTCACCGAGACCAGCCGCAACACCATCTTCCTCGAGCGTGACGGCGTCTTGCTGACGCCCCCACTGGAACATGGCCTGCTGCCGGGCGTGCTGCGTCGCGAGCTGATCGAAACCGGCACTGCACGCGAGGCTCCCTTGCGCCTCGACGACCTCCGGCAGGCCGAGCGCTGGTTCGTCGGCAACAGCCTGCGCGGGCTGCAGCTTGCAGAGATCGCTGGTTCCGCCCTTGCGCCCGATACCCCCAATCAGAAATAACAGGTTGGGGTGCATGGGGAATCGCCGGCCGTGCCGACGCTGTTCAAGTTCCTGACGTTCCTGGCTGTGATCGCCGGGCTGGTCTATGGCGGCATGCTCGCGCTGGTCACCTTCGTGAAGCCGGAGCCGCGCGAGATGGTCGAGATCGTGCCGCCCTCGAAGCTGCAGAAATGAGCAAGCAGGCGCGTTCCTGGCTGAACGGCTTCCTCGACATGCTGGCGGCCGAGCGCGGCGCGGCCAAGAACACGCTCGAGGCCTATGAGCGCGACCTTGAGGACTATCTCGGCTTCGCCGCGAGCCAGGGCGGTCCGGCTGCGGCCACGGCGGACGATATCCGGGCTTATCTGGTCGAGCTGTCGGAACGCGGGCTGAAGGCCTCCTCGGCGGCGCGTCGGCTCTCGGCCGTCAGGCAGTTCCATCGCTTCCTCTACACCGAAGGCCTCGCCGGCACCGATCCGACCGCTGCGATCGAGGGGCCGCGGCTCGGCCGGCCATTGCCGAAGGTGCTCAGCGTCGCCGAGGTCGACCGGCTGATCGGCACGGCCCAGCAGATGGCGGAGCAGGAGGGGCTCTCACCCGCCGCCCGGGCGCGCGGCGTCAGGATGCACTGCCTGATCGAGATGCTCTACGCCACCGGCCTGCGCGTCTCCGAGCTGATCGCATTGCCGCTTTCGGCCGCGACGACGCGCGAGCGCTTCCTGGTCGTGCGCGGCAAGGGCGACAAGGACCGGCTGGTGCCGCTGAACGAGGCAGCGCGCATCGCAGCCACGGCGCATCTTGCTCTGCTACGCGAACAGGGTGCAGCGGACGGGCGCTGGCTCTTTCCCTCCGACGGCGAGAGCGGGCATCTGACCCGCCAGGCTTTCGGGCGCGATCTCAAATCGCTGGCGGCAGCCGCCGGCCTGTCGCCGGCCAAGGTCTCGCCGCACGTGTTGCGCCATGCCTTCGCCAGCCATCTCCTGCAGAACGGCGCGGACCTGCGCGTCGTGCAGGAATTGCTGGGCCATGCCGACATCGCGACGACGCAGATCTACACCCATGTCCTCGACGAGCGGCTGAAGAGCATGGTCCGCGACCTGCACCCGCTGATGGACGGCGAGAGCTAGCTCACGCCGCATTCGGGGTGCTGGGAGCCGGTTCCTCGCCCTTGCGGCCGCAGAGCGCCAGCATGGCGCGGGCGATCTCGGCCTCGCCCATGATGGTGCGGCTCGCCCCGCAGTCCTTGAGGTGCTCGACCTCGGCGAGGGAATGG
The DNA here is from genome assembly GCA_024231975.1 of Allobosea sp. Lineage (GTDB taxonomy): Bacteria > Pseudomonadota > Alphaproteobacteria > Rhizobiales > Beijerinckiaceae > Allobosea. Next base: position 99,892 of record JAAEQB010000051.1, read on the forward strand.
GCGCGGGCGATGATCGGCAGATTCGGGTTCTGCTTGCGTGCCTGCTCGCAGACCTGACCGGCCTCGAAACTGCCGGGGATGGCGACGAAGAGGCGCTTTGCCCGCGCCAGCCCGGCGGCGCCGAGCACCTCCGGGTCGGCAGCATTGCCGACCAGCACTTCGGCGCCGTCGCGGCGGGCGGCGGCGACGCCGTCATCCTGATCCTCGATCACCAGCAGCTTCTCGCCCATGGCTGCAAGGCCGGCGCCGAGCAGCGAGCCGACGCGGCCATAGCCGACGACGACGATATGATCGGACAGCTCGGTCGGGGCGATGTCGCGTTCGGGGGCGGGCGCAGGCTCGAGCTCCGGCGCCGCGGCCGGCGCTTCCGGCTGAGGGACGGGCGCCGCCTCGGCCGGCTTCGGTTCGGCCGGCTTGGGCTTGGCCGGTGCAGGGTCGGGCGGGGCGAAGCGGTCGACCAGCTTGAACATCACCGGGTTGAGCACGATCGAGAAGATCGCGCCGGCGAGAATCAGGTCGCGGCCCTGCTCCGGCAGCAGCTTCAGGGAGACGCCGAGCCCGGCGAGGATGAAGGAGAATTCGCCGATCTGCGCCAGGCTCGCCGAGATCGTCAGCGCGACCTGATCGGGCTTGCCGAAGGCGCGCACGATCAGCCAGGCGGCCAGCGACTTGCCGAACAGGATAATGGCGATGGTGGCGATCAGAGCGAGCGGGGCGCGCAGCAGGATGCCCGGATCGAACAGCATACCGACCGAGACGAAGAACAGCACCGCGAAGGCGTCGCGCAGCGGTAGCGATTCCTCGGCGGCGCGATGGCTGAGCGGCGATTCGCTCAGGATCATGCCTGCGAAGAAGGCGCCGAGCGCGAAGGAGACGCCGAACAGGCTGGCGGCGAGATAGGCGACGCCGAGCGCGATCGCGAGCACGGCGAGGCGGAAGAGTTCGCGCGAGCCGGTATGGGCGACCCAGTGCAGGATCCAGGGGATCAGCCGGCGCCCGACGATCAGCATGAAGGCGACGAAGGCGGCGACCTTGGCGAGCGTCAGGCCGAGCACGCCCCAGAGCCCGAGATCGAAGCGCGTCGCCAGCGGCCCGCCGCCGGAAGCAGCGCCGGAGCCGCCGTTCAGCACGTCCGCGACGGCCGGGATCATCACCAGTGCCAGGACCATGGCGAGGTCTTCGACGATCAGCCAGCCGACGGCGATCTTGCCCTTCTCGGTCTGGACGATGCGCCGCTCCTGCAAGGCGCGCAGCAAGACGACGGTACTGGCGACCGAGAGCGCCAGTCCGAAGACGAGGCCGGCGATCACAGTCCAGCCGAGAAGCAGCGCGAGGCCGAGACCGAGCAGGGTCGCGACGGCGATCTGCACGAGGGCGCCCGGGACCGCGATGGCTTTGACCGAAAGCAGGTCCTTCAGGGAGAAATGCAGGCCGACGCCGAACATCAGCAGGATGACGCCGATTTCGGCGAGGTCGTTAGCGAGGTTCTGGTCGGCGACGAAACCGGGGGTGAACGGGCCGACCGCGACGCCGGCGAGGAGATAACCGACGAGGGGCGAAATCCTGAACTTCTGTGCCAGCGCCCCGAACACGAAGGCGAGGCCGAGGCCCATGACGATGATGGCGATCAATGGGCCGTGATGCATGGGTCTCCGGTGGGCAGGCGGGAAAGGAGGGCGCAGCGACTTTGCGGATCGCGGCGGGGGAATTCAACCTTCGACGATGAACAAAAGTCGCAGGAAGGCTGCGACATGATGGGTCAGGAAGGCGTCAGGCCTTGGTCGGCTTGTGCTCCAGCAGGATCTGCGCCTGCTTCTCGACGCCGAGCTTCAGCTTCTCGGCGAAGATGGCGAGCATCAGGGGCAGCATCACCTCGACGCGTACCAGCGCATCCTCGACCTCGATCTTGCCGCTGACGGTGTGGCCGAGCGCGGCGACGCCGAATTGCAGCGTGTCGTCCTGCCAGGTCTCCTCGACGAGCTGCATGCCGAAGCTGCCGAGCTTGTCGCGGACCTTGCCGACGCCGCCTTGCAATCGCTGGCGCGCCGCCTCGCGGCCGAGCGAATGCGAGATCGTGATGGTGACGGGGCGTTTCATGCGTCAGGTCCCGAAGGGGTGAGCGAACTGGCGTAGCGCTGAGATGGGCTGCGCGGCCGGCGCTTGCAACCGTCTGCTGACACGACCTTTAACGAGATCGTCCCGGGTGACCGTCGAGGCACCCGGGACGACATGTTCGATGTAAAAATGGGTTTGAAGGTCAGTGGCTGCGGGCTTCGAGCGCCTGCTGGCCCTGCGGCGTGACCTTCCAGAGCTCGTCGCCGGGCTCGGCCAGGCCGCGCCCCTGAAGCAGGCGCAGCATCGCCTCGCCGAAGATGAAGCGGCGTGTCTCTTCGCTGATGCTTTCCAGCGCGATCCACTCCGGATCGGTCATCACGATGCTCTCAGGGTTCGTCGCGGTCTCGGCCATATCGTCCTCCTCCGTGGCGGTTGCTGCGATCAGAGGCAAAATCGCGAGCAATCTTGGAGAGTATATGGCCGGCTTCGGGTGGCGCTGCGGCAATTGCGCGGGTTTTCCGGGTTAGACGGCGACCTTTCCGGATGAGTGCTAGCCATAGGGCAGGCGCAATCCCGCCTCGGCGGCGCAGGCCTTGAGCGCCAGCAGGATCGCGCCCTCGTCGGTTTCGACGCCGTGGCGCTGCAGGCAGGGCACCAGGATCGCAGCCTCGGCATGGCCGGCCGGGCCGATCACCGGGCAGGCGATGTCGGTGACGGCGAGGATGTCACGGCTCGGTGCGATACGGTGGCCGAGCGCCCTTACCTCGGCGAGCGCCGCCTGGGTCTCAGGACTGTCGAGGCGCTGCCGGATCTCGGGCGGCGCCTCGCGCATCAGCCCGCGCCGGCGCCCTTCCGACTGGAAGGCGAGGATGAGCAGGCCGGAATTGGCGTCGAGCGCCGGGCGGCCATAGCCGGGGCGGACGATGACGCTGGCGTCGAGATGGCCGGCGGTGGTGGCGAGCACCACGGTCTGCGCCCGGCTAAGCACGACGAGATGAGCGGCCTGGCCGCTCTCCTCGCTGAAACGCTCCATCGGCGGCAGCACGACCGAGGTCAGCTGCTTGCCGCCGGGCGTCCTGATGCCGAGGTCGAACAGGCGGCGCGACAGGCCGAGCCGGTCGGTTCCGGGCTCGCGCTCGAGATAGCCGCGCTGCTGCAGCACGAAGACCATGCGGAAGATCTCGCTCTTCGAGCGCTGCAGTCGCTCGGCGATCACGCGGGTTGAGAGCGGCTCGCCGATCTCTGCGAGCAGCTCCAGGATGTCGAGGCCCTTTTCCAGGGCGGGGGCGGCATAGGCCGCCTTCTCGTCAGGGTCGGCTTCGGGAAGAACGCTCATGTTGCGCCTGTTTCATATATGAAGCTTGACATCAAATAAGAAGCCAAACTAGCCTCCGGGTAAAGAGGGAGCGACATGAGCGCAACGCCGCGACATCCGTCCAGCGCATCCGGACGGCGGGCCCATGGCCCGCAGCCAAAGGGCTGACGGCGATGAAGTACGGGCTCCAGTTTCGCGACGTCTTTGCGGCCTGGCAGTCCATTCTCGACGGCGTCTGGATCACGCTGATGCTCTCCGCGGTGGCGATGGTCGGCGGACTCCTGATCGGCATCCTCTGTGCCGCCGGGCGCACCTATGGCCCGGCCTGGCTGCGCCGCATCGTCGGCGCCTATGTCGAGATCATCCGCAACACGCCGCTGCTGGTGCAGCTCTTCCTGATCTTCTTCGGGTTGCCGAGCTTCGGGGTCAGGCTCGATGGGCTCACCGCCGCGATGATCGCGCTGGTGATCAATCTCGGCGCCTATACCACCGAGATCGTCCGCGCCGGGCTGGAGGCCGTGCCGAAGGCGCAAATCGAGGCCGGTCATTCGCTCGGGCTCTCCGGCCTGCAGGTCTTCCGCTACATCGTCGTCTTCCCCGCGTTGAAGGCGATGTTCCCGGCGCTCGCCAGCCAGTTCGTCTTGCTGATGCTGGCGACCAGCGTCGCCTCGCAGATCTCGGTGCAGGACCTGTTCCACGCGGCCTCGATCGTGCAGTCGCGCACCTTCAGGGACTTCGAGGTCTATACGGTGATCGGCGTGCTCTATCTCGCGCTCGCCATCGGCTTCCGCGGCCTGTTCGCCCTGATCTACCGTGTGGTGTTCGTGCGATGATCCGCGAGTTCGGCCTCATCGACGTCATGTACCTGATCGCGGCGGCGCGCTGGACGATCGCGCTGACCGCGGTTGCCTTCGCCGGTTCGGCGGTGCTGGGCCTTGCGCTTGCGATCCTGCGTATCTTGCCGATCGCGCCGCTGCGCTGGTTCTCGGCCACCTATATCCAGCTGGTGCAAGGCACGCCGCTGCTGGTCTGGCTGTTCCTGATCTTCTTCGGCCTGCCGCTCGCCGGCATCTCGGTCAATCCCTGGATCGCGGCGGCCGTCGCCTTCTCGGTCTACGGCTCGGCCTTCCTCGGCGAGATCTGGCGCGGCGCGCTGGTCTCGATCGCCAGGACGCAATGGGAGGCGGGCGCCTCGCTCGGGCTCTCGCTTGGCGAGCAGCTGCGCTACGTCATCATCCCGCAGTCGATCCGGATCGCGATTCCGCCGACGGTCGGTTTCCTCGTCCAGCTGATCAAGAACACTTCGCTCGCGGCGGTGATCGGCTTCGTCGAGCTCACCCGCGAGGGCCAGCTCACCGCGGCCGGCACCTACAAGCCCTTCGCCGTCTACATCACCGTCGCCTGCATCTATTTCGCGATGTGCTTCCCCCTCACGCAATGGAGCCGCTCGCTCGAGCGGAAGCTCGATGTCGCTCGTTGAAATCCATGGCGTCAGCAAGAGCTATGGCGCCAACCAAGTCCTGAAGGGTGTCTCGCTCGATATCGACAAGGGCGAGGTCGTCGCCGTGATCGGTCGCTCGGGCTCGGGCAAGAGCACGCTGCTGCGCTGCGTCAACGGGCTGGAACCGGTCCAGGCCGGCACGATCCGCATCGACGGCGTGCAGGTCAACGATCCCGCCACCGACCTGCGCAAGCTCAGGCAGGAAGTCGGCATCGTCTTCCAGCAGTTCAACCTGTTCCCGCATCTCTCGGTCAGCGACAACATCACGCTCGCTCCGCGCGTCGTGAAGAAGCAGAAGCCGGAGGAGGCGCGCGAGGTCGCCCGCGAGGTGCTGGCCCGCGTCGGGCTGGCTGACAAGCTCGACGCCTATCCCTCGCAGCTCTCCGGCGGCCAGCAGCAGCGCGTCGCGATCGCGCGTTCGCTTGCCATGCGGCCAAAGCTGATGCTGTTCGACGAGGTCACCTCGGCGCTTGATCCGGAGCTCACCGGCGAGGTGCTGAAGGTGCTCGAATCCGTGGCGCAGGAGGGCATGACCATGATGCTCGTCACCCACGAAATGGGCTTTGCCCGCAGGTTCGGCTCGCGCGTGGTCTTCATGCACGAGGGCCGCATCCACGAAGAAGGCCAGGCCGCGGCGGTGCTTGCCGCGCCTAAGACGCCCGAGCTCACCACCTTCCTCAGTGCGGTGCTGCACTGAGGCAATGACGATCGGTTCCAGTAGCGGTCAACGAGGGGAGAGAAAGATGCGTAAACTGTTTGCAGGACTTGCGGCGATGGCGATCGCTGCATTTGGAGCGGTCGAGGCCAAGGCCGACAAGCTCCAGGACATCCTGTCGAAGGGCGTGGTGCGGATCGGCGTGCCGCTCGATGCGCCGCCCTTCGGTTCGCAGGACGCCAACCGCAAGGCTGTGGGCTTCGACATCGAACTCGCCGAGATGGTTGCCAAGGGCCTCGGCGTGAAGCTGGAGATGCAGCAGATCACCGGCGCCAACCGCATTCCCTTCCTGCTCACCGACAAGGTCGACATCGTGATCTCGGTGATGGGCCTGTCGCCGGAGCGCGCCCGGCAGATCCAGTTCACCGCGCCCTATGCCAACACCTTCCTCGCCGTCTACGGCGCGAAATCGGCCAATGTGACCAGCCCGGAGACGCTCGGCTCGAACCGCGTCGCCGCCGCCAAGGGCACGACGCAGGAACTCGCGATCACGGAATCGGCGCCGAAGGCGAATGTGATGCGCACCGAGGACGACGCGACCGCGGCCGCCGCCTACATCACCGGCCAGGCCGACCTGCTCGCGACCAACTCGATCGTCGCCCAGGCGTTAGCCAAGCAGAACCCGAACAAGGAGTTCGAGCGCAAATTCGTCATCCGTCGTAGCCCGGCGCATATGGGCGTGCAGATGGACCAGCATAATCTCGTGCGCTGGCTCGACAGCTTCATCTTCTACGCCTCGATCAACGGCGAGCTCGACCGGCTGCACAAGAAGTATCTGGACATGCCGATGGACCCGCTGCCGACGCTGTGAGCGGTCCCCGCTGCCGTCATTCTCGGGCGAAGCGAAGCGCAGACCCGAGAATCTCCTGACGGGAAGGCACCGACTGGCGCCTCCTTCGGCCTGAGATGCTCGGGGCAAGCCCGAGCATGACGACCTGTCTCGGCCTTCCCTCGTTGCGGGGAAGGCTTCCCAAGCCACGTCCGATCGAGCCCACCATGACCAGCCCCCGCCAGAAGCCGACCCCGCGCCCGTCCAGTGCCTTCCTCACCGTCGATCCGGAGAAGGACGGCAAGCAGGTCGGTTTCCTGATGATCCCGCATTCGCCACATGACGATGCCTGGGGCGCGGCGCGGATACCCGTCGCGATCATCAAGAACGGCTCGGGCCCGACCGCGATCCTCGAAGGCGGCAACCATGGCGACGAGTACGAGGGGCCGATCACGATCTGCGACCTGATCCGCGATCTCGATCCCGGCCGGGTGCAGGGGCGGCTCATCCTGATGCCGGCGAACAATGTCCACGCCGTCATCGCCGGCCAGCGCACCTCGACGGTGGACGGGCTCAACTTCAACCGGACCTTTCCGGGCGATCCGCGCGGCACCATCACCCAGCAGATCTCGGCCTTCGTCAGCGACCACATCCTGCCGCTCGGCGACGCCTTCCTCGACCTGCATTCCGGCGGCTCCTCGCTCGACATCATCCCGAGCGCGATCGTCGAGCCGAGCGATGATCCCGAACTTCACAAGCGCAATGTCGCAGCCGTGCAGGCCTTCGACGCGCCGATGACGGTGGTGATCTCCAATCTCGGCGAGCCGCGCACCGCGACAGCGACCGCTTGCCGGCAAGGGCTGGTGACGGTCGGGACGGAGATGGCGGGCGCCGGCACGGTATCGCTCGACGCGCTGAAGATCTGCCGCCGCGGCGTCGCCAATGTGCTCGACCATCTCGGCATTGTCGTCCGCGACAAGCCGGAGCCGCGCCGCGGCGACGGGCAGGTCCTCGAATTGCCGGGTACTGCGGCTTATGTCTACGCCACGGCGGACGGCATCTTCGAGCCCTTCCATGCCAATGGCGAAAAGGTCAGCGCCGGCCAGCCGGCGGGCAGGATCCATTGCACCTGGGACCCGACCCGTCCGCCAGAAACGCTGCATTACGCTGCCGACGGCATCCTCTATGGCCGGCGTCAGCCAGGGCGGGTCCGGCCGGGCAATTGCTGCCTGATCGTGGCGGCGCCCTATCGCGGGGTGCTGTCGTGATCGGTCTCGACGACATCCGCGCGGCGCGCTGGCGGATCGCGCCGCATATTCGCAAGACGCCGACCCTGCCCTATGCCCAGCTCAGCTCGCGCGAAGACTTCGGCGGTACCGTCACGCTGAAGCTCGAATTGCTGCAGGCCGCCGGCTCGTTCAAGGGGCGCGGCGCGATGAACCGCCTGCTGACGCTCTCTTCCGAGGAGCTGGCGCGCGGCGTCGTCACGGCCTCCGGCGGCAATCACGGGCTCGCCATCGCCCGCTCGGCGCGTGTGCTCGGCGCCAAGGCCAAGATCTTCCTCCCGTCCAATGTCGTCGCCGACAAGGTCGCCAAGCTGAAGAAGTGGGGCGCCGAGGTCGAGATCGTCGGCGCGGTCTGGGACGACGCCAATGCCGCGGCGCTCGCCTATGCCAAGGAGACCGGCGCGACTTATGCCCATCCGTTCAGCGATCCCGTGGTGGTCGCCGGCCAGGGCACGCTCGGCCTCGACATTCTCGACGAGATGCCCGATGTCGACGTCATCCTCGTCGCGATCGGTGGCGGCGGCCTGATCACCGGCCTGTCCACCGCGGTGAAGGCGCTTCGGCCGCAGACCCGCATCATCGGCATCGAGCCCTATGGCTCGCCGACGCTGCATGCCTGCCTGGAAGCCGGCAAGCTGGTGACGCTCGACAGGCTGGAGACGCGCGTCGCGACCATGTCGTGCCGGCGCACCGACCAGGCGATCTTTGAGGCCGTCGCCAAAAATGTCGACGAGATCGTGCTGGTCAGCGACGCCGAGATGGAGCAGGCGGCGCAATCGCTCTGGTTCGAGTTCGGCATCGCCGCCGATCTCTCGGGCGCGGCTGCGGTCGCGGCCTTGCAGGCGAAGCGCTTCGTGCCGGCGCCCGGCAGCAAGGTCTGCGCGCTGGTCTGCGGGGCAGGGACGGATGGGACGGTGGGCTAGAGGTCAGCGCGCGACGCTCAGCCCCTGCACGCCGTGCCTGGCGATCAGCGCGGCGACAAAGCCCGATTCCTTCGCCGCGGCGATGAACTTCGCCAGATAATCCGCCGCCTCGGCCTTGGCCTTTGGCACGCCGATCGCCTGCTGCACGGTCATGAAGTAGCCGGGCAGGATGCGCGTGCCGGGGATCGCCTGGACATCCTTGAGCAGGCGCGGCCGCAGGCCCGCCAGCGCATCGAGCTCCTTGGCGACATAGTCGGTGGCGGAATCGTCAAGCGAGCCGGAGCGGACGAGCTCGGCCTTGCGGATGTTGCGGTCGAGCCAGAGCCCATAGGCGGCGCGGCCGCTGACCGCGATCCGCACGCCCTCAGCATCGACATCGGCGATCTCGCGCAGCGGTGAGCCCTCGCGGACCAGATAGGTAGCCTCGATCTCGGCATAAGCCGGCGTGAAGCTGATCGCCTCGGCCCGCTGCGGCTCGGCGCCGATCAGCCCGACATCCCATTCGTCGCAGGGCGCGGCGTCGGCGAGCAGGCCGGGATTCTCATAAGGCACATAGCGCAGCGCGGTGCCGAGATGGTCGGCCAGCGCCCGGGCCATGTCGGGCGAGACGCCTTGCGGCTCGCCCTGCGGACCACGGCTGGAGACAAGCAGGAAGTTCGAGAGGTTGATGCCGGCGCGCAGCAGGTTGGCGGGAGCCAGATGCTCGCGCACGGTCGGCGAGAGCTGGCTGATATCGGGGCGGAATTCCATGACCTCTCCTGCCGTTCGAGCGTCCGCCCTTATGCGCCGCATGGCGGCAAGGAGACAAGCCGCGGGCGATTTGCCGGCGAAGTCGCGGCATCCTCATGATCCCTCATTTTTCGCGGAACCATGCGGGATAAGAGCGGTTTGCCGGAGAGTTCTTTCATCGGAAGGAGAACTCGGATGATCAAGCAACTGGTTCTTGCGACGGCCGTCGTCGCGCTCTCCACCGCTGCCATGGCGCAGCAAAATCCGCGGGGCGCCGAGAGTGGCGCAGCAGGTGGCGCTGCGGCCGGTGCGGTCGGCGGCGCGATCGTCGGCGGTCCGGTCGGGGCCGTGGCTGGCGGTGTCGGCGGTGCGGTCGCCGGCGCGATCATCGGTGACAATACCGAGCCGCGCTTCCGCCAGTATGTGGTCAAGCACCGCGTGCCGTCCTACGCCTATGAGGAGCCGCTCGAGGTCGGCGCGGTGTTGCCGGCGCGCGGCGTCACCTATCGCGAGGTGCCGCGCGAATACGGGGCGCGGGCGGGATATCGCTACACGATGGTCAACGATCGCACCGTGATCGTCGAGCCCAGGACGCGCCGTGTCGTGCAGATCATCGACTGATCGGCATCGGCAGGAATTCGGGAAGCGCGGCCCTGCGGCCGCGCTTTCGCTTGCCCGGTGTCAGAGCTCCAGCCAGCGTGCGCCCTTGGCCGAGGAGCGTACCGCCGTCTCGATGAAGCGGATGCCGCGCACGCCGTCGCTGACGGTCGGCACGAGCGTCGAGAACGGGGCGGGCTCGCGCGCCTCGACCCGGGCTGCGATCTGCTCGGCGATGTCGGTGTAAAGTTGGGCGAAGCCTTCGAGATAGCCCTCGGGATGGCCGGCGGGGATACGGGAAGCCGCATTGGCGACCGCATTGGTTCCGGCGCCGGCGCGGCGGATCAATCGCGGCGGCTCGCCGAGCGGGGAATGGAGCAACAGATTCGGATTCTCCTGCTGCCATTCGAGCCCGCCCTTCTCGCCATAGAGACGGATGCGCAGGCCGTTCTCTTGGCCGGCCGCGACCTGGCTGCACCAGAGCATGCCGCGCGCGCCGCCCTTGAAGCGCAGTAGCATATGGGCGTTGTCGTCGAGCCGGCGGCCCTCGACGAAGACATGGGCTTCGGCCGCGAGCGCCTCGACCTCGTCGCCGGCGATGAACTCGGCGAGGTTGAAGGCATGGCTGCCGATATCGCCGATCGAGCCGGCGGGGCCGGACCGCGCCGGATCGGTGCGCCATTCGGCTTGCTTCTGGCCGCTCTCCTCCAGCTTGGTGGCGAGCCAGTCCTGCGCGTATTCGACCTGGACGACACGCAGCCTGCCGAGCACGCCCTCGGCGACCATGGCGCGGGCCTGCCGGACCAGCGGATAGCCGGTGTAGTTGTGGGTGACCGCGAAGATCAGGCCGCTCTCCCCTGCCAGCTTGGCGAGGCTTTCAGCCTCGCGCAGGCTGGTGGTGAGCGGCTTGTCGCAGATCACGTGGATGCCGGCCTTGAGGAAGGCCTTGGCCGCCGGCGCATGGGCGTGGTTCGGCGTGACGATCGCGACCGCGTCGATGCCGTCCTTGCGGCGCTTTTCGCGCTTCGCCATCTCGGCGGCGTCGGCATAGAGGCGGGCCGGGTCGAGGAGCAGATCCTCGCCCGAGAGGCGTCCGCGCGCCGGATCGGAGGAGAGCGCACCGGCCACAAGCTGCCAGCGATCGTCGAGCCTTGAGGCGATGCGGTGGACCGCGCCGATGAAGGCGCCGCGCCCGCCGCCGACCATACCGAGCCGCAGGCGGCGATTGAGTTTTTGCGTCGTCGAAGCTTCGATCGCCATGGACGGCTCCTCTAGCGACCAAGCCCCAGCATGCGCCGGTTCGCTGCCTCGTCTGTACCTCCCGCGGCGAAGTCGTCGAAAGCCTTCTCGGTGACGCGGATGATATGGGCGGCGATAAATTCCGCACCCTCGCGCGCGCCGTCCTCGGGATGCTTCAGGGCGCATTCCCATTCAAGTACGGCCCAGGACTCATAGTCGTATTGCGCCAGTTTGGAGAAGATGCCGCCGAAATCGACCTGGCCATCGCCGAGCGAGCGGAAGCGGCCGGCCCGGTCGATCCAGGGCTCGTAGCCGCCATAGACGCCGACGCGGCCGTTCGGGTTGAACTCGGCATCCTTCACATGGAAGGCCTTGATGCGCTCGTGATAGAGGTCGATGAAGGCGAGATAATCGAGCTGCTGCAGCAGGAAATGGCTGGGGTCGTAGTTGATGCAGGCGCGGGCATGGCCGCCGACCGCATCGACGAAGCGCTCGAAGGTCGCCCCGTCATGAACGTCCTCGCCGGGATGGATCTCGTAGCAGAGGTCGACGCCGGCCTCGTCATAGGCGTCGAGGATCGGGCGCCAGCGCTTGCCGAGCTCCGCGAAGGCGGTCTCGACCAGCCCGGCCGGGCGCTGAGGCCAGGGATAGACGAAGGGCCAGGCGAGCGCCCCGGTGAAGCTGACATTGGCCGTGAGACCGAGCCGGCGCGAGGCTTTCGCCCCGAGCTTCATCTGCTCGACCGCCCACTCCTGCCGCGCCTTCGGATTGCCGCGCACCGCGGGAACGGCGAAGCCGTCGAAGGCCTCGTCGAAGGCTGGATGGACGGCGACGAGCTGGCCCTGGAGATGGGTCGAGAGCTCGGTGACCGAGAGTCCGTATTGGGCGAGCGTGCCCTTGATCTCGTCGCAATAGGTGTCGGATTCGGCGGCCTTGGCGAGGTCGAACAGGCGGGCGTCCCAGCTCGGGATCTGTACGCCCTTGTAGCCGAGCGAAGCGGCCCAGCGGCCGATCGCGTCGAGCGAATCGAACGGCGCTTCGTCGCCCGCGAACTGGGCGAGAAAAAGGCCAGGGCCCTTCATGGTTTTCATCGCGACCTCCCGACAACACGGCTCCTTGCCGGAGCTCGCAGTCGATCGCCTCAATGGCGATGTAATCGATTGCAGAACTGTAGCCGGACAGTCTCGCCTGTCAAATCTCGAACAGCCGCGATGCGTGATCGCAGGCCTCAGCCAGCCAGCGGTTCACCGCGAAGTTGGAGAGCTCAGGCCGGGCTGCCGAACTGATTGTTGATCTCCAGGAAGACCGGGGCGATCTCCAGGAAGACGTCGACCAGCGCCGGATCGAAATGGCGGCCGCGCTCGGCTTCGATCACTTTCACCGCCTCGGCATGTGGGATCGCGGCCTTGTAGACACGGTCCGACACCAGGGCATCGTAGACATCGGCGATCGCCATGATCCGCCCGCAGAGCGGGATGGCCTCGCCGGCAAGGCCTTCCGGATAGCCTTTGCCGTCCCAGCGCTCGTGATGGGAATAGGCCATCTCCTTGGCGATCGTCAGGAAGCTCGTGGTGCCGCCGAAATAGCGCTCGGCATTGGCGATGGCGTCGCGCCCCAGCTTGGCGTGGGTGCGCATGGCCGCGAATTCCTCGGCGTCGAGCTTGCCGGGTTTGCGCAGGATGGCGTCGGAGATGCCGACCTTGCCGATATCATGCAGCGGCGCCGACTTGTACATGAGCTCGATCAGCTCGGCATCGAGCTGTGGCTGGTGGAGGCCGTGCCGGCGCGCCGCCTCGGCCAGGGCGCGGACATAGTGCTGGGTGCGCCGGATATGGTCGCCGGTCTCGTTGTCACGGGTGTCGGCGAGCGCCGCCATGGCCAGGATCAGCGCATCCTTGGCACGCACCGCCTCCTCGCGCGCGGCGTTGAGAGACGAGAACAGCGCGACATTGGTCATTGCCACCGCGGCGCTGTTGGCGATGCGCTTGAGCATCTCGACGCTCTCGTCGGACGGCTTGTGCGGGCGAGCCCAATAGGCACCGATCGCGGCGACCGGGTCGTCGGCGTGCACGGGCACCATGACGAGGCTCTGCACGAAGGTGACCCTGTAGGCGGCATGCGGGATGCGAGCGTCCGCGTAGACGTCCTCGATGACGACGGCTTCGCCATGCAGCATCGCCCAACCGGAGATGCAGCGCTCGAGCGGGAAGCGCTGGCCCTTCCAGAGCGGGCCGATCGCGTCCTCGTCGGCATAATAGCACTTATCGTCCTCGCGCAGGACGAAGGTGATGCCATCAGCGCCGACGAGCTTGCGAGCGTAGGTGCGCACAACCCGAAGGATTTCCTCGACGCCGCGCGCCATGGCGAGGCGCGTTGTCAGCTCTTCGAGGCCGGATTCAGCCGCGATTCCCATGTTTTCGCCGAGAACCGGCGAGGCCAGTGCGGCCGACTGCGTCATCCCACCACCATGTCGCTTCGCTTCAGGGCAGGCAGGGCCGCACCGGAATCGTCGCGATCATGGAGCGCAAACCTTAAAATGCAAGGAATGCGTGCGATTTCGAAGTATCAAATGTGATGAGGCCCGCCGCCAGGGTGCTTCCCTTGCGGCGGGCCGTTTGAAATCGGGCGCTGCTCAGCGCTCGATCATCTTGTTCCAGCGGCTGTTCCATTCCGGCCGCTTGGCGTTGATCTGGTCCCAGTCGAGGGTCACCGCCGTCTTCATGTTGGCGTGGAAGGTCTCGAGCTTCTTCTCGGCCTCGGGCGTCGTGGCCTTGGCCTTGGTGTTCGAGGGCACGATGTTGCCGGCGGCGAGCGCCTTGGACTGGGCCTCGGGCGAGAGCAGATAGGCAGCGAGCTTCTGCGCCAGCTCCGGCTCGGAATTGTTGGCGATGACGCATTGGGCGACCATCAGCACGACCGAGCCTTCCTTGGGCTGGGCGTATTCGACGCCGATGCCCTTCTCCTTCAGCGTCGAGATGCCGGTCGGGGTCAGCGGGAAGAGCGCGGCTTCGCCGGTCTGGGCCATCTCGGCGATCTTGGCCGAGCTCGGGATGAATTCGAGCACGTTCTTGCCGATCGTGTCGCGGAACTTGGTGAAGCCAGGCTCGACATTGGCTTCGGTGCCACCCTGGATGCGGTTGAACATCAGGAAGGCGTGCAGGCCGAAGGAGGAGGCCGAGGCCGACTGGAACACGACCTTGCCCTTGTACTTGGGATCGGCGAGGTCCATCCACGAGGTCGGGGCCGGCCAGCCCTTCTCGTCGAACAGCTTCTTGTTGTAGCCGAGGCCGGTCATGCCGAGGTCGATACCGACGGCCATGTCGTCCTTCATGCGGGCGCCCGGCGTGAGGTCGGCGAGCTCGGGGCCGGGCTTCAGCTTCTCGCAGAGGCCGGCGCCGATGGCGCGGACCATGACGCCGTCATCGAGGAACATGACGTGCATCTGCGGCTTGTCCTTGGCCGCAGTCGCCTTGGCGAGGATGTCCGAGGAGGTGCCGGGTACGACCACGACCTTGACGTCGTTGGCCTTCTCGAAATCCGGGAAGACGGACTGGGTGAAGGCGCGCTCGAAATTGCCGCCGTTCATGCCGACATAGAGCGTCTTCGACTGGGCGAAGGCGCTGCCGGCGGCGGCGAGCGCCATGGCGGCGACGCTGGCCGCCAGGATGCTGCGATAGCTGGTCATGGTCTCAACTCCCCTGCGTTGTGCGGCTCTTGGTTTTGCCCCGCACCCGAGCCAGCGTCGGTGCGGGCGGAATCCTGCTTGAAGCGGCCGATCGAGAAGGCCGCGATCGGCGTCTGCGTCTCACCATCCCGGACGAGCTCGGCGAGCACCTCGCCGACGCCGGGCGCGATCTGGAAGCCGGCGCCGGTGAAGCCGAAGGCATGGATCAGGCCGGGCGTCGTCTGGCTCAAGCCGATCACTGGGTTCTTGTCGGGCATGGCGCCCTCGGTGCCGCTCCAGAAGCGGATCGCCTGGGCATGGCGCAGGCCGGGAAACAGCGCAGCGGCGTTGTTCATGATCGCGATCGCGCCATCGCCGCGCGGCCGCGAGAAGTCGATGTCCGCCAATGGCAGAGCGCGCTCGCCGCCGACCACGACATTGCCGCGCTCGACCTGGCGGGCATAGATGCCGCCGCCTTCCATGCCGATATTGACGGTCATCACCTGTTCCATCGGCTCGGTGACGACCATGGACGGGTAGATGCGCGAGAGCGGCACCGGCTCGCCGAAACTCTCGGCGAAAGGGCCGGCCCAGGCCCCGGCGCTGTTGATGACGAAGCGGGCGCGCAATGTGAGGTTACCGGCCGCCTCCAGTGCGAAGCCGTCGCCGTCGCGGGTCACGCCTTCGACGGCGGTGTTCTCGAGCACCTCGACCCCGGCCCGGCGCGCTGCGGTAGCAAAGCCCGTCGCGACCAGGCGCGGATTGGCGTGGCCGTCGCCTGCACAGAAGGAGGCGCCGACGACGCCGTCGCCGATCCAGCCGAAGCGCTCGCGCAGGCCGTTATGGCCGATCAGTTCGAGGTCGAGGCCCTGCTCGGCGACGGCGTCTGCATAGGCTTCGAGCGAGGCCATGTCGGCTTCGTTGCGGGCGAGCTTGAGATGGCCGGAGCGCAGGAACTCGCCATCGATGCCGATCAGCGCCTTGAGCCGCGGCCAGACCGCATGGGCGCGCTGCGACAGCGGCAATTGTTCGACCGGACGGCCATGGCGGCGCACGCCGCCATAATTCACTCCCGAGGCCTGCGCGCCGCAATAACCCTTGTCGAGCAAGGCGACGGAAAAGCCCATGCCGCGCAGCGCCAGCGCGGCCGATGAACCGACGAGGCCGCCGCCGATGATCGCGACGTCGACGGAAAGGCGCCGGCTCATTCCGCCGCCTCCTGGTGGGCCGACAGCGCGAGCGTCAGCGGCACGGGCTTGACCGGAGCCTGACTGCGCAGGCGGCCGACGGCCTCGATGCCGCGATTGGTCTCATGCGCCAGCAATTCAGCAGCTGCGGTGCCGCAGATGCGGCCTTGGCAGCGGCCCATGCCGATGCGGCTCACCGCCTTCAGCCGGTTGAGCTCGTGCACGCCGAAATGGCTGACGGCGGTGCGGACCTCGCCGGCGGTGATCTCCTCGCAGCGGCAGAGCGTCGTGCTGTCGGCGATGTCCTTCAGCCAATGCGCGGGGAAGGGGAAGGCCGCTTCCAGCACCTCGCGGAAATGGCTGATGCGGGCGAGCTCGGCCTCCAGCGCCGCAGCGCGGGCGGCGTCATGCGGCAGGCCGCGATCCTGCAGCAGAGCGAGCGCGGCTCGTTCGCCCGAGCGTTCGGCCGCATCCGCCCCGGCGATGCCGGCGCCGTCGCCGGCGAGATAGACACCGGGCACGCTGCTGCGGCCGGCGGCATCGCGCTCAGGCAAGGCGGCGCGGTCGCGCTGGTTGAAAGCGAAGCGGCAGCCGGCCAGGTCGGCTGCTTGCGTCTCGGAGCGCAAAGCGAGGCCGTAGCCGACACCGTCGCAGGCGAGCCGATGCTCCAGCCCATCCTGGCGCCAGGCGATGGCCTCGACCTTGTTGGCGCCGTCGATGCGGACATCCGAAACGCCGTAATGCAGCGCGACACCGCCGAGCTTCAGTTCGGCGGTCATCCGCATGCCGCGCAGAACGATTCCGGGAAAGAAAGGCAGGGCGCGCAGCAGGTTGAACTTGGCGGAGAAGGGCGCGGTGTCGAGCACGGCTGCGACCTTGGCGCCGGCCTTCATGTACTGCCAGGCGACGAGGTAGAGCAGCGGGCCGGAGCCGAGAAAGACGATCCTGCTGCCGATCGCACAGCCCTGGCTCTTCAGCGCGATCTGGGCGCCACCCAAAGTGAAGAGGCCGGGCAAGGTCCAGCCGGGGATCGGCAGGGTACGGTCGGTCGCACCTGTCGCGAGGATGAGGCCGTCATAGGCGACCTGCCGGCTCGTGCCCGCGACCATGATGTCGGCCGCGCCGTCACGCAGGTTCCAGAGCAGCGCCTGCGGCCAGTAGTCGAGCTTGCCGTCGAGCGCAGCGAAGTCGCGATGCAGCGCCTCGGCCTTCTGCGCTTCCGAGCCATAGAGGTCGCGTGTGGAGCGTCCGTCCGGGACGAGGCGTTGGCGATAGATCTGGCCGCCGCAAGCGGGTGCCTCGTCGACGACGAGCGGGCGCAGGCCCGCCGCGACGAGCGCCTCAGCAGCCCGGATGCCGGCCGGGCCGGCGCCGACGATCAGCGGCTGCGGGCGCTCGCTCATGCTGTCCTCGCACGGCGGGTGAGGATGCTCATGCCGGCGGTCAGCACTGTCGAGCAGGCGCGCAGCCGTTCGCCGCTTTCGAGCACGACCCAGCAATCCTGGCAGGCGCCCATCTGGCAGAAGCCGGCGCGCGGCGAGGCCGAGAACTCGCTGAGGCGCAAACGCTCGGCCTGGGTCAGGATCGCGGTCAGCACGGTGTCGCCGGTGCGGCCCTCGCAAGGCTCGCCGTCGAGGGTGAAGGGAATGGCCGGATGGTCGGCACGAACGAGGCGATGCAGAAGCGGCATGTCACTTCTGCCCGACGAGGATCTTGTCGAGGCCGAAGGCGCGGTCGAGCACCAGCATGGCGCCGGCGGTGAGCGCGATCATCAGCGCCGAGACCGCGGCCATCATCGGGTCGATGGATTCGGTTGCGTACATGTACATCCGCACCGGCAGGGTCACGGTCTGCGGCGAGGTGACGAAGATCGACATGGTCAATTCGTCGAAGCTGTTGATGAAGGCGAGCAGCCAGCCGCCGGTGATGCCGGGCAGAATCATCGGCGCGGTGACGCGGCGGAACACCGTCCAGTGCGAAGCGCCGAGCGTCATCGCCGCCTGCTCGGCCGAGCGGTCGAGCCCGGTGAAGGAGGCCATCACGAGGCGCAGCACATAGGGCGTGATGATCACGACATGGCTCGCCACCAGCCAGCCGAAGCTGCCGGTGCCGCCGATCAGCGCGAACAGGCGCAGGAAGGCGACACCGAGCACGAGATGCGGGATGATCAGCGGCGAGAGGAAGAGGGCGTTCAGGGCGTTGCGGCCGGGGAAATCGTAGCGGTCGATGGCGAGCGCTGCCGGCACCGAGAGCGCGACCGAGAGCGTCGCGGCGAGCGTCGCCAGCCAGAGGCTGTTGACGAAGGAGGCGACGAAGTCGGGGTGCTCGAAGATCGCCTTGAACCAGCGCAACGAGAAGCTGGTGGTCGGGATCGAGAGCGTGTTCTCCGGCGTGAAAGCGACAAGGCAGATCACCAGCAGCGGCGCCAGCACGAAGGCGACCACTAGCGTATGGAAAAGGAGCGCGACGGGGCCGTTCTTCTGCATGACGCTCACCCCAAAGCCTTGCGGGCGCGCGTCTCGACGGCGCGGTTATACGCCAGCATGATCACGAAATTGGCGGCGAGGACGATGATCGCGATCGCCGCGCCGAGCGGCCAGTTCAGCTCGTGCATGTATTCGTCATAGACCAGCGTCGCCGCCATCTTGAGCCGGCGCCCGCCGAGCAGGCCGGGGATGGCGAAGGCGCTGGCCGAGAGGCCGAAGACGATCAGGCTGCCTGAGAGCATGCCGAGCGAGACCTGCGGCAGCACCACGCGGCGCAAGGCGGTGAAACGCGAGGCGCCCAGGCTCCAGGCAGCGGCCTCGACCATCGGATCGAGCTTCTGCAGCGCGGTCCAGACCGGGATCACCATGAAGGGCAGCATGACGTGGACGAGCGCGATCACGATCGCGGTCTCGGTGTAGAGCAGGCGGACACTGTCGAAGCCGAGCAGCTGTAGGGCCTGATTCACGAGCTCGGTCGAGCCGAGCAGCATGCTCCAGCCGAAGGCGCGGACCACGACCGAGACCAGCAGCGGCCCGATGATCACCAGCAGGAAGACCGAGCGCCAGGGATCGCGCATCCGCGACAGGATATAGGCCTCGGGCGCGCCGATGACCGCGCAGATCAGCGTGGTCAGCGCGGCGAGGCGGAGCGTGCGCCAGAAGATGCCGAGATAATAGTCGTCCGAGAATACCGCGGCGTAATGGGCCAGGGTGAACTCGTTCTTGATGCCGGTCGTATGGTCGTAGACGTGGAAGGAAAGGATCACCGTCAGCACGAGCGGCAGGATGATCAGCCCGGTGAAGATCAGCGCGCCCGGCCCGGCGAGCCAGAGCGGTGTCGCCGCGGAGCGCCCGACGCTCATGCCGCCGCTCCCTGCGCCAGCGGCTCGATGCGCAGGCTCGCCAGGGCCCAGTCGAGCGCGACCTTGGCGCCTTCGCGGGCCGGCTCCTCGCCATCGTTCGGAGCCGAGACCAGGATGGCGCCGGCCGGTGTCTCGACCGTGAACAGCCAGGAGCCGCCGAGGAAGAAGCGGTTGGCTATGGTGCCGTCGAGCCGGCCTTGGCCGGCCGGCTTCAGCGCTATCTTCTCCGGGCGGATCGAGAGCGCGATCGCCTGACCCTCGGCGAGCCCACCGGCTTCAGCCGGCAGGGCGATGCCGGCGACCTCCGCCGTGCCCTTGCGCCAGATGCCGTCGAGCCGGTTCATCTTGCCGACGAAGGAGGAGATGAAGGGCGTCGCCGGGTTCTCGTAGAGCCTGTAGGGGGCGTCGACCTGCGTCATCCGCCCCTGCTCCATCACGACGACGCGGTCGCTGATCGAGAGCGCCTCGGCCTGGTCGTGCGTCACCATGATCGTGGTGGTGCCGACGCGCTGCTGGATGCGGCGCAGCTCGAACTGCATCTCCTCGCGCAATTTGGCGTCGAGATTGGACAGCGGCTCGTCGAGCAGCAGCACCGGCGGCTGGATGACGAGGGCACGGGCGATGGCGACGCGCTGACGCTGGCCGCCGGAGAGCTGGCGCGGATAACGTTCGGCCAGTGCCCCGAGATGGACGAGGCCGAGCATGGTCTTGACGCGCTCGTCACGCTCCGCCTTGGCGACCTTGCGCATCTCCAGGCCGAAGGCGACGTTCTGCGCCACCGTCATGTGCGGGAACAGCGCATAGCTCTGGAAGACGATGCCGAGGCCACGCTTGTTCGGCGTCTCGCGGGTGATGTCGCGGCCATCCAGCGTGATCGTGCCGGTGGTCGGCTCGACCAGCCCGGCGATCATCTGCAACGTCGTAGTCTTGCCGCAGCCGGAGGGACCGAGCAGCGAGACGAACTCGCCCTTGGCGACGCTGAGGTCGATCTCGCGCGCCGCGGCGAAATCGCCGTAGATCTTGCTCAGCTTCTCCAGCGTCAGGAAGCCCATGACCTCTCCCGCTTGGCTCGCCCCGCCCACTCATCGGGGTCTTTTGCCCTCGTGCGTTCCAGAAGCCGGAGCGGTGGAATTTCGTCAACCAATAATTCCATATGAGAGAATTTTTGTACCATAAATTCCTGTATATGAAATTTATTGTAACGTCGATTTAACTCTATTAGCGTGGGCGGATGACTGATTCTGCCGAGCCTCTTTCCAGCCTGCGCCGCGCGCTCGGCCTGCTGCGCCTGGTCGGAGCGGCGGATGCCGGCGGCATCCGCCTGAAGGACCTCGCCGAGCAGGCCGGCTGCAGCCAGCCGACGGCGCATCGCGCCTTGCAGGATCTCGTCGCCGAGGGCTTCGTCGAGCAGGTCGGCAAGCGCTACCGGCTGGCGCTCGACTTCTTCGTGCTGGCGGCGCGCGCCGGTCATGCCGACGGCCTGCGCGACCTTGCCAAGCCGGTGCTGCTGCGCCTCTCGGCGACGCTGACCGACACGATCTTTCTGCTGGTGCGCAACGGCTATGAAGCCGTCTGCCTCGACCGGATCGAGGGCCCGTTCCCGATCCGCTCCTTCACCGGCGATATCGGCGGCAAGGTGCCGCTCGGGCTGGGGCAGGGCAGTCTGGCCATCCTCGCCCATCTGCCCGAGCCCGAGCGTGAGGCGGTGATCCGTTTCAACGTGCCGCGCCTGCTCGACCGCGGCTTCCTCGACGAGGCGGCGCTGCGGGTCGAATTGGAGAAGGCCCGGGCGCAGGGCTGGGTCAATCTCAACACCGGGCTGATCCCGGGCATGGCAGGCCTCGGCGTGCCGGTCTTCGATGCGCAGGGGCGCGCCGTCGCGGCGCTCAGCGTCGGCACGCTGGCGGATCGCCTGCGGCCGGAGCGGTTGCCGGGGGTCGTCGGCATCCTCAAAGCTGAGGCTGCGACATTGGGCGCGATGCTCAACCCGTTCGACACGGCCTTGCGCCATCCCTCCCGCAGTCTGAGTTCTGTGGCATGATCCTGGTCTGCGGCGAGGCGCTGGTCGATCTCTTCCTCGATCCGCCCGAGGGAGCGGAGATGGCCGGGCGCGCCGTCGCCGGCGGCTCGCCCTTCAATGTCGCGATCGGCCTGGCGCGGCTCGGCATTCCCGTCGGCTTCCTCGGCGCGATCTCGCTGGATGGCATCGGTTCGATGCTGGCGGAGAGGTTGCAGCAGGAAGGCGTCGATCCTCGTTTCATCGTCCGCAGCGACCGGCTCTCGACGATCTCGGCGGTGGCGACGGGGGCGGACGGGCAGCCGAGCTACGGTTTTCATGGCGAAGGCGCGGCCGACCGCTTCCTGCTGCCGGCCGATCTGCCGGCTACGTTGCCGCCGGAGATACGGGCGCTGACTTTCGGCTCCTACAGCATGGCGGTCGAGCCGACCGGCGCGGCGCTCGCCTCACTCGCGGAGCGCCAGCACGGCCGGCTTGTGATCAGTGTCGATCCGAACCTGCGCCCGGGCGTGGTGCCGGACATGGCGCTATGGGCTCGCGCGGCCGAGCGCTTCTACCGCACCGCGACCATCGTCAAGGCGAGCGACGAGGATGTCCGCATCGCCTGGGGCGGGACGCTTTCGCTGCAGGAGGCGGCCGCCTATTGGCTCGGGCTCGGCGCAAAACTGGTGATGATCACGCGTGGGGCGGACGGTGTTGTCGGCTTCTGCGCCGACGGCGAGGTCGAGCTGCCGGCGAGAGTGGTCGAGGTCCGTGACACCGTGGGCGCCGGCGACAGTTTCCATGCCGCCTTGCTGGCGCGGCTGGCGCAGACGGACCGCTTGAGCATCGAAGGTATTGTTGGGCTCGATCGGGCGGCATTGGCTGAATTGCTGAGCTACGCTGCGACGGCGGCAGCCATCACCGTCGGCCGGCGCGGAGCCGATCTGCCGAAAGCGGTAGAGGTGGCAGCGGAACTCGCCCGTTCGGGCTGACGATCCTCCCTCTGCATATCCGTCCTGCCCGGCTGCCGCCGTGACCTTGCCGCTATCGGTGTGCTACCTCCGTTTGCCGCTGCGGCGGCCGATCGCAATCGCCACGGAGGATGATCGTGCTGGAGAAGGCCTGGGCGGATCTCGCCGCGCATCGCACCCGAACCGTCTCACACCATCTGCGCGAGCTCTTCGCCGCTGATCCGCAGCGCTTTTCCAGCTTCTCCGCCCGGCTCGACGACCTCTTGCTCGACTACTCCAAGACGGCGGTGACGCCTGAGACCATCGAGTTGCTGCTGGCGCTCGCCCAAGCGGCGGATGTCGAGGCCAAGCGCGACGCGATGTTCGCCGGCGAGCCGATCAACACGACGGAGGGGCGCGCCGTACTGCATACGGCGCTGCGCAACCAGTCGGGCCGGCCGGTCAAGGTCGATGGCGTCGATGTCATGCCCGAGGTCAATGCTGTCCTCGAGCGGATGTCCGCCTTCGCTGAAGGTATCCGCAGCGGCAAGATTGCGGCTGCTAATGGGGAACGCTTCACCGATGTTGTCAATATCGGCATCGGCGGTTCCGATCTCGGGCCGGTGATGGCGACGCTGGCGCTGGCGCCCTATCATGACGGGCCGCGCCTGCATTACGTCTCCAATGTCGACGGCGCCCATATCGCCGATACGCTGGCCAAGCTCGATCCGGCCCGGACGCTGGTGATCGTGGCCTCAAAGACTTTCACCACGATCGAGACCATGACCAATGCTGCAACGGCGCGGCGCTGGATCGCTGGCTCGCTCGGCGAAGAGGCGGTCGCCAAGCATTTCGCCGCGGTCTCGACCGCGCTCGACAAGGTCGCGGCTTTCGGTATCCAGCCGGACCGGATCTTCGGCTTCTGGGACTGGGTCGGCGGGCGTTATTCGGTCTGGTCGGCGATCGGCCTGCCGGTGATGATCGCGATCGGCCCCGAGAATTTCCGCGCCTTCCTCGCCGGCGCGCATGCGATGGATGAGCATTTCCGCACCGCGCCGCTCGACAAGAACCTGCCGGTGCTGTTCGCCTTGATCGGGCTCTGGCATCGCGAGAGCTGCGGTTATCCGGCCCGCGCCGTGCTACCTTACGACCAGCGCTTGGCGCGGCTGCCGGCCTATCTGCAGCAGCTCGACATGGAGTCGAACGGCAAGCGCGTGCACAAGGCCGGCGGGGCGGTGACGCGGCCGACCGGTCCGCTGGTCTGGGGCGAGCCCGGCACCAATGGCCAGCATGCCTTCTTCCAGCTGCTGCACCAGGGCACGGACATCATCCCCTGCGAGTTCCTGATTGCGGGCGAGGGACATGAGCCGGAGCTGAGCCACCAGCATCGGCTGCTGCTCGCCAATTGCCTCGCCCAGAGCGAGGCGATGATGAAGGGCCGCACGCTCGAGGAGGCGAAGGCGCAGCTCGCCAAGCAGGGGCTGTCGGCTGAGGCGGCCGAGCACCTCGCGCCGCACAAGGTTTTCCCGGGCAACCGGCCGAGTGTGACCATCGCCTATCGCAAGCTCGACCCGTTCACGCTCGGGCGGCTGATCGCGCTTTACGAGCATCGCGTCTTCGTCGAGGCTGCCGTGTTCGACATCAACGCCTTCGACCAATGGGGCGTCGAGCTCGGCAAGGAGCTGGCGACGGCGCTGCTGCCGGTGATCGAGGGCAAGGCGCCGGCCGAAGCGCATGACGCTTCGACGGCGGGGCTGGCGCGCTATCTGACCGGGCGGTAGCTCGCGACGTCATTCTCGGGCGGAGCGAAGCGCAGACCCGAGAATCTCTGGACGAGAAGGCGCCGGCCGGCGTCTCATCCGGCTTGAGATGCTCGGGTCAGGCCCGAGCATGACGCGCTTCAGGCGCTGCCACCCGGCTGCTTCACGTCGCGCTGGGTGATCAGCCTGGCGCTGCGCTGGTCGCGGGCGTGGATCCAGAGCCAGCTCAGCGCGACGCTGAGCCGGTTGCGCACGCCGATCAGGAAATAGATGTGCGCCAGGCCCCAGAGCCACCAGGCGAGCCAGCCCTTCAGCTTGACCCGGCCGAAATCGATGATGGCGACGCGCTTGCCGACGGTCGCGAGGCTGCCAGCATGGCTGTAGGCGAAGGGGCGCGGCGCCTTGTCGCCGGCGAGCCGGCGCTTGATCGTCGCGGCGACATGGCGGCCCTGCTGCTTGGCGGCGGGGGCGATGCCGGGCACTGGCTTGCCGTCCTGGTCCTTGACCATGGCGGTGTCGCCGATCGCGAAGATCTCGGGGTGGCCGGGCACGCTGAGATCGGGCTCGACCTCGACGCGGCCCGCGCGGTCCATGGGCGCAGCGAGCCAGGCGCCAGCCGGCGAGGCGCGTACGCCGGCGGCCCAGATGACGGTGGCTGCCGGTAGGGGCTCCTCGCCGATCACGACGCCATCAGGCGTGCAGGCGGTGACGGGCGCGCCGGTGCGGACCTCGACGCCGATGCGTTGCAGTTCGTGATGCGCATAGGTCGCAAGGTCCGCGTCGAAGCTGGGCAGGGTGCGCGGGCCAGCCTCGACCAGCACCACGCGGGTCGTGCGGGTGTCGATCCGGCGGAATTCCTCCGGCAAGGTGGCACGGGCCAGCTCGGCGATCGTGCCGGCGAGCTCGACGCCGGTCGGGCCGGCGCCGATGACGACGAAGGTCAGCAGCGCGGCGCGGCGTTCCGGATCGGCCTCCGCCTCGGCGCGCTCGAAGGCGGTGAGGATGCGGCGGCGGATCGTGGTCGCGTCTTCCAGCGTCTTCAGGCCTGGCGCATGGGGCTCCCAGTCGTCATGGCCGAAATAGGCGTGGGTGGCGCCGGTGGCGATGACGAGCGTGTCATAATGCAGGATCTCGCCGGTCGAGAGCGTGACCTCGCGCAGGGCCGTATCGATGCCGGTGACCTCGGCCAGCAGCGTGGTGACGTCGGTACGGCGCCGGAACAGATGCCGGATCGGCCAGGCGATCTCGGAGGTTGCGAGCGAGGCGGTCGCGACCTGGTAGAGCAGCGGCTGGAACAGGTGGTGGTTGCGCCGGTCGACGATGGTGATGCGGGCATCGGCGCCGGCGAGGCGATGCACCGCCTCCAAACCGGCGAAGCCGCCGCCGATCACCACGACATGATGCGCTCCGCTCATCGGCCATCCCTCGTTCCGGCAGGACGAGGTTTTGTAACACGGTTCTGCGGGAAGGCTCGTATCAGCCCTTCAGCAGGCCCGATTGCGCCAGCGCGGTCGCGGTACGCGGACTGAAGGCGGCCGGGATGTCGTAGACCAGCACCAGCCGCAGCAGCGCCTTGACGTCGACATCGTGCGGCTGCGCCTGGAGCGGGTCCGGGAAGAAGAACAGCGCGTCGAGTTCACCCTGTGCGATCATCGCGCCGATCTGCTGGTCGCCGCCAAGCGGGCCGCTCTTGACCAGGCGGATCTGCAGATCGGGCATGGACTGCTTCAGCACCGAGCCGGTGGTGGCGGTCGCGACGATGCGATGCGGTGCGATCAGCTCGGCATGGTCGCTCGCCCATTGCGCCAGTTCCGGCTTCTTGCGGTCATGCGCGATCATCCCGATCGTCAGCGGCATCGTCGCTTTCCTTTATCGCCTCACGGAATCCAGCGCCGCGACTGCTCGGCGCGGTCGTCATAGCTCGCCTCGAAGATCGGCGAAGCGAGGGTGGCGCGGACCTTGAGGATGCCGCTGCCGATATTGCGGAAGCCGTGCCTCGCGCCGGCCGGGATCACGATCGACTGGTTGGCCCGCAGGATCAGGCTCTCGCCGCGCAGCGTGATCTCCGCCTCGCCTCCCATCACCTCCAGCACCTCCTCGACGGCGTGAAGATGGATCGGCGCGCCAAGGCCGGGATCGCAGAACTGCTCGAAGATGCAGAGCTGGGCCGAGCGCACCAGCGCCGAGACCCGCATCAGCGTCATCACGCCCTCGCGCCATTGCTCCAGCGGCTGGGTCTCGTGATCGAGCAGGCTCATGCCGTCGCCTTCTGTTCGAGCCCGACCATGGGCAGTTCATGAGGAACGCGCACCTCGGCTGTCGGCTCGCCGCTCCAGAGCGATTGCAACTGGGCGACGACATGCCCGCCGAAGCTTTCATAGGGGATGCGGATCGACGTCAGCCAGGGCGCGATCCAGTGGTTGAGCGCATTGCCGTCGACCCCGACCAGCGTGCAGCGCTGCGGGATCGGCACATCGCTTTCGACCGCCAGCCGATAGGCGCCATAGGCGATCAGATCGCTGACGCAGAGCGCGCCTTGCGGCCAGCCACCCTCCTGCACCAGTGCCCTGGCGGCGGCATAGCCGATCTCGATATGCGAGAGGCCGGGGCCGCTGGCGCGGCGGATCGTGCCTTCCGGAACACCGCGTTCGGCGAGGCGGTCGATGAAGCCGGCGGCGCGCTCCTGCGTGCTCGAGACGTTCTGGGCCGCCATCAGCACCGCCGGGCGCTCGATGCCGCGCGCCAGCATGAAGTCGGCTGCGTCGGCTCCGGCCGCCCGGTTGTCGATGCCGACATAGGCGCCGCCGCCGAGCGGGTTGTGCCGTGCGACGAAGACCATCGGATCACCGCGCTGCAGAGTCTCCTCGAGCCCGCGGCTGCGCACGGCGCTGACCATCACGTAGCCGGCTACGAACTGTTCGCGCATCGCCTGGAGATAGTCGTCCTGCAGTTCGGCGCGGTCATGGGTATCGCAGAGGATCATGACGTAGCCGGCGGCGCGCAGTGCGGCCTCGGTCGAGACTGCGATCGCCGCCATGGCCGGGTTGTCGAGATTGGGCGAGAGCATCGCCACGACCCGGCTGGCGCGCTGGCGCAGCGCCCGGCCGACCGGGTTCGGCCGATAGCCCAGGCGCGCGATCGCCTCCTCGACGCGCGCCACCGTCTCGGGCGAGGCCCGCCCGCTTTCGCCGTTGACGATGCGCGACACCGTCGAGATCGAGACGCCGGTATCCTCTGCGACTGTGGTGAGCGATACCGAACCCTGATGTGCCCTGGCGGCCCTGGTCTTCATCGCGCTCCCATCCCCGCTGCTAGCCCAGCGAGTCGGCCTCTCAGAGATGCCGGCTCACTTCGGGATTGACAAGCTAGGCAAACGTTTGCCTAAATGATTGTCAAGGTGCTCATCGAGGCGCCGGTTCAAGCGGGGATGGAACGCTCATGCACAGCAAGCATTGGATTTCGGCACTCGCCCTGACGGCCGGCCTCGTCATGGGCGGTTTTGCGCAGGCCCAGACCACGGTCCGCATCGCCTGGTATTCCGACGGCAATGAGGGCGAGGTCATCACCGACCTGCTCAAGCGCTTCGAGGCTGAGAACAAGGACATCAAGGTCGTGCTCGACCAGGTGCCCTACAAGGCCATCACCGAGAACCTCCCCGTCCAGCTTGCCTCCGGCCAAGGCCCGGACATCGCCCGCGTCGTCGATCTCGGCGGCATCGCCCGCTACGCGCTCGACCTGCGCCCGCATCTGAAGGATGCGGCCTATTGGGAGAAGAATTTCGGGCCGTTCCTGCCCTGGATGCGCCCCGAGGGCGATACCAAGTCCATCACCGGCTTCATGACGCAGCTCACCGTCTCCGGCCCCTTCGTCAACAAGACGCTGTTCGAGCAGGCCGGCATCGCGATGCCATCAGCCAAGGCGACCTGGGAGGACTGGGGCAAGGCGGTGAAGGACGTCGCAGCCAAGGTCCAGGCGCCGTTCCCGCTGGCGATGGACCGCTCCGGCCACCGCTTCTTCTCGGTCGCCATCTCCGAGGGCGCCAAGGTATTCGACGCCAAGGGCGTGCCGGCTGTCATCGACGAGGGTTTCAAGCGCGGCGCCAAGCTGGTCTATGACTGGCACAACAACGGCGTGATGAAGAAGGAGCTCTGGGGCTCGGTCTCCGGCACGGCCTATCGCGGCGCCAATGACGAGTTCAAGAACGCCCAGGTCGTGATGTACCAGTCGGGCTCCTGGCAGATCGCCCAGTTCGACAAGACCGTCGGCGACGCCTTCGACTGGGTCGCGGTTCCCGCTCCCTGCGGCGCCGCCGCCTGCTCGGGCATGCCGGGCGGGGCCGGCCTCGTCGCGATCAAGACGACCAAGAGCCCGGAAGCTGTCGCCAAGGTGATGGAATACCTCGCCAGCGAGCCGGTGTTGAGCGAGTTCTATGCTCGCTCGCTCTTCGTGCCCGGCCATCTCGGCATCGCCGCCAAGGGCCTTGACTATCAGGGCGCCAGCGCCCCCGCCAAGGCCGCGCTCAAGGTCTTCTCGGACCAGGTCGCGCAGCTCTCGCCGGTCGCCTACCAGCTGCAGGGCTATGTCAACAATCGCGTCATCTTCAACGCGGTGATCAGCCGGCTCGGCCAGGCGATCTCGGGCGAGGGCAGCCTCGACGAGGCCTTCAAGCGGATCGAGTCCGACATCGCCCAGCAGATCGCCGAGCGCAAGAAGTAAGCCGCCATGGCCTCCGACGCTCCCATCCCGGCGGCGCAGGCGGAACGCGCCGGCGCAGCGAGCCTCTTCGCTGCGCCGCTCGCGGTCCTGATGCGGCTGATCGACTGGCCGATGCAGGCGCTGCAGCGGCTGATCGGCGAACGTCGGATGGCGTATGTCTTCCTTCTGCCCAATCTCGCCTTCTTCTCGCTCTTCGTCTTCCTGCCGCTCATCATCAACTTCATCTTCTCGGTGACGGGCGGGGCAGGGCTGTTCCCCTCCGAGCGGCCCTTCGTCGGGGCGCAGCAATACGCCTATCTCTTCGACTGCGGCTCCTTCCTCGATCCCTCCTCCTGCCGCGAGGACCATTTCTGGCGCGGCGTTTCCAATACGGCGCGCTTCACCGTCTTCCAGGTCACGGCGATGGTTCTGTTCTCGCTGCTGACGGCGGTGGTGCTGAACATGAAGATCAAGGCGCGCGGCTTCTTCCGCGCCGTCTACTTCTTCCCGGTGCTGCTCTCGCCGGTGGTGGTGGCGCTGACCTGGAAGTGGATCCTGCAGCGCGACGGCCTGCTCAACGCCGCGATCACCTCGCTCGGCGGCGAGCGCATCCTGTTCCTGGTCGATCCGACCTGGGCGATGTTCTGGATCGTCTTCGTCTCGATCTGGGCCCATATGGGCTTCTACACGCTGATCCTGCTCGCCGGCCTGCAGGCGATCCCGGCCGATCTCTACGAGGCCGCCGAGATGGATGCGACGCCGCGCTGGCGTACATTCTGGCGCATCACCCTGCCATTGCTCTGGCCGAACATGGTCGTCGTGATCGTGCTGGCGCTGATCCGCGGCGTGCAGACCTTCGACGAGGTCTTCGTCTTGACCGGCGGCGGCCCGGGCACCGCGACGCTGATGGTGGTGCACTACATCTACGAGACCGCCTTCGCCAACCAGGTCCAGAATTTCGGCCTGGCGGCGGCCGCTTCCGTCGTGCTCGGCGTCGTGCTGTTCGCGCTGACCCTGGCCCAGCTCGCGGCGAGCCGCCGCAAGGGGGCGGCATGAACAGGCTCGCCCGCATGGCGGTGGCCCGCCGCAATCCCGGCCGCTGGCACTGGACCGACATCGCCGCCTACGCCTATCTCGCGCTCGGCGTCGTGCTGATGTTCGGCCCCGTGCTCTGGCTCGGCCTGTCCTCGTTCAAGACGCAGGCCGGCCTGCTCGAATTCCCGCCATCGCTGCTGCCGATGTCGCAGAAGGAAGTCAGGGTCGAAGGCCAGCCCCAGCCGCTGCCGCTGTTCGAAGTGACGATGGAGGACGGCAGCAAGCGGGTGCTGGCTCAGGTCCGCCGCATCGGCATCCAGGCGCAGATGGTCGACCCGGCCAATCCCGGCCAGAGCATCCGCGTTCCCATCGACAAGCGCACGCCGGTGCGCGAGTTCAAGCTCGCGACCGAGAACTACACCGAGCCGCTGGAGCGCTTCGCGTTCACGCGCTTCCTCTGGAACTCGGTCTTCGTCACCGCGGTCGCGACGTTGATCACGCTGGTGATCAACTCGATGGCGGCCTATGCACTCTCGATCTACGAGTTCCGCGGCAAGACGGCGGTGATGCTGATGGTGATCGGCACGCTGATGATCCCGATCACCATCATCCTGGTGCCGGTCTATCTCGTCATCACCAAGCTCGGCCTGGTCAATTCGCTCTGGGCGGTGATCCTGCCGGGCGCGGCGACGCCGACCGGCGTCTTCCTCCTGCGCCAGTACATGCTGACCCTGCCGCGCGACCTGATCGAGGCGGCGCGCATGGACAAGGCCTCGGAGTGGCAGATCTACTGGCGCATCGTCATGCCGCTCGCCATGCCGGCGCTGGCGGTGCTCGCGATCTTCTCGATCATGTGGCGCTGGAACGAGTTCCTCTGGCCGCTCGCGGTGCTGACCAAGACCGAGGCCTATACGCTGCAGATCGGCCTCAACGCCTTCCAGGGCGAGCTGCAGACGCAGTGGCACTATCTGCTCGCGATGACGGTGGTGACGCTGCTGCCGGTCGCACTGGTCTTCGTCTTCCTGCAGCGCTTCATCACCACCGGCATCGCCAATACGGGAATGAAATAATGGCGGGACTGAGCCTCTCCGGCGTCCGCAAGGCCTATGGCGCGACCACGGTGCTGCACGGCATCGACCTCGACGTCGCCGATGGCGAGTTCGTCGTCTTCGTCGGCCCGTCCGGCTGCGGAAAGTCGACGCTGCTGCGCTCGATCGCGGGGCTGGAGACCATCACCGGCGGCACGATCGCGATCGACGGCGCTGATGTCACCGGGCTGCCGGCCTCCGAGCGCGGCCTCGCCATGGTGTTCCAGTCCTATGCGCTCTACCCGCATATGAGCGTCTACGCGAACATGGCCTTCGCGCTGGAGAACATGGGCTTCAAGCGCGACGAGATCGACCGGCGCGTGAAGCGCGCCGCCGGCATGCTGCGCCTGACCGACTATCTCGAGCGCAAGCCCAAGGCGCTCTCCGGCGGCCAGCGCCAGCGCGTCGCCATCGGTCGCGCCATCGTGCGCGACCCCAAAATCTTCCTGTTCGACGAGCCCTTGTCGAACCTCGACGCCGAATTGCGGGTCGCGACCCGCAAGGAGCTCGCCGCGCTGCATGCCGAGATCGGCGGCACGATGATCTATGTCACCCACGACCAGGTCGAGGCGATGACGCTGGCGCACCGCATCGTCGTGCTCCATGGCGGAAAGATCGAGCAGGTCGGCACGCCGCTCGAACTCTACAATCGGCCCGACAATCTCTTCGTCGCCGGCTTCATCGGCTCGCCGCGCATGAACCTCTTGCCGGGCAAGGTGGTGAAGCCGGGCGCGGTCGCGCTCGGTGAGGCCGGTCACGAGGTCGCCTGCCAGACCGGAAGCCTTGGCGCGGGCGCGTCCGTCACGCTCGGCATCCGGCCCGAGCACCTTGCGCTCGCTGCGCAGGATGGCGGCGTGCCGCTGACGATCGAGCTGGTCGAGCGCCTCGGTGGCGAGAGCTATCTCTACGGCGCTTCGCCCGGCTTGCCGCAGATCACGCTCCGGCTCGACGGCCAGAGCGAGCACCAGCGCGGCGGGAGCGTCGCGCTCGCCTTCCCGCAGCAGCATCTGCACCTGTTCGACGAGAACGGCCGGGCTGTCCGGTCCTGACGACTGACTAGAGAGATCCCATGAAAGCCCTGACGCAAGGCCGCTATCTCGGCCGCGACGGCGAAGCCGCCTTGTTCGATGTCGGCCTCGGCGCGACGATCGCTGTCCGCATCCTCGAAGGCGATATTGGCCGTGTCACTCTGAAGCCGCAGGACGGCTATCGGCTCGACCGCGGCTGGTCGATCGCGCCCGGCGGGCTGGAGCCGCCCTATGAGGGGCGCCCGCGCGACGATCTTTCCGGTTTCGCCTGTCCGCAGGCGAGCGTCAGCGAGAGCGAAGGCAAGGTCACGCTCTCGGCCGGCGGCCTTTCCGCTGAGGTGACGCTCGCGCCCTTCGGCATCGCCTGGCGGCGCGATGGCGAGGCTGAGCCCTTCCTGCAGGATCGCACGACGCAGGCCTATCTGATCTCGCCGCGCACCGGGGCGCTGTCGCATTTCATGGCGCGCGACTATGCCGAGCGGCATTACGGGCTCGGCGACAAGGCCGGCCCGCTCGACCGGACCGGGCGGCGCTTCGCCATCGATGCGGTCGACCCCTGCGGTTTCGACGCCGAGCTCTCCGACCCGCTCTACAAGATGCTGCCATTCTTCATCGTCGACGGGAAGGCGGGCGCCCATGGCGTCTTCTACGACAATCTCTCGACCGGCAGCGTCGATCTCGGCTGCACGCTCGACAACTATCATGGCCTGTTCCGCTCCTGGAAAGGCGATGACGGCGACCTCGACTATTACGTGATGGCCGGCCCGACCGTGCCGGATGTGGTCAAGCGTTTCTCCTGGCTGACCGGCGGGCAGGCCTTTGCGCCGCGCTGGTCCTTCGGCTTCGGCGTGACCTCGATGGCGATCGCCGATGCGCCCGATGCCGATGCAAGGATCAGCGACTTCGTCGCCAAGTGCCGCAAGCACGCCATCCCCTGCGACAGCTTCCATTTCGGCTCGGGCTACACCCAGATCGGCCAGCGCCGCTACGCCTTCAACTGGAACCGCGACAAGTTCCCGGAGCCGCTGGCGACGATGAAGCGGCTGAACAAGGCCGGCATGCAGACCGTCGCGAACCTCAAGCCCTGCCTGCTCGACGACCATCCGCGCCTCCAGGAGGCGCTCGACCAGGGCTTCCTGGTCAAGGATTCCAAGACCGGCGAGCCGGCGGTGGCGCAGTTCTGGGACGGGCTCGGCTTCCATATCGACTTCACCAACCCGAAGGGCCGGGCCTGGTGGCGCGCCGGTATCGAGACGGCGCTCCTCGACCACGGCTTCACCACGGTCTGGAACGACAACAACGAATACGAGATCTGGGACGAGGACGCGGTCTGCGACGGCGACGGGCGTCCCTTCCGGCAGGCGCTGGCGCGCCCGGCGCAGCCACTCCTGATGACCAAGCTATCCTATGAGGCCCAAGCTGCGCGCGAGCCGGGCAAGCGCCAGTATTCGATCACGCGCGGCGGCTGCGCCGGCATCTCTCGCTACGCCCAGACCTGGTCGGGCGACAACGAGACTGCCTGGAAGACGCTGCGCTACAACCTGACCCAGGGGCTCAATATGAGCCTATCGGGCATGTTCTCGATCGGCCACGACGTCGGCGGCTTTCATGGGCCGACGCCGGGCCCGGAGCTGTTCGTCCGCTTCAACGAGTTCTGCGCGCTTTGGCCGCGCATGGTGATGAACTCCTGGAACGATGACGGCGTCGTCAACCTGCCCTGGATGTATCCGGAGATGGTGCCGCAGGTGCGCGAGGCGATCTCGTTGCGCTACCGGCTGATGCCCTATCTCTACACCCAGATGTGGCGGGCGAGCCGCGACGGCATCCCGGCCGTGCGGCCGCTGCTCTATGATTTCCCGCGGGATGCCTCTGCCGTGGCGGTCGACGACGTCTTCATGCTCGGCCCGGACCTGCTGGTCGCGCCGGTGCTGGAGGAGGGCGCGCGCGAGCGTGCGGTCTACCTGCCCCAGCACGAAGGCGGCTGGTACGACTGGCACAATGGCGAGCATTATCCCGGCGGCGTCACCGTGACGGTTCCGGCGCCGCTCGGCCGGCTGCCGCTGTTCGTGCGGGCCGGCGCGCTGATCCCGCTCGGCGATGCCAAGGGCATCAGCACTGAGCGTGAGGTCCTGGTCTGCGGCGTGGTCGAGGGCGCGTCCGGCGAGCTTTACGAGGATGATGGCGAGACCGCCGATTGGCGTGGCGCCGGCTCTACGGTTCTGCGCTTCGAGGTCCGCAATGGCGAGGTCGCGATCGAGCAGCAGGGCGAGGGCAAGCCGGCCTTCAACAAGATCGCGATCCGGCAGATCGGGCAGTAGATCGATAGGCTGGCTCTGAGCCTGCGGCTATGGCCGCAAGCTCAGCCGAGGCGGCCCTACTCGCTGCCGCGCTCATAGGAGCGCGAGCGGACGGCGAGGACGGCGATCGCCGTCACGGCGCAGCACAGCATCAGATAGGCGACGACATAGATCGGCTTGCCGCCGCCGGCCGTGACCAGCGCCGCCGCGATGAAGGGCGTCGGCCCGGCGATCGCGACGCTGTTGAGCTCGCGGGTCATGGCGATGCCCGAGAAGCGGTAGCGGGTCGGGAAGAGATTGGCGAGGAAGGCGCCCTGCGCGCTGGCGAGGCCACCGAAGCCGATGCCGTAGCCGATGCTGAGTGCGATCGTGCAGAGGAGGAGGTTCTTAGTGTCCAGCAGCGCGAACATCGGGAAGGCGTAGCAGAACACGAAGATCGCCCCGAACAGGTAGACCCTGGCATGGCCGACACGGTCGGCGAGCGCGCCGATGATCGGCGTCGTGATGATGCCGGTCAGGGTGGCGATCATCACCGCGGTCAGCGCATCGGTGCGGGTCATGCCGAGCGTGTTGGTCATGTAGCTCAGGCTGAAGGCGCTGAGGATATAAGCGTTGGCGTTGTGGCCGGTGACCGACAGGAAGCCGAAGAGCAGTTCGCGCGGGCTCTTGCTGATGAGCTCGCGCAGCGGAACCTGCGCCTCATGGCGCTTCTCGGCCGCCTTCTCCATCGCCGCGACATATTCCGGCGTCTCGTCGAGATGCTTGCGGATGTAGAGCGCGACGAAGAAGAGCAACCCGGAAGCCAGGAACGGCACGCGCCAGGCCCAGCCGAACAGGGTCTCCTCCGACAGCAGCGAGACCAGCAGGAAGCTCAGCGTCGCCAGCATGATGCCGACCACCGTCGCCGCCTGGAGATAGGCGGTGTAGTAGGCCTTGCGCTCCGGCGGCACGTATTCGGCGACGAGCGTGACCGCGCCGGCATATTCGGCGCCGGCGCCGAAGCCCTGCAGGAGCCGCAGGACGACAAGCAGCACCGGCGCCCAGATGCCGATCTGGGCATAGGTCGGCAGCAGGCCCATCGCCACGGTCGAGGCGCCCATCAGGGCGATGGTGAAGATCAGGGCCGGCTTGCGGCCGAAGCGGTCGCCGATATGCGAGATCACGATGCCGCCGAGCGGCCGGCTGAAGAAGCCGACAGCGAAGGTCGCGAAGGCGGCGAGCACGCCGGCCGATTCCGAGAACTGCGGGAAGAACAGCTTGTTGATGATCAGGCCGGCGGCTGCGCCATAGAGCGCGTAGTCGAACCATTCGATGACGGTGCCGATCGTCGCCGCCGCGACGGCGCGCCGGATGTTCGTCTGTTCGACCGGTGACGTTCCGGTCGCGATCGCCTGGGACATTGGGGGTTTCCTCGAAGCTTCGTTGTTCTTGGGGAAGAAGGTTCTTGGGGATGACGGCCGGCGGCCTCGCGCTCAGGCGATGGCGGCCGGCATTGGAAGGTCGAAGCGCGCAGCGCTCTCGGTGAGGCCGGCGACGATGCCAGCGGAGAGCTGGACGCCGTCGCGCAATTGGCGCCCGCGCCGGGCGAGCCCATGGGCGCCTGGCAAATCGATATGGTCGAAGCCCGGACGGGGCTGCGCCGCATGGCAGCGTTTGGCCAGGACGGCGACCTGGCGGTCGAAATTCTCGGTGCCGCCGAAGGCGGCAGGGTCCATCACCAGAATGAAGACCGCCGCGCTCCAGCCGTCGCCGCCTTCGGCCCGGCCGCGCCCGGCGAGGCAGCCGGTGAGGAGCTCGACGATGAGCCCGATCGAGAAGCCCTTATGGCCGGCTTCCAGCCCGCCGAGCGGCAGGATCGAGCCGGGCGGATCGGCGGCGATGACATTGGGATCGGTCGAGGGTCGGCCCTGCGCGTCCATCAGGAAAGGATGCGGCAGGTTTTCGCCGCGCTGGCGGAAGGCGGCGACGCCGCCATTGGTCATCAGCGCCGTCGACATGTCGATCAGGATCGGTGCATCCGGCGCGGGCGCGCCGGAGGCGATCGGGTTCGAGGTCAGCACCGGCGTGACGCCACCGAAGGGGGCGACGCTGCTATGGCCGGGATCGGTCAGCGT
The DNA here is from genome assembly GCA_024231975.1 of Allobosea sp. Taxonomy (GTDB): domain Bacteria; phylum Pseudomonadota; class Alphaproteobacteria; order Rhizobiales; family Beijerinckiaceae; genus Allobosea. The sequence goes on from JAAEQB010000051.1 coordinate 136,187, forward strand.
CAGCAGCATCAGGCAGCCGGCGTCGATCGCCGGCTGGAGATAGGCGCCGAGGCAGGCGGTGTGATGGCTGCGCTGGATTGCGATGGCGCCGAGGCCGAATCGCTTGGCCCGGGCGATCGCCTCGGCGGTGGCGCAGCGTGCCAGCCAGGGACCAGGCAGCTTGCGCCCGTCCCAGGTCTGGCAAGCACCGATGTCGTTGAGGATATCGGGCTCGCCGGCGGCGGTCATGCCGCCGGTCTCGAGCTCGCGCAGATAGAGCGGCAGCAAGGCGAGGCCATGCGTCGACTTGCCGAGCAGGTCGCCCTCGACCAGGACCTCGGCGACATCATTGGCCTTGTCCTGCGGCAGGCCGGCGCGCTCCAGCAGAGCGCGCGCCAAAGCTGCGAGTTCGCCGGCGCGATAGCGGGCCGCGCCGTGCGCGTAAGGCTGGCTCATGCGATGTCCTCCTGTCGCCCTGCGCCTTTCAGGCAATCGGGCCTTCAGATCGTCCAGCCGCCGTCGATGATGTGGGCCTGGCCGGTGGTGTAGGTCGCGCCCGCCAGGTAGACGACGAGATCGGCGATCTCCTGCGGCGTGCCGATCCGCCCGATCGGCTGGCGGGCGACGAAGGCGGCGCGGGTCGCCTCATAGTCGCCCTGCGCGCTCAGCCGCTGCTGCAGCGACGGGCTCTCGACCGTGCCGGGGCAGATCGCGTTGCAGCGGATGCCCTGCGCGACATAGTCCGCCGCGATCGACTTGGTCAGGCCGAGGACAGCGGCCTTGGTCACGCCATAGGCGAAGCGGTTCGGCACGCCCTTCACGCTCGAGGCGACGGAGGCCATGTTGACGATGCAGCCGGACTTGCGTTCGAGCATGCCCGGCAACGCCGCCTTGATCGTGCGCACCATCGCCTTGACGTTGAGGTCGTAGGCGAAGTCGAGATCGGCCTCGCTCGCTTCCAGCACCGTGCCGCTCTGGACGATGCCGGCGCAGTTGAAGAGTACGTCGACGCGGCCAATCCCGAAGAAGAAGGCGGCGACGGCGGCAGCATCGAGCACGTCGAGCCTGCGGCGCTGCAGGTTCGGCCCGGCCTCGATCGCGGCCAGCGCGCCTTCGTTGATATCCGTCGCCCAGACGATGGCGCCGGCGCGGTCGAAGGCTTCGGCGGTGGCGCGGCCGATGCCCTGGCCGGCGGCGGTGATGACGACGACCTGTCCTGCGAGCTTAGCCATCTCAGGCTCCCGCCTTGAGCGCGGGGGCCGCGCCATGGCTCTTGCGGTGGACGATCGTCCGCTCCAGCGCCTGCCAGTCCCAGTCGATGCCGAGGCCGGGCTGGTCGGACGGGATCGCCTTGCCGTTCTCGATGCGGATCGGCGAGGAGGTGACGAGGTCGAGCTGCGGGATGTATTCGAGCCAGCGGCTGTTGGGCACGGCGCAGCACAGGCCGAGATGGATCTCCATCAGGAAGTGCGGGCAGACCGGCACGTTGAAGGCCTCGGCCATGTGCGCGACCTTGAGCCAGGGCGTGATGCCGCCGATGCGGCCGACATCGACCTGGACGATCGAGCAGGCGCCGGCCTCGAGATAGTCCTTGAACTGCGAGAGCGAATACATGGACTCGCCGACCGCGATCGGCACCGTCGTCGACTGCGACAGGCGGCGATGGGCGCCGACATCGTCGGCATGGATCGGCTCCTCGAACCAGGCGACGTCGAGCTTCTCGTAGTGGCGGGCACGCCGGATCGCCTCGTCGAGCGAGAGGCCCTGATTGGCGTCGGTCATGATCTCCCAGCCGAAGCCGACCTTGTCGCGCACGGCCGAGAGGCGCTTCACGTCCTCGGCGACATGCGGGCGTCCGACCTTGACTTTGGTGCCGCCGAAGCCGCGCTCCTTGGCCTTGACGGCTTCGTCGACGAGCTCGGCCTCGTCCATGTGGAGCCAGCCGCCCTCGGTGTAATAGAGGTCGATGCCGTTCTTGGCGCCGCCGGCGAGCCGGTGCAGCGGCAGGCTGGCCTTGCGGGCGCGCAGGTCCCAGAGCGCGGTGTCGATCGCCGCCAGTGCGATCGAGGTGATGGCGCCGACCGTGGTGGCGTGGACGCGGTAGAACAGCGTGCGCCAGAGCCCTTCGATCTCCTCGGCATCGCGGCCGATCAGGACGGGAGCGAGATGGTCGTCGATCAGCTTGCAGACCGAGGAACCGCCAGTGCCGATGGTATAGCTGTAGCCGGTGCCGGTGACGCCGTCGGCATCGGTGATGCGCACCAGCGGCGTCTCCTGCAGCTCGAAGCTCTGCACGGCGTCGGTGCGCCTGACCTTGGGCTTGAGGTCAGCCTGCAGCACGTCGACGGATACGATCTTGGCCATTCCGGGTGTCCTTGTCGGGGTGTTTCAGCGTGCGTTCGGCTGGTCGGCATGCCAGCTGCCGTAACGACGCCATGAGGTCGTCAGATGGGCGGCGACGGCGGCCTGCGCCCCGTCCTCGTCGCCCCGCTCGATCGCGTCGAGGATGGCGCGGTGCTCGTCCAGCATCGGGCCGATATCGTGCGGGATGCGGCTGAACAGGCGGGCATGGTGCAGATGCGGATGCAGGCTGCGCACGGCCTGAGCCAGGATCTCGTTGCCGCTGGCCGCGATGATCGCCTCGTGGAAGGCCTCGTCGGCCTGGCTGGCGCCGACATAGTCCGATGTCTGTCCCTGTGGCGAGGCCGTCTCCATCGCCGCGATGCTCTCGCGCATGCGGGCGATGGCATCGGGATCCTGGCTGCGGGCGAGCTGCCTCGCCGCCCAGCCCTCATTCAGGATGCGGAAGTCGCGGAGTTGCTCGAACCAGTCGCGCGATGGCTCGGGAGCGACGGAGAAACCGGTGAAGGACGCCGCCGCGACGAGGCCGAGCCCGGACAGGCGCGTCAGCGCCTCGCGGATCGGCGAGGAACTGACCTCGAACTCACGTGACAGCGCATCGATGTTGAGCTTCTCGCCCGGCGCATAGTCGCGGTCGAGGATGCGCTCCATCAGCAGCGCCGTCACCTGATCGACCAGCGCGACGCGCGCCAGAACGGGCTTGCGGATCATCGTTTGCCTTCTCCCTGGCACCTACTATCGAGCAGAGATCATCGATCGTCAATGACCGATCGTGCACGATCGATGAAATGACGATACTGCAGCGTTTGCTGCGGTCCCGCCGGGACTGTATTCGTCATGTCGACAAGGGACTGCACATGACCGAAAAGACCATGGCCGCGCCAGCCGAGCGCAAGCGGGGCGAGGGCGTCAAGCTCGTCTACGACATCCTGCGCGACGACATCATCGACCTCGTGCTGCCGCCGGGCAGCCCGATCGACGAGATCCAGCTGGCCGAACGGCTGTCGATGTCGCGCACGCCGATCCGCGAGGCGCTGGTCCGCCTGGCGAGCGAGGGGCTGGTGACGACGCTGCCCAACCGCTCGACGGTGGTGTCGAACATCGACTTCCTCAACCTGCACACCTTCTTCGATGCGATCACGCTGATGTATCGCGTCACCACGAGGCTGGCGGCCGAGTTCCATGTGCCTGCAGATCTCGACGTCATCCGCGCCCGGCAGGCTGCTTTCGCCGCGGCCGTCGCAGCGCAGGACGCGCTCGCCATGATCGCGACAAACCGCGATTTCCATGCGGCGATCGCGGAAGCCGGGCGCAATCCCTACTACACCGGGCTGTTCTGCCGCCTGCTCGACGAGGGCCGGCGTATCCTGCGGCTTTATTACTCCTCCTTCGAGGATCGCCTGCCGCAGCGCTATGTCACCGAGCATGAGGAGATGATCGCAGCAATCGCTGCTCGCGACGTCGAGGCTGCCGACCGGCTGGCCAAGGCCCATGCCGACCAGATCGTCCAGCAGATCCAGCAACTGATAGCCCGCGACCGTCGCCAGACGCTGGCGCTGTAGCGCACACTCCCAAACCTCGCCTTTCGCCACTCCGGAGCCGTCTGTGACGTCCCGGAACGGTGAGTTCTTGCGTCGCGATTTTTCTTGTCGACAAATAAAATACAAATAGTATTATATCTGCCAACCAAGGCGGCGAGGCACACCGCCCGTGGAAACGCCAGCCCGAGGAGCGCGTGATGAAGGCCCAGATCTTTTCCGGCTGCATGCCGGCGCTGATGACCCCCTGCAAGGACGACCGCAGCCCCGACTTCGAGGCGCTGGTGCGCAAGGGCAAGGAACTCATCGCCGCCGGCATGTCGGCCGTGGTCTATTGCGGCTCGATGGGCGACTGGCCGCTGCTGACCGATGCGCAGCGCATGCAGGGCGTCGAGGCCCTGGTGAAGGCCGGCGTGCCGGTGATCGTCGGCACCGGCGCGGTCAACACGGCTTCTGCCGTCGCCCATGCCGCCCATGCCCAGAAGGTCGGTGCCAAGGGCCTGATGGTGATCCCGCGCGTGCTGTCGCGCGGTTCGGTGGTCGAGGCGCAGCGCCACCATTTCAAGGCGATCCTCGCGGCCGCGCCCGACCTGCCGGCGGTGATCTACAACAGTCCCTATTACGGCTTCGCCACCCGTGCCGACCTGTTCTTCGCGCTGCGGGGCGAGCATCCCAACCTGGTCGGCTTCAAGGAGTTCGGCGGCGCCGCCGACATGCGCTATGCCGCGGAAAACATCACCAGCCGCGACGATGACGTCTCGCTGATGATCGGCGTCGACACCTGCGTCTTCCATGGCTTCGTCAATTGCGGCGCGACCGGCGCGATCACCGGCATCGGCTGCGTGCTGCCGAAGGAGGTGCTGCACATGGTCAGCTTGAGCCAGGCGGCGGCGAAGGGCGATGTCGAGGCGCGCCGGCTGGCGCTCGAACTGGAGGCGGCGCTCGCCGTGCTGTCATCCTTCGACGAAGGGCCGGAGCTCGTCCTCTATTTCAAGCACATGATGGTGCTGAAGGGGGACGCCGAGTACACGCTGCACTTCAATCCGACCGACGTGCTCGGCGAGAGCCAGCGCGGCTATGTCGAGGCGCAGCTCAAGCTGTTCGACAGCTGGTATGCGCAGTGGTCGAAGCAGGCCGGTGCGCTGAAGCATGCCGCCTGAGGATTGCTTAGGACGGGCTCTCCCGCTGACGGGAGGGCCTCACCATTGGGCCACGGGTATCAAGCTGCTCGACGGGACGAATGTCTCGGTCGGGTCGCTAGCGGACGTCGGATGAGTTGTCGGATACTAGCCTCTGTTCCCACATGAAGCGCGCCAGATCGCCAATCGTGAGGCTCCCTAAGGGCTCATGATCTCCCTTGTGCCGCGCCCGCAACTGCCCAATGAGGAACGATAGCGACAAACTCTCCGGCCCGAAGTAGCGAGCGTAAGGAAACCGCTCGAAGCTCGTTCCAAACTCTTCGCTCAGATGATTGAGCAGGTCCACGGCATCGTCGCCGTCTATGCCTAGTGACCGAAAACCGCCGTTGATTGAGGTCTCCGGCGTGACATGACGCTCTCCACAGAAATCGGCAACAGCGACGCGAATCTGCTCAAGATAGTCAGCAAAATCCATTGGTTCAGCCTACTCAAACGCCAAGCGTCCGCAATGGGTCGGAAACGGAAATCAATCCCACCGCAAATACTCAGATCATCTGACCTCGATCTCGTGCGCGTTTGGATTTCAGGCGCTGGAGCTTTTTCGGCGCAGAACAACCCGAGCGAGATAACCGCCCGCCGCTGTTATGGCGCCAGCGACCAAGGCTACTGCGATCATGGACCAGCCCAAGCCCCTATAAAGCACGACAGCTACAAAAGAGCTGGCAATGCCAACTAGGAAATCCCACCAACCTGGGGGCTTGGCTTGGATTGAACCGCGCAACTTACCGACCCGAATGGGGACGGGTGGTTCGTTGGTCGCAAGCCCCAGTCGCCAAGCACAGTATCGAGCACGTCCTTGGCAAGGACAACTCCAAAGCCGAATGTCTGCTCCCGACCGATGTCGTTGAAAAAGTCGGCGTTGCTGGGTGCGTGAAGTCCTGATTCAGTCGTTCTCGGGATGGAGGGCGGCGCGATGATGGGCGAGCGGCAGATGGCGCAGGATGCGCTGTTCTAC
>JAAEQB010000052.1 GCA_024231975.1 Allobosea sp.
CCGCAACCGACCACCGGCGACGCCGCTCAGGCCCGGTCAGGACCTCAACCTTCGGATAAGAACCAGTCATAGACACGACATTACTCCCAACCCTTATTTTAAGGGTGAGACCTGTCCGGGGAATTCGGGGGCCGTTTCACAACCTTTTGGCGCAATTGCTGCAGCGCAAAGCGCTCCGGTTACGATCTGCTCTCACAAAATAAGCAATAATATGTCTCCGTGAATGTATTCGAATCCTTGTCAGGCCACTTGCGATATTGAACCGCATGGCTTAGACGAATGCCGGCTGGTCCGTTTTGCATGATTCTATTCCGGCGGAAATTCGACCGTTCGTCGGCGGAGGTCAGGGAGGGCGCTTGCGCCTGGAAACAGAGCCGGAAGCAGTCACCGCTATGACCGGTCAATATAACAATGGAGCAACGCCATCATGGCTGACCAAGACGGTTCCGATTTCATCGAGCTGACGGCAGATATCGTTTCCGCCTACGTGTCGAACAATTCTGTCCCCGCCTCCGAGCTGCCGGCGCTGATCAGCGATGTTCACGCCGCTCTTAATCGCGTTGTCGGCGGCGCTGCACCGGTTGTGCCGGTCGAGGCGCCCAAGCCTGCCGTCGCGGTGAAGAAGTCGATCACGGCCGATTATCTGATCTGCCTGGAGGATGGAAAGAAGTTCAAGTCGCTCAAGCGCCATCTGCGTACGCAGTACAACATGTCGCCCGAGCAGTATCGCGAGAAGTGGGGCCTGCCGCCCGATTATCCGATGGTCGCGCCGAACTATGCCGAAGCGCGCTCGCAGCTTGCCAAGAAGATGGGTCTCGGCCAGCAGCGCCGCAAGCGCCGCTGATCCACCGCAAACCAAGCTGCATCATCGTTCATGCAGTGGAGCCGCCGGCTGAGCCGGCGGCTTTTTTGTTGGCTCGCCTCTTCCGCGTCGGCACTTGGCGGCACGGTTGCTCGGCCGGCTCGAACGATCCGCTGAACGTGCTCCGATAAGCGATCAGAAATCTGTCATGCGCGGGGAACCCTCTCCTGGAAGGAGAGGGCAGGGTGAGGTGTGGGCGGCCTGACCAGTTCCGCGAGCGCCAACCGCGCGGTCGGGTTCAGGCCAACGTTGCCGCTCCGAACACCTCACCCCCACCCCTCTCCTTCCAGGAGAGGGGGTTCCCCGTGCTTCTTTTATTCGCTGTCACTCGAGGCCAATCGTCGCAAACCCGGAATTGTCAGGAGCCTGTCGCGACGGCTCATCGCGTGCTTGTCGCAGAAGATATAGGAATATATACCTGTAAGCGTCGCGGTTGAATTTGGGGAGGCGATGCCCGCAATGGAACATATCATGAACAGTCTGGTTGCCAAGCGGCAGGATCCTGCCAGCTGTGCGGCATCGGCGCGGTTGGTCGAAGCGGCTGTCTGCGGCGCGATGGGCCTGCCCGGTGGCGCTCTGCGGGCCGGGCGCGGGCCCCACAGGATCGCCTTCGCCCGTCAGCTTGCGATGTATCTGACGCATGTCGGCTTCGGCCTGACCCTGACCGAGGTCGGGGCCTGTTTCGAGCGCGACCGTACCACTGTGCGTCATGCCTGCGTCCTGATCGAGGACCGGCGCGACCAGCCGGTCTTCGACCTGGCCGTCACCGCGCTCGAGACCGGGTTGGCGCATCTCGCTGTCGGCCTGCAACTGGGGTTCGGGCCGGAGGCGGCGCGATGAATGCCGGTGACGATCGCAACCAATCGCCGTCCCGCCTGCTGCGGCATCTGAGCGAACCGGGCGCCTACGGCGTCGATTCTCCGCTCGGCTGCGGCCGGATCGCGCTCTACCGCCGTGGTGCCGGCGGAGCGACGCTCGGGGCCGGCTATGTCGAGGCTGCCGAGGTGGAGACTCTCGTCGCGGCCGGTTTTGCCTGCTGGATTACGGAAGCGGGCAAGCGCCGGTTGCGCCTTGTTGGCACCGAACCCGACAAATCCCCCGTGACGACGACGGTGATGGTCGACGGCGAGGCGCAGCAGGTCGTGCTGGATGAACGCGAGAGCCCGCTGCTCTGGCTCCATCGCCGTCCCGGCAAGGACGGGCAGCCGCAGATATCGGCCGGCGAATTCGCTGCCGGTGAGCGCTTCCGCGCCGATCTGACCCTGGCGCAGATGCTGCCGCGGGTGACAGTCAATTGGGATGCAGGGCTTGCCGCCGGCACCCATGCGCCGGCGCGCGGGCTGGCGGAGGCTTCCGATTCCAGCCTGGCGGCGCGCCAGCGCGTGCGGCTTGCCTGCAAGCGTCTCGGCCCCGAATTGTCGGGCCTGGCGATCGATGTCTGCGGCTTCCTCAAAGGGCTCGACCAGGTCGAGCGCGAGCGCAAATGGCCGGTGCGCTCGGCCAAGGTCGTGCTGCGGCTGGCGCTAGCGGCGCTGGTCGAGCATTACGGGCTCGGCGGGAAACCGGAACGAACGGCGAGCCATGCCTGGCGCGCGCAGGGTGCGCGCCCGACGATCCCGGCTCCACCGGAACCTCGCGACTAGAGCATTTTCGAGGGAAGTGGACACCGGTTCGCGTGAAGAAAATACGGTAACACAAAAGCTTAGAGAAATTCCGCGATTCGAAGAATGGCGGAATTGCTTTAGGCGAGCGCCGCGCGGGCGTCGCTCTTGATCCGCTCCATCATGGCGCGCACGCCGTTGGAACGCTGCGGCGTCAGATGGGCGGCGAGGCCGAGGCGCTCGTAGATCGCGAAGGCGTCGGTCGCCAGGATCTCCTGCGCGGTATGGCCGGAATGGATGGCGATGGCGAGCGCGACCAGCCCGCGCACGATATGGGCGTCGCTGTCGCCGCGGAAGCTGAGGCGCGTCGCCTCGCCTGGGCCGCCCTCGCTCTTGGTCTCAAGCCAGACCTGGCTGGCGCAGCCGCGCACCTTGTTGGCGTCGCTATGCGCCTCTTCGGGCAGCGGCGCGAGCGTCCGCCCCAGCTCGATCAGATAGCGGTAGCGATCGTCCCACTCGTCGAGCAGCTCGAAATTGGCGACGATCTCGTCGAGACTCTCGCTCATGAATTCCGCTAACGGCCTCCGGTTCATCCCGCCGGAACAAGGGGCGGGGACGGCGAAGCTCTTCGGCCTGTCGTGTGGCGAGGTCAAGCCTCAGCGGTGTCGCGGTGGTGTCTCGTTGCTGCGGGTCGCGGCATTCGCCGCCAGGGCAAGCACCCGGGCACGGGTCTCCGGCTCCAGCCCGGCCAGAACCTCAGCAGCTTCGCGGATGCTGGCCGCGCCTTGCAGCGCCGCCTTGGGATCGATCTTGGCGAGGATGGCGATCGCGGCCTTGGCATCGACCACGAGCGCATCGGGCTCGCTCTTCGTGCCGTGCACGGGCGAGTACAGCGCGATCGCGCCGACGATCGCCAGGCTGCGCAGAAGATAGGCCATCTCGGTCCCCGTCCGGTTCCAGGCTCCCCAGCCCGCGGATGAGCGAACCATAGCGCGTGGGTCGAAAGATCAGGTGTCATCGACAGCATCGATTTGAATCAAAGGCAGGCTACCGTCTTCAGCTTCCATTCACCTTGCCGCGAACAACAGCTTAGCCTCGGAAAGTGTATGGCGGCCTGTGCAATTTGTTGAAAAACAAAAGCTATTTCTGCCTTTGCCGCAGAAGCGCCAGGTTTCCGGCTCTGCCGCTTTAAGCCCCGCTTAAACGGCAGCCGCGAGGATCGGGTCAACAAGGCGGGGCGAAAGCGCCGACGGCCGGCAGAGGTGCGCGTTTGCGGTTTTCCAGTTTGATGACGGCGGTGAGGGCGCAGGTCGCGGCGATGGTTCATCCATCGGCGCTGGCCGATTCGCTCGAGCGCATGCGTCATGAGCGCTTCATGCTGAGCAGGCTCGCCGCCTCGGTCGCGGCGCTCAGCCTGATGCCGGCCTATATCGCCTGGCGCGGCCGTATCGGCGCGCTCGAACTGCTCGTGCTCGTCGCCATGGCGCTGCCGCTGCTGGCCGTGTTCCTGCTCTCGCGCACCGGGCGGCTCGATCTCGCGCATTGCCTGTCCGGCGCCGCGCTGACCCTGCTGATCACCACGCTCGCCTGCCTGACCGGCGGGGCTGCTTCCCCGCTGCTGCTCTGGCTCGCCGCGGTCCCGGCCGAGGCGATGTTCTTCGGCTCCCGTCCTTATGTCGCGCGTGCCAGCGCGCTCGCGGTGATCGGTCTGGGCGCCGTCGTCGCGCTGCAGGGAGCCGGCATGATCGCACAGCCGGCGCCTTGGACCTGGCAGGCGATGCCGGTCTTCGCCGCCGTCGCGATCCTGCATGCGGCCCTGATCACGGTCGGCTTCCTCTATCGCCGCGACGACGAATTGCGTGAGCACCGCGCTTCCGACGCCCGGGCGCAAATGATGCTCGAGCATGTCGGGGATCTCGTCACCTGGCATGATGCGGCCGGCGCCGTCGTCTTCGCCAACGAGGCCGCCCGCAACCTGACCGGGGCCGAGCCGGCGGGACTCTTCGGCCGCGGCCTGTTCGAGCGCGTCCACATCGCCGACCGGCCACTCTTCCTGAAGGCGCTGAGCGACGCCGCCCATGGCAGCGGCAGGGCCAGCGCCTGCTTCCGCGTCCTCTTCGTCCCGGCGGGAGCCGATGGGCGCGGCAATGCGAGCCCGGTGGTCCGCTGGCTCGATCTCAGCGCCCGGCGCATCGAGCAGTCCGGTCCGCAGGGTGCCGCTGCCGTCGTCTGCGTCAGCCGCGACGTCACCGACCGGCATGCGATCGATGAGGAGCGCGAGCGCAACCACGCCGAGGCGGTCAAGGCGAGCGATGTCAAGGGCCAGTTCCTGGCGACGGTCAGTCATGAGCTGCGCACCCCGCTCAACGCCATCATCGGCTTCTCGGAGATGCTGGGCGGCGATCTCGGCGTCTCCTTCAGCCCGGCGCAGCGCCAGGAATACGCCAGGATCATCCATGATTCCGGCCAGCACCTGCTCGACGTGGTCAACACGTTGCTCGACGTCTCGAAGATCGAGAGCGGGGCGATGACGATCGAGCAGGATGCGCTCGACATGGCCGAGCTCGCCGAGGATTGCTGCAATGTGGTCGCACTCAAGGCCAGCAGCGGCACGGTCACGCTCGAACGCATCGTCGGCCCCGAGCTGCCGCAGCTGCTCGGCGATCGGCGCGCCCTGAAGCAGGTGATGCTCAACCTGCTCTCGAACGCGATCAAGTTCACGCCGGCCGGCGGGCGCGTCACGCTCGCTCTGGTGCGCGATGGCGGGATGATCGACCTCTCGGTCTCCGACACCGGCATCGGCATCGCCGCCGCCGATCTGCCGCGATTGGGTGATCCCTTCTTCCAGGCCAAGTCTTCTTATGACCGCGCCCATGACGGCACCGGCCTCGGCCTGTCGGTGGTGCGCGGCTTGGTCGGCCTGCATGGCGGCACGCTGACCATCGAGAGCGCGCCGGGCAGCGGCACCCGCGTCGGCGTCCGCCTGCCGATCGGCGGTGTTGCTGCCACGAACGAGCCGGCCCGTATCGCAACTTTCGCTCGCGCGCCGCGCCGCGGCCTCGAGACCAAGCAACCCGTTCGCCTGACCGCCTGACCCTGAGAGTTCAAGACCCATGTCAGCCACGCTTGCCGCCCGTGCCCGCTCCGATGCGACGCTGTCGATGCCCGTCCGCCGTCCCGCCGGCCGACGCGCTGCGCCGTCGCTGCCGGCGCGGTTGCTCCGCTGGTTCACGAAGCGCCCAGGCCGCGGCCTTGTCGTGCTGCTGTTCGCGGCGGCGTCGGTGCTGATCGTCCTGAACGCGGTGCTGTTCCAGAAGGGCCGCCATCCCGCTCCGATGCTGTCGCCGCCCTCGCAATCGGCGGCGCGCCCGGCCGAGCAGCGCCGCGTCGAGACGCCGGTCATCGCGGAGCCTACGAATGCGGCAGCCGCCCCGCAGGCGGTGATGCCGCCGGCCCGGCCTGGGACCCTCGCGCCGGCCGCTCGTGATACGGCGCCGCGCCCGCCGGCACCGGTCGCGCCCGCCCAGACGCGCCAGGCCCAGGCGGCGCCAGCCCCGGCGCGCCCGGCCCCTGCTGCCCAGCAGGCGGCGCGCGATCCGATCGCGGACCTGATCAACGGCGCCGACATCCGCCCGCCGGCAGACATCAAGGGTCAACGGCGCTGAGCTGCGAGCGCCGGCCTTGCCGCGCCTGACCAGTGATTTCTGGGTTTCGGCCTATTTGCGCCAGGCCGCGTTTAATGGGCTCGTCGCGGTGCTGCGCCGGCGCGGCGCGCGCGAGGCCGGCGCCATCTTCGTCAAGCTCGACCGCCTCGACGGCACCGCGGCGCTCTACGGCCCAGCTCCGCAGGCGCTGGCTGACGATGACGGCGAACGGCGTTTCCAGCTCATCCTCGACGCCGATCCGCTCGCGATCGAGGATCGGGTCGCGCGCGAAGTGCGATTCGACAGCGATCTCTGGCTGGTCGAGATCGAGAACCGCGTTGGCGATCCGCGCCTGGATATCGTCGAAAGTTAGCGTTCAGTCGGCGTTGCCGCCGAGCCTGCGCCTGACTTCCTGAACGATGCTGCGAGATGGCGCCCGCTCGGCGCCGGGACGTGCCGGGGTCCCGCTCGGATCCATGGTGGGCTGCAGGGCGCCCGGCCGTGTGCTGCGTGGCGCGATCCCGCCGATCTGCTGGGCCAGCCGCCGTGCCACCGCCGGCTGCAGCGCCCGCATCAACTCGACCAGGGCGAAGATGCGCTCGACCGAGCGGGCCGCGTCATCGCCGAGCCCGATCAGGAAGCGCGTCGCATCCTCCGGGCTCGCTCCGCAGCCGATCAGTGCCAGCGCGGCGAGTTGGCGCGATGAATCATTCGCCATGGCGGTCGCGAAACGAGCATCACCGCCGAAGGCATCCGCCAGTGCGGCGAAGGCGCCATTGCGGTCGGACAGTGCCGTCGAAATCAAGCCGGAGAGCCGGTCGCCGGCAAGTGTTGCCGGGCGTGGCGAGGGTGCCAGTGCCTCACGGGCCGTGGCGGCGTCGATCATGGCGAGACGCTTTTCCAGGCTCGCCTGCAGGAAGAGCGGCGTCAGCTCCGATACCGGCAGGTCGGCCCGTGCCAACAGGCTTACGCCGAGGGCCGGCGTGCCGACGGCGCGCGGCAGCAGCAGGTCGAGTGCGGCATGCGGCAGCATTATCGCATCGTTCGCGACCAGCGCCGCATCGATCTCGGCGCTGTCGCAGCCCGCAAGCGTGATGCTGGCACTGCTGGTGAGGTCGTGTCGGCCGGCAAGGGCGGTCCTGGCCTCGTCGCCGCCGTCGGCCGCGATCTCCTCGATCTCGGCCGCGGTGAGCGGCATGCCGTTGCCGATCAGCGCGGCCAGTACCTCGCCGCCGCGGGCGCGCAAGGCAGTGAGCACGTCGTGCGGCGCATGCGGCCAGCTTGCGAGCTTGCGGGCGAGGATCGTCGCCGTGGCGTCGTCGACCACCGGGATCAGGGCCTCGGCCATGGCGCGGAAGGCCTCCATGTCCTCGGGCGAGGGGCGTGGCGTCGCCAGGAGCAGATCGGTCTTCACCCGCAATGCGACCTGCCGCAGGTCGAGCCCGCCATCGCTGGCCAGCCTGGCGAGTTCGGCAAGGTCTGTGGCGATGCGGGACGGCATGGGCGATTCTCGTCGGCGAACTGCACTTTTGCGAAACTTATCCCCGATGCGTTAGCACGGCGTTAACCATGATGGCGCTTGATGATCTTGAGGATGGCTGGCGCCATGTGTGCATGCAGCCATTCGGGCTTCCGCGTTGTCAGCGAATTGGGCGCAGGCGCCAGCAAGGGAGGCGCATCATGGCAGACGTCATTCCTTTCGCGCCGCGCAGGCGCTCAGCCGGCCAGGGGACCGCAGCGGCGGGTCCGTTCGGCCAGATCCTGTTCTTCACCGGCGTGCGCTACGAGCGCCAGCATGAGCCGGCCGCGAGCAAGCCGCCGCGGCGGCCGCGTCCCGCCGGCCGTGGCGAACGCGAGAGCCGGCGCAGGCGTCCGGGGTGAGGGCAGTCGTCGCACCTGCGGCATTGTCCTGCCTTCTGCTCGCCGGCTGCTCGACCACCGGCGATCTCGGCCGGCCCCGCCCCAACATCTTCGCCGACCAGCTCGCGCCGGCGATCGGCGACTGGAGCGCGCGCTTTCGTGGTGAGGCGTCCTCCTGGTTCCACCTGACCGACGACGAGGAGCAGTTGCGGACCCGCGCCTGGCGGCTCGTCCTGCCCGCGCATGAGAAGAGCCATTTCGAGCGCGAGGTTTCCAAGCTCGCCCATGCCCGCATCCTGCCGGTCGAGGCCCAGTCGAACGATGTCACTGCCTATCAGCGTGCCCTGGTCTCAGGCTCCTTCGCCTCGCAGGCTTCGCGCTACAATCGGCTGAGCGAGGATGCCAATGGCGACCGGCTCCTGCTCGCGCAGTTCCGCGCCAATGCCCTGCGGGTCATCAATGCCGATCGCGCGCGCCTGCGCACCCTCGACGCCTCGCAACAGCTGCCGCCCGAGCAGCGCGACCCGGCCTATGACCGCGTCGCCGAGAACGAGGGGCTGATGCTCTGGGTCTGCGAGCGCGCTCGCTTCCGGTCGAAAAGCTATCGCTATGCGCTGGAGGCCCTGGTCGTCGAGATGCCGTCGCGCGAGGCGGTCCGGGCCGAGCGTGCCATCATGGGGATGGAGAGCGAGCTCGGCCCCGTCTGCAGCCTGCCGCTGATCGGCGTCTTCAGCGGCAAGGGCGAGGGGGCGCCGTCGCGCGCGCCCGTCGTCTACAAGGGCTAGCGGCTTACCTTCGCGAGCGCACGCTTCGGCTGGTCGAAGGCGCTTGCGCTTGCTGCAAAAATGGTTCCCATCTCCCTCGGATTGGGTCTAGCCTGCCGATCATGAGCCGGCGATCGGTGGGGTGATCGCATGTCAGTGACGCAAATCAGGTTCGCGGCTTCGGCTGCAGCGGAGGCGCCCTCCGATCCGCCTGTCGATCAGGGGCAACGCCATGAGTCCGGCGTCATCGCCTCGAGCGTCTATGCCCATGGCGTGCGTGTCGCCGACATTCCCGTCGAGGAAGCTGGGGAATGGGCGCGCAAGGACGGCCATGTCGTCTGGATCGGACTTTTCGAGCCGGAGGCGGCGCTGCTCAAATGCGTGCAGCAGCAGTTCAACCTGCATCCGCTCGCCGTCGAGGACGCGACCAACGCCCATCAGCGGCCGAAGCTCGAGCAATACGGCGATGCGCTCTTCGTCGTCGCCCGCACCGCCCAGATGGTCGAGAAGCGCATCGCCTTCGGCGAGACGCACATCTTCATTGGCCGCGGCTATATCGTTAGCGTCCGGCACGGCGCCTCGACCTCATACACGTCTGTTCGGCAGCATTGGGAGACCTGCCCGACCTCGCTGGCCAAGGGCGAGGACTTCATCCTCTATGCCATCCTCGATTTCATCGTCGACAATTACATGCCGGTGCTCGAGGCGATCCATGACGAGGTCGAGGAGATCGAGGACAAGGTCCTCGCCAAGCCGATGACGCGGGCCGACATCGAGCGGCTCTACATGCTCAGGCGCGATCTCTTGCGACTGCGCAATGCCGCCGGCCCGCTGGTCGAAGTCTGCCAGCGCCTGACCAATGGCAGCGTGCCGCAGGTCCGCCCGACACTCGCGCCGATGTTCCGCGACGTGACCGACCATGTCCGCACCGTGCAGGAGAAGATCGACAGCCTGCGCGAGGTGCTCGCCTTCGCCTTCGAGGCAAGCCTGCTCGTCGGTCAGAGCCAGGAGAATTCCATCACCAAGCGGCTCGCCTCCTGGGCGGCCATTCTCGCGGTGCCGACGGCGGTCGCCGGCATCTACGGCATGAACTTCAAGAACATGCCAGAGCTGGAGATGCATTACGGCTACTATGCCGTGCTGGCCTTCATCGTCACCGCCTGCATCACGCTCTACTGGCGCTTCAAGCGCAATGGCTGGCTCTGAATGGCGGCACGATCGGGCTTTTTCGATATGCTGGCCCGGCAAGGCGCCAATATGCGCGTCATTGACATCGGATACTGCAAGTTGAACCTTCTGGTTGTGATCGGCCGGCTACGCCGATAGGCGCGCCGCCGGGCACTGCATTGCTGACCTTGAGCATGAGGGAGCGAGACAATGGCGGCCGCGGCGGAAACCAAGAAACGACCACCGATCACCATGTACGTGCTGATCGGCATGATCCTCGGCGTCATCGTCGGCTATATGTGCAACATCAACTACCCGGACCCGAAGGTCGCCGGGCAGATCGCCGACAACATCAACATCATCACCACCGTGTTCCTGCGGTTGATCAAGATGATCATCGGCCCGCTGGTGCTCACTACGCTGATCGTCGGTATCGCCCATATGGGTGACACCTCCTCGATCGGCCGCGTCGGCATCAAGGCGCTCGGCTGGTTCATGATCGCCTCGCTGGTCTCGCTGGCGCTCGGGCTGATCCTGGCGAACCTCCTCCAGCCCGGCCATAATATCGGCTTGCCGCTGCCTGATGTCGGCGCCGCGACCAATCTCAAGACCTCCTCCTTCACGCTGAAGGATTTCATCACCCATCTCGTGCCGAAATCGGTGGCCGAGGCGCTCGCCACTAACGAGATCCTGCAGATCGTCGTGTTCTCGCTCTTCGCCGGCATTGCGCTCGCCTCGATGGGCGAGACGGGCAAGGCCCTGACCGAGATGATCGATCAGATGGCCCATCTGATGCTGAAGATCACCGGCATGGTGATGTATTTTGCGCCGATCGCGGTCTTCGCCGCCGTCGCCTCGACCATCACCACGCAAGGGCTCGGCATCCTCGTCACCTTCGCCAAATTCATGGGCTCGTTCTATCTCGGCCTCATCGTGCTCTGGGGGCTGATGATCCTGGTCGGCTTCCTGATCCTGGGGCCGAGCGTCGCCAGGCTGGTCAGCCTGGTCAAGGAGCCGTTCCTGATCTCCTTCTCGACGGCGAGCTCGGAGGCGGCCTATCCGAAGATGCTGGAAGCGCTCGATCGCTTCGGCGTCAGCCGCAAGATCTCCAGCTTCATGCTGCCGATGGGCTATTCCTTCAATCTCGATGGCAGCATGATGTACTGCACCTTCGCGGTGCTGTTCATCGCCCAAGCCTACGGCATCGAACTGTCCTGGGGCACGCAGATCTCGATGATGCTGCTGCTGATGCTGACCTCGAAGGGCATGGCCGGCGTGCCGCGCGCCTCGCTGGTCGTCATCGCCGCGACCCTGAACCAATACAACATTCCCGAAGCCGGGCTGCTGCTGATCATGGGCGTCGACCAGTTCCTCGACATGGGCCGTTCCGCCACCAACGCCGTCGGCAATTCGATCGCGGTGGCGAGCGTCGCCAAATGGGAAGGACAGCTCGGCGAGCCGGTTGACGATCCGGCTGCGGCGGGAACTTCGGGCGCTCTCGCCGGACAGCCCGCCTGATCCGGCGTTCATCGATATCAGGACACTGGGCGGCCATCGCGGCCGCCCGAAAGGAGCGACGATGCGACGGCTCTTTGTCGGCCTGATCGCCATGTTCGGGTGCCTTATCGGGACGGTGGCCTCGGCCCAGACCCAGCAGAATGCGCTTACCGGCACGCTGAAAAAGGCGCGTGATGCCGGGGCGGTGACCATCGGCTATCGCGAGGCCTCGTTCCCCTTCTCCTATCTCGACGCCAGGCGCGAGCCGATCGGCTATTCGATCGATCTCTGCCGGTTGATCGTCGACGCGATGAGCGACGAGCTCGGCCGCGAATTGCAGCTGAAATGGGTTCCGGTCACCTCGGCCTCGCGCTTCGACGCGTTGACCAAGGGCGAGATCGATCTCGAATGCGGTTCGACCACGCAGAACCGCGAGCGACAGGCGACCGCAGCCTTCTCGCCGGTGATCTTCGTCGCCGGCACAAAGCTCATGGTCCGCAAGGATGCCGGCATCCGCTCGTTCCGCGACCTGAACGGGAAGACCGTGGTCGTGACCGCCGGCACCACCAACGAGAAGGCGATGAACGATCTCCAGGCGCGCTTCAAGACCGGCGCCACGATCGTCACCACGCCGGACCATGACCAGTCCTTCGCGCAGTTCATGGCCGGCAAGGCCGATGCCTATGCCGGTGACGACATCCTGCTCTACGGCATGATCGCGCGCGCCAAGGCCGAGGACAAGGTGATGGTCGTCGGCGATTTCCTCTCCTATGACCCCTACGGCATCATGTTCCGCCGCGACGATCCGGCAATGGCGACGCTGGTCGACAAGATGTTCCGCACCATCGCCGAAAGCCGCGAGCTGGAGCACAGCTATAACCGCTGGTTCATGCACAAGCTGCCGGGCGGCGAGCGCCTGCGCCTGCCGATGAGCGCGCAGCTGGAATCGATCTTCGGAACGCTGAGCGCGAAGCCGGACTGAGCAATTCCAGCAAAAGTGCGTAGCGGTCTTGCGTCCGGAATTGCGTAGAACCGGAGATTAATCCGCCAGCCCGCAGGCGACCTCGGTCGCCTGCGCCTCCGCCTCGCTGCGGTCGAAGGCGCGGCGGACCACCACCCTGGCGACGACGAGCCCTTGCAGCGACGGCGAGACCACGCGCAGCTCCCGCGAGGTCTCGCCCTCCTCGTCATTGGCCAGCCGCTCGTCGAGCTGCTCCTGCGTCATCACCACGAATTCGAGCACGCCGCGGATCGCGGCCCGGTCGGTGATGGCATAGGCGACGCCGCCGCCGCGGCGATGGACGGTGAGGCCGAGCGGCAGCGAGCCGGTACGCGCCACCACCCGCAGCGGACCGGCCGCAAGGTCGTAGCTGCAGACCGCGGCGACGCTGTTGGGATCGCTGTCGAGGAGGGCAGGCAGGCCCGCAGGCGGCGGCGTCACCAGTTCGGCGCGGCCGTTCGCGCCCAGCGCCGCATAGACGGTTGCCGCATCATGCGTCGCCAGGGTGGGTATCCGTAGCACGGTGACGATGTGAACGATGCCGGCGAGCAGCAGTCCGGCCAGGGTCAGCAGCACGAGCCGCAGCAGGCCGCTGCCCAGCTGCGACAGAAACCGGCGCGGCGCATCCGCGTGGGTCGCCGGCGGGCGCTTCGCGGCCGGCACGGCCCGGCTATCGTCGATCGCGCTCACCGGCAGTCGATCCTGGCGATGCGGGGGAGGGTGTCGGGCCTGAGCTCGCTGGCATGGCTCGATATCGGCGTGTCGTAGAGGCGCAGGCGCAGCTGGAAGCGACCTGCCGCCGGCAGCGGCAGCCAATTGCCGGCCTCGGGAGTCGCTGCCAGCACGATCCGCATGTTGCCGCGCTCGCCACGCACGATCTCGGCATCGGTGAAGCTCTCGCGCTCGACCGGCAGCTGCAGGGGGCGGCCCCGCGGGTCGGTGACGCCCAGTGACCAGCCGCGCGCCGGTGGCGTCGCCCCGCTGACGAGATAGCGGCAGCGCGCATCGAGCGCCTGCCCGGCATCGTCTTCCCCGGCGATCAGCTCCAGCCCTTCGCCGGCGCCGAGCGGCAGGTGCACGCCGCGCGCCAGATAGGCCCGCATATAGGGATCGATGTCGCGCGCCCCGCTGTTCGGCCAGCTCGTCCAGGCGCCGACCTGCGCACGGCCGAACCAGGGCCGCTCCGCCACCGCATAGCGGGCGGAGACAAGGCCGAGGCCGGCGCCGAGCGCGATCACATAGGCCAGCGGGAGGACGCGCATGGAACGATCCGGCTCCGCATGGGTAGCATGCTAGCGTAAGGCGCTGAGGCCGGGCGTGGCCTCGCGGGCGCCGACCTGGACCGAGGCCCGGGCCGTCCGCGGCGCCTCGACCGCCTTGAACATCGCGCCGACCGAGGAGAGCACCTCGAAGGACTTGCGCGGCATGTGGCCGGCGCTGGCGCCCGCCGCCGCGCCCGGATCGGCGGCCTTCGCCACCGCTGCCTTGGCGTCGCCCGGCTGCGGCGTCACGCCCGGGATCGGCTTCAGCTCGATGCCCTGATGCGCGAAGCCCATGATCTCCTTCCAGGTCATCGCCGGCAGCGAGCCGCCGGTCATGTTGTTGGTCTCGGAGGAATCGTCGTTGCCGAACCAGACCGCGCCGACGAGGTTGCCGGTGTAGCCGACATACCAGGCGTCCTTGTAGCCATTGGTCGTGCCGGTCTTGCCGGCGCTGACGACGCCATCGAGCGCGGCTCGCCGGCCGGTGCCAGCGGTCGGCACGGTCGAGAGCATCTGGTTCATCTCGAAGGCGACCTGCGTGCTCAGCACCTGCGCCGGCGGCGGCTCGTCGCGGTCATGGCGGTAGATCTCCTCGCCGGCCGAGTTGCGGATGTCGAAGGCCGCATAAGGCTTGGCGCGCTTGCCGCCATTGGCGAAGACGGCATAGCCGGCGGCCTGCTCGATCACGGTGACCTCGCCGGCGCCGATCGGCAGCGAGACGGTGTCGGTCAGCGGCGTGGTCAGGCCCATGGCCCGGCAGGTCTCGACGATCTTCATCCGGCCGATGCGGGCAGCGCGGGCCTCGTGCGTTTCGCCGGTCGCCTTGCCGATCGCGATCGACATCTGCACCGGGATCGTATTGATCGACTTCGCCAGCGCTACCGTCAGCGGCATCGAGCCGGCATAGGAGCGCCCGTAATTGTTCGGGCACCAGTTGCCGATGCAGACCGGCCGGTCGGTGACGATCGTGGTCGGCTTGTAGAGCCCGGCGCTCATCGCCGCTGCGTAGACATACGGTTTGAACGAGGAGCCGGGCTGGCGCAGGCTTGAGGTCGCGCGGTTGAACTGGCTCGCGCCGTAGTCGCGCCCGCCGACGATGGCGCGCACCGCCCCGTCCGGGTCCATGACCACCGTCGCCGCCTGCCGGGCCCGATAGGCCGGGCCGTGCTGGCGCAGCACCGACTCGATCGCCTCGTCGGCGCGCTTCTGGATCGCCGGGTCATGCGGGGTCTTGACCGTCAGCACCCGTTCCGGACCGAGCTTGCCGTCCTCCGCGAGCTTGCGGATCTCGTCAAAGGCCCAGTCGAGATAATAGTCGGGGCTGGCATCGCGCTTGCGGTCGATCGGCGTCGCCGGGTTGCGCCGGGCGGAATCGACCTGGCCGGCGGTCATGAAGCCGGCATCGACCATGGCACCGAGCACATCGTTGGCGCGCGCCCGTGCCGCCGGCAGGTTGACGTGCGGAGCGAACTTGGTCGGCGCCTTGAACAGGCCGGCGAGCATCGCCGCCTCCGCCAGCGTCACGTTCTTCACCGACTTGCCGAAATAGTATTCGGCCGCCGCGGCGACGCCGAAGGTGCCGCCGCCCATATAGGCGCGGTCGAGATAGAGCTTGAGGATCTCGTTCTTGGTCAGCCGGTATTCCAGCCAGAGCGAGAGGAAGGCTTCCTTGATCTTGCGGTCGAGCGAGCGCTCATTGCTGAGGAAGAGGTTCTTCGCCAGTTGCTGGGTGATCGAGGAGCCGCCCTGGACCACGCCCGAGGCGCGGGCGTTGACGGCGACGGCCCGGAACGTGCCGATCACGTCGATGCCGAAATGGTCGTAGAAGCGCCGGTCCTCGGTCGCCAGCACCGCCTTGAGCAGATGGTCGGGGAATTCCTCCAGCTTCAGCGAATCGTCATGGCGGGCACCGCGATGGCCGATCTCGGAGCCGTAGCGGTCAAGGAAGGTGACGGCGAAGACCTGGTTCTTCAGCGCCTCCTCGCGCCCTTCGCGGAAGGCCGGGATCGCCAGCATCAACATGACGATCGCGCCGGCGATGCCGACATTCAGCCCCTCGCTGGCGAATTCTGCGGCGAGCCGTTTCGGGCCGCTGACGGTCAGCCGGTCGGTCGCGCTGCGGATGCGTTCATAGGTATCGCCGGCGCGCTGCCCGGCCGAATAGAGCGAAGCGCCGATCCATGCGTCGACGCTGAGCGCGAGGCGCTTCAGGCGGGTCGTCCAGCTGGCCTTCCTGAACTCCATCACGGCTGTCGGGCATCCTGACCCTGCCGCGGTCGCGCGTCCGCGGTGTCCCGGACCGGCCGGCGAAGGCCTGGCCCGATCTCAGAAGGTAAGGGCTCGGGGCTCGGAACGGAAGTATGCGAAGGTGTGGTTGTCCGACAAAAAGGGTGTGCCGCCGAGCAATCAGCCCTTCGTCGCCAACACCGCGAAGCGGGTGGAGGAAGCGAGGCGAAGCGCATCGTGCAGCGCCGCGTTGCGCTGCTGCGCCCGGACCACCTGTGCATAATCGGCCGCTTCGATCCGCGAGAAGCCTGTCTGGCGCAGCATGGTGCCGAGCCGCTCGAAGCTCAGGCCCTCGCGGAAGAAGAAGCGCTTGGTGATCGAGTCGAAGGCGTCGCGATCGGCAGCGTGCGGGGTGGCGCCGGCGCGCTCGCGCAGGAAGGTCGCGGCGCGGTTGATCAGGCCCTGCAGCCAGGAGCGATTGATCCAGTCGCCGTCGATGACGAGCAGCTTGCCGCCGGGCTTGAGCACCCGGAACCATTCGGCGAAGGCGGCTTCCGGATCGGTCAATGTCCAGACCAGATGGCGCGTCACCAGCGCGTCATAGGTCCCGTCGTCGTCGAGCAGGTGTTCGGCATCGCCGGCCAGGATGCGGGCCTTGTCGCCATGCTTGGCGCGGGCGCGGGCCAGCATCTCCTCGGAGAAGTCGATACCCGTGACCGTGTGGCCGAGCGAGAGCAAGGCGCGGGTGATCTCGCCGGTGCCGCAGGCGAGATCGAGCACCTCGCGCGGCTCGGCGCCGAAGGATTGCCGCAGCAACGACTGGAAGGCGGCGAGCTCGGCATCCGATTTGATGGCGTGGCCGACCTGGCTGTCGAAGCTGGCGGCCCGCCCGGACCAATAGGTCCGGATCTCCTCCTTGAGGGAGTAGTTGGCGCCAGGATTGGAAAGGCTGCTGTCTGACATCGGCGCTTCGCCAAGCTGAATTGAGAGGGTGTTATTCCGCTGCCAGGGCGGGCGCAAGCTGCCCATCGCCGCGGCTGCGCCGGCGCGCCGAGCCATGCACGACGACGAAAGGCGTCTCGCCTTCGTTCGCCTCAACGCGGGCGACGACGCCGTAGACCTCTTCCAGCAAGGCTGGCGTGATGATCTCGCGTGGCTCGCCGAAGGCGGCGAGCCGACCCTGCGACAGCACCATCACCTTGTCGGCGATGCGCAGCGCCTGGTTGAGGTCGTGGATCGCGATCAGCACGCAGATCTGCCGTTCGCGCGCCAGCCGCGAGACGAGGCTCAGCACCTCGAACTGGCGGTGCAAATCGAGCGCGCTGGTCGGCTCGTCGAGCAGCATGATCTCGGGCCGCCGCACCAGGGTCTGGGCGATCGAGACGAGCTGGCGCTGGCCGCCGGAGAGCTCGCCGAGGCCGCGAAAGGCGAGGTCGGCGATGTCGAGCGCATGCAGGGCTTCGTCGATCGCGGCGAGCTCGTCGTCGCCGACACCCCAGGAGCCGCCCTGCTTGCGGGCGAGCAGGATCGATTCGTAGACGGTCAGTACCGCGTTCACCGCAGTGTCCTGCGGCAGATAGCAGGGCGTCTTGCCGGCGGAGCTTTCGACCTGAACTGCGCCGGCGCCCGGAACCAGCCCGGCGATGCGGCGGAACAGGCTCGACTTGCCGGCCGCGTTGGGGCCGATCACGGCAACGACCTCACCACCCTTCATCTCGGGCGTGGTGATCCCCGAGAGGATCTGGCGCTTGCCATAGGCGACGCCGACATCGCTGAGCGCGAGGCGCTTCACCATGAACGCCTCCGGCTGGTCAGGATCAGGCTGAAGAAGAAGGGCACGCCGACCAGCGCGGTGACGATGCTGATCGGGAAGATCAGGCCGGGGATCAGCGACTTCGAGACCACCGAGGAGGCCGAGAGCAGCGCCGCGCCGGCCAGCGCCGAGGCCGGCAGGAAGAAGCGCTGGTCCTCGCCGATCACCATGCGGGCGATATGCGGGCCGACGAGGCCGATGAAGCCGATCGTGCCGACGAAGGAGACCGGCACCGCCGCGAGCAGGGCCACGAGCAGCATGGTCTCCAGCCGCAGCCGCTTGACATCGATGCCGAAGCTCGCCGCCTTCTCGTCGCCGAGCCGCAAGGTTGTCAGCGCCCAGGCCCGGCGCGCGAACAGCGGCAGGCAGAGGACGAGCACGGTCGCGGTGATGGCGAGTTTGTGCCAGTTCGCCTTGGTCAGCGAGCCCATCATCCAGAAGACGACGGCCCCGAGCGCCTGCTCCGAAGCGAAGAACTGCAGCAGCGAAAGCAGGGCGTTGAAGGTGAAGACCAGCGCGATGCCGAGCAGCACCACCGTCTCGGTGGTGACGCCCCGGCGCTGGCTGAGCAGATGGATCAGCAGCGAGGCCCCCATCGCCATGATGAAGGCGTTGAGCGGCACGATGTAGTCGATCGCGAGCGGCACGATCGAGACGCCGAAGACCAGCGCCAGCGCCGCCCCGAAGCTCGCCGCGGCCGAGATGCCGAGCGTGAACGGGCTGGCGAGCGGGTTGTTCAGCACCGTCTGCATCTGCGCGCCGGCGATGGCGAGCGAGGCGCCGGTGACGACCGCCATCAGCGCGACCGGCAGGCGGATGTCCCAGATCACGACGCGGACCGCAGCCGGGGCGGTCGAGGGCGAGATCAGCGCGTTGACCACTTCGGTCACGCTGTAGCGCGCAGGGCCGAGCATCAGGTCGACGATCAGGCAGACCAGCAGCACGGCGGCGAAGCCGGCGAGGATCAGCTTGCGGCGCAGCGCCAGTGCCCTGTAGGCGTCGCGGCCCTGGGCGCTGCGTGGAGCTTCCGCCTGCTGGGTCACGATCTCGTCCGCGCTGGCGGGGGCCAGACTCATTTGCCTGCCTCGAGCGAGACCCAGAGGCCGGGCTCATAGGGCAGCGGCAGGAAGCGCTCGTGCAGCACCTTCATGGTCGCGCCCGGATCGACGTCCTTGAACAGGTCGGGATGCAGCCACTTCGCGATCTCCTGGATCGCCACGAACTGGTAGGGGCTGTTGTAGAACTGGTGCCAGATGCCGTGGACGCGGCCGTTCTTGACCGCGGCGGTCTGTGCGAAGGCCGGGCGCTTCATCAAGTTGGTCAGCTTGCGGCGCGCCTCGGTCATGTCGGCGCCGTAGCCGAGGCCGACCCAGGCGCCGCCGGGGACATAGCCGTCCCAGTTGCTGCCGGTGACGATCACGACATCGGGATTGTCGGCGACGATGCGTTCCGGATTGACCGTGCCGAAGGTGCCGGGGATCAGCGGCGCCGCCAGGTTCCGGCCGCCGGCGAAGTCGACCATCTTGCCGAAGTTCTCATTGCCGAAGGACATGCAGCAATCGTCGGAATAGCCGCCGGCGCGCTCGACCATCACGAGCGGGCGCTTCAGGTCCTTGGCGCCCGCGAGCCGGTCGGTCACGACCTTGATCTGCTCGGCTCGAAACTTGATGAAGTCTTCCGCCACCTGCTCCTTGCCGAAGAGCTTGCCGATCAGCCGCATCGACGGCTCGGTGTGCTCGAACGGCTTCTCGCGGAAGTCGACATAGACGACGGGGACGCCGACCGAGGCGAGCTTCTCGACCAGCTTGGCCTCGTCGCTAGCGATCTTGGCCTCGATGTTGAGGAAGAGCACGTCGGGCTTCAGCGAAATCGCCTGCTCGATGTCGAAGGCGCCTTCCTTCATCCCGCCGAAGGTCGGCAGCTTGGCGATCTCAGGATAGCGCTTCGCATAGGCGCGAAAGGTCTCGGGATCGGCCTTGCCGAGGTCGTCGCGCCAGCCGACGACGCGCTTGAACGGCTCGTCCTTGTCGAGCGCTCCGACGAAATACATCTGTCGGCCCTCGCCGAGGATGATCCGCTTGACCGGAGCCTCGACCTCGACCTTGCGCCCGACGATGTCGGTGACGGTGACCTTCTCGGCTAATGCGGGCAGGGCCGTGGCCGCGAGGCCTGCAGTGACGGCAAGGGCGCGCAGCAGATGTCGGCGGGTCAGCATCGAACGGCTCGTGATCGAGGGAATTCTTCTTCCCGTTATGACGATCCGTGTATTGGGTCAATTTTCATAGATTATAATTTCTCTAAACAAAGATTAGAATAAATATAAGAAATGCAGCCGGGGCGTGCCTGATATGGCGGTCGCACGCTTCCCTCCGTGGTCTCGTCGGGGCATAAGCGGTCATGGCCGACGCGATGACCGACAGCACGCCCTTCTGGCGCAGCAAGACGCTCGAGGAGATGACCGAGGCGGAGTGGGAATCGCTCTGCGACGGCTGCGGGCGCTGCTGCCTGGTCAAGCTCGAGGATGAGGATAGCGGCAAGATCCACGCGACCGATATCGGCTGCCGCCTGTTCGATGCCGGGACCTGCCGTTGCCATGACTACGCCAATCGCTCGAAGACGGTGCCGGATTGCGTCACGCTGACGCCGGATGCGGTGCGTACGCTGTCCTGGCTGCCGCCGACCTGCGCCTATCGTCTGCTCGGCGAGGGCAGGGATCTGCCCTGGTGGCATCCGCTCGTCTCCGGTGATCCTCAGACGGTCATCGCAGCGGGCGTCTCCGTCCGGGGCAAAGTCCACGCCAATGAAGACGAGGTCGGCGAGGAGGAGATCGTCGAGCGCATCGTCGCTTGGCCGCTGCGCTGGCCGAAGGCGGCGCGTGGCGAAAAGCGTTGAAAGCGCTCGTGCCATGGCGACGTTGGGTCAACTTGCCACGGCATGCTCATTGATTGTTCATCCGGTTTTCGGCATGACCACCCGCGCATCCGGTGCGCTGCAATAAGCGGGTACCGCAAATGCGAAACCATGTGGGCGCGCCGGCGTTGTTGATGCCGGCGACCAACCTTGGGAAAGGCAGGCTATGGCAGGGCAGAAGTGGGTCTACACCTTCGGCGACGGCAAGGCCGAAGGCGAGGCGGGCATGAAGAACCTGCTCGGCGGCAAGGGCGCGAACCTGGCCGAGATGAGCAATCTGGGGCTTCCGGTGCCTCCGGGCTTCACCATCACCACTGAGGTCTGCACCTGGTATTACGATCACGACAAGAGCTTTCCGGCCGAGCTGGACGGCGAGGTCAAGGATGCGCTCGCCGGCATGGCCAAGCTGACGGGCAAGACCTTCGGCGACCCGGCCAACCCGCTGCTGGTCTCGGTCCGCTCCGGCGCCCGCGCCTCGATGCCGGGCATGATGGACACCGTCCTCAATCTCGGCCTCAACGACGTCACCGTCGAGGCAGTCGCCAAGGCCTCGGGCGATGCCCGCTTCGCCTATGACAGCTATCGCCGCTTCATCACCATGTACTCGAACGTCGTGCTCGACATCGACCATGGCCATTTCGAGGAGGCGCTCGAGGACTACAAGGAGCGCAAGGGCCTCAACCTCGATACCGACCTCTCGGCCGACGACTGGAAGGTGCTGGTCGGCAAGTACAAGGAGATCGTCAGGAAGGAGCTCGGCTCCGACTTCCCGCAGGATCCAGAGAAGCAGCTCTGGGGCGCCGTCGGCGCCGTGTTCTCCTCCTGGATGAACGCCCGCGCCATCAAGTATCGCGAGCTCAACAGCATCCCCGCTTCCTGGGGCACGGCGGTCAACGTCCAGTCGATGGTCTTTGGCAATATGGGCGAGACCTCGGCGACCGGCGTCGCCTTCACCCGCAATCCCTCGACCGGCGAGAACGCGCTCTATGGCGAGTTCCTGATCAACGCCCAGGGCGAGGACGTGGTCGCCGGCATCCGCACCCCGCAGGACATCACCGAGGCCGCCAAGCTCGCCGCCAAATCCGACAAGCCCTCGATGGAGAAGGCGATGCCGGAAGCCTATGCCGAGCTCTGCCGCATCTACGGCATCCTCGAGAAGCATTATCGCGACATGCAGGACATGGAGTTCACCATCCAGGAGGGCAAGCTCTGGATGCTGCAGACCCGGTCCGGCAAGCGCACCGCCAAGGCGGCGCTCAGGATCGCGGTCGAGCTCGCCCGCGAGGGCCTGATCACCGAGACCGAAGCGGTCGGCCGCGTCGAGCCCGGCGCGCTCGACCAGCTGTTGCATCCGACCATCGACACCAAGGCCGAGCGTCGCGTGCTGACCGCCGGCCTGCCGGCCTCGCCCGGCGCCGCCGCCGGCGAGATCGTCTTCACCTCGGAGGCGGCCGAGGCCGGCAAGAAGGCCGGCAAGAAGGTCATCCTCGTCCGTGTCGAGACCTCGCCCGAGGACATTCACGGCATGCACGCTGCCGAGGGCATCCTGACCACGCGCGGTGGCATGACCTCGCATGCCGCGGTCGTAGCGCGCGGCATGGGCAAGCCCTGCGTCTCCGGCGCCGGCCAGATCCGCGTCGACTACGCCAAGGGCACGATGAGCGTCGGGCCGACCACGCTGAAGGCCGGCGACTTCGTCACCATCGACGGCAGCAACGGCCAGGTGCTGCTCGGCGAGGTCAAGATGCAGCAGCCCGAGCTCTCCGGCGATTTCCGGACCCTGATGGGCTGGGCCGACAAGGTCCGCCGCCTCAAGATCCGCGCCAATGCCGAGACGCCGCGCGATGCCAAGGCGGCGCGTGAATTCGGCGCCGAGGGCATCGGCCTCAGCCGCACCGAGCACATGTTCTTCGATGCCGGTCGCATCCTCTCCGTGCGCGAGATGATCCTGGCCGAGGACGAGAAGGGCAGGCGTGCCGCGCTCGCCAAGCTGCTGCCGATGCAGCGCCAGGACTTCGTCGAGCTCTTCACCATCATGCAGGGCCTGCCGGTGACGATCCGCCTGCTCGATCCGCCGCTGCACGAGTTCCTGCCGCAGACCGATGACGAGATCGCCGAGGTCGCTGCGGCGATGGGCACGACCTCGGACAAGCTGAAGCGCCGCGCCGCTGAGCTGCACGAGGTCAACCCGATGCTCGGTTTCCGCGGCGTGCGCCTCGCCGTCGCCTATCCCGAGATCGCCGAGATGCAGGCGCGCGCAATCTTCGAGGCGGCGGTGATCGCCGCCAAGGAGACCGGCCACCCGGTCATCCCGGAGGTGATGGTGCCGCTCGTCATGGGCTCGCCCGAGCTCGATCTGGTCAAGGGCCGGATCGATGCGATGGCGGAAGCCGTCAAGAAGGAGAGCGGCAGCGCGTTCACCTATCAGGTCGGTACCATGATCGAGCTGCCGCGCGCCGCGCTGCGGGCGGAGGAGATCGCCAAGAGCGCCGAATTCTTCTCGTTCGGCACCAACGACCTGACCCAGACCGCGCTCGGCATCAGTCGTGACGATGCCGGTTCCTTCCTCGGTTCCTACACGGCCCGCGGCCTGCTCGAATCCGATCCCTTCGTGACGATCGACCAGGATGGCGTCGGCGAGCTGGTCCGGATCGCCGTCGAGCGTGGCCGCAAGGCGCGGCCGGACATCAAGCTCGGCATCTGCGGCGAGCATGGCGGGGACCCGGCCTCGATCGGCTTCTGCGAGAGCGTCGGGCTGGACTACGTCTCCTGCTCGCCCTTCCGCGTGCCGATCGCGAGGCTTGCTGCCGCGCAGGCGGCGTTGGGGGCGATCAAGGCCAAGGACGCGTGATGTAGGCGCGGGAGGCAAGCCGTCATGCTCGCCCTTGTGGCGAGCATCCACGTCTTGAACACCGCATTGCCCGAAAGAAGACGTGGGTGGTCGGGACAAGCCCGACCATGACGAGGTGACCGTGCCCGATAACCTCACCACCATCGGCTTCGATGCCGACGACACGCTCTGGCAGAACGAGCAGTTCTTCCGGCTGACGGAGGACCGCTTCGTCGCGCTGCTCGGCGAGCATGGCGAGGCGGCCGAGATCTCCGGCAAGCTGCTGGAGGCCGAGAAGCGCAACCTTGCCTTCTACGGCTTCGGCATCAAGGGCTTCACTCTCTCGATGATCGAGACTGCGCTCGAGGTCACGCGCGGCCAGGTGCCGCCGGCGGTGATCGGCGAGATCCTTTCGGCCGGCCGGGAGATGCTGGCCCATCCGGTCGAGACCCTGCCGCATGCGCAGGATACGCTCGCCGCGCTCGCCGGCCGCTACCGGCTGGTGCTGATCACCAAGGGCGATCTCTTCGACCAGGAGCGCAAGCTGGCCCAGTCCGGCCTCGGCGACTTTTTCGACGCGGTTGAGATCGTCAGCGACAAGAGCGCCGCGACCTATGAGAAGCTCTTCGCCCGCCATGGCGACGGGCCGCGGCGGGCGCTGATGGTCGGCAACTCGCTGAAATCCGACATCGTCCCGGCACTCGCCGCCGGCGCCTGGGCTGTGCACGTGCCGCACGCGTTGACCTGGGCTCTGGAGCATGCCGAGGAGCCGACCGGGCACGAGCGCTATCGGGCACTGCCCGATCTCGCAGGGTTGGCGGCGGTGCTCCGCGACATCGACGCTTGATGTGATGACGCTCCGTCGCGTTGCTGGATACGTCGCTGCACTTGCCGTGGCCGCCGCCCTGCTTGCTACCGCGCTCGGCGCGATGGCCGGGCATTTCCCGTATCTGGAGCTGATCAACCACTTCAGATGGGTGCTGCTCGGCGGCTCGGCCATCGTGGCATTGGCGGCGTTCTGGGCCGGCGGACGGGTGCTTGTCCGCCTCGGCATCGTGGTGCTGGCCGTCAATGCGCTGCTGGCGGCCGTGCCGCTGATGTCGCAGGCTTCGTCGGCTGCGCGACCGACGCTGCGCGTGACGACGTTCAATGTCTGGATCGGCAATCGTGAGCCGCACGCTGTCGTCAACTTCCTGCGCGAGGAAGATGCCGACGTCGTCGTCCTGCAGGAGGTCGGCAGCAGGCTAGAACAGGAGATCGTTCCGCCGCTCAAGGACAAATATCCGCATGTCATGTCTTGCGCCCGGCGCAATTGCGGACTCGTCCTGCTGTCGAAGACGGCGTGGCTCGATGCCGGTTTTTCGGATCGTACGCGCGCCAGTCCGCCGATCGTGTGGGCGCGCTTTGCTGGAAGCGGCAAGCCCTATGTGATCACGGGCCTGCATCTGGCCTACCCGTTTCAACCGGAGATGCAGGTCGACCACATCGATTGGCTCGCCGATCGCCTGCGAAAGGCGCAAGACACACAGATGCTGGTCGGCGATTTCAACCTCACCCCTTTTTCTCTCAAGCTCAACTCACTGGCATTCAAGGCGAACCTGCGTCGCCACGCGACATTGGGCGCATCATGGCCCGCAGGCCGTTTTATGCCTGTCGTCTTGCTCGACAATCTGCTGGCCAACCCTGAGGTCAAAGCGGTCAATGTGCGATATGGCGCCGCCAGCTATGGCTCGGATCATTATCCGCTGACCTTCGATATCGCGCTGGATTGACGGCTGGGCGGCGCAAACTGGACCGAGCTTGCAATTTATGCTAGGTCCCCCGATGTAAGACGAGATGCGGCCGGTTCTGGCCAATCCTCCGCGCGGGTATTCCGACCGGCGGGCCACTTCAGATCCACCACACGTCGATACAAGACCATGGCGAGGCGTCCGCGCGTCCGGTCATGGGTTCCACGAATACGCGGATCTGAAGTGCAAGGATTAGTCCCGATATGAACAAGGGCACCGTCAAGTGGTTCAACGCCACCAAGGGCTACGGCTTCATCACCCCTGAGGCCGGCGGCCCGGACGTTTTCGTCCACATCAGCGCCGTCGAGCGTGCTGGCCTGCGCGAGCTGCGCGAAGGCCAGGTCGTCTCCTACGAGCTGATCGCCGATCGCAAGACCGGCAAGTCCTCGGCTGGCAACCTCGTCGCCAACTGAAGACATCTTTCGGGCGGGCCACCAGTGTCCGCCCGTTTCCAAGACGCGAGCCTCGAGGTTCGCGACACACGACATCCCCCGGCGCAGTGGCTAGCGGTTCGCCGGGCGGAAAGAGACCATGCGTAGACCGAGACGGCATGTCGAGGCGCTTCCGTTCACCACGTGCGCCCCATTTCGTTCGGCTCAGAAAGACCTGATTTGACCAAATTTACCGACCTCGGCCTGGCCGAGCCGCTTCTCAAAGCGCTCGCCGCCGAAGGTTATGAGACGCCGACGCCGATCCAGGCGCAGGCGATCCCTTCCATTCGCGATGGCCGTGACCTGCTCGGAGCCGCCCAGACCGGCACCGGCAAGACGGCTGCGTTCTCGCTCCCCATGCTGCATCGGCTGCTGAACCAGCCGCGGCGCATGCAGCCGCGCTCGGTGCGCGCCCTGATCCTGTCGCCGACGCGCGAGCTCTCGGCCCAGATCGAGGCCAGCATCCGCAATTACGCCCAGTTCACCTCGCTGAAGTCGACGGTGATCTTCGGTGGCGTGCCGGTCGGCAAGCAGATTCGCGCGCTCGGCCAGCATGTCGACATCCTCGTCGCCACGCCCGGCCGCCTGCTCGACCTCGTCGACCAGCGCGCCGTCTCGCTGCGCGAGATCGAGTTCCTCGTCCTCGACGAGGCCGACCAGATGCTCGACCTCGGCTTCATCCATGCGCTGCGCAAGATCGCGACGCTGATCCCGAAGCAGCGCCAGACGCTGCTGTTCTCGGCGACGATGCCGAAGGCGATCCGCGAGATCGCCCAGGCCTATCTGACCGATCCGGTCGAGGTCGCGGTCGCGCCCGTCGCGACCACCGCCGAGAAAATCGAGCAGCGCGTCATCTTCACCGAAGCTGGCCAGAAGCCGGCTTTGCTGGCGAGGACCCTGAGCGTTCCGGAGATGGAGCGCGCCATCGTCTTCACCCGCACCAAGCATGGCGCCGACAAGGTCGTGCGCCAGCTCGAGCAGTCCGGCATCAAGTCCGCCGCGATCCATGGCAACAAGAGCCAGGGCCAGCGTGAGCGTGCGCTCGGTGCCTTCCGTGACGGCGAGTTGCGCATCCTGGTCGCGACCGACATCGCCGCGCGCGGCATCGATGTCGACGGCATCAGCCATGTCGTCAATTTCGACCTGCCGAACGTGCCCGAGACCTATGTCCACCGCATCGGCCGCACCGCGCGCGCCGGCGCTTCGGGCCTCGCCATCGCCTTCTGCACGCCGGAAGAGCGTGGCGATCTCGCCGCGATCGAGAAGCTGACCAAGATCGCGCTCACCCCGGTCGGCGACGTCCCGCATTGGGATGGTCGCACGCCGAAGAAGCCGCCGCAGAACCGTGGTAGTCGCAACCAGGGCCGTCCGCAGAACGGACAGCAGCCCGGGCAGGGCCAGCGCCGCGACGGTCGTGGCGCCCCGTCCCATGGCCGCAACGGCCAGCGTCAGGAGCAGGGCGAGCGTCAGGCTCAGCCGCATCGCGAGCAGTCCCGCCCGAACCAGCCGCGCCAGCAGCAGGCGCGTCCGGAGCAGCAGCGTCACGAGCGTCCTGCCCAGCGCCAAGAGTCCGGCGGTGCACGAAAAGACGCAGGTTCCGGCAAGGAAGGGCTTGGCGGCGTCGCGTTCTTGCAGCAAAGAACGGGACAACGACGCACCGGCGGCGGCGGGCGGCGCCCGAACTGACAGGCGCCGTAACCGCTGGGGCTGGACCGATACAGGTCTGGCCCCGCGCCGAGGACAAGACGAAGGATCAGCGAATGGCGAAAGAAGAACTGCTCGAATTCGACGGCACCGTGGTCGAGGTGCTCCCGGACGGCAACTACCGGGTGAAGCTCGACAATGACCACGTCATCCTGGCCTATGCGGCCGGCAAGATGAAGAAGAACCGCATCCGCACCATCGCCGGCGACCGCGTGGTCGTGGAGATGTCGCCTTACGACCTCGACAGAGGCCGCATCAATTTCCGCCAGAAGACCGCCAGCCCCGGCCCGATGCCGCCGCGGCCGCAGAACTTCCGTCGGCGCTGACACCCATGCGCTTCAGCCGGCCCGAGCAATTCTTCATCGCGGCCGGAATCGGGCTCGGCGCACTTGCCTCGCTCGCGGTCAACACCGGCTGGATCGCCAAGGGTGGCTCTTTCCCGCCCTTCGTCTACGTGCTGCTGGCCCTCGCTCTGGTCGAGGTCATCGCCGGCTTTGCAACGAAGCAGCCGCCCGGCACCCTGTTCTCGATGCCCGCCCGCATCCTCGCCTTCGCCCTCGGCGTCGGCGTGCTGATTCTGCTGACGGGCAGCCTGGCCTGAGCCGGCAACGACGTTTCAAACGCGACATCGTCCATTCGCGTCATGCTCGCCCTTTTGGCGAGCATCCACGTCTTGAACACTGCACGCGATCAGGCAAGCGAAGGCGTGGGTGGTCGGGACAGGCCCGACCATGACAGCGAGGGGCGGCTTGCGCGACGCTTCAGCGTTGATCCCAGGCAAGAAAAAAGCCCCGGCCGAAGCCGGGGCGTGAGGTGTCTGTTACGTGGTGACAGGTACTACGAAGAAAACTCGAAAACTCAGTAGCCAGCCCTTGCCCAATGCTGCGAGCCGGGGCTGACCAGAACCTGGCGCTGGCGCGTCGCGTACTCGGCCGGCACGGTCTCGTGCTCGACCCGCGAGGCGCTGACCATGACGCGGCGGCTGCGCTGGCCGTAGACGGCCGGAATGACGTCGTAGTCGACCGAGGCCGGCGAGACTTCGACGGTGCGCTGCTGATAGCCATACTGCGCGGGGACATGCACCCAGCAGCCGGTGGTCTGGCCATAGGCGTCGCGGGTGACTTCCCAGCGCTTGGTTGCCGGCGAGATCAGGACCTTCTCGGAGACGGTCCGGTACTGCGCCGGGATGTGGCGGGCGACGCGGCGCTCCGGCTGGAGCACCACCTGCTCGCTGACGGTGTCGTATTGCGCCGGAATGACCCGCGAGAAGGTGCGCTCGGGGCGCACGACATAGCTTTCGTCGACGG
Source organism: Allobosea sp. (assembly GCA_024231975.1). Classification (GTDB taxonomy): domain Bacteria; phylum Pseudomonadota; class Alphaproteobacteria; order Rhizobiales; family Beijerinckiaceae; genus Allobosea. Next base: position 28,669 of record JAAEQB010000052.1, read on the forward strand.
TGCCGTAGACCGGCGGGGTCGAGACCAGCTTGTAGCAGGAGCCGCCGCCGCAATTGCTGACCGGCGCCCGGTAGCAGGAGGAGCTGGTGCAGCCGCCGGCGAGAGCCGGAGCGGCGAGGCCCATCAGCGCCGTGGTGGCGAGAGCCGAAAGCGAAAGAAGCCTGAACGTCATAGCTGACCCCAACCCTGCGTTGCGCAACGCTGCCGCTGCGTCGTTGGGGTAAGAAAGCCAGAGACGATCTATGAAGACAAGGTTAACTGCAAAACAAGGTAAAATTAACCAGTTCTGCGCGGGCCGGCGCTGTCTCGCCAGCTACTGGGATAGGAACGGCTTTCCCAGTATTCGACGTTTTTTCCAGGCCGGCCTGCGCATGGTCGAGCAGCAGAGCCGGCCTTGACTGAAGCAATATCCGGCTTCGCTCAGTCGATCGCGCCGCGCTTCATGCCGAAGCCTTCGATATAGCAGCTGCACGGCGTGTTCGCCGGCGCCGGCCTGCTGGCCTCGCACGAGCCGCGTGAAGTCACGCAAGTATCGCTGAAGCGCTGGCGATAGGGCCGCTCATAGCCATAGCGCGGGCGGTCATAGCCATAGGGCGGTGGCGGCCGGTCATAGTCGTAGCGCGGCGCCGGCCGGTAATAGGGATCGTAATATTGGGCGTTCGCGCTGGTTGTGGACGAGATCGCTGCGCCGACGAGGGCTGCGATCGCGAGGGTCCTGAACATCATGGCTATCCTCCTGGTCTCCTTGCGGCCATGGCCGCAGGCCGGATCCTGGGCAGGAGAATAGGGGGCGACCGATGAACAATGGCTGAGCGTCGAGCGTCTCAGCTGCCGGCCTTCATGTTCGCCGCCCAGTAATCCTCGACCTGTCTGACCAGCGTCTGCGGCAGCGGGACATAGCCCAATGTGGCGGCGTCGGCCGCGCCGTTCGTGAAGGACAGGCGGAAGAAGTCGAGCACCTCCTGCGTGCGGCGCGTCCGTGGCTTCGGCACCAGAGCAAAGGTGGTGGCAACGATCGGATAGGCTCCCGCGCCCGGCGCGTTGGTCAGCATCAGCGAGAAATCCTTGGCCTTTGCCCACTCTGCGCTCGCCGCAGCCGCGGTGAAGCTTGCCTGGTCCGGCGTGACAAAGGCGCCGGCCTTGTTCTGCACCAGAGCATAGGCGAGGCCGGCGCGCACGACCTGGCCGAATTCGACATAGCCGATCGCGTTCTTGGTCGATTTCACCGCATCCGCCATGCCCTGGCTGCGCTGCGCCCCCGTGCCGACGGGCCAGGGAACCTGCGTGTTGACGCCGACCTTGTCGCGCCATTCCGGGCTCGCCTTGGCGAGATAGTCGGTCCAGTTGAAGCTCGTGCCCGAGCCGTCGGCGCGATAGATCACGTTGATCGGGGCATCCGGCAGCTTCAGCTCAGGATTCATCGCCTTGAGTGCTGGATCGGACCAGAGCTTGATCCTGCCGAGATAGATCTCGGCGAGAAGCGCGCCGGTGAAGCGGATCTGGCCGGGGCCGACGCCGTCGAGGTTCACCACCGGGACGATGCCGCCCATCACGATCGGGAACTGGACCAGGGCCGAGCGCTGCAGTTCCTCGGAGGAGAGCGGCCGGTCTGAGGCGCCGAAATCGGCAGCGCGCTGGGTGACGCGGACCTCGCCGCCGAGCGAGCCGATCGGCTCGTAGTCGACGCCGATGTCGAGCGGCGTCATCTCGGCGCCGTCCGACTTGGCGACGCGATAGTTCTGCGCCCACTTGCCGATGATCGGGAAAGCGAAGCTCGACCCGGCGCCGGTGATCGGCTCGGCTGCAGCAGGCATCATCGATGAGCCGAGGAGGGCGCCGGCGACAGCCAGCCTGGCCAGGAGCTTCATCAATCTTTCTCCCCGATCGGAACCCGGCAGCGGGCCGTGGCGAACGGGGTGACGCTAGGGCGGGGCGGTGACGCTGAGATGACGCGTGTCCAGCCACAAAAAAGACCCCGCGGGCGCCGGCCCGCGGGGTCTCCCTTCGGTAGCCAGGCCCGCTTCACAGCGAGCCGTGCCTGCTACCGGTCATTGCCAGGTCTGGCGGCCGTACCAGTTGTCGACATCGGTGCGGACCTTGTCCTTCTCGATGCCGTAGCGTTCCTGGATCTTGCCTTCGAGCTGGTCGCGCTTGCCGGCGATGACGTCGAGGTCATCGTCGGTCAGCTTGCCCCACTGCTCCTTGACCTTGCCCTTGAGCTGCTTCCAGTTCCCTTCGACGCGGTTCCAGTCCATCGGACGCTCCTCGTGTTTGTAATGGGTGTGGTAAAGGAACGCGCTAGCGGCGGAATGGTTCGGCAGAAAGCCGCATCGCCGGCAAATGCCGGGCCTAACGGCGCTCCTGATCGCGTCCCGCCAGCCGTGCCCGCAGGCGTGGCGTCGCCCAATCCAGGAAGGCGCGGACCTTCAGGCTACGCAGACCACCTTCCGCATAGGCGAGGCTGACCGGCAGCGGCGCCGGGGCGAACTCCTCCAGAACCGCTTCGAGAGTGCCCTGCCGAAGCTGGTCCTCGACCTGGTAGGACAGCACGCGCACCAGGCCGAACCCGGCCAGCGCCGCATCTATCGCCGCGATCGTCGAGTTCACCGAGAGCCGTGCCCTGGGTTCCTCGCCGAGGGCTGGATTGTCGCCGCGATAGCGCCATTCCGGGGTGACGGAGAAGCCGCGGAAGGAGATGCTGTCATGAGCCGCGAGGTCTTCTGGCGTCCGCGGCCTGCCGCGGCGATCAAGATAGGCCGGACTGGCGCAGATCACACGGCGGACCTCGCCGACCTTCGCCGCGACCAGCCCGCCGGCATCGAGATGGCCGATCCGCACGGCGACGTCGATATGCTCGTCGGTGAGGTTGATCTGACGATCCTCAAGATGGAGCCTGAGCGAGATCTCCGGGTTCTGCTCCAGGAAGGCGAGGGTGACCGGCAGGACATGGCGCTGGCCGAACAATGTCGGAGCAGTGAGCCGTAGTTCGCCGCGGGGCGCGCTGTATTCGCCCGCAGCGATACGCTCGGCCTCCTCGACCTGTTCGAGGATGCGACGGCTGGCTTCGAGATAGGCGAGACCGGCTTCGGTCAGCTCGGTTCCGCGCCGCGTACGCAGCATCAGCTTGGCCTGCAGATGCGCTTCGAGATCGGCGATCTTGCGGCTGACGGTCGCGAGCGGCATGCGCAGCTTGCGCGCGGCCGCCGACAGGCTCCCGGCTTCCACGGTCGCGAGCAGCACTGCCATGGCGTCGAGGCGATCCATCAGCCTTCCATAATTCGGGAGGTTGTCTTCATATTTTGTCCATAGCACCCGATCATCGGGAGGAATACATCGATCTCCACAAGGCGCCGCTCTTGGCGTCGATGCTCGGACGAGCCCAGGAGTTCACGATGACCGGTCTTTCACGCAGGGGATTTTCGCTGGGCTTCCCGGCCCTGGCGGCGGCTGGCGCTGGCCTGTCCTCGCCTGCCTTGGCGCAGGCGCCGGTAACGGCTGAACGCGCGGTGCCGCCACCTTTGGCGCAGCTCAGGATCGGACGCTTCACGGTAACCGCGCTGAGCGATGGCTATGTCGACATGCCCTATGAGTACTTCCCCGGCCGCTCCGCCGCCGAGATCGAGGCGCTGGCGAAGGCGCAGTTCTCGGCGCGGCCCGGCGGCATCCGGATGATGTTCAACCAGTACCTGATCGAGGACGGCAGCCGCCGCATCCTGATCGATGCCGGGCCGGGCGGCACGATCGGCCAGTCGGGCAAGCTGCCTGCGGGCCTGAGCGCGCTCGGCCTCGATCGCGGCAAGATCGACGCCGTGATCGTCACCCATATGCATCAAGACCATATCGGCGGCCTCGTCGCCGGCGAGCAGGCCAATTTCGCCAAGGCCGAGATCTATGTCGACCGGCGCGAGCTGGCGCACTGGACCAATCCGGCGACCCGCTCGGCCTCCCCCGCCTACCTACAGAACGGCATCAAGCTCGCCGGCGAGGTCGCTCGCCTCTATCCGAAGCTGCAGGCCATCGACGGCGAGCGCGAGATCGTCCCTGGCGTCTCGATCGTCGATCTGTCCGGTCACACCCCCGGCCATGTCGGCGTGCGCATCGCCGATGCGGGCCAGAATCTGGTCATGGCCGGCGACATGCTCTTCCCGGTGGTCCATCCGGCGGGGCTCGATGTGAACTTCCTGTTCGAGCAGGATCGTCCGGCGGCCCAGGCGATGCGCACCCGCTTCTTCCAGCGTGCTGCTGCGGAAGGTTCGCTGATCGCCGCGACCCATATGCCCTTCCCGGGGCTCGGCCGCGTCGTCGCCGATCAGGGCCAGTATCGCTGGCTGCCGGCCGCCTGGGCTTTTCAGGACTAGAAGGCGCCATCCCAGGGTCATGAGCGAGGCCGGGATCAGTCCCGGCCTCGCCGCAGCAAGAAATCGGCGATCCGCTAAAATGCGAGCTAAATCCGTATCAGTTGGCCAATGGGGCGTGAGCTAGAGGAAAAGCATCACAGCCCAGAACAGGCCATGACATACTCATCGCAAGACATCGCGAACGCCCTCCTACGGATCAAGGAGGATGGGTTCGTCCTCGACAACGACGCCTTCGGCTATGCCGCGATCCGATGGGATGCCCGCCGGCTCAAGCGCGACCTGCGCGAAGCCGGCTATGCGGGCGCCGAGCTGGCCCAGGGCCGGATGATGAACGAGGGCGAGTCGATCTGCTGGCTCTACAACCCCGACGTGGTCGCCAAGGACAAGGTCGATCGCCTCGCGGCGGCGCGGCACTCGGCGCTCTACGGCGAATAGCGGCCGGCGTGGACGTCCGCGCCTATCGTCCCTGCTGCGTGCGGCCGGGAGTTGGGGCATCTTGTTCGAGGGCGGCCGCCTGGCCGTCATAGTCGCTTGCCATCTCGGTCAGGCGGGCTGCGCCCTCGCTGTCGCGGGCCGTGTCGGCCCAGCGGCGGCACATCAACGCTTTCACGCGCAGGGCCTGAGCCTGCCGAACTCTGTCGTAGTCCATGGCGGCGCTCCAACACACCAGATCACGACGCAACTTGCGACCGTCAGAAACGAAAACGCTTCGATCGCGGGAGTGATCACGCGAGCCTGAAGGGCCTGAAACGGTTTACCGTCCAAGCAGGCTGTTGGATGCACAGACCCAAATCAGAAGTGTCGAGCTGTCGTGACGCGGCTGCTTGTTGCCTTTGTTTTCACCTTACTATTGGAGCGGCAAAGCACCACTGCATGTTGTTGGCAGCGTTAATGGCAAAAAAGCCAGCAACGGCTATCAGGCATATTAAGCATAATTCTTGACGAAGGCTAATGTGATCTCAGGGTGTCATAAATTGAACTGCGAGCGATGACGTGCAGCTGCTTGAGCAGATGGAGCTCGCGTGTGACAGATCGATATCGGAAATTGCATATCGATGGGTCCAATTGCGCCGGCGGAGCGGCGGTCAATTATTACGCTGTCCGACGATTAGACAAAGTGTCAGCTATGTCTGCCCCGGCCGCAGCTTGTAGAAAACGTGCCGGCCGATCGTGTCCATCTTCTTCAGCTTCCGCGCCCGATACGGCCGAGCATAGTCGGCGTGCGCCGGCTCCGGTCGGATAGGTCGTGCCGTCATAGACCGGGCAATGCGGACCGCGTCGCATCAGATGTATCGCGGCCCCGCCATCTCAGAAGAAGCACGCACTTTACCCGCAAGCGCCCGCTGACATAACTTTTGGAAGCAGAAAACTGGCAAATGCCGTATGTCCCTCGGCGCTGAAGTGTAAACCGTCCGGAAGTTGATACCCACGCGCGATTTGGCCCGGCCGATCAAGGGTGACCAAAGCAATCTTGCGATCCATCAGTAGCTGCTCGATCCGAGCGATGGCTTCGGCTCGATCTGGTCCGCTATCGTTGCCGCCCGGCTGCAGCACGACGACCTTTGTCTGCTTGGTCAAAAGCTTGGGCAATCGAGCGGCCATGCCGCCTGGTGTATCGCCCGCCACTCCTGCGTTGACGACGCGAGCCTTGCAGCCTTGCTGACGAAGCATCGCTTCCAGCTGAGCCGGATAAGCTTGGGCCCGGTCGACGCCCCCGTGCCCAGCACCCTTGCCGCGTCCTATCGTATTGCTGGCGCCTAGTGCAATCACGTCGGAAGCAGCGGCGCTCGCGACCGACATTGCCAAGCCAATGAAAACGATTGCGCTACGCAAGGTTACCTCCCGGTTATCGTGGAATGTACTCTTGTTCGAATTCGTCCGAGCTGCCACATATCTGGAAGATTCTGTCAATCGTCAACGCGATTCTGTTTTACGCCAACATGTTATGATGGAGGTGACGTTGATCAAGAAATTGCTCCTTGCCATACTACTGGCCAGCGCAGCCTTGGGTTCGACTGCTGCCAACGCTGGCGACAGTCTGAGGGGTGTCGGGGTCATCCTGATCCACGGGAAAGCTGGCGGTCAGGGGCCGCTTCAGAAACTCGTGGGCGCCCTGAAAAGCGAGGGAGCCATCGTTGCCATGCCCAAGATGTCATGGGCTTCCGGCAGCTATCGCACCTATGAGCAGACGGTCGGCGAAGTGGCCGTAGCGGTGCAGCGCGTGCGCGCCATGGGAGCGCGGAAGGTCGTGCTGGCGGGGCACAGCATGGGAGCCAACATCTCATTTGGATACGCCGCCTCGGGCGGACCGGTCGACGCCATCGTGGCAATGGCGCCTGGGCATCGGCCAGACTTCATCGAGGGGGTTGCTGGTGACAGCTTGGCGCGCGCCAAGGCGATGGTCGCAGCCGGCCAAGGCTCTCAGCGCGCCAGCTTCATGGATTTCAATCAGGGGCGCGCGTACCCCGTCACGACGACAGCAGAAGCGTATGTGAGCTTTTTCGACCCGCGCGGTCCCGCTGGCAGAGCAGCGGAGGGGAGCGGCGGTTCCGCCGCGGTTCTATGGGTTGTCGGCCAAGATGACAGGGCGGCGATGCGCGATCCCGCTACGAGATCGAGAGGGACACGTATCGAGGTCGGTGCAAATCATCAGAGCACGCCGGTTGCGGGTGTTCCGTACATCGTCGATTGGCTGCAGAAGACGCTCTAACTGGAGCGAGATCGAACAATATCCCGCTAGTCGCACCTAACCTCGCGTTAGGTCAGTCATTGCCACACGATCGTTCGTTTCACACGTCTCACGTCTGCCCAGGGCGCAGCTTGTAGAAGACGTGCCGACCGATCGTGTCCATTTTTTTCAGCTTCCGCGCCCAGTACGGACGAACGTAGTCCGCATGGTAGTGCGTGGAGGCGCCGACTTCCGCCAGATAGGTCGTGCCATCATAGACCTCGCGGGCGATGCGGACGGCGTCGCGCCAGGGGCCGGGCTCGGTGATACGCAGCGACTTGCCCTCGCAGGCGAAGGTGAACTGGCAGGCAAGGTAGCGGCTGGCGTTCTGGTAGACGGTGCCGCAGACACTGTTCGGGTAGAGCCCGCTCTTGACCCGGTTGAGCACCACCTGCGCTACGGCGGCGCGGCCTTGCTCGCCTTCCGAGCGCGCTTCGAAATAGACGGCCTCGGCCAGGCAGCGTTGCTCCTTGGCCATGTTTTCGGGGGCGATCAGGCTGGTGTAGATCTGCTTCTCGCTGGGATCGACGGTGCGCAGGTCCGGGGCCGTGCCGCGCTCCGATTTGGCGATCCGGCTGCGCGATTTCGGCTCGGCGGCGACGGGGGCCATCTGCATCGGTGTCGTCGAGATGCCTGCCGCCATGCCGGCTACGGCGGTGGGTGTGCTGGAGGACTGGCCGAGCACCGCGGGGACGGAGGGTGTCGAGCCGTCGACGCTTTCCAGATGCAATTCGGCATGGCGCGGCGAGGTGATGATCTTCGGGATCGCCGTCGGCGAGGAATCCGACAGGGCCGGGTCGGTCATGCCCTCATCGCGCAGGAAGGGCTCGAAGCCGAGCGGCGGCTCCTCCGGGCTCTCCAGCGCCTCGAGCGAGAACCCGCCTGAGATCAGCCCCGGCTGGGTGTCGCCGAAGACCATGCTCTCGAGCTCGCCGGGCGGGCCATTGCGGGTCAGCGTCGGGCGCAGGGACACGATCGGGTCGCCCTTGCTGCTGCGGTCGACCTGCGGGAAGGCGCTGGCCGTGCGTTTCATGTCCTCGCGTGGTTGGCGCGGATCGATCGCGAAGGTCCGCTCGGGCGTCTCGAAAGAGAGGCGCGCCGGCTGGATCAGCCGGGCATAGGCGCGTTCCGGCATGTGGAAGGCGCTGGCGGCCACGAGCAGGGACGGTCCATCAGCGAGATCGGAGAGCGGGCCGGGCGCGGTGCGCGGGATCAGCGAGCCCGGCGGGCCGAGCGGACCCGGATTCTGCCCGGCCGAGGCGGTGAAGGAGACGAGCATGCCGGCCGAGAGCGCCCAGGGGGCGACGGTCGCCAGCGCCCAGCGCAGCTTCTGCCAGCCCATTCGCTTCGATCGCCGACGCAGACGCAACTGACCTAGGCCCTCATGTCGAGAAGACGAAAGACGAGTGGCCGCGAATCCGATGATGCAAATTCGCGACAGTTGGATAATCCCTTGTCAGGGTTGAAGGGGGGTTAACGCGCCGGCGCTGCCTTCGCCAAAAGACGGCTTTCGCGATCCGCGATTCTTCCCTTATGCTGCGCCGCAACAAAGGGAGAGAGACATGAACGCCACCGCCCTCAAGGCCGATTCCCAAGCCAATGCCGTCGCGCTGATCGCCGCGGCGCTGCCGGGCTTCGAGGCCCTGCTGGAGGAGGCGGTCGCCGCCGTCAGGCAGAAGGTGCTGGTCGATGGCCGCATCTCCTCGGCCAAGCTGGAGCAGGAGCAGCACGCCGCCCATGGCCTGTCCTGGCTCGCCACCTATGTGATGGCGCTGCGCGAACTCAAGGCCTATGGCGAGCGCCTGCAGGCCGAGGATCGCTATGGTGCGATCGAGGACTATGCGATCCGGATCGGCGCCGGCGAATACGCTGCCCAGATCTTCGGCGGCATTCCGATGAGCCAGGGCGAGATCGTCCGCCTGCCGACGCTCGGCCTCTCGGCCAAGGCTGTCGCTGCAGCCTGCTCGGATGCTGCGGAGCAATTGATCGCCGAGGGCAATACGCCCGAGAACCGCGCCCGTTTCGTCGCCCTGTTCAGCCAAAGTCAGGGCCTCGCCAGCGTCGGCGATCCCGGCCTCGACGAGACGCTGGAGGCGATCCGCACGGAGATGCGTCGTTTCTGCGAGGCGCAGGTGACGCCGCATGCCCATGAATGGCACCTTCAGAACGAATACATCCCGATGTCGGTGGTCGAGCAGATGGCCGAGCTCGGCGTCTTCGGCCTGACCATCCCCGAGGAGTTCGGCGGCATGGGCCTGTCGAAGGTCTCGATGTGCGTCGTCTCCGAGGAGCTCTCGCGCGGCTATATCGGCGTCGGCTCGCTCGGCACCCGCTCCGAGATCGCCGCCGAGCTGATCCTGAACGGCGGCACTGACGAGCAGAAGGCCTATTGGCTGCCGAAGATCGCCTCGGGCGAAATCCTGCCGACCGCGGTCTTCACCGAGCCGAACACCGGCTCCGACCTCGCCTCGCTGCGCACCAAGGCGGTGAAGGACGGTGATGTCTGGAAGGTCTACGGCAACAAGACCTGGATCACCCATCCCGTCCGCGCCGACATCATGACGCTGCTCGTCCGCACCGATCCGGATGCGCCGGGCTATCGCGGCCTCTCCATGCTGATCGCCGAGAAGCCGCGCGGCACCGATGCTGAGCCGTTCCCGGTCGAGGGACTGACCGGCGGCGAGATCGAGGTGCTCGGCTATCGCGGCATGAAGGAATACGAGCTCGCCTTCGACGGCTTCGAGGTCAAGGCTGAGAATCTGCTCGGCGGCGTCGAAGGGCAGGGCTTCAAGCAATTGATGCAGACCTTCGAGGCGGCGCGCATCCAGACCGCGGCGCGGGCGCTGGGTGTCGCGCAATCGGCCTTCGATCTCGGCCTGCGCTACGCCCAGGAGCGCATCCAGTTCGGCAAGCCGCTGATCGCCTTCCCGCGCGTCGCCGACAAGCTCGCCATGATGGCGGCCGAGCTCGTCATCGCCCGCCAGCTCACCTATTTCGCCGCCCGCGAGAAGGATGCCGACCGGCGCTGCGATCTCGAGGCCGGTATGGCCAAGCTGCTCGGCGCCCGCGTCGCCTGGGCGGCCGCCGACAACGCCTTGCAGATCCATGGCGGCAACGGCTTTGCGCTGGAATACCCGGTCAGCCGCGTGCTCTGCGACGCCCGCATCCTCAACATCTTCGAGGGCGCAGCCGAGATCCAGGCGCAAGTGATCGCGCGGCGGCTGGTGGAGGGTTAGGCCTCGTCCTCAGCGTCGCCGCCGACCAAAAGGTGCCGAATGACCTTCGGCACCGGATAGCCGTAGCCATCGCCCGGTTCGACCCATCTGAGCCGGCCGGAGCGGTGGTGATCGCTGGTGTAGAGGTCTGTCCCGACCGCTTTCAACGCCAGTAGCATCGCTTGCGTCGCATCGATGCCGTAGCCGAAGCCGCGGTGCGGGCCATCGGGCCAGCCGATCTCATAGGCGCAGGACCAGTCGCGCTCGCCTTGGCGCGGAGTATCGATGGTGATTGGGACGGGGATGTCGCCGGACTCTGACGCGTAAGTCAGTATCCTCCGCAACATGTCATTGCTCCCGCGGTTCTAAAGACTCGCCGCCGCCCGTGCCGCCTGGTCGTACTGGCCGGAGAGCGAGCGCATCGCCGCTGCGATCTCCGACAGCCGGGCCGGGTCGATCCCGGTCGCCAGTACCGATTTCACCAGGATCTGCTCGCGAATCTGGGCATAGCGCTTGCAGGCTTCTTCGCCCGCCGGCGTGATCGCGACCGTCTTCTCTTTGCCTTTGCGCCCGCTCTTCAAGAGCTTCAGGCGCTCGAGCTTCTTCAGCGAATAGTTCACCAGATGCGTGTCCTCGATGTTGAGGACGAGGCAGATGTCGGCGAGGCGCTTGGCCTTGCCGCGATGGTTGACGTTGTGGAGGACGAGCACGTCCATCGGCGTCAGTTCGGGAATGCCCGCCGCCGTCATGCAGCGCAGCATCCAGCGCTGGAAGGCATGCACCGTCATCGTCAGCGCGAACTCGAACTCCGACAGCGCCGGCATCGCGCCTGAGGCGAGATGGCCGGAGGAGACGATCGGGCCGAGGTCGTCGGAAGGGTGCATGCTGTCTCTTGCTGGAAGGAGTCTTCCTTCTCCCCTCGGGGGAGAAGGTGTCTGCGAAGCAGACGGATGAGGGCGGTTCGACGGGGTGAGGGCAGGATAGGTCGAGCCCGTCCTTCCCTCATCCGTCAGCGCTTCGCGCTGCCACCTTCTCCCCCGGAGGGGAGAAGGAAAGCGTGACGCCTCACATCTTCTTATACGCGTCGATGATGGCCTGGCCGTCAGTGCCGGCCTTCTTCAGCCAGTCGGCGGTCAGTGTGTCGCCCGCCTTCTTGAAGCCGTCCTTGAGAGCGGGCGAGGGCGCGTTGACCTTCATGCCCTTGGCCTTGAGCTGGTCGAGATACCAGTTGGTCTTCTCTTCCCAGAGCTTCCAGCCGCGGGCTTCGGCATCGGCGGAGGCCTTCAGGATCGCGTCCTGCGTCGCCTTGTCGAGGCCGGCGAAGGCGGCCTTGTTGACGAAGGTGGCGTTCTTCGGGATCCAGGCCTGGACGTCGTAGAAATGCGTCAGCGTCTCCCAGGCTTTCGAGTCGTAGCCGGTGCCGCCCGACGACATGAAGGAGTTGACCACGCCCGTCGCCAGCGCCTGCGGCAGCTCTGCCGCCTGGATGGTGACCGCCTGCATGCCGAGCAGTTCGCCGAGGCGGGTCGTGCCGACATTATAGGCGCGCCATTTCAGGCCCTTCATGTCCTCGATCGTGTTGATCTCCTTCTTGGCGTAGACGCCCTGCGGCGCCCAGGGGACCATGAACAGGAGCTTGATGCCCTGGCTGTCGAGCTTCTTCTCGACCGCCGCCTTCGAGGCTGCATAGAGCTTCTTCGACTCGACGAAGGAGGTCGCGAGGAAGGGCACGACGTCGATGCCGAAGACCGGGTCTTCGTTCTCATGCACCGACATCAGCACCTCGCCCATCTGGGCCTGGCCGGTCTGGACGGCGCGCTTGATCTCCGGCGCCTTGAACAGCGCGGCATTGGCATGGACGGTGATCGAGAGCTTGCCCGATGTCGCCGTCTCGACGTCCTTGGCGAAGGCGACGAGGTTCTCGGTGTGCGGGTTGTCGGACGGGTAGGCCGCCGGCAGGTTCCACTTCGCCTGGGCGAAGGCTGCCGGGGCAGCAAGCGAGAGGCTGGCGGCGGCGACGAGCATGCCCTTGATGAAATCGCTGCGCTTCATGGTGTTCTCCGTTCCCTCTTGGTTGTGGTTGCGCATCATCCTGGAAAGGCGATCTGGGGCAAGATCATCACGATCTGCGGGAAGACCGTGATGATCGCGACAGCGGCGACGAGCAGGAAGAAGAAGGGCAGGGCCGCGAGTGCGACCGTGTTCGAATCCTTGCCCGACATCGTCTGCAGCACGAACAGGTTGAAGCCGACCGGCGGCGAGACCTCGGCCATCTCGACGATCAGCACCAGGAAGATGCCGAACCAGACCAGGTCGAAACCGGCGGCCTTGATCATCGGGATGACGATCGCGGTGGTCAGCACGATCATCGAGATGCCGTCGAGTGCGGTGCCGAGCACGATGTACATCACGGTGAGCGCGGCGATCAGCGCGTAAGGCGACAGATGCAGCGAGTCGACCCATTCGGCCAGCGCCGCCGGGATGCCGGTATAAGCCATCGAGGTCGACATGAAGGAGGCGCCGGCGAGGATCAGCATGATCATGCAGGTGATCCGGGTCGTGCCCATCACGCTCTGCCAGAAGGCTTCCCTAGTCAGCGAGCCCGACCACCAGGCGATGCCGAAGGAGCCGAGCACGCCCCAGGCGGCGCATTCCGTCGCCGTCGCCCAGCCGAGCAGCAGGGACAGGAAAACCAGCGCGATCAGCAGCATGCAGGGGATCAGATTGGCCGATTCCCTGAGCTTCTCGCGCAGGCTCATCTTCGGCTCGGGCGGCGGCGATTGATCCGGGTGCATCAGATGCCAGACCGCGATGTAGCCGGAATAGAGCACCATCACGAGCAGGCCGGGCAGGAAGCCGGCGAGGAAGATCTGGATGATCGAGACGTTCGCCGCCACAGCATAGACCACCATGGTGATCGAAGGCGGGATCAGGATGCCGAGCGTGCCGGCGCCGGCGAGCGAGCCGAGCGCGACCTTCTCGTTGTAGCCGCGGCGTTTCAGCTCGGGCAGGGCGATCTTGGCGACGGTGGCGCAGGTCGCGGCCGAGGAGCCGGAAACCGAGCCGAAGATGCCGCAGGCCAACACGTTGACGTGCATCAGCCGGCCCGGAATCCAGTTCAGCCAGGGCGCGAGGCCGCGAAACATCTCTTCCGACAGCTTCGTTCGATAGAGGATTTCGCCCATCCAGATGAAGAGGGGCAGGGCGGCTAGTGTCCAGGAGGCGCTGTTGCCCCAGATCGTCGTCGCCAGCACTGAGCCGGCCGGGATGCCGCCAGCGACGAACTGCATCGCCACCCAGCCGCAGGCCATCAGCGAGATGGCGATCCAGACGCCGCCCGCCAGCATGATGATCAGCAGGACGAGCAGAAGCGCGGAGATTTCCATCATCGACATCGGTCAGACCCCGCTCGCCATGGCACGCTCGACGATCTCCTCGTCGGATTGCGGCGGCGGCTTCTCGTAGCGCGGTGGCTGGCCACGCAGCACGACGTGAACGAACTCATCAAGCATGGCGATGAACAGGATGACGAGGCCGCCGGAATAGCCGAGCTGCGGGATCCACATCGGCATGGCGACGACGCCGCCGGCGACGTCGTTGAACTCGTAGGACTGCCAGGTCATCACCACGGCGTGCCAGGCGAAGAAGCCGGCGAAGCCGAGTCCGAGGACGAGGGAGAAGAGCTCGAAGAACCAGCGCTTGCGGCCCTGGAAATTGTCGATCAGCAGGCCGACCCGGATCATCTCGCCGGACTTGAAGGTATGCGCGAGGCCAAGGAACGCCATCGCCGCCATGCACCAGGAGGTGAAATCGTCGCCGGCCGGGATGTTGAAGCCGACTTCGCGGCCGATCGAGAGGCCCATCATCAGGACGAGGATCGCGATCAGGAAGAGGCCGGCGGCATAGCCGGCATAGAGATAGAGCCCATCGAGGAAGCGGCGGATCATGCGCGCGCCTCGTGACGATGCGTCGCCGCGCCAGGCCGCTCGGCCATGCGCAAAGCGGCGGTTGCCAGGACCGGTCCTGTCATGAAAGCCTCCCCTCGATCGGCCCGGCCCCTCAGCCATGTCCCGATCCCTGATCGTCGATCCTAGTCGGCGAAATGAGCTTGTCAACGTTTCATCGACGATTTATCGATGAAACGTCAAAGAGCCTTGTTGGCCAATAATCAGGGGGATCAGATGAGCGGCCGTTGGGACTTCTGGATCGACCGTGGCGGCACCTTCACCGACGTGATCGGCCGTGATCCCGCAGGCAAGTTGCATGCCCGCAAGCTGCTCTCCGAGAATCCCGGCGCCTATCGCGACGCTGCCGTCCAGGGCATCCGCGATCATCTCGGCCTGAAGGCCGGCGAGCCGATCCCGGCGGGCACTGTCGGCGAAGTCCGCATGGGCACGACGGTCGCGACCAATGCGCTGCTCGAGCGCAAGGGTGACCGGACCCTGCTCGTCACCACCAAGGGTTTCCGCGATGCGCTGCGCATCGGCTATCAGGCGCGGCCTGACATCTTCGCCAAGGAGATCATCAAGCCCGAGCAGCTCTATGACGCCGTGGTCGAGATCGAGGAGCGCGTCCTCGCCGATGGCTCGGTCGAGAAGGCGGCCGACGAAGCTGCGATCCGCAGCGCTCTGCAGGCCGAGTACGATGCCGGCTTCCGCGCCGTCGCCATCGCCTTCATGCACGGCTACCGCTACCCGGCGCATGAAGAGCTCGCCGCCAGGATCGCCCGTGAGATCGGCTTCCCGCAGGTCTCGGTCAGCCATGAGGTCTCGCCTCTGATCAAACTGGTCGGGCGCGGCGACACCGCCGTGGTCGACGCCTATCTCTCGCCGATCCTCGCGCGCTATGTCGCGCAGGTCTCGGAGGAGCTCGATATCGCCCGCACCGGCGCCCGGCTGATGTTCATGATGTCCTCGGGCGGCCTCACCGCCGCCGAGCTCTTCCAGGGCAAGGACGCGATCCTGTCTGGCCCGGCCGGCGGCGTCGTCGGCCTTGCCGAGACCGGCCGCTCGGCCGGCTTCGACAAGGTCATCGGCTTCGACATGGGCGGGACCTCGACCGACGTCGCCCATTTCGACGGCGAATACGAGCGCGCCTTCGAGACCGAGGTCGCCGGTGTGCGCATGCGCGCGCCGATGATGCTGATCCATACGGTTGCGGCCGGCGGCGGCTCGATCCTGCATTTCGACGGCTCGCGCTTCCGCGTCGGGCCGGATTCCGCCGGCGCCAATCCGGGTCCCGCCGCCTATCGCCGCGGCGGTCCGCTCGCCGTGACCGATGCCAACGTCATGGTCGGCAAGCTGATCCCGTCCTATTTCCCGGCGATCTTCGGCCCCGGCCAGGACCAGCCGCTCGATGTCGCGACGGTGCGCGAAAAGTTCGCCGCGCTCGCCAGCGAGGTCGGCGATGGCCGCTTGCCTGAGGAGGTCGCCGACGGCTTCGTCCAGATCGCCGTCGCCAACATGGCCGAGGCGATCAAGAAGATCTCGGTTCAGCGCGGCTACGACATCACCCGCTATGCGCTGAACTCCTTCGGCGGCGCCGGCGGCCAGCATGCCTGCCTCGTCGCCGATGCGCTCGGCATCAAGACCGTGCTGCTGCACCCGTTCTCCGGCCTGCTCTCGGCCTATGGCATGGGCCTCGCCGAGATCCGCGCCACCCGCACCGCGGCGCTCGATGTCGCGCTCGATTCCGGCGCCAAGGCGGCGATCGGCGTGCTCGCCGACAGGTTGGGCGCCGAGGCGAAGGGCGAAGTGGCGGGGCAGGGCGTTGCCGAGAGCGACATCGTCATCCACGTCCGCGCCCATATCCGCTATGCCGGCACCGACACCGCGATCGCGACGCCCTTCGGCAGCCGCGCCGAGATGCAGGACGCTTTCCAGGCGGCGCACAAGGCCCGTTTCGGCTTCATGGACGAGACCAAGGCGCTGGTGGTCGAGGCCGTGGAGGTAGAGGCCGTCGGTGGCGGCGCCCGCTTCGAGGAGGCGGCTTCCGCCGAGAACGCCGGCGAGCCTGAGGTTGCCGAGCGCACCCGCTTTTTCTCGAAGGGGCAGTGGCACGAGGCGGCGATCGTCCGGCGCGAGGCGATGGCGCACGGCCAGGGCATCGCCGGCCCGGCCATCGTGATCGAGCCGAACCAGACCGTGGTGGTCGAGGATGGCTGGACCGCGAAGCTCACCGCCAAGGACCACCTTGTCCTCACCCGCAGCAAGGCGCTGGTGCAGCAGGCGGCGATCGGCACCAAGGCCGATCCGGTCATGCTCGAGATCTTCAACAACCTGTTCATGTCGATCGCCGAGCAGATGGGCGTGACGCTGCAGAACACCGCCTATTCCGTGAACATCAAGGAGCGGCTGGACTTCTCCTGCGCCGTCTTTGATCAGACCGGTGCGCTCGTCGCCAACGCCCCGCACATGCCGGTGCATCTCGGCTCGATGGATCGCTCGGTCGAGACGGTGATCTCGAACAACCCGGTGATCCGTCCGGGCGACGTCTATTGCCTGAACGCGCCCTATAATGGCGGCACGCACCTGCCCGACATCACCGTCTGCACGCCTGTCTTCGACAACGAAGACAGGAACATCCTGTTCTGGGTGGCGAGCCGCGGCCACCATGCCGATGTCGGCGGCACCGCGCCGGGCTCGATGTCGCCGCTCGCGACGAACATTGAGGAAGAGGGCGTCTATATCGACAACTTCAGAATCGTCGATCAAGGCCGCTTCTGCGAGGAGGAGCTGGTCAAGCTCCTGACCGGCGCGCGCTACCCCGTCCGAAACGTCGTCCAGAACGTCAACGACCTGAAGGCGCAGATCGCAGCCAATGAGAAGGGCGTGGCGGAGCTGCGCAAGATGATCCGCTCCTTCGGCCTCGATGTCGTCCAGGCCTATATGGGCCATGTCCAGGACAATGCCGCCGAGAGCGTCGCGCGCCTGCTGACCCGCCTGCACGACTCGGAATTCACCTATCCGATGGACCAGGGCTGCGCGATCAAGGTGAAGATCACCATCGATCGCGAGAAGCGCGAGGCGACGGTCGACTTCACCGGCACCTCGCCGCAGCGGCCTGACAATTTCAACGCGCCGGCGCCCGTCACCCGCGCCGCCGTGCTCTATGTCTTCCGCGTCATGGTCGACGATGCCATCCCGATGAATGCTGGGTGCCTGCGGCCGATCAAGGTGATCGTGCCGGAAGGTTCGATGCTGGCGCCGCGCTATCCCGCTGCCGTCGTCGCCGGCAATGTCGAGGTCAGCCAGGCGGTGACCAACACGCTGTTCGGCGCGTTGGAGGCTATGTCGTCCTCGCAGGGCACGATGAACAACCTGACCTTCGGCAACGACCAGTACCAGTATTACGAGACGATCTGCTCGGGCTCGCCGGCCGGGCCGGGCTTCAACGGCACTTCGGGCGTCCACGTCCACATGACCAATTCGCGCCTGACCGATCCGGAGATCCTGGAGACGCGCTTCCCGGTCGTGCTGGAGGATTTCCACATCCGCGCGGGTTCCGGCGGCAAGGGCGAATGGAATGCTGGCGACGGCACCAGCCGCACCATCCGTTTCCTCAAGACGATGGACTGCGCCATCCTGGCTTCGCACCGCAAGGTCCGCCCCTTCGGCATGAGGGGGGGCGAGCCCGGTGAGCTCGGCCGGACGTTGGTCCGGCGGTTGTCCGGGGAGGTCGAGGAGCTCAAGCCATCCGACCAGACCCTGCTCCAGGCCGGCGAAGCGGTCACCGTGATCACGCCGACGGCGGGGGGCTATGGAAAGCGCAAGGGCTGAGGCTTAGGTCTGGTCTTCGAGACGGAGACCGACCATGCCCCAGACCTGGATGATCACCGGCGCCAATCGCGGCATCGGCCTGGCGTTGACGATGGAATTGCTGCGGCGGGGCGACCATGTCGTCGCCGCGGCGCGTGATCCCTGGGGCGGGGCGCTGGCGGAACTCGCCGGCGTCCATGTCGGGCAACTGACCCCGCTCGAGCTCGACGTCACCTCCGACAAGAGCGTCGCCGCGGCCAAGCAGGTCTTCGACGGCCGGCCGATCGACGTGCTCGTCAACAATGCCGGTGTCTACGGCCCGCGCGATCGGCAGACGGCGCTCGACATGGACTTCAAGGCCTGGCGCGAGGTCTTCGAGGTCAATGTCTACGCCCCCTTGCGGGTGGCGCAGGCCTTCCTGCCCAATGTCGAGGCAGGTTCCGGTCGCAAGATCGTGACGATATCGAGCCGCATGGGCTCGATCGGCTCCAATCCCTCCGGTGCCATCGCCTATCGCTCGTCGAAGGCGGCTGTGAACATGGTGATGGTCGGCTTCGGCAATGCGGTGCGCGACAGCGAGGTCGCGGTGCTGCTCTTCCATCCAGGTTGGGTCCGCACCGACATGGGCGGTGGCGGCGCCGATATCCCGCCGACAGAGAGCGCCGCCGGGCTGATCGCCACGATCGACGCCTCCGGCATGCGCGACACCAACAGCTTCCGCAACTGGAAGGGCGAGGAGATCCCCTGGTAGGGATCAGCTGCCGCGGGTCGAGGCGAGCCAGAGACCGCCGCCGATCAGGAAGCCGCCGCTGACCTTCGACATCAGCCGGACGCGCCGCTGCGAGAGGAAGCGGCCGGCCCGGCCGGAGAGGATCGCATAGGCGCCGTCGCTGAGCGCGGCGAACAGCATCGTGGTCGCGCCCATGATCGCGATCTGCGTGGCATGGTCGCGCGCTGGATCGAGGAACTGCGGAAAGAAGGCGCCGAAGAAGAGCAGCGTCTTCGGGTTGCTCAGCGCGACCAAGAGCCCCTGCAGGAAGAAGCCGCCGCGCGGCGGACGCGCCTCGATCGCGCCTTCGGCGGCCAACCCGGCGCTGCGATACATCTTCCAGCCCAGCCAGATCAGATAGGCGGCGCCGGCGAGCCTGACCCAGTCGAACCAATGGCCCATCGCAGCGATCACCGAGCTCAGGCCGACGCCGACGATCGCGATCATGATCGCCAGGCCCGCCTGCGTTCCTGCCACGTTGAGAAGCCCGGCGCGGCTACCATGCTTCAGGCTGTTGGCGATGATCAGCGTCACCGTCGGGCCGGGCACGATGATGATCACCAGACAGGCGACGAGATAGGCGGCGAAGAGTTCGAGTGACATCAGGTAGCCTCCGGCGGCTTGGCGGCCGCCTCTCAGGCGGCGCGTCATTCCTCGCCTGTTTGCGGAAGCCTGTCGAGAGAAGGGAGGTGGACGTGTCGAAGACGGATTTTCAGGTCGTGCCGCTGACGCCGGAGCATTGGCCGGCGCTTGAGGGTCTCTTCGGCCCGCAGGGACCCTGCTATGGCTGCTGGTGCAATCATTTCCGCATGCCACCGAAGCTGCGCAAGCCGTTGCTCGGCGAGGGAGCGCGGCAGCTCTTCGAGGAGCGCGTGACGAGAGGGCCGCCGCCTGGCGTGCTCGCCTTCGCCGGAGATGTCCCGGCCGGCTGGCTGCAGATCGGGCCGCGGGCGCATGTGCCCGAGTGGAACAATCCGCGCCGCGCCTCGACGCCGCTGCCGGATGCGCCTGCCGAGGACGAGCGCAACTGGGCGGCTTCCTGCTTCTTCGTCCGCAAGGGCTTTCGCAGCCAGGGCGTCACGGCGGCGCTGCTGTCGGGCGGGCTCGATTTCGCCCGAACGAGCGGTGCCCGCCTGGTTGAAGCCGCGCCGATGGACAACGAGGCCAGGCGCAGTGCCGATGGCCTTTATGTCGGGCCGGAAAGCGTGTTCCAGCGCGCCGGCTTTGCCGAGATCGCCAGGCGGCGGCCGGGCCGCCCGCTGATGCGGTTGGTCTTGTAGCGAGTGCGCCTTCGCGAGAGAATCGAAGGGGTAAGTGTCAAGTCAAATATTTTATATTTTTTAGATACTTAGTTGGCTTCGTTAAGAATCTATTTGTCTCGCATTTGCGAAAGCTCTGCCGCTAACGAAGCGGTGAAGACGATGCGGCCGTTCGGGCTTACAGCCAAGATCACTGTCCTGTTCGCGGTCTTCGGGATCGCTGCTGCGCTCGGCCTCGCCAGCGCGGTGAGCGGGCTCGATTCCGTCCATGAGATCGACCGCGAGGCCTTCGCCGGACAGCAACTCGCCAACAAGGCAGCGCTGCTGTCGAGCCGGGTCGCTCAGGCGTCGCTCCTCAGCCGCTTCGACGATGCGACCGAGCCGCGCGCGGCCCAAACCGCACTCGACCAGCTCGACGAGGCGGTCGAGCTGGTGGATTCGGCGCGCGCCAATCTGATATCTTCACTGCCGACAGCTCTCCTGCAGGCAAACGCGTCGCTCGACCCGCGCATAAAAACCTTCATCGCCTTCCAGCGCGACATCGTCGATATCGGCCGGCGTATCTCGCCCAAGGCGGCGCTGATCGAGGCCTCCGCCGCCGAAGCGCGCGAGAATGTCCGGCAGATCATCGCTGCCACGGCGCGGCTGCGCGACGATCTCGACCGTCTGGCCGGCCTTGCCGCCAGCCGCGCCGGCGACCTGGCGACACGGGTCAGGCGGCGTGTGATCCTGATCGCCGCCGGCCTGCCGCTGGCCGGTGGGCTGCTCGCGATCCTGTTGCTGCGGACCTATCTGACCCGCCCCCTGCGCGTGCTGATGGAGACCATCGCCAGCGTCAGCTCCTCCGATCGGGTCGTCGAGGTGCCCTATGGCAAGCGCCGCGACGAGATCGGTCAGCTCGCCCGCACGGTGCGGACGTTGAGCGAGGTCCGCGCCACCCTGGTTACCCGCGACGCCGAAGCCGATCTGGCGCAGCAGCACCAGCAGCGCCGGACCGAGGAATTGCACAGGATTGCGCAGGAGTTCGAGGCGCGCATCGGCCGCCTGCTCGCCGATATCGGCCGGCTGAGCGAGGGGCTTCGCGCCGCGCTCGGAGCATCCGCGACTCGCGCCGGGCAGATTTCGCACAGCGGCAACGCCGCAGCGCGGGCCGTCGCCGGAGCCGGCGAGGAGGCGATCCGCATCGCCGACGCCGCCATGCGGCTGGAAGAGGTGGTCGAGCAGATCAATCGCGAGGTCAGGCGCGTCTCCGAGACCGCGAGCCTTGCGACCCGCGACGCCGCGGGAACGGTCGGCCTCGTCGGCCGGCTGACCGAGAACGCCGGCAAGATTCGCGACGTCGTCCAGCTGATCGAAGCGATCGCGCGCCAGACCAACCTGCTCGCGCTCAACGCTACGATCGAAGCGGCCCGCGCCGGCACGCATGGCCGCGGCTTCGCCATCGTCGCGAGCGAGGTGAAGGCCCTGGCGACGCAGACCGCCGACGCGACGGCGCAGATATCGAGGCGGATCGCGGCCGTTGACGTCGCGCTGTCGCAGGCCGCGCAGGCGATCACCGGCATCGCCAGCCGCGCTGGCGCGGTCGAGCAGGCGAGCACGGAGATCTCGACCATGGTCGCCTCGCATACCGGCCTGTTGCAGGGGCTCGGCGAGACCATCGCGCGCATCTCGGTGGTCACTGGCCAGGCGGCCAGCGCCGTGACCACGATCGCCGGTGCTGGCGTCCAGACCACTGCCCATGCCGAGCAGGGCGCAAGCGGCGCCCGCCAGCTCGACGAGCGCATCTCGGCGCTGCAGGCGGAGGCCGACGAATTCGCCCGAAGGCTGCGCGCCGCCTGATCCGGCTTGCCTTGGCCGCCCGACTCGCGGCCTTGTGCGCCATGCCCAACAGCATCCGCATCACCCCATGAGCTGGTCGCCGCAGCAGGACGCGGCGCTCGCTGCCGTGGCCGATTGGCTGAAAGTCGGCTCGCCGCAGGTCTTCCGCCTGTTCGGCTATGCCGGCACGGGCAAGACCACGCTCGCCCGTCACATCGCCAACGACGTCAACGGGATCGTCGTCTTCGCCGCCTTCACCGGCAAGGCGGCGCTGGTCCTGCGCAACAAGGGCTGCGAGGGCGCGCAGACCATCCATTCGTTGATCTATCGCTCGCGCGGCGTCGACGAGGAGAGCCCGACCTTCACGCTGAACCGCGAGAGCGCGGCCGCCAAGGCCAAGCTGATCATCATCGACGAGTGCTCGATGGTCGACGAGGAGCTGGGGCGCGACCTGCTCTCCTTCGGCACGCCGGTGCTGGTGCTGGGCGATCCCGCCCAGCTGCCGCCGGTCAAGGGCGGCGGCTTCTTCACCGAGCATGAGCCCGACGTGATGCTGACCGAGGTCCATCGCCAAGCGGCGGACAACCCGATCGTGCGCATGTCGATGATCGTGCGCGAGGGCGGGAGGCTGGAGGTCGGCGACTATGGCGCGAGCCGGATCATCCGGCGCGCCGAGATCACGCCCGAGATCGTGCTCTCGGCCGACCAGGTCCTGGTCGGCCTCAACAAGACGCGCCGGCTCTACAACGCCCGAATGCGCCAGCTCATGGGCCATGTCGCCAATGTCCCGGCGGTCGGCGAGAAGCTGGTCTGCCTGCGCAACGACAAGAGCAAGGGCCTGCTCAATGGCGGCGCCTGGATCGTGCAGGAGCTCAAGACCTCGAAGAAGGGGCTCGTCACCATGCGGGTGACGCCGGAGGACGATACCGGCGGCAAGCCGGTCAAGGTCTCGGTCATGCCCAACTTCTTCGACGGCACCGAGGATGAGGTGCCGTGGGAACTGCGGCGCCACACCGACGAGTTCACCTTCGGCTACGCGCTCACCGTCCACAAGGCGCAGGGCTCGCAATGGGACAACATCGTCATGTTCGACGAGGCCTACGCTTTCCGCGAGCACCGGGCGCGCTGGCTCTATACCGGCCTGACCCGCGCGGCCGAGACGATCACGGTGGTGATGTAAGCTCCGCCAGCAGCCGGGCGCGTTCGAGGTCCTTGGGCCGGCCGAAGCCTGCGATGATACGCTGGAGTTCGTACCGCTCGGGGACGTAGACGGTGGCCGCGCCGACGGCGATCGCAAGACGTGTCGTTGGCCAGACTGGGCGCCACCCATCGCCGACGCGGTGCTCGAAGCCGGCCATCAGATCGACCGGGACGGGCGGTGCCGGCCATTTGGCCAGAACCTTGGACCTGAACAGCGGGTTCGGCGCCGCCGGATAGAGCTCGATGCCGATAAGCGGCAGGATGCGGCCGATATCCTCGACGCCGAGCAGGACATCGACATCGGCGACGGTGATGGGCTTGGCGCCATGCAGGGCTGCGGCGGCGCTGGCGATGATCCACCAGGGACCGCGCGCTTCTTCCATGATCGCGGCGACGGAGCCGAGGGTTTCGATCAGTGGGGCAGGCAGGCTCATGGGCGGCTTATAGCAGCACCGGAACCGCCTGGGTGAGCCCAGTCAGACCGTCACGGTAGATTGGAATTGCGCGAAACGCTGCTGGCGGAGAAGAATTTTCTTGGTATGCGATGGTCTCGTGCTGGCCCGGCAATGCATCGGAACCTCAGATGATCGCAGCTTCGACCTTTGACTTGCACATCGACCGCCGCGGCAGCAATTGCGCCAAATGGGACAAGATGGAAGCGATCTATGGCGTGCCGGTCTCCGACGGCATCGCCATGTGGGTCGCCGACATGGACTTTCGCCCGCCGGCCTGCGTGCAGGCTGCGGTCGAGGCGATGGCTGCCCATGGCATCTATGGCTATTTCGGCCACGAGCGCACCAATAGCGACGCCATCCGCTGGTGGATGCAGGAACGCCATGGCTGGACGGTCGAGCCGGAGGCGATCTTCACCACACATGGGCTGGTGAACGGCACTGCGCTCTGCGTCGACGCTTATACCAAACCGGGCGACGGCGTCGTGCTGATGACGCCGGTCTATCACGCATTCGCTCGCGTGATTAAGGCCGCCGGCCGCGATGTCGTCGAATGCCGGCTCGCGCAGGAGGACGGCCGCTATGTCCTCGATATCCCGGCCTGGGATGCGCAGATGACCGGCAAGGAGAAGATGCTGGTCCTGTGCTCGCCGCATAATCCCGGCGGGCGCGTCTGGAGCCGTGACGAGCTCCGCCAGATCGCCGATTTCTGCGTCCGCCACGACCTGATCCTGGTCTCCGACGAGATCCACCACGACCTCGTCATGCCCGGTTACAAGCACACGGTCATGCCGCTGGCTGCGCCGGAGATCATCGATCGCCTGGTGATGATGACGGCGACGACCAAGACCTTCAACATCGCCGGCGCCCATGTCGGCAACGTCATCATCCCCGATGAGACGCTGCGCGCGCCCTTCCGCGCCCGGATGAACGCGCTCGGCATCTCTCCGAACTCCTTCGGCATGGAGATGTCGACCGCCGCCTACAGCAAGGAAGGTGCCGCCTGGGTCGATGCGCTCGCCGCCTATCTCGACGGCAACCGCCGGATCTTCGACGCGGCGATCAACGCCATCCCCGGCCTGCGCTCGATGCCGCTGGAGGCGACCTATCTCGCCTGGGTCGATTTCTCCGGTACCGGCATGGAGCCGAAGGACTTCATCGCCCGCGTCGAGAAGCAGGCGAAGATCGCGGTCAACCACGGCAACAGCTTCGGTGCCGGCGGCGACAGCTTCCTGCGCTTCAATCTCGCGACGCAGCGCGCCGTCGTGATCGAGGCGGCCGAGCGCCTGAAGCAGGCCTTCGCCGACCTTCAGTGAGTGCGGCTTCGGCTCAGAAATGCGCGAGATAGCCGCCGTCGACCGGTAGCGTCACCCCGGTGACATAGGCCGCCTCGGGCGAGCACAGGAAGGCGACGGCGCCGACCAGCTCGTTGGGGACGCCCCAGCGCCCGATCGAGGTCCGTTGCGCCAGCATGCCGGCGATGCCGGGATCGGCGACGAGGCCGGCATTGGCCTCGGTCGCGAAGAAGCCGGGCGCGACGGCGTTGACCGTGATGCCGCGTTGGCCGAGCTCGGCCGCGAGCGCGCGGGTGAGCGCCTCCAGCCCGCCCTTGGTCGCGATGTAGCCGGGATCGCCGGCGCGCGCGATCGAGCCGGCGATCGAGGTGATGTTGACGATGCGCCCGCCATTCGGGATGTGCCGGGCGAGCCGGCGCACCAGATCGAACGGCGCGACGAGATTGACCTCCAGCAGCGCGCGGAAGGCGGTACGGTCGAGCGCGTCGAGCGGCCGGCGATCGCGCAGACCGGCATTGTTGACGAGGATGTCGATGCGGGGATGGCGCACGACCAGCGCGTCGAGCGCCTGCGCAGTCGCATCCTCGTCGGCAAGGTCGGCGGCGAAGGTCGAGACGGAGAGGTCTTCCGCCGTCAATTCAGCCGCTGCGCTGTCGAGTACGTCCTGGCTGCGGCCATGGATCACCACATGCGCGCCGCGCGCGGCGAGCCCTTTTGCGATCGCGAGGCCGAGGCCCTTGCCGGCGCCGGTGACCAGAGCCGTTCGTCCGTTCAGATCAGTCATCGCCTATCGCCGTCAGCCTTGCAGGTTCGCCGAGCTTGTCGCTCGGCGGCGTCCTATCGCGTCAACACTGGCCCGGTCCATCACAGCCGCTGCGAGGTCGTGCCCTTGGCGATGATCGGGCCGGTCGGGCGGCCGGTCGGCGAGCCTGATGCCGGCTCCAGCGTGATCTCGAAGAGCTGGCCATTGCCGAGCGGCAGGTTGTCCAGCCGCAAGGGCGTCGAGCGCGCGCGATCGATCAGGCCGACCGAGCGCGGGCCGACGGCGCGGTCCCACAAGGTCCAGATCTCCAGTGCCTTGCCTGTCGGCACGTCGATGCTCTGCAGAGGCAGCATCTCGACGCGCCCGTCGGCGAAGGTATTGACCACGGCGGCGGCGGCATTGCCCTCGGTCAGGAGCACCGCGACCATCAGCGGCTGGCGCCTGGCGCGATCGAGCGCGCCGAAAAGCCCGACCGCCAGCAGCACGGTCGCCAGCGCCCCGGCGAAGGCGGCGCCGCGCCAGACGAAGAGGCTGTTCCACCAATCGGCGAAGCGGCTGGACCTGGCCATGGCAGGGCGCGCGATCTCCGCCGAGGCAGTAGGCTGGATCAGTCCGACGATCCCGGCCTCAATGCGGGACCAGAGATCGGCTGAGGGCGTGATCGGCGTGGCCGTGGCGTCGAGCGCGGCGAAATGGCGGCGCCAGCGTTCGACCGCCGCCGCGAAAGCGCTGTCCCGCTCGAGACGGTGCTCGGCAGCCTCGTGCTCCCGGCCTTCGAGCAGACCGAGGACATATTCGCCCGCGAGCGCGACGGCTTCAGGCGAGGCTGCATCGGCGGCGGGGCTCATCCGAGGCACTCCTTCAAAGAGAGCAGCGAGCGGCGGATCCAGGATTTGACGGTCCCGAGCGGCAGCTTCATCCGCCCGGCGATCTCGCCATGCGTCAGCCCCTGGACGAAGGCGAGCAGCACGAGGCCACGCCGCTGCGGCGGCAGCATCTCCAGGCAGGCGCGCAGCGCACTGGCGTCCGACAGCTTCGCCATCGCCGTCTCCGGATCGTCCTCCTCGCTCGCGGTCTCCTCGGCGATCGGGGTGTCGCTGGTCTCGGTCCGCTTCTCGTCGCGCAGGATCGAGAGCGAACGGTTGCGCAGGATCGCGTAGATCCAGGTCAGGCCGGCGCCGCGCTCGGGATCGAAGCGGCCGGCATGCCTGAAGATCAGCACGAACGCGTCCTGCACCGCTTCCTCCGCCAGGGCCCGGCGCTTCAGCAGACGTTGCGCCACACCGAGCATACGCGGCGACTCGGCCTCGTAGATGCGGCGGAGTGCAGTTTTATCGCCGGCGGCGCAGGCGAGCAGCGCGGCTTCGATCTCGCCGGTCTGTCGCGGCTGCGTAGCGTCAGTCGCCATCCGTCTCCCCGGTCTCCGGCCGTCCTCTCTCGGGTGCGGCGAGCCCATTGATACGCGATGCCGGCAACCTTGGATGCAGGGTGCGGCTTTTATTTTTTCATCCGCATCCGCCCCGGAAACTCGCCGCTATCCGCCATGGGTGCCGCAACGCAGGAGGCGTCGGCCGACCCTTTTTTGAGATCGCGACACGAACCGGAGGACATCACATGACCAAGGCTCGCAACCTGCTTCTCGCTTCGACCATTCTCGGCGCAGCTTTCGCCGCGACTGCAGCCCAGGCCGGCACGCTCGCCGTCCTGACCGGCGACGACACGCTGACCATGGTCGATACCGCCACGCAGAAGGCCGGCAAGTCGATGAAGGTCAGCGGCATCAACGGCAAGATCGCCGGCATCGACGTCCGCCCGGCCGACGGCATGCTCTACGCGCTCGCTACCGACGGCACGATCTACACGGTCGACAAGGCCGGCAAGGCGACGATGAAGTCGAAGATGGACACGGTGCTGCCCGCCAGCACCATGGCGACGGTCGACTTCAACCCGGCTGCGGATCGTCTGCGCGTCATCGGCGCCGATGGCACCAATCTTCGGGTCAATGTCGACGATGGCAAGACCACGGTCGACGGCAAGCTGAAATTCGCCGAGACCGACATGCACAAGGGCGAGACGCCGATGGTCGTCGCCGGCGCCTACAGCAATTCGGTCAAGGGCACCAAGGAAACGGCGCTCTACGACATCGACGGCAAGATCGGCGGACTCCTGAAGCAGGCGCCGCCGAATGACGGCGTGCTCGGCGCCATCGGCAAGCTCGGCGTCACCCCGAAGGCGATCGCCTTCGACATTGAAACTGCGGCCGACGGCACCAACACCGGCTGGCTGGTCGCCGATGGCGGCCTCTACAAGGTCGATCTCGCCACAGGCAAGGCCGCGATGGTCGGCAAGATCTCCGGACTCAGCGCTGCGGTGCGCGATGTCGCCGCGCTGCCGGCGATGTGAGCTGAACGCATCACCTGATTTCCAAGGGCCGCCGTTCCCCCCGGGGAGCGGCGGCCTTTCTTATCGAGGAGCGTCGCTGAGCTCATGGTCGGGCTTTCGCCACAGTTGCAGTGGAGTCTGTGCATGGCGACGCAGATGGCGGAGGCGAGGGCATGGCGGATTGGTCAGACCCGCGCTTGAAGATGCTGGCCTTGCAACGCTTCGGCGTCGGCCTGAAGCCGGGGCAGGGCGGAACAGCTGCAGATGTTCGCGAGCGCCTGCTCTCGGAGATCCGCAGCGAAGGTGCTGCCCAGCCGCGCGTCAGCTTCTCCGGCGCGGCGCCGATCGGCCGGGCACTCTATGCCTTCGAGGACGAGGAGCGCGCCGCGCGAGAGGCAACGCGCGTCGCCGCCCAGCAGGGTGGGCAGCAAGCCATGGGGCAAGGCGTGCAGGTCGCCGCCGCATCGCCCATGCCTGGCCAGCCGCAAGGTCCGATGGCCAAACCACCGCCGCCGGAGCCGCCCTTTCCGGCGAAGGTCTATCGCGAGGAGATGGTCGCCCGCGCCCAGGTCGCGCTCGATGCCGAGGCCGGCTTCGCCGAGCGGCTGGTGCAGTTCTGGTCGAACCATTTCTGCGTCTCGGTCGCCAAGGGCAATTTCGTCCGCGCCATGGCCGGCGCCTTCGAGCGCGAGGCGATCCGCCCCAACATCTTCGGCCGTTTCGAGGATTTGCTGATCGCGGTCGAGAGTCATCCGGCCATGCTGACCTTCCTCGACAACCAGCTCTCGATCGGCCCGGATTCCCGCGCCGGCAAGCGCCGCGGCCGCGGCCTCAACGAGAACCTCGCCCGCGAGATCATGGAATTGCATACGCTCGGCGTCTCCGGCGGCTATACGCAAGGAGACGTCACGTCCCTGGCGCGGATCATCACGGGCTGGACGGTGGTCGGGCGCGATGCGCGCCTCGGCTTCCCCGGCTCCTTCGCCTTCAATCCCGGCCTGCACGATCCCGGTGGCCAGAAGCTGCTCGGCAAGGTCTACCGGCAGGAGGGCAAGGAGATGGGCCTGGCGGCGCTCGCCGATCTCGCCCGCCATCCGAGCACGGCGAGCTTCATCGCTCGCAAGCTCGCACGCCATTTCGTCGCCGACGAGCCGCCGCAGGCGTTGGTCGCCGAGCTCGCCCGCATTTTCCGCGAGACGGGCGGCGACCTCGCCGCGGTCTCGCGCACGCTGGTGACGTCGGAGCTTGCTGCGACCGCACCCGCGACCAAGCTGCGTACGCCGCAGGAATTCCTGGTCGCCTCGTTCCGGGCGCTCGGCCGCAAGCCGGATTTCGGCCAGATCGCCGGGCCTCTCGGCGTGATGGGCCAGCCGCTCTGGCAGCCGTCTGGCCCGGACGGCTATCCCGATACGAACGCTGCCTGGGCGACGCCGGAGGGAATCAAGACCCGCATCGACGTCGCCGCCCAGCTCGGCCGCCAGGCGGCGGGCTCGGTCGCCGATCCTCGCGCTTTGGTCGAGGAGGTGCTCGGCCCGCTCGCCTCGGCTCAGACCCGCCAGGTGGTGGCGCGGGCCGAGAGCAAGCCGCAGGCGCTCGCGCTGCTGCTGATGTCGCCCGAATTCCAGCGGAGGTGAGCATGGCCGCCGACGATGATGATTGCGAACGGATGACGCCCTCGCGCCGGGCCGTGCTCGGCGCAGCCAGCGCGCTCTTCGCGTGGTCCTACATGCCGAAATTCGCCCATGCGGCGGCCGGCGCGCGCGATTCCCGCTTCCTGCTGGTCGTGCTGCGCGGCGCACTCGACGGGCTCTCGGCCGTGCCGCCGCTCGGCGACCCCGGCTACGCCGATTTGCGCGAGGGCATCGCGCTGGCCAAGGATGGGCCGGAGGCGGCGCTGCCGCTCGATGGCTTCTTCTACCTGCATCCGGCGATGCCGAACCTGGCGCGGCTCTATGCCGGAGGGCAGGCCGCGATCGTCCATGCCAGCGCCACCGGCTATCGCGAGCGCTCGCATTTCGATGGGCAGGACGTGCTCGAAAGCGGGCAGGGCGGCCCGGGCAAGACCGATAGCGGCTGGCTCAACCGCCTGATCGCCAGCCTGCCGCCGGGCGAGGCGGTCTCGCGCCATGGCGCGCTCGGCGTCGGCGTGGTCCCGCCTCTGGTGGTGCGCGGTTCGGCGCCGGTGCTCGGCTGGGCGCCGCCGCGCATGGCGCGGGCCGGCGCCGATCTCGTCCAGCGCCTCGGCGATCTCTATGGCGAGCGCGATCCGGCCCTGGCGCTGGTGCTGAAGCGGGCGATCGAGACCGAACTGATTGCGTCCAAGCAGGGCGCTGAGCAGCCGCGGGGTGGCGGCGGGCCCGATAGCGCCGAGGGCATGAAGCGCATCGCCGAGGGCGCAGCGAGGCTGGTCGGCGCCGATGACGGCCCGCGCATCGCTGCATTGGCGTTCGAGGGCTGGGATACCCATGCCAATGAGGGCGGCGCCAAGGGAAGGCTCGCCACGCTGCTCGGCGGGCTGGATGGCGCGCTCGCGACCTTCGAGAGTGGGCTCAAACCCGTCTGGAAGGACACGGTGGTGATGGTCGTCACCGAGTTCGGCCGCACGGCCCGTGTCAACGGCACGGTCGGCACCGATCACGGCACCGGCACGGTTGCTTTCCTGGTCGGTGGCGCGGTCAAGGGCAGGCGGATGATCGTCGACTGGCCGGGGTTGAAGCCGGAGCAGCTGTACGAGCAGCGCGACCTCAAGGCGACCACCGACATCCGTGCGGTGGCCAAGGGGGTGGTCGCGGACCTGTTCGGGCTGTCGGGGCCTGTGCTGGCCGAGAAGGTGTTTCCAGGCACCGGCGGATTGGCGCCGATGCAGGGACTGATCGTCTAGCCACCTTCTCCCCTCGGGGGGAGAAGGTCCGGCAGGGGATGAGGGCGGTTCGACTGGGTGAAACGAAAAAGAGCCGCTTGCGCGGCCCTTCCCTCATCCGTGTCGGCTTCGCCGAGCCACCTTCTCCCCCGCAGGGGAGAAGGGGAGGTCAAGCCCAGGCGCGACCCTTCAGCTTCTCCTCATAGGCGTCGATCTTGCTCGACTTCTCCATGGTGAGGCCGATGTCGTCGAGACCGTTGAGCAGGCAGTGCTTGCGGAACGGGTCGATCTCGAAGCGGACCTCGCCGCCATCGGGGCCCTTGATCGTCTGGTTGACGAGGTCGACCGTCAGCGTCGCGTTCGAGCCGCGGTCGGCGTCGTCGAACAGCTTCTCCAGGTCTTCCTGGCTGACGACGATCGGCAGGATGCCGTTCTTGAAGCAGTTATTGTAGAAGATGTCGGCGAAGCTGGTGGAAATCACGCAGCGGATGCCGAAGTCGAGCAGCGCCCAGGGCGCATGCTCGCGCGACGAGCCGCAGCCGAAA
Source organism: Allobosea sp. (assembly GCA_024231975.1). Classification (GTDB taxonomy): domain Bacteria; phylum Pseudomonadota; class Alphaproteobacteria; order Rhizobiales; family Beijerinckiaceae; genus Allobosea. The sequence goes on from JAAEQB010000052.1 coordinate 60,070, forward strand.
TTGTCGCCGGCGACCAGGATCTCCGACTTGCGATAGGCCGGCTGATTGAGGACGAAGTCGGGGTTCTCCGAGCCGTCCTCCTTGTAGCGCATCTCCGAGAACAGCGCCGTGCCGAGGCCGGTGCGCTTGATCGTCTTCAGGTACTGCTTGGGGATGATCATGTCGGTGTCGACATTGATCACCTTCAGCGGGGCTGGGGTCGAGGTCAGGGTGGTGAAGGGCTGCATGGCGGATACTCCGGCAGGTCTTGTCTGTTAAGGTTGGGGCGACGGCGAAGTCAGAGCTGCGCCGTCAGGAGCTTGAAGCTGGCGAAGGTGAAGAAGGCGGCGAGGCAGGCTTCCGCCCGACGGCGGATCCTGCGGTAGCCCGCCACCATCGAGGCGGTCGAGAACAGGTAGGCATAGGTCTGGTTGATCGCGAGCGAGATCGTCAGGCAGCCGAGGATGATGGCGTAGAGCACCACCGCCGGCGTCTCTGGCCTGAGGCCGAGCGCGATGATCGCCGTCCAGCTCAGGATCGCCTTCGGGTTGGTGAGGTGCATCAGGTAGCCGCGCAGATAGAGGCGGCGGCCCGAGCCACTGGCTTTCGGCGGCGGCATCTCCGCCTGCATGGCCGAGCGCGCCGAGCGCCAGGCCAGGAAGAGGAGATAGAGACCGCCGACGATCTTGATGGCGTAGAGCGCGCCGGGATGGGCGACGATCAGCGCGGTGACGCCGACCGCGGCGAGGATGCCCCAGGTCAGTGATCCCGTGGTGACGCCGAGCGCCAGCGTCATCCCGGCTTTCCGGCCATGCTCCATCGAGGTCGCCATCACCTGGAGATTGCTCGGGCCAGGGCTGGCAACGGCGATGAAGAAGGCCGAGAAGACCAAAGCGAGATCAGGCAGGTGGCGGATCAGTTCGTCGATCATCGTCTCTATCCCGCCGCTTTCTCGATCGCGTCCATGTCGTCGTCGTCGAAGCCGAAATGGTGGCCGATCTCATGGACGAGCACGTGGGTGACGATGGCGCCGAGCGTCTCGTCATGCTCGGCCCAGTAGTCGAGGATCGGCCGGCGGTAGAGATGGATGGTGTTGGGCATCTGGCCGGTCTGCGGGGCATAGCCCTGCTGCGGCAGGCCGATCCCGGAGAACAGGCCGAGCAGGTCGAAGGGGCTCTCGGCCTCAAGCTCCTTCAGCACGTCGTCCTCGGGGAATTCGGTGACGTTGATGACGAGGTCGGCGCAGAGCTTGCGGAAATCTTCGGGCAGGCGGTCATAGGCCGCCTGCGCCAGGATCTCGAACTCGGCGGTCGAGGGCGCGCGCACGCCGTCCCAGTCGAGACCCTGCGAGGCCTCGCCCGAAGCGGCTGATTTGATCGAGGGAACGGAGCCCATCACCAGATCTTCAGTTGATGCCCGAGCCACCAGGACAGGCCGATGAAGGCGATCAGCGAGAGGAAGCGGCCGATGCGGCGGCCCCAGAGCTCGATATTGTCGCCTTCCGGCGCGTCCTTGCCGGAGAAGTGGTCGGCCGCACGGCCCATCGAGGAGCCGAGGAAGCTCTCGGAATCGCGCTTGACGCGACCCAGCGCTTCCTTGGCCTCGTTGGCGCGGGCGACTTCGCGGGGATCGGTGCTCATGACGTCCTCCCGCGAACCCGACCGCTTCAGCCCAGCGTGCGCACGTCGACGAAGCGGCCGGTCAGGGCCGCCGCCGCCGCCATCGCCGGCGAGACGAGGTGGGTGCGGCCGCGATAGCCCTGGCGACCCTCGAAATTGCGGTTCGAGGTCGAGGCGGCGCGCTGGCCCGGCTTGAGCTGGTCGGGGTTCATGCCGAGGCACATCGAGCAGCCCGGCTCGCGCCATTCGAAGCCGGCGGCGATGAAGATCTTGTCGAGACCCTCGGCCTCGGCCTGCTGCTTCACCAGGCCCGAGCCCGGCACGATCATGCCGTAGTCGAGGCTCTCGTGGATCCTCTTGCCCTCGACGATCTTGGCGACGGTACGCAGATCCTCGATCCGGCCATTGGTGCAGGAGCCGATCCAGATCACGTCGAGCGGGATCTCGGTCATCTTGGTGCCGGCGGTCAGGCCCATATATTCCAGCGCCCGCTTCTTCGAGGCGCGCTTGACCTCGTCCTCGATCTGCTCCGGATCGGGCACCGCGCCGGTCACCGAGATCACGTCCTCGGGGCTGGTGCCCCAGGAGACGATCGGCGGCAGGTTGGCCGCGTCGAGCCGGACGATGCGGTCGAAATGCGCGCCCTCGTCGCTGCGCAGCGTCTCCCAATAGCGCAGCGCCTCGTCCCAGGCGGCGCCCTTCGGCGCCTTCGGGCGGTCCTTGAGATAGGCATAGGCCTTCTCGTCCGGCGCGACCATGCCGGCGCGGGCGCCGCCCTCGATCGACATGTTGCAGACGGTCATGCGGCCTTCCATGGTGAGGCCGCGGATCGCCTCGCCGGCGTATTCGATCACCGAGCCGGTGCCGCCGGCGGTGCCGATCTCGCCGATGATGGCGAGGGTGATGTCCTTGGCGCCGACGCCCGGGGCGGGCTTGCCGTCGACCTGGACCAGCATGTTCTTGGCCTTCTTCTGGATCAGCGTCTGGGTGGCGAGCACATGCTCGACCTCCGAGGTGCCGATGCCATGGGCCAGCGCGCCGAAGGCGCCATGCGTCGAGGTGTGGCTGTCGCCGCAGACGATGGTCGTGCCGGGCAAGGTGAAGCCCTGCTCGGGACCGACGATGTGGACGATGCCCTGGCGGATATCGAGTTCATTGAAGTACTCGACGCCGAACTCTTTCGCGTTCTTGGCCAGCGCCTCGACCTGGATCCGGCTCTCTTCCTCGGCGATGCCCTTGCTGCGGTCGGTCGTCGGGATGTTGTGGTCGACGACGGCGAGCGTCTTGGTCGGGGCATGGACCTTGCGGCCGGTCATGCGCAGGCCTTCGAAGGCCTGCGGGCTGGTGACCTCGTGGACGAGGTGGCGGTCGATATAGAGCAGGCAGGTGCCGTCGTCCTGGCGGTCGACGACATGGTCCTCGAAGATCTTGTCGTAGAGGGTGGTGGGGGCCTTGGTCGCAGTCATGGCTTCATCGCCTTCGGTATGGAAATCGGTAGCGGCCCATAGAGGGCCAGCACGCATCGCAACGGCCTGTCGCCGGCCGGACGGCCGGTCTCAGGCGAGCGTAAGGCCTGCTGCGAGCGAGGCCGTGAAGCGGCCGAAGAAGCGCCAGGGCAGGCGGGCATGGTCATGCAGCGCGGCGAAGCCCTGGGTGGTCGGAAAACGGCGCGGGTTCAGCGTGCGGCGCATCACGCGCCGGACTTCGCCCTTGTTCTGCCGCTTCACCGTCATGGCTCGCTTCTACCAGTTCCAAACTGCACCGGCAACGCGCTGGAGCTGTCGCAGCGGCAGCCGCGTAGCGCGTTCCGTGCAGGGCTGATATCTAGCGGCTCCCGCCGCGCCGCGAAAGGGCGGCTGCGCCGGCAAACGGATTGGTGATGCGATGGCGCGCTTCTTCCCCTTCATGCTGCTGGCGGTGATCGCCTATGGCGTCACCGTCGCGGCGATGGGCATTCCGCTCTCGCAGGAGCTCCTGAACCTGCGCCTGCCTTCCGGCACCGCCTTCGTCCTCACGGTCAGCGAGTTGCTGCTCACCATCTCGACGGTCGTGCTGTTCTTCGAGTTGATGAACGCGACCAGCGCCAAGGCGAGCTCGATCCTGAACCATGGCCTGTCCATGGTGGTGTTCATCGCCTGCGGGCTGATCTTCCTGTTCGTGCCGGGATTCGGCACCGGCACCTTCGTGATCATCACGCTGATGTCGCTGGTCGACGTGATCGCCGGCTACTCGATCAGCATCCTGACCGCCCGGCGGGACATGACTGTCGCCGACCACGAGTAGCCCCTTCGTCATGGTCGGGCTTGTCCCGACTATCCACGTCTTCGCTTCGCTGTTCGCCTACTGTGGTCAAGACGTGGATGCTCGCCACAGGGGGCGAGCGTGACGGAGTGGGCGCGCTTTCGCCCTAAAGCTCACTCCGCAGCTGCCACAGCTCCGGGAAGAACGAGCGCTCCAGCGCCGTCTTCAGGAACTTCACCCCACTGGAGCCGCCGGTGCCTTGCTTGAAGCCGATGATGCGCTCGACCGTCTTCATGTGGCGGAAGCGCCATTGCTGGAACTGGTCCTCGAGGTCGACCAGCTCTTCGGCGAGCTCATAGAGATCGAAATAGCGGTGCGTGTCGCGATAGATCGACAGCCAGACGGCCTTGATCGCCTCGTTCGCGACATGCGGCTGGCTCCAGTCGCGCTCGATGCAATCCGGTGGGACCGGCAGGCCGCGGCGGGCCAATAGCCGCAGCGCCTCGTCATAAAGGCTCGGCGCGTGCAGCAATTCCTGCAAATGGGCGTGGTGCTCCGGGTGATGCTTGTGCATCGCCAGCATGCGCGGATCCTTGGCGCCGAGGCGGAATTCGAGCGCGCGATACTGGTAGGACTGGAAGCCGGAGGACTGGCCGAGCGCGTCGCGGAAGGCGAGGTAGTCGGCCGGGGTCATGGTCGAGAGTACGTCCCAGGCGGTGACGAGCTGGGCCTGGATGCGCGAGACCCGCGCCAGCGACTTGAAGGCCGGCTGCAGCTCATCCTCCCTGATCGCGGCGATGGCGCCGTCGAGCTCGTGAGTCGCGAGCTTCAGCCAGAGCTCCTGCACCTGGTGGATGGTGATGAACAGCAATTCGTCGGGCGCGTCGCTCAACGGCTTCTGCGCTGCCAGTAGAAGGTCGAGGCCGAGATAGGAGCCGTAATCCATCCGCTCCTTGAAATCGGTCTGCATGCCCGGCTCGATCCGGCTCTGGTGATCGCCCGTCCCGCTGGTCATGATGCCGCCCTCGCTCGCCTTGCGCCTTGACTGGAGAGAGGCGCAAGATATTTTAAGCTTAAAGTATTTTGCCGGTTCGGCAAGGCTGCGGAGCATGATGATGGACCAGATGACGAAGGTTCCCGAAACGCTCGGCCGCCCGCCCTTCGACCTTGCCGCCGAGTTCTCGCGCTTCCGCCAGAACTGGCCCTCCAGCCTGCATTTCGCCGCTCACAGCCATCATTTCTGGCCGGATGCCACCCGCGAGGCCCATTTGCGCGCCTGGGACGATGCCGCGCGGCTCATCGACGGCAAGTGGCAGGAGGTGCTGGGCCCGGTCTGGCAGAAGGTCGCACAGGGCGTGGCCAAGCACCTGAACCTGCCGGGGATCGATGGCCTCGTCCCAGCCAACAACACCCATGAATTCGTCAACCGTTTGCTCTCCTGCCTGCCGCGCGAGCGCAAGCCACGCATCCTGACCAGCGATGCCGAGTTCCACTCCTTCCGGCGCCAGATCGAGCGGCTGGCCGAGGATGGGCTGATCGAGCTCACCGTCGTGCCGGCAGAGCCTTTCGAGGGTCTGGCGGAGCGGCTGGTCGCGGCGGCACAGCAGGGCTCTGGCCCCGACATGGTCTTCGTCAGCCAGGTCCACTTCAACTCCGGCTATGCTCTGACCGATCTGGAAGCGCTGGTCGACGGCGTCTCGGCGCCGGGCCGGCTCGTCGTCATCGACGGCTATCACGGCTTCCTGGCCCGGCCGACCGATCTCTCCGCCATCGCCGACAAGGCCTTCTACATCGCCGGCGGCTACAAATACGCCATGTCGGGCGAGGGCGCCTGCTTCATGCATTGCCCGCCCGGCTTCGCCATGCGGCCGCGCGACACCGGCTGGTATGCCTCCTTCGGCGCGCTCTCGGGCAAGCAGGGCGAGATCGGCTATGCCGAGAATGGCTGGCGCTTCATGGGCGCGACCTTCGACCCATCCGGCCTCTACCGCATGGGCGCGATGTTCGACTGGCTCGACGCCAAGGGCCTCGACGCAGCCGCGATCCACGCCCACGCCCATGCCTTGCAGGCGAGCTTCGCCGACGGGCTGGCGAAGCAGCCCTGTGGCGTGCTCGCTCTGGAGAACCTCGTCGTGCCGCTGGACGAGCCGGCGCGCGGCAATTTCCTGACCTTCCGCCATGCCGATGCGGCGATCTGGCATGAGAAGCTGAAGCAGGCCGGCGTCACGGTCGACCTGCGTGGCGATCGCCTGCGTGTCGGCTTCGGACTCTACCAGACCGCGGATGATGTGAAGCTGCTGCTGGAGCGCCTGCTGACGTTGCGGTAGGCTCTGTTCCCGATCGGCTTGCACCCTGCACTGATCAAGCGGACGGAGCTGACGCATGAAGACTCTGCCGGCCCTGGTGATTGCTGCCGCTCTCGCTTCGCTCACCCCCGCCTTCGCGCAGACGCCTGCCAAGGCGGTGGCTTCCGCGGCGGTGCAGAAGGATTTCGGCGATTTCATCGCAAAGTTCCGCGCGGCGCTGAAGGCCAATGATCCGGCCGCCGTCGCCGCCATGACGAAGCTGCCTTATATGGCCGACGCGTCCATCAGCGACGCGGCGCAATTCCGCGCCAAGGCCTGGCCGCGCGACTTCGGCGCCAAGAACCGCGCCTGCCTCCAGCGCGCCAAGCCGGTCTATGATCGCGACGGCAACAGGAACGAGATCTACGCGATTGCCTGTGGCGGCAGCATCTTCACCTTCACCAAGACGCAGGCTGGCTTCCAGCTCACGGATGTCGACGTGGCCGACTGAGCAGGTGTGGGGAGGCGTCAGCGCTGCGAAGTATCGACGCTGACCACCACCGACATGCCGGGCGAGAGCCGCTCCGCCAGCGCCTGACCGGGATCGATCGCGATCCGCACCGGCACGCGCTGGGCGATCTTGACGAAATTGCCGGTGGCGTTCTCCGGCCGGATCACGCTGAACTCCGAGCCGGCCGCCGGCGAGAAGCGCTCGATCATGCCCGTGAGCCTGGCATGGCGCAGCGCATCGACGGTGAAGGAGACCTTCTGGCCGATGCGCATGCCGGGCAGCTGTGTCTCCTTGAAATTGGCGATCACCCAGACCTGGCTCGGCACCAGGGCCATCAATTGCGTGCCGGCCGAGACATACTGCCCGAGCCGGGCCGAGACCTCGCCGAGGCGCCCGTCCTGCGGCGCGGTGATGCGGGTGTTCTGCAGATCGATCTCGGCGAGATGGACGGCCGCCTCGGCGCCCTGGACCGCGGCTTCCAGCGAGGCCTTGTTGACGATGGCGCTCTGCACCTCCTGGCGGGAGACGTCGACGGCGGCGTTGCTTGCCGTCAGGCCGGCCTTGGCCTGGTCGAGCGCCTGCAGGCTCTGGTCGGCATTGGTCTGATTGACGACGCCGCGCTCGCGCAGCGGCTCGATCCGGCTCCAATTGGCCTCGGCCGTGCGCAAGGCCGCCTCGGCGCTGGCGACATTGGCCTCGCTGGCGCGCAGGCGCGCCTCGGCGGCGTGGCGGGCCTGTTCGGAATTGGCGAGCGCGGCATGCTGCGCGGCGAGGCTGGCGCGGGCCTGCTCCAGCCGCTGCTGGAAGATGCGCTCGTCGATGCGGACGAGCAGCTGACCCTGCTTGACCGTGGCGAAATCCTGCACGGCGACCTCGGCGATGTAGCCGGCGAGCTGCGGCGCGATCACGGTGACCTGGCCGCGCACATAGGCGTTCTCGGTGGTCTCGATCGCGTTGGCGAAGGGCGGCAGCCGCCATGCGTAGAGGATGACACTGATGCCGGCGAGGCCGACGGCGAGCGCGATATAGGTCGAGACGGAGCGGAAGATGCGGGTCATGGCTGGGGCGCGGGGGCAGGGGCGGCGGCGGGAGCGGCGAAGCGTTCCCGCAGGCGCAGGACGGCAAGATGGGTGAGGAGGCCGATGAGCGCGCTGCCGGCGATCAGGGCGATCAGCAGGAAGGCATCGTTATAGGCGAGAACGGTCGCTTCCCGGGTTGCCTGCTGGGCGAGCAGGGTGACGCCTTCGGCCCGTGTCAGCCCGAGATCGGTCAGGACATGGCCATAGGCGCTGCCGAGTTGCTGGACGCGCTCGGCGACGAGCGGGTTGGCCAGCGAGAAATGCTCGGCGAGCTGGCTGTAATGGAAGCTCGTCCGAAGCGTGATGAAGCTGCCGAACAGGGCCGAGCCGAGCAGGCCGCCAATGCTTTGGGTGAACAGGAAGATCACGAAGAAGCTGAGGATGTAGACGGGTCCGCGCGCCAGCGCCGGGGCGAGGCCCTGTCCCATCGCCGCCGGCAGGAACAGGGCCGAGCCATAGGCGACCAGCGCCTGGCTGAGATGAATGTCGTCCGGCCGGGTCAGATTGGTGGCGTTGCTGTCGAGGAGTGCGCCCGTCATGATGCAGATGAGCGCGGCCGCGTAGAAGGCATTCTCCCGGCCGGGCCGCAGCAGCGCCGCACAGGTGAAGCCGCCGGCCAGGATCGCCGCCAGGATCACACCATAGAGCGGCAGCGTCTGCTCGTTTTGGAAGCCGAGCGCCTGGAAGAAATTCGAGGCGCCGACCGTCTGCTCGGCCAGCACGATGCGAAAGAGCAGCAGCACGGTGGCGTAATGCAGAGTCGCCGGGCTTGTCAGCCAGCGTATGTCGATGAGCGGGCTCTGCCGGTGCAGCTCGATGATCGCCGCGAGCATCAGGCAGAGGATCGCGCCGGCGAAGAGCCAGCCGAGCCAGGGCGCCTCCAGCCACCAGTAGATCCGCCCGAGCGAGAGCGCGACGGCGATCGCGCCGAAGCCGAGCGCGATCAGCAGATAGCTCACCCCGTCGAGTGGCCCGATCACCTTGACCCGCGGCGGCGTCGTCAATGGCAGGGCGTAGACCAGGCCGAAGGCGACCAGCGCCAGCCCCATCTCGAACAGGGTCAGGCCATGGAAACCGCCGATCTCGAGCAGCGTCGGCGAGATCAGCCGCGTGACGGGAATGCCGAGCGTGGTGTTGGTCAGCGCCAGCGACAGGCCGACCGTCAGCTTCTGGCGCGGCTGCAGCGGCTCGATCATGTAGAGGAAGGCGAGCGACGACATCGGCGCGGCGGCGATGCCGCTCATGAAGCGCACGACCAGCGCCGATTGCAGGTCGTGCACGAAGAAGTTGAGCAAGGCGGCGATGACGAAGCCGGCGATGCTGATCTCGGCGAAGTTGCGCAGGCCGTACTGCATCCTGATCTTGATCAGGGCGATCGAGAGCGAGACGTTCGGCGCCATATAGGCGGCGATCAGCCAGTTGGTCTCGGCGACGGTGGCGCCGAGCTCGCCCTGGATCTGGTAGACATTGGTGGTGACGAGATTGGCGCCGACCTGCTGCGTCATAGCCAGCATCGTCGCAGCCAGCATGTAGGCGAGCGCCCGCGCCCGGCTCATGCTTGCCGCCGCTTCAGGCGGTGGCGCCGCGGCTTGCGGAGCGGGGGAGGGCGCATTCATCCGGCCGCCCCGCGGTTGGCGACGATGTTCCGCGACATCCGGGAGAGCACGCGCAGGGCGATTTCCAGCTCCTCCCTGTCGACCCCATCCAGCACATCGGCCCGCAATTCGGTCAGGAAGGCAAGGATGTCCTCGGCCTGGGCACGCGCCGCTTGGGTCAGGAACACCCGCCGGGCCCGCCGGTCGCCGGGGACGGCGCGGCGCTCGATCATGCCGGTGCGTTCGAGCCCGTCGAGCAGGCGCACTAAGGTGGGCTGCTCGATGTCGAGCAAATCAGCGAGATCGGACTGAATCGGCCCGTCGGCTTTGGCGAGCTGCATCAGCAGGCGGGCGCGCGAGAGCGTCAGCCCCATGTCGCGGGCGCGCTCGTCGACCAGCGCCCTGAGCTTGCGGTTGGCGGACGCCAGCTCGGCGGTGAAGGCGGCCTGAAGCTCCGGGGAGTCCATAGCGATCACATGAATAGGTTGCTAATGATATGCTGACATAGCAATGCGAAGGGTGCATTGCAAATTATAGTTCGTACCGTCGATATGCGTTTTGAGAATGGATAGCTCGGCAGCTTGCGGCGCCGCGGGCAACAAAAAACGCGGCCCGAAGGCCGCGTTCCTGAAATCCTGATGCGGGAAGAGGGCTCTTACTTGCCCTTGCTCTCGCCCTTGGCCGGCTTGGCATCGACGCGCTCGGCGATACGGGCCGACTTGCCGCGGCGATCGCGCAGGTAATACAGCTTGGCGCGGCGAACCTTGCCCTTGCGGACGACCTTGATCGAGTCGAGGTTCGGCGAATACAGCGGGAAAACGCGCTCGACGCCCTCGCCATAGGAAATCTTGCGGACGGTGAAGCTCTCGTTGAGGCCGCCGCCATTGCGGGCGATCACGACGCCTTCATAGGCCTGGACGCGGCTGCGCTCGCCTTCCTTGACCTTGACGTTGACCTGCACGGTGTCGCCGGGCTGGAAATGCGGGATTTCCTTGCTCTCGGCGAGCTTGGCGATCTGCTCTTTGTCGAGCTGCTCGATGATGTTCATGGCTATCTCCATGGCCGTGTTCGCGCGGGTAGCGCGGGCTTTCGGCTCGCTGTTTTCAGTTGAGGGCGTGGCCATACAGCAGGCCGGGGGGTTTGTCGAGACGCTGCGATGGTCGCGCCAAGCCAGTTCCTGCCCATCTTGCGCAATGTCGCCGGCAGGGCCAGGAGATTCAGCATGCCGGCCGAGATTCTGTCCTATGCCTCGCTGTTTACCCTGGCGGTCGGGCTGATCGCCGGCACTGTCGGCGGCGTGGTCGGGACGGGGTCCTCGATCATGCTGCTGCCGGTGCTGGTCTGGTCGTTCGGGCCGAAGCAGGCGGTGCCGATCATGGCGGTCGCGGCGGTGATGGCGAATCTGGCGCGACTCGCGGCCTGGTGGCGCGAGGTCGATTGGCGCGCCTTTCTCGCCTACGCGCTGCCCGGCATTCCGGCGGCGATGTTCGGTGCGCGGACGCTGCTGCAATTGCCGGCCGCGGCGATCGATCTCGGCCTCGGGCTGTTCTTCCTGCTGATGATTCCCGGTCGGCACTGGCTGGCGGCGCGACAGATCAGGCTCGGCCTCTGGCAATTGGCCCTAGCCGGCGCGGCGATCGGCTTCCTGACCGGCCTCGTGCTGTCGACCGGGCCGCTCAGCGTCCCCGCCTTCGCCGCCCATGGCCTGAGCAAGGGCGCACTGCTTTCGACGGAGGCCGCCACCTCGCTCTTCATCTATCTGACCAAGGTCGGGACCTTCCGCAGCTTCGGCGCGATGCCGCTGGCGATCTTCGTCAAGGGCGTCATCGTCGGCTCTTCGCTGATGCTCGGCGCCTTCATCGGCAAGGCGCTGGTGCGGCGCATGGATGAGCGCACCTTCCAGCGCTTGCTCGACGGGATGATGCTGCTCTCCGGCCTGTTCTTGCTGCTGGCGGCGTTTCGCTAGGCGCGCTTCCGGCCGGCCGCGCCGGGCTGTATGCAAGCTTCAGGGTTATGGATAGCGGAGCAGCGTGATGTCCGAGAATTCGATCAAGACCGCCCTCGTCACCGGCGCGGCGCGCGGGATCGGGCTCGCGACGGCCAAGCGCTTCCTCGCCGACAACTGGCGCGTCGCGCTGCTCGATATCGACGAGCCGGAACTCGCCAAAGCGATGGCCGATCTCGACGCGCCGACGGCGACGATGTCGATCGGCTGCGATGTCGCTATTCCCGGGCAGGTCGCCGAGGCGGTCGACGCGGTGGTCGAGCGCTTCGGCCGGCTCGACGCGCTCGTCAACAATGCCGGCACTGCCGTGTTCAAGCCATTGCTGGAGACGACCTACGCCGAATGGCAGCGCGTCCTCGCGGTCAATCTCGACGGGCCGTTCCTGACGACGCAGGCCGCCGCGCCGGTGATGGCCGATAATGGCGGCGGCGCCATCGTCAACATCACCTCGATCTCGGGCCTGCGCGCCTCGACGCTGCGCGTCGCCTACGGCACCAGCAAGGCGGCGCTCGCCCATCTCACCAAGCAGCAGGCGGCCGAACTCGCCGGGCTCGGCATCCGCGTCAACGCCGTCGCACCCGGCCCGGTCGAGACGGCGATGGCCAAGGCAGTGCACTCACCCGAGATCCGCGCCGACTATCACGACGCCATTCCGCTCGCCCGCTACGGCGCCGAGGAAGAGCTCGCCGAAGCGATCTTCTTCCTGTGCAGCGATCGGGCGAGCTACATCACCGGCCAGGTGCTCGCCGTCGATGGCGGTTTCGACGCGGTCGGAATCGGCCTGCCGACATTGCGTGGGCAGCGGCGCAACCGCTAGCCCAACAGCCCGGCCAGCGCCTGTTTCAGCGTGACGCTGCCGCGGTGCGTCTCGCCGATGTCCTCGAAACCGGCGCGGCCGGCGTTCATGGCGTCATAGAGCCCGGCGAGCTCGCGCGCATGACTTGCGCTCAAGCCCGCGGCGGTAAGCCCGGGTTCCCATTCCTCGCGCGGCGTCGGCACTGCCAAGACCGGCTGGCCGAGCAGCTCGGTCAGCGCCTGGGCGGCCTGCTCGGGGGAATACTCGGCCGGCCCCTTCAGGTTGACGATGCGCTCGCCGGCATGCGGGCGGGCGAGCTCGGCGGCTGCATGCCGACCGACATCGACTGCGGAAACGGTCTCGCCGGCGGCGTCGAGTGGCTGGCGCATGCTCGGCAGGATGCCGTGCTCGGCCGCGACAGTAAGGATGCTACCCCAGTTCTCCATGAATTCAGTGGCGCGAATGAAGGTCAGCGATGGTGCCGCACCGCGCAGAGCCTGCTCGAAGTCGTGCAGCGCCCTGACGATGCCTGTGCCTTCCGTACGGTGCGCGCCGCTCGACGACAGCGCCACCACATGCGGCACGCCGGCGCGGCGGATCGCCTCGGCGATCGCAGCGCCGTTCTTCGCGGCAGCGGCGAAGACATCTTCGGCCGCGTGCGGGACCGGATTGAGGACGTAAGCCGCTTCAGCGCCGGCGAAGGCCGCAGCCAGCGCCTCGACATCGTCGAGATCGGCCTTGACCAGAACAACGCCCTTTTCGGCAAGCGCTACGGCCCGGCCGGGCTCGCGGACGACAGCCTTGACTGCGTGGCCTGCTGCAAGGGCGGCCGCCAAAGCTGCGCCGCCCGTCTGTCCCGTTGCTCCCGAGATCGCAAACATCATGTCCTCCATCGGTTGATGGAAGCGAGATAACAGGGCAGTATCCAAAGCATAAGTACGCACAATTTTTATACTTATTTGGAGCCGCCAATGCGCCCCTCGCTCAAGGACATTCCCTATGTCTGGTGCCCGGTCGAGGCGACGATCGACGTGATCGGCGGCAAGTGGAAGGCGCTGATCCTGTTCCAGCTGACGCAGGGACCATGCCGCTTCAACGCGCTGCGCCGGCTCCTGCCGCATGTGACGCAGCGGATGATGACCTTGCAGCTGCGGGCGCTGGAGGAGGACGGCATCATCTCCCGCAGCGTGCAGGAGACGGTGCCGCCCAAGGTCGAATATGCCCTGACCGAGCGTGGCTGGGCGCTCGCGCCGATCTTCGAGGCGATGACGCTGTGGGGACAGGCGCATGGTGCGCGCCGGTCCGAGCCGGCCTGAGCCCGCGGCAACATTCCGCTTGCGCCGGCTCCGGAACGGCGCGAACCTGCCTTCCGACATCCCTCTTCGACGGCCGCCCGACCCTGTCGGGCCCGAGCGACCGCCGCCTTTCCGGCGTGGGCGCTCCATTCCCGTTCCCGCCGGTCAACCGCCGCCCCGGACGAAAAGGCTTCAGGGCCGCCGTCCGTGCGTGGCCAGAACCGAAGGAGGACGACATGGCTGCGACTGCCAGCACTGGAGGAAACCCATCCGGCGTCAGAGGCAAGGGGCCGCGATGCATCGCGCTCGTCGGTCCCTTCCAGAGCGGCAAGACCAGCCTTTTCGAGAGCATATTGGAGCGTTGCGGCGCCGTCTCGCGCGCCGGCTCCGTCAAGACGAAGAACAGCGTCGGCGATGCCTCGCCTGAGGCACGCTCGCATCAGATGAGCACCGAGCCCAATGTCGCCAGCGTCGACTTCATGGGCGAGCGCTATACCTTCATCGACTGTCCCGGCTCCGTCGAGTTCCTCCAGGAGATGCGCCACGTCCTGCCGGCGGTCGACGCCGCAGTGGTGGTCTGCGAGGCCGATGACCGCAAGGCGCCGGCGCTGGAGCTCGTGCTGCGCGAGCTCGAGGAAGCCGACATCCCGCGCTTCCTCTTCCTGAACAAGATCGATACCGCCTCGCGGCGCGTGCGCGAGACGCTCGGATTGCTGCAGCGGGCCTCGCGCACGCCGCTGCTGCTCCGGCAGATCCCGATCTGGCAGGGCAGCATCGCCGTCGGCTTCATCGACCTCGCGCTGGAGCGGGCCTTCATCTATCGCGAGCACGCGCCGAGCGAGGTCGTGCCGCTGGCGCCCGAAGAGGTCGAGCGCGAGCGCGACGCCCGCTTCTCGATGCTGGAGAAGCTCGCTGACTACGACGACGAGCTGATGGAAGGCCTGCTCGGCGACATCGAGCCGCCGCGCGACCTCGTCTTCGACGACCTTGCCCGCGAGCTCAAGGAGCGTCACGTCGTGCCGGTGTTGATCGGTGCGGCCGAGCGCGGCAACGGCGTGACCCGCCTGCTCAAGGCGCTCCGGCACGAGGCACCGCCTCTGGAGGTGACGCGTGGGCGGATCGGCGTCGTCGACAGCGGCGCGCCGCTGGCGCTGATTATGAAGACCTGGCAGTCCGGCCAGGGCGGCAAGCTCTCGCTGGCGCGCGTGCTGCGTGGCCGGATGGCGGAAGGCGATGTGATCACCTCCTCCGGGGGCGTCGAAGCCCGCATTGCCGGCGTGCTCGAGCTCAAGGGCGCCGAGCAGCAGCGGCGCCCGGCGGCGGAGGAGGGCGAGACCGTAGCCTTCGCCCGGCTCGAAGGCGTCCGCACCGGCGACGCGGTCGCGGTCGGCAAGGTCCGGCCCGATGTCGTCAGCGCCGTCGCGCCGCCCGAGCCGGTTCATGCGCTCTCGGTCAGCGTCAAGGATCGCAAGGACGATGTCAGGCTCACCACCGGCCTCGCCAAGCTGATCGAGGAGGATCCGGCTCTCGCGCTGGAGCACCATCCGGAGTTCGGCGAGATGCGTCTCTCCGGCCAGGGCGAGATGCATTTGCGTGTCGCGCTCGAACGGCTCGCCGGCCGCTACGGCGTCAATGTCGACAGCGGCGCGACGCAGATCGGCTATCGCGAGACCCTGCGCGGCAAGGCGAGCGCCCGCGGCCGGCATCGCAAGCAGAGCGGCGGCCACGGCCAGTTCGGCGATGTCGTGCTCGAGATCGCGCCGCTGCCGCGTGGCGAGGGCATCCGCTTCGTCGATCGCATCACCGGCGGCGTCGTGCCGAAGCAGTACATCTCCTCGGTCGAGGCCGGGGTGCGCGACTACTGCCAGCGCGGTCCGCTCGGCTTCCCGCTCGTCGATATCGAGGTGACGCTGACCGACGGCTCCTACCATACGGTCGATTCCTCCGACATGGCCTTCCGCCAGGCGGCGCGGATCGCCATGGGGGAAGCCTGCCCACAGGCCAGGCCCGTGCTGCTGGAACCGATCCTGGCGGTCGAGATCGTCATTCCCTCGGACGCGATGTCGCGGGCCTCGGCGATCGTCTCGGCCAGGCGCGGGCAGATCCTCGGCTATGATGCGCGGCCCGGCTGGCGCGGCTGGGACCAGATCAACGCGCTGATGCCCGAGGCGGAGATGGCCGGGCTGATCGTCGAACTGCGCTCGGCGACGGCGGGGGTCGGCTCCTTCAGCGCCCGCTTCGACCATCTCGCCGAGCTCGCCGGCAAGCCGGCCGATGCGGTGGTCGCTGCGCAGGCGATGGCGCAGGCGCGCTAGAGTCCATCCAGCCTGCCGGCGAGGTAAATTGGCCGGAACAGAAGTAGATAGACTAAAGTCTATGAACTAAAAGATGATGACGATTCCCCGGTCAGGCCGTTCCAGCCTGACCGGTTTCCGCGCGGGCCTCGCGGTGGCGCTTGGCTTGCCAGCCGGTAAAGCACTGCCATCACCCAGTTGCAGTATGAAGGTTTATATGTAAACCTTTTTGGCGACGGGTGCTTGCGCCCGCCTTTAGGCTTGCGCAGTGTAGTGCAGGACAATCGGACGGTGCGGACCATGCCGGCGGGCAGCCGGTGTCCGCCGCGCGGCATCGAAACCCGGCAACAGGGCGGGCCGCAGAGGGAGGATGAGGATGACGGCTCTTTCCGCGGTTCCGGTGGCATCGGATGCGCGCCCCTGGCTGGCGCATTATCCGCCGGCCGTGCCGCCGGTGATCGACGAGGCAGGGATCGGCACGCTCGCCGACCTGATCCGCAACGCCTGCGAGGCGTACCCTGATCGCCAGGCCTTCGAGAGCTTCGGCAAGTCGATCACCTTTGCCGAGGTTGGGCGCGCGGCGCGCGCCTTCGCCGCCTGGCTGCAGGCGCAGGGCTTCAAGAAGGGCGACCGCATCGCGCTGATGATGCCTAATATCCTGGCCAATCCGGCGACGATCTTCGGCACGCTGCTCGGCGGCTTCACCGTGGTCAATGTCAATCCGCTCTACACCGCCCGCGAACTGACCCACCAGCTCAACGATTCCGGTGCACGCGCGCTGGTGGTGATCGAGAACTTCGCCCATGTCGTCGAGGAGGCGCGGCCGAATCTCAAGCTCGACGCCATTATTGTCGCCACCGCCGGCGACCTGATGGGCTTCAAGGGGACGATCGTCAATTTCGTCGCCCGCAAGATCAAGAAGGTGGTCAAGCCCTACAACCTGCCGGGCGCGGTGCCGTTGAAATCGATCTTCGCCGCGCCGTCACAGATGAGCCCGGTCGCAATCGTGCCCGAGGACATCGCCTTCCTGCAATACACCGGCGGCACCACCGGCGTCGCCAAGGGCGCGACGCTGACTCACCACAACGTCGCCTCCAATGTTGCGCAATGCGCGCTCTGGCTCGGCTGGGAGCTCGAGGCGCCGCATGGCCGCGACGACTATCAGCACGTCATGGTGACGGCGCTGCCGCTCTATCACATCTTCGCTTTGACCTGCTGCTGCATGTTCATGCTGCGCATCGGCGCCAAGAGCCTGCTGATCGCCAATCCGCGCGACATCGCCGGCTTCGTCAAGATCCTGAAGGGGAGCCGGTTCACGCTCTTCTCCGGCGTCAACACGCTCTACAACGCACTCGCCAGCCATCCCGAGATCAAGGACGTCAACTTCTCGGAGCTGCGCTTCGCCATCGCCGGTGGCATGGCGACGCAGGCAGCCGTCGCCAAGCGCTGGAAGGAGGTCACGGGCCGGCCGATCATCGAGGGCTATGGCCTGTCGGAGACCTCGCCGGTCGCCTCGGTGAACCGCACCGACATCACCGAGTTCACCGGCACGATCGGCTATCCGCTACCCTCGACCGACTTCGCCATCCGCGACGCCGAAGGCAACGACGTGCCGCCCGGCCAGCCCGGCGAGATCTGCATCCGCGGGCCGCAGGTGATGGCCGGCTACTGGAACCGGCCCGACGAGACTGCCAAGGTGATGACGGCGGACGGCTATTTCCGCTCCGGCGATGTCGGCGTCTTCCTGCCGGATGGGCAGATCAAGGTCGTTGACCGGATGAAGGACATGGTCCTGGTCTCCGGCTTCAATGTCTACCCGAACGAGGTCGAGGACGTGTTGGCCAAACACCCCGGCGTCCTCGAATCGGCGGTGATCGGCCTGCCGGACGAACATTCCGGCGAGGCAGTCACAGCCTTCGTGGTCAAGCGCGACGCGGCCGTCACCGCCGAAGAGCTGCGCGCCTTCTGCAAGGAGAATCTCACCGGCTACAAGGTGCCCAAGCAGATCATTTTCCGGGAGTCGCTGCCCAAGACCAATGTCGGCAAGGTGCTGCGCCGGGCGCTGCGCGAGGAGATCGCCGCGCAGAAGGGCTGAACCCACAGCCTTCATCGTGAGGAGACCGCGTCAGGGGCCGCCTCGAAGGATGAAGGCTGAGGAGGGAGCGGGGGCCTTATTCCGGCGCGTGGATCGTCGCGCGCAGCGCCTTGAATTGCGGCAGGGCGGCGGCGAGGCTGGCCGGATCGGTGGCGCAGATCAGCGCGGTGCGGCCCTTGGCCGTCTCAAGGGTCGAGGTGAACATGCGCACATTCTGCGCGTTCGGCCCGGCCTTGGGCGTCACGATCAGCTCGACGCCGGTGAAGCCCTGGTGCTCGAACAGCTTGAAATCGGAGACGGTGCCGATCGTCTCGAACATCTCGCGATAGAGCTGCTGCCACTCCGGCCTGGTCATCTGCTCGTTGACGATGTCGCGCGTCAGCTGGGCGTTCTGCGTCGAGGGCTTGAAGCCGAGCGTGCAGAGATGGCCGGTGCTGTTCACCGCCTTGGGCGTGCCGGTCTTCGAGGAGATGTCGATCGTCACGTCGAATTGCGGATGCCGCCCCCCGGCTTCCGCCTTGAAGCCGGCAGGCGGCGCAACCGACAGGCCGCTCGCGGCGTCGCCATAGGATTGCGCGGCGGCGCCGCCGGCGGACAGGATGGCGGCGAGGGCGGCGGACAGGCGAAACGATCTGGTCATGGTCACGGGCTAGTTCCGGATTGCGACGGCAGCGAGACGGATGAAGCACTGCCGGCTATGGCCGGGGAGGGGAGCCCGGTCAAGCAGCCAGCAGCGATTTGCCGGCCTGTGCGTGGGCAGTCACCGGCAGGATCTGGCCGGGTGCGACGCCATGGCCGAAGCGCACCAGGGTGAAGTCCTCGGCCCGGCCGGTATCGCCGCGCTCGGTCAGGACCGAAAGCGGCCGGCCGATGCGGGCGGAAAGATGCCGGCCATGAGCCGCCTCTGCCGCCTCGCGAAGGCGGGCTGCGCGCTCCTTGATCTCGCCGCCGGCGACCTGCGGCATGCGTGCGGCCGGCGTGCCGGGCCGGGCTGAGAACGGGAAGCCGTGGACATAGGACAGGCCGCATTCCTCGATCAGCCCGAGCGTACGCGAGAACATCGCCTCGTCCTCGGTCGGGAAGCCGGCGATCAGGTCGGCGCCGAAGACCATGTCGGGCCGCAAGCTGCGCATCTCGCGGCAGAAGCGGACCGCCTCGGTGCGGCTGTGGCGGCGCTTCATCCGCTTCAGGACAAGGTCATCGCCGGATTGCAGCGAGAGATGCAGGTGCGGCATCAGACGTGGCTCCCCCGCGATCAGGGCACGCAGCTCGTCATCGACCTCCACCGCGTCGAGCGAGGAGAGACGCAATCGCTTCAGCTCGGGCAGCGCGGTGAGGATCGCGCCCACGAGCACACCGAGCGTCGGCCCATCCGATCGCTCCCGGCCATAGCTCGTCAGGTCAACGCCGGTCAGGACGATCTCGCTCGCCCCCTCGGCGATGAGGCGCCGCGCCTGCGCAACGACTTCGCCAACCTCCGCCGAGCGGGCATTGCCGCGCCCGAGCGGGATGACGCAGAAGGTGCAGCGATGGTCGCAGCCGTTCTGCACCTGCAGGAAACCGCGCGTGTGCTGGCCGAGTGCCTGCGTGCGGTGAGGGGTGGCATCGCGCGCCTGCATGATGTCGGAGACGACGATCTTGCTGGCCGGGTCGCCCTCCGAGCCTGCCGCGCGCAGGCTGTTCGAACTTGCGAGCGCCCGCCAGCTCGCCGCGTCGAGCTTCTCGGCATTTCCGAGCACTCGCGCCACCTCCGGCATGGCGGCGAAGCGCTCGGGCTCGATCTGCGCGGCGCAGCCGGTGACCACGATCGGGCGCTCCGGCTGTTCGCGGGCGAGCCGGCGGATCGCCTGGCCGGCCTGGCGAACGGCTTCTGCCGTCACGGCGCAGCTGTTGATCACCGCGACGTCGGAGAGGCCGGCTGCCTGGGCCTGACGCTCGATCGCCTCGCTCTCGACGATGTTCAGCCGGCAGCCGAAGGTGATGAGCTCGACGCCCATCAGGCGACGGCGGCGAAGAGGCCGGGCTCGATCACGCCGTCCCAGTCGAGCGCGGCCGGGCCGGTCATCAGCACATGGCCGTCGCTCTCGCGCCATTCGATCACGAGGTCGCCGCCGGGCAGGCTGACGGTCGCCTTCCGATCGGAAAGCTCGCGCCGCACCGCCGCGACCAGCGCCGCGCAGGCGCCCGAGCCGCAGGCACGGGTGATGCCGGCGCCGCGTTCCCAGACCCGCAGCACGATATGGTCCGGCGCCTTGACTGCGGCGAGGCCGATATTGGCGCGGTCGGGGAAGATCGGATGGTTCTCCAGCAGCGGGCCGATCTGCTCGAGATTGAAGCGATAGGGATCGTCGACGAAGAAGACGGCGTGCGGATTGCCCATGCTGACGGCGCAAGGCGTATGCAGGATCGGATCGTCAATCGGCCCGATCTGCAGTTCGAAGCGGCTGGTGTCCTCGAAGGGCTCGGCCAGCGGGATCTCGTCCCAGGCCAGGCGCGGCGCGCCCATGTCGACAGTGAAGACGGCGTCCGACAGGCGCGCCACCGGCAGCAGCCCGGCCTTGGTCTGCAGCAGCAGGCGGTCGCGGCCGGCCTGGCCCATCTCAGGGTCGGCGGTCATCGCCCAGGCGACGCAGCGCGTGCCGTTGCCGCAGGCGCCGGCTTCCGAGCCATCGGTGTTGTAGATGCGGACATAGGCGTCGGTTCCGGACACCTTGGCGTCGTGCAGGACCATGAGCTGATCGAAGCGGGTCTGCTCCCGGCTCGCGATCGCGCGCGCCTCGCTTTCGGAGACGATGTGCTTCGTCCCGCGCAGATCGAGCACGGTGATCTCGTTGCCGAGGCCGTTCATCTTGAGGAACCGGCGATTGGCGAGGGCGTTCATATCGTCACAAGTCCATGATGCTGGCGGTATATGAGCGCGATGCCGAAAAAATGCCACCCTTCGCGATCTTCCTGCCGTAACGGGATCGTCGTAGCTTGCGGCACGGCGCGAATCGGTCGTGTCAGCTCGGGACATTCGGGTATGCGGCAGTCGAGATTCAGCGCGCTTCTCCTGGCGCTCGCCTTTGCCTATCCGGCCGCCGCGCAGACGCGCGTCGCACCGCCTACGGCCGTCGAAAGCACGCCGCTCGCTGCGCCGCCGGGAGTGGCGACGCCGGCGCAGAACGCGCAGCCGGCCCAGCAGGCGCCAACCCAGAGTCAGGACGCCCAGCCGGTCCAGGCCGAGCCGCAGCCGGTGCAACCGCCGCCGGCGCCGCAATCACCCGTGACGCCGCAGCCGGTCCAGCCCGCTCCTGCGGCGCCGGCCGAGCCGCAACCCGTCCAGCCGCCGCCGACCTTGCCCAGCCCGCAGCCGGCCCCGCCCGTGCAGCAACAGCAGACCGGCACGCCCGATTCGAACGCGACGCTCGCCGGCAAGAAGGGCGATCCCTCCGATGTCGACGAGATCCAGCTGACGGCCAAGCCGGTGCTGCTGTTCGCCGGACAGGCGAGCTGGGACCAGGGCTTCCAGAAGCTGGCCGAGACCATCGCGCTCCTGCGGGCGGAGGCCGACAAGGCCGGTTTGAAGGTCGCGGGCCGGCCGCTCAGCCTGTTCGTCGAGACCGACGACAACGGCTTCAAGTTCGAGGCGATGCTGCCGGTCGACAAGGCGGCGACGCCGCCGCTGGCGAATGGCGTGCGCAACGCCCAATCGCCGGTCGGCCGCTCGCTGCGCTTCGTCCACACCGCGCCCTATGACGACATCGATTCGACCTATGAGACGATCACGGCCTATCTCGAGGCCAAGAACATCGTCGTGAAGGACGCCTTCCTCGAGGAATATGTCAGCGACCTCAAGGACCCCGGCGACCCGAATCTCGAGATCAACGTCTACGTCCAGCCGAAATAGGCTCGCTGTGGAGCAACTCCTGCCGCTTGAGCTCCATATTTTTCGAGCTGCGCACTTCGCATTTTGCGAGGGGGAGCAACTGAGCTACCAGCCGCCTCGGTTCACTAAGAGAACCGGGAATATTCAGCTCTATCTGCTGGACGTTGAATCCCCGCTTCGGACTTTTGCTGGAATCAAGCGACGCGAGCTGGATGTGTCCGTGAAGCTGCGATCGGGATTGCTCTATCTGTTCAAATTGACGTTCTCGAACGGGCATATTGCCGAACTCGATAAATGGGATGAGACAGTGGAAATGATCTCCACTGATGATTTCCATGTCGACGAGATAGAGATGCAGTGGTTCGATGTGGCTGCGAAGCTCGGATGGTTTGACGAGCCGGTATCCGACAGCTCGCCTTAAGCGATTTCCCACACCAACCCCGGCCGCATCGGCCGGAAGCGCTCCTCGGGCAATCCAGCCTGCTCTAGCGCGATCGTGAGCGCCTCCGGCGGGCGGGTGACGCCCTCGTCGGTGAGCTGGAAGGTGCCCCAATGGTGGCCGAGCGCCTGCTCGGCCCGCAATGAGCGCATTACCTTGACCGCTTCTTCCGGGTTCATGTGGTTGTCGCTCATGAACCAGCGCGGCTCATAGGCGCCGATCGGCAGCGCCGCCAGCCGGAACGGACCATGCTCCTGGCCGAGCCGCTCATAGAGCGAGCCGTCATGATAGCCGGTGTCGCCGATGTGGAAGAGCTTGCCGGCCGGCGTCTCGATCACGAAGGAGCACCATAGCGCCATGCGCCGGTCGAAGGCGCCGCGGGCCGACCAGTGATAGCTCGGCACCAGCGTCGCGGCGACCTTGTCGGACAGCTCCAGCCGCGCGCCCCAGTCATGCGCCTCGGCCCGCATGCTCGCCTCGCGCGCCCTAGCGATCACATCGTTGCCGAGCGGCATGATCATGCGCGGATTGTCGCGGGCATGGACCAGCGCCAGCGTCTCGACGTCGAGATGGTCGTAATGATTGTGCGTGACCAGCACGATGTCGATCTTCGGCAGGTCGGCGAAGGCGACACCGGGGGCGTTCACCCGCTTCGGCCCGAAGAAGGAAAACGGGCTGGCGCGCTCCGAGAAGACCGGGTCGATCAGGATGTTGAGGCCGGCGACCTGGTAGAGGAAGGAGGCGTGGCCGAGGTGGACAACACGCAAGCCCTCGACGCGGGCCGGCGGCTTGTCCTGCGGCGGCGCCTCGTATTGCGCCGGGAAGGCCTCGCGCTCGCGCTTCGAGAACTGCCAGCGCAGCACGTCGGCCAGCCCCTTGGTCACCGGCCGGCCATCCGTGAAGATCAGGCCGTCGAAATGGTCGCTGACCGGGCCCTGGTAATAGGGGTTGCGCGAGCGCGCATAGGAGGCCCAGGCGAAGCCGGAGGAGCCGAGAAGGGCGGGGATGCCGAGGAGGCGCAGGAGCTTGCGGCGTGTCATGGCATCGAGAAGTTGGGTGCCGGCGGCGCAGCGTCAAGGCCACGCCGTCCGTTTCAAGACAACTTGATCGCCGTCGCGTGCAGCCAGCGTGTCGGCTCCTGGTCGTAGCCGCCGCCCAGATCCTCCGCGATATCGAGGCGGCTCCAGCGGCCCTCGCCATAGGCCGTACGCAGCCACGCGGCGTCCGGATAATTGTAATAGCGGCCGAAGCGGTCGCGGCCTTCCGCTTTGCCGGCCTTGTAGCTGGCATAGAAGACACCGCCCGGCCGCAACGCCCGATGCACCCTCGCGACGATGCCGGGCAGGGCGGGGCGCGGGACATGCAGCAGACAGGCATTGGCCCAGACGCCATCGAAGGCAGCATCCGCCACGAGATCCTCGAACAGCAGTACCGAGACCGGCCGGCCGAGCCGCTTTTGCGCCTCAGCGGCGAGTTCGGGCGAGCCGTCGGTCGGGCTGACGTCGAGGCCGAGCGCGAGCAGGGCTTGGCTGTCCTGCCCGCCGCCGCAGCCGAGTTCGAGCACCTGGCCACCGGCCGGAATCAGCTCGGCGAAATGGCGCAGCCGCGCTTCGCCGAGTTCGCGGGTGCGCCCGGCATAGATCTGCGCCTCGGCCGCATAGAAGCCGAGCGTATCCGCGTCGCGTCCGCTCATGCGTGGTTCCTCAGTTGTTGCCCGAGCGCACCGCGACGGTGGCGATGCCAGCGCCGATCAGCAATGTGCCGCCGGCCTTGTTGAACAGGCCGATCGCGCGGGGATTGCCGACGAGAGTGCGGGCGCGCGAGGCGACGAGCGCATAGCCGAAGGCGTTGGCGAAGGCGAGGGTGATGAAGGTCGCCTCGAAGATCAGCATCTGCGTCCAGAAATCCGCCTTCGGGTCGAGGAACTGCGGCAGGAAGGCGACGAAGAAGGTGATGCTCTTCGGGTTCAGCGCCGTCACCAGCCAGGCATGGCCGAGCATCTTCAGCGCCGAGCTCGCATCCCGGCGCGGCTCGGCGTTCAAGCTGCCGCCGGCACGGAAGAGCTTGACGCCGAGATAGATCAAATAGGCCGCGCCCGCCCATTTCAGCGCGGTGAAGATCGCGGCCGAGGTCGCCAGCAGCGCGCCGACGCCGAGCATGGACAAGGTCATCGCGGTGAAGTCGCCGAGCGCGACGCCGACCGCCATCGGCAGGGCGGTGCGCCAGCCCTGGCCGAGCGCATAGGAGATCACCAGCAGGATGGTCGGCCCGGGGATGACGAGGAGGACGGCGGTGGCGGCGGCGAAGGCGGCCCAGGCTTCGAAGGTCATGATGTGATGGCTCCGCTAAAAACCAGAGCCATCACCAGAGCAGGGCGCTTGTAAAGCGGAAAATTTGGCGGCGCGCTGGCGCCGCCACGATCGGGCTGCCTTAGCGGCCAGCGCCGTTGATGATGCGGCAGAACGCGGTGCGAATGTAGGCCTCATCGGAGACCTGGCCGGACTGGAGCTGGTAGAAAATCTCGACGATCGTGCCATTGCCGGCCTTGCGCGCGGTTCCCTGAAGGCGCTGCAGCCGGCCCGAACCGGCGCCGTCCTTGAAGCCCGTCACGGTCCCTTCCTCCTGGTCGACCGTGACGTCCGAAAAGCCTTCCGCGGCCATACCGCGCTTCAGCCCGTTGAGCGCCTTGGCCGGAGCGGCTTTGACGATGCCGGAGGCGCGATAGTTGATCCCGGTCAGGAAGGGTTCGCCACCGGCAGCGAATGTCTTCTCGCAGCTCTGGGCGAGGGCGCCGGTCGCGCCAGAAAGCAGGAACAGCGCGATCCCGGCGCAGGCAATAGTCGTCTTCATCGTTCTCAATCCCATCTCGAATCGGCGGCGCCGACGGCGCCGCGCATTTGTCGATGTCTGGGCCGGTTTAGAGCGGCGCGCCCCAGCGGAAGGTCGTCGTCCCGCTGCCGCGCACCGGCACCAGCGGCCCTGCCGACATTTCCTGCCGCTTTTCCGGCTCGCCGGCGAGCACCAGCGTCCACCAGGCGCCGTAGCGGGTCTGTGGGTTCTTCGCCAGCGCGAGGCCGATGCGCGTCGCCTGCGGCATCGAGAGATTGGCCTCGTGGCCGGACGATTTCTTCCAGCCGTCGAAGGCTTCCTGTGTCGAGTAGTAGCCGGCACCGAGATTCTCGGCGGCGCGCACCGTGTCGAGGCCGGCGGCGTTGACGCGGGAATTGAAGCTGCCGGCGGCGCTGTGGGAGAGATCGTCGCTGGCAGCCATCGCATCGGACTGGCGCTGGGCCATCGCGGTCAGCGTCGAATCGAGCCGGACCGGGGCGAGGCCCTTGCCGGCGCGATAGGCGTTGAGGATGCGCACCGCCTCGGCCGGATCGGCCTTCACCGCCGCAAGGCGCTCGACCTTGCGTGGGTTCGGCGCGGTGGTCTCGCGCTGCGCCCCGGCACAGCCGGCCAGAAGCAGGGCGATCAGGAGGGCTGCGCCCGAATGTCTTGTCATGCGATCGATCTCGGCGTTTGCTGTCGCCCGATGAGCCTGGGCTGGGAAAGTCGGGCGCGCTTAGCGCAGCCTCCGCCGGGAGAAAAGCCCATGAGCGATGACGAACAGGCGATCCGTGAGCTCGTCGAGACCTGGATGGGCGCGACCAAGGCGGGCGACGCCGAGACCGTGCTTGGCCTGATGAGCGACGACGTCGTCTTCATGGTTCCCGGCGCGGAGCCCTTCGGCAAGGAGGCCTTCGCCGCCGCGCTCAAGGGTATGGGGATGATGACGATCGAGGGCCGCAGCGACATCCACGAGCTCGCAGTGCTCGGCGACATCGCCTATCTACGCAACCAGATCGAGATGACGGCGACCGCGCCGGACGGCAAGGCGACCCGCCGCTCCGGCTGGACGCTGACGATCCTGCGCAAGGGACCGGACGGGCGCTGGCGGCTCTCCCGCGACGCCAATTTGCTGACGACGCAGTCCGGAGCGCCTTGAGCGATGGTCGACTTGATCCACATTGAAGAAGACAGTTGGGGGCTTCGCAACCTCTATCCGCTGGCAGCTGAAGGCCATGTGCTGGGCGATATGAAGGCTGCAACCGCGGCCGACGAGCGCAATCGTGATCCAACAGGTTTCGGCTGGTCGGATGTTCACGTCATCACTCCGCCATCGATCAGCTATCTCGACATGGAGCTTCGTCTTGCCGATGCGGCCGCGGCCCTTGAGGGGATCATGCCGAGGGTAAAGCGCTTCTACGCTACCGCTAGCGCAGGGTTCGAACCAGGCGAACGAGATCCTTTCGGCTCTTACGACGAGGACGCGTGGTGCTTCGGCCGCGGAGTGCATTGCTTCATGAAACTCGATGTCGAAGGGGATCTCGTCAAAACAATTTGGTTCAATCTCTCCAGTGATGATCCTTCGGACATTGCGGCCCTAAGGCGCAGCATTGAGGCCATCGACAAGTTGGCGCCGAGCGTCGTCTCCGACTACCTGGAAGAAGTGGTAGGCCGTGCCGGAGACGCCGCCTTTCTGGACCGATATCTCGATCCGCCTTGACTTTCGCCGCATTTACCCGCTTTAACGCGCGCATTCGTTTCGCCGACATCGCCGAAACCTCATCCGCCGACCGGGCCGCCCAGCGGCTTTCATGAGCCCGGAGGTCAACGCCCGACAGCGCGTCTGCGCCCTCGGGCGCGAAACCGTTTGGCGGATGACTGACGCGATATCGGCTTCTTGAGGCCAGGCAAAGCAGGACCGCATGTTCGGCACGCTGAGCGAAAAACTCTCCGGCATCCTCGCGGGCCTGACCCGCAGGGGCGCGCTGACCGAGGACGACGTCAACGCCGCGCTGCGCGAGGTGCGCCGGGCGCTGCTCGAGGCCGACGTCGCGCTCGAGGTCGTCCGCAGCTTCACCGACAAGGTGCGCGAGCGCGCCGTCGGCGCCGAGGTGCTGAAGTCGGTCACGCCCGGCCAGCAGGTCATCAAGATCGTCAACGACGTGCTGATCGACACGCTCGGCGGCGAGGGCGAAGGCATCACCTTCGACGCCGTGCCGCCGGTACCGATCCTGATGGTGGGTCTGCAGGGCTCGGGCAAGACGACCTCCACGGCGAAGATCGCCAGACGCCTGACCGATCGGGACAAGAAGAAGGTCCTGATGGCGTCGCTCGATACGCGCCGCCCGGCCGCGATGGAGCAGCTCGCCATCCTCGGCAAGCAGGTCGGCGTCGAGACGCTGCCGATCGTCGCCGGCCAGTCGGCCGTGCAGATCGCCCGCCGCGCCGTCGAGGCCGGCAAGCTCGGCGGCTACGACGTCGTCATGCTCGACACCGCCGGCCGCGTCACGCTCGACGAGGCGCTGATGGCCGAGGTCGCCGAGGTCAAGGCGGCGACCAATCCGCATGAAGTTCTACTAGTCGCCGACGCACTGACCGGCCAGGACGCGGTCAACACGGCGCGGGCCTTCGACGGCCGCGTCGGCCTGACCGGCATCGTGTTGACCCGCATGGACGGCGACGGCCGCGGCGGCGCCGCGCTCTCGATGCGGGCCGTCACCGGCAAGCCGATCAAGCTCGTCGGCACCGGCGAGAAGACCGACGCGCTCGAGGACTTCCATCCCTCGCGCGTGGCCAACCGCATCCTCGGCATGGGCGACATCGTCGGCCTGGTCGAGAAGGCGGCCGCCACCGTCGATGCCGACAAGGCGCAGGCGCTGGCCCAGCGCCTCGCCAAGGGCAATTTCGATCTCGGCGACCTGCGCACCCAGCTCCAGCAGATGGAGAAGATGGGTGGGCTCGGCGGGCTGATGGGCATGCTGCCCGGCATGGCCCAGATGAAGAACCAGATCGCCAACGCCAAGATGGACGACAAGGTCATCGCCCGGCAGATTGCGATCATCAATTCGATGACATCGGCCGAGCGCAAGAACCCCGATCTGCTCAAGAACAGCCGCAAGAAGCGCATCGCCGCCGGCTCCGGCACTTCGCCCGAGGCGATCAACAAGCTGCTCAAGATGCACCGCCAGATGGCGGACATGATGAAGCAGATGTCCCGCCAGAAGGGCGGCATGCTCGGCAAGCTCGGCAGCATGTTCGGCCTCGGCGGCGGCGTGGGTGCTGGATTGCCGGCCGGCATGCCCGACCCCTCCAAGATGGATCCGGCCCAGCTCGCCGAACTGCAAAAGCAGTTAGGGGCCGGCGGCGGTCTGCCTTCGCTGCCTCCGGGCGGCTTCCCCGGTCTGCCCAAGGGCGTCACCCCGCCCGCCGGCATGATGCCGAAATTGCCCGGCCTCGGCAGCGGTCTGCCCGGCCTCGGCAACAATCCGTTCAAGAAGAAGTAGTTTTCCGTTCAAACCAAAGGAAAGACCCATGTCCCTCAAGATCCGCCTGACCCGTGGCGGCGCCAAGAAGCGCCCGTACTACCGCATCGTCGTCGCCGACGCCCGCTCGCCGCGCGATGGCCGCTTCATCGAGAAGATCGGCGCCTATGACCCGATGAAGGCCAAGGACTCGCCGGAGCGCGTCGTGCTCGACCTCGAGAAGGCCAAGGCCTGGATCGCCAAGGGCGCCCAGCCGACCGACCGCGTCCTGCGCTTCCTCGATGCCGCCGGCGTCGCCAAGCGCCCGGCCCGCAACAACCCGAACAAGGCTGTTCCCGGCGACAAGGCCAAGGAGCGCGCCGAGAAAAAGGCCGAGAAGGCCGCCGCTCCCGCGGCTGAGTGAGCTGCGTGAGCCTCTCCCGTCATGGTCGGACTTGTCCCGACCATCCACGTCTTCCGTCCCTCAAGGTCGTATTCAAGACGTGGATGCTCGTCACAAGGACGAGCATGACGAACTGGAGAGGCGTCGCGGCCTTGCGGTCTGACGGTCTGTTCCGGAAGAGCCATCGATGAGCGACGATCTCGTCCTGCTCGGCATCGTCGGCGCGCCGCATGGCGTGCGCGGAGAGGTCCGGATCAAGACCTTCACGGCTGATCCGCTGGCGCTCGCCGAATACGGCCCGCTCGTCGACGAGAAGGGCCGTCGCTTCGAGATCGCCGACATCCGTCCCGCCAGGGAAGTGGTCGTCGCCCGGCTCAAGGGCGTGACTAGCCGCGAGGCGGCCGAGCTCCTGAACGGCGTCAAGCTCCATATCGAGCGCTCGCGCCTGCCCGCGCCCGAGGACGAGGACGAGTTCCTGCAGGCCGATCTCGTCGGCTGCAGCGTCATCGGGCCGGACGGCGCCGTCCTCGGCACCGTCACCGCCGTCGCCAATTACGGCGCCGGCGACCTCATCGACATCGAGACGCCGGATGGCCGCTCGGTGCTGATGCCCTTCACCAAGGCCTTCGCCCCGCGCATCGACATCGCGGCCAAGCGCATCGAAGCCCTGCCACCCGCCGGTCTGTTCGAGGATGATGATGCTGCCTGAGACGCCGGCCAAGGGCCTGATCTTCGACATGGACGGCACCATCGTCGACAATATGCGCTACCATGACGACGCCTGGGAGGTCTGGTACCGCAAATACGGCCTGCCCTTCGAGCGCGCGACCTTCTCCGCCCGCACCGCCGGCATGGCGATCTCCGACATCATCGGCCCGCATTTCCCCGGTGCCGACGCGGCCGAGCTCGACCGGCTCGCCGAGGAGAAGGAAGGGCTCTACCGCGAGACCTACGGCCCGCTCGTCAAGCCGCTCGGCGGATTGATCGACCTGCTCGACCGGGCACGCGACCGTGAGGTCCCGATGGCGGTCGGCACCGCCGCTGCGCCGCCGAATATCGCGCTGATCCTCGACACGCTCTCTTTGCGCCAGCGCTTCGCCACCATCGTCTCGCCGAGCCAGGGCTATCCCGGCAAGCCGCATCCCGACATGTTCCTGGCTGCGGCCGAGCGCATGGGCATCGCCCCGGCCGACTGCATCGTCTTCGAGGATGCGCCGAACGGCGTCGAGGCGGCCCGCCGCGCCGGCATGCGCGCCGTCGCGGTGCTGACCATGCTCCCGGCGGAGGCCTTCGCTGCCTTCGACAATGTCATCGCCCGCGTCGACGACTATGCGGCGCTGAACGGCAATCCGGCGCTCGCCTTCGCCTGACAGGCGGTTTAGGCTGCCCACTCCATGAAGCAGGCTCACTGTACCAGCTCCATCGCGTTCCCCCTGATCTGAGGCAGGGAACGCAAGACCGGACGGGCATCGGCAAGGCCGATCGCCCGCGTTTTCCTGTGTCTTTCGGCCGGCGGCTCCTCAAGAGCGCCAGCCATTGCGAGCTGAACATGACCAACTTTTTCGAGAGCCCGTTCAAGGGCATTCCGCTCACCGAGCAGGTGCGCCATCCCAACATCGTCGCCGGGCGCTACAGCTATTATTCCGGCTATTATCATGGCCACGGCTTTGACGACTGCGCCCGTTTCCTGCTGCGGCATGAAGGTGCCGACCGGCTGATCGTCGGCAGCTTCTGCTCGATTGGCTCCGGCGCTGCCTTCATCATGGCCGGCAATCAGGGCCACCGGAACGACTGGGTCAGCACCTTCCCGTTCCATTATGTCCCGGACGAGCCGAACTTCGCCGGGGCGCGAGACGGCTATCTCCCGGCCGGCGATACGGTGGTCGGCAACGATGTCTGGATCGGTTCGGAAGCGATCGTCATGCCCGGCGTAAGCATCGGCAATGGCGCAGTGATCGGCACCCGGGCGCTCGTCACCCGCGATGTCGAGCCCTATGCCATCGTCGGCGGCAATCCGGGCAAGCTCATCCGCAAGCGCTTCGACGAGGCGCGGATCGCGCTGTTGCTCGAAATGGCCTGGTGGGACTGGAGCGACGAGCATCTGCGCGATGCGATGGCGCTGCTGACCAGTGGCGATATCGAGGCCCTCCATGCCTATTGGTGCGAGAGTGTCCGAGAGGCCTGAGGCTGTTGTTGGCGGTCGCGCTCGACTGGTGACGCGGCCGCCATTTCATGCCAGCAGAGGCCATGACCTTCCGCGCCAGCGTCCTCACCCTCTATCCCGAGATGTTCCCCGGCCCGCTCGGCGCTTCGCTGGCGGGCGAGGGGCTGCGCACGGGGCTCTGGTCGCTGGAGGCGCACCAGATCCGCGAGCACGGCATCGGCCGCCATCGCAATGTCGATGACACGCCGGCCGGCGGCGGCGCCGGCATGGTGCTGCGCTGCGACGTGCTGGCGGCGGCGATCGACGCCGCGATTCCGGCAGGCGATGCTCGGCCGCGCCTGTTGATGTCGCCGCGCGGCCGGCCGCTCAGCCAGCGCATGGTGCGGGACTACGTTGCCGGCGAGGGCGTCGTCATCGTCTGCGGCCGCTTCGAGGGCGTCGACGAGCGCGTCATCGAGGGACGCGGCCTGACCGAGGTCTCGGTCGGCGACTACATCCTGTCAGGCGGCGAGATGGCGGCGATGGTGCTGCTCGACGCCTGCGTGCGCCTGATTCCCGGCGTGATGGGCAAGGAAGCCTCCGGTACCGAGGAGAGCTTCGAGAACGGGCTGCTCGAATACCCGCATTACACCCGCCCGCGCGAATGGGAGGGCAGGGGCCTTCCCGAGGCGCTGCTCTCCGGCGACCATGCCCGTATCGCGAGGTGGCGGCGCGAGCAGGCGGAGAGGATCACGCGGGAGCGGCGGCCGGATCTCTTGAGCGCTTCTTCCCTCGGGGGAGAAGGTGGCAGCGCGAAGCGCTGACGGATGAGGGAAGGGAGGCGCAAGCGGCCCTTTTCGTCTCACCCGGTCGAACCGCCCTCATCCCCTGCCGGACCTTCTCCCCCGAGGGGAGAAGGAAGCGCGTCACGGATAGCCGATCACTGGCAGGCCTTCCGCCAGCCAGCCCTTGTCCCTGGGATTGCCGAGTAGGCCGCCGCGGACGTCGACCAGTTCCTTCCAGCCGCGCCCGACGAGCTTCTTCTGCAAGGTGGAGGTCCGGCTGCCGGTCCGGCAGATCAGCGCGATCGGCTTGCCGGGATGATCGAGCTTCAGCGCCGCCAGCCTGACCTCGAAGGCGCTGCCGGTCATGTCGAGCTTGACCGCGCCTTCCGGCACGCCGGTATCGGCCCATTCCTCGGGCGTGCGGATGTCGACGAGCACGAGCTTGCCGGCCTTGGCCGCCTCATGCGCCTCGCGGACGGAGAGCGAGGGCAGGGGCGTCTGCGCATTGCCGACGGCTAGCAATGTGCAGCTGAAGGCGAGCAGCAGGAGGGCGCGGCGGTTCATGTCAGGGCGATACTCCCAAGACATGGGCCGCTGCAATTCACGAAGCCTGGAAACACCAGCCATGCTCAAGGACGCGTCGAGCGAAACCCGGTCCTGTCCGCCTCGGTGATCGCGCGCAGCACCTTGCAAGGCACGCCGGCTGCGATCACCCCGGCGGGAACATCGCGCGTCACGACGCTGCCGGCGCCGATGATGGCGTCGTCGCCGATCGTGACGCCCTGGTTGATCTGGACGCCGCCGCCGACCCAGACCCGGTTGCCGATCGTCACCGGCCTGGCATAGCAGCCGCCGGCGACGCGCTCGGCCGGGTCGATGGCGTGGTTCGAGGTGTAGATGCCGACGCGCGGGCCGAGCAGGACGTTGTCACCGATGGTGATCTCGCCGCCATCGAGCATGACGCAGTCGAAATTGGCGTAGAAGCTACGGCCGATCGAGATGTTGAAGCCGAACTCGCAGCGGAGATTCGGCTCGAAATGGGCACCGGGACCGACCTCGCGCAGGAAAGCCCGCAGCAGCGCCTCGCGCTCGGCCTGCGGCTGGCCAAGGCTGCGGTTATAGGCGTCGGTCAGCGTGACGGCCCGCGCCCGGGCTGCGATCAGCTCGGGCGTGAGGTCGTCATACATGCGCCCCGAGAGCATGAGGGCGCGCTGGTCTTCCAATGTCATCGCGGATCAAGACGAAGCCGGCAGCCGAGCCGCCGGCCTCTGTCCAATCTCAACGCAGCTCAGCGCAGAAGCGCTGGATGCGGCGGCAGGCCTCTTCCAGCTTCTCGTCCGAGGTGGCGTAGGAGATGCGGAAGTTCGGGCCGAGGCCGAAGGAGGAGCCGTGCACGGCCGCGACCGCCTCGTTCTCCAGCAGGCCCATGACGAGGTCTTCGTCCGTCTCGATCTTCTTGCCGTTCGGCAGGGTCTTGCCGATCAGCTCCGAGCAGTCCGGATAGACGTAGAAGGCGCCTTCCGGCGTCGGGCACTTCAGGCCGCGGGTCTGGTTCAGCATGGAGACGACGAGGTCGCGCCGGCGCTCGAACGCCTTGCGGAACACCGGGATGTGCTCCTGCGTGCCGTCGAGCGCCTCGACAGCCGCCCATTGCGAGATCGCCGAAGTGCCGGAGGTCTGCTGGCCCTGGACCAGGTCCATGGCATTGATCAGGTGCTGCGGACCCGCCGCGTAGCCGATGCGCCAGCCGGTCATGGCATAGGACTTCGAGACGCCGTTCATGGTCAGCGTGCGCTCGTAGAGGCCGGGCTCGACCTGCGCCGGAGTGACGAACTTGAAGTCGCCATAGACCAGGTGCTCGTACATGTCGTCGGTCAGCACCCAGACATGCGGATGGCGCATCAGGACATCGGTCAGCGCCTTCATCTCGGCATGGGTGTAGGCGGCGCCCGACGGGTTCGACGGCGAGTTCAGGATCAGCCACTTGGTCTTCGGCGTGATCGCGGCCTCGAGATCGGCCGGCTGGAGCTTGAAGTTGTTCTGGATGGTGGCTTCGCAGAAGGTCGGCGTGCCGCCGCAGAGCGCGACCATCTCAGGATAGCTGACCCAGTACGGCGCGACGCAGATGACCTCGTCGCCCGGGTTCAGCGTGGCGAGCAGGGCATTGTAGATGACGTGCTTGCCGCCGGTGCCGACGATGGTCTGGCTGGCCTTGTAGTCGAGGCCGTTCTCGCGCTTCAGCTTGCGGGTGATCGCCTCGCGCAGCTGCGGAATGCCGGCGACCGGCGTGTACTTCGTCTCGCCGCGGCGGATCGCGGCGATCGCCGCTTCCTTGATATTGTCCGGCGTGTCGAAATCGGGCTCGCCGACGGAGAGCGAGATCACGTCCTTGCCCTGCGCTTTCAGGTCGCGCGCCTTCTGCGTGATGGTGATGGTCGCAGACGGCTTCACGCGCTTCAGGGCGTCGGCAAGGAAAGCCATGATCCAGATCTCCGGGAGGGCAATGGCGCCCATTGCGGGCGCGGGGCGTGGTTTAGGCCCCCGGGCCGGGCACTGCAAGCGAGACTGCTTGATATCGGCCAGAAACGACAGGAATGGCTGGCAGGCCGCCATGGTCGTAGGGCAATTTCGCCGCCTCCTTCGAGGCTTTCCTGGTCATGATTTTGGCGAGGCGGCTTGAGGCCGCCTGCCAGACCGCTCATTTGTCGAAGAGCGGGGCAGCCTCGGCTTTCTTCTTCGCCCGTAACGGCGTCTTGCGCGCCAGGCCCTTGCGGGGTGCTGGAGTGGCGCTGGCGCTCTCCGGCACGGGGGCGGCCGGCGCCGCGGTGACAGCTTGCGCGCGGGCCGGCTGCGGCGCCGGTTTCTCGGGCTGGGCCGGGTCGATCGTGCGGAAACGGATCATTTCTTCTTCGGTGCCGCCGCTGCCTTGGCGACGGCGGAGGCGAAACCCGCCGGAGGGGTCGCGCTCGCCTTCGGCTTGTCCTTCTTGGGCTTCTTGGCCTCGCGATTGCTACGCTGCTCGCCTTTTGGCATCTCTCATCTCCTTCTGTCGGAACAACGGGCGCAGCCGCTCGGGTTGAGGCGGCTTGAGCCTGTGCTGGTCGGGACGGCTGCGAGCTTAGGTCATGGCGGCCGGCTCCCGGCTGCCGCGGCCGGCCTGCGGAAACCGGGCCGTCAGATCGAGCAGAAGTGGAGCCTAGGGCAGAGGCGCGGCGAGAGC
Source organism: Allobosea sp. (assembly GCA_024231975.1). GTDB lineage: Bacteria > Pseudomonadota > Alphaproteobacteria > Rhizobiales > Beijerinckiaceae > Allobosea. The sequence continues at coordinate 95,012 of JAAEQB010000052.1, forward strand.
ACGCGCTTTCTTGGGGCGGTCCCCAGGTCAGGCGGCCTCGCGGAGGCGCTCGCGGCGGCGCAGAACTGTCGCGACCGCGACGGCGTTCCATCGTGGCCGCCCGAAGCAGGGAAAGCCGCGCCGGTTTAGCCGGCGGGCGATGTCGGCGGGATCGCCGATGCCGGCCCCGACAAGCTGGTCGATCAGGGCGCCGGCGGCTTCCAGGAAGATGGCGAGCAGCGCCCTGTCGAGGTCGCGACTCGCCTTGTCGGCTGCGGGCATCCCGTCAGTGGACACCCATGCCATAGCTCGGCTCGACCTCGTTCGGGGAGAGCAGCACGGCATTGGGGTGGCCGCCCTCCGACAGCGCGAAGCGGACCGCCTCCTTCTGGTTGCGGAAGATGCCTTCGCTGCGGCCTTCGAGGTCGCGCGCGACCCAAAAGCCGTGGCTCGACTGGCCGACCAGGAAGAGATGGCTCTCGCCGGTGAGCGGCTGCAGCGGCTTGAATTGTCCCATGGCGGCGTCCTCAGTTCGGCAAGGCGAACCAGGCGCGCAGGCCGATGAAGGCGGCGGCTGCCAGTGCGAACACGGCGAGCGCGACCATCTCGGCACAGAGAATTCCGACGACCGGGCGGCGGCTGGCGACGCTGTCATAGACGGCGCGGGCGCGGCGCTGCTGGCTGGTGCGAAACAGGGAAGTGTTCATCGACATATCGACCTCCATCGATGCCGATGATGTAGGTCTGGGGCCGATAAGACCGCCATGCGGAAGGCGATGGCGCGCATAAGGCCGGCATAAAGGCTTGCGCGGGACCGTTCCGGCTGCGATGCCGGCGCCATGGAAGCTCCCGCCAACACCATCGCGATCCATATCGACGCCGACGCCTGTCCGGTGAAGCCGGAGGTCTATCGCGTCGCCGAGCGGCACAGGCTCAAGGTCTTCGTCGTCGCCAACAGCTTCATGCAGGTGCCGCGCGAGCTCTGGATCGAGCGTGTCGTCGTGCCCGGTAATTTCGATGCCGCCGATGACTGGATCGCCGAGCGCGCCCGCCGCGGCGCGATCGTGATCACCGCCGACATCCCGCTCGCCGACCGCTGCATCAAGGCCGGCGCCGATGTGATCGGCCCGACCGGCAAGCCCTTCACCGAAGCCTCGATCGGCATGGCGCTGGCGACCCGCGACATGATGGAGGACCTGCGCGCCATGGGCAGCGTCAGCGGCGGGCCGAAGCCGTTCTCGCAGAAGGACCGCTCGGCCTTCCTGCAGGCGCTGGACGTCGCGGTGCAGCGCCTGAAGCGGGCGGGGTTTACGGCGTAACCTAGCTAGGGAACCTGCCCCGGCTGCAGAAGCTTGGGCAGGAAGCCTGCAGCCAGCAGCAGCCGCTTCTGGCGGTCTGACACCTCGTTCAGGCCGCGGCGGAAGTCGATCCTGTGCACATACATCCAGCCGAGTTTCATCGGTGTCTGCCGGCGCAGGCGCGAAATCCACGGCGTGGCGTCATGGTCCGTCACGACGGTTCCGCCACCCATGATCGAATAGTATCGCCCAAGCGTCCGGCCATACTGCGCAGTGTCCTGCTGGGCTCTGGGCAGGGTGAGCGCATAGGACCGGTCGATATGGTCGAACACTGTCGAGCCGGGATCGCGTAGCCAGTGGCCGACCTCGTGCGCGGCCGCGAACTGGCCGGTCTTCCCACCGATCCCGCGGGCCCGGCCTGCCCTGAAATTATGCTCTCCGAACTGGACGCTTTCGTCGGTGATGCGGGTCATCCGGTCCCGGAAGCTCGCGCCCGGATTGGCCAGATGCGCGACCTCGATGACGGCATGGCTACCCGCACCGACCGGCTGCAGATCGATCTCGAGCACACCGGCGACATGCGCCGGCACTTTGGGATTGCCGATCAGTTGCCAGAAATCGGCGTCGCTCAGGCTGTCTCCATTCTCGGTCGGGAGGAACACCATCTGGTTGTTCCAGACGGTCTCGACGATGTGCTTGAAACGCTTGGTGAAATCCTGCCATTCGCTGGCGAGCCAGCTGCGGCAAGGCACGGGTTGGCCGCCGGCGTCGACGACGCTGCCGCGTTTGAAGTCGTCCTTGCTCGCGGCGAGATGGGATGGGGGGAGCGGTCCCGCAGGCGATCCCGGAAGGCTGGAGGCATGGCGGGTTCTCGCCCACGCCGTCGAGGGATCGAGGGGAATGAGCGTCACTTTCAACCTGATGCGAAGCTGCGCGGGTTGTCCCGTTCCCGCACGGTCGAAGAACGAGTCGTAGTTGGGTTCGAGGATGAAGGGCCGGATCGCCATTTCGTCACCTGCACTTTGGGAGCAGATTGGAGCGGAACGAGTCTCGCTCGAGGCACGGCTATCGGCGTCAGCCTAGCAGCAGCGGCACGACAGCGCCACGCTGTGCGTGTGGTGAGCGGCGGGCGGCTGGACGAATTGGGACGTTGCCCCTAATCCTGCCGCGAAAGCCCGCCTCTCAAACGGGCTCCCGGGAGGAAATCCATGTCGCTGACCCGCCGTTCCACGCTCGGCCTCGTTGCCGGCGCCGTCTTCGCTCCGGCCATCGCGCGGGCGCAGAGCTATCCGTCGAAGCCGATCACCCTGGTCGTGCCCTATCCGGCGGGCGGGCCGACCGATGCGATCGCGCGTTTCGTCGCGCAAGACCTCTCGACCTCGATCGGTCAGAACGTCCTCGTCGACAACCGCGCCGGCGCCTCGGGCGCGGTCGGCACCCGCGCCGTCGCGCATGCCGCGCCCGACGGCCACACCTTCGTCTTCGGCAACAACCAGACGCATGGGAACAACATGTTCCTGCTGAAGGATCCCGGCTATGACGCGGTCAAGGACTTCGCGCCGGTCGCCGGCGTCGGCGCTTTCGAGCACGCTTTCGTGGTGCGCAACGACCTGCCTGCCAAAAACATCAAGGAGCTGATCGCGCTGGCCAAGGCCGATCCCGGCAAGCTCAACTATGGCTCGACCGGCGTCGGCTCCGGCTCGCATCTCGCCATGGAGCTGTTCATGCAGCGCACCGGCATCAAGATGACGCATGTGCCGTTCCGCGGCGCGGCGCCGCTGGTGCAGGAGATTATCGGTGGGCGCATCGACATCGCCAATTCGACGCTGCCCTCGGTGCTCGAGCAGATCAACGCCGGCACGCTCAGGGCGATCGCGCTGGCGAGCCCGGAGCGCAACCCTCGCGCCAAGGATATCCCGACCCTGCGCGAGCAGGGCGTGACCGATGCCGACGCCGACAGCTGGGCCGCCTTCTTCGCGCCCGCCGCGACGCCGGCGCCGATCCTCGACGCGCTGTCCAAGGCCGTGCTGGCCTCGATCGCCAAGCCGGCGATCAGCGAGCAGATCCTCAAGCTCGGCTTCACCCTAAAGGTCCGCGACCCCGCCGCCTTCCGGCCCTATCACCAGCAGGAGATCGCGACCTGGGAGAAGATCATCAAGGAAGCCGGCGTGAAGCCGGAATGAGCCCGGGCGACCGTCATTCTCGGATGTAGCGAAGCGAAGATCCGAGAATCTCGAAAACGCCAGGGCGCCTTCTCGTCTTGAGATGGTCGGCTCAGGGCCGGCCATGACGACCTCGATAAGCCGGAGCCTTTCCCATGAACCTGATGCCCAAGCTCGCCGCCCGCGCCGAGGCCGGCCGTCCCGTTCGCTGCGCGCTGATCGGCGCCGGCAAGTTCGGCTCGATGTTCTTGGCGCAGGTGCCGCATATCGCGGGCCTCGAGGTCGCCGCGATCGCCGATCTCGATCCCGAGCGGGCGAAGACCGCCTGCCGCACCGTCGGCTGGGACGAGGCCCGCATCGCCGCCACCCGCTTCGTCGATAGCGGCGTCACCGCCGCCGAGATGGACGGGGTCGAGGTGGTAATCGAGGCAACCGGCCATCCAGCCGCCGGCGTCCGCCATGCGCTCGCCGCGATCGCGGCCGGGCGCCATGTCGTCATGGTCAATGTCGAAGCCGATGTGCTGGTGGGGCCCGTCCTCGCGGCCAAGGCCAGGGCGGCGGGCGTGGTCTATTCGATGGCCTATGGCGACCAGCCGGCGCTCGTCGCCGAGATGGTCGACTGGGCCAGAGCCACCGGTTTCACCGTCGCGGCCGCCGGCAAGGGCACCAAGTACCTGCCGGCCTATCACCGCGTCACGCCGGACGAGGTCTGGAGCCATTACGGTTTGACGCCGGAGGCGGCGAAGGCCGCCGGCATGAACCCGCAAATGTTCAACTCCTTCCTCGACGGCACCAAATCGGCGATCGAGATGGCGGCGATCGCCAATGCCAGCGGTCTCGACGTGCCGGCAGACGGCCTCGCCTTTCCGCCTTGCGGCGTCGACGATCTCGCCCATGTCCTGCGGCCGAAGGCGGTCGGCGGCCAGCTCGACCATGACGGCATGGTCGAGGTCGTCTCCTCGCTGGAGCGCGACGGGCGGCCGGTCTTCCGCGACCTGCGCTGGGGCGTCTATGTCGTGCTGAAGGCGCCGAACCCCTATGCCGCCGCCTGCTTCAAGCAATATGGGTTGCCGACCGATTCCACCGGCCTCTACGCCGCGATGTACAAGCCCTTCCACCTGATCGGGCTCGAACTCTCGCTCTCGGTGCTGAACGCAGCCTTGCGCGGCGAGCCGACCGGCACGACCAAAAGCTGGCGCGGCGACGCGGTCGCGACCGCCAAGCGCGACCTCAAGGCCGGCGAGATGCTGGACGGGGAGGGCGGCTACACCGTCTACGGCAAGCTGATGCCGGCAGCAGCCAGCCGCGCGGCGAAGGCGCTGCCGATCGGTTTGGCGCATGGCGTGACATTGAAGCGCGATGTTGCCGCCGGCTCGGTCGTTACCAGCGCCGATGTCGCGCTCGACGAGACCTCGCAGATCGTCTCACTTCGGCGTGAGCTTGAAGCAACCGCCGGCTGAATCGTGCATTCTCCCTAAAGCGGTGTCGTTCTGGTTTTCCGGACCTGTCGTCCCGGGCGACCGAAGGGAGACCCGGGACCCATTCCGGAACCTTATTCGGAAAGGCTCCGGAATGGGTCCCGGATCGGCGCGGCTTCGCCGCTTGTCCGGGGCGACCTCACAGAGGTTGAAATTGGGCGGATTGACGCCGGCCATCATCAGGAGATGTCGATGCGCTTCGTTCTTGCCGCCGCCCTCGCGTTGAGCCTCTCCATCCCAGCCGCGGCCCAGCAGCGCTATCCGTCGAGCGCCGGCGAACTCGCGGTCGAGACGGTGGCGAGCGGGCTGGAGAACCCCTGGGGCCTCGCCTTCCTGCCGGACGGCCGCATGCTGGTGACCGAGCGGCCGGGCCGGCTTCGGCTGGTCGGCAGCGACGGCAAGCTCTCAGGCCCGATCTCCGGCGTGCCCAATGTCGTGGCGCGCGGGCAGGGCGGCCTGCTCGACGTCGTGCTCGACCCGAACTTCGCGCAGAACCGCTATATTTATCTCTCCTTCGCCGAGCCGCGTGCCAACGGCAACGGCACCAGTGTCGCCCGCGCGAGGTTGAGCGCCAACGGCACCGCGCTGGAGGGCTTGAGCGTGATCTTCCGGCAGATGCCGACGATCGCCAGCAACATGCATTTCGGCTCGCGACTGGTCTTCGATAGGACAGGCGCGCTCTTCGTCACGGTCGGCGACCGCTACAGCCAGCGCGACCAGGCGCAGAACCCGGAGAACCATCTTGGCAAGATCCTGCGCATCAAGCCCGAAGGCGGTGCGCCTGCCGATAATCCGAAGAAGCCGGGCTGGGCGCCGGAGATTTGGTCGATCGGCCACCGCAATGTACAGGGCGCCGCGCTAAACCCGCAGACAGGACAGCTCTGGACGGCCGAGCACGGTGCGCGCGGCGGCGACGAGATCAACACGCCCAAGGCCGGCCTCAATTATGGCTGGCCGGTCATCACCTACGGTATCGACTATTCCGGCGTGAAGATCGGCGAGGGCACGGCCAAGCCTGGCATGGAGCAGCCGCTGTTCTACTGGGATCCGTCGATCGCCCCCTCCGGCGCCGCCTTCTATACCGGCGACAAGTGGCCGGCTTGGAAGAACTCGCTCTTCGTCGGCGCGCTCGCCGGCCAGTTGCTGGCCCGGCTCTCGACCGATGGCGAAAAGGTCACCGGCGAGGAGCGCCTGCTGACCAGTCTCGGCGAGCGCATCCGCGACGTCCGGCAAGGGTCCGACGGTTTCCTCTATCTGCTCACCGACGACTCGAACGGCAAGATCCTGCGGGTCAGGCCGGCAACGCGCTGAGACTCACGGCCCGCAATCCCATTCGCGCTCGACGACAAAGACCTTGCGGGTCGCAAGGTGCCCGTTCGTGTCGTAGAGATCGCCGACATAGTACTCGGTACCGGCCGCATCCCGCACGCTGCGGTCGACCTGTAGCGACCAGCCATAGCCGACCCGGTTTCCGCCCTTCCAGTCGCGATGCAGATTGCCTGTCGACGCCGAGGCGAGGATGCGGGCGCGCTCGTCGCTCGGCGAGCAGGTCGGTCCGGCAAGGGCGGCGCTCGTGATTGTGGCGAGGCAAAGGGCGAGCGTCATCGGCTTGAGCAAGGCGGGCATCCTTCGAGGCAATCCGGGGGAATCAGGTGATCTCGGCGAGCCGCGTATCCAGCGACAGAACGAGGCACCAATGTGGCTCGAAGTCGGCTCCCAGCGGCCAGATCTGCTCCTTGAAGATCGTCAGCATGACCGCCTGATAACGCTCGAACCAGTCGCGCTGGCAAAGCACGAACTTGGTCGCGCCGACAATCGTCTCCCGGTCGATGATACACAGCGGAACGATGCCGGGATTGGCAGCGAGATAGTCCTGAACCGCGACCATCAGCGTCGGGTAGCCGGGGTGCAGCATGTCGTCGAGCACGATCAGCCCGCCGTCGGCGAGGCAGGCGGTGGCAAGCGCCAGATCTTTGCTTAGGGCGGTGCGCGAATGCTCGCCGTCGATATGGATGAAGCGCAATTTCTCGCCGCTTGCATGGCCAATCAGTTCGGCCGGCGACATCGCGCCGGCATCGGCCTTGATGGTGACGCGACGCTCCGGGCCAATGCCGTGCTTCAGGCAGTTCGCCTCGAAGCGATCCTTCACCTCGGGGTTCGGCCATTCGAAGATGTCGATGCCAAGCGCGATCTCGCCGGGTTCGAGCGCATGAGCCAGAGCGATGAAGAAACGGCCCTCGAAGGCGCCGATCTCTGCGATCGGCCCGCCGACGCCTTCCTGCGTCTGCAGCCGCAGCAGGCGTGCGCAGATCGCCGCCGCAAAACGCGAGGACATGCCGACGACGCTGTCATAACCCTCGGTGAGATAGGCCTGGACGGCGGGGTTGCCGGAATCCGGGATCGGCGCCATCGCTTCAGGCCTTGGCGTGGAAGATGAAGAAGGCGCCGGCCGCGATCAGCGCAAAGCCGATCGCGTGGTTCCAGGTCAGCTGCTCCTTTAGCCAGAACACCGAGAAACCAGCGAAGACGCAGAGCGTGATCACCTCCTGCATCGTCTTCAGCTCCGCTGCCGAATAGACGCCGGAGCCGATGCGGTTGGCCGGCACGGCGAGCATGTATTCCGGCAAGGCGATCATCCAGCTCGCCAGGATCGCCAGCCAGATCGCCGTGCTCTTGTAGGAGAGATGGCCATACCAGGCGAAGGTCATGAACACGTTCGAGCCGATCAGCATGCCGATCGGCAAGAGATGGGCGGTGCTGAGAGCTGGCATGGTGGGGTCCGGAATTGTGCAGGATTGGCGGGATGAACGACTCAGCCGTAGCGAAGTTTCATCGTCAGGATGATCAGCACCAGCGCGAGCGTCACCGTATTGGCGCCGATCAGCGGCCAGGAGGCGATCAGCACGCCATAGATCAGCCAGAGCACGATGCCGGTGGCGAATAGCGCCTGCGTCCACAACGAGATGCCGCTGGTGTCGCGGGTGCGGATCGTCTGCCAGGCCTGTGGCAGCCAGCAGAAGGTGGTCAGCAGGGCGGCGCAGAAGCCGAGCGCTTCGATGGCGGCGGTGGACATGCGGGCCTGCGGCGATTCGCGCGGGGAGGAGAACGCACAAGACATAGCCGGTTTCGGCATTCTGCGCTCGGCAGGCATCGCATGGTTAACCTCCATTAACCGCAGCGCCCTAGTTTTGCGTCAATCCTGCGATTCGGTGGACCTATGCGCGCTTCGATCCTGGCCCTGCCTTTCCTGCTCCTCGCCGCGACCGGCGCGCGGGCTGATTTCGACTCCTGCGTTGCCGGGCTGCGCTCGGCGGCTGCGGCCAAGGGCGTCTCCGGCGCCACCTTCGACCGCGCCATGGCGGGCGTCACGCCCGACATGAAGGTGATCGAGGCGATGAACAACCAGCCGGAGTTCAAGACGCCGATCTGGGACTATCTCGGCACGCTGGTCGACGATGAGAAGGTCGCCGAAGGGCGCTCGATGATGCGCCAGCACGCCTCGACCCTCGCCGCCGCCGAGCAGCGCTTCGGCGTTGATCGCCATACCATCGCGGCGGTCTGGGGCGTGGAAAGCGATTTCGGCAAGGCGCGGGGCAAGATGCCGCTGGTCCAGGCACTCTCGACCGGCGCCTGCCTGGCGCCGCGCCGCAACGCCTTCTTCAAGGGCGAATTGATCGCCACCCTGCAGATCATCCAGCGCGGCGATGTTCGCCCCGAGCGCCTGTTTGGTTCCTGGGCTGGTGCTTTCGGCCACACCCAGTTCATCCCCTCGACCTATCTCAGGCTCGCGGTCGACGGCGATGGCGACGGCCGGCGCGACCTCGTCGATTCCATTCCCGATGCGCTGCATTCTACCGCCAATTTCATGGCCAAGGCCGGCTGGGTCACCGGCGCGACCTGGGGCTACGAGGTCCGCGTGCCCGGCAGCTATTCCGGTGGGACGGGGCGCAATCCGAAGCGGCCGGTGTCGCATTGGGCGAGCCAGGGCATCGTCAAGTTCGACGGCTCGGCGCTCTCCGGCTCCGGCAATGCCGGCCTGCTGATGCCGGCCGGCCGCAACGGCCCGGCCTTCCTCGTCTTCAAGAACTACGACGCCGCCTACAGCTATAATGGCGCCGATTCCTATGCCCTCGCCATCTCGCTGCTCTCCGACCGTCTGCGCGGCCGGCCGGGCGTGCAGGGCGAGTGGCCGACCGACGATCTGCCGCTGTCGCGCGAGCAGCGCCGCGAACTGCAGCGCCTCTTGATCCAGCGTGGCTACAATGTCGGCGAGCCCGACGGCGCCGTCGGCGCGTTGACCCGGGCGGCGATCAAGGAGATCGAAGGCAAGATCGGCATGCCGCAGACCGGCCGCCCCGGCGAGAAGGTCCTACGCGCGCTGAAGGGCGGGCGCGTCTGACGCAGGAAACGGGTGGGCTAAGGCCCATCCGCCGGGCAGAGGATGGGCTCATCCTCGGAGCCCTGCCATGACCCGCCGCCTCATCTCCACCGGCTCGCCCTTCGAGCGCTCCTTCGGCTATTCCCGCGCCGTCGTCGACGGAGATCTCGTCTTCGTCTCCGGCACCACCGGCTACGACTACGCCACCATGACGCTGCCGGACGACGCCGCCGAGCAGGCGCGCAACATCTTCCGCACGCTGGAGGCGGTGCTGACTGAGGCCGGCTCCTCGCTCGCGCAGGTGGTCCGGGCTCAGTATTTCGTCACCGACCGGAGCTATTGCGAGCCGGTGCTCGCCGTCTGCGGCGAGGTCTTCCGCGAGATCCGCCCGGCAGGAGGCATGTACATCGTCGCCGGCCTGCTCAAGCCGGAGATGAAGGTCGAGATCGAGGTGACGGCGCGGCTGGCATCGGCCTGAGTATCCGCCGCAGCGGGGCAGGGCTGCAATCCTGGCCTTGCGCCCATCGCAACGCGCCCCTAAGCAGCCAGCGCATTTCTGTTGCGCGAGGCTCAACCCATGGCGAACCACAAGCTCCTGCTGCTCCCCGGCGACGGCATCGGCCCCGAGGTCATGGGGCAGGTCGAGAAGATCGTTTCCTGGTTCGAGAAGCAGGGCCTCGGCTCGTTCTCGCTCGAGCGCGGCCTCGTCGGCGGCATCGCCTACGACACCCACAAAGCGGCGATCTCTGAGGGGGACATGAAGCTCGCCCAGGAGGCTGACGCCGTGCTCTTCGGCGCTGTCGGCGGTCCGAAATGGGCTGACGTGCCCTATCAGCACCGCCCCGAGGCCGGTCTGCTGCGCCTGCGCAAGGATCTCGGCCTGTTCGCCAACCTGCGTCCGGCGATCTGCTATCCGGCGCTGGCCTCGGCCTCGTCGTTGAAGCCGGAAGTGGTCGAAGGCCTCGACATCCTGATCGTGCGCGAGCTCACCGGCGGCGTCTATTTCGGCGAGCCCAAGGAGATCGTCACGCTTGAGGACGGCTCCAAGCGCGGCGTCGACACCCAGCTCTACACCACCGGCGAGATCGAGCGCATCTGCGCCGTCGCCTTCGAGCTGGCGCGCACCCGCCGCAACAAGGTCTCCTCGGCCGAGAAGCACAACGTCATGAAGACCGGCGTGCTCTGGAAGCAGACGGTCACCGCCCTGCACGCCAAGAGCTACAAGGACGTCGAGCTCGAGCATGTGCTGGCCGACAACTGCGCCATGCAGCTGGTACGCTGGCCCAAGCAGTACGACGTCATCGTCTGCGACAACCTCTTCGGCGACATCCTCTCCGACGTCGCGGCGATGCTGACTGGCTCTCTCGGCATGCTGCCTTCGGCCTCGCTCGGCGCCGAGGATCCGGCCACCGGCAAGCGCAAGGCGCTCTATGAACCCGTGCACGGCTCGGCGCCCGACATCGCCGGCAAGGGCCTGGCGAACCCGATCGCGATGATCGGCTCCTTCGCCATGGCGCTGCGCTATTCCTTCGGCGCCGGCGAGGCGGCCGATCGGCTCGAAGGCGCGATCGCCGACGTGCTCGGCGCCGGCACCCGCACCAAGGACATCGCCGCGCCCGGCGCCAACGCCGTCTCGACCACCGAGATGGGCGACGCCATCGTCAAGGCCCTCGAAGCGCGCGGCTGAGGCGCGCGCCGAAGCCGCTACGGCGCTTGGGGCGGCGACAAACCCGGAAGCCCGCGGCAGCGGTGCTTCCGGGAGAGCCCCTCAGCGCTTCTGGAGTTCGGCTTCGGCGTTCTTGAGGAGGGCCGCGAAGGCGACGTTCTTCGGGTCGAGTCGCATGGCCTGGCTCAGGTCGGCGGCACCTGTCTTGAGGTCGCCGAGCTGCAGACGGGCGGCGCCGCGATAGCCCCAGGCCAGGGCCATCCGCGGGTCGAGGCCGATCGCGCGGTCGAAATCCTCGATCGCTGGCGCGAACGCGCTCATCATGAAGCGTGCGACGCCGCGGCTGTGCCAGATCACCGCGCGGTCGGGAACGAGCTTGCCGGCCTGGCCGAAATCCTCGATCGCCCGGTCCAACTGGCTGAGCTTGGTCCGGGCCAGCCCGCGATTGTACCAGGCCGTGCCGAGCCCGGGATCGGCCGCGAGGGCGGCGTCGTAATCGGCGACGGCGCGTTCGGCATCGCCGTTGCGGTAAAAGAGCAGGCCGCGATCGTTCAGCAGGACCGCGAGTTCGTGCCCGCTGAAACGCTTCGACGCGATCAGGCGGCCGCAGGCCTCGATCGCTGGTTGACCGGTGGACTTATGGCAGAGCACATCGTCGGCATTCGGCACTTGCGCGGTGGCTCTGCCGAGATCGGACTGGCTGACGACGATAAAGCCGGCGACGGCAAGGCCAGCGTAGTTGGCCCGGCTGTTTGCAAAGCGGGCATCGGGTTGGCGCATCACTGATCGGGCGACAAAGAAAATCGCGGCGCTGGCGAGATAGAAGATCAGCACGACACCCAGCATGTCGCCGACGGGACTGCCCCAATCCCCCTGGCTCGCCGCTCGCGCCCAGCGGCCGCCGTTGAGGATCAGCATCAGCATCGCGAGGACCATCAGCGACAGGCTCTGGGGCATCGGATCGCTCTCGGTGACTCTCGATCTTCTACCACCGGGTGGTGGTGCACCCAAGCTGCCTATCGTCTCCCGCCGCCATACTGCGCCTCGTGCAGGCGCCGGTAGATGCCCGGCCGCTGCACCAGCTCCTGATGCCGGCCCTGCTCGGCGACACCGCTTTCGTCGATGACGATGATGCGGTCGGCGTCCTGGATCGTCGCGAGGCGATGCGCGATCACCAGCGTGGTCCGGCCCTTCGACAGCTCGGCGAGCGAGGCCTGGATGGCGCGCTCGGTCTCGGTGTCCAGTGCCGAGGTCGCCTCGTCCAAAATCAGGATCGGCGGGTTCTTCAGGAACATGCGGGCGATGGCGAGGCGCTGCTTCTGCCCGCCCGAGAGCTTGACGCCGCGCTCGCCGATCACCGTGTCGAGGCCATCGGGCAACCGCGCGATCATCTCGTCGAGCCGGGCGCGCCTGGCGGCCTCGACGATCTCGTCTTCGCTCGCGGTCAGCTTGCCATAGGCGATGTTCTCGCGCAGCGTCCCGGCGAAGAGGAAGACGTCCTGCTGGACGATGCCGATCTGGCCGCGCAGCGAAGCCAGCGTCATCTGGCGGATGTCGATGCCGTCGATCGCGATCTGCCCAGCCTCGACATCGTAGAAGCGCGGCAGCAGCGAGCAGATCGTCGTCTTGCCGGCCCCCGACGGGCCGACGAAGGCGATGGTCTCGCCAGCGCGGATCGAGAGGTCGATCCCCTTCAGGATCTTGCGGTCCGGCGTGTACCCGAAGCTCACATTCTCATAGCTGATGTCGCCCTTCAGGCCGGAGACGGCGATGGCGCCCGGCAGGTCGGCGATATCCGGCCGCGTGTCCAAGAACTCGGTATAGCGCCTGAAGCCGGCGATCCCCTTCGGATAGGTCTCGATCACCGAGTTGATCTTCTCGATCGGCCGGAAGAACACCGTGACCAGCAGCAGGAAGCCGACGAAGCCGCCGGCGCTGAGATCGCCGATCAGCACGTAGTAGGCGCCGGCGATCATCACCGCCATCTGGGTCAGGCGCATGCCGAAATAGGAGAGCGAGGTCGAAGCGGCCATCAGCCGGTAGGCGTCGAGCTTGGTGCGGCGATAGCGCTGGTTGTCGACCGCGAACAGGCTGCGCTCGTGCTCCTCATTGGCGAAGGCCTGGACGACGCGGATGCCGCCGACATTCTCCTCGATGCGGGCGTTGAACGAGCCGACGCTGCCGAACAGCCTCTGCCAGTTCGCTGTCATCCGCCTGCCATAGCGACTGGTCAGCCAGGCGATCAGCGGCACGATCGTCGCGGTGATCAGGGCCAGCTGCGGATGCACCATCAGCATCAGCGCGAAGGCGCCGATGAAGGTCATCACCGCGATGAACAAGTCCTCCGGCCCGTGATGGGCGACCTCGCCGATCTCCTCCAGGTCCTTGGTCAGGCGCCCGACGAGATGGCCGGTCTTCTGGTTGTCGAACCAGCCGAAGGAGAGCTTCTGCAGATGGTCGAACGCCTTGCGGCGCATCTCGGTCTCGATGTTGATGCCGAGCATGTGGCCCCAATAGGTCACCACCACCATCAGGCCGGCATTGACCAGGTAGATCGCCAGCAGCCCGAGCGAGGCCAGCACGATCAGACTCCAGTTTCCGCTCGGCAGGAGCTGGTCGACGAACAGCTTCACCGCGATCGGGAAGCCGAGTTCGAGCAGGCCCGACACGACGGCGCAGCCGAAATCGAGCAGGAAGAGCCCGCGATGGGGCCGGTAATAGGCGAAGAAACGGGCGAGCATGGCGGGCGGGCCTTAGCATGCGGCGCGGTCTGGGGCCATTCGCTGGAAACGGGGCGGGGAGGCGCCCGCGCAGCGGCGGCCTTGGCCAAGTCTAGCGGGAGCTTGCGTTTCCGGTTTCCGCCATCTGCCTGAATTCCCCCGGAGCCATGCCGAACTCGCGCCGGAACATCCGGTTGAAATTGGCCTGGTCGAGGAAGCCCGACCTGAACGCGACCGAGCCGATCGCCGTGGCGGGCTCCGCCAGCAGGAGGTCTCGGGCATGTCGCAGCCGCGCGGCCCAGATCGCAGCGGCGACGCCCGCCGGCTCATGCTCGAAAGCGCGATAGAGCGAAGCGCGCGAGCAGCCCAATGCGGTCGCCAGGGATTCGACGGTCAGTTCCGGATCGGCATGGCGCTGCGCGATCAACTGGCGGGTCGCGGCCAGAAGCGATGGCCTGTCGCGCTCCATCGTGCGGGCCACGTCGCCGGCCAGCACGAGGCGCGCGAACCGGACTGCGATATCGACGGCAATGCGCCGCTCGTCGCTCGACAGGGCGCTCATCTCGGTCGCGAGCGCGCGCAAATGGGAGATCAGGAGCTTGACCGCGCCGCCTTGCGCCAGGCGCCCGACGCTCTGGCGGCCGGCGCTGCGCTGGAACACCACGCCGAGCTCGCGGTGCTCCAGCCAGTTCGCCCGGATCGGCTGGGCGAAATCGGTGACATAGACGTCGCCCGCCCGCAGCAGCAGGCGGCTATCGTCGAAACTCACTTCGGAGCGCCCATCCAGGACGAGCCCGACATAGATCTCGTCGCCCTTGTCGGCCCGGCAGCGCTGCTGCGAGCGCTCGACCCGGATCGAAGTGGAGAAATGGTCCCAGAATTCTCCGGCATCGCCGGCCACGCGCCGCAGCCTGGCATGAAAGGGCGCATCACCCTTGCCACGCCGCTCGATCGACATGCGTTTCAGGACTGTCTGGGACCAGAAGTCCAACGGGTCGCCCCGCTCAAGCCCGCTGGTGGATATCTCCATCATGCCAGCTCTGCGCCCCCGTCGAGATCGATGACCGCCGCCATGTGAGACGCGCCGGCCCAAGCCCGCCGGTCGAGCATCAGGGCAGGAATCGGCACCTTGGATGACGAGAGCTTGGCTCGCCTGAGACGGCAGGACAAGTCGCCAGGAGACGCTACGCCTAACAGCTCCTTGTGCCGGCAATCCACAATTGTGTCGGATTCTGCTGGAGGAGGGCGAGTGCCCAGCTTACGTCGCTTGTCTGGAACGCGCTTCGCCTGGCTCGCGCGACATGCTGCTGTTGCCGCTGTCGGCCTGGTGCTTGTTCTCGCCTCTCACCCCGCTTTGGCTCAATCGGGGCGTGGCGGCTTTTTCGCCGGCACCTGGTCGGTACGGCTCACCGATCCTTTCGGGAGCCGGCAGAGCTGCAGCATCGAGCTGACGGCGCCGGGCAGCATCATGGGCGGCAATCGCGCCAATCCCCGCGGCTGCGGTGCCGTTCTGGCCAATGTATCGCGCTGGCAGGAATGGCGCGGTGGCATTTCGCTGAACGATATCTCCGATAGGCCGCTCATCGTGCTCCGCGCCGGGCGTGGCGGGCTGTCCGGAACCGACGAGGCCGGGCGCCCGATCCGGCTGAGTACTGCCGGGAGGCAGGGCGGCTACGCGACTGGCCAGCCCTCATTCGGCTGGTCGCCGTTTTCGCCGGGATGCTCGGTCTATTACGGGCAGTCGGAACGCTGCGCCGAGACCAGGGACATGACCGCGCCCTGGCTCGCGCCAGGACAAACCGCGACGGTCAGGGTCGTCTACCCCGCCAATCTGCGCCAGTCGCCCTCGCTCGGCGCGCGTATCCTCGCCCTCATCCCCGTCGACACCTGCATCATCGCCGACTCCTGCGCGCGGCAGGGCGATGGGGCGCAATGGTGCCGCATGCACTGGTCCGGCCTCACCGGCTACGTCGTCAAGACCTTCGAGCGCGACGGGCGACGGCAAATTCTCTTCTCGAACGGCTGTGGGCCCGGTTGATGGTCGTGATGATCCAAAATGCGCCGCTGAGGCCCTTCTGCAGCCACGCCGCGGCCCGCCGCCGCGCTCTTTTGACCGGGGTCGCGGCGCTGGCCCTCGTCCCGCTTGTCCTGTCGGCCCCGGCGTTCGCCGATGGGGGACAGGGCGGCAAGACCGCCCTCGGGAACATTCCTGGCGGGACGGGCGGTGTCGACAATCCGACTGGCCCAGGTGGCACGGGCGGTAGCGGGCTTTCGGTCAGGATGGTGCCGTGGGCGTTGACCGTATCAGGCAGCGGTGGAGGAGGAGCCGGCGCCGGTGTCGGTGGCGCGGGAGGAGTGGGCAAGGGAGGCACCGGCGCCGGCGGAGCGGGCGGGGTCCACGGCTATGTGGGCTCGGATCTGCCGTCAGGATTATCCACCGGTACCGCTGGCGGCCGTGGAATGTCGACCGGCGGCGGCGGCGGCGGCGGAGGAGGCGGAGGCGGTTTTGGTGCGGTGGTCACCGGCGGGGGAGTCAGCGGGACCATCTCCGGAAACATCTCAGGTGGACATGGCGGAGACGGTGGGAGTGGCTCTTTGGCTGGGGCATCCGGGGGCTCCGGCGGTTCCGGTGGTTCCGGCGGCATCGGGCTGATGTTCACTGATGTCAGCGAGCCGGCCAGCGTGGTCGTGACGAGCACGGTGCAGGGCGGGGCAGGTGGAGCGGTGGGGATGTACGCGATGCCGCCCAACAGAGCCGGAAACGGTGGGGTCGGTATCGACGGCTCGAACCTGTCGATCGTCAATCACGGCACGATCTCGGGCGGCCGCGGCGGGGCTGCAGTTACCCAGCCGTCCGGCCGAGGCGCCGGCGGCGACGGGGTAGTCGGCTCGGACCTGTCGATCACCAACACCGGCACGATCGCGGGCGGGTTCTCCGGCGATGGCCGGACGCAGGCGGCCGCGATCCGTTTCACCGGGGGCTCGAATACGCTCACCTTCGGCAACGCCAGCTCGGGCCTGAGCGGCGGTATCGTGATCGAGGCCGGCGTGCTGACCTTCGCCCAGGCGACCGATGTGACGGTCGGTAACGAGATCAGCGGCGCCGGCAGCGTAATCAAGACGGGAGCCGGTACGCTCACTCTCACCGCGGCCAACACCTATACCGGCGGGACGACGGTCTCGGGCGGCAAGCTGGTGGTCAACGGCTCGCTCGCAGGTACGGTGACGCTCGCGGGCGGCACGATCGGCGGCTCTGGCACGATCGGCGGATTGGACATTGCCAGCGCTGCGACGGTCGCACCCGGCAACTCGATCGGAACGCTCACCGTTTCCGGCAACGTCACCGTGGCTGAGGGGTCGACCTATCAGGTCGAGATCAATGCCGCCGGGCAGAGCGACAAGGTCGTGGCATCGGGCTCGGCGACGATCTCGGGCGGCACGATTCGGGTCGTAGCCGAAAGCGGCAACTACGCGGCGGGCACGACCTACACCATCCTGACCGCTGCGGGTGGGGTGGCCGGCGCATTCAGCGCGGTGACCTCGAACCTCGTCTTCCTGACGCCGTCGCTTGGCTATGACAGCAATAATGTCAGCCTGACCATGACGCGCTCCTCAGTCGGCTTCATCGATGTGGCCGTGACGCGGAACCAGGGCTTCATCGCGGCGGCGGCCGAGGCGCTCGGCGCTGGCAACCCGGTCTATGGCACCTTGCTATCGAGCACCGCGGATCAGGCCCGCGCCGGCTTCGATCTGCTCTCCGGCGAAGCCCATGCTCAGGCGATCAGCGTGATGGTCGACGAGAGCCGGCTGGTGCGCGACACCATTTTGGGCCATCTGCGCGGGCCATTGCTGACGCAGGCTCCCGGCCAGGTCGCGGCGAGCTTCACTGGCGACCTGACCGGCCGCAAGGGCGGGATCGTGATGCCCGCCCCCATCCCGCAGCCGCGCTATGCGGTCTGGGGCACCGCCTTCGGCAGCACCGGCAACACCGACGCCGATGGCAATGCCGGCAGCCTCTCCCGCCGCAGCGGCGGCGCGCTGCTTGGTGCCGACCTGATGTTCTATGACGCGCCGGGTTCTTCGCTGAAGCTCGGCGTCGCCGGCGGCTACAGCCAGTCGCGCTTCGACCTCGATGCGCGCCTGTCCTCGGGGCGCCTCGAAAGCGGTCATGCCGCGCTCTATGCCGGCGCCCGCTTCGGAGCCCTGC
>JAAEQB010000053.1 GCA_024231975.1 Allobosea sp.
CGACGAGAATGATCCCGCCTGCGGTCGCGGATGGGCCTCAATCGGCACCGCCGGCCGCCTCGTCGGGCACTTCCACATCCACAACGGCGACGAGTCAGGCTTCGTCTGCGAACGCGTCTGACTTCTTCAACAGCCTGCTAGAGGGTATCGCCAAAGGGGGCGGGTCAGCGGATTCGGAGCAGTTTGCGGTAGTCGCCGTTCATCATGGCGATGCCGTCGCGGACCAGACGCACGACGAACGAACGCGAAGCGGACATCTTCCAGTCGCTCGCGGATAGCTTGGTCGCGTCCTCGCGTCCCAGCTCGGCCGCGATCTGGCGATAGGTCGCGCCGTCATGGCGCAGATCGAGCGCTCTGAGCATCAGTTCCAGGCGCGTCAGCCGGTAGGCTGTGAGCGGCCACCCGCGCGGTAGCGGACCTGCCGCGCGGCCGATGAGACGGCGGTGAAAGCGCAGCAGGCTGGCGATGCGCGTAATGAAATCCTTGTCGAGCGGAATGACGGCTGCGAGCGGGCGGCCAGGCTGCGGATCGCGCAGCCATAGCCGATGCTCGCCCGCCGCATCGGCGACGATGATATGCCGCCCTTCAATATCGGCCAGGTCGGCGAGCAGCGCGCCGAGCGCGCGTGGATCGACCGGGGCGGCGGCCTCGTATCCCTCCGGTGCGGCGTCCAGAATGACCGTGACGGCGGTCAGCTCCGGGCGCCAGACGACCGGCTCTGAAAGGTCATCCGGCGCCGTGGCGAAAGGATAACCCCCAGCGCCGCGCGAACGCCGACTCAGCGGCGTTCTGTGCGACGGCGCCGCTCGCGATGCGCTGCCGCATCTGCGCATGTTCGGCGCGGTAGGCGCGGTTTCTACGCAGAAACTCGGCGGCAAGCTCGGCGCGCCCGAGCGCGTCGGACATTCGGCCGGCGCGTCGCTGGCGACGCCCCGGTGGCGTCGGCATTGCATCCTCCCAACCGCGCGGCGCGCGGATTGCAGAGGATGAACATCACCGGCCTGCCTAACGCATAATAGCGCCAAGGTTGCGTTCAACCATGCCGGGCATGCTGCGGCGCCAGCAGCAGAATGATACCAAATCGGATTGAAACTTAACGTCTTAGTGGTAGCTCGCTGCCGAGCAGATGGGCGTAGCCAACCTCCGTCATCCATCGTGCGCGGGCAAGGTGGCTGTCGTGCATCTCTTTTGCTCGCTGTGGCTCGACGGTTGCATCCACGCCGAGGATGGCAGCGGTTGTTTCGCGCCAGTCGGCCCCGTCATCGTCTGCGTCGAGCAGCCGCAAATAGGCGGTAAGGTGGCTTTCGTCATACGCCGTGAGTTGCGATACCTCGGGCGCGCGATCTTCGAATTGGCTGGTGCTCATGGCGCCCCTCGTCATGTTGCCCGTTAACCAATTTAGCTCAAATTGCTGAACCGGATACGTGCAAGTCGTGCATCGTTGGACGCACCTTCCGCTCCGACGGGCGACGCACTCCAGCCGATACAACTGATATGGGATAAACCGGATCAGGTGTATCGTCCAGTTTGCCGCGCATGGATATGCGCCGCCTCGTGGGATTGAACTTTGCCAAGCTGAGAAAGGATAAGGGCTTTACTCAAGAGCGCTTTGCCGAGACGTCCGGCTTCACCCAGCAATATGTCAGCGATCTGGAGCGCGGCCGGCGCAATCCAACCGTCGTCACGCTGTTTCATCTAGCTTCCGCGCTTGGCGTCACGCCCGCGGATCTTGTCGCGGAATTCGATCCGCCCGAGACCGACTAGCTTCGCAGAACTTGGGCGAGCCGGGCGGTAGCCCGGCGAGCGCAATCGCGGCCGCGCGGACCTTGGGACGCGCGGCCGCCGCCGATCCAGCGCAGCGGATCGGCGCAAAATGGCGTAGCCGCAGGGCTGGAAGTCCGGCCCTGCGGTAGTTGCAGTCACGCCGCCTTGAGGCGCTGCATTCCCTCGGCCAGCGTCCAGAGCGCGCGGTTGAGCGTCACATTCTGGTCGATGCCGTTGATCGCGCGGGTCTGCGCGCGGCGGACACGGCCCTCGGCATTGCGCTTATGGCCCTGCAACCCGCCACGAACCACATTCTCCTGAATGACGTTGAACGTGGTCCACAGGCTGCGGTCCACATCCTCGCGGCGGCGCGGCTCGATGATCTGCTCGGGCCGAACCGGGCTTTCATCGTCGCCATAGCGCGCAACAAGGCTAACCTCGCCAAGCAAACGCTGCTCATCCGGCGAAAGCTGGATCGCCTTCATCGACTCGCTGGCGTCGATCAGCCGGGGGAAGTCCTCGGCAACAGTGAACACGCCCTCGATGATGTCGTGCTCGATATTCCCTTTGTGCGGTACGCGGACTTCCTCGAACCGCTCGCCCGCGATCATGCTGTTGGTGCAGACGAAGCGCAGCATCCCGGCGAACATCTGATAGGCGCTGGTCCCGTCGTGGCTGTTGACGATGATGACCTCGGCGGCCTCTGGCTTGCCGATACCATCATCCCGGCGCAGGCGGAGCATATGCTTGGCGTGGCCGTGGCGGCTGCCGTCGCGCGGGACGGACTGGACCGCGAAGAATGGCGACCAGCCTTCCCGGCGCAACCCCTCCACGATGTTGATGGTGGGGACATAGACGTAGCGATCCGAACGGCTGTCATGCGCCTCGCGGGCGAAGATTGACGGGACGTGGCGATACAGCGCCTCGTTGTCGAGCGGTTCCCGGCCGCTGATCTGATGGGCGTTGCGACCGAACCGGGTGGCAAGCTGATAGTGCATTTTGGCCTCCTTTGGGCTTGGGCTTCCGCGCAGCGGAGCGCCGCGCTGAAACCCTGCCCGTCGGCGAGACCGGGGGTGCAACCGGAGTGGGCGGCTTCGCGGGGAACCGGCTGCACGGAACGCGAAGCGTGGAGGAAGCTGGGCGGAAGCCGCTCCGAAGGGCGCTGGGGGCAGCGCCCCAAGCACCGCGCCGCCCTAGCGGCGCAGAAGATGAGGAGGATGGGCTGCCTCGCGCAGTCCATCACAGCAATGCTGAAAAATGTTTCTCGATCTCTATCGGCCGGGCCGAACAAACAACGTCAGTTCGGCATTCGGGTCTTCCGCCGAAACATAGGGTTCACCAAGCGCCGTGAATCCATGTTTGGGCAACATCCATCTCATGGCATCGGATTTCGTCGTCGCGTAGAGACCCTTTCCCTCCGCAGCTTCGACCGCTGCTGCCACCAGCGCACTTCCACGTCCTTGCCGCTCATAAGTATGGTGAACATGGACCCACCCCAGTTCGAACGGATAAGCAGCAACCTGGTCCTCAACCTTGGCTTTGCGGAAAACCTTCGGCGGATAGGTGATATTCGGTGCCTTGATCGCTGCCGTTCCGATCAACGATGCCCCATCCCGCATCATAACGAGGGCCACAGCCCGATCGACCAGATCGGGCAATGTAGCGGTATTTACTTCACCAGCCTGCAACACGAAGGCGATGAATTCATCCCTGTCGGTTTTGGTCATAACCGCTGGCTTTGCGATGCTCGCGTGCATGAAGACGTCCACCCTTCCTTGCGAGATGAAGGGCTGATCGCTCAATGGCAAGCGGAAGTCGGATGCCGTTAAAGCCGGCAAGACTATGATGCCCCGGTCGTTAGGCCGGGGCATTGGCCGGTCAGCGCGACCAGATGAGGACGTATTCGCCGGCGGTCTCGGTCTCGGACAGCGTGGCGTAGATCGGCGCCGGGAAGGTCGGATCGTCGATCTTGACCGAGATGTAATCGCGGTTCTCGCGGCTGGTCTTTTTCCACCCCGCGCCGCACTCGACCGAGCCGACCGCGAGGCGATAGTCGGGGGCCTTTTCGCTCTCCCTATCGATCGGGCGGAGGGTCGCTTTGGCGTTAAGGGTCAAGGTCTTGATGGTTCCGGTGAAGGAGCCGTTGCCCGCCTGGGTGAAGGTGCCGATGGTTGCCATGTCGAAGTTCCTTTCGCTTTCGGGCCGCGACCGTCGCGGCCTCGATGGCGATCGGTGAAGCGGGGATGATCGGACGCGCACCGCTTGCGGCCCAGCGAAGCGCCGGACGGCGGCGCGCGGCTTTTTTGCTTCGCGATGCAAAGCCGAAGGCGGCGGAAAAAAGCCGCGTGCCGCTGTTGCGCCAGGCCGAGCAAGGCGAAGCCGACCCCGGTTAGATCCAGCCAATCGAGAGGCCGCGCGTCGTTTCCGATGCCGAGGAAAGACGCTCTGGCTGACCGTGCCACCAGTCTGATTGCTGCGGCAGCGGCTTTGCGCGCCTCAGAGACCGGATGCTTAACCGCCAGCGCTTGCGATCCTGATCGCCTGACTTACCCGATGCAGTGACACCGGCTTGACAATTGCTTCGGCCCAGATCATGGGGAACGTACCGCGACGCAGATATGCGAGCTTTTCACCTTCGTCGACTCGGCGAAGGGCGGCCACGTGGGACTAATCGGTTAGCCCGGTTGTCTCATACGTCTTGGAATTGTTCTTTAGCTCTGCTGCCGCCTTCGGTGACGCTGGAATTTGCCAGTAAGCAGAAGGAGGATGCGCAATGGAGCATTTCTCTCCTTGGCACCTCGGTTCCGTCAACCACGTGTTGCGGTCGATCGAGGCTGCGTGCCGTCGGCCGCCTGCTGAGGAGTAGTACCTTGTCTGCAAGCAGTCAGATGAAGGAAGTCCGGCGCGATCTTGAGCGCCAGGGCTTCAAGGCCACCAAGACCCGTGGCGGTCACTGGCGGTTCGACCATCCCGAAATGGACGGCCCGGTTTTCGCGCCGGATACGCCGTCCGACCATCGCGGGCTGAAGAACCTGCACGCCATGCTGCGTCGGAAGATGCGCATGGCGACCGTCCACTAACGGCCGGCTCCGGGGCCGCCGCGTGCGGCCCCGGCTTTCCTTTTCCATATCGGCGACGCACCGCCGCGCGGGCTCGCCAGGAGATTACATCATGAGCGACAATAATCACGACACCCACATCCTTCCTCGCCCGGTCGAGCGCCTGCCCGAATATGCGCATGCGAAGGCCCGCCAGACCTTGGCCGAGCGGCTGATGGACGCCTTCAAGCTCTCCGAAGCCTCGGCATCGGCCATCGCCAACGCCGTTGTCGATCCGTCCGAGGTCCGCGCCTCCATCGGCGCTGCGGACGATCCCGATGTCGAGCGCATCCCGGTGCCCGGCGGCACGCTGCTCGGGATCAGGACCAGCGTCTGGGCGCGGCGGACCATGCCCGATCCGCGCAATCCGCGCACCCTGCCGTCGCGTCGCCATCCCTTCGCCGTCGAGCCGGGGACCGGCGGTGAGGATTCCAAGTTTCGTCCGGTGCCGGAGCCCCGGCCGCTCGATGCCGAACATCCGCAGTCGGCGGAACTGGCTGTGGACATCGAGAGCAGCCACCACCTGGCTTGGGCGTCCCAACAGGCGGCACGGTTCGTGCTCGCCGAGAATGATTGGCGTTCGTCGATCGAGTCTCAGGGTGTGATGGAAGCGGTGTGGCTCGTCGCCACGACCTATCAGCACGGCGATGGGTCCGCGCCGGTGACGACGCTGACCACGGTGGAAGGTTCGTCCCGCGATACCGCCGTTCACAACCTGCTGGGCATTCGCTCGGCCGACGTTCCCTATGACGATCAGGATGCCAAGTTCCGGGCGCATATCCGGCGGCTCAACGATGCGTTCGAGCGGGGTGAACGGGACAAGCAGACGGTGGTGGCGCTTCGCTGCGAGCGCATTCCTGCGCTCATTCTGGTCGGTTTCCGCCCGCACCCCTCGGGAACGACGGGCTTCCCTACCGCCGTGAAGTCCTTTGTCGCGCTTCGTCACGTCGATCCGCCGAAGCCTTGGGGCGAAGGCCCGGAGAATGAGTCGCTGGCCGACGAAGTTCTGGACGAACTGTACCGGCGCGATCTCATCACCGCCACGCAGCGCGACTATTATGCTGGCGCCTGTACGCGGGCCGAAGCCAAGGCCGCCCATCTGCCGGTCGATCCGGTCCAGCGGGCGGCGCAGATCGTGCGGCTGTTTACCAGTGCTGACGATGGCGTCGAAGAGGCGATCCGGGTTGCCGTGACCAGCCAGTCGACGCGCAAGCGGATCACGTCGAAGCTGATGAATGAACTGGCCACGGCGCTGATCCTTCGGGCTGTGGCGGATGATCCGGCCAAGATCGATCAGATCCGTCGCTATCTGCGGCATGCGTTCGGCAAGGCTGTGCATCGCTCCGACTGGGTGGCGACGGGCCGCACGACGGATCAGCTCGTTGAAGCTGCGCTCGACGAGGTGCGGGGAGCGATCGGCAAGGGCTCGACCGACGAACCCGGCCCTGCTTCGATGGAGCTGGCAATCCGGGCGTCATACCCACTGGTGGTGACGGGACGGCTCAACGCCGATCGCGGCTCCTCGGGCAACGCTCAGCCTGATCGCCGCACGCCGGGCGAGATTCTCGACACCATGCGTCGGTCGCTTCACGGCGTTCATCAGCTCGGCCAGGCATTGCGTGACTTCGATGACGGCCCGCTTCTTCGTGCCGTTGACGAACAGGGTCAGGTCAAGCGTCTGGCTGACGATTCGGCGGACCAGGCGGTCAGCGATATTTACCTGCGACATGAGTTTCCCCCGCCCGGAAAGGCGAAGGCCGCTCGGGCAGGCGATACGCCGATGGATCGCTATCACAACGCTTTGAGCGCTCTTGGTGCGGCGTTGCTGGAGGTCGATCACGCCTTCGCGGGTTTGACCGCTATCGAGGGTGATGACGGCCAGCCTCTCGTGGATTCTCAGGGAGTGGAACCGCGGTTGACGGACTCGTGGCGTGAACTGGTGAGCAGGCTCGATGAGGAGATGGTGGTCTGGGCTCGCACGTTCCGGAAGGCTTATGGAACCAAGCGCACCGCTCCCATCAATGGCGACATTGATGACGACGATCAGGAAGATGTCGATCCTTACGCCGATGCGGATGAGGAGCTGACGGAGGACTAAGCCCACGCCGATCCAACGACCATAAAAGTAGCGGCCGCGCCCGGGCAAGGGCGCGGCCGCGATTTTTTTGGCGGCGACGAAAGAAAGGCCGGGACCGCCCGCGCGGCCCCGGCCCGATGCCGCTATTCGGCGGCGACGGCGTAGGATGCTTCGCCGTCCTGCGTTTCGGTATCGGGGGCCTCCGCTTCGGACGGCTGCTCCACGGTCCCGGCATCCTCGGCCTCGACGGGCGCGGACTGCTCCGCCTCCGGCTCGGGGGTCCGCAGGATCGTCGGAAGCCAGCCGGTCCCGGCCAGAAGCTGCTCGGCGGCCTGCGCCATGTCCGGCTTCTTCATGTCCGCGATACGGCGGGCGGCATCCTCCGACACGCCACCGGCGACGGCCTCCACGATATGCGCCTTGGTGACGCGGCCAAGGTAGCTATCCACGGTGGGCGTCCAGTCCTTCGCCACGTCCAGCGCCAGCGCGCTCGCCAGCCTGTCTGCCGTTTGCAGCGAACGGGGCTTGCGGTCCCACGGCAGACGCAGGGCATTGACGGTGCGGGACGCACAATGCGCCAGCAGCGCCAGCCGCTTCTCGTCGTCCATCCCAACGATGAAACCCCACAGGTCGGCCACGTCACGCGGCATCCGCTCGGCCCACGCCTCGCACGCCTCGTTCGCCTTGGCGGCGAGCGGCGTATCCTCGATCCCGTCCGCATGGCTGCCCAGCGGCGTCACGGTCGGACGAACCTCAAGGCAACCGGCCTCGGTGTAGCTGTAGAACAACTGCGCCGTGAGCGTATGGGTCAGGGCGATCAGCGCCAGATCGGGCCGCTCGGCCAGCGCAACACGAAGCGCCAGCGTCCGATGGGCGGACAGGTCGCGGGTGAGGCTGTCGGAAATCGGCTTGCCCGGTTCCTCGTCCTCTTCCTCGATCTCCTGCTCGTCCTCGTCGCCGTCCTCGGCCTGCTCGTCCGCGACGGTTTCCGGGTCGATGGCTTCGCCTTCGCCCTCATCCTCGGGCTGCGGGTCGGCCAGCGCCTCGTCCTCGGGACGGACGAAGCCGCGCTCGAGACGGGGAACGCCGTCATGGTTCAGCACCACGAACACGCCACCATGCGCGATCACATTGGCGTCGTAGGCGTAACGCTTGGCCGAAATGGCGTCGATCTCGTCGGACATCGCCTCCAGCTTCTCGGCCACGTCCTCGGGCATCTCGTCATAGGACGAATAACCCTCGGCAAGCCCGTCATGCTCGGTGGACAGCGCCTCCAGCCGGGCCTCGTCCTCGTCGGACAGGGCGACGGTCTGCGGATAGAAGCGCCGCATCCCGTGGGCGTGGGGATAGTCGATATGGGCCTCGGCCCATTTCCAGCCCTCGGCCTGAACCTCGCCCGCGATCTCGCGCAGCTTCTCGGCGGCGAGCATGTCGAGCAAGCCCACATCCTCGAAGAACCCGCCCCGGTCCTCGCTGAACAGGTCGCGGATGATGTTGCCGCCCGCCTCGACATAGGCGTCGATCCCGATGAACACCGCGCGCCGGTCGTCGGCGGGCACGTTGGCGGCGGTCATGTCGCGGCGGATGATCCACGGTTCGCGATTGTGATGCAGGCTCTCGAACACCTGCTCCTGACGGGCGTGATCCTCGGTGATGGCGAAGGCCATAAGCTGGTCCAGCGTGAGCCCGTCTTCACGATAGACCTGCAACAGCTTCGGGCTGACAGCGCCCAAGCGAAGCCGCTGCTTCACCACGCCAGCCGACACGCCGAACCGCGCGCCGATCTCTTCCGCGCCATAGCCCTTGCTCTCGGACAGTTCGCGGAACCGTTCGAACTGGTCAGCGGGGTGCATCGGCGTCCGGGTCACGTTCTCGTCCAGACTGATTTCCGACGGGTCGTTCGCCGTATCGAGCCAGCAGCGCACCGGCTCGGACTTCTTGATCTGCTTGCGCTTGGCGCGCAGCAGCATCGCCAGCCTGCGGCCCTCGCCAGCGGTGACGAGGTAATAGCCGGTCGGCCTCCCGTCCTCCTTGACCTCCGGCTCCACGACAAGGTTCTGGATCAGCCCCTTGTGCTGGATCGAAGCGGCCAGCGCCTCGATAGCGGCTTCCCCATGCGGCACCTTGCGGGCATTGCGCGGGGACTTCTTGAGCTTGGCGAGCGGTACGAAAATCTCGACGCCCGACACAGGCTCGGCGGCAACGGTTTGGGTAACAGCGTTCATCACACTTCTCCTTCAAACCGCACTCACCCCGGAATGGGGTGGGCGGCGAAGGAGCGGACCGGCAGGCCCGCCGGCGGAGCCGGGCAGCATCCGCAGGACCGGAACGCAGAGGAGGTAAGCGCGGCTTGCCGCGCGTTGCGGCCCGGCGCGGCGGGCCTAAAGGGAAGCGTCGCCCACCCCACCGACGGGGAGAGCTACAAACAACGCGATCGGGCCGGCGCAGCCCTGGCCCGATCTCCGCAGCTCCGAAAAGCTACAATCCGCGGGGCGGATTGGCCCTCCGGCGCGTCAGCGCCGCCCCGCCATGCTGATCGTCACCTGGCAGGGCCGAAACCCGTTCGGGGTTCGGTCGAAGCGCAGCGGAGATAGAGCGGCGGTCCCGCAGGGAGGCGCCAACCCCTTCTTGCAATTTATACCTTCATCGACTAACATGCAGTCATTGACTTATGGAGGTCAGCATGGCGGTCATGACGATCCGAAACATCGACGATGCGATCAAAAATCGGCTGCGGCTGCGGGCGGCGATGCACGGCCGCTCGATGGAAGACGAGGCACGCGACATCCTGCGCTCGGCGCTATCGACCGAAATCCCGCGCCCTCGCAATCTGGGCCAGGCCATCAATGAGCGCTTCGGCGCGTTGGGCGGTGTCGATCTGCCTGACCTGCCCCGTGAGGCGATCCGGGCGGTGGACTTCGGCGAATGATCGTCCTCGACACCAACGTCATTTCGGAGCTGATGCGGCACGAGCCTGACCCGAGAGTCATGGCGTGGATCGCCGAGCAACCGATGGCGGGCGTGTTCACGACGACGTTGACGCAGGCGGAAATCTTCTACGGTCTGGCGCTGCTGCCCGAGGGACGCCGCCGCGATGATCTGCTGGCGGCGGCGCGTCCGATGTTCGATGTCGATCTGGCGGGGCGCGTCCTGCCGTTCGATACCGATGCGGCTCTTGCCTATCCCGAGATCGCCGCCGGGCGGAGACAGGGTGGCAAGCCTATCAGCCAGATCGACGCGCAGATTGCCGCCATCGTGCGGTCGCGCGGTGCGCGGCTGGCGACTCGTAACGTGCGCGATTTCACCGAGTGCGGGATCACGGTCGTCGATCCGTGGGGCGAAGCATGACGCCCGCCGCAGCACGCCCCTATCTGCGCTACGCCGCGATAGGGGCTTTGCGCGCGGCGCAGCTGCGACGCAGCGTGTCGGGATGGCACTCCCTCGCAAGCTCCGCCGCCGCACGCCTCGTCGCTGGGCCGAATGCCCGGATGACCTGTTCGATTACACCAATCGCGCCGCGCCACGGCGAGCTCCGCGCCGGTCGCGCGAGAATGACGGGCCAATCGTCGTCACCGATGATTGGCCCGAACAGGTTCCGATCGGCGACGCCGAGCTGCGCGCGATCGAAGGCCATATGCGGCAAGAGCTGGACAAGCTGTTCGGACCGCTGCCGTGAAGTGAGGAGTGAAGCGTCATGACCAGCGCCGCCCTGCGACGAGATGAGGATGAGGCGCCGGTCGTGGCGACCGCTCGCGCCGCGCTCTATCTGCGAGTTTCGACGCCGCGCCAGGCGGAACATGATCTGTCGATCCCCGACCAGCGCCGTCAGATGGAGAATTACTGTGTCGGCAAGGGTTGGGCGGTCGCGGCCGAGTTCGTCGAGCCGGGCAACACCGCCACCGACGATCGTCGGCCCTCGTTCCAGGCGATGATCGATGCGGCGATGGTCAAGCCGCCGACGTTCAACGTCATCCTCGTCCACAGCTTCTCGCGGTTCTTCCGCGACCAGTTCCAGTTCGAGTTCTACGTCCGCAAGCTGGCGAAGAACGGCGTGAAGCTCATCTCGATCACCCAGGACCTGGGCGACGATCCGATGAGCGTGATGATGCGCCAGATCATGACGCTGTTCGACGAATATCAGTCGAAGGAGAACGGCAAGCACACACTGCGGGCGATGAAGGAGAACGCCCGGCAAGGCTTCTGGAACGGCGCGCGTGCGCCGATCGGCTACCGTGTGGTTGCAGCCGAGGAGCGCGGCGCGAAGATCAAGAAGAAGCTGGAGATCGACCCGATCCAGGCCGAGACGGTGCGGCGCATCTACCGCATGGCGCTGAACGGCATCGATAACAGGGGGCCGATGGGACTCAAGTCCATCGCCACTTGGCTCAACGAGAACAACATCCGCACCCGCGACGGCGGACGCTGGGGCTTGGGCGCGGTGCATCAAGTTCTCACTCGCACGACCTACATCGGCCAACACCGCTTCAACACCCGCGACCACAAGACGAGGACGCCCAAGCCCGAGGCCGAGCACGCCGTCATGGAAGTGCCGCCGATCGTCTCGGAAGCGGAGTTTGAGGCGGTCCAGCGCTCGCTCAAGGCGCGCAGCCCGAAGATGATGGCGCCGATGGCGGTGGGCGGGCCGACGCTGCTCACCGGCATCTGCTTCTGCGCGTGCTGCGGCGGCGCGATGACGCTGCGCACAGGCACCAGCAGCGTCGGCCGCGAATATCGCTATTACACTTGCTCGACGAAGGCGCGGCAGGGCGCGACCGGCTGTCCCGGCATCACCGTGCCGATGGACCAGCTCAATAAGGCCGTAGTCGATCACCTCGAAGCGCGGCTGCTCGACCCGGCGCGACTCGAAGCTCTGATGGATCAGATCCTCGAACGGCGCGACGAGTGGGTGAACCAGCGCCGTGAGCATGTCGGCGATCTTGAACGGCGCGCGACCGAGGCGGAAGCGAAGCTTAAGCGACTCTATGACGCGATCGAGAACGGCGTCATCGACGTAAGCGACCCGTCACTCAAGGATCGGATTGCCGAGCTGACCGCGACGCGGGACCAGGCCAACGGCGATGCCAAGCGCGCCCTGGCGCATATCGTGAAGGTCGGCCCGGCGATTACGCCGGAGAGCCTGCGCGCGTTCGCGGCCGCCCTGCGCAAGAAGCTGCGGAACGGCGACGGCACGTTTGCCCGCGATCAGGTGCGGGCGGTCGCGCAGCGCGTGGAAGTCGTGAGCCGGAAGGAGGTTCGTATCCGTGGACTGCGGAGCGAACTGCTCCGGACCCTAACCGCCGCCTCTGGCGTAGAGGCGGCGGTGCTAGGCGTTCGTGCCTTTGAACCGAAATGGCGCGCCCGACACGATTCGAACGTGTGACCTTTGCCTTCGGAGGGCAACGCTCTATCCAGCTGAGCTACGGGCGCTAACCGTGCAGGCTGGATAGCTGATTGCCGCTGCTTCGGCAATGCGGGATTTGCGGGCTGAGCAAAAGCCCGAGACGGCAAGGTCACACATTCGGATCGTGTCGGGCGCGCCGGGAATGTGGCGCGGCGTTTCCATCCAATCACCGATCTCCAGGTGGCTGCTCGATCAGATCGGATCGCCTATCTCAGGCGGAACTTTGATTGCCGAATCGAATGGGTTAACCGGCGCGCTCTCGAAGCTGAGCTTGCCGAGGATGCTTGCAGGGAGCGCGACCACGTCCGGCCAATCGTCCTGTTTCAGGCTCAAGACAAAGCTGACGAAGTCACCGTCTCCGCTGGTTCGGCAGGTCAAGGAACGCATCGCGGAAATTCGGGCGAAGGAGCGCCAGGGCGCGCATCTGCGCTCGCTAGTGGCGCCGAGGCTAAGCCGGAAATCTCATTCGACAACGGCTTTGTGTTCGCACCTATCGCGGCTCATGCCACTTCTCGAAACACTTCACCGGATGGGATCAGATCCACACCGCCTCCATCGGTCGCTGGCAACGGCTTGCTACGGCCTCGGGCGAAGGCACGCATCCTGGTGATGGTGAAAGCAAGACGCCTTTGGGGGCCTGACCCAGGCGACATGCTGGGAAATCCTTGCCGACGGGACCAATCGCCGGGCGCCCTGCGGGCAGTTCACGTTGAGGCAGATCCCATGTTGTAGCTAGGCGAGCAGCTGCAATGGCGTCGTCAGCAATGTACCGAAGCGCGCCATCAAGCTGGCGCCGCACGCGTCATCGACGGCCCTGCGATCGGCCGAGAGGGTCACGCTAAGCATCCGCGCAATGGCGGGAGCATCGCTTCTGACAACCACCCGTTTCTCGATCGCGCCGATGGCCAGGCTTGTCGCCTGCGCCGGACTCACGACCGCCGTGAAGCTGTCGATCCCGAACATGCCGAGATTGGCTATGGTGCTCGACCCGCCGCGGCAGTCGCCCGGAGACAATTGGCCGGAGCGGGCGCGGGCCGCCAGATCCCCGGTCTCGCAGGCGATCGCCGTGATGCTCTTGCTCTCGGCCGATCGCAGCACCGGAGTGACCAGACCGCCCGCTGTCGAGACCGTGAAGGCGATATCCACCCGACCCAGGCAAGCGGGCTTATCATCTGTCCAGACGACATTGGCGTCAGGGGCCTGGTGCAGCGCCAGCGCCCAGGCCCTGATCAGCATGTCGGTGATCGTCACCGGACTGGCCGCCTCGCCCCGTTCGTCGCGGGGGAGGGCGGCGTTGACCCGTTCCTGCAGGTCGAGGAGGCTGTCGACCTGCCAAGCCTTCATCAGCTGGAGTTGCGGAGTATCACGCCCGAGCAGTGCCGGGCGCGATGCGAAGGCCGACTGTGCTTCTTCATGGGGCGTCGTCGCGATCGCAGGGTGGGGCGGCGCTGCCTGCGGGATGGGCCGCTGCGTCATGGCCGCCGTCACAACGTCGCGGACATTCCGCTCCAGGATGCGCCCTTGCGGCCCCGAACCCTGCACCGAGGACAGGTCGATGCCGAACTCCCGGGCGAGCAACCGGGCGCGCGGCGAGACCGCGCCGGCCCTGACCGCCGCAGGCGGGTCCGAGTCTGGCTCATCGGCGGCCGGGTCATCAGCTGGCGCCGATATGGCAGACGCCGGAGTGGCCGGAGCCGGAGTCTTCGCCTGCGAAGCCGCCAGCCCGAGGATCGCGATCGTCTGATTGACCAGAACTTCGTGTGCCCCGGCGGGGACAAGGATCCGACGCAGCACGCCGTCCGCCGACGCCTCGAGCTCCAGCGTCGCCTTGTCGGTCTCGATCTCGGCGATGACGTCGCCGATCTTGACCGTATCGCCCTCAGCTTTCAGCCAGCGTGCGAGATGTCCCTTCTCCATTCCCGGGGACAGGGCAGGCATCACGATATCAATGGCCACGGTTCACCGAGCTCCTTCGAGCAAGGCGCGGATCGCGTCGATGATCCGCTCCTGTGAGGGGATCACGGCGGCTTCGAGCCGGTCGTTGAACGGCATCGGCACGTCGAGCGAGGCGATGCGGGTGACAGGCGCGTCGAGCCAGTCGAAGGCCTTTTCCATGACGAGCGCGGACAGTTCCGCACCGAAACCGCCGGTCAGGCAGGCCTCGTGCACGATGGCGAGGCGTTTGGTCTTGCGGACGGAGGCGAGGATGGTTGCCTCGTCGAGCGGCTTGATGGTGCGCGGGTCGATGACCTCGACGCTGATGCCCTCGCGCTCCAACTGCACGGCGGCGGAGAGCGCGCGGGCGACCATGGCCTGCATCGCGACGATGGTGACGTCGCTGCCCTCCCGGCGGATCGCCGCCTTTCCGATCGGTATGGCGTAGGGTTCTTCGGGCACCGGACCGGTTTGGCCGAGATAGAGCATCTTATGCTCGAGGAAGATCACCGGATTGTCATCGCGGATCGCCGCCGTGAGTAGGCCCTTGGCGTCGAAGGGCGTCGATGGAGCGATGACCACCAGCCCTGGAATATGTGCGAACCAGGCTTCCAGGCTCTGGCTGTGCTGGGCGGCGAGGCGGATGCCGCCGCCTTGTGGCCCGCGGATGACCAGCGGCACCTTGGCCGTGCCACCGTTCATGAAGCGGAACTTGGCGGCTTGGTTGACGATCATGTCCATCATCTGGGTGACGAAGTCGAAGATCTGCACTTCGACCACCGGACGTAAGCCAGCGATCGCCGCACCGACCCCCGTGCCGCAGAATGCGGCCTCGGTGATCGGCGTGTCACGCACGCGCTCGGGGCCGAACCTGTCGACCAACCCCTTGGTGACCTGGAAGATGCCGCCGGTCTCAGCGATGTCCTCGCCGAGCAGGAAGACGCCCTCGTCGCGCTCCATCTCCTGCTGCAGCGCCTCGTTCAGTGCCTCCGTGAAGGTCAGCTCGCGCGTGCCGGCCGAGCCGGGCTCGCGATGAGCGACATGTGGTGCGTAGACGGCAGTGTCTAGAATCCGCAGCGCCGGCTCCGGGCTGCGCATGCCGAAGGCAATGGCCTCTTCTAGCTGAGCCTCCACCATGGCCTTGACCTCGGCGATTCTTTCGGCCGGCACGCCGGCTTCGCCGAGCATGCGTTCCTCCAGCCGCAGCAGTGGATCGCGTGCGATCCACCACGCCATATCCTCGTCGCTACGCGGCTCGCGCAGATTGGCGCGCATGCTGTGTGGCCCCCAGCGCCAGGTCATCGCCTCGATTAGGCTCGGCCCTTCGCCGGCGCGCGCCCGTTCGACGGCCTCGCCGAGTACCATCATCACCTCGACGGCGTCGTTGCCGTCGATCGTGAGGCCCGGCACGCCGTAGGCGCCGGCGCGCATGGCGATCTGCGGAACCGATGTCGTCTGGTGGAAGGCCGTGTTCAGAGCATAGTGATTGTTCTCGCAGACGAAGACCATCGGCAGCTTCCAGACCGCGGCCAGGTTCATGGCCTCGTGGAAGACGCCCTGATTGGCGGCGCCGTCGCCGAAGAATGCGACCGTGACCTGCCGCGTGCCGCGCAGCTTCGCCGCCAGTGCTGCTCCGCTGCCGATCGGCATCGTCGCGCCGACGATGCCGTTGGCGCCCAGGATATTGAGATCGAGATCGGCGATGTGCATCGAACCGCCGAGCCCGCGGCAATAGCCGGTTTCCCGCCCCATCAGCTCCGCCATCATCCGGCCGAGATCGGCGCCCTTGGCGATGCAGTGGCCATGGCCGCGATGGTAGCTTCCGACATAGTCCTGCGCCGTCAGGTGGAAACAGGTGCCGGCGGCGATGGCCTCCTCGCCGGCATAGCTGTGGGCCGTGCCCTTGATCACGCCTTTCTTGAACAGGTCGATGGCGCGCTCCTCGAAGCGCCGGATGCGCACCATGGTCTCGAAGAGCTGCAGCATCACCTCGGGATCGGCGCGCAGATTGGCCCCTGTCGCCGCAGGAGCTGGGCGGGCCTTGGCTTTCGTCGCTGTCATGACGGTCCTCGGAATGCGGGCGACCAGCGGCCGCTCAATCGCGATAGATGATGCCGGCGGCGGCGAAGCCGCCGTCGACCGTGAGTTCCTGCCCGGTGACGTAGGCGGCCTCCTCCGAGGCGAGATAGGCGACACAGCCGGCGACCTCCTCCGGCTGGCCGTAGCGGCGCATCGGCGTCGCCCGGGCGATGGCAGCCCGGATCGCCGGCGTGTGGTTGGCCCTGGTCATCGGCGACTCCACGGGCCCAGGCGATACGGTATTGACCGTGACGCCGTGTTCGGCGAGCTCGACTGAAGCTGCCTGCATCAGGCTGATGACGCCGCCTTTCGAAGCGCAATAGGCGCTGCGATAGGAGAAGCCGCGCTGGGCGCAGGTCGAACCGATCATGATGATCCGCCCGCCGCCTTGCCGCACCAAATGCGGCACGACGGCGCGCAGACAGTGGAAGGTCCCGGTCAGATTGACGCCGAGGACAAGATTCCAGACCTCGGGCGTCATCTCCAGCAGTGATACGCTGCGGCTGAGACCGGCGCTCGTGACCAGAATGTCCAGCCCGCCCAGCTCCGTGACCGCCATCTCGACGGCAGCGTCGACCTGGCCGGCATCCATGACGTCGGCAGTGAGCGCTAGCGCCCGACCGCCCTCCGCACCGATCTCGGCGGCGACCTGCGCAGCATCCGTGCTGCTGCGATCGAGCGCTGCGATCGCGGTTCCGCCTCGGGCCAGGCGAAGCGCAATCGCCCGGCCGATGCCGCTGCCGGCGCCGGTCACCAGCGCCACCTTGCCGCGCGCGCCTCCGTCGATGGTTTGCGTGACCGCGCTCATCGCCGCCGCCTCGCTCAGACGCGCTTCGGCATGACGCCACTCGGGATGTTCGCCTCCGCCTTGCCCTGCGGCTCTATCCGCAGCGAAGCGGCGATCACCGTCACCATGAAGGAGGCGCAGGCGAGCACCATCAGCGCCCCGCTGAAGCTGCCGGTGGTGTCGCGCACCCAGCCGACCATGTATGGGCCGAGAAACCCGCCGAACTGGGCAACGCTGTTGATGAAGGCGATACCGCCGGCGGCGGAGGCGCCGACGAGATAGCTGGTCGGCAGTGTCCAGAACACGCCGTTCTGGCCCCAGATGCCGATCGCGGCGACGCAGAGCAGGATGAAGGCGAGCACGGGCGAACCCGCCAGCGCGCTGCCGAACAGGGCGACGCCGCCGAGCAGGGCACTGAAGGCGACATGATATTTGCGCTCGCCGGTCCGGTCCGAGTGCCGGGCGACCAGAAGTACGGCGGCGAAGGCGCAGATATAGGGCAGGCTGGTCAGAAACCCGATCTGCAGCGGGGTCAGGTCGCCGAACCCCTTGATGATCAGCGGCAGCCAGAACAGCACGCCATAGACGCTGACCGCGTAGAAGAAATAGATGGCCGCCAGCGCCAGCACGCGCCGGTCGCGCAGGAACTGGCCGATCGAACCATGTGCGACTGCGGGGTTGGCGCGGCGTTCCGCCTCGATCGTTTCGACGAGCCAGGTCTTCTCGCGCTCGCTGAGCCAGCGCGCCTGTTGCGGCCGATCCGACAGGATGAATAGGATCGCCACGCCGAGCGCGACCGAGGGCAGGCCCTCGATGATGAACATCCATTGCCAGCCGCTGAAGCCGTGGACGCCCGCCATCGACTGGATCAGCCAGCCGGAGAGGGGCGCTCCGATGATCGAGGAGAGCTGTGCGGCGCTGAAGAAGGCGGCGAAAGCCTTGCCGCGATGGGCGTTCGGGAACCAGTAGGTGAAGTAGAGCACGATGCCCGGCACGAAGCCGGCTTCGGCGGCGCCGAGCAGGAAGCGCAGCACATAGAACTGCATCTCGGTCTGCACAAAGGCGAAGCAGGAGGAGATGATTCCCCAAGTCACCATGATGCGCGCGAGCCAGAGACGCGGGCCGACCCGATGCAGGACGAGATTGCTCGGCACCTCGAGCAACGCGTAGCTGATGAAGAAGATGCCCGCGCCGAATCCGTAGGCGGCGGCGGAGAATTTGAGATCCTCGTTCATCTTAAGCGCTGCGAAGCCGATGTTGACCCTGTCGATGTAGTTGAAAAAGAACAGCAGGCAGCAAAAGTAGACGATCCGCCAATACAGCTTCCTGACGACGTCCTTCTCGATCTGCGTTTCCATCGTCCTCCCCCTTCTTATTCTAGTCCTTGTCGAGCCCGCCGGTGATGTTGAGCCGCCCGGCGGTCATGTAGACGGGTGCGTCGATCGCCAGCCAGGCGATCATCTCGGCCATCTCCTCGGGATCGGTGCGGCGTCCGAGCGGAATTCGGGCAGTGCGCTCGGCCTTGAAGGCGACGAGATCGCTGCGGCCGGCGAGCTGGCAGAAGATCTCTTCGGTGCGCTCCTGGAGCGGCGTGTCCATCATGCCCGGCGACAGGCTGTTGACGGTGATGCCATGGGGGGCCAGCGCTACGGCGCCGCTGCGGGTGAGGGCATCGACCGCGGCCTTGCTGGCGGCATAGGCGGCATAGTGCGGCAGCGCCATCCGTGCCGCAGCCGAGGTCACGTTGATGATGCGGCCGCCGCCCTGCTTCTGCATGGCCCGGCCGGCTGCGGCCATGGCTAGCGCCGTGGCCCGCACGTTGACCAGCAGGGCCAGTTCCCAGGCGCGCGCCGTCATGGCGAGGAAGTCCTCGGCGGGAGCGAAGGCAGCGCAGTTGATCAGGACGTCGAGGCGTCGGGTCGCCGCCAGCGTCTGAGCAACCATGGTGTCGGCCCCATCCTCGGTGGCGAGGTCGACAATGATGGGGGCTGCACCGGGCGTGAGGGCCGCGCAGCTCTCCGCGACCTGCCGGACGCCATCGGCATTGATGTCCGCGACGCATACGACCCAGCCCCGTTGCGCCAGAACTCGCGCCGAAGCCGCGCCCAGGCCCTGCGCCGCGCCCGCGATGAGCGCAACTTTCCCCGCCATGTCGTCCCCTCGGATCGCTTCTTGAGGTAAGAGATATCCGATATATCTGATATGTCAACGCGAGGCGACGCTATGCGTGGGCGGACGGGGAAGGGCGACTCAGGAGGAAAAGATCTCGACCGGCGCCGGATCGACCTCCATGGAGGAGCGCATCAGCGTGCGGAAACGCTTGATCTGCCGGGCGAGGAACTCGGTCGCGCCAGCGCTGTCACCGGCCGCCAGGCAGCGCGCGATCTGCTCGTGCTCGTCCAGGGACGACATTGGCTCGTCTGGCCGCGGGGCCTGCAGATGGGCCCGCAAGGTCGTGATCTTGCCGTCGACTAGGCTGTAGTTGTTGGCGAGATAGCGATTGCCGCAGTGATCGAAGAACGCCTGGTGGAACCGGGCGTCGAGCTCGCGATAGCGCTCGACATCGCCCTGTTCGACAGCGCTGCGCATCTCGGTGGTGATGCCGGTGATTTCGCTCACGAACCGGCCGGCGCCGCGGTGCATGGCCAGCTTGAGCGCATTCACCTCCAGGATCAGACGCAGTTCGCAGAGTTCGGTGACCTCGCCATTGGCCAGCTCGAACACGAAGGTGCCGGAATGGGGCACCACGACCACCAGCCCTTCCCGCTGCAATTGGACCAGGGCTTCGCGCACCGGTGTCTTGCTGATCCCGAATTCGTCTGCGAGCACCTTTTCGTAAAGAGGGGCTCCGAGCGGATGGAGCCCGGTCAGGATGCCTGTCCGGATCTTGTCGAGCGCGAGCGCCGTCAGCGATTTCGGCTTGGCGATCTTC
Organism: Allobosea sp.; assembly: GCA_024231975.1. Lineage (GTDB taxonomy): Bacteria > Pseudomonadota > Alphaproteobacteria > Rhizobiales > Beijerinckiaceae > Allobosea. Next base: position 20,074 of record JAAEQB010000053.1, read on the forward strand.
CGGCTGGTCGGTGACGTCATCGCCTTGATATGCCAGCCAATCTCCTGACTGAAAAGCCCTCGGAACCCGGCGCAGTCAGGTTCCGGCGAGCCGGTCTCCGCCCGCGACCTCGACGCGGTTGATCCTTGATGGGCGATGACCTTGTCGACCGTGTCCTCGTCGAACAGGTATGGTCGGCGGCGCCGGGGGAATCCGGGACCTCCTCCTCGTCCCGTTCGCGGCTGTTCCACTCGTCCTTCTCGTCTTCGAAGAGGTTGTCAGCCAGCCTAGAGCGCATGGTCCTGGGCGGCACCGAGATCGTCTTGAGTGGCAACGAGATGGCTATCGGCATCAGGAACCTGGTCGACCAAGCATTTCGTGCGCGACGATCGTTAAGCGCTGGCGCGCGGGATGAGCGTATATCCGACGTTCCTGACGGGCTCTTCCACTGCTTTCCCGGCGATCCTTGAAAGCAGCATGTCCGCTGCCGCCCAGCCCATCTCATAGCCATGCGTCCTGATGGTCGTCAGGCCAGGCGGAACCTCGGCCGCGATTTCGAAGTCACCGAAGCCTGCGACCGCGAGGTCCTCCGGCACTCTCAACCCCAGGCGCTGAGCTTCGAAGATGACGCCGACGGCGAGGAGATCCGACGCGCAGAGCACGGCTCGAATGCCGCTATTGGCAAGCAGGCGCTCGAGCCCCCTCGCTCCACCGCGGAAACTCGATGCATCCTCGGTCGCATCCAGGGGTTCATGTGTAGAGACGATCAGGTCGTCAGCGAGACCAGCAGCTCGGAGGGCATCCAGGGCTCCTTCGCGCCGGGCCTCGTAGCGAGGCAGGCCGCGCACCGGATAGTCGATATAGCCGATCCGGTCATAGCCCTTCGCGATCAGGTAGCGTGCGATCTCGCCGCCGGCAGCGTGATTGTCGAAGCCCGTTGCCATGTCGATGATGGGTCCTTCGGTCTCCCAGACCTCGACTACCGGGATGCCGGAGCTGCGCAGGAGCGAATGGGTCTCCTCGCTGTGACGCGTTCCTGTCAGCACGAGCCCATCCGGTCGCCGTCTGATGAAGGCTTCGACCGCGGCGTTCTCGTCCTCCAGCGAATAGCCGGTATTGGTGATCATGAACTGGTAGCCGGCAGCCCTCAGGCAATCAGCCATGCCCTGGATGCTGTTCGCATTGTTCGAGTTGCGCAGTGACGGAACGACGATGCCGATCATGGCGCTGCGGCCTGAAGCGAGATTGCCTGCAAGCATGTTGGGAACGAAGCCGAGGCGCTCGCCCTCGCTCAAGACGCGCTCGCGCGTGCTCGCGCTGACGGCGGACGGATTCTTGTAGACCCGCGAGACGGTCATCAGCGACACGCCGGCAGCCTCCGCCACATCGGACATCGTCGCCCAGCTGCGCTTCGCGGGATCATGGTTCATCAGTCGCCCCGCCTGCCTGCCATTCGAGCATCGTCGACACACCCTGCGGCCGCACCCTACTTGACAAGCGGGGAAACATAAACCTGGATGTTAGCGATAACGTTAGCGCTAACAGTCGAGTTTCCCGTGAGCGACCTCGCAGCACTCAAAGAACGAGTCCTCGGCTGGATCGAGCGCGACCGTGACGAGATCATCGCGTTTCTCTCAGGCTTCCTGCAGGCGAAGTCGCCGAACCCGCCGGGAGACACCGTGCTGGCGAGCCGGTATGTCGAACGCTTCCTGACTGCGCATGCGCTGCCCTTTCGCGTGCTCAGCGCGCTCGACCATCTGCCCAACATCGTCGGCACTGTCGCGGCTGATCGACCCGGGCGCCATCTTGTCCTGAACGGCCACATGGATGTCTTCCCCGCAATCGAGGAGGTTCCGGGTCAACGCAGCCAGTGGAGCGGCGAGGTCGTCGAAGGGCGGATCTATGGCCGCGGTGCCGCGGACATGAAGTGCGGCACGACGGCTTCGATCTTCACATACCGCTATCTGGCGAAGCTCATGCCGGAGCTGGCCGGCCGCCTAACGCTGACCGTCGTCTCGGACGAGGAAACCGGCGGCCGCTATGGAACGCGTTTTCTGATGGAGACCATCCCCGACGAGGTGATCGGCGATTGCTGTCTCAACGGTGAGCCGAGTGGCCTTGCGACGTTGCGCTTCGGCGAGAAGGGGGCGCTGCGGATGGCGCTGACGGTGCGCACCCGCGGCGCCCATGGTGCCTATCCCCATCTGAGCGATAGCGCGATCAAGATCGCCTGCGGGCTGGCCCGCGATCTCGAGGCGCTTGCCGAGCTCAGGCCGGATCTGCCTGAAACGGTCCGCGCCGCGATCGCCGAGCCCGAGGCTCGCGCGGCCATGAACATCAGTCTCGGCGATGGCGCTGCCGACATCGCCGACCGCGCCACCGTCAACATCGGGGTGATCCGCGGCGGGCTGAAGGTCAACATGATGCCCGATGAATGCCTCCTCGAGGTCGAGGTCAGGATGCCACCGGGGCTCAGCATCGAGCGTGTCGAGGCTGAGCTCGCCCGCATCCTCGCCGGCTATCCGATGGTGACGCGAGAGGCCCGCCCCGACCATAGCTATCCGTCGAGCTGGTGCGACCCAGCCGGAGAGATGGCGGCCGTCCTGCGCGCGACGACGCGCCAGGTGACGGGCCGCGAGGCCGTTCCCATCGTCAGCCTTGGGGGCTCGGATGCGCGCTACTGGCGCTGGCGCGGCGTCCCCGCCTATCTCTACGGCCCCTCTCCGAAGACGATGGGCCATCGTGAGGAGCACGTCACGATCGACGAGCTCTTCGCCGTCCTTCGCGTCCATGCGCTGTCGGCAATCGACTATCTCGCAACGAAAAACGGAGGGGAATGATGGTCATCGCTCGAACACTCGTCCTTGCTGCAGCGCTGCTGGCCAGCGGATTTTCCGCTTCGGCCGCGAACCCGCCAGCCAAGGACAAGACGGTCACAATCCTGGTCCGGAACGACTCCGTCGGCTTCGACCCGCACAAGGCGACGGGGCGTGGGGCTGCCGAGATCCTGTTCATGATGGCGGACACGCTGGTCGCGGTCGAAGACGACCAGAAGACGCTTCATCCGCTGCTGGCGAAATCATGGGCGCTGTCCGATGACGGCCTGACCTACACCTTCAATCTGCGCGACGACGTCAAGTTCTGCGATGGCAAGCCGATGACGGCCGCCGATGTCGTCTATTCGCTGAAGCGCTTGATCGCGCCCGAGACGCGCTCCCCAGCTGCCTGGCGCCTCGGCAAGGTCGCCGACGTCGTCGCCAAGGACGACACCACCGTCGTCTACACGCTCAAGGAGCCGCATAACGAGTTGCTGCTCCATCTCGCGCAGAGCTTCGGCTCCATCGTCGACCGAGCCAATGTCGAGAAGCTCGGCGCTGATTTCGGCGTGAAGGGCCTGAATGGCACCGGCCCATTCTGCTGGGGCGAGTGGCGGCCGCGTGACCAGTTCATGGTCCTGCGCCACGATGCCTATAAATGGGGGCCGGCGATCTATGCCAACAAGGGCCCGGCCAAGGTCGATGCGATCGTCTGGCGGGTCGTTCCCGAGGAGAGCGCGATCCTCGCGGCGATGCAGACCGGCGCCGGCGACATCTCCTATGTGCTGCCGGAATGGTCGATCGACCAGCTCAGCAAGATGCCGATGCTGACCAAGGCCGAGCCGCGCATCTCGAATTATTCGGCCTATCTCGGCTTGCGGCCGAACCGCAAGATGACCAGCGATGTCCGTGTCCGCCAGGCGATGAACCTCGCCGTCGACCGCGAAGCGCTGGCAAAGAGCATGTGGTTCGGTCAGGCCCGTCCCGCCAAGACCCTGGTCAGTCCTGGCACCATCGACTATTCCGGCGCGACCGAGGCCAGCTACGATCCGGCCAAGGCCAAGGCCCTGCTCGACGAGGCGGGCTGGAAGCTCGGCAATGACGGCTTCCGCTACAAGGATGGCGAGCGCCTTTCGCCCTCGATCCTGGCCGCCGGAACCGCGGGCTGGCGCTCGCGCCTCGAGGCGATCCAAGGCTACATGAAGCAGGTCGGCATTGACCTGAAGCTGCTGCTCGTCGAGCCGGCGGCGGCCATGGCCCAGATCAACACCTCGCCCGAGTTCGACGGCTACGCGCTGTTCTCGCCCTACGCCACCTCCGGCGAAGTGCTGATGATGTTCCACTCGGCCAATGTGCCGGCTCCGAACCGCTTCAACTGGAAGGACAAGACCACAGACGATCTGCTCGCGGTCGGCCAGACGAGTCTCGACGCCGGCAAGAAGGCCGAGGCCTATGCCGCGGTCCAGAAGATCGTCGCGGACCAGGCGCTCCTCATACCGCTCGTGCACGAACGCCTGTTCCTGTTCTCGACCAAGCGGGTCAAGGGCGTCGACGTCCACGGCATCTACAACAGCGCCGTCTACAAGGGCCTCGACATCGAGATCGCCAGGTGAGCGCGGCCTTCTTGGCCGAAGGCTTCAAGGCCGAGCCTTATTGGTGGGAAGCCGTGCCCCGGGGCACGGCCGAACTCCGGCCGCTGCCGACGGAGGCGGATGTCGTCATCGTCGGCTCCGGCTATGCAGGCTTGTCGGCTGCGATCGCTCTGGCGCGCGCCGGCCGCAGCGTCGCCGTCATCGAAGCGCAGAGTGCCGGCCATGGCGCCAGCACGCGCAGCGTCGGCATGATCGGTGGCAGGTTGCGACAGAGCTATGCTGCGCTGGCGAAAGATTTCGGAGCTGAGCAGGCGCTTGGCCTGCTCCACGAAACTTGCAGCGCCTATGGCTGGTTTCGCGACTTCATCCGCGACGAGATGATCGACTGCGACATGGCGCTGTCCGGCAGGCTGATCTGCGCCTGGACGCCGAAGGATATGGAGGTGCTCAAGCGCCAGGCGGACTTCCTGACCAGGACCTTCGGCATTCCGGCCCTCACCGTCGGCAAGGACGGCCTGCACGAGAGCATAGCGACCGAACTCTATCATGGCGCGATGGTGCTGCCCGAGGACGGCGGCATCGATCCAGCGAAGTATCATCTCGGCCTGCTGCGGCTCGCGCGCAGCGCGGGCGTCGAGATCATCGAGTACACGCCCGTGACCGGTCTCGTCGAAGGCGACGGAACGACCGAGATCACCACGGCTAGAGGCGAGGTGCATGCCAGCGACGTCATCCTGGCGACCAATGCCTATACCGGCCGGGAACTGCCCTGGTATCGCCGGCGCGTGATCGCCGTCGGCAGCCACATGATCGCGACGTCTCCGCTGCCGGCCGGCGAGGTCGACCGCCTGCTCCCCGGAGGACGACTGATCAACGACACCCGAAAGCTCGCCTATGCATTTCGCGCCAGTCCGGACCGGCAACGGCTCCTCGTCGGCGGCCGTGCGCTGCAGCTCGACCGCGTCGATCCCGTCGGTATCGCGCGACGCTTGAAGGAGGTGCTGGTGCAGTCGTTTCCCTCGCTCGCCGAGGTGCGCATCAGCCATGCCTGGGAAGGCCGCGTTGGCTTCACCTTCGATCGCATCCCGCACATGGGAAAGCGCGGCAACGTGCATCACGTGCTCGGCTGCAACGGCTCCGGGATCGTCATGAGCAGCTATCTCGGGCGCCGCACGGCCGAATTGCTTCTATCGGGACACTCCACCAGCCTATTCGCGCAGCAGGAGCTGCCGAGCCGGCGCTATTACACCGGCATCCCCTGGTTCATGCCGCCGATGACCTTTGCTTTGTCCCTCCAGGACAGAGCGCGGTCGTGGCTCGGCTGACATTCCCCAGACAAACGACCCCGCCCCGCACAAACGACCCTGGAGACTTACATGACCTTCTCCCTGATTGCGCGCGATGAGAAGACCGGCATGTTCGGCATCGGCATCGCCACCTCCAGCATTGCGGTCGGCAATCGCTGCCCTTGGGCGCGGGCCAAGGTCGGCGCAGTGACCTCGCAGCATCGCAGCGACATTCGCCTCGGGCCGAAGGGATTAGACTTCCTCAGCGCTGGCCTTAGTGCTGAGGAGACGGTCCGCCGCCTGATCAAGGAGAGCGAGTTTCCCGATCAGCGCCAAGTCGCGGCCATCGACCGGGAGGGGCGGACGGCGTTCTACTGCGGCCCGAAGATTGCCTCGATCAACTCCGGATTTCAGGGCGTGAACTGCGTCTCGACGGGCAACGTCCTTGCCAATCCTGACGTGCCCAAGGCGATGGTCCGCCATTTCGAGGAGGCGGCAGGCGCGCCGTTCATCGAGAAGCTGCTTAGCGCGATCGACGCCGGCCTCGCCGCGGGCGGCGAAGCCCAGCCGATCATGTCGGCGGCGCTGCTCGTCGTCGACGAGCAGGACTGGCCCCTGGTGGACCTGCGCGTGGACCTGGAGCCCGAGCCTCAGGCGAAGCTGCGCCAGTTGTGGGCGGCTTATGAGCCCCAGCTCGAGCACTTCATCGTGCAGGTCCTGCGTCCGAACGAGGTGAAGCCGCGCAAGGCTCCCGAAGCCGCTCAGGCCTGATCGCGAGAAGCCCGGGAGGCCGCCTCATGCTCAGATACACGGTGCAGCGTCTGCTGCTGGCGATCCCCGTCATCCTGGGCGTCCTCCTGATCGGGTTCGCCTTGCTCAACCTTGTTCCGTCCGACCCGGCGACCGTTCGCGCCGGGCCGACGGCGAGCGCGGAGATCATCGCCCAGATCCGGATCGAAATGGGCCTGGACCGCCCGCTTTGGGAACAGTTCCTGCGCTATGTGACGAATGTCTTGCGAGGCGATCTCGGCAACTCGCTGGTCAACAATATGTCGGTTGCGGAGGAGCTTTCGCGCTCCTTCCTCGCGACCCTGGAGCTGATCCTGCTCTGCCTGATCTGGGCGGCGCCGGCGGCGATCCTGCTGGGCGTCGTCGCGGCTGTCTCCAGAGGGGGCATATTGGATCGGCTGATCATCAGCGGGGCCGTCGCCGGCATATCGCTGCCCGTGTTTCTGATCGGCATGGTCCTGTTGTGGACCTTCGGCTTCAAGTTGCAGTGGCTGCCGTTTACCGGGCGGGGAGGCCCGCTCTGGACCTTGGATGGCTTCCGCCACGCCGTGTTGCCGTCGCTCTGCCTTGGGCTGATCTTCATCGGCCCAGTCGCACGGATCACACGCACTTCCATGCTGGAAGTTCTGGGCGCTGATCATGTTCGCACCGCCCGCGCGAAGGGGCTGACGGAAAGCGTCATCGTCATCCGGCATGCGCTGCGCAACGCGCTCATCCCCGTGACCACCCTGATCGGCTTGCAGATCGGCTACCTGCTGGGCGGAGCGATCGTAACCGAAACGATCTTCTCGTGGCCTGGCGTGGGGCGTCTGGCCGTCGGAGCGATCGTGGCCAATGATCTCCCGGTCGCGCAGGGCGCGATCATCGCTCTGGCTCTCGGCTTCATTGCCATCAACATCATCGTCGACCTCCTCTACGCCCTGCTCGATCCGAGGATCCAGGCCCGATGACCCTTGCTTCCGGAGCCGTTCGACCCAAGCGCGCGTTTTCTCAGTTCCGGAGCCGGCTGAGAGGCGATTTTCTCGTGATGGCCTCCTTCGCCGTGCTCCTGACGATGGCAGTTGGCGCTGTACTCGCCCCCTGGCTCGCGCCATATGACCCGCTTGCCATCGAGATGACCCGCGTCATGCAGGCGCCTAGCGGCGCGCACTGGTTCGGGACCGATGGCCAGGGCCGCGACATCTTCAGCCGGGTGCTGTTCGGGCTCAGGCTGACAGCCATGATGGGGTTCTGTGCCATCGCGGTCGGCGGCGCCATCGGCACTGCCGTCGGGCTGCTGGCGGCGTTCTATCCCCGGCTCGACGGGACGCTGATGCGTCTGATGGACGTGCTCCTGTCCTTCCCGGCAATCCTGTTCGGGCTGGCTGTGGCGGCGATCATCGGAGCCGGCACGCTGTCGGTCATCATCGCGCTTGCCATCTCCACGGTTCCCCTGACGGCCCGTATCGCGAGAGGAGCAGGGTTCACCGTGATCGCCCAGGACTATATCGCGGCCGGTCGGGTCATCGGCCTCACTGACAGCGGGCTGCTCCTGCGTTACATCCTGCCCAATTGCCTATCGACGATCGTCGTGTTCCTCACACTGCGCCTCGGCCAGGCCATTCTGCTGGCTGCATCGCTCGGCTTCCTGGGACTCGGCACGCAGCCGCCGGCGCCGGAGCTCGGAACCATGGCTGCCCAGGGCGTGAATTTCTTCTTCTTCGCGCCCCATGTGACGATCATCCCAAGCCTCGTCATCTTCGCGCTTGTCCTCGCCACGAATATCCTGGGCGACTTCTTGCGCGACATCCTGGATCCGCGGCTCAGGGTTTGACAGCAGCTGCCCATGGCCGGGCGCCAGCTGACGCCATGGCGGCGGGACAGGATCGCATCAGGCCTGTTCCTCCTTGGGCCGTGTCGATGGCCGCAGGCGCTCGCGCAGGCCCTGGAAGACGACATAGAGCGCCGGGATCACGAAAATGCCGATGAGGGACGCCGCCAGCATGCCGCCAAAGACCGGCGTGCCGACATGGCGCCTGGCGAGCATCGAGGGCCCCTCCGCGATCACCAGCGGCAGCAGGCCGAGGATGAAGGCGAAGGAGGTCATCATCACCGGGCGGAAGCGCAGACGCGCGCCCTCGGTCGCCGCATGCAGCAGCGGGTGGCCCTTCTCGCGCAGCTCCTTGGCGAACTCGACGATCAGGATGCCGTTCTTGGCAGCGAGGCCGATCAGCACGACGATGCCGATCTGGCCGTAGAGATCGAGCGTCAGCCCGGCCACGACGATCGCGAGGAAGGCGCCGAGGATGCCGACCGCGACCGAGAGCAGCACCGGCACGGGGATGGTCCAGCTCTCATAGAGCGCGACCAGGAAGAGATAGGCGAAGAGCAGCGCGAAGGCGAGGATGATCGTCGTCTGCCCCTCGGCCCGCTTCTCCTGGAAGGAGACGTCGGTCCAGGCGCCGCGATAGCCCGACGACAGGGTCCTTGCCGCGACCGCTTCCATCGCCTGCAGGGCCTGGCCGGAGGAGACGCCGGGGGCGGGGGAGCCCTGCAGCGTCACGGCGAGGCGATTGTTGTAGCGGATCAGAGCCTGCGGGCCGACCACCACCTTGGCCTCGACGAAGGAGCGCAGCGGGATCATGTCGCCCGATTTGCTGCGCACATTGATGCGGTAGATGTCGTCGACCGAGGCGCGGTCGGCGCCGTCGGCCTGGACCTGGACCTGCCAGGTGCGGCCGAACAGGTTCATGTCGTTGACGTAGTAGCCGCCAAGCGACGCCTGCAGCGCCTGGAAGACGTCGCTCAACGCGACGCCGAGGATCTGGACCTTGTCGCGGTCGATGTCGAGATAGATCGACGGCGCCGAATCCGAGAAGGTCGAGAACACCCGCCGCAATTGCGGCTCCTGGTTGGCGGCGACGGTTAGGCCGCGCAGGGCCTGGCCGAGCGCCTTGGGATCGGCCGAGCCCATGTCCATCAGCACATAGCTGAAGCCGCCGCCGCTGCCGAGGCCGATGATCGGCGGGGGCGCGATCGGGACGACATTGCCGGCGCGCACGGCGCGGAACTTCTGGGCGAGCCGGGCGATGACCGCCGAAGCGGAGTCCTCCCGGCTGGTGCGCTCGGCGAAGGGCTTCAGCGTCACCACGAAGAAGCCGGCATTGGGCTGCGAATAATTGTCGATGAAGTTGAGGCCGATGACCGTCGAATAGTCAGCGATCGCCTTCTCGGTCTTCAGGATGCCTTCGACCTCGGCGGCGAGCGCCGATGTCCGGGCGATCGAGGCGCCGTCGGGCAATTGGGCGACGACGAAGAAGGCGCCCTGATCGTCCTCCGGCAGGAAGCCGGTCGGCGTGACGCGGCCCATGGCGTAGATGCCGGCGCCGAAGGCGGCGGTCAGGGCAAGGCTGATGACCGAGACGCGCACGAGACGCGCCACGCCGTTGCCGTAACGGTCGCGCGTCCAGTCGATGCCGCGCATGACATAGCCGATCGGCCCGCGACGCGGCCCGTGATGCGGCTTCAGCAGGATGGCGCAGAGCGCCGGCGACAGCGTCAGCGCGTTGATCGCCGACAGCACCATCGCGACCGCGACGGTGACGGCGAACTGCCGGAAGAGCTCGCCGGAAATGCCGGGGATGAAGGCGACCGGCACGAAGACCGAGAGCAGCACCAGCGTGATCGCGATGATCGGGGCGACGATCTCGCCCATGGCGCGCTTCGTCGCCTCGGCCGGCATCAGCTCGGGATGCTCTTCCATCACGCGCTCGACGTTCTCGATCACGACGATCGCGTCGTCGACGACGATGCCGATGGCGAGCACCACCGCGAGCAGCGAGACGGTGTTGGCGGAATAGCCGATGGCGTTGAGCACGATGAAGGCGCCGATCAGGCTCACCGGCACGGCGACAGTCGGGATCAGCGTCGCCCGGAGATTGCCGAGGAACAGGTAGACGACGATGACGACGAGGACGAAGGCCTCGATCAGCGTCTTCTGGACCTCGTGGATCGTGGCGGTGACGAAGGCGGTCGGGTCGTAGGTGACCTTCCAGGCGAGGCCGTCGGGGAAGGACTTTTCGAGGTCGCCGATCGTCTTCTTGACGGCTTCGAGCGCGGTGAGGGCGTTGGCGCCGGGCGCCTGGTAGACGCCGATCAGCACGGCCGGGCCGCCGTTCAGGCGGGTGTCGCGGTCGAGATTGGCGGCGCCGAGCTCAAGGCGCGCCACGTCCGAGAGGCGCAGGATCGAGCCGTCGGCATTGGTGCGCAGCACGATCTTGCCGAACTCCTCTGGCGAGGTCAGCCGGCCCTTGGTCTGGATGTTGAGCTGAAGCTGCTGGTCGTCGGAGATCGGGCGGGCGCCGATGCGGCCGACCGCGGCCTGCGCGTTCTGGCCCTGGATCGCGGCGATGACGTCGCCGGTGGTGAGGCCCAGGCCGGTCAGGGCGTCGGTACGGACCCAGGCGCGGATGGCGTAGTCCTGCGCGCCGAAGAGCGAAGCGTCGCCGACGCCGGCCGTCGACTTGATCGGGTCGAGCAGGTTGATGGTGACGTAGTTCGAGACGAAGAGCGTGTCGTAATTGCCCTTCGGTGCATAGACGGCGATGACGCCGAGCAGGGCCGAGGACTGCTTCTTGACCGTCACGCCGCTGCGCTGGACCTCCTGCGGCAGCTTCGACAAAGCGAGCTGGACGCGGTTGTTGACGTTGACGTTGTTGATGTCGGGATTGGTGCCGAGCTCGAAGGAGACCTGCAGCGAATAGCTGCCGTCATTGCCGCTGACGCTCTTCATGTAGAGCATCTTGTCGGTGCCGACGATCTGGGCCTCGATCGGCTGGGCGACAGTCTGCTCGACCACCGCTGCCGAAGCGCCGGGATAGGAGGCGCGCACCGAGATCTGCGGCGGCACGATGTCGGGATACTGCGCGACCGGAATCGCGAACAGCGAGAGCAGGCCGGCGATCGTGGTGACGAGCGCGATGACGATCGCCAGCCGCGGCCGGTCGACGAAGACGGAGCTCAGCATGAGGTCAGCTCCGGCCGGTCGTCAGGGTCACGGGCGAAGCGAGCACCGGCACGCCGGGGCGGAGGTTCTGCAGGCCCTGGATGACGATCTGCTCGTTGCCGGACAGGCCCTGGTCGATCGCGACATAGGAGCCGGCCTCGGCCCCGACCTTGACGCGCTTCACCACCGCCTTGCCGTCCTCGACGGCGAAGACATAGGAGCCTTGCTGGTCAGCGATCAGCGCCGCCTGCGGCACCAGCACCTTCTCCTCGCTCTTGTCGGCCTGGACGGCGACGCGCACCAGCGTGCCGTCGAGCAGCTTGCCGGTCGGGTTCGGGAGCGTGGCGCGCACCAGCACGGTGTCGGTGGCACGCTCGACCGAGACGTCAACGAAGTCGACCCGGCCCTTCTGGTCATAGGTCGAGCCGTCGGAGAATTTCAGTGTGACGAGCGGGGCGGAGCCATCAGCCGGCAGCCGATTGGTCTTCAGCGCCAGGAATTCGCGCTGGCTGACCGGGAAGGTGACGTACATCGGATCGTCGCTGACGATCTGGGCCAGCACGCCGCTGTCGGGGCTGACGACATTGCCCTTGGTCACCTTGGTGCGGCCGATGCGGCCGGCGATCGGCGCCTTGATCTCGGTGTAGCCGAGATTGATCTGGGCGGTCTTCAGATTGGCCTCGGCGGTGGTCTGGTCGCCCTGCGCGCCCTTCTCCTCGGCGACGCGCTGGTCGCGGATGGCGACCGAGCCGGCACTGGTCTTCAGCAGCTCCTCGGCGCGCTGGCGCTGCACGGTGGCGTTCTGCAAGGTGCCCTGGGCGCGCTCCAGCGCGCCTTGGGCCTGCTCGACCGCCGCTTCGAAGGGCGCGCGCTCGATGCGGAAGAGCGGTGCGCCCTCGGCGACCGTGGAGCCGTCCTTGAACAGCACGTCCTCGAGATAGCCGGTGACGCGGGCGCGGACGTCGACGCGGTTCACCGCCTCGATCCGTCCGACGAAATCGGCGGTCTGGGTGATCGCGCGCCTCTCGGCGATCACGGTGCCGACCGGGACGGCGGTGGGCGCGGGCTGCTGGGCGAGGGCATTCGATCCGAGCCCGAGCGCGACGCAGGTCATGAGTGCCGCGGGAGACAGGAGCGAGGCCGCCGAGATCCGCTTGACCTGCGCCATCCAAGACCGCTCAGACATCCGACCCTCCCATCGCCATCTCGTCGCGCCCAATCGATCGGCCGGAGCGAGCTATCCAGATCACCTGCCGATACTCGGCATTTTCTTGAGGGAAAGCTACGGCCTTGTGACTCGCAGCATATGACGGCTTCGCATGGAACCCCGATTTCCTTTCAAAAGGTGAATCGCGCCCGCCCCTATCCTTGGCCGCGGAGTAACCCCGTTTACGTCATCCTGTCGAAGCTGTCGGTGCGGGCGAGGTCCCAGTTGCGGCGATAGAAGGCGTGCTCGCAGAGGCCCGTCAGCAATTCGCCCGGCTGCAGGAAGACGTGCAGATCGGAGAACAGCCGGATCTCGGTGGCGCTGACGCGCCGCACGAGATGATGCGGGCCGAGCTCTTCGGGATGGGTCAGGCCCGCCGCAGCCAGCATGTCGGCGAGCGCATGCAGCGTGTTGGCGTGGAAGCGATGGACGCGCTGCGCCTTGTCCGGCACGACCAGCGCGCGCTGGCGCACGGCATCCTGCGTCGCGACGCCGGTCGGGCAGCGGTTGGTGTTGCAGGACAGCGACTGGACGCAGCCGAGCGCGAACATGAAGCCACGCGCCGCATTGGCCCAGTCGGCGCCGATGGCGAGGACGCTCGCGATATCGAAAGCGCTGACGATGCGCCCGGCGACGCCGATCTTGATCTTGTCACGCAGGCCGGCGCCGACCAGCACGTTGTTGACGAAGAGCAGGCCCTCGCGCATCGGCAGGCCGATATGGTCGCTGAACTCGACCGGGGCTGCGCCGGTGCCGCCCTCCGCGCCGTCGACGACGATGAAATCGGGCACGATGCCGCTCTCCAGCATCGCCTTGACCATGCCCATGAACTCCCAGGGATGGCCGAGGCAGAGCTTGAAGCCGACCGGCTTGCCGCCGGAAAGCTCGCGCAATTGTGCGATGAAGGCCATCATCTCCAGCGGAGTCGAGAAGGCGCTGTGGCTCGGCGGCGAGATGCAGTCCTGCCCGACCGGCACGCCGCGGGTCGCAGCGATCTCGGGCGTGACCTTCGGCGCCGGCAGGATGCCGCCATGGCCGGGCTTGGCGCCCTGGCTTAGCTTGATCTCGATCATCTTGACCTGGGGATCGACCGCCTGCCTGGCGAAACGCTCGGGATCGAAGCGGCCCTTGTCGTCGCGGCAGCCGAAATAGCCGCTGGCGACCTCCCAGACGATGTCGCCGCCGCCCTCGCGATGATAGGGGCTGATGCTGCCTTCGCCGGTGTCATGGCTGAAGCGGCCGAGGCGGGCGCCGGTGTTGAGCGCCCGGATCGCATTGGCGGAGAGCGAGCCGAAGCTCATCGCCGAGATGTTGAAGACAGAGGCCGAATAGGGCTGCCGGCATTGGTCGTTGCCGATGGTGATGCGGAAGCTCTCGGGATCCGAGACCGGAGCCGGCCGGGTGGAATGGCCGATGAACTCGTAGCCATCGCGATAGACGTCGAGCAGCGTGCCGAAGGGATGGTCGCCGGCGAGGTTCTTGGCGCGGCGATAGACCAAAGAGCGCTGCGAGCGCGAGAAAGGCGCCGCTTCCTCGTCCGCCTCGAACAGGTATTGGCGCAGTTCGGGGCGGACCAGCTCGGCGAACCAGCGGATATGGCCGATCACCGGATAGTTGCGCTGGATGGCGTGCTCGGTCTGGGCGAGATCCCAGAGGCCAAGCAGCGCCAGCAACAAGGCCAGCAGGCCGGGCAGCCAGAGCCAGGGGTGGCTGAAGGCCAGCGGGATCGCGACGAGCGCGACCATGATGCAGAGGGTGAGAGTGGTGAAGCGGCTCAGTCGCAAGGTCATGTCCAAGGCCCGTCCGAACGAGGAGGCTGACAGCCTCCAGCTTCGAGCCAGTGTAAAGACGCTTGGGCCGGCGGCCAGCCCCTTGCTTCTCAGTCCGTACGCACGCTGCCGCTCTCCGCGCTGATCCGGCCGAACAGGTCGCGGGCGCGGATGCGGTAGAAGCCGCTTGCTGCGTTCGTATCGAGATAGACGCTCGACAGCAGCCCAACCGGGTTGATCACCTGCCAGGGGCCGCTCTCGCCGGCGCTCCAGAGCACGTCGAAGAGCTGGATGCCGTCATAGGGCGCCGGTTCCCAGAACAGCACGCGGTTCTCGCCGTTGAGCCCACCGAAGCGGCTGATCCGGGGGGCGGAAGGAGCTGCTGGCACAGCTTCGTCGCGCCGGACGAGCGCGACCAGCGCTACCGAAGGCAGCGGCATGTCGAGCTTGAGCTCATGCTGCGCCTCGGCGCCACCGATCTGGAGGTGCTCGACGCTCAGGGCCGGTTCCTGCGCCAGCCGCATCGCCGCAAGCTCGGTCGCATTCGGCAAGTCGGGCGCGCCGAGGTCTTCCCAGACCGTGAAGGGATCGCCCTTGCCATGGGCGATGCGGAAGCTGGCGAGCGCATAGGCGCCGGGCTGCAGCCCGGAAAAGTCGAGCGTGACTTTGCTCTCGCCCGACTGCCAGATGCGGTCGACGCTGTTGTAGAGCAGGACGCTGGCGCCGCAGGGCTTTTCGCTGCTGCCGAGCGCGGTCGCGATCGCGCCGAGGCCAATGCGGTCGGGGTCGAGGCTCTGGCCGCTTAGGTCGAAACGGCGCTCGCTTAGCAGGCCGAGCAGCTCCATGACGCTGAGCGCCGGCTTCTTGACAAGGTCGAACGGCTCCGGCTCGGCCCGGCGTGCTTCAAGCGCGGCAATGTCGGTCTTGTGCTCGGCCTGGGCGGCGCGCACCGGGCGCTTGCCGAAATAGGTGAGGTGCGTGCGGTGGCCCCAATGGCCGACGAAGCCGTTGTCATTGCTGAGGACCTCGTAGTCGACGCCTTCGCCGTCGATCATCAGGCGCTGGTGCTGGTCGACGATCTTGGCGGCGAGCCCGGCGAAATAGGGCATGCCGTGCCAGGTATGGTAGAGATGCCAGCCGATCTGCGGGTCGCATTCGTCATTGACGAAGGGCAGGCTGGCGAAGCGGGGATGGTGCTCGCGGATATAGTCGACCGCCATCATCTCATGCCGGATGATCGACAGGCTGTTCGGCGTCAGGTCCTCGGCATGCTTCTTGGCGCCCTTCTCGTGTACCGAGATGAAATCGAGCCGCACGCCGGTCTCGCCGGTGAACAGGTTGGTGCCGGTGTCGCAATGGGCGAGGAAGCTCTTGAAGATCGGCGGGATGCGCCGGGCAACGCCGGGGCCGCCGAGCTTGAGCTGGGGATCGACGGCCTTCAGCGCCTCCGAGCAGGCGTCATAGTAATTGTTGAAGCCGGTCTCGCCGCCGAGCTTCCACCAGATGTCCGGCTCGTTCCAGGTCTCGAAATACCAGGCCCGCAACTCCTCGGCGCCGTAACGGGCCTGATAGCGCTGCGCCATCTCGCCCATGAAGTCACGCCAGTGATGCGCCTGCGCGACCTCATTGAAGTCGCTGTAGATATAGGAGGGGTTGCCCATCAGCTCGAAGAAGGGGCGGATGCGGTGCTCCAGCATCACGTCGATCGCCGCATCGAGCCGCGACCAGTCATATGTGCCGAAGCCGGAGGCGGTGACGAGATCGAGCATGTAGTGCACGCGCATGTACTCGATGCCGCGATTGGGCACGCCGCCGACATAGGCCAGCGTCTGCCGCATCTCCGGCTCCAGCAGGAGTTCGGCCGGCGAAAAGCCGGTGCTGCGCCAGAAGCGCCGGAAGGGCGCGGTCGGTGCTGAAAGATCGATGCGGATGCGGGTCGTGTCGGACATGGCGGGTCCTTCGCTGAAGGCAGGAGAATTGCCGGCTAAGTGTCTGGCTATTTGAACTTGTCGCGCATCGACTGGATGCCGGGGATCGCCGCCATCAGATGGGCGTGGCGCTCGTCGAAATGCTGGACGAGCCCGCGCTGCGTCCTCCCGACCAGGATGGTGAAGATGTAGCAGCGGTGGCCGGGCGAGGTGACGGTCGGGTGATAGCCGGCGTCGACCAGCACGGTGTCGCCGTTCTCGACCATGAAGCAGTCGGACTTGCCGTCGGCATAGACGATCTGGGCGCCGAAGCCTGAGCCCGGCTGGTAGCGGTAATGGTAGAGCTCGTCATGGGCCGTCTCGCCGGCGCGATCGGTGTCGTGCTTGTGCGGGGGATAGCCGGACCAGCAGCCGGGATCGGCATAGAGCTCGCTGACCAGGAGGTTGCCGGCACGCCCTTGCCCGTTCTGGCCGAGGATATGGAAGATGCGCCGGCGGCTATGCGTATCGGGCGAGCCGACATCGACCATCGCGACCTCCTCCGGTGCGATCCGGAAGGGCTTCAGCCCGGCGTTGTCGCAGAGGCCGCCGGCGACGGCGATCTCGGTGGGACCGGTCGCATTCTCCAGCTGGACCGCCGCGCCCGGCGGCGCGTAGACCGAATCCGCCTCTCCCGACCAGATGTCGGCCCGCTTGCCGACGGCGGCGAAGCGCTCGCCGTCGACGGAGATGTCGACCGTGCCGGAGAGCACGACGAGGACGCTCTCATGCCCCGGCAGGGCCTGTTCCAGGCTCTCGCCGGGCTGCAGGCGCAGCAGGTTGAAATGGACATGCGGCAGGCCGGGATCGTCATGGACGATGGCGCGGTTGGCGTTGTCGCGGGCGCGGATGTGCTTAGGCATTGGCAGCGTGTCCGGTCTGGATGGTCTCGACGCCCTTGAGCTCGAGCGCCTCGGCGTGGTGGCAGGCGACGCTGCGGCCGCCGAGCTCGCGCAAGGGCGGCGGCGTGGTGCGGCAGGCCTCGCTGGCGAAGCGGCAGCGCGGATGGAAGGCGCAGCCGGCGGGTCGGTTGGCGGGATCGGCGACCTCGCCGGGCAGGCGGATGCGGCGGTTCTGCCGGCGCTGGGCGGGATCGGGGATGGGCAGGGCCGAGAGCAACGCCTCGGTATAGGGGTGCAGCGGCCGGGCGAAGAGCGCCTCGGAGGTCGCGATCTCGACGACCTGGCCGACATACATCACGACGACGCGGTCGCAGATGTACTCGATCACGCTGAGATCATGGCTGACGAAGAGATAGGTCAGCCCGAACTCCTCCTGCAGGTCGCGCAGCAGATTGAGCGTCTGCGCCCGGACGCTGACATCGAGCGCCGAGACGGCCTCGTCGAGCACGACGAGGCGCGGATGGGTCGCGAGCGCCCGGGCGATGCCGACGCGCTGGCGCTCGCCGCCGGAGAAGGCGTGCGGATAGCGCCGGGCATATTCGGGCCTCAAGCCCACCTTGGCGAGGAGGTCGCGGACCTTGGCCTCGATCTCCGCCGGCGGCACCAGCTTGTTGACCTTCAGCACCTCGCCGACGATGTCGCGGACCTGCAGGCGCGGGTTGAGCGAGGATTGCGGGTCCTGGAAGACGATGCGCAGATCGGTGCAATAGGCGAGGCGCTCATCCTCCGAGAGCGTGTCGAGATCGACGCTGCCGCCATCCTTGCGGCGATAGCGCATGGTGCCCGCGGTCGGCTGGTGGATGCCGAGCAGCAGGCGCGTCACCGTCGACTTGCCGCAGCCGGATTCGCCGACGAGCCCGAGCGTCTCGCCCTGCCGGATCGCGAAGGAGACGTCCTCGACGGCGCGCACCGGGTTTGAGGCCTTGCGCTGGAACAGGCTGCGCCGCGGCGGGAAGAGCTTGGTCAGCCCGCGCACGTCGAGCAGGATTTCGGGGGGCAGCGCCGGGGTCTCAGCCATGGGCGGCACCTCCGAGCGCGGCCGGCTCGCGGGCGAGGATGCAGCGCACGTCGCGGCGCGGGCCGATCGCGATCGTACCGGGATCGACGCTGTCGCAGACGCCCTTGATCGCGACCTCGCAGCGCGGGTGGAAATCGCAGCCCTTCGGCCGCTCGAAAGGCGAGGGCACCATGCCGCGGATCGCGGCGAGCCTGGAGCCGCGCCCGGAGCCGAGCCGCGGCACCGATTTCAGCAGCGCACGGGTATAGGGATGGCGCGGATCGGCGAAGATCTCGTCGACGGTGCCGCGCTCGACGATCCTGCCGAGATACATCACCGCGACGTCGTCGGCGATCTCGGCGACGACGCCGAGATCATGGGTGATGAACAGGATCGAGAGGCCGTCCTCGCGCTGCAATTCCTGCAGGAGGTCGATGATGTTGGCCTGGGTGGTGACGTCGAGCGCCGTAGTCGGCTCGTCGGCGATCAGCAGGCGCGGCCGGCAGGACAGAGCGAGCGCGATGCAGACGCGCTGGCGCATGCCGCCGGAGAATTCGAACGGGTAGTTGTTCAGCCGCTCCGCCGGCCGGGGGATGCCGACGCGGCCGAGCATCTCGACGGCGCGGGCCTGCGCCGCCTTCTTCGAGAGGTTAAGATGCCGGCGGATCACCGGGACGAGCTGCTGGCCGATGGTGTGCACCGGCGAGAGCGCCGCCATCGGCTCCTGCGAGATCAGCGAGATTTCCTTGCCGCGTAAGGCTCGGATCTGGCGGCCGCGCGGATCGAGGCTGGTGACGTCGACCGCCTGTCCGTCGCGGCCGGCATAGAGGATGCTGCCGGCGGCGATGCGCCCGCTCGGCGGCAGGAGGTTTATCAGCGCCCGGCCGGTGACGCTCTTGCCCGAGCCGGATTCGCCGACGATGCAGAGGGTGCGCCCGCGCGGCACGTCGAAGGTGACGCCGTCGACCGCGCGCACCAGCCCGTCATCGGTGCCGATCTGGACCTTGAGGTCGCTGACGGCGACGAGCGGCGAGGGCGCCGCCGCCGTCCCGCGCTCGGGCATGGGCTCAGGCATAGGGATCGGCCGCATCGCGAATTCCGTCGCCGAGGAAGTTGAGGGCGAGCACGGCGATGACCACCGCGACGCCGGGGGCGAGCAGCCAGGGCGCCGTGGTCAGCGCCAGGATGCTCTGCGCGTCCTTGAGCAGCACGCCCCAGCTCACCACCGGCTCCTTCAGGCCGATGCCGAGGAAGGAGAGCGCGGTCTCGGCCAGGATCATGCTCGGGATCGCCAGGGTGACCGAGGCGACGATATGGCTGGTGAAGGAGGGCACCATGTGCCGCCAGATCACGCGCTGGCGCGAGCAGCCGTCGAGCCGCGCCGCCAGCACGAAATCCTCGGTCCGCAGCGAGAGGAAGCGGCCGCGCACGACGCGCGCCAGATCGGTCCAGCCGATCAGCGAGAGGATGATGGTGATCCAGAGATAGACCAGCAGCGGATCGAGATTGGCCGGTACCGCGGCGGCGAGCCCCATCCAGAGCGGGATGGTCGGGATCGACTTCAGGAAGTCGATCCAGCGCTGCACGACCTCGTCGATCCAGCCGCCGTAATAGCCGGAGATGCCGCCGAGCAGCAGGCCGAGGAAGAGGCTGACCGCGACGCCGACCAGGCCGATCGACATCGAGATGCGGGCGCCATGGATGGTGCGCGAGAGCACGTCGCGGCCGAGCCGGTCGGCACCCCAGAGATACATCGGCTGGGTCGGATCGGCCGGGCCGATCAGGTGCCGGTCCCAGGGGATCAGGCCGAAGAGCCGGTAGGGCTCGCCCCTGGCGAAGAAGACGACGGGGTGGACCGATTTCTCGTCGACGACGAAGGTCCGCTTCAGCGCCACCGGATCGAAGCTCATCCGGTAGCCGTTGACGTACATGAAATGGGTGTCGCCGGCTGCGTCCGTGCCGAAGAACTTCAGCGTCTGCGGCGGGCCATAGGTGAAGCGGGCATTGTAGCTGTCGGGCGAGAAGGGCGCGACGAACTCGGCGAGCAGCGCGACGAGATAGATGCCGAGCACGACGAAGAGGCTGGCATAGGCCAACCTGTGTCGGCGGAAGCGGCGGAAGATCAGCGTCCACTGGCCGGCCTCGGCGAAGCGGCGCGCCGCCGGGACGACGGTTTCGGGAGCGGTGGGGGCGGCGACGTCGCTCATCCCGGCCTCAGGCGTAGCGCACGCGCGGATCGAGCCACACGAGCAGGAGGTCGGAGATCAGCGTGCCGATCACGGTGAGCACGCTCAGCATCAGGATGAAGCTGCCGGCGAGGTACATGTCCTGCGCCAGCAGGGCCGAGAGCAGCAGTGGCCCGGCGGTCGGCAGGCTCATCACCACCGAGGTGACGATCGCGCCGGAGACGAGGTTCGGCAGCACCCAGCCGATGGTCGAGATGAAGGGGTTGAGCGCGACCCGGACCGGGTACTTGAACAGCAATTCCGCCTCGCCGAGCCCATTGGCACGGGCAGTCTGGACATAGGGCTTGTAGAGCTCGTCGATCAGGTTGGCCCGCATGACGCGGATCAGCGCCGCCGTGCCATGGGTCGCCAGCACGAAGACCGGCAGCCAGAGGTGCATGGCGAGATCGCCGACCTTGGCGAGGCTCCAGGGCGCGTTGACGTACTCAGGCGAGAACAGGCCGCTGACGTTCATGCCGAAATAGCGCGAGAACAGGTACATCAGCGCCAAGGCCAGCAGGAAGCTTGGTATGGCGAGGCCGAGGAAGCCGAGGAAGGTCACGACATAGTCGAGCCAGGAATAGCGCCGGACCGCGCTGTAGATGCCGATCGGCAGGGCGACGAGCCAGGTGACGACGAGCGTGACGCCGGAGAGCAGGACGGTGAGGCCGAAACGGTCCCACATCAGCTCCGAGACCGGCTTGTTCCACTCGAAGGACTCGCCGAAATCTCCGCGGAAGAGGATGCCGGAGATCCAGAGCCAGTACTGGACATACCAGGGCTGATCGAGCCCGTAGCGCAGCTTCAGCGCGGTCAGCGAGTCGTTGTCGAGCGAGCCGCCCTGCTCGGCGAACTTGGCGCTGAACGAGGTCAGGAAGTCGCCCGGCGGCAACTGGATCACCAGGAAGGCGACGACCGAGACCGCCGCCAGCGTCGCTAGCGTATAGACGAGCCGTCTCAGCATGTAGCGGAGCATCACAGGCCTCCGATGCGGTTCGGGCGGGGCGGGGAGCCCGGAGCCGGCGGCTGCGGGCTCCGAGCACGATGGTCAGCCGAAGCTATTCGTAGAAATACTGCTCGGGATTGGTCGGGCCCGGCGTCATGTAGAAGAAGGTGTCCGGCATCAGCTCGGGCACGTTGCGCATGTTGTTCTTCACGACGCCGTAATTGTCGGCGTCCATATTGGTGCCGATCACGTAGAACTGCTCGCGGGTGATGGCGAGGATCTTCTTCATCACCTCGAACTGGCCGGCCGTTCCGGGCGTCTTCTGCATCTCGACATAGAGCGCCTGCTGGCGCTTGGCCGGCTCCGGCGGCTCCTCGGCATTGGGATCGTTCGGGTTCTGGAAATAGATGCCCCAGGCCGAGGCGAAGGCCGCCTGGTTCTCGTAGGGGAAGTACCATTTCGGATCGAGGACGCCGAGGAAGTCGTAGCCGCCGCCGCCGATCCAGACCATGGCGTCGTGCTCATTGGCGAGCATGCGGGCGAAGGCGAAGGATTCCTCGATCGTCTTGACCTGCATCTCGATGCCGACCGCGGCCCAGTACTTCTTGATCAGCTCGAGCGCGTCGATCTGGTAGCGGCGCGAGGTCGCGGCATCGACGGCGAAGGAGATGCGCTTGCCATCCGGGCCGAGCCGGAACTTCTGGCCGTCGCGCTTGGCAAAGCCGGCCTTGTCGAGCAGCTCATTGGCACCCTTCGGGTCGAACTTGGTGTACTGCGTCGCCATCTGCTCATCGTAGAGCGCGGTGCCCGGGCGCGGCGCCGCCTGATAGGGCTGCGACTGGCCGGCATAGATCAGCTCGTTGAGCTCATCGCGGTTGATCGCGAGCGAGAGCGCGACGCGGACATCGCGATTGCGGAAGATCTCGCGCAGCACCGGGTTCTTGCTGGTCATGTTGAGCGAGATGCACATCGCGTTCGACCAGGCCGGCTGGGCCTTGAACAGGCGGTAGCCGCTGCGCTCGCGGTTCTGCGCCAGCACGATCCGCGTCTCCAGCCCGTTGAGGCGCTGGTTCTGCATGTCGAGCTCGCCATTGATCGCCTTCAGCACGATCGCCTGCTGGTCGCCCATGATGTCGAAGGTGACGCGGTCGATATAGGGCAGTTGCCGCCCCTCCGGATCGACCTTGAAGTAATAGGGGTTGCGCTCGAGCACGACCTGCGTGGTGCCGCCATAGGGTACGGTGAGCTGCCAGGGGTCGAGCACCGGTCGCCCCGTGGCGCGCCAGCGGCCGGGGAAGCTGGTCTTGTTCAGGAAGAGGGCCGACCAGTTCGCCGCCTTGGCCTCGGCGACCAGCTTGTCGATCCCGTCCGGATTGTACTTCTTGTGGAACTGCTTGAGGTAATGCGCCGGCGCCGCGGCGAGGATATCCGAGCCGAAGGTCGTCGCCATGTTCTCCAGCAGCATGCCGTTCGGCCCGGTGAAGCGGAACCTCACGGTGACGTCGTCGATCTTCTCGACGATGACCGGGTCGTTGCCGCTGCGCAGCCAGCGCGGCACCGACGGTGTCAGCTCCTTGTTCATCAGTACGTCCTGGTACCAGAACACCAGGTCGTCGGCGGTGAACGGGGCGCCGTCCGACCAGCGCGTGCCCTTGCGCAGATGGAAGACGTATTCGGTGCCGTCCGGCTTGACGTCGACCTTCTCGGCGACATCGGGCTCGACCGCGGTCCAGGCCCGGTTCCAGCGGACGAGGCGGGTGTAGCCGACCGAGCGCTCGATCAGCGAGTCGCTGCCACCCATCAGCGCCTGGCGCCAGGTGCCGCCGTACTTCCCGGCCTTCTCGACGGGTGTGAGCACCAGCGGCGCGTCGGGCAGGCGTTGTGCGACCGGCGGCAGCTTGCCGCCCTTGACCAGCTCGGCGAGCCCCGGCGCTTCCTTGTATTCGGCGGCGAAAGCCGTGCCGGAGAGGGTGAGAAGCAGGGACAGTGCGGCGCCACGCAGGGCGCGCCCAGGGAAAGCTGCCATCGATTCCTCCGCTGCGCCTTCTGCTCATGACGGGCGCTATGGAGGCTACGTTATCGTTATCTCAATCGAAGCGTCAAGCCTTGCCAGTGATGGCCGCGTTCCCGGTCGATATGCCGCCGATCTTTGGCGTGGGCGCTCTAAAATCAGCGGTTGTCTTCAGTGAAGATGCCTCTGGAAAACGATATCGATATCGTGAGATAAGACGGCATGGACATGAAGCCGGCCTTGCGGTCGCCCACCATCACCGATGTCGCTGAAGCGGCCGGCGTCTCGCCGATGACCGTCTCGCGCGTGCTCAACGGCCGCGGTGGCGCTGGCGAGGAGACGCGCCGGCGCGTGCTGGAGGCGGCGCAGGCGCTGAGCTATCGCCCCAACGCCTTCGCCAAGAGCCTGAAGAACGATCGCTCGAACACGGTCGGCATCGTGGTGCCCGACATCGTCAACCCGTTCTTCCCGGAGATCATCCGC
The DNA here is from genome assembly GCA_024231975.1 of Allobosea sp. GTDB lineage: Bacteria > Pseudomonadota > Alphaproteobacteria > Rhizobiales > Beijerinckiaceae > Allobosea. The sequence goes on from JAAEQB010000053.1 coordinate 44,027, forward strand.
GGGGCCGAGCTGGTGGCGCGGCCGGCGGGCTATACGCTGCTCTCCTGCAATGTCGTCGAGGATCCCGAGCGCGAGGAGGAGGTGCTCGGCATGCTGCTCGACAAGCGTGTCGACGGCCTGATCATCTGCAGTGCCCGCCTCGACGACGAGCGGCTCTTGCGCGCGATCGCACCGCACCGGGCTGTGGTGCTGATCAACCGCGCCGCGGCCAAGCGCCACGCCGGCACGATCGAGGTCGATTACCGCGCCGGCGTCGAGGCCGTCGTCACGCAGCTCATTACGCAAGGGCGCAGGCGCTTCGGCTTCGCCGCCGGGCCGGCGGCCTCGCAAGGCGGGCGCAAGCGGCGCGAGGGGATCGAGGCGGCGCTGGCGCGCCATGGTCTCTCGCTGGTCTTCGACCTGCCCTGCACGCCGGACCTCCAGGGCGGCGCCGAGATCGCGGCGAGGCTCCTGCCCGAGAGTGCGCAGGTCGATGCCATGATCTGCTACAACGACCTGATCGCGCTCGGCCTGATGAAGCCGCTCGAACAGGCCGGCATCAAGGTGCCGGAGGACATCGCTTTGGTCGGCTGCGACGATATCCCGGCCTCGGATTTGGTCTCGCCGGCGTTGACGACGCTCCGGATAGCCAAGCAGGATCTCGGCGAGATGGCGATGCGGATGCTGCTCGACCGCATCGCCGGCCGCAACGCCCAGCAGGGCATCGTGATCGAGCCCGATCCGATCTGGCGGGCGACGACGCCGCGGCTGCCGGACGGAGTTTCGCGCTGAGGCGAACCGAGGGCCGGCGCTCCCCTAGCCGTGGCCGTAGGCGTCGGCATCCTCGCTCGCCGGCTCCTGCTTGGCGAAGGTCTCCAGCCAGCGCGACAGGCCCGGCAGCTTCGGGCCGGCCTGCAACTGCCGCAGCGTGACGCGCAGGGTGTGGCGAGCGAATTTGTTTGCCGGCTCTTTGAAGCCTGATGGGGCCGAGCCGCTGCGGACCGCTTCCAGAAGCCGCTGCTTCAACGCGCTCAGTTCCGGGTCGCCGGTGGCGGCTAGCAGCGCCTGGAAACGTTCATGCGCCGCGCCGTCCCAGGGGCGCGGGCGGGCCATCGCGTCCTTCAGCGGATGGGCGGGGACGAGATGGGCGAAAGGTACCCAGCCGTTCGGGACCGGCTCGGTCGCGGCATGGGTGCGGCCGCCCCGCAGCAATTGCGGCAGGACATGGGTGTGCGGCCCTTCCGGACTCCTGCCGTCGGCAGGCGGGATCGGCTGGTAGACTTCGCAGCGGCCGGGGCGCGCGATGAAGACGCGATGTGGACCCGCCGCCACGATCGCCCCCATCGCCGGATTGCCGGCCTCGAACAGGCTCCTGCCGGCGACGGAGCGCAAGGTCGCGATCAGCTCAGGGTCTTTCGTGCGGATGCAGATGTCGACCTGCAGCGTGTCGAGGCCCATATCGAAGAGGAGGCCGGAACGGTCCTGTGGTCGCAGCGCCGCCTCGTCCGGGCCGAGCTCGGTCAGGACGCTGCGCCGGTTCATCGCGCAGGTCGCTTCCGGCAGGCAAAGCGCGACGCGATGGCTCCAGCCCGAGCCGACTGCGGTTTCCGAAGCGAAGAGCCTGACCTCGGAGAGATCGTCGAAGCCGATCCCGCCCCGATCGGTGACGGCGAAGAGCCCGCCTGGCCCGCCGCCGAGCTCGACCGGCTCGCCGGGATCGCGCAGGAATTCGGCGATGGCGCCGAAGGTGCCGAGATTCCACTGCGTCGTCACGATGGCGAGCTCGTCGCGGATCAGGCTGGTCACGTCATCTGCCGTCATCTGCCGAGTTCTCCTTGGTTCAGCGCGCGCCAGGGCAGGACGAACTCTTCGCCGCTGCGGCTGCCGCGCGCGACCGCGATACCGAAGGCGCTTGCTAGGTTGTCGTCGTCGAGCACGGTGGCGGGTGGCCCGTCGGCAAGGATGCGACCGCCATCGAGCAGGACGAGCCGATCGCAGAAGCGCCCGGCGAGCGAGAGATCGTGCAGCACGACGACGACGCCGGTGCCGGCGGCGGCGATGCGCCTGAACAGTGCCATCGCCTCGAGCTGGTGGCGCGGGTCGAGCCCGACCAGCGGCTCGTCCGCGAGCAGCATCTCGGCCTCGACCGCCAGCGCTCGCGCCAGCAGCACGCGCATGCGCTCGCCGCCGGAGAGGGTATCGAGGCTGCGCTCGCGAAAGGCGCTGGCATCGGCCGCTGCGAAGGCGTTGCTGATCGCGGAGCGATCGGCCTGGGTCAGATCGGCGAAGGGGCGCCGATGCGGCAGGCGGCCGAGCGCGACGACGGCCTCGGCCCGCATCTGCCATTGCACGCTACCGCCCTGGGCGAGGAAGGCGAGCCGCTGCGCGAGCGTGCGGCGCCCCAGCTTGCTCGCTGACGTACCGTCATAGAGCACCGTGCCTGCCGCTGGCGGCAGCAGGTCGGCGAGGATGCGCAGCAGGGTGGTCTTGCCGGCGCCATTGGCGCCGATCAGGCCGACGAGCTCGCCCGGTCGTAGGACAAGGTCGATCCCCGCGAGGATCGGCTTGCCGTCGAAGGCGATCGCGATGCCGTTCGCTTCGATGCGCATCACGCCTCCCGCCGCAGGCGCTGGATCAGGCTGAACAGGAAGGGCGCGCCGATCAGGGCGGTGACGACGCCGAGCTTGAGCTCGGGCCGGATCGGCATCAGCCTGAGCATCGTGTCGGCGGCGAGCAGCAGGATCGCGCCGCCAAAGCCGCTGACCAGCAGGAGCCGGCCGGGCTTGTGACCGACCAGCGGGCGCAGGAGATGCGGCACGACGAGCCCGACGAAACCGATCGCACCGGTGACGGCCACCGCACTGCCGACGGCGAGCGCTGCCCCGCCGATCAGCCGCACCCGCAGCCAGGTCAGGTCGAAGCCGAGGCTGCGCGCCGTGTCCTCGCCGAGGGTAAGGCCGTCGAGCGCCGGCGCGCAGGAGAGCAGCAGGGCCCAGCCGACCAGCATCAGCGGCAGCACCAGCCAGACATGGATCAGGCTGCGGTCGGCGAGCGAACCCATCAGCCAGAACACGATCTCCAGCGCGGCGTAAGGGTTGGGGGCGAGGTTGAGCGCGAGCGAGGTCATCGCCCCGGCGAAGCTGTTGATCGCGACGCCGGCGAGGATCAGCGTCATCGTGCCGGCGCCGCGGCCGTTGAGGGCAAAGAGCAGCAGCACCGCGAGCAGCGCCCCGGCGATGCCGCCGAGCGGCAAGGCCAGCGCGAAGGCTCCGGCGAAACCGGAATAGAACACGGTAACGGCGCCGAACGCGGCGGCGCTGGAGATGCCGACGATGCCGGGCTCGGCCAGCGGGTTGCGCAACAGGCCCTGCATCGCCGCGCCGGCCAGGCCGAGGCTGAAGCCGACGAGCGCGCCGAGGATGGCACGCGGCAGGCGCAATTCGACCAGAACGAGCGCTGGCAGGCTCTGACGGCCGGCGAGCCAGTCACTGAGCGCGGCGACGAGGTCGAGCTTGGCATAGCCGACCGCGAGCGACAGCGCCGCCATGACGAGCGTTGCCGCCGCCAGCAGCGCGACGAGCCGCCAATAGGACATCCGATCGAATGCGGAGGAGGGCATGGCGGCGCTGCTCATGGGCGTTTCCCGGCTGATGTCGGCGCTGCAGCGTCGAGCAGCAATTCGATCGCGTCGATCACCGCCGGGCCGGCACAGGTCCAGAGCTTCGACGGCAAAGCGACGAGCTTCAGCCGGTCGCCGAGCCGGGCGAGGACGGGGTGATGCAGGATCTCGTGCGCCAGCGAGGGCGGGCCGTCCGGCGTGGTGTTGAGGATCAGGATGTCGGCCTTGCCGAGTGCGACCGTTTCGAGCGCGATCTGGCCGTAATTGTCGATGCCGAGCTCGGCGGCGAGGTTGGTCAGCCCCGCCGCCGTCAGGATCTCGTCGACGAGCGAGCCGCGCCCGGTGGTGAAGCCGTTCGGACGCAGCACGATGGCGCGCGGATGGGGCGGGCGAGGGCGGTTCGCCAGCGCCGCGAGGCGGGCATCGATCTCGGCGATCAGGGCTTCGCCGTTCTGCTGCTCGCCGAGGAGGTTCGCCATGTCGCGGATCTGCTGGCGCATCTCGGCGAGGTTGCTCGGCACGCCGAACTCGCGGACCGTCACGCCGACGCGCTTCAGCAGCGCGATGGTCGCGCGTGTCGTATAGGCGCCGGCGACGACGAGATCGGGCTTGTACGCCAGCACCTCCTCGACCAGCCCGTGATTGGCGGGAATGACGAGGGCGCGCGCGGCCATGTTGGCGTTGCGCGGGTCCTGCGACAGCCAGGTCACCGAGGCGACATGCTTCGGGGAGGCGAGGCGCAGTACCAGCTCGTCGGTGCACATGTTGAGCGAGACGATGCGCTGCGGCTTGGCCGGCACATCGTCCGCGCGGGCGAGGCCGCCGGTCGCCGCCAGCCAGAGGCCGAGCGCGAAGGCGGCCAGTCGCCTCACAGGCTCACCCTGATCCCGCCGAAGGCGCTGAGGCCTGGCACCAGGAAGCCGACCGGGTTCTCGTAGCGCTTGTCGAACAGGTTATCGACGCGGCCGAACACGGTGAGCCTCTCGTCGACCTTGTAATCGGCGGCGAGGTTGACGATCGCGGCGCCGGGCGCGCGCATCCTGGAGATCGAGAAGTCGCGGTTCCCGTCCATGCGTTCGCCGAGATAGATCAGCGTCGCCGACAGCGTCAGCTTCTCGATCGGCATCCAGCTCGCGGTGACGCTGAGTTTGTGGCGCGGCCGGCGCAGCAGCTCCTGGCGCGCCGTCTCGTCCTTGGCGAGGGTGAAGGTGTAGTCGGCCCGGACCTTGAACTGCGGCGTCAGCTCCAGCGCGGCGAAGGCCTCGACGCCCTTGGTCGTGGCGCGGCCGATATTCGTATAGGAGGTGCGCGCGGCGTTGGTCAGGATCAGGTTGTCGATGTCGTTGTGGAAGTACGTCGCGCCGAGATTGACCTGTCCGTTCAGCAGCGGCTGCTCGAAGCCGACATCCCAGCCGCGGCTCTCCTCCGGCTTTAGGTCGGGATTGCCATAGAAATTATAGGCCGGGCGTGAATCGCTGAAGCGCTCGCTCAGTGTCGGCGCCTTGAAGCCGGTGCCGTAGCTCGCCTTCAGCTTGGTGTCGGTGCCTGGCACGATGAAGACCGGTGCGATGCGATAGGTGGTGTGGCCGCCGAATTTGTCGTCATTGTCATAGCGGATATTGGCGACGGTGAAGAAGCGGTCGGTCCAGTTCGACTGCAATTCGACGAAGGCGCCCTTGTTGCCGTTCGAGACCGTCTTGCTGGGCGTGTCGAAGCGTTCGGTCTCATATTGCAGGCCCATCACCAGGGTCTGGCTCTGGGTGAGCTTCAGATCACCTCGCCAGTCATATTTGGTGCGCTCGCCGAGGTTCTCTGTGGGCAGGCCAAGGATGCCCGCGGCATTCGGAGAGCGGTTCGAGCGGTCCTGATTGCTGTAGGCGATGCCGAAGCGGTTGACGAAACGGCCGTCGAAGGGATCCCAGACGACCTCGCCGCGGGTGAAGGCCTGACGGTAGTTCTGGCTGGAGCGGAAGCTGTTGGGCAGGCTCGGGAAACCGGAATCGCCGGTGAACCGCAATTGCCCGTCGATATAGCGGCCGACCCAGTTGATGCTCAGCGTGTCGGTCAGCCTGGCGCCGAGGCGGGCGGAATAGCTCCAGTTGTCATAGGAATTCGGGTTGCGCCGGCGGCCGGCGGGAACCAGGTTCGGCGGCGTCACTGGCGTCGAATCCGCGCGGAAATGGCTGACGTTGAAGGCGTAGTCGAAGTGGTCATTGCCGCCGCTCAACCCGACGCTCTGGTTGAAGGTGCCGTAGGAGCCGGCCTCGGTGGACGCCGTCAGCTTGGGCGGGCCTTCGCCGCGCTTGCTGGTAACCGAGATGACGCCGCCCAGCGCATTGGCGCCGTAGAGGCCGCTCTGCGGGCCGCGCAGCACCTCGATCCGCTCGACGTCGCTGGTCAGCATCTGGCCGAAATCGAAGGAGCGGTTCGGTGTCGAGGGATCGTTCACCTCGATGCCGTCGATCAGCACTTTGACGTGGTTCGAGTTGGTGCCGCGCATGAACACCGAGGTCAGGCCGCCCGGGCCGCCGGTCTGGACGATGTTGAGGCCAGGCACGGCGGCGAGCGCCTGCGGCAGGGTGCGGCGCTGCTGGCGCGCGATCTCCTGAGCGGTGACGACGGTGACGGAACTCGCGACTTCCCTCGCCGGGGTCGGCACGCCGGTCGGGCTGATGACGATCTCGTCGAGCGCGATCGGCTTCTCACCCGACTGCGCCAGTGCAGAGGGCGATATCAGCAGGGTCGAAGCGGCGAGCAGGAAAAGGGCAAGGGACGAACGCCCGCTCCTGGCGGGCTTTGGCAAACGGAACACGGGAAACCTCGGCGGGTAACGTCAGTGGCACGTCACCGCGAACGAGATGTCCCCAGCCGCTCCCGAAACCGGGCGCGCACGGTTCTACCACCCATCAGCGCACCCCGGCCGATGTGTTCGCGTGTGACCACGGCTGACGGCAGGTCTCCTGGCTCGCGGGTCACTGCCTTTCGCCGCCTTCCCAGGGCCGAGGTCCCAGTGGCGTATGGCGAAAGGCTCGCCGCTTACAGTTGCGGGGGCAGCCGCAGCATGGGGTGGCGAGCCACCCGCACTGCGTTCCCTTTTGATCCCGTGAGGGAACCGTCGCGTTCACGAGTAGGGCGGAAATGCGGCAGCGTCAATGCGCCCGCCGGCCCTTGCGAGGGTGATTATTCGGCTGCCTTGAGCGGTCGCTTTCCACGGGGCTTGGCGGCTGTTTGCGGCGCCTCTGCATAGGGCGCGAGGATCGCCATGATGTCGCGCTCGCGCGGCTTGGCTTCTGCAACGAGTACGCGCGCTGCCACCGAGTCGAGATGGTGGTGCATCATGCTCGTGACTTTCCCGACGTCACCGCTCGCGAGCGCGTCGATCAGCAGGCGGTGCTCGTTGATGCCGCATTCCGAGGAATGTGGCCGGCTGTACAGCGACAGGATCAGGCAGCAGCGATAGGAGAGCTCGCTGACATAGCGGATCAGGATCGGGCTCTCGGTCATCTCAGCGAGCAGGATGTGGAACTCTGTCGCAAGCCGGATCGAGATCGCGCTCGGCCCGCCGCGCGCGGCATCTTCCGAGTCGACATGGGCGCGCAGGGTCGCAAGCTGGGCCTTGCTCAGCCGGCCGGCGAGCTGGCGCACGACGAGGCGCTCCAGCTCGATGCGGATGTCGAAGGTGTCGCGCGCCTCCTGCCAGCTCGGCGTCGCCACCACGGCGGTGCGGTTGCGGCGCAGCTCGACCAGCCCTTCGGCGGCGAGCTGGGCGAGTGCATGGCGCGCGAGGGTCCGGCTGACGCCGAAGCGCTCGCCGAGCGCGTCTTCCGGCAAGGTCGCGCCGGGTTCGAGCGCGCGCTCGATGATCGCGCGGCGCAGCGCCCGGCAGATCATTCCGGCCTTGTCCGATGCGCCGTTTCCAGCCTCTTCCCGCGCCATCGCCGACACCAATGGTTGAAGATCCCTCTCGTCTTAGCGTCAGCGGCGCGCAGTTCGCAATGCCGCGTGGGCAGCAGGCGGAACCGGGCGCTTCCTCTCACGTTCTCAAGACCATCCATCGCCGGCCGGGGGGCTTTGTTCATGACCACGACACCGCCAGTCCGCCGAGCACCGATCCAGCACGAGGCGGGCGGCATCGGCACGGGCGATCTGGGGGGCGCCGACATCGTCAGGGTGGCGGCGGCGCTCGTCTCGGCGGCGGTGATCATCGCGGCGCTCTATTACGGTCAGGACATCCTGATCCCGCTCGCCTTCGCCTTCCTGATCGGCTTCGCGCTCAATCCCCCGGTGGTGTGGCTGCGGCGGCGGGGGCTGCCCAAGGTGATCGCGATCGCGGTGGTGATGACCGTTGTGCTCGTCCTGCTCGCCAGCCTCTTCCTCGTGCTGGGGACACAGCTCCGTTCGCTCGGCGAGCAGTTGCCGACCTACCAATCGACGATCCACGGCAAGCTTAACGATCTCAAGGCGCAGTTCAGGGCGCCCGGAATGCTCGACAGCGCGTTGAACGCGATCGCCTCGCTTCAGAAGGAAGTGGAGGCGGTGCAGGGCGCACAGGCGCAGCGGGTCGAGGTCGTGGCGGCGCCGGGCACTCAGCTGCAGGTCGCGCTGGTCTGGCTCGGCCGTGTGCTTGAGCCGCTGGCGACGGCCGGCATCGTCCTCGTCTTCGTCGTGCTGGCGCTGCTCGACCGGACCGACCTGCGCGACCGGCTGCTGCGCATCCTCGGCGGCAATCTGCACCGCTCGACCGACGCGATCGAGGATGCCGGCCGGCGCATCAGCCGCTATCTCCTGATGCAGCTCGTGGTGAACACCAGCTTCGCCATTCCGCTCTCGCTCGGCCTGTGGCTGATCGGCGTTCCCGGTGCGCTGCTCTGGGGCGTCGTTGCGGCTGTCTTGCGCTTCGTGCCCTATGTCGGCGCGCTGATCTCGGCCATCTTCCCGCTGGCGCTCGCCTTCGCCGTCGACCCCGGCTGGCACATGGTGCTGTGGACGCTCGCGCTGATCGCGGGGCTTGAGCTCGTCAGCAACAACATCGTCGAGCCGATGCTCTACGGCACCAGCACCGGCCTTTCGGCGATCTCGCTGATCGCCGCCGCGACCTTCTGGACGGCGCTCTGGGGGCCAGTCGGCCTGATCCTGTCGACGCCGCTCACGGTCTGCCTGCTCGTCCTCGGCAAGACCTTGCCGCAGCTGCAGTTCCTCGACACGCTGCTCGGCTCGGTTCCGGTGCTCAGTCCGACGGAACGGATCTACCAGCGCCTGCTCGCCGGCGATGTCGACGAAGCCATCGAGATCGCCGAAGGCGAGATCGAGGCGCTCTCGGTGGTGCCCTTCTACGACGCGGTCGGCGTCGCGGTGCTGCGCCTCGCCAGCGACGATTACGGCCGCCAGGCGACCGCGGCGCACCGGCTGCGCATCGCCGAGGGCATGGAGGCGCTGCTGGAGGAATTGCGCGAGGAGCATCCGGCGACGGCCGCAGCCGGCTCCGCCCCGAAGGTGGTCTGCATCGGTGGCAAATGGGAGATCGATGCGATCGCGGCGCAGATGCTGGCTCATGCGCTCGACCTCGAAGGCGTCCCGGCGCAGGCGCGCAGGATCGCCCATGTCACGATGAACTCGGTCGCGAGGCTCGATCTCGACGGGGTGCCGCTGGTCTGCCTCACCTATTTCAGTAGCGAGCCCGACAGTGCCGCCCGGCAGTTCTGCCGGCGGCTGCGGCAGCGCTGGCCCGAGCTGAGGATCGTCGTGGTGCTCTGGACGGTGCCGCCCGAAAAGCTGGCGGGCGAGGCGGGCCGGGATATCGGCGCCGACGAGCTCGCGGCCTCGATCCAGGAGACGATCGGCCGGGTCCAGCGCCTCCTGCCCGAGATGGCGGGCGAACCGGCCTTGGCGGCGACGCCGGCCAATGATGCCGAGCGCGTGGCGGCGCTCCATGGCACCGGCTTCCTCGACCCGGCGCTGCGCGACGATCTCGATGCGATCGCCAAGCGCGCCGCCGATGCCTTCGACGTCGACGTGGCGATGATCTCGGCGATCGATGCCGAGCAGGAGATCGTCATCGGCGGTAGTAGGGAGCTCTCCGGTTTCGGCCGGGACGAAGCCGGCCGGCCCGTCCTGCCGCGCCGCGCCGCGATCTGCAATTACGTCGTGGCGAGTGGCGAGACGCTGGTCGTCGACGATACCGAGCGCGATGCGCGCTTCACCGACAATCCTGTCGCCAAGACCTGGGGCCTGCGCTTCTATGCCGGCGCACCGCTGCGCTCGTCGGACGGCTTCGTCCTGGGCGCGCTCTGCATCCTCGATCGCGAAGCGCGCAGCCTCGACCAGCGCGAGCGCGAGCTGCTGGAGAAGCTCGCGGCGGATGTCTCTACGACGATCGGCCGGACCGGCGCCGGTAGCTCGCCGCAGCAACCGGGCGAGCCAGGATCCGAGGCGAGTGCGACGGTCGGACAGCCGGTACCGGAGTAGCGCCTCGGTCTCGCCTCATTCGGTTCAAGCCCGGTTCATCGGCTCGGGCCGACCTTCCTCCAGGGGGAATCGAACGAGCCGTTGCGGGAGCGCACGATGCCCGGATCTCAGCTTCTCCGACTGGTCCTTGCGACGCTGTTCGTCGCCATCGGCTTCAGCCATGTGCAGGCGCAACCGCTCGAGAAGCGGATCGCGCTCGTCATCGGCAACGGCGCCTATCAGGCGGGTACGCTGGCGAGCCCGGCCAATGACGCCGGCCTGGTGGCGCAGACCCTGCAGGCGGCGGGCTTCGACGTCGTCGGGGCACGCGACCTCGACATGGCGACCTTCCGTGCCTCGCTGCGTGAATTCATCGACAAGGCCAACGGCTCCGGGCCCGACACCGTGGCCTTCGTCTATTTCGCCGGATACGGGCTGCAATTCGAGGGCGAGAACTATCTCGTTCCGGTCGATGCCCGCATCGCTCGCGACAGCGACGTGCCGCTCGAGGCGATCCGTCTGAGCGACCTGGTCAAGCCGCTGGCCGGATTGCCGCTGAAGGCGCGGATCATCGTGCTCGACGCTGCTCGCCAGAACGATTTCGCCCGCGCCGGTCAGCCGCTCGCCGGCGGCCTTGCTCTGGCCCAGCCGGATGCCGGGACGCTGCTCGCCTTCAACGCCGCTCCCGGCACGATCGCGCCCGACGCCAAGGAGGGTTACGGCGCCTATGCCACGGCCCTGTCGGAGATGATCAAGGAGGGCGGGCTGAAGCTCGACGACCTGTTCGAGCGCGTGCGCCTGCGGGTGGACGGGCTGACCCAGGGGGCCGAGCTCACCTGGCACGTCTCGCGGGTCGAGGCGCCATTCCTGTTCTTCGAGCGCGCGCAGGGCGCGCCGGTCGAGGCCGAGCGCTTCTCCGAGCTGCGCTCGCGGCCGATCCGCGAATTCGATCCCCGTCAGGCCTATCTCGCCGCCGTCGCCCGCGACTCGATGCGTGGCTACCAGGATTTTCTTGCCGCCTATCCGGACGATCCGCTTGCCCGGCGCGTGCGCGCCATCATCGCGGCGCGGCGAGAGGCGACCACCTGGCGCGAGAGCGCGCTCGCCGATACCCGCGAGGGCTACTGGTCCTATCTGCGGCGCTATCCGCGCGGCCCGCATGCCTATGATGCCCGCCGCCGGCTGGCACATCTTGCCGCCGAGCTGGAGCCGCCGGCCGCCTTTGCGATGCTGAGCTACGACGTGCCACCGCCGCCGCCCGAAGAGGTCGTCTATATCGAGCGGCCGGTGGTCTATCTGGCCGACCCGGTCTACGAATTGCCGCCGCCGCCGCCGGTCCCGGTGATCTACCTGCCGCCGCGGCCGGCCTATTTCGTCGAGCTGCCGCCGCCTCCGCCACCGGTCGAAGCCTATGTGCTGCCCGTGCCGGTCTACCATCCGGTGGCGAGCTGGGTCGAACGCCCGCGCTATGTCGCGCCGCCGCCGGAGAACGTCGTCAGCGTCAACATCCACAACACTGTGGTGATCGACCAGAGCCGCCAGACGGTGGTCGTCACCACCCCGGGCGGCCAGCAGCTACCGCCGGCCTCGGCTGGCTTGCCGGATGTACCGCAGCCCGCACCCGGCCAGCCGGCGCCGTCAGCCAGCCATCTGGGCATGGCTGCGGCAGCCGCCGCTGCCGTCGCGGCACTGCCGGCCGCGGCCGCCCTGCGCGCCGCAAGCCAGCGTCCGAAGCCGAATGGGCTGCAAGGCGCATCGGCGCCCGCCGCCGGCGCGGGCCAGGCTCAGCCAGTTATACCGCAGGTTCCCGGCCAGCCGCCGATGCAAGCGCCATCCACGCAGCAGGCGCATCCGCAGCAGCCTCCGGGCAATGCCGCGCCGGCGCTTCGCCCCGGTCAGCCGCCGGTGCAGGGCGCCCAGCCGCTGCCGCAGCCGAACCAGCCCGGCCTCGCCACTGGCGACAAGGGCCATGCCGTGCCGCCGGTACCAGGAGCGGCGAAGCCGTCCTTGGCCGCGCCGGGCGCTCCGCCTGCGGGCGCGAACGGCCCCGCCTCGGCTGCGCGGCCGGTGCAGCCCGCGACGCAAGGCGCCCAGCCGCTGCCGCAGCCGAACCAGCCCGGGCTCGCCACTGGCGGCAAGGGCCAGGCTGCGCCGCCGGCACCGGGAGCAGCGAAGCCGGCCCTGGCGGCGCCGGGCACTCCGCCTGCCGGCGCAAACGGCCCCGCCTCCGTCGCGCGACCGGCGCAGCCTTCGCCGCAGAGCGCTCAGCCGCTACCGCAGCCGCATCAGCCCGGACCTGCCAACAATGGCAAGGGTAACGCTGCGGCCGCGCCATCCACGCCGCGTGGGCCTGGATCGATCGACGCGGCCCAGCAACAGCGCGCGCAGCAGGCGGCTCAACAGCAGAGAACCCAGCAGCAGGCCGCACAGGCAGCTCGCGACCAGCAGATGCGGGCGCAGCAACAAGCGGCGGCCCAGCAACGCCAGGCGCAGCAGGCTGCCCAGCAGCAGAGGGCGCAGCAACAGGCGCAACAGGCGGCTCGCGACCAACAGATGCGGGCGCAGCAGCAGGCGGCGGCCCAGCAACGCCAGGCGCAGCAGGCTGCCCAGCAGCAGAGAGCGCAGCAGCAGGCCGCACAGGCCGCCCGCGAGCAGCAGATGCGGGCGCAACAGCAGGCGGCACAACAGCATCAGATGATGCAGATGCAGCAGCAGAGGGCTCAACAGCAGGCAGCGCAACAGCAGCAGCGAGCCGCCCAAGCGGCGGCGCAGCAGCGCCAGATGATGCAGCAGCGTCAGGCGGCGCCGCATCCGCAGGGGGGCCCACACGGACCGCGGCGGCCGGATTGCGGCAATCCCGGGCAGCCGCCCTGTCGATAGAAAAGGCGGCGGCCTAGAGCATGTCCGGCGAACACTGGGTTCGCCGGACATGCTCCATCTCTTTGGTTTCACGCAATTCCGGACGCAAAACCGCTGCGCACTTTCGCTGGAATTGCTCTAGAAGCTGTAGGCCGCCTTCACCTTCAGCAGGTGCTGGCTGAAATTGGTGACGTCGAGATCGCCCGGGACGCCCTTGGCCTTGCCGGCGATCTGGACGTTGTAGGCGGCCGAGATCGCGAACTGCTTGGTCGCCTGCCAGAAGATGCCGGGGCCGGCGAAGGTGGCGTAGCCGGCTTCCTTGCCGAAGCCGAGCTCGTTGTGGCGGCGCTGGTGGCGGACCTCGCCGCTGAGATAGAGCCCGTCGAGCATTTGCCAGGCGAGCGAGCCGCCGACCGTGAAGGTCGAGGAGCGCAGATAGGGGCTCGGCCCCGTCCAGGTCAGGTCGTGCGAAAGGTTGAGCGCGGCGTAGAGCTTGCCGGGAACCAGTGTCTTGTCGGCGAAAATGCGCAGGCCGGTGTTATAGGTGGTGAAGTTGCCGGCGCCGGTCGGGTCGGTGCGGTTGAAGCTGGGGTCGACCACGACGGTCAGGCCGATGCCGTGCAGATCGCGGCCGAGCAGGCGATATTTCATCTCGACGCCGGCCCCGGCGCTGCGGCTGTCGGCCTTGCTGCCGCCGATGGTCGCATCGGTGTAGCCGCCGAGCAGATAGGGGCCGATCTCGAAGCAGGGGAAGAGCCCGTAGGAGCCCTGGAGCTGCAGGCCATGCGCGGCCTGGCGGCCGTCGCGGACGCCGAAGCCGCCATTATAGGTCAGGCTCGGGCCGAAGGAGCCGACATCGGCGACGTCCGAGCCGGTGGTGAAGCCGAAGGCGTCGGTCGGGATGCCTTCGCTTTCAGTGCAGGCGGAGAGCACCGGCGGCGCAGCCGGCGCGCCTTTGCGCGAAGGGAGGTCGGCGGCAAGGGCAGGCGAGAGCAGGCTCGCTGCGGCGAGGGCGACGGCGGCGGGCTTCAGCATGGCTGGCGATCCTGTTGACGAAGCCACATTTCAGTAAATGCGAATGAGTCGCAACATGGACTCTTCGGTCGCCGCGCTATACCAGCGTATTGTTGCTGCGATGCAACAGCCGCCCCCCGGCTCAGCCGGCGGCGCTCACGGTGCGCAGGCGCGCGAACGCCAGCGGCGCGATGTCGGCCAGCGCGGAGACCGGTTTCCAGGCTGCGGCGTGGACCTCCTCTTCCTGGGCAATCAGTGGCAGGGCCGGATCGGCGACGAAGAGATATTGCAGGTCGTGATGGATGTGCGGCGGCTCGCTGCGGCGCGGATTGCCCGGCACCTCATGGCTGTCGATGGTGAAGGGCAGGTCGCCGTCGCGATGCCAGGGATGCAGGATGGGGCTAGCGACGCCGGTCTCCTCCACCGCCTCGCGCAGAGCGGAGTCATGAAAATGCGCGGCCGGCTCGTAATGGCCGCCGGGCTGGAGCCAGCGTCCGATCACGACATGGTCGATCAGCAGCACCTGAGCATGGTCGGGCGAGAGTACGAAGGCGCTGGTGGTGGCGTGGCCGGGCATGGTCTCGCGCCGATCCAGCGCGTGTCGTTCGGCGATCTGCCAGCGCAGCAAGGCTAGTCGCTCGCGCGGTCCGGCGACCTCGGCGAGATAGCGGGAGACGGTCGAATCGAGGCGCGCAAGGAAGCTCATGGCCACGCGCATCGCATGTCTGGGGCTGGCCGGGAAGGCTGCCTTCCGATCAGGGCAGCTTCAGCCGGTACTCCTCGAAGCCGCCATTCTTGACGCTGTCATAGCCGATGAGGACGCGCAGCTCGCCGCGTTCCTGCGCCAGCACGGTGAGCGCCTCGGCCTTGGCGTCCTTGCGCTTGGGCAGCTGGCCGAGCTCCTGGACGGCGGCGGGGGCGGCGGTGTCGAGGAGCAGGATCGCATAGGGCACGTCCTGCTCCTGCGCCGGGCCGACGAGGACGAGCAGGCGGCCATCGGCGAGCGGGGCAAGATCGCGCACGCCGCGCTGCGCTCCGGCCTTGAAGGCGATGAGCTGCGGCTTATCCGCGGCCGGCTCGCTGCCCGGCTTGAACAGTTCGGTGACGCTGCCGCCGACGAGGAAGGCACGGCCGTCGAGCGAGGAGGCGCGCAGGCCGAACCAAATCCGGTCGCCGACCACGGCGAGGCCCTCGATGTTGAGCCCGTTGCTCTTGTCGTCGAGCGCCTTGCCGACAAAGGGCGCGACCTCGCCGGCCGCTCCGAGCAGGTCGGCGACGCGCCAGCTCAGTTCGGGCGTGCCGGCCTCGCCATTGCCGGCCGCAATCCGGGCCAGCAGGAAGGACGAAGGTCGGTATTCGCCGCTGCGCCGCGAGCAGCCATGCGAGCCGACGACGTAGAAATGGCGATCGGCAAAGGCGACGCCCTCGCCATCGAAGTCCTCGAAGCCACCCTTCTGCGGGCAGCCGATCACCGGCTGGCGTCCGCTGGCGCCGCTTGGGGCGCTGTCCTTCACCAGCTGCAGGCTGGGGCCGGGGGTGATCGTGCCCTGCTTCAGCGTCGCGAACTGGGCGGCCCTGTTCTCGTCGTTGATCACGAGGCAGCGATACTCGCCGCCGGCGGGTGGGCGGCACGCGATGCCGCTGATGTCCTCGGCGGGTTTGCGCGGCTTCTTGCCGGTGAAGTCGGCGGTGGCCTCAACCTTGCGCTCGGGCTTCAGCGTCTCGGCGCCGGCGGCATGGGGTGCAAGGAGACCGAGCGCGAGGACGGGCAGGATCGCGAGCCGCATGGTCTTGCTCCGAAGGGAAAGTGCCAAAATAGGAGCGTTGCAGCGAAATTCAAAGGGAAGGGAGCAGGGCGGAAGCCTCTGCGGGGACAGAGGGTGAATTTATCCCCGGTGCTCTGGCCGGCCCGATAATGCGCATCGGGCAAAGGGGCTGGTCATGGCGCAAGCTGGTTTCGCGACAGCGTTGTTCGATATGCGGCTCGGCGTCGAGCGGATCGCCCTGGTACTCCTGGAGTTGCGACGCGATCTGCTCGTCCGGCCGCCTCCCAGGCCGATCGCATCCAAGTACAATCCCGATCAACCGCGCATTCCCGCCGGCAACCCTGATGGTGGGCAGTGGACCAGCGGTGGGGATGGCGGAGATGGCCTGTCGTCCGATCTCGAAGGAGCATTGGATAGCCTAGACGATACATCGCTCGACTGGGCAACGGGTCGGCCACGCGGAGGCGCCGGTCCTTGGCCCAATGCGACGCCAGCCCAACAGGCCCGGCTCGTCGCATCCGAGTTGCAGGCGCAGGCGGCGATCCGCCGGGTGCAGGAGATCGATGCGCGTTGGAAACCGCCTGCCAGTATTTCGGAAGGAATCGAAGGCGCGATCGCGACCAACCAGGCTGCGGTTAGGCAAGCGGAGGCGCGGCTACGTGAGCTTCAAGCGATGGGGATTGGGCCGGGGCCATTTGCGGAGGAATCGATACCATCCCGCGGCCCATCTCGACGATTCACGGCTGAGGAACGACAGGAAATCAATCGGCTGGGCTATACATATGGGTGCCATACGTGTGGTACGACCGAGCCGGGCACCCGTAGTCGTAACTTTGTTCCCGACCATCAAATGCCAAACGCATTCAGCCCCCAAGGAGGACAGAGACTCTTTCCTCATTGTCGGTCTTGCAGCGACGCACAAGGCGGGAACGTCTGGACACTCCGGAGGAAGCGATAGGATGACCCAAACCGCCATTATCCAACCCGTGAATTCGATCGTGTTCATCCATGGCGATGGCGATCTCGACGTCCCCGTCAACAAGCTGGAGCGGAACGGCAGCCTGGTCGCTGCGAGCTCGAATTGCCTGATCGTCTGTGTGTATCCCGAGATCGACGGACCGACCCATATCACGTTGGGACGCTCCGCCGATGTCGATCCAGGCTCGACTCCTTCCTTCATCGGCGAGTTGGAGACGCCGCAGAAGCAGCTCTTCATCGATCAGGTCGACGACGTCGTCGTGTTTACACAAGCGGTACCGTCGACGCTGACGACCATCCGGATCTGGCTCAGCCATCCGCGCTGGCCGGAGAAGGTCGTGATCGGGATCGACTGAGAACAGAAGCGCGCTGGATTCGAGGCGGTGCCGTAAGTCAGGTCGTCGAACGGTCCACAGGGGCGACAGCAAGGCTCAGATCGTCACTATCCAACCCGAGCGCCGGCAGGCGAAGCTTGGCAGCGGTCGATGTTGGCCGCTATCTAGGGAACGGATGTTGGGCGGACAGTTGAGCTACACCCTTCCCAAGATTCCGCGCTTGTGATCGAGCGAGGCGGCGATGGCGAACGTCGAGCCCGACGGCAGCTCGCTCCTCAGCAGGGCGGCCTGGCTGCTTCTGATCCTGTCTGCCGCGCTTGCTGCCTATTTCGGGCTGTCCTCGCTGTTGCTGCCGTTCCTTGGGGAACCGAACCTCTATGCCGGGATCGAACGCTGGATCGTTCTTGCGTCGGGCGCGCTCCAGCTCATGGCCTTGATGCTTGCCGTCCAGCGCGACCTGCGCGGTGCGACCCTCTCCGTGGCCGCGTGCTGGATGTTGGGATGGCTCGAGACGCTGCCATCCATCGTCGGCAACGGGCTCGACTTCACCGCCGAGGCGAGGCTCGCTTCGGCCTATTTCCTCGCATTGCCCGTGATCGCGGCCTCGGCGGCGGCGCTGGCGTGGTGGAACCGCCATCCGGTCTTGGCCGCCTTCATCGTGACGGCACCGACTTCGGCGGGCCTGCTGTTCACGCTCGCCTTTGCGATCATCGTCGCGATCCACGGCTTTTGAACCGCGCCGCCGGCGCCATGTCGTCTGTCTCCATCATGGCCAGACAGGCGCGCCGTCCAGCCCTGCGGTTTCCGGCAGGCCGCAGATCAGGTTCGCGTTCTGCACCGCCTGGCCGGCCGCTCCCTTACCGAGATTGTCGACCACGCCCAGCGCGATCACCAGGTTGCGCTCCGGATCGGCCGCATAGCTGACGAAGGCGAGGTTCGAGCCGGTCGCCCATTTGGTCTGCGGCGGCTTGTCGGTGACGCGGACGAAGGAGCGCCCGGCGTAGAAGCGCCGCGCCGCGTCCAGGCACTGCTCCGTGGTGGCGCGGCCACGGCAGTAGATGGTGGCGAGGATGCCGCGGGTCATCGGCACCAGATGCGGCGTGAACACCAGCCCGGCCGCGCTGCCGCCGCTCAGCCGCTCGATCGTCCTGGCGATCTCGGGCATGTGGGTGTGCCTGAGCAGACCGTAGGGCACCAGGTTCTCGTTGCTCTCGGCGTAACCGAATTTGCTGTCGCCGCCCCGGCCAGCCCCGGAGATGCCGGTCTTGACGTCGATCACGATATTGCCGGGCTCGACCAGTCTGTCGGCCAGCAGCGGCGCCAGCGCGGTCAGCGTCGCGGCGGGAAAGCAGCCTGGGTTGGCGATGCGGGTCCGGCCCTCGATCTCGGCCGGCCAGATATCGGCCAGGCCGTAAGCCCAGCCCTCGACATAGCGGTGGTCGCCGCCGATATCGACGATCTTCACGTCCCTTGGGACGCGCCCCAGCGCCTCGGCCGAGGCGCCCGTGGGCAGCGAGGCGAACAACACGTCGAGCTTCGGCAGGGTTGCCGGGTCCCATTTCTCGATCACCAGTCCGGCCAGCTTGGCCGGCACGCCGGGAAAGCGGTCGACCAGACGGCTGCCGGCGCTGCTCTCGCCCGCGGCGTAGACCAGCTCGAAAGACGGGTGGCCCGCGACCAGGCGCAGCGCCTCGCCGCCGCCAAAGCCGCTGATGCCGACAATGCCGACGCGAATGCTCATAATGGTGTCCTTCTGGGGTTCGGGCAAAGAAAAAACCCCCGGAGCCGAGGGCTGCGGAGGTTCAGGAATGCGGGCCGGGGTCGCTCCGGCGGGTGGGGCCTATGGCGAGGCCGTCACGCGGAAGGACGCTGATCGACGCGCAGCCAGGAAGCCGCCGCTCGGGTGAAGCGGCGTCGGCGTCGGTCGCAAAGGGTCCGGTTCCTGAGCATGCCCGGCGACACTGTCGCCGCCCACAGTCATCGTCAAGCCGAATGTCTGCTCCCGACCGATGTCGTTGAAAAAGTCGGCGTTGCTGGGTGCGTGAAGTCCTGATTCAGTCGTTCTCGGGATGGAGGGCGGCGCGATGATGGGCGAGCGGCAGATGGCGCAGGATGCGCTGTTCTAC
>JAAEQB010000054.1 GCA_024231975.1 Allobosea sp.
CGGTCGGCGCCACGCTCCACGGCTCGCTCGCCTTCACCGGAAAGGGCCACGCCACCGATCGCGCCGTGGCGCTCGGGCTGCTCGGCTGGACGCCGGCCGAGCTCGATCCGGACGAGGCGGAACGCCAGCTGGATACGCTTGGGAAAACGCATGTCCTGCGCCTCGACGGCCTGCCGCCGCTCGCCTTCGATCCGGCCGTCGACATCGTCTTCGACTACGGGCCGCCCTTGCCCGGCCATGCCAACGGGCTCGTCTTCCACGCCCGTGATTCCGCTGGGGCCGAGTTCTTGTCCCAGACCTATTATTCGATCGGCGGCGGCTTCGTGGTGACGGCGCAGGAACGCGAGGCGCCGACGCTCGCCGCCACCGCCACCTCCTCCTGGCCGTATCCGTTCGCGAATGCGGCGACGATGCTGCGCATGGCGCGCGCGAGCGGGCTCTCGATCGCGCAGATGAAACGCGCCAACGAGATCCATCTCCAGTCGCCGGAGGAGGTCGAGCGCGGGCTCGCCCGCCTCTGGTCGGTGATGAACGGCTGCATCGAGCGAGGCCTGAGCCAGGAGGGCGAATTGCCGGGAGGCTTGCGCGTGCGGCGCCGGGCCGCCAAGATCCATCGCCAGCTCGTGGCCGAGCGGCAGAGCAACCGCGCCCAGCCCCATGCGACCTCGGATTGGCTCGGCGTCTATGCCATGGCCGTGAACGAAGAGAACGCCGCCGGCGGCCGGGTGGTGACCTCGCCGACCAATGGCGCCGCCGGCGTCGTGCCCGCAGTGCTGCGCTATTATCTCGACCACTGTGTCGGAGCCGAGCCGGAGAGGATCGCCGATTTCCTGCTGACCGCCGCGGCGATCGGCGGGCTGATCAAGCACAATGCCTCGATCTCGGGCGCCGAGGCCGGCTGCCAGGGCGAGGTCGGCTCGGCCGCGGCGATGGCAGCGGCCGGGCTCTGCGCGGTGCTGGGCGGATCGCCCGAGCAAATCGAGAACGCTGCGGAAATCGCTCTCGAACACCATCTCGGCATGACCTGCGATCCTGCGGCAGGCCTCGTCCAGGTGCCCTGCATCGAGCGCAACGGCATCGGCGCGATCAAGGCGGTCGCGGCCGCCTCGCTTGCCCTGCGCGGCGACGGCTCGCATTTCATGCCGCTCGACAACTGCATCGAGGCGATGCGCCAGACCGGCGAAGCCATGAACGAGCGCTTCAAGGAAACCAGCCTCGGAGGCCTCGCCGTCAACCTGCCGGAGTGCTGAGCACGGCACTAGAAATATCAGATTGCGCCTCTGATGCATCAGCTGTAAGCACCTCTCCAGGGCCACACTGGCTTATGGAGCCGCGCATGCCTTCGGTCAGCCGTCGTGATCTCATGGCAGCAGCGGCAGCAGCCGCCCTTGCTCCCGCATTCGTCTCGGCGGCCCGGGCCCAGAAGCTGCCCAAGGTCGAGTTCCTCTATTCGCCCTTCGCCGACTACGCGCCGTTCTTCGTCGCCAAGGAGCTCGGCTTCTTCAAGGATTTCGGCGTCGAGGTGACGCTCCAGCCGAAGGGCGGCACGGCCGAGACCATCCAGCTGCTCGCCTCCGGCAATACCGAGGCGGGCGCGGCGACCTGGGGCGCCGGCCTGTTCAACGCGCTCGACCGCGGCGCCACCGTCGCGATCATCGCCACCTCGGCGCGGATGCCGGCGACGGTGCCCTCGCCCTCGCCTTTCATGATCTCGCAGAAGGCCTGGGACGCCGGCATCCGCACGGTCGCCGGCCTCAAGGGCAAGCGCGTCGGCATCCCCGGGCCGAGCGGCTTCGGCATGTTCTCGGTCGCCAAGGCCCTGGAGAAGGGCGGGCTGACGATCGACGACGTCGAGCCGGTCTACCTGCCGCCGCCGGCCACCGCCGCCGCCTTCGCCAATGGCGGGCTGGAAGCGGGCTGGAGCATCGAGCCCTTCGCCCGGCAGCTCGAAAAGCAGGGCCTCGGCCGCCGGCTGGTCGAGGACCACACCTTCGGCACCGAGCTCGGGCTGATCGCGTTCAACCAGGACTTCGTCGCCAGGAACGAGGATGCGGTGGTCCGCTTCATGGCGGGCTATCTCAAGGCCGCCCGCCTGCTCGACAAGGGCGGCTGGCAGGATGACAAGATCCTCGACATCGTCGCGAAATACACCGGGACCGAGCGCGATGCCCTGCGCGGGATCCCCTATACCGTCCGCTCCGAGGACGGCGCCATCGACATGGCCTCGGTGCGCGAGCAGGAGGAGTTCTTCCGCAAGCGCGGCGCCCTCGAATACAAGGGCCCGGCCAAGATCGACGCTGTCTACCGCCTCGATCTGCTGAAACGCGCCAACGAGCTTGTCGCGAGCAAGCTCTGATGGCGCCGGCGCTCAAGCTCGTGAGCCCCGCTCCAACCGAGGCGACCCGGCCGGCCATCGAGGTCGCCCACCTGACCAAGGCGTTCTACGACAGCGAGGGCGACCGGGTGACGCTCGCCGTCTCCGATATCAGCTTCTGCGTGGCACCAGGCGAATTCGTCTGCATCGTCGGGCCGAGCGGCTGCGGCAAGACCACGGTGCTGCGCATCCTCGCCGATCTCGAGCAGACGCTCAGCGGCACGGTCGCGCTGCACAGCAAGACGCCGCCGGCCATGGTCTTCCAGGAAGCCTCCGTCCTGCCCTGGCTCACCGTCTCGGAGAACATCGCCTTTCCGCTCAGCCTCAAGGGCGTCTCGCGCGCCGAGCAGGACAAGCGGGTCGCCGATCTCCTGGCGCTCACTGGCCTCACCGACTTCGCCAGGGCAAGACCGCACCAGCTCTCCGGCGGTATGAAGCAGCGCGTCTCGGTGGCGCGCGCTCTGGTCGACGACCGCGACATCCTCCTGATGGACGAGCCCTTCGGCGCGCTCGACGAGCAGACCCGCCTCGTCCTCCAGCAGGAGCTGCTGCGCATCTGGGAGACGACCGGCAAGACCGTGGTCTTCATCACCCACAGCGTCGACGAGGCGCTGACGCTGGCCGACCGCGTGCTGGTGATGTCGCCGCGCCCCGGCACGCTGGTCGCCGACCTCAAAGTGCCGTTCGAGCGCCCCCGCGACGTCGTCGAGATGCGCCGCGACAAGCGCTTCTGGGACCTGACCTACGAGGTCTGGCACCTGCTGGCCTCACCGGCGAGGGCATGAGATGAGCGCTGTCCCTGCGACCCTGACGGAAGACGAGCTGCGCCGACTGAAGGCGCCGGCCCGGCGCGAGCGCTGGTTCCGGCTCGCCTCCTATTTCAGCCCGCTGCTCCTGCTGCTGCTCTGGGAACTGTCCAGCCAGCTCAACCTGATCGACCGGCGCTTCTTCCCGGCACCGAGCGCGATCGCTGAGACCGCCTGGCGGATGGTGCTGAGCTTCGAGCTCTTCGACCATATCGGCGCGACCTTGCGCCGCGTCGGCGTCGGCTACGCCATGGGCGCGGTGCCGGGCATCGTCATGGGGCTGATCCTCGGCCTGTCGCGGCCGACCCGCCGGGTGCTCGGGCCGATCTTCTCGGCGCTCTACCCCGTACCGAAGATCGCCATCCTGCCGCTGATCCTGCTGATCTTCGGCGTCGGCGATGCGTCCAAGTTCGTGGTCATCGCCATCGGCGTCTTCTTCCTCATGCTCTACAACACCATGAGCGGGGTGATGCAGACGCCGCAGATCTACATGGACGTCGCCAAGAATGCTGGCGCGAGCCGCCTGCAGACGTTCCGGCGTATCGCCTTTCCCGCCGCACTGCCGAGCATCTTCACAGGGCTGAAGCTCGCCGCCGGCTCGTCCTACATCATCATCGCCGCGGCTGAGTTCCTCGGCGCACGCAGCGGCGTCGGCTTCTTCATCTGGGCCTCCTGGCAGACCTTCGCGGTCTCCCGGATGTTCGTCGGCATCGTCGTGATCTCGGCCATGGGCTACCTCACCATCCTCGCGCTGGAGGCGCTGGAGCGTCGCTTCGTGCCCTGGGCCAAGCATTGATGGCCGTCGTGGCCGCCACCACCCACACTCCGGTTTCGGAGCGCATCTATCTCGCGCTCCGGCGGGAGATCATGCGCTGCGAGATTGCGCCGGGCACGACGCTCGACGCCGCCGCCATCGCCGACCGCTATGAGGTCTCGAAGACGCCGGTGCGCGACGCCATGCAGAAGCTCGCCGCCGACGGGCTGGTCGCGATCCTGCCGCGCAGCGGCTACCGCGTTGCCGCCATCACCTTCCAGGCGGTGCACGAGATCCTCGACCTGCGCGCCGCGATCGGACCGCACGCCGCCCGGCAGGCGGCGCGCTACGCCACCGCGGCCGAGATCGCCGAATTGCGCGGCATCGTCGCGGAATACGCCGCGCCGCTCGATGTCGGCGCCATGCAGCAGGTGGCGCGGCGCTTCCATGTCGCCATCGCCCGCTGCGCCCGCAACAAGCGCGTCGTCGCCCTGTCGGAGAGCTTGTTCGACGAGCTCGAACGGCTGCTACGCTTCGCTATCGACTTCACCGTCAAGGCCGGCGAGCATTCCGACGAGCACACCGCGCTGGTCGATGCGATCGAGGCCGGCGACGGCGAGCGCGCTGCCGCGATCGAGACCGCCCATATCCGGCATGCCCGCGAATTCCTGATCGAGCGCCTGATGACGCTGGGCTATCTCTCGGAGAGCGAGATCAGGATCGGCGGCGCGGCCCGGAGCACCGGCCCGTGATCGCGGCCCCCACAGCAGTTGCAAAGCTATCGGCCGCGCTCGGCGACGGTCCGGCAGCCACGCTCGCCGCCTCGGCCCTGGTCGAGGCCGATGCGCTCGGCCTGCCGCGCTTCGGCATCGCCATGCTCGACGAATGGGCGGCCGATCCCGCGCCCCTCCCGGCAACGGGCGAACCGCAGGCGATAAGCTGGCGCGACTGCTCCGCCTGCTTCGCGCCGCTCGCGGTCGCCTCAGCCACGCTCGATATCGAAGTTGCCGCCCGGCAATTCGGCCTCGCCGCCGTCTTCCTGCGCGGCGTCCGTGGTTTTGGCCGGCTCGCTCCCTTCGTCCGCCATCTCGCCGATGCCGGGCTCGTCGGCTTTGCCGGCGCCGAGGGGCCGCCCTTCGTCGCGCCACATGGCGGCACCAAGGCCGTGATCGGCACCAATCCGCTCGCCATCGCCATGGGCCGGGGCGAGGAGCGCATCGTCATCGACATCGCCAGCAGCAACGCCACCATGGCCGATATCCGCAACGCCCGCGCCACCGGCAAGCCATTGCCGGAGGGAATCGCCCTCGACGCCGAGGGCAGGCCGACCAGCGTCGCCGCCGAGGTCGCAGCATTGCTGCCGCGCGGCGGCCAGATCGGCTCGCTGCTCGGGCTCGTGGTCGAACTCATGGCCGGGGTCGCCGGTGGCGGCCGCGGTGATCCGAAGGGGCGCGGCGTCTTCCTCCTCGCCTTCGATCCGGCTGCCGCCGCAGAGTCCCCCGACTGGCAGGTCAAGCTCGCCGGTTTGAAGAGCGATTGGACGATCGGCGGCGGTCATTGGCCGCGCGGCGGCGGCTTGCCGGCCGAGGCGACGCTGGACGCGGAGTTCGCCCAGCGCCTCGACGCTCATCTCGACCGCATGACCAACCGGGGAGCCCGGTGATGCAACGGACAAGCCCCCAGATGACGACGCCATCTGTCTCCCGGCCGGTTCTCACGGTCACGCCTGCCGACGGCCAGATCGACGAGCCGCGGCGGATCACCGTCACCGGCCTCGCCCCCGACGAACTCGTCGCCATCTCCGCCCGGACTTTGCGCTCGCGCGGCGTCGTCTGGGACAGCCAGGCGACCTTCATGGCCGACGCTGACGGCGTCGTCGACCTCAGCCGCGATGCGCCCGTCGGCGGCGATTATGCCGAGGTCTCGGCGATGGGCCTGCTCTGGGGCCAGCACCCGGCCGGGGGCACGAGCCAGGAGCTCTTCGCCGACGACGTCATGCAACCCTTGTGGACGACGCTGACCGCCGAGACCGCCGACGGTGCCCGCATCGAGGCCGAGCTCCTCCAGCGCTTCGCCGCGCCGGGGGTGACGCGCCGGGAGATCCGCGAAGACGGGCTGGTCGGCACGGTCTTCACGCCGGCAGGTCCCGGCCCGCATCCGGTCGTGGTCGTGCTCAACGGCTCGGGCGGCGGCATCAACGAGCCGCGCGGCGCGCTCTATGCCTCGCATGGCTACCAGGCCTTCGCGCTCGGCTATTTCAAGGCGCCCGGCCTCTCACCCTTCATCACCGAGACGCCGCTCGAATATCTCGAAACCGGCCTGCGCTGGGCCCACCGCGAACTCCAGCCACAGGACGGTTTCGTCGCAGTCAGCGGCCAGTCGCGCGGCGGCGAGCTCGCTTTGCTGCTCGGCGCGACGTTCCCCGATCTCGTCTCGGCCGTGATCGCCTATGTGCCCGGCGCCATGGTTCATGGCGCGCAAGGCGCCGGCGATCCGGCGCGCGGCAGCTGGCAGGGCGTGACCTGGACCAGGGGCGGCGTGCCGCTACCCCATCTCTGGCAGGACAATGCCGCCGTGCACTGGCATCCCTGGGCCGGGGACGCGCCGCCCAGCCGGCACCATTCCGTCTTCTTCGAGGGGCTGAAGGATCGCGCCCTGGCGGAGCGCTCTCGCATCCCGGTCGAGACGATCGCCGGCCCGGTGCTGCTGGTCTCGGGCCGCGACGACCGCGCCTGGCCCTCCAGCCTCTATTCGCGGATGGTGGTCTCGACCCTGAGCCGGCATGGCCATCCGCATCTCGTCCGCCATCTCGACTTCGACGATGCCGGCCACGCCATCAACCTGCCCTTCGTGCCGACGACGCAGCTCAGCCGCGAGCACCCGGTCTCGAAGGTGCCCTACACCAGCGGCGGCACCCCCTCCGGCAATGCCAGAGCCGATGACAGCTCCTGGCGCGGCGTTCTCGCCTTCCTGGCCGAGGTCACCGGCCGCTAGGCCACAAGCAGATATTCCGAGCCTTTCGAAGGACAACGACCATGCCGACGCGAGAACATCTGGAAGGCCAGTGGCGCGAATGGCGCTACGCCCATGTCGCCACCATGTTCCGTCCCTATGGCTGGACCGCGCTCGTCGCCCAGTACTGGCTGGAAGACAGCGACCGCGACGTTGCGTTCGAGCTCCTTCCCGGCCGCTGGTCCGTGGAGGACGGCCGGGTCATCTTCACCCCGCCGGCTTCGGGGCCGACCCTGTCGGTGAACGGCGAGTATCCGGAGGGTCCGGTCGAGATCATTCCCGGACGCAACCAGACCTATGGCCACGGCAAGAGCGTTCCGGTCTATTTCGGCGTCAACGAGGTCGAGACCATCATCCGCACCAAGCATGATGGCAGCCGGCTCTATGGCGTCCGCGTGCGCGACCCGCACCAGGCGACGCGCCTGGAAGATGCCGGCGTCACCGCCTTCGACTACGATCCGGCCTGGCGCATTCCTGGCGTCTATACGCCGGCGGAGCGCGTCGAGTTCGAGGCCGAGACGGTGGAAGTCGGCGTTCGCGAGACGACGCCGCGCATGGGCACCTTCACCTTCGAGCTCGACGGCAAGAGCCACACCGTCGTGCTGATCGGCAAGGATACGCCGACCGGCGTGCAGCCCGTCGCGCATGTCCGCGACAGGACCAGCGGCCTGATCACCTATGGCGCCGGCCGGGTGATCGAATTGCAGTTCGCGGACGCGGCGAACACCCGCATCGACTGGATCGATTTCAACTATGCGGTGGCGCTGCCCTGCGCCTTCACCAACTTTGTGACCTGCCCGCTGGTGCCGCCCGAGAACCATCTCGACTTCGAGGTGCTAGCCGGCGAGAAGCGCCCGGCGCAGAGCGTGGCGCGAACGATGACCTACCAGCCCAAGGCGAGCGCCGCCCGATAGGACCGCTTCGAGCCAAGGCGCACACCTGAAACTGGCTCATAGCGACAGCATTAAACTGGACGTTCTGCCCGAACCAGTTCCGTGCTCATGTCACCACTGGAACAACCTCTGAACAGACGATGGCGCTCGGCCCAAGCCAGTTTGAGGCTGCTCCGAGCGACATCGTGAGGGATTCGAGCCGTTGACTGTTGCGGACATCGACCAGCCTCTCGCCGACGCATTGCTCTCCGCCACGGACATCGAGCGCTTCGGCTCGGATCCGGTCGGCACGTTCCGCGCTAATCTCGCCGTAGTGGAGGAACGCATCGCTCGGGCCTGCGCGCGAGCCGGGCGGGACCGCGCCTCGGTGCGGCTCTTGCCGATCACCAAGACGGTGCCGGCACAGGTCCTGCGCTGCGCCTTCGCGGCGGGGATCACCGTCTTCGGCGAGAACAAGATCCAGGAGGCGATGGGAAAGCGCGAGGCGCTGGGTGACCTCCCCATCGACTGGAGCATCGTCGGCCATCTCCAGAGCAACAAGGTCAAGTATCTCACCCGCTTCGCCCGGGAGTTCCATGCGCTCGACAGCCTGAAGCTCGCCGAATTGCTCGACCGGCAATTGGAACGCGAGGGTCACAGCCTCGACGTCTACGTGCAGGTCAATACCTCGAACGAGGACAGCAAGTTCGGCTTGCAACCGGATGCGCTGCTGCCCTTCGTCGACCGACTCGGCGAATTCCCGCGGCTGAAGCCGCGCGGCCTGATGACGCTCGCTCTGTTCAGCTCCGACATGGCGCGGGTGCGCCCCTGCTTTGCCTTGCTGCGCCGCTTGCGTGACGAAGCCGCCGCGCGCCATCCCGGCCTGACCGGCCTGTCCATGGGCATGACCGGCGATTTCGAGGAAGCGATCGCGGAAGGGGCCACCGTGATCCGGGTCGGCCAGGCGATCTTCGGCAAGCGCCCCACCCCGGACGGGTATTACTGGCCGGGCTTCGCGAAGCCCGGCTGAGCGTCGGCGAAACAGGGCTCTCGCAGACGGAAGCGCTCGCTCCGGCGGCAATCGTGACATTGGCGGCGAAAGCCGCGCAGAGCGCCACAAGACCGGAACATCAATGCTCCGCCCTTGGGGGTTTCGATGTTCACGCTGTCCCGCTCCGTCCTCTCCGGCCACGCCCAGACGCTCTTCACTGTCGCCGAGGCCACCTTCGCCTCGATGATCGTCTTCGGCACGGGCCTCGCCTTCGGCGCCACCATCGGTTTCTTTTGAGGCTGTCATGCCGGCCGCCGCCGCCTCGACCACCCGTCCGCATTTCAAGATCGGACGCGACCGCGAGGGCCACTGGATCGCGGTCGAGACGCACGGGCGCGGCGGCGGCTATTTCCGCAGCCGGGACGATGCCATGCATTATGCCCGCGCCGAAGCCGGCGCCGGTTCCGTGACGGTCAGCGCTCGGCCGCTGGCACTGCGCCTCTCCTGACGTCGCTCAGCGATAGAGATCGACCCGCGTCAGCGGCAGGCCGGACGGGCCCTTGCGTCGCTTCGACACCAGCGTCTGGTTGATCAGCGCCCCGCCACGCTCGAAAGCGAGCGAGCAGCCGGCGAGGTAGAGCAGCCACATCCGCGTCCGCTCCGGCCCGACTTCCGCTTCGGCTGCCGCCTTGTTCGCGTTCAGCCGCTCGAACCAGAGCCGCGTCGTGCGCTGATAATGCTCGCGCCAGCCTTCGACATCGTGCACCTCGAAGCCGTAGCGCTCGAGATTGGCGATCGACATGCCCAAATGGTCGAGCTCGCCGCCCGGGAAGATGTAACGCACCAAGGCCCGGTACTCGGCCGGCATCTTGTTGAAGGCCTTTTCGGTCTTCTTGGCGCGCCGCGAGATCGAATGGTGCAGATAGAGCCCGCGCGGCTTGAGCAGCCGGTTCACCGCCTGGAAATAGGTCGGATGGTTGCGGATGCCGACATGCTCGAACATGCCGATCGAGGAGATCTTGTCGAACTGCCCCTCCATCTGGGTGAAGTCCTTGAGATGGAGGGTTACCTTGTCCTGCAGGCCGAGTGCCTCGACCTTTTCCCGCGCCAGCTTGAGCTGCTCCTCGGCCAGGGTCACGCCATGCGCCTCGACGCCGTAATGCTGGGCCGCGTAGCAGACCAGCGCGCCCCAGCCGCAGCCGATGTCGAGCAGCTTGTCGCCCGGTTTGAGGCGCAGCTTGCGGCAGATCATCTCGAGCTTGTCGGTCTGCGCCCGTTCGAGATCGTCATGATCCTCGGTGAAGTAGGCGCAGGTGTAGACCATGCGCTCGTCGAGGAAGAGCTTATAGAAGGCGTTCGAGACGTCGTAATGGTGGGCGATATTGGCCTTGTTGGTCGCCGGCTTGCCGTCGCGGGCGATCTCGTCGCCCTTGATGTGCTCCACCGCCTGCGGGGCCTGCCCCGGCGCGAAGAGGAAATGCCTGACCACATCGAAGGCCGCCGCCTTGGAGATGCCGCGCGCCAGCCGGCCGACCTTGCCGTCGGGCCTTGCCGCAGCGAGATCGAAGATCGTGCCGTTCTCGATCGCGATGCGGTCGGAGACGTGCAGATGCAGCAATGTGTCGAGCTTGGGCTTGCGCAGCAGCGCCGCGACGACACCGGCATCGCGGATCGCGATCATCAGCCCGTCCACCGGCCAGTCGGCCGGTACGCGCGAACCGTCCCAGAGCGAGAAGCCGAGCTTGAGTCCGAGCTTCTGATACGCCTCGGTCAGGAGCCGCCGCAGCGCCTCGACCCTCTTGCCGTCGCTGCTCATGCCTTGCCCATTCCAACCATCATGCGCGCCCCTCTTAGCGCGGTTCGCGGCAGATCGGAATCGGTGCCGCTGTGGAATGGGCCGCGACAGGCGCATCGCAATTGGCGGCAACGGCTTCCGCCGAGACGCGCGCAAAACGTGTACAGCACCGATTAAGCAACCATTGTCCGTTTCTTAACCATACTCTGGTCTCATTCCAAAGTGGCCAAGGGGCGCCGCGCATCACGGTTGGGGAACCGCATCATGTCGTCAGGAGATCAACTCGGCAGGCGGCTAGATTTCATGCAGCTCGACGGCGAGGCGCGTGGCCGCATCGCCGGGATGGAAAAGAGTATCCTCGGCGCCCTGCCCGGCGCCCTCGACGCCTTCTACAGCCAGGTCTCCGCCTTCCCCGAGACCAAGGCCTTCTTCAGCAATGCCGCCCATATGGACGGCGCGAAGAACCGCCAGATCTCGCACTGGAACCGCATCGCCAAGGGCCAGTTCGACCAGGACTATGTCCGCGCCGTCACCACCGTCGGCCAGATCCACGCCAAGATCGGGCTGGAGCCGCGCTGGTATATCGGCGGCTATGCCCTATTGCTTGAAAACCTGCTCGCCAAGGTGCTGGAGGAGCGCTGGCCGAAGAGCCGCTTCGGCAGCAAGCTCCCCGGCGCAGCCGAGCGCGGCGCCGAGATCGGCGCCATCGTCAAGGCCGCCCTGCTCGACATGGACTACGCCATCTCGGTCTATCTCGAAGCGTCCGAGGCGGCTCGCCTGAAGGTCGAAGCCGAAGCCCGTTCCGTCGAGGAGGCCAAGGCCATGGAACGCGACAAGGCGATCGGCTATGTCGGCAACGGCATGGCCGCGCTTGCCCGCGGCGACCTGACCCATCGCATGGCCGACGACATGCCGGCCGAATACGCCAGCATCCGCGACCATTTCAACGACGCCATGATGAAGCTCGGCGAGATGGTCGCGAGCATCAAGACCAGCTCCGCCGCCATCGCCGCCTCCTCACAGGAGATCAACAGCGGCGCCAATGACCTGTCCTCCCGCACCGAGCAGCAGGCCTCGGCCCTGCAGCAGACCGCGGCGACGACCGAGGAGCTCACCGCCTCGGTCAAGAGCTCGGCCCAGTCCTCGCGCCAGTCGGTGACGCTGGCCGACAATGCCTCTGCCGTGGCCCGCACCGGCGGCGAGATCGTCAAGGACGCGATCGAGGCGATGGCGCGCATCGAGGGCGCTTCCAAGAAGATCTCCGAGATCACCAGCGTGATCGACGGCATCGCCTTCCAGACCAATCTCCTGGCCTTGAACGCGGCTGTCGAGGCAGCCCGCGCCGGCGATGCCGGGCGAGGCTTCGCCGTCGTCGCCGCCGAGGTCCGCGCCCTTGCGCAACGCTCGGCCGAGGCCGCCAAGGACATCACCGCGCTGATCGGCTCCTCCGACACCGAGGTGGTCGAGGGCGTGCGTCTGGTCCGTCAGGCCGGCGAGACATTGGAGAAGATCGTCGAGGCCTCGATGCAGGTCTCGTCCACCGTCAACGAGATCGCCGCCGCCGCCGGCGAGCAGGCCAACGGTATCGACGAGATGGCACGCACCGTCAGCCATATGGACGAGATGACCCAGAGCAACGCCGCTCTGGCCGAGGAAAGCGCGGCTTCGGCACGTTCCCTGCTCGATCAGATCGAGCGTCTCAATCGCCTCGTCAGCACTTTCCGCACCGCGGAGGGGCAGGAGGCGGCAGTGCCGGCGCGGCGAGCACGGGCGGCCTGAGCAGCGCTCCATTCCGCGGCGCCTTCGGGCGCCGCGTATCCGCCAGCTCAAAAATCGCTGGCGATGCCCTTCACTTCCCAGTCGTCATAGCGCACGGGCTCGAGCCCGCCGCGGCCGTCGATTTCCTTCTGCTGGCCGAGCTCGGCCGCCTTGGCGTCGATCGCCGCACGACGTGCCTGCGCCTCCGCCAGCGCCCGCTGCGCCGCCGGCGACAATTCCTTTGCTGGCGCTTTATCCGTCTTCGTCTGCGCGCTCATGATCGGCCATTCTCTTGCAGGATCGGCATCGCCCCCACCACATAGGGACGAAACCGCGTTCCGGCGAGCCTTTCCGTGCTGGGCAGCGACGCAAAAAGGGGTTTCTGCATGAACTATGTCCGTACCGGCATGCTGATGGCGGCGCTCACCGCGCTGTTCGGCGTGGTCGGCTATCTGCTCGCCGGCGCCGGCGGCATGCTGATCGCGCTTGGCATCGCGGTCGCGACCAACCTGTTCAGCTACTGGAACTCGGACAGGCTGGCGCTGTCCGCCTACAACGCCCAGCAGGTCGACGCTGCGACCGCGCCCGAGCTCTACGGCATGGTCCGAGACCTCGCCCAGCGCGCGAACATGCCGATGCCGCGCGTCTACATCATCCAGGAGGACCAGCCGAATGCCTTCGCCACCGGCCGTAATCCGCAGAATGCCGCCGTCGCCGCGACCACCGGCATCATCCGTACGCTCAGCTATGACGAGCTCGCCGGCGTGATGGCGCACGAGCTCGCCCACATCAAGAACCACGACACGCTGACCATGACGATCAGCGCCACCATGGCCGGCGCAATCTCGACCCTCGCTTCCTTCGGCATGTTCTTCGGCTCGCGCGACAATCGCCCCAATGCCATCGTCCAGATCGCCCTGATGATCCTCGCTCCGCTGGCCGCGAGCATCGTCCAGATGGCGATCTCGCGCTCGCGCGAATACGAGGCCGACCGGATCGGCGGCGAGATCTGCGGCAATCCGGTGGCGCTCGCCGACGCACTCGCCAAGATCGCCGGCGGCGTTTCCCACATCCCGAACGAGACGGCCGAGGCGAAGCCTGCTACGGCGCACATGTTCATCATCAACCCGCTCTCAGGCCGCGGCATGGATTCACTGTTCTCGACCCACCCCGACACCGGCAACCGCATCGCCGCGCTGATGGAACAGGCTCGCGCCATGGGGGTCGGCGCGAGCCGCGGCGGGTTTACGCGCGGCGCAGCTCAGAACCCCTTCGCTGGCGGCCGTGAGCCCGGACCCTGGGGCTGAGATGGCGAAGGTGCAGAGCCACTCCTATAGCGACGATGTCCCCGGTCTCGCCGCACGCCGCCTCGCGACCACGCTGATCGACGAGGTGCTCCGGGCCGGCACGGCGCTGGACGAGACCTTCGAACGGATGGCGCAGACCGCCGGGCTGGAGCCGGCCGATGCCGGGCTGGCGCGTGCGATCGCGACTGTCGCTTTCCGCCGCCTCGGCACGATCCGCGCGGTGATCGACGCCCGGCTGGAGCGCGGCAGCCCGCGCAAATCCGGCCCGTTCGAGCCGATCATGGTCGCCGCCGCCGCGCAGTTGCTCTTCCTCGACGTGCCCGATCACGCTTCGGTCGATCTTGCCATCCGCCAGTTGCATGAGGATGCCCGCTCCTCGCGCTACGCCTCGCTCGGTAATGCCGTGCTGCGGCGGCTGGCGCGCGAGCGCGAGGCGATCCTCGCCGATCTCGATCCGCTGACCGATACCCCGGATTGGCTGCGCGAGAGCTGGACGCAGACCTATGGCCCCGAGGTCGCCGAGGCGATCGCCGCCGCGCATGCCGAGGAACCGCCGCTCGACCTCACCGTCAAATCCGATCCGGCCGGCTGGGCCGCCAAGCTCGACGGCATCGTCCTGCCGACCGGCTCGGTACGCCTGCGCGGGCGCGAGGCGGTCACCGGCCTGCCGGGCTTCGCCGAAGGAGAGTGGTGGGTGCAGGACGCCGCCGCCGCCCTTCCCGCCCGGCTCCTCAACGTCCGGCCCGGCGAGCGCGTCGCCGATCTCTGCGCCGCCCCCGGCGGCAAGACCGTCCAGCTCGCGCAAGCAGGTGCTGAGGTCGTCGCGGTCGACCGCTCCGGCCCGCGCCTGCGCCGGCTCAAGGCCAATCTCGAACGGCTCGGGCTGAGCGCCGAGGTCGTCACCGCCGATGTCGCGGCCTTCGAGGCCGAGCCCTTCGACGCCGTACTGCTCGACGCGCCCTGCAGTGCCACAGGCACGATCCGACGCCATCCCGACGTCGCCTGGACCAAACGACCCGAGGATGTCGACAAGCTCGCCGCCTTGCAGGCGCGACTTCTCGACCAGGCGGCGCGGCTGACCAAGCCAAGCGGGCGCCTGATCTACTGCACCTGCTCGTTGGAGCGTGCGGAAGGCGAGGCGCAGATCGAGGCTTTCCTGGCGCGCAACACCAGCTTCACCCGCGATCAGATCAAGCCTGAGGAGATCGGCGACCAGGCCGATGCGCTGACGCCGCAAGGGGAGTTGCGCACGCTGCCGCACCAGCTCGCCGGCGAAACGCCTCGCCTCTCAGGATGGGCGGGATTTTACGCTTGTCGCCTGATAAGATCATGACTCGATCGGGGATTCGCCTTCGCAGGGAGGCGGTGGGACGGCGAGGCAGCGGGATTCATTGAACGGCTGGTCGGAGCGCGGAGGCCTTGCACGGGCAGCCATCGGCAGGGCGGCGCGACGTACGCGCGGCCAGGTTGCTGGTGCCAAACGTGCGCTCTGGCCCTTCGGCCGCCTGCGCGCCAGCCGCCTGCTCTTTGCCCCGCACGATCTGCGCACCGCCGACCCGATCACGGCGAGCGATATCTACGCCGGCTATTTCGCCCTCGCTGGCCGCACCGTGAATTGCCATGGCGAATCGCCCTTCCTGGTCGCACCGCCGAGCGAAGCCTGGGCCGAGGCGCTGCACGGCTTCGTCTGGCTGCGTCACCTGCGGGCCGCCGACACCGCCATCGCTCGCGCCAATGCCCGCGCCCTCGTCGACGAGTTCATCGCCCGCCGGCATGACCGCGACGAGATCGCCCGCCGCCCCGCCGTGATCGCCCGCCGGCTGATGTCGTTCCTATCGCATTCGCCGCTCCTGCTCGAAGGCGCCGACCATGCCTTCTACGAGCGCTTCATCCGCCATGTCGCGCAGACGACCGAGCGACTGCAGCTCGCGCTCGCCGGTGCCGTCGAAGGTGCGGCGCGGCTGCAATGCCTGATCGCGATCTGTTTCGCCGCGATCTGCCTCGACGGCCAGGAGCGGCGGCTGCGCCGCTACGAGATCGCGCTCTCCGACGAGCTGGAACAGCAGATCCTGCCCGATGGTGGCCATCTCAGTCGCAATCCCCGCATCCTCATCGATCTCCTGCTCGATCTGCTGCCGCTGCGCGAAACCTTCACCGCACGCGGGCTGGAGCCGCCCCGCGCCGTCATCATGGCGATCGACCGGATGATGCCGCATCTCAAGCTGTTCCGGCATGGCGACGGCGCGCTCGCTCTGTTCAACGGCATGAACGCGACGCCGCCCGATTTGATGGCGACGCTCGCCGCCTATGACGACGTCCGCGCCCGGCCGATCGAGCATGCCGCTTATTCCGGCTATGACCGGCTCAGCGCCGGCACCAGCATCGTCGTCGTCGAGGCCGGGCCGCCGCCGCGCGGCGCCAACTCGATCGAGGCCCATGCCGGCTGCCTCTCCTTCGAATTGTCGACGGGGTCACAGCGCATCGTGGTGAATTGCGGCGCCAGTCGCTTCGGCACACCCGAGCTCAGGCTCGCCGCCCGTGCCACCGCCGCCCATTCGACCGTGACCTTGGACGACCGTTCCAGCGCCGTGTTTGGTCTGGTGCTGGGCGAACGGCGGATCACCGCCGGCCCGGCCGATGTCCGCGTCGCCCGCCAGGACGGGGAGGACGGGCATGAATGGGTCGCCAGCCATGACGGCTACCGGCGCCCCTTCGGCACCGTCCATACCCGCCGCCTGCTGCTGTCGCGTAACGGCAGCGAACTCGTGGGCGAGGATGCACTGAGCCCGCCCACCGCGCTGGCGAGCCTGCCGGCCGCCGCGCGCTTCCATTTGCACCCCAACGTCAAGCCGAGCCTGATCCGCGACGGCGAGGGCGCGCTGCTCGCGCTGCCTTCGGGCGAAATCTGGGCGTTCGAGGCCTCCGGCCTCAGGGTCGGGCTGGAAGAAAGCATCTTCTTCGCCGCCGCCGATGGCCGCCACAAGACAGCGCAGCTCGTCGTCGAATTCGACGCCGTGGCGACGCCGCAGCTCATCTGGCGCTTCGCCCGCCTCGGGACGCCAGCGCAGCGCAGGACCAGGGCCGAGGAAGCCCGTCAGGAACAGGCCGAAGCCGAGCCCGATCTGCCGCTCTGACCTCGCCGCAGGGCAAGGCTGCGGTGTCTTGTGCTTTGCAGCAAAGCCCGGGCGTGATAGGGCGCGCGCAAGCTTTTCTTGCGTTTCGCGCTCATCAACCCCGGACCTGATCTTCCCATGCCGAACGAACTCCGCCGCGTCGAACGCGCGCTGCTTTCCGTTTCCGACAAGACCGGGCTGATCGATTTCGCCCGCGCCCTCTCCCGCATGGGCATCGCCCTGGTCTCGACCGGCGGCACTGCCAAGGCGATCGCCGAGGCCGGCCTTGCCGTCACTGACGTCTCCGACCTCACCGGCTTCCCGGAGATGATGGACGGCCGCGTCAAGACACTGCATCCCAAGGTGCATGGCGGCCTGCTCGCCATCCGCTCGCATCCCGAGCACCAGGCCTCGATGCTCGGCCACGGCATCGCGCCGATCGACCTGCTCGTCGTCAACCTCTACCCGTTCGAGGCGACCGTCGCCGCCGGCAAGCCCTATGACGACTGCATCGAGAACATCGACATCGGCGGTCCGGCGATGATCCGCGCCGCCGCCAAGAACCACAATGACGTCGCCGTCGTGGTCGAGGCCGCCGACTACGCCTCCGTGCTGGCCGATCTCGAGACGCATAAGGGCGCGACCACGCTGACGCTCCGCCGCAAGCTGGCGCAGAAGGCCTATTCGCGCACCGCCGCCTATGACGCGGCGATCTCGAACTGGTTTGCGAACGAACTCGGCGATACCTCGCCGGCCTTCCGCGCGCTGGGCGGCAGCCTCGCCGAGACCATGCGCTATGGTGAGAACCCGCATCAATGGGCCGCCTTCTACCGCACGCCGGAGCAGCGCCCGGGCGTCGCCACCGCTCGCCAGGTCCAGGGCAAGCAGCTCTCCTACAACAACATCAACGACACTGACGCCGCCTTCGAATGCGTCGCCGAGTTCGACCCGGCCCGCACCGCCGCCTGCGTCATCGTCAAGCACGCCAATCCCTGCGGCGTCGCCGAGGGCGCCTCGCTGCTCGAAGCCTATGAGCGTGCCCTCGCCTGCGATCCCGTCTCGGCCTTCGGCGGCATCGTTGCGCTGAACCGCAAGCTCGACGCCGAGTCTGCAAGGAAGATCGTCGAGATCTTCACCGAGGTGATCATCGCCCCCGAGGCGGACGAGGAGGCGATCGCACTGGTCGCCGCCAAGAAGAACCTGCGCCTGCTGCTGACCGGCGGCCTGCCGGATGTCCGCAAAGCGGGCCTCAGCTTGCGGACCGTCGCCGGCGGCTTCCTGGCCCAGGCGCGCGACAACGCCGTCGTCGACGACATGGAGCTCAAGGTCGTGACCAAGCGCCAGCCGAGCGAGGCCGAGCTC
The DNA here is from genome assembly GCA_024231975.1 of Allobosea sp. GTDB lineage: Bacteria > Pseudomonadota > Alphaproteobacteria > Rhizobiales > Beijerinckiaceae > Allobosea. Next base: position 18,145 of record JAAEQB010000054.1, read on the forward strand.
GCCGATCTGCGCTTTGCCTTCCGCGTCGCCAAGCACGTCAAGTCGAACGCCATCGTCTATGCCAAGGGCCTCGCCACGGTCGGCGTCGGCGCTGGCCAGATGAGCCGCGTCGATTCCTCGCGCATCGCCGCCTGGAAGGCGGGCGAAGCCGCCAAGGCCGCCGGCGTGCCGGAGAGCCTGGCCAAGGGCGCGGTCGTCGCCTCCGATGCCTTCTTCCCCTTCGCCGACGGCCTGCTCGCCGCGGCCGAGGCCGGCGCCACCGCGGTGATCCAGCCCGGCGGCTCGATGCGCGACGACGAGGTGATCAGGGCAGCCGACGAGGCCGGCCTCGCCATGGTCTTCACCGGCCATCGCCATTTCCGGCACTGAGACCGGCCAGGCCGCCTTCCCGCCTCCTCTGATCTTGCTCTAGAGTTTTGCAGAATCGAGCGCGCGGAGGCGGGATGAGCGGCAACAGCGCCAGACGACATGTGCTGCGCCCGCGCGCGGAGCACACGCACAACAAGGTCAGCTTCGTCGAGCTCTTCTTCGACCTGGTCTTCGTCTTCGCGATCACCCAGATCTCGCACACGCTGCTCGAGCATTTCTCGGCACTCGGACTCGCCCAGGCGGCGTTGCTGCTCGGTGCAGTCTGGTGGGTCTGGATCTATACGAGCTGGGTGACCAACTGGCTCGATCCCGACCATATCGCCGTCCGGCTGATGCTGTTCGCGCTGATGTTCGCCGGGCTCCTGCTCTCGACCTCGCTGCCCGAGGCCTTCGGCGAGAAGGGCCTGATCTTCGCTGGTGCCTATGCGGCGATGCAGATCGGCCGCTCGCTCTTCACCATGCTGAGCCTGAAGCCGCACAGCCCCGGAAACTATCGCAATTTCCAGCGCATTACTGCCTGGCTCGTCCTCTCCGGCATCTTCTGGATCGCCGGCGGCCTCGCCGAGGGCAATAGCCGCTTCGCCTTCTGGGCGCTGGCCCTCGCCCTCGAATACGTCTCGCCCTCGCTCGGCTTCTATGTTCCCGGCCTCGGCCGCTCGACCACCGCCGACTGGACCATCGAGGGCGGCCATTTCTCCGAGCGCTGCGCCCTGTTCGTCATCATCGCGCTCGGCGAATCCGTGCTCGTCACCGGCGCGACGTTCGCCAAGCTGGCGATGACCCCGGTCATCGTGCTCGCCTTCGCCAACAGCTTCCTCAGCTCGGTGGCGATGTGGTGGATCTATTTCAACATCGGCGCCGAGCGCGCCAGCGAGCAGATCGCGCGCTCAAGCGATCCTGGCCGGCTGGCCCGCATCGCCTACACCTATATCCATCTGCTGCTCGTCGCCGGCATCATCCTGGTCGCGGTCGGTGACGAGCTCGTGCTTGCCCATCCCGGCGGCCATACCGAGATGAAAGCGGCGATCGCAATCATCGCCGGTCCGGCGCTCTACCTTCTCGGCAACCTGTTCTTCAAAAAGGTCACCGCCGGCTGGTATCCGCTGTCTCATCTGATCGGGCTCGGCCTGCTCGCTTTGCTCACGCCGCTGGCCGGCAGCCTGCCGCCGCTCGGTTTCAGCACAAGTGCGACCGCGATCCTGATCATCGTCGCAGCCTGGGAAACCTTGTCGCTGCGCCCCAAGGAACTGTGACATGCACACCGTCAAGGTCATCGCCGCAGGCTTTGCCCTGCTCGGCATCCTGCTGCTGATCGCGCCGCGGCTGAACACAGCTGGGCGCCATCCGATCGTCTATGCGATGAAACTGTTCATTCCGCTCTGGTTCGTCGTCTCGGTGATCAATCTGGTCGTCGGCATCACCCGGGCCGGCTATAGCTTCCTGCAGGAAGCCCCGATCCTGCTCGTCGTCTTCGGCGTGCCGGCGCTGGTGGCATCCCTGATCTGGTGGCGCTTCGGAAGGAAAGTTTCGTGAGCCTCGAATCCGTCCGCGCCTTCTTCGCGCAGCATGCTCCCGATATCGAAGTCGAGCTCACCGAAGGCAGCAGCGCGACGGTCCAGCTCGCAGCCGAAGCCTTCGGGGTAGAACCGGCCCGCATCGCCAAGACGCTGTCGCTGCGATTGGGTGAGCGTGTCGTCCTGCTCGTCGCCCGCGGCGACGCGCGCCTCGACAACCGGAAAGCCAAGGCTGCGTTCGGCTTCAAGCCGCGGATGCTTGACCTCGACGAAGTCGTCGCCATCACCGGCCATCCGGTCGGTGGCGTCTGCCCATTCGGCCTGGCAGAGCCGCTGCCGATCTATTGCGACGTCTCGCTCAAGGTGTTCGACATCGTCCTACCGGCAGCCGGCTCGACTCGCAGCATGGTCCGCATCGCCCCCGAGCGGATGGCCGCGCTGACGAACGCAGAATGGGTCGATGTCTGCCAGGAACCCGCGGCCCGGGAGGCCGCGCAGTAGGCCTCAGCGGCCGGCGCGCTCGATCAGCGCCATCGCCGCGGCCGGATTGCGAACCTTGTCGCCACTGATGACATAGAGGAAGACGTCGCGTGGCGTCTTTTCCGCCCCAGGCGCGACCAGCTCCAGATCCGCCGGCGCACCGCCCTTGGCCCAGTCCTCGGCGCGCCCGGCCCAGGCGTCGAGCTGTTTCGCCGGATAACCCTGCTCCTCCGCCTCCTTGGTGCCCATGATCCGCGCATAGACGAAGGGCGCGGTGACGTCGGCGATCTGCGGGAAATCGGAATCGCCCGAGATGATCGCCGCGACGCCGTACTCGCGCAGCAGCGCGACGAAATCCGGCGCGCGGAAGCTGGGATGGCGCACCTCGACCGCATGGCGCAGCGTAACGCCATCCACCTCCTTCGGCAGCAGCTTCAGGAAGGCTTCGAAATCGGCCGGGTCGAAGGCCTTGGTTGCCATGAACTGCCAGTTGATCGGGCCAAGCTTCTCCTTGAGCTCGCTGAGGCCAGAGGTCACGAATTTCTCGACCGAGGGGCCTGCTTCAGCCAGGACGCGACGATTGGTGCAGAAACGCGAGCCCTTCAGCGCGAAGACGAAGCCATCGGGCGTCTCCGCCCGCCATTTCGCGAAGCTTTCCGGCTTCTGCGAACCATAATAGGTGCCGTTGATCTCGATCGAGGTCAGCTTGCTCGATGCATATTCGAGCTCGCGCTTCTGCGAGAGCTTGTCGGGATAGAAGACACCGCGCCAAGGCTCGAACACCCAGCCGCCAATGCCGATATGGATCTTTCCGGCTGTCTTGGTGGCCATGGCACGCATCCTCTACCGTGTCGGTCAAGCTGGTTGGCAGAGTAGTACGCTGCAACCCCTGTCGATAGGCGGCAGCAGGATGACGCCTATCTCGGCCGCGGCGCTCACAATGCCGACCTTGCGCGCCGGGTGTTGGTGCGAAGCTGTCCAATTACAGCCCTTGACTGTATCTTGCGCAGCAATGCACGCTAGAGGAGCGAGATCGAGGGGGTGTCGATGGATCGCGATTGGCGGGCTGACTTCAAGCGTATCGTAGGCGACCGAATGCGGCGTCTTCGGCTTGCATCGCGATTGAAGCGGGCCGAGGTAGCGCGCGCCCTCCATGTCAGCGAAGAGCAGTATGTCAGCTATGAGCGTGGCCGGAGCCATGCCAGCTCTCAGTTGCTGATGCAGCTCGCGGGCTTCCTAGATTTCCCCGCGCGAGAGCTTAGCAGAGGTATGGCCACGTTAGTCAGGTCAGCTGAGCTCAGTGACGTCGAACAGAAGCTCTACCGAACAGAGCCGGCGGCAGCTTCTCGCGTGAGAGTGAGAACTGCGACAGAAAAGATAAAGGACCAGGGGACGCTGAGCACGTTGGCGTGCCTCACTGAGTTTCTCGCCGAGCTCGATGGCCAGGAAACGTAGCTAGCCCCGAGCACCGCCTTGTCCAGGCACAGCGGAAAGCCCGGATCGAGCAGGATTTCATCGAAGGCAGATACTAGCGATTCAACAACAAAAGCCCCGCGTCGTTTGTGGCGCGGGGCTTTGTTGTATTGTGCGGATATTTGGTTGCGGGGGCCAGATTTGAACTGACGACCTTCAGGTTATGAGCCTGACGAGCTACCGGGCTGCTCCGCCCCGCGGTAAGATTTTTAAGCGGCAACGCGGCGCTGGGTGCGGTGAGGCACCCTGCGCCGCGCGCTGGA
>JAAEQB010000055.1 GCA_024231975.1 Allobosea sp.
CACGGTCTTCGCCGCCAGGATCGACCGCGAGGCGCTCATTGCCGAAGCCGGGCTCGACTGGCGCATCTCGCAGGCCACCGCCCTCGGCCTGACCTACTCCGCCGCCATCGGCGAGCGCTCCAGAGACCACGCCCTCAAGGGACGCGTCGAGATGAGGTTCTGACCCGCACGAAAATGGGTGGCGCCCCTGGCCGAGGCGCCACCCCAACAGGTCACCGAACGCTCTGAGAAACTATTCTGCCGCCGCCCGCGTCACGGCACCGGTAGCGCCCGATTCGGTGATTGCCGCGATGCGACCCTCATCGAACTTCAGCACGTCGCGAAGCACTTCCTCGGTATGCTCGCCAAGGAGCGGCGAACGCCTGACTTCGGACGGGCTGTTGGACAGCTTGATCGGGTTGCCGACCGACAGGTACTTGCCGCGCTTGGGATGGTCGACCTCGACCACGGTGCCGGTCTCGCGCAGCGACTTCTCCTCGGCGATCTCCCTCATCGAGAGGATCGGCCCGCAGGGGATGTCGTATTCGTTGAGGATGTCCATGGCCTCGAACTTGGTCTTCGTCATGGTCCACTCTTCGATCCGCCCGAAGATCTCGTTCAGCCTGGGCAGGCGCGCCGGCGGCTTGGCGTAGTTCGGATCGGTCTTCCAGCCCGGCTCGCCGATGACGTCGCAGATCTTCTCCCAGACCGGTGCCTGGGTGATGAAGTAGATGTAGGCGTTCGGATCGGTCTCCCAACCCTTGCACTTCAGGATGCGGCCAGGCTGGCCACCGCCGGAGTCGTTGCCCGCGCGCGGCACGGCGTCGCCGAAGGGCAAGCCCTCGCCGAACTGGCTGTACTCCTTCAAGGGGCCGTGGCCGAGACGCTGCTGGTCGCGCAGCTTGACCCGACAAAGGTTGAGCACGCCGTCCTGCATCGCACAATCGACCTTCTGGCCGAGGCCGGAATGGGTGCGGTGGTAGAGCGCCGTGACGATCCCGAGCGCCAGGTGCAGGCCGGTGCCGGAATCGCCGATCTGGGCGCCGGTAACGAGCGGCACGCCGTCGCGGAAGCCGGTGGTCGAGGCGGCCCCGCCGGCGCATTGCGCGACGTTCTCGTAGACCTTGCAGTCCTCGTAGGGCCCCGCGCCGAAGCCCTTGATCGAGGCGACGATCATGCGCGGGTTGACCTCATGGACCTTCGCCCAGGTCAGGCCCATGCGGTCGAGCACGCCGGGGGCGAAATTCTCGACCATGACATCGCAGACCTTCACCATCTCCCAGAGCACTTCCATGCCCCTCGGATTCTTGGTGTCGAGCGTGATCGAACGCTTGTTATGGTTCAGCATCGTGAAATAGAGGCTGTCGGCATCCGGCACGTCGCAGAGCTGGCCGCGCGTGATGTCGCCGGTCCCCGGACGCTCGACCTTGATCACGTCGGCGCCGAACCAGGCGAGGAGCTGCGTGCAGGTCGGCCCCGACTGGACATGGGTGAAGTCGAGAACCTTGACGCCTTCGAGCGCTTTCATTGAATCCTCCCTTACTTCTTCTTGAGTGCGCTTTGCGGATTGAGATTGCCGATGCGACCGCTTTCGCTGCCGGCGGTCGGATCGATCACCGCGTTGATCAAAGTCGGCTTGCGGCTATCCATCGCCGCGTTGACGGCACGCTTCAGCTCGTCGGGCGAGGTCGCGTTGACGCCGACGCCGCCGAACGCCTCCATCATGCGGTCGTAGCGCGCATCCTTGACGAACACGGTCGTCGCCGGATCGTCGCCGGCGCTGTTGACGTCGGTGCCGCGATAGATGCCGTTATTGTTGAAGATGACGACGCAGACCGGCAGGTCGTACCGGCAGATCGTCTCCACCTCCATGCCGGAGAAGCCGAAGGCCGAGTCGCCCTCGACGGCGAGCACGGGCTTGCCGGTCTCGACAGCGGCGGCGATGGCATAGCCCATGCCGATGCCCATCACGCCCCAGGTGCCGACGTCGAGGCGCTTGCGCGGCTGATGCATGTCGATGACGCCGCGGGCGAGATCGAGCGTGTTGGCGCCTTCATTGATCAGGATGGCGTCAGGCCGCTCCGCGATGACCGTGCGCAGCACGCCGAGCGCGCCGTGATAATCCATCGGCACGTTGTTGTTCATCAGGCGCGGCGCCATCTTGGCGACGTTCTCATCGCGCTTCTTGGCGACCGCCGTTGTCCAGTCAGCCGGCGGCACCGGCCAGGCCCCGCCCATGCCGTCCAGCAGGGCCGAGACGCAGGAGCCGATATCGCCGACCACAGGCGCGACGATCTCGACATTGGAGTCCATCTCCTTCGGCTCGATGTCGATCTGGATGAACTGCTTTGGTGCGTCGCCCCAGCTCTTGCCCTTGCCGTGCGACAGGAGCCAGTTGAGCCGCGCGCCGATCAGCATGACGACGTCGGAATCCTTCAGCACCGTCGAGCGCGCAGCGCCGGCGCATTGCGGGTGGAGATCCGGCAACAGGCCCTTGGCCATGCTCATCGGCAGGAACGGAATGCCGCTCTTCTCCACGAACTGGCGGATCGCGTCATCGGCCTGGGCATAGGCGGCACCCTTGCCGAGAATGATCAGCGGCCGCTTGGCGCCCTTCAGCACGTCGAGCGCTCGCTGGATCGAGTCCGGAGCCGGAAGCTGCGCCGGCGCAGCGTCGATGACCTTGACCAGCGACTTGCGGCCTTCCTCGGCGTCCATCACCTGGCCGAACAGCTTGGCCGGCAGATCGAGGTAGACGCCGCCGGGCCGGCCGGAGACCGCGGCGCGGATCGCACGTGCCAGCCCGATGCCGATGTCCTGCGCGTGCAGGACGCGGAACGCCGCCTTGCACAGCGGCTTGGCGACGGCGAGCTGGTCCATTTCCTCGTAATCGCCCTGCTGCAGGTCGACGATCTCGCGCTCCGACGAGCCTGAGATCAGGATCATCGGGAAGCAGTTCGTGGTCGCATGCGCGAGCGCGGTCAGGCCGTTGAGGAAGCCCGGCGCCGAAACGGTGAGGCAGATACCGGGTTTCTTCGTGAGGAAGCCGGCGATCGAGGCGGCATAGCCGGCGTTCTGCTCGTGGCGGAACGAGAGCACGCGAATGCCCGCTGCCTGGGCCATGCGGCCGAAATCGGTGATCGGAATCCCCGGCACGCCATAGATCGTGTCGAGACCGTTGAGCTTCAGCGCATCGATGATGAGGTTGAAGCCGTCGGTCAGTTCGCGCTCCGCTTCGGGCGCGGCAGAAGAGATGCTTTGTACGACTGCGGACATCCCGCTTTCTCCCTAGTCGATTGTTTCTTATGGTGATTTTTGCTGTTGGCCTTGGCCCTGCTCAGTCGAGCTGGACGAATTGTTCGACGTGTTGCCTCAGCTTGAGCGTGTGCTCGCGGACGAGCCGCTCGGCACGCTCGCCATTGCGCGTTTCCAGCGCCTCGACGATCTCCTTGTGATCGACGATGGAGCGGCGGGCCCGGTCTCTCTCGAAGATCGTGCGCTGGCGGATGGCACGCACATGCGTGAACAATCCGGTGGTGATCTCGGTGATGAGCTTGCAGCCGGAAAGCGCGACGATCGCCGCGTGGAAGCGGATATTGGCGTCAGAGTATTCGCCAAGATGCTCTTCGATATCGGCGCTGTCGAAGGTGTCGACGAGACCGTGCAGCCCGGCGATGTCGGCATCGGAAGCGACTTCTGTGGCAAGCCGCGCCGCCATGCTCTCGAGCGCGGCCCAGACCGTGATCATCTCAAGAATCTCGGCCTTGGTCTTGCGCACGATGAAGATGCCGCGGCGCGGTGCAATCCTGACCAGCCCCTCCTGCTCGAGCTGGGCGAGGGCCTCGCGCAGCGGCGTGCGGCTGACACCGAACTGAAGCGACAGCGCACGCTCGTCGAGCCGAAGCTCGGCACCCGCGTCATAGATCTTCATCGCCCCGATCGCGACCTTCAGCGCCTCGTAGGTACGGCTCTTGAGGCTCTGAACCTCCTCGATCGGCTGAATTTCAAGCTGTGCCTTGATCATTGCGACGTCGATTTCCGTTCTGCCTTGCTCGATATCCGCCCGTCCGCAGTACGCGTCACAGGGCGGTGGTTTCTGGCATACCATATAACGAAAGAAATGGTGACGCAACGGCCGAAACCCGGCAATTATTATGCTGCAGCGCATCCAAATATGGCATATTGCATGCCACGAAGTTTCATCCTAGGCTAACTCAAACAAGGCCAGTCAGCTCTGCGTTGGTCATTGCGCGGTCCCTGAACAAGGCCATTTTATGGGGACGAAGCGCTATGGATGAACTGAACGCCCTGTTCGGCGGATTCGCCGTTGCTCTCAGCGCCTACCACATCCTGCTCATGGTCATCGGCATCACGCTTGGTGTCGTCATCGGCGTTCTGCCCGGGCTCGGCGGTGCGAATGGCGTTGCCATTCTCCTGCCTCTGACCTTCACCATGCCGCCGACCTCGGCGATCATCCTGTTGACCAGCATCTACTGGGGCGCGCTGTTCGGTGGCGCCATCACCTCGATCCTCTTCAATATTCCCGGCGAGCCCTGGTCGGTGGCGACGACCTTCGACGGGCATCCGATGGCGCAGAACGGCAAGGCCGACGAGGCGTTGGTCGGCGCCTTCACGGCCTCCTTCGTCGGCGCGATCTTCGCCGTCTGCCTGATCACCTTCCTCGCACCGGTGGTCGCGAAATTCGCCTTGAAGTTCGGTCCTGCCGAGTTCTTCGCGGTGCAGTTCCTCACCTTCGCCAGTTTCATCGGCATGGGCCGAGGCTCGCCGTTCAAGACGATCGCCTCGATGTGCCTCGGCTTCGCGCTCGCCTCCGTCGGCCTGGACGGCGTCACCGGCACGCTCCGGATGACATTCGGGCAAGACGAGCTGCTGAACGGCTTCAAGTTCCTCGTCGCCGTCATCGGCCTGTTCGGCATCGGCGAGATCCTCTGCTCGATGGAGGACGGGCTGAAATTCAACGGCGCCGCCGCCAAGCTGCGGATGGATGCGGTCATCCGCACCTGGAAGCAGCTGCCCAGGATGTGGCTGACCTTCCTCCGCAGCTGCATCGTCGGCTGCTGGATGGGCATCACCCCGGGTGGCGCGACACCGGCCTCCTTCATGGGCTATGGCATCGCCAAGCGCCTCTCGAAGCGGAGCGACAATTTCGGCAAGGGCGAGCTCGAGGGCGTGGTGGCGCCGGAGACCGCCGCCCACGCCGCGGGCACCGCCGCGCTGCTACCGATGCTGACGCTCGGCATCCCGGGCTCGCCGACCGCGGCAGTGCTGCTCGGCGGCTTGCTGATCTGGGGCCTGCAGCCCGGTCCGCTGCTCTTCGTCGAGCAGAAGGACTTCGTCTGGGGCCTGATCGCCTCGATGTATCTCGGCAACGTCGTCGGCCTGATCATGGTGCTGACCTGCGTGCCCTTCTTCGCAGCGATCCTGCGTGTGCCGTTCTCGATCATCGCGCCCGCCATCGTCTTCGTCTGCGCCATCGGTGCCTACACCGTGAACAACGCGATGTTCGACGTCTGGATGATGCTGGTCTTCGGCGTGCTCGGCTATCTCTTCAACAAGCTGCGCTACCCGCTGCCGCCGCTCGTGCTGGCGCTCGTGCTCGGCGACCAGGCCGAGAGCTCCTTCCGCCAGGCCATGCTGGTCTCGCAGGGCAATGTCGGCGTGTTCTGGTCGAACTGGCTCTGCGGCGGGATCATGACGCTCGGCCTGGTGATGGCCTTCTGGCCGGCCCTGCAGGCGCTGCGCGCGAAACTCTCAAGCAACCACGCCGTCGCCCGCGCTGCCTGAGGCCGCGCGGGCCGGTTCCCGCAAACATAGTCGCCTTCATGACTTTACCAACGCGGCACCAAAGCCGCCTCAAGGGAGGAAGCGTGATGATCCGGACGGGAGTGTCGAAGACCAGGACAATTGCGGTAGCGCTGGCGGCGAGCGCCGGCCTGACCTCGCCAGCCTTGGCGCAGCAGAAATGGGAGCCGAGCAAGCCCGTGACACTGGTCATCCCGGCCGGCACTGGCGGCGGGGCCGATCAGATGGCGCGCTTCATCCAGGGCGTCGTCCAGAAGCACAATCTGATGAAGCAACCGCTGATCGTGATCAACAAGGCCGGCGGCGCCGGCGCCGAAGGCTTCCTGGAGATGAAGGCCAGCGCGAACGATCCGCACAAGATCGCCATCACCCTGTCGAATCTGTTCACGACCCCGCTCGGCACCGGCTCGCCCTTCAACTGGAAGGACATGAAGCCGGTCGCGATGCTGGCGCTCGACCAGTTCGTCCTCTGGACGAACAGCGAGAAGCCCTACAAGACGACGAAAGACTATGTCGACGCGGTCAAGGCCGGCGACGACCGCGCTTTCAAGATGGGCGGTACCGGCTCGAAGCAGGAAGACCAGATCGTAACGGCGGCGATCGAGCAGCAGACCGGCGGCAAGAAGTTCACCTATGTGCCCTATGCCGGCGGCGGCCAGGTCGCCGTGCAGCTCGTCGGCAATCATGTCGACTCGACCGTGAACAACCCGATCGAGGCCGTCGGCCAATGGCGCGCCGGGCAGTTGCGCCCGCTCTGCATCTTCGATGCACAGCGCTCGACCTACACCGCCAAGGTCACCGAGAAGGAAGCCTGGAGCGACATCCCGACCTGCAAGGAATCGGGCCTGCCGGTCGAGTACCAGATGCTGCGCGGCATCTTCACCACCAAGAATACCAAGCCCGAGCAGGTCGCCTTCTATGTCGATCTGCTGAAGAAGGTGATGGCGACGCCGGATTGGAAGGAGTTCATGGAGAAGGGAGCCTTCAACCAGACCTTCATGAGCGGTCCTGAGTTCGACAAATGGCTCACCAGTGCCGAGACGCTGCATTCCGACCTGATGAAGAACGCCGGCTTCCTCGCCACCCAGTGAGCCCGACAGCACGGAGCGCGGCGCAAGCGATCGCGCTCCGATCGCCCAACCATCGCGGAGCTGGCGCCGGGAGCGGGAGCCAGCCAGGAGCAAGACAATGAGCAGCAACGAAGAAACCGAAGAACGTCCGCTCGTCAGCTATCGCACCCTGGACATCGCGGTCGCGATCTTCTTCCTGGTCGTCGCGGCGATCGTGATCACCGACAGCTTGCGGCTCGGTATCGCCTGGAAGCCGAACGAAGGGCCGCAGCCCGGCCTGTTCCCGTTCTACATCGTCGTGGCGATGGCCCTCGCCTCTCTCGTCAATCTGGCCCAGGCCCTGCCGCACACGCCGGACGGTGAGAAGATTGCGACGACCATTCCGGGCATCAAGCGCATGGCGGCGATCTTCGTCCCCGCCGTCGTCTTCGTGCTGGCGACGAATTATATCGGCATCTATGTCTCGGCCGCGATCTATATCGGGGCGTTCATGGTGTTCTTCGGCAAGTTCCCGGTCTGGAAAGCCGCGGCCGTGTCGCTCGGCATCGCGATCGTCAACTTCATGATGTTCGAGGTCTGGTTCCTGGTGCCGCTGCCGAAGGGGCCGCTGGAGGCTGCGCTGGGCTACTGATCTTGCATTTGCCGCACAAGGCGGGCCGAGCGCTGCAACGCCCGGCCCGCCTTATTCTTCCCGGGTGACGAGATGTTTCGGCCAACGGGCTGTCGATCTAACCGATAGGCCGTCCCGGGCGGTGTCAAGTTTCAACCGGAACCGCGCAGCGTGCGTCCATCATGCCGATGGCGGCGCTCTGCGGACCACCCGATGTCTCCCATACTGCGCCGCTCGCCAGGCCTTATTCCGCCGCGGTGATCAGCGCTTCCTCGGCCGGCACTGCCGCTGCCCTGACGGCGCAGAACTTGAATTCGGGGATCTTGCCGAATGGGTCGAGCGCCGGATTGGTCAGAAGATTGGCCGCAGCCTCCGCATAGCAGAACGGCAGGAACACCATGTTCTGCGGCACGTCGCGGTCGGAGCGCACCTTGACTGCGACGGCGCCGCGGCGCGTCTCCAGCCTGACGAAGCCGCCCGGCGTGATGCCGAGACGGCCGAGATCGCGCGGCGACATCAGCGCCACCGCCTCCGGCTCGAGATCGTCGAGCACGCCGGCGCGCCGCGTCATCGAGCCGGTATGCCAGTGCTCGAGCACGCGCCCGGTCGACAGCACCATCGGATATTCGTCGTCCGGCAGCTCATCCGGCGCCACTATCTTGGCCGGCACGATCCTGGCCCGCCCGCTCTCGGTAGGGAAGCCCTGGGCGAAGATGATCTCGTTGCCGGGCTGGTCGGGCCCGTCGACCGGATAGGTCACGGCTCCTTCCCGCTCCAGCCGCTCCCAGGTGATGTTGCGGAAGGACGGCATCACCAGCGCCATCTCGGCGAAGACATCGGCCGGGCCGCCATAGTGCCAGCCACAGCCCATCCGCTTGGCGATCTCCTGGATGATCCACCAGTCCTGCCTGGCATCGCCCGGCGGGCGCACGACCTGGCGGGCCATCTGGACGCGCCGGTCGGTGTTGGTGAAGGTGCCGACCTTCTCGGCGAAGGCCGAGGCCGGCAGCACGACATCGGCGTGGAAGGCCGTCTCGGTCAGGAACAGGTCCTGCACGACGAGATGGTCGAGCATCGCCAGCGCCTCGCGGGCATGGTTGAGGTCGGGATCCGACATCGCCGGGTTCTCGCCCTCGATATACATGCCGCGGATCTCACCGGCATGGATCGCGTTCATGATCTCGACGACGGTCAGGCCGCGCTTCGGATCGAGCGACTGGCCCCAGAGATCCTCGAAGATGGCACGCACGGCATCTTTCTCGACCGATTGATAGTCTGGATAGACCATCGGAATCAGGCCGGCATCGGAAGCGCCCTGGACATTGTTCTGGCCACGCAGCGGATGCAGCCCCGTGCCCGGCCGGCCGATTTGGCCGGTGACCATGGCGAGCGCGATCAGGCAGCGAGCATTGTCGGTGCCGTGGATGTGCTGGCTGACGCCCATCCCCCAGAAGATGATCGAGGCGCGCGAACGGGCATAGGCGCGCGCGACCTCTTTCAGCGTCTCCGCCGGGATGCCGCAGACCGCGGCCATCTTCTCGGGCGGGAAGGCCTGGATGCTCTCCTTCAGCCGTTCATAGCCTTCGGTATAGCCGGCGATGTACTGCTCGTCGGTCAGCCCCTCGGTGATGATGGTGTGCAGCAGCGCGTTCAGCATCGCGACATCGCTGCCTGGCTTGAAGGCGAGGTGCTGCCAGGCATGGCGCGACAGCGACTGCCGGCGCGGGTCCATGATGACGAGCTTGGCCCCCTTCTTGGCGGCGTTCTTGAGGAAGGTCGCGGCGACCGGGTGGTTCACGGTCGGGTTGGCGCCGATGACGATGATAAGCTCGGCATCGAGCGCCGCCGCGAAGGGCGCCGTGACCGCGCCGGAGTTGACGCCCTCCATCAGTGCCGCCACCGAGGAGGCGTGGCAGAGCCTGGTGCAGTGGTCGACATTGTTCGAGCCGAAGCCGGTACGCACCAGCTTCTGGAAGAGATAGGCCTCCTCGTTCGAGCCCTTGGCCGAGCCGAAGCCGGCGAGCGCCTTGCGGCCCTTCCCGTCGCGGACGCGGTTCAGCCCCTTCGCTGCGAGATCGAGCGCCTCCTCCCAGGAGGCCTCGCGGAAATGCGTCCAGGGATTGGCGGGATCGACCTGGTCGCGCGCATCCTTGGGCATGTTCGGCAGCCGCACCAGCGGCTTGGTGAGGCGGTGCGGATGGTGGATGTAATCGAAGCCGAAGCGCCCCTTGACGCAGAGCCGGTTGTGATTGGCCGGGCCGTCGCGCCCCTCCGCATAGATGATCGCCTCGTCCTTGACGTTGTAGCTGACCTGGCAGCCGACCCCGCAATAGGGGCAGAGCGAATCGACCTTTCTGTCGGGCCAGACGGTGCGCGTCTGTTTCTCGTCGAGGAAGACCGAAGGCATCAGCGCCCCGGTCGGGCAGGCCTGCACGCATTCGCCGCAGGCGACGCAGGTCGACTGGCCCATCGGATCGTCAAAATCGAAGACGATCTTGGTCCCGGCACTGCGATAGGCCATGCCGATCACGTCGTTGACCTGGACCTCGCGGCAGGCCCGCACGCAGAGCCCGCACTGGATGCAGGCGTCGAGATTGACGCTCATCGCGGTGTGGCTGACGTCCGGGCTCCAGCGTTCCAGCGCAGGGAAGCGGCTTTCGGTGACGCCGGTGCGCTCGGCCCAGTTCCAGAATTTCGAGGTCGGGTCGTGCGAGGTTTCGCGCGCCGGCTGGTCTGCCACGAGCAGTTCCATCACCATCTTGCGGGCCTTCTCGGCCCGCTCGGTCCCGGTATGGACCTTCATGCCGACGGTCGGCTTGCGCATGCAGGAGGCGGCAAGCACGCGCTCGCCCTCGATCTCGACCATGCAGGCGCGGCAATTGCCGTCGGCCCGGTAGTCGGGCTCCGGCGAATAGCACAGATGCGGAATCGCGGTGCCGAGGCGCTGCGCCACCTGCCAGATCGTCTCGCCATAGGCGGCTTCGACGCGCTCGCCGTTCAGTTCGAAGCTGATGCCCTGGGTCATTCCGCAGCATCCCTCGTCATGAATTCCTCGGGGAAGTAACGCATCACGCAGGTCAGCGGGTTCGAGGCCGCCTGGCCGAGCCCGCAGATCGAGGCATCGCGCATCGCCTGGGAGAGTTCACCGAGCAGATCCTGGTTCCAGATCGGGCGCTGCATCAGCATCACCGCTTTCTGCGTGCCGACGCGGCAGGGCGTGCACTGCCCGCAGCTCTCATCCTCGAAGAAGCGCATCAGGTTGAGCGCGGCAGCGCGCATGTCGTCCTGGTCCGAGAGCACCACGACCGCAGCCGAGCCGATGAAGCAGCCATGCTTCTCGAGCGTGCCGAAATCGAGCGGGATGTCATCCATCCGCGCCGGCAGGATGCCGCCGGAGGCGCCGCCCGGCAGATAGGCGTGGAAGCGGTGGCCATCCTGCATGCCGCCGCAGAATTCCTCGATCAGCTCGCGGATGGTGACGCCCGCCGGGGCGAGCTTGACGCCGGGCTCCTTGATCCGGCCCGAGACCGAATAGCTGCGCAGGCCGGTGCGGCCATTGCGGCCATGCGAGTTCCACCAGCCATTGCCCCTCTCGACGATGTCGCGGATCCAGTAGAGCGTCTCGACATTGTTGATCAGCGTCGGCTGGCCGAAGAGCCCGACCTGGAATGGATAGGGTGGCTTGTGCCGCGGCAGGCCGCGCTTGCCCTCGATGCTTTCGAGCAAGGAGGATTCCTCGCCGCAGATGTAGGCCCCTGCCCCGCGGCGCAGATGCATGGCCGGCCCGCCCGGCGGGAGCTTGGCGATCTCGCGCGCCAGGATCTCGCGGGCCACCGGGTATTCGTCGCGCAGATAGATGTAGACGTCGGTGGCCTGGACGACGTGGGCGCCGATCAGCGTGCCCTCGAGGAAGCGGTGCGGATCGGCGTTGAGGTAATGCCGGTCCTTGAAGGTGCCGGGCTCGCCCTCGTCGCCATTGACCGCCATCAGGCGCGGCCCCGGTTCGCCGAGCACGGCGCGCCATTTGCGGCCCGTCGGGAAACCGGCACCACCAAGACCGCGCAAGCCGGAATCGTCGAGGATGGCCAGGATCGACTCGACGCTGCGCTCGCCGGAACGCAGGCTGTCCAGCAGGCCATAGCCGCCGCCGGCCCGATAGGCGTCGTAGTCGACGTAATCGGCCATGTGCGGGTGGGTATCGCCCGCCTCGATCGCGGCAAGGACGCTCTGCGTGGTCGCGGCATGGATGAAATGGTGACCGACCTCCACCGCGGGAGCCTGGTCGCACAGGCCGACGCAAGGCGCTCGCATGACCCGGACCGATGGGCCGACGGCACCGCTCAGGCTTTCGAGCAGCTCTTCCGCGCGATGCATCGCGCAGGTCAGGCTGTCGCAGACGCGGACTGTCAGCGGCGGGAGATCGGGTTCGCCTTCCTTCACGATATCGAAATGGGCGTAGAAGGTCGCGGTCTCGAAGACCTCGGCGAAGGACAGCCGCATCTCATCGGCGAGCGCCGCCAGATGGGCCGCCGAGATCTGGTGGTAGCGGTCCTGGATCAGATGGAGATGCTCGATCAGGAGGTCGCGCCGGCGCGGGCGATCGCCGAGCAGCTCCGCAATTTCCTGCAGCGCGCGCGGTTCGACCTGCCGCCCCTTCGGCGTCGACCGGGCGCGCTTCCGGCCGAGGCCGGGATGCTCGAAGGCATGGACATTGTGATTGTGCTGCCCGCTCATCGGCCGAACCGTCTCCTCCCTCACCGGAGCCGAGGCTCCGTCTGCGCTGTGCCGTTGTCCCGGCACTTGCGGCGATAACCAGAGGTTATCCGAAAGATTCTAAGGTGCCAACCTCTGGCATGCATAATGCCAGTTCATAGCTGCCGCCTTGATCGAACCGAATGCATCTCTCTGGTTCAGTGAATTCCCGTCGACATTCCCCTCTTGACAGCGGCATGAATTGGCATGCCAAATACCAATCAAGAACCCCAGTCGGAAAAATGCCCCGAAGCACGCGGGCAGCCCGGCGGTGGGTCAAGACAATAAAATTCCACTGGAGGAAGCGCATCATGGTGACCCAGGCAGCCCTCAAGATGAATCCGCGCGAAACAGACGTCGACCAGGCGACGGTCCGCAAGGTCCTGGACGGCGTCAAGGCCGATGGCCGCACCAGCCTGACGGCTCCCGAAGCCAAGCTGGTCTGCGACGCCTACGATATCCCGCTGCCCAAGGAAGGCCTCGCCAAATCGGCCGACGAGGCCGTGAAGCTGGCGGGCGGCATGGGCTATCCCGTCGTGATGAAGATCGTGTCGGCGGACATCCTGCACAAGACCGATGCCGGCGGCGTGGTCGTCGGCGTCAAGAGCGATGCGGAAGCCCGCGCCGCCCATGACACCATCCTGGCCAATGCCAGGAAATACAAGGCCGACGCCAAGATCGAGGGCATCCAGGTCCAGCAGATGCTGCCGACGGGCGCGACCGAGACGCTGGTCGGTGCGATCACCGACCCTTCGTTCGGCAAGCTCGTCGCCTTCGGCCTCGGTGGCGTGCTCGTCGAGGTGCTGAAGGACCTGACCTTCCGCCTTGCGCCGGTCAACGAAGCGCAGGCGCTCGACATGATCGGCTCGATCAAGGCCAAGGAGATGCTCGACGGCGTGCGTGGCGGCGAAGCGGTCGACCGCGGCGCGCTCGCTTCGATCCTGGTCCAGGTCTCGGCACTGCTCGACGACTTCCCGGAGATCGAGGAGCTCGACCTCAACCCGGTCTTCGCGACGAAATCCGGCGCGACCGCGGTCGATGCCCGCATCGTCTGCAATTTCGAGGCGCGCAAGGAACGCTTCCGCCCTGACCAGGACGCGATCGTCAAGGCGATGAACCGCATCTTCCATCCCAAGGCCGTGGCGGTGATCGGCGCCTCGAACGAGGCCGGCAAGATCGGCAATTCGGTGATGAAGAACCTGATCAATGGCGGCTACAAGGGCACGATCGTGCCCGTGCATCCGAAGGCCGATACGATCGAGGGCATCAAGGCCTACAAGTCGATCCTCGACTATGACGGCCAGGTCGATGTCGCGGTCTTCGCGGTGCCGGCGCATCTTTGCGTCGCTGCGATGGAAGAGGTCGGCCGTAAGAAGGTGCCCGGCGCGGTGATGATCCCCTCGGGCTTCGCCGAGACCAACAACCAGCCGCTGCAGGACGAACTGCTCGCCGTCGCGCGCAAGCACGACGTGCGCATCATGGGTCCGAACATCTACGGCTTCTACTATACGCCCGAGAACCTCTGCGCGACCTTCTGCACGGCCTTCGACGTCAAGGGCAAGGCGGCCCTGTCCTCGCAGTCCGGCGGCGTCGGCATGTCGATCATCGGTTTTGCCCGCTCGACCAAGATGGGCGTCTCCTCGATCGTCGGCCTCGGCAACAAGTCGGACCTCGACGAGGACGATCTGCTGACCTTCTTCGAGCAGGATCCGAACACCTCGGTGATCGCGATGCACTGCGAGGACCTGAAGGACGGCCGCGCCTTCTCCGAGGTCGCCGAGCGCGTCTCGAAGAAGAAGCCGGTGATCGTGCTCAAGGCCGGGCGCACCGCCTACGGCGCCAAGGCCGCCGCCTCGCACACCGGCGCGCTCGCCGGCAACGACAAGATCTATGACGACATCCTCAAGGCGTCCGGCGTCATCCGCGCCCCCTCGCTGCGCGGCATGCTCGAATATGCCCGCGGCGTGCAGGTCCTGCCGGCGCCGAAGGGCGAGAACGTCCTGATCATCACCGGCGCCGGTGGCTCCGGCGTGCTGCTCTCGGACGCCTGCTTCGACAACGGCCTGACGCTGATGAAGATGCCGGATGATCTCGACGCGGCCTTCCGCAAGTTCATCCCGCCCTTCGGCGCCGCCGGCAACCCGGTCGACATCACCGGCGGCGAGCCGCCGCTGACCTACCAGAACACGGTCCGGCTCGGCCTCAACGACGAGCGCATCCATGCGCTCATCCTCGGCTACTGGCACACGATCGTGACCCCGCCGCTGGTCTTCGCCGACAAGATGATCGAGGTCGTCACCGAGGCCCGCGCCAAGGGCATCGACAAGCCGATCGTCGCCTCGCTGGTCGGCGACGTCGAGGTCGAGAAGGCCTGCGAGAAGCTCTACGACCATGGCATCGTGGCCTATCCGTACACCACGGAGACGCCGGTCGAGGTGCTCGGCGCCAAGTACAAATGGGCGCGCGCCGCCGGCCTGATCAAGGGCTGAGCGCCAGGCTCCGATTCCCTGCGACGCCCGGACTTACGTCCAGCGTCGCAGGCTGCACGCACCGCGTGACGAACCGCTCCCATCCGGCAGGAGGGAACGGCCCCATACAATCGTTCAAGGTTCTGTTCCGAATGGCCGGCGCCGCGGAAAGGCCCGGTCGCTCTCCCCGAAATCCGAGAGAGATCGCGATGAACATCCATGAATATCAGGCGAAGGGGTTGCTGAGGGAATTCGGGGTGCCCGTCCCGGACGGATTTCCCGTACTGACCGCGGCGGATGCCGAGGCCGCGGCGAAGCAGCTGCGCGGCCCGGTCTGGGTGGTCAAGTCGCAAATCCATGCCGGCGGCCGCGGCAAGGGCACTTTCAAGGAGCCCGAAGCCGGCGAGAAGGGCGGCGTGCGCCTGGCGAAATCGGTGGATGAGGCGAAGGCGTTCGTCCAGCAGATGCTCGGCCACACGCTCGTCACCGTCCAGACCGGTCCGGCCGGCAAGCAGGTCAATCGCCTCTATATCGAGGATGGCTCGCTGATCGACCGCGAATTCTATCTCTCCATGCTCGTCGACCGCGAGACCTCGCGGATCTCCTTCGTCGTGTCGACCGAAGGCGGCATGGACATCGAGGCTGTCGCCCACGACACGCCGGAGAAGATCAAGACTTTCTCGGTCGACCCGGCGACCGGCATCATGCCGCTGCATGGCCGCACCGTCGCCGAAGCGCTGCACCTTTCCGGCGACCTCGCCAAGCAAGCCGAGGACCTGACGGGCAAGCTCTATGCTGCCTTCATCGCCAAGGACATGGCGATGCTCGAGATCAACCCGCTGATCGTCACCAAGGACGGCAAGCTGCGTTGCCTCGATGCCAAGATCTCCTTCGACGACAACGCGCTCTACCGGCACCCGGACGTCTACAGACTGCGCGACGAGACGGAGGAGGACAGCAAGGAGATCGAGGCGTCGAAACACGACCTCGCCTATATCGCGCTCGACGGCACGATCGGCTGCATGGTCAACGGCGCCGGCCTCGCCATGGCGACGCTCGACATCATCCAGCTCTACGGCGAAAGCCCTGCGAACTTCCTCGACGTCGGCGGCGGCGCCTCTGAAGAAAAGGTGACGGCGGCGTTCAAGATCATCACCGCCGACCCCAATGTGAAAGGCATCCTGGTCAACATCTTCGGCGGCATCATGAAGTGCGATGTCATCGCTCGCGGCGTGATCGCGGCGGTGAAGACGGTCGGGCTCGAGGTCCCGCTGGTCGTTCGCCTTGAAGGCACCAATGTCGAGGAAGGCAAGCAGATCATCCGCTCCTCCGGGCTCAACGTCATCCCGGCGGACGACCTCGACGATGCCGCCCAGAAGATCGTTGCGGCGGTGCGCAAGAACTAGGGAGCGACCGGGAAGATCCTCGGCCTGGAAAGAAACAAACCAATAAGCAAGAGGGGAAACGCGTGGCTATCCTGATCGACAAGACCACCAAGGTCATCTGCCAGGGCTTCACCGGCAAGAACGGCACCTTCCACTCCGAGCAGGCGATCGCCTACGGCACGCGCATGGTCGGCGGCGTCGCGCCTGGCAAGGGGGGCCAGAGCCATCTTGGCCTGCCCGTTTTCAACACGGTCGCCGAGGCAAGGAAGAAGACCGGCGCCACGGCTTCCGTCGTCTACGTGCCGCCGCCGGGCGCGGCCGATGCGATCTGCGAGGCGATCGACGCCGAGGTCCCGCTGATCGTCTGCATCACCGAGGGCATCCCGGTGATGGACATGATCAAGGTCAAGCGCATGCTCTCCGGCTCGAAGTCGCGGCTGATCGGGCCGAATTGCCCGGGCATCGTCACCGCCGGCGAGAGCAAGATCGGCATCATGCCGGCCAACATCTTCAAGCGAGGCTCGGTCGGCATCGTCTCGCGTTCGGGCACGCTGACCTATGAGGCGGTGTTCCAGACCACGAACGAGGGGCTCGGCCAGACCACGGCGGTCGGCATCGGCGGCGACCCGGTCAAGGGTACAGAATTCATCGACATGCTCGAACTCTTCCTGGCCGACCCCGCGACGGAGTCGATCGTGATGATCGGCGAGATCGGCGGCTCGGCCGAGGAAGACGCGGCACAGTTCATCAGGGACGAAGCCAAGCGCGGGCGGTCCAAGCCGATGGTCGGCTTCATCGCCGGCCGCACGGCGCCTCCCGGCCGCCGCATGGGCCATGCCGGCGCGATCATCTCCGGCGGCAAGGGCGGCGCCGAGGACAAGATCGCGGCGATGGAAGCAGCCGGCATCCGGGTATCGCCCTCGCCGGCGCGCCTCGGCAAGACGCTGGTCGAATTGCTCAGCGGCGAAGTCGCTATCCAGAAGCGCTGCGCCGAGATCGAGTGGTCGTTCTGATCTTACGGCACAGCGTTCTCAGCGATAGCTGGCGTAGCTGTCCGACAGCCGGGGGGGCCGACCTCCTGCACTGAAGACCCCGCAGCCCTCTGGTCGCGGGGTTTCTTTTCGTCTGCCTCTACGGCAATCCGCGTGACCTCTTACATGGACGCGGAGCGCATCCGGCGCTATGCGCTGCAGCAATGCAGGAGCAGCGATCGTGAAAGTCCCCAGCGCCACCACCACATCCGCCACCGCGACGCAGGGCCTCGAGCTCAAGCGCTTCGCGCCTGAGGCAACCTTCAAGACCAAGGTCTATGCCGCGCTGAAGCAGGCGATCATCACCATGGACATCTATGGCTCGCCGGAGCCGACCTGGATCGACGAGCGCCAGCTCTCCGAGCAACTCGGCGTCAGTCGCACGCCGGTGCGCGAGGCCGTCGCGATGCTCGAGCAGGAAGGGCTGGTCAAGTCGCTGCCACGCCGCGGCATCATGGTCCTGAAGAAGACCAAGAACGAGATCGTCGAAATGATCCAGGCCTGGGCGGCGCTGGAGAGCATGGCCGCACGCCTCGCCGTGGAGCGCGCCAGCGACGCCGAGATCGGCAGGCTTCGCCTCTTGTTCAAGGCTTTCGACGAGGCGCACAAACCGTCGGACCATGTTGGCGAATACTCGTCTGCCAACCTCCTCTTCCATCAGACCCTGATCGGGTTGAGCAAATCGCAGCTGCTCATCGAGATGACCGATAATCTGCTGCTGCATGTGCGCGGCATCCGCCAGATGACGATCGGGCGCGAAGACCGCGCCAGCCGCTCCATCGTCGACCATCTGCAGATCATCGAGGCGCTCGAGCAGCGCGACGTCGCCCTCGCGGAACGCCTGTCGCGCGAGCACACGCTGGGCCTCGCGGCCTTCGTCGATCAGCACGCCGACATCTTCGACTGAGATATCGATCAGCCGCCTTGCACGAAGGTATTGGCCAAGGTGCCGATCCCCTCGATCGCCACCTCGATCGTGTTGACCGGCTCCTTCATGGTGCCGACGCCGAGCGAGGTGCCGCAGCAGATCAGGTCTCCCGGCAGCAGCGTCATGTCATGGGACAGCCGGCTGACCAGCTCCTGCGGCCGGAAGATCATGTCGGCAACGGGATAGTTCTGACGCTCCTGGCCGTTCAGCAGCGTCCGGACCGTCAGCCCGCGCGGATCGAGGCCAGTCGCGATCACCGGCCCGAATGGACCGAAGCCATCGAAGCTCTTGGCTCGTACCCATTGCGCGAAGGTCGGGTCGGCGGCGATCAGGTCCAGCGCGGTGATGTCGTTGACGCAGGTATATCCGAAGATGAATTCACCGGCCTCCTGCGGCGTGACCTCGCTGCAGCGGCGGCCGATGACGATGCCGAGCTCGCCCTCATAGACCACCTTGCCCGCATAGGAAGGCGGCCGCGCGATCGTCGCGCCCGGCTTTGCCGCGCTGGATGGCGCCTTCATCAGATAGAGCGGCTCCGCCGGCACCGGGTTCGATAATTTGGCGGCAAGCGCGTGGAAGTTGTTCCACAGGGCGATGATCTTGGACGGTGTGCTCGGCGCCAGCAGCGTGACGTCGTCGAGCGGCACCCTCTCGCCTGTCGGCCGTGCGCCAGCGAACATATCCCCGCTGTGGAGCGCAATTGTCCCGCCGATAAGCGTGCCGAAGCGCTCGCGGCCCGCAAACGCGAAGCGTACCCAACGCGCGCTGGCTTGCCTCGTCTCCGGCCGTGCCGCGGGCTCGATTGTCGTGTTCAACATGGCGCCGCTCCCTCGTCACGAGGCCGCCAGCTGGAGCCGCGGCTCCAGCACGGTTTCGACCGCTCCTTGCCCGGCAAGCGCCTCGGGCGGGAACGTCGGATAGAGCCCCTTCACGCTCGCCATCTGCTGGACGAGCCCGAGCACGGCGTCGATGTAAGGTGTCGGGGCCTCGACGAGGCGCCCCATCTCCTGGACCGCGCCGAGCAAAGCGTCGATCTCGAGCGGCCTGCCCTTCTCCAGATCCTGGAGCATCGAGGTGCGATGCGCGCCGACGCCCGCCGCGCCATTGATCCTGCGCTCGACATCGACGCGGAAGTTGACGCCGAGCCTTTCGCCGATCTCCTGGGCCTCCAGCATCATGTTGCGCGCGAGCGCTCGCGTTCCCGGATCGGTCGCGACGATGTCGAGCGTCGCATGGGTCAGCGCCGAGATCGGGTTGAAGCAGAGATTGCCCCAGAGCTTGAGCCAGATGTCATCGCGGATATCGGTGAAGAGCCTCGGCTTCATGCCGCCGGCGGCGATCGCATCGGCGAAGCGCGTCAACCGTTCGCTCTCCTGGCGATTGGGCTCGCCGAGGCCGAACTGGTCGCCATAGATGTGCTTGATCACGCCGGGCTCGGTGATCTCGGTCGCCGGATAGACCGTGCAGCCGATGACACGGTCGGGGCCGATCGCATTCCACTGCCGGTCTCCGGGATCGACGCTGCGCAAGCGCAGGTCGGCATGGGGACCGTCCAGGCCGTGGAAATACCACCACGGCACGCCGTTCTGGGCGGTGACGACGGCGGTGTTCGGCCCGAGCAGCGGCTTCAGATCCTCGGCCGCCTCCCAGGCCTGGTGCGCCTTGAGCGCGATGATCACGTAATCCTGGTGGCCGAGATCGCGCGGATCGCGGCTCGCCGGCATCTGCTCGGTGATCGTCCCGGTCTTGGAGACGAGGGTGAGGCCCCTGGCTTTGATCGCCTCCAGATGAGCACCGCGCGCCACGAGCGAGACGTCGAGCCCGCCATGCTTGAGCATCACGCCCATATAGCCGCCGATCGCGCCGGCGCCGTAGATGCAGATCTTCATCGGGCCTCCCCTTTCTTGCTTCTCTATGAGGTCGCAACCTGGTGGTTCGCCATGATCTCCAGCGCCCGGACCATGGCCGAATGGTCCCAGTCCTTGCCGCCATGGGCGACGCAGGCGCTGAACAGTTCCTGGGCCGTCGCGGTGTTCGGCAGCGACACGCCGAGCGCGCACGCGCTCTGCAGCGCGAGATTCAGATCCTTCTGGTGCAGCCCGATGCGGAAGCCCGGGTTGAAGGTGCGCTTGACCATGCGCTCACCATGGACCTCCAGAATGCGTGAGGAGGCGAAGCCGCCCATCAGCGCCTGGCGCACCTTGGCGGGATCGGCCCCAGCCTTCGAGGCGAAGAGCAAGGCTTCGCCGACCGCCTCGATGGTCAGCGCCACGATGATCTGGTTGGCGACCTTGGTGGTCTGGCCGTCGCCATTGCCGCCGACCAGCGTGATGTTCTTGCCCATCAGCTCGAACAGCGGCTTGACCTTGTCGAAGGTCGCCTGCGGGCCGCCGACCATGATCGTCAGGCTCGCTGCCTTCGCCCCGACCTCGCCGCCCGAGACCGGCGCATCGAGATAAGAGCCGCCGGCCTTCTCGACCCGCTTGGCAAACTCCTTCGTCGCCATCGGCGAGATCGAACTCATGTCGACAACGATCTTGCCCGCCGACAGGCCAGCCTCGATGCCTTCGCCCGAGAACAGGACATCCTCGACCTGCGGCGTGTCGGGGAGCATCAGCAAGACGATCTCGCTCGCCGCCGCGACCGCCTTCGGCGTCGGGTGGATCATGACCGCCTTCGCCCGCAGTTCGGCATCGGGCGCCTTGTGGTGGCTGGAGACGTGCAGCGTATGCCCGCCCGCTATCAGGTGCTCCGCCATGGGGCGGCCCATGATGCCGAGGCCGATGAAGCCGATATCAGTCATGTCGCAGCCTTTGCCTATTTCGCGATTGGTCGACCGGTCTCCCGGTCAGGCGGCCAGCGTCGTCGCCGGCAGCCAGGACAGGCCCTCGCGCGTCTCGCGCGCCGGCTTGTATTCGCAGCCGACCCAGCCGGCGTAGCCGATCGCGTCGAGATGCCGGTACAGGAAGGGGAAGTTGATCTCGCCGGTGCCGGGCTCGTTGCGGCCGGGATTGTCGGCAATCTGGATATGGCCGATCCGGTCGAGATTGGCCTCAATCGTGCGGGCGAGATCCCCCTCCATGATCTGCATGTGATAGACGTCGTACTGGATGAAGAGGTTGGGTGAATCGACGTCGTCGAGCAGCCTCAGCGCCTGGGCCGTGCTGTTCAGGAAGAAACCGGGCATGTCGCGCGTGTTGATCGGCTCGACGAGCAGCGCGATGCCTTCCTGTGCCAGCTCATGGGCGGCGAAGCGCAGATTGTTGACCAGCGTCTCATGCAGCCTGGCCGGCTCTACGTCTGGCGGCGCGATGCCCGCAAGGCAGTTGACCTGCCGGCAGCCCAGCTTGACGGCGTAGTCGATCGCCTGGAACAGGCCATGCTGGAACTCGCTGACCCGGTCGGGCAGGATCGCGATGCCACGCTCCCCCGCGGCCCAGTTTCCGGCCGGCAGGTTGTGCAGCACCTGCACCAGGTTCCAGCGCTTCAGTAGCTCCGCCAGTTCGTACTTGTCGTGGCCGTACGGGAACAGGTACTCGACGCCATGGAAGCCGGCCTCCGCCGCCGCCTGGAAGCGCTCTTGGAAGGGCCGCTCGTTGAACAGCATCGTCAGGTTGGCGGCGAAACGAGGCATAGGTCTCTCCCCTGGTCTCTGGACTGGTCGGGCTTACTGGGCGGGCTGCAGTTCGGGCTCGGGCAGAGGCAGGTCGAGCACCTCCTCGAACTCGACGACATTGTCGATCTCGGTGCCCATCGCGATGTTGGTGACCCGTTCGAGGATGAACTCCATCACCACCGGAACCCGATGCTCCTGGAGCCAGGCTCTGGCCTGGGCGAAGGCGGCCTTGAACTCGTTCGGGCTCTTGACCCGGATCGCCTTGCAGCCGAGCCCCTCGGCGACCGCGACATGGTCGACGCCATAGCCGTCGAGGTCCGGCGAATTGATGTTCTCGAAGGCGAGCCCGACCTGGAAATCCATGTCGAAGCCGCGCTGGGCCTGGCGGATCAGGCCGAGATAGGAGTTGTTCACGACGATGTGGATGTAGGGCAGCTTGAACTGCGCCCCGACGGCGAGTTCCTCGATCAGGAACTGGAAGTCGTAATCGCCCGACAGCGCGACGATCTCGCGCTCCGGATCGGCGGCGCGCACACCGAGCGCCGCCGGCAAGGTCCAGCCGAGCGGGCCGGCCTGGCCGCAATTGATCCAGTGGCGCGGGTTGTGGACCCGCAGGAACTGGGCACCGGCGATCTGCGACAGGCCGATGGTCGAGACGTAGCAGACGTCGCGTCCGAAGGCCTCGTTCATCTCCTCATAGACCCGCTGCGGCTTCAGCGGCACATTGTCGAAATGGCTCTTGCGCAGCATGGTCGCGCGCCGGTCGCGGCAGTCCCGCGCCCAGCCGGTGCGGTTCTTGAGCAGCCCCTTCCCTTCCCGCTCGCGGGCCACGTCGACGAAGAGCTCCAGCGCCGCCTTCGCATCGGAGACGATGCCGTAATCGGGATTGAAGACGCGTCCGATCTGGGTCGGCTCGATGTCGACATGGACGAATTTTCGGCCCTTGGTATAGGTCTCGATCGAGCCGGTATGTCGGTTGGCCCAGCGGTTACCGATGCCCATGACGAAATCCGAGGCGAGCATCGTCGCGTTGCCGTAGCGATGGCTGGTCTGCAGGCCGACCATGCCTGCCATCAGCGGGTGATCGTCCGGGATCGCGCCCCAGCCCATCAGCGTCGGCACCACGGGAACGCCGGTGAGCTCGGCGAACTCGACCAGGAGCTCGGCGGCATCGGCGTTGATGATGCCGCCACCGGCGACGATGAGGGGCCGCTCGGCTGCGTCCAGCATCGCCATCGCCTTCTCGATCTGACGGCGCGAGGCGGCCGGCTTGTAGACCGGCAGCGGCTCATAGGTCTCGTCGTCGAACTCGATCTCGGCCATCTGGACGTCGACGGGCAGGTCGATCAGCACCGGGCCAGGGCGGCCCGAGCGCATGACGTGGAAAGCCTGCTGGAAGACGCGCGGCACCAGCGCCGGCTCGCGCACCGTCACCGCCCATTTGGTCACCGGCTTGGCGATGGCCTCGATGTCGACGGCCTGGAAATCCTCTTTGTAGAGGCGGGCCCGCGGCGCCTGGCCAGTGATGCAGAGGATCGGGATGGAATCGGCAATGGCCGAATAGAGCCCGGTGATCATGTCGGTGCCGGCCGGGCCGGAGGTGCCGATGCAGACGCCGATATTGCCGGCCCTGGCGCGGGTATAGCCCTCCGCCATATGCGAGGCGCCTTCGACATGGCGCGCCAGGATATGGTGAATCGACTCGCGGCTCTTGAGCGCTGCATAGAACGGGTTGATCGCCGCGCCCGGCACGCCGAAGGCCTGCGTCACGCCCTCGCGCTCCAGAACCCTGATCGCGGCCTCGGCAGCTCTCATTTTCGGCATGGCCCGTTCTCCCGTGGGGAAACCGCTTATTGGCATACCAAATTCCAGATGAGGGCCTCGGTCAATTTTTTTCAGAATGTTTTTTCAAAATCAGGCAGAAAATCATTTTCTGTTTTAAATCAGCTAATTGCTATTATTTCAGATCTGAAAAATACGGATCATGCAAAATAATTTCGCTTTGATTTGGCAACGACGGACAGCCTGTAGTCTGCTACCGTTCCAGCGTGGGTCACGGAGGGTGCCATGAGCCTGGTCGAGCAACGCAAGGGGCGCGGGCGACCGCGCTCGCTCAGGCCCGCGCTCGCCGGCGGAGCAGTCCAGGCGCTCGATCGCGGGCTGGCGCTGCTCGAGATCCTGGCCGACGAGGACGGCCTGACATTGAGCGAGCTCAGCCGACGCTCGGGCGTCTCGGCCTCGACGGCGCACCGCATCCTGCTGACGCTGGAGAGCCGCGCTTACGTCCAGCACGATATGGAGCGCGGCATCTGGCTGGTCGGCGTCGGCGCCTTCAAGACTGGCTCGGCGTTCCTGCGCAACCGCCGCGTCGCGAACATGGGGCGCGCCACCATGCATGCGCTGATGGAGGCCAGCGGCGAGACCGTCAATCTCGGCATCGAGGACAACGGCGAGGTCGTGTTCATCTCGCAGGTCGAGAGCCATGATACGCTGCGCGCCTTCTTCCGGGCTGGCAGCCGCGGCGCGATGCATGCCTCGGGCGTCGGCAAGGCGTTGCTGGCCGAGCTCCCCGAGCACCGCGTGCGCCAGATCTGCGCGCTCCGGCGGCTGCAACGCTTCACCGAGCACACGATCACCGATCTCGGCGAACTCCTGCGCGAACTCGTGCAGGGGCGCCGGAACGGCTGGGCGCTCGACGACGAGGAACGCACCCTCGGCATGCGCTGCGTCGCCGCGCCGATCTTCAACGAGCATGGCGAGGCGATCGCCGGCGTTTCGATATCGGGGCCGGCCGTGCGTGTGACGCCGCGCAAGCTCGACGACTACGGCCCGATGGTGCGCCGCGCCGCCGACGAGATCACCCGCTCGATCGGCGGCCGGCTGCCGAAGCGGGAGTGAGGCGCTAGCCACGCTCGGCAAGCGCCTGCCTGATGGTCTCGCCGACGAGATGGGCGCTCGGAGCGATCCGGACGCCGGCGGCCTGCAGCGCCTTGTTCTTGCCTGCCGCATCGCCCTTGCCGCGCAGGGTGAGAGCGCCGGCATGGCCCATGCGGCGCTCGAGCGGTGCTTCGCAGCCGACGATGAGCGCGACGACCGGCTTCGACGCCGGAGTGCCAGTGAGGTATGCGGCGACGTCCTCCTCCTGCGTGCCGCCGATCTCGCCGATCAGCACCACGCCCTCGGTATCGGCATCATCCAGCAGGAGTTCCAAGCATTCGCGCATGCCGATGCCGTGGATCGGGTCGCCCCCGACCCCGATCGTCACCGATTGGCCGAGCCCTGCCGTTGTGACCTGCGCCACCACCTCACTCGTCAGCGAGGCCGAGCGCGAGATGATGCCGACGCCGCCCGGACGCTCGCTGCCGGTCGCCATGACGCCGAGCTTGCCGACGCCCGGCACGAGGATGCCCTGCGAATTGGCGCCGACCAGGGTGGTGCGCCCGCCCTTCAGCGCCGACCGCACCCGCACCATGTCCAGCGTCGGGATGCGCTCGGTGACGGCGACGACCAGCGGCACCTCCGCCTCGATCGCCTCGATCATGGCGGCAGCAGCATTGGCCGGCGGCACGAAGACGATGCTGGCATTGGCGCCGGTCTCGCGCCTCGCTTCTGCAACGCGCTCATAGACCGGCAGATTCAGATGCGAGCGGCCTCCCTTGCCGGGTGTCACGCCACCGACGACCTGCGTGCCATACTCCATCATCCGCGCGACATGATAAGTGCCGGCCCAGCCGGTCATGCCCTGGCAGAGAACGCGGGTTTCGCGATTCAGAAAGACGGCCATGGCTCAGGCTCCCTTCTGCGCCAGCGCGACCGCTTTCGTGGCCGCAGTCCACATGTCCGGGCAATCGATCACCGTGCAGCCGAAATTCTGCAGGCGCGAGCGTCCGAAATCGGCGTTGTTGCCGGCGAGACGCACGACCAGCGGCAGCGAGCGGCCGGTGCGGCGCAAGGCGATGCCGAGCCCCTCAGCGATGGTGTCGCAAGCCTGCATGCCGCCGCCATGCACATTGATCAGGATGGCGCGCGTCTTCGGATTGTCGAGCAGCAGCCCGAAGCCATGGGCGATGTCGAGGCTCTTCGCCGTGGTCCTGATGTCCATGAAATTGGCCGGCCGGCCCTTGGCCGCGACGACCATGTCGAGCGTGGCAAGGCCGAGGCCCGCGCCATTCGCCACCATGCCGATATCGCCGTCGAGCTGGACATAGTTGAGCTGATGGCGCTGAGCCTGCAGCTCGGCGGCGCTGGTGTCGTCCTGGTCGCGCAGCGCCGCGAGCTCGGGATGCCGGAACAGGGCGTTGTCGTCGAGCGTCATCTTGGCGTCGAGCGCCGCCAGCCTGCCGTCTTCGGTGATCCCAAGCGGATTGATTTCGATCAAGCTGGCGTCGAGCTCGATGAAGGCCCGGCGCAGCCCGTCCACCAATGCACAGCCTTGCGTATGCAGCGTCCCTTCCAGGCCGAGCATCGCGACGAACTCGTTCACCTCCTGTGCCTGCGTTTCGCTGCCGGTGCCCAGTCTGAGTTCGCGGGTCTGCAGTTCGCCGCGCGCCGCCTGCTCCTCGATGTCGGCGCCGCCCCGTTCGCTGCCGATCAGCAGAACCTCGCCCGACGCGGAATCGACCAGCAAGGCCAGATGCAGTTCGCGCCGCGCCGGCAGCGCGCGCTCGATGAGGACGCGCCTGACGATCTGGCCCGTCGCCCCGGTCTGGGCGGTCACGAGCTGCTTGCCGAGCAATTCCCCGGCCGCGGCCTCAGCGGCGGCGGCGTTCTCCACCCGCTGGATTCCTCCGGCGCGCGCCCTGCCGCCGGCATGGATCTGCGCCTTGACCACCACCGGGCCGCCAAGGCGCTGGGCGATCTCACCGGCTTCCCGGGCTGTGATCGCGACGCTGCCTTCCGGCGTGACCAGCCCGTAGCGTGCCAGCAGGTGCTTCGCTTGGAACTCATGGATTCTCACGACCCGGTCCCTCCCGCCATCACGCCGTTCGCGGCGCTGTTATAATCTGGCATACATTATGCCAGATTGCAGCTACGTCAACAACCGATCATCACCAGTTGTCATGGTGGAGCGCTCCCCTTTTCGAAGGATGGAAGTCCATGGCCCGAGACCGCTCCCACAGCATCGAACTCAAGCGCCAAGTGGCCCAGGATTGCCTGGGCGTGAGACGCTTCGCAGCCTCGCGTGCCAGCATGATTTGTCGCGCAGCCTGATCCGCATCTGGAAACAGAAGTTCGAAGCCGGCGCCTTCGGCGACGAGGCCATCGCCGCCAATAAGATCGAAGCCCACGAGGCACGCGTCGCCGCGCGGGAGCGGCTTGTCGGCAAGCAAGCCTTGGAGATCGAGTTCCTAAAGGGGCTCTGAAGCACGCAACCCGGCCAAGAAGCGCGATGACGTCCGTCGTCACCGGCCCCGCGGCATCTCGGTCGCAGAAGGTGTCGGCTGATGGGGATTGCGCGCTCGACCGACCACGACAAGCCAGCCATGAGCATCGACGACGCCGCGCTCATCGAAACGATGCTCACGATCTCCGAAAGCCTCGAGGCCTGTTGCCGTCGACGGATGCAGGCGGCGCTACGTCATCTCCGTATCGACGTGAGTCACAGGAAGATCCGGCGCCTGATGCGCGAGCACGACCTCCAGCCTCGACGGCGTCGGCGCTTTGTCGCCACCACCGATAGCGAACGACCTGCCAATCTTCCCAAACCTGGCTTGCCTACCTTCGGTTGCCGGAAGGCACCCGCGTCGCCAGAAGCTGCCCCGCAAGAGTCTCCTGCTTCAGCACCCGGGTGCCGAGGAAGCGGCGCTGCGAGGTGACGAACAAGGTGCGCCCGTCTCGGCCGCCGAGCATCGGCATGGTCGGGCGCGAGACCGGCAGCTCGACCACCAGATCGACAGTCCCGTCCGGCCGTCGCCGCTCGATCCGCGAACCGTTGACCACCGCGATCCAGACGCCGCCATCGGCGTCGGTACAGGCTCCGTCGGGGTGCTCGTCTCCCGTAAATATCGCGAAAGGCCGGCCATTGGAGAAGCTGCCACTGGTCACGTCATAGTCGAAGGCCTCGACCAGCTGGCTGCGGCTGTCGGAGAAGTAGAAGGTCCTGCCGCAGGGCGAGAAGGCGATCGCGTTCGGGATCCGGATCTCGCTGCGGTGGCGGTGCAGCACGCCGTCCGGCGTCAGCGAATAGAGTGCCCCCACCGGCGCGCCATTGCCGGTCTTGTCCATGCTGCCGAACCAGAGCCGCCCGGCCGGATCGGTCTTGCCGTCGTTGAGCCGGTTCGCGGGCAGGTCCTCCTCGACCGCGAACAATCTCTCGCCGACGCCTGTGGCGGGATCGACGGCATAGATTCCGTCCTCCAGGCCAAGGACCAGGCCGTGGTGGCCGAAAGTCACAACGAATCCCGGCATGAGCGGCAGGCGATGCATCGACGTGCGGCCGCTCGCCGGCTCGAAGCCGAGCAGCCGCTGGCCCTGGATGTCGATCCACCAGAGCGTGCCGCGCGCCGCATCCCAGAACGGCGCTTCGCCGGTCAGGGCATCGGCCATGTGCACCGGCAGGATGTCGTCGACCGCGATCGTCAGCATGTGAGGCCTCTACCAGCAGCGCGGTACGGCGTTCCCGGTCGCGCGGGTTTCGATGGACAGCAATTGCCCCGCGGCCGGGGCCTCGGCGCTGAGGCCGGGCGGCATGCGGATATAGGTGTTGGTGACATAGAGCGTGTGGCTGCCGGCGCCGCCGAAGGCGCAGCCGGTCGGCATCGGGACGGGCAGCGAGACCTCTTCGACGAGGCGTCCGTCCGGATCGTAGCGGCGCACGCTCCAGCCGCCGACCCAGGCGATCCAGAGATGACCTTCAGAATCAATGGTCATGCCGTTCGGCCGGCCGGAGCCGGGCTCGGCCTCGATCAGCAGGCGCGGATTGCTGCACAGCCCGGCCTCGACATCGAAATCATAGACCTGGACGCCGGCCTGGTCGGCATCGGCGACATACATGCGGGAGCCGTCGAGCGAGAACGCTGGATTGCGCAACGCACCCGCGGGGGCGGGGTGCCGACGCGACAGCAGGCTATGGTCGATCGAATAGAGCCGGCCGCGCCTTGGCGTCTGGTCGAGTGCCATCGTGCCGGCCCAGATGCGCCCGCGCGGGTCGACGCCCGCCGTGTTGAAGCGGTTGTCGGGCCGATCCGTCTCCGGGTTGAACAGTGCCGAGACCCGGCCGCTGTCGGGATCGATCAGGCTGAAGCCGCCCTGTCCGCAGCCGATGAGCTGGCCTTGCCGGTCCAGCGCCAGCCCGGCCGTGATCGCCGGCAGGGCGATGCGCCCGGATTGCTGGTCGGCCGGATCGAACCAGCGTAGGGCCGGCGCCAGCACGTCGACCCAGAACAGCTTCTTGCGTCGATCGTCCCAGATCGGGCTCTCGCCGACGAAATCCCGGCCGGTCGGCAGGGCCGTGACGGAGCTGGCGGCAGGCTGCGCCGGTTGGCGCATGACATAGGGGGCGGAAAGGTCGACGCCGATCTGGCTCGAGGCCCGGCGGGTCGCCTCGACCAGCATCCGCCCGAGATCATGCAATTCCTCGACGCCCGCCGCGGGCGTATCGACCATGACGACGAGCGCCGCCAAAGGCATCCGCTCGCCGTCCTTGATCGCAGCGGCGACGGTGACGCGCCCGCTTGCGGCCTCCGGCCGGCAGACGACATAACCGAGGGCCTTGCCCATATCGAGCTCGGACATCAGGCGGGCATCGCCGGACGCAGCCGGATCGATCTCGGCGATCAGCTCCAGGGCGTTCTCGCGCGGCATAGCGGCGAGCAGCGCCCGGCCCGCCGCGGTCTCCATCACCGGGCTCCGGCGCCAGAGCCGCACGAGACGGCCATAGCTCGGATCGGGATCGTCGAAATCGAGCACGAAGACATCGGCTCCGTCCCGGATCATCAGCAGAATGGTCAGGCCGACGCTGCGCGACAGCCGCGCCATCTCCGGCTTGGCGGCGCGGATGATCTCGCTGCCGTCGAGACTGCGGCGCGACAGTTCGAGGATGCGCACGCCGATCTCGTAGCGCCGGCGGCGGCGGTCGTAGCGGATGAGATTGCGGCTAACGAGCGCCGCCAGCAGGCGATGCAGCGAGGCCGCCGGCATCTTCACGGCCTCGGCGATATCCCCGAACCGAACCGGCCCGTCGGCCGCGCCGATGGCCAGCAGGACGTCGAGCCCCTTGGTCAGGGCCTGGGCGCCAGGCGTGTCGGCGAGGTCTGCAGTCGGCTTGGCCATGAACCTCTCATAATTTAACTTGCGCAGGGCATCAACATCAGCAATCTATCACAATGTGAGAGATTGAAGAGGCAGAATGCCCATGGCGTCAAACTCCCCAGCTTTGGCAGGCATCGATCTTGCGGTCGTCCACGTCTCTGCGAAGACGACCTGGCTGTTCCTGCGTGTCCGGACGCAGGACGGTGCCGAGGGCTTCGGAGAAGCGACGCTCTACGGCGAGGAGGAGGCAGTCGCCGCCGAGATCGCCAAGGCCCGCGCGCTGTTGCTGCAGCGCCCTTTGCCCTTGCCTGGTGGCGCCCTGCAGGCCCTGGCGATGGCGCAGGCCTCCTCGGCCCGGCGCGCGGTGACGAATGCGCTGGAACAGGCGCTGGTCGACCTCTTCGCCCGGCGCGCCGGCCTCTCGGTCGCGC
The DNA here is from genome assembly GCA_024231975.1 of Allobosea sp. Taxonomy (GTDB): domain Bacteria; phylum Pseudomonadota; class Alphaproteobacteria; order Rhizobiales; family Beijerinckiaceae; genus Allobosea. The sequence goes on from JAAEQB010000055.1 coordinate 30,344, forward strand.
ACTATCTCGGCGGCCCCTACCGGAACCGGCTCGCCGCCTACGCCAACATCAATCGCGGGATCTCCGACCGCTCGCCGGCCGGCTTCGCCGAGCGGGCGCGCTCGGTCGTCGAGGCCCACGGTTATGACGGCATCAAGATTGCGCCGTTCGACGGCCTGAACTGGCAGGGCGATCTGGCGCAGCGCCGGCGCGCGCTCGCGGCGGGGATCGATCGCATCCTCGCAGTGCGCGATGCGATCGGCCGGGAGCGCCGGCTGATGGTCGACTGCCATTGGCGCCTGTCGCGGCTGGATGCGATCGAGGTGCTGCGGCTGACCGAGAGCGCCAATCTTTTCTGGCTGGAGGACGCGCTCGATGACCGCGCCTTCTCCGCCGATGACTTCCGCTCAGTCCGGTCCGCCGCCAACGGCATCGGCGTGCGCATCGCCGGCGGCGAGCGGGCCGAGACCGTCGCAGACATCCATGACATCGCGGCAGACGGCGGCATGGATGTCGTCCTGCCGGATCTGCGCGTCACCGGTATCCGCAACGGCATGGTCATGCTGCAATGCGCCGTCGCCGCCGGGATGGAGGCCAGCATCCACAATCCCACCGGGCCGGTGCTGGACGCGATCTCCGTGCAGGTCGCAGCGGCGCTGCCCTCCTTCGCCATCCTCGAAGGGCAGGTCGGTGAGAGCGAGCTGTTCGACGAGATCGCCGGCGGCCGCCCAGCCCTGGTCGACGGGCATCGCCCGGTACCGGACGGGCCGGGAACCGGCCTTGCACCGAAGCTCACCTTCGATGCGGCCAAGACCGGCGGCGGGATTGCAACATTCGCCGGTGTCGCCGGCGCAGGAGCGGATGCCTAGCATGGCGCAGCAAGCGATCCAGGTCGATCTCAGCGGGCGCACCGCCTATGTCACCGGCGGCAGCCGCGGCATCGCGGCGGCGATCGCGGTCGCGCTGGCGCGCAATGGCGCTCAGGTCGCCTTCAGCTTCTCCTCCGAGGCCGATGCGGTTGCAGGCAAGGCGCAGGCGGCCGAGCAGCTTCTCGCCGAGCTCGGAGCGGAAGGCTGCGCGATCCCCGCCGACATGTCCGACCCCACCGCGGCGCGCTCGGCGGCAGAGGCTGCGCTCGCCCGGCTCGGGCAGGTCGACATCCTGGTGCTGAGCGCCTCGATCCAGGTGCATCGGCCGATCCTCGACATGAGCATGGAGGATGTCGACCGCCAGCTCAGGATGAACATCGCCTCCAATATCGCGACCTTGCAGACGATCGTCCCCCGCATGCGCCGCAGCGGCTATGGCCGGATCGTCTCGATCGGCAGCGTCCAGGAGCAGGTGCCCTCGCAGGAGATGCCGGTCTATTCGATGACCAAGAGCGCGCTCGAGAACCTCGTCCGCAACCTGGCGGTCGACAATGCGCCCTATGGCATCACCGCCAACAACATCGCGCCGGGGCTGATCCAGACCGACCGCAACGCCTTCCGGCGCGCCGACATGGCCGTCTGGAACCGGCTGGCGCGCAACGCCAATCCGATGGGCCGGGCCGGCCAGCCGGAGAACGTCGGCGGCGCGGCGCTGTTCCTCGCCTCCGACGCCGCCTCCTTCGTCACCGGCACGACGATCCACGTCACCGGCGGCAGCCATATCGCCCGCAACATGAACGACCTGATCAACACCGAGACCGCAAACGCACGGCAAGCCGGCTGAAGAACCGGGCCCGCAAGGCAACAGAGAGGAGACGACCCATGGCTAGCCGCAGGCTGCTCCCAAGCCTCATGATCGGCGCAGCATTCGCCCTGACCTCGGCCGTGGCATCGGCCCAGAACGTGCCGCGCAACCGCACGCTGATCGTCGCCGCGCAGGTCGAGGCGCCGGTCTTCCGCAATATCGGGCTCGCCAACCCGTTTTCGATCAACAACGAGGACTATCGCGTCTCGATCATCAACATGTTCGAGCCGCTGTTCTACTATAACGTCACCGACAATTCGGTGATTCCCTGGCTGGCTACGGGCTACGCCTACAATGCCGACTTCACCTCGCTGACCGTGACGCTGCGCGACGGCGTGACCTGGAGCGACGGCAAGCCCTTCGGCGTCAACGACGTGCTGTTCACGCTCAACATGCTGATCGAGAACGGCCGCGGCAAGAAGGACCTGCTCAACGCCGCCGCACTCGCCACATCGGTCAAGGCGGTGGCGAAGGTCGACGACCACACCATCCGCATCGATCTCAGCGAGCCCGATCCGCGCTTCGCCTTCAAATACCTGATCAACTATTTCGACATCGGCCTGCAATGGGTGCCCGAGCACATCTGGAAGGATGCCGAGGACCCGGCCGCCTTCCGCTTCTTCGACGTCGCCAAGGGCTGGCCGGTCACTACGAGTCCCTGGACCGTCTCCCGCTTCACCGACGCGCAGGTCTTCATCGACCGGCGCGACGACTGGTGGGCGGCCAAGGCCAAGCTCGCCCCGATGCCGGAGGTGCGGCGCATCATCACCGTTCCCGGCGGCACGCGCGACCGCATGGTGCAGCTGATCTCGAGCAACCAGGCCGACATCGTCAACGATATCCAGGTCGCCGAAGTGGTGCGCCAGGTCGTGACGCAGAACCCGAAGATCACGACCTGGACAGGCAAGGACGCACCCTATGGTGCGCGCGACTGGTGGCCGACCTCGCTCTACTTCAACCATAAATCCGGCAAGTGGGCGGATATCCGCCTGCGCCGGGCGATCGGCCACTACATCGACCGCAAGCAGATCATCGATGTCGCCTATTCCGGCGCGGCCGAGCCGAAGGTCGATCCCTTCCCCGGCTTCGGCGCGCTCAAGCTCTATATCGACGCCATCGCCCCGGTCGCGGCCAGGCACGGCGTCGGCGTCTACGACAAGGCCAAGGGCGACGCCCTGATGGGCGAAGCTGGCTACAAGAAGAACGGCGCCGGGATCTGGGAGAAGGACGGCCAGCCGCTGAGCGTGGTGATCGAGGCGATCCCCGTGCTCAACGCGGTCGGCCCGATCGTCGCCCAGCAGCTCAAGAACGCCGGCGTCGACGCCTCCTTCCGCTCGACACCTGAAAGCCGCGCGGTCCTGCGCGACGGGCGCTTCGACCTGACGCTGTTCGGCCATCGCGGCTCGATCGCCGACCCCTATGCGACGCTCGAGATGTACCATTCCAGGAACGCGTTCGAGGTCGGCCGGCCGACGCTGTTCCCCGCCCGCTGGTCCAATGCCGATTATGACAAGATCGTCGACGAGATCGGCCGGCTCGCTCCCGACAATCCGGGGATCAAGGACCTCGTCGTCGCCGCCATGGATATCTGGATGCGCGAGGCCGTCGAGGTGCCGATCTCCGAATGGTACCATCGCGTGCCGATGAACCAGACCTACTGGACGGGCTGGCCGACCAGGGACAATCCCTACATGCAGCCGAGTTTCTGGTACACGTCCGGGAGCTTTGGCTACGTGCTGCCGCGCCTGAAACCGGTGCAGTGACGTGCTGGTCCTGATCGGACGGCGGATCGTCATGGTGGTCGCCGTCGTCTGGGCGGCCGCCACGCTCAACTTCTTCATCCCGCGTATCGCACCGAAGAACCCGATCGCGGAGAAGCTGACGCAGCTGGCGGGAACATCCGGCGTCGATCCGACCAAGATCCAGGAGATGTCGCAGGCCTTCGGCGCCAGGTTCGGGCTCGATCAGCCGCTGCTCACGCAGTACCTGCGCTATATCGGCGACATGGCCCGCTTCGATTTCGGCCAGTCGATCACCAAGTACCCGGCGCGCGTGTCCGACCTGATCGGAGAGGCCTTGCCCTGGACGCTCGGCCTGATGATCACCACCACGCTGCTCGCCTTCCTGATCGGCACGCTGCTGGGGGCGGCCGCCGGCTGGTACCGCAATTCGAAACTGCTGAGCGTGGTCTCGCCGATCATCATGGTGTTCTCGGCGATCCCGTTCTACCTGCTCGGACTGGTACTGATCTACATCTTCGCCTCGCGCCTGGGCTGGTTCCCGGTCTCCGGCGGCTACGGCCTGACATCCGTGCCCGAATGGTCCTGGGACTTCGCCGTCGAGGTCCTGCAGCACGCGACGCTGCCGGCGCTGTCGATCCTGATCGCCTCGGTCGGGACCTGGGCCATCGGCATGCGCGGCATGATGGTGACGGTCCAAGGCGAGGACTACATGACCTTCGCCGAGGCCAAGGGGCTGAAGCCCTCGCGGCTGTTCTATCGCTACGGCATGCGCAACGCCCTGCTGCCGCAGGTGACCGCGCTCGCCCTCTATTTCGGTCAGATCGTCACCGGCGCCGTGCTGGTCGAGATCGTCTTCGCCTATCCGGGGCTCGGCTCGCTGCTGCTCGATTCGATCAAGCTCTTCGACTTCCCGACGATCTACGGCATCGTCTTCATCCTGACGCTCACGGTCGCGCTGTCGATGCTGCTCGTCGACCTCCTCTACCCGCTGCTCGATCCCCGCGCCCGGGTCGGGAGGTGACGATGACGACCGCACGCGTTGAAACCCGCGGCTCGCAGCAGGCGCAGCGTGGCCCCGCCTGGCTCGGCGAAACGCTCGGTTATCTGCGCCGCAATCCGTCGATGATCGTCGGCGGCCTGCTGCTGCTCGCGCTCGTCCTGTTCACCGGGCTCGGCCGGTTGATCGTCGACACCAATGCCGCCAACCCGCTCTCGGCCCCTCCGGCGCAGCCGCCGGGGCCGGGCGTGCCGCTGGGCAGCGATCCGCAGGGGCGAGACATCCTCTCGGTGATGATCCTCGGCACCTGGCTGACCGTCCGCACCGGCCTCGTCGCCGGGGCGCTCGGCGTCGCCATCGGCAGCGCCATCGGGCTCTATGCCGGCTATGTCGGCGGGCGCTGGGACAAGGCTATCACCTGGATCGTCGACGTGTTGCTGACGGTTCCGGCGATCCTGCTTCTCGTGATGATCGCCGCGGTGGTGCAGACCGAGCTCACCTCGTTGGGCATGGCCCTGATCATCGCCGCGCTGGCCTGGCGCCGGCCGGCGCGGCAGGTGCGCAGCCAGATGCTGGTCATCCGCAATGCCGGCTATATCGAGATGGCGCGGCTGTCGGGGCTCGGCCCGCTCCGGATCATCTTCGGCGAGATCGTGCCGAACCTGCTGCCCTTCCTGATCTCGAGCTTCGTCACCGCCGTCTCCGCCGCGATCCTCGCCGGCGTCGGCCTCGAAGCCATGGGTCTCGGCCCGCAGAACGAGCCGACGCTCGGCATGACCATCTTCTGGATCATGGAACTCTCGGCCTTCCTGCGCGGCATGTGGTGGTGGATCGTGCCGCCGCTCGCCATCCTCGTCGTACTGTTCGTCGGCCTCTACCTCGTCAATGCCGGCCTCGATGAGCTGGCCAATCCGCGCCTGCGCCGGAGGGCCTGACATGACCCTGCTGCAGGTCTCCAATCTCTCGGTCGACTTCTTTACGACGAGGCAGATTGTTCACGCCGTGCGCGACGTCACGTTCGACGTCGCCGCCGGCGAGCGTGTCGGCCTCGTCGGCGAGTCCGGCTCGGGCAAGACCACGACGGCGCTGGCGCTGATGCGGATGCTGAAGCCGCCTGGACGCATCGTTGCGGGCTCCGCCCGAATCGGCGATCTCGATCTCGTCGGGCTGAAGGGGCCGGCGATCCGGGCCGCGCGCCTGAAGACCATCTCCTACATCCCGCAAGGCGCGATGAATTCGCTGAGCCCGGTGCTGCGGGTGCGCGAGCAGATGCTGGACGGCCTCGCCGACCATGGCGTCAGGCTCTCCGCCCGGGAGTCTAAGGCCCGCGTCGACGACGCGCTTGCCGGCGTCGGCCTTGCCTCCTCGGTCGCCGACCTTTTCCCGCACCAGCTCTCCGGCGGCATGAAGCAGCGAGTCTGTATTGCCATCGCGATGATGCTGGACCCGAAGATCATCATCGCCGACGAGCCGACAAGCGCGCTCGACGTGATCTCGCAACGGCAGGTCATCCAGACCCTGCACACGGCGCAGAAGCGCATCGGTTGCGGCATGATGATCATCGGCCACGACATGGGTCTGATGGCCCAGGCCACGGACCGGATCATCGTCATGAAGGATGGCCGGATCGTCGAGGACGCGCCGACGCGCCGGCTCTTCATAGCCCCGCAGCACGCCTATTCGGCCGAACTGATCGAGAGCGTGCCGACGTTGGGCTCGCGCCCGTCGCCGGCATCAGCCGAGCGCCCCTCCGCAAGCGCGCCCTTCCTCGAGCTGTCGGGCATCGGCAAGACCTTCGGCGGCGGGCTCCTCGGCGGACGCAGCAAGCAGGCGCTGGCGCCGATCGACCTGCGCATCGATGCCGACCGGCCGCGCGTGATCGCCGTCGTCGGGCAGTCAGGATCGGGCAAGACCACCCTGGCGCGCATCATGCTTGGCCTGGAAACGCCGAGCGAGGGGCAGTTCCGCTATCGCGGCCAGGATGTCGCTGAGCTCGCCGCGCCGGAGCGCGCCCGCTTTCGCCGCGAGGTGCAGGCGATCTTCCAGGACCCCTATGCCTCGTTCAACCCGTTCTACCGCGTCGACCATGCCCTGCTGACGCCACTGCTGCATCTCGGCGCCGCCAAGAGCCAGAGCGAGGCGCGGGCGGCGATGGAGGCTGCCTGCCGCGATGTCGGCCTCAATCCGCGCGAAGTACTCGGACGGTTCCCGCATGAATTGTCCGGCGGCCAGCGCCAGCGCCTGATGATCGCCCGCGCTCTGGCGCTGAAGCCGCGCCTGATCGTCGCCGACGAGCCGGTCTCGATGGTCGACGCCTCCCTGCGGATGACGATCCTGAACAATCTGCGCACCCTGCGCCAGGAGCACGCGATCTCGGTGGTCTATATCACCCATGACCTCGCCACGGCCTATCAGGTCAGCGACGAGGTCATCGTCCTCTATGATGGCCGCCTGGTCGAGGCAGGGCCGCCCGAGCGCGTGATCGAGGCGCCGCAGCACGCCTACACAAGGGCGCTGGTCTCGGCGATCCCCTGGCCGGATCCGGAACGCGACTGGCCGCTGGTCGAGCCCGACCGCGCATCCTGGAACCAGCCGGCGATCGTTCATCGGGATGCGGCCAACGCGTAGTCGCGGGCTCGGCGGCGACCGACGGCTCCGGCTCCGTTGTTTCGGCTAACCGGCGTGCGCGAGCCGGCCTATGGTCGCCCGCTCGATCAGCCTGACGCCGATATTCACGCGCAGGACGCTTGCCTCCGGCTCGGCGATCCGGCGCATCAGCGATTGCACGCCGAGCCGCCCGAGTTCGCCGCGATCGATCCGGATCGTGGTCAAGGGCGGCCGGCTATGGGTCGCGATCGAGATGTCGTCGATGCCGATGACGGAGACATCGTCGGGCACCCGGACTCCTTCGCTCTGCAGCCCCTGCATCACGCTGAGCGCAACGACATCGGTCGCGCAGAAGAACGCGGTCACACCGTCCAGGCGCCCATCCTGCAGGGTTTGCCTGATGGCGCGCTGCGCCTGGGGCAGCTCGACCTTCATCTGGAACAGGTCGATCAGGTGCTTGTTGGGGTCGAATTCAATCCCGGCTTCCTCGATCGCCATCTTGAAGCCCTCGAGGCGTCGCTGCATCGACAGCCGGTGCCGCGAGGCCACATGCACGATGCGCCTGTGTCCGGCCGCCAGCAGTTGGCGCGTCGCCAGCCAGCCGGCGCTCCAATTGTCGGGCAACACGCAATCGAGCCGCATGGTGCGGTCCATGCCGTTGACCAGCACTGCCGGCAGCTTCGAGTCGACGAGCCTGTCGATGACGGCGGGATCGTCCATGCCGACGGCCATGAACGCGCCCGGCCGGGCGGCGAGTAATTCGTCGAGCTCGGCAATGACCCGGCCATCGGCATGCGAGGTCAGCCGGACATCGAGCTTCAACGAGTTCGCCGCGGCCTCGGCGATGATGCTCTGGACGACGCCCTCGTAGAATTGCGAGTTCGAATAGGCCTCGGCCGGGATGATCAGCACCGCGCCGTCGACGCCGGCCTTCTGCAGCGAGCGGGCGCTGCGATTGCCCTGATAGCCCAGCTGTTCCGCCAGGCCGAGGATCCGGCGGCGGCTCTCGTCGCCGACGCCGCCGCGATTGTTCAGCACCTTGGAGACGGAGGCGACCGAGACGCCCGCCGCATCGGCGATGTCGCGCAAGGTCGGCGCCAGGGTCTCGTCTTCGCTCATCCGGGCCACTTCTGCAGACCGCTCCCATGACGGGAGAAACAGGGACTAAAAACGCCCCGTCACGACCAGAAGAACCGGTCGTGACCGAGCGAGCGCATCAACGCCTCCATAAAGTAATAATCACCATAGGGAAGCATCGTATCGGCATAGCCGGCCCTGACATGCGAGGCGCCATGGGCGAGCAGCCCGAGCGCCTGCGGATCGCGGGTCAGGTCACAGTGAGCGAGCAGGCCAGCGAGCAGCCGGTCGCCCAGAGCACGCCAGCGCGCCGCCTCCTCGGACTCGGACTGGTCGGCCAGGAGATAGACGCCCGCCGCCATGATCGCGGCGGCTGAGCTGTCGCGATGGGTGCCGCGCTGGTCCGGCGCGCCAAAGTCCCAGGCCGGCACGGCGTCGCCCTCCATCAGCGCCTCGGCCTTGGCCGCGAGCCGCCGGGCCGCGTCGGCATAGCCCGGATTGCCCGTGGTCAGGGCCGATTGCGCGAAGCCGTGGATCAGCCAGGCCTGGCCGCGCGACCAGCAGGAGCCGTCGGCATAGCCCTGATGGGTCTCGCCGCGCAGCGGCCTGCCGCTGGCGATGTCGAAAACGAAGGTGTGGAAGGAGCTGTCGTCGGGCCGGACGATATGGTCGAGCGTGGTCTGCGCATGGGCATCGGCCGCCTCGCGGAAATCCGCCCGGCCGGTCTCCCGATGCGCCCAGTAGAGCAGTGCGAGATTCTGCATGGTGTCGGCGATGATCCGGCCATTGGCGAACTCGGCCTGCATGCGCTGGGAATGAACCTGCCTGGCATTCCAGGCCTGGATGTAGCGCCCGTCGGGCCGGTAGCGGCCGACCAGCTGCCGTGCCGCGGCGAGCGCCATCTCGTGCGCCTCGGCGTCTCCCGTCATCAGCCATTCGGCGACGCAGCTCAGCGAAAACTGGAAGCCGAGATCGTGGTTCTGCGCGTTCTGATGGTCGAGGATGCCGCGGAACACCGCCCGCCGCGCCCGCGCCGCATTGAGGAAGGCCGGATCTCCCGTCAGCTGCAGCGCCAGCCAGAGCTGCCCGGCCTGGAAGCTGACCACCCAGTCATAGGGCCCGCAATAGACCCAGCTGTTGTCGGGCAGGCCGATCTTGGGATTGCGCAGACCGATCACCGGCATGGTCTGGCGCAATTTGGCGACGCAGCGCTCCAGCGCCTCCTGGTAGGGCCGCGTATCGCGCCTGGCGGCGGCGGCAGCCTCGACCGTCGAGAAATAGGTGCTTGGCTCGATGCGCATCGCTCGCCTCCCATGGACAAGCATTTTTCGCATCATCGAATTAATTTCGTCAATAACGAAAATTTCTCTTGAAGCCTATATTTTTCCTTCCTATCGTTTGCCAACATCGAGAGGCCCTGGGGAGGAGCCATGCCGAACGCGGCAGCAGCGAGTGCGCGCGCCGTCCAGCGGGACGACTTCGCCGGCTATGGCTTCCTGCTGCCGTGGCTGCTCGGCTTCCTGCTGCTCACGCTGGGGCCCGTCGCGGCGTCGTTCTACCTGTCGCTGACCGATTATAGCGGCCTGTCGGCGCCGAACTGGGTCGGCATCGAGAACTACAGGCGGATCGCCACGGACGATCCGCGCTTCGTCACCGCGATGACGGTGACCTTCACCTTCGTGCTGCTGTCGGTACCGCTCAAGCTGATCTTCGCCCTTGGCGTCGCAGTCGCGCTGAACAAGGGTCTGGCCGGCCTCTCCTTCTTGCGGGCTGTGTTCTATCTGCCCTCGCTGATCGGCGGCAGCGTCGCGATCGCCGTACTCTGGCGCCAGGTCTTCGCCGGGGATGGGCTGCTCAACCAAGCCCTGCACGCGCTGTTCGGCTATGAGGGGCCGAGCTGGATCGCCAATCCATCGACCTCGCTCTACACGCTCGTCCTGCTGGCGGTCTGGCAGTTCGGCTCGTCGATGATCATCTTCCTCGCCGGCTTACGCCAGATTCCGCAGGACATCTACGAAGCGGCCAGCATCGACGGCGCCCAGCCCGTCCGCCAGTTCTTCAAGATCACCCTGCCGCTGCTCACGCCGGTGATCTTCTTCAACGCCGTCATCCAGACGATCGACGCCTTCAAGGCCTTCACCTCGGCCTTCGTGATCAGCGACGGCACCGGCGGCCCGATCGACTCGACACTGTTCTACACGCTCTACCTCTACCAGGAGGCCTTCACGAATTTCCGCTTCGGCTACGCCTCGGCGCTGGCCTGGATCCTGGTGCTGATCATCGCGGCCTTCACCGCACTCTCGTTCCTGTCGGCGCGCTACTGGGTCCATTACGATGACTGAGGTGGTCCGCGCTCCCGCCATCGCGCTGCCGGCGGCTGCGAGCCGGGCCGATAGCGCCTCGCCATGGCGACGCGCCTTCGCCTATGCGCTGCTCATCGCCGTGACCTTCGTGCTGCTGTATCCGCTGCTCTGGATGGTGGCGAGCTCGCTGCGGCCGGACTCCGAGATTTTCCATTCGACCTCGCTGATCCCGCAGGCCCCTACCCTCGACGCCTATCGCCGCGGCTGGAACGGGCTGAGCGTCGGTTTCGGCCAGCTCTTCCTCAACTCTCTGGTGATCGCGGTGCTGGTGGTCATCGGCAACGTGATGTCCTGCGCGATGGCAGCCTATGCCTTCACGCGGCTGCGCTTCCGGGGCCGGGGCTTCTGGTTCGCCATGATGCTGGGCACGCTGATGCTGCCGCAGCATGCCGTGCTGATCCCGCAATACATCATGTTCCTGAAGCTCGGCTGGGTGAACACGATCCTGCCGCTGACGATCCCGAAATTCCTCGCGGTCGACGCCTTCTTCGTCTTCCTGATGGTGCAGTTCTTCCGCGGCATCCCGCGCGAGCTCGACGAAGCCGCGGTGATGGACGGCTGCGGGCCGTTGCGCATTTTCCTGAAGGTGATCCTGCCGCTGTCGACGCCGGTGCTGGCGACCGCGGCGGTGTTCTCCTTCATCTGGACCTGGGACGATTTCTTCGCACCGCTGATCTATCTGAACGACATCGAGAAATACACGGCCCAGCTCGGCCTGCGTACCTTCGTCGACTCGGCCGGGCAATCGGATTGGGGGGCGCTCTTCGCGATGTCGACGCTCACCGTCCTGCCGATCTTCATCCTGTTCCTGGTGTTCCAGCGCCTGCTGATCGAGGGCATCGCCACGACCGGGATGAAGCGATGACCCGCCCCTCTCGCCCCACGGGACGATCGCCGAGATGACCACGCTATCGCTTACGCAGGTTCAGAAGCGCTTCGGCGCCGTCGAGGTCATCCGCGGCGTCGATCTCTCGATCACGAGCGGCGAGTTCGTCGTCTTCGTCGGCCCCTCCGGCTGCGGCAAGTCGACCTTGCTCAGGATGATCGCCGGCCTGGAGCCGATCTCCGGCGGCGAATTGTCGATCGGCGGCATCAGGATGAATGACACGGCGGCCTCGCAGCGGGGCATCGCCATGGTCTTCCAGTCCTACGCGCTCTATCCGCATATGAGCGTCTTCAAGAACATGTCGTTCGGCCTCGAAACGGCGCGGATGGCGAAGGCCGAGATCGATCGGCGCGTACGCAAGGCCGCCGAGATCCTGCAGATCACGCCGCTGCTCGAGCGCAAACCGCGCCAGCTCTCGGGCGGCCAGCGCCAGCGCGTTGCCATCGGCCGCGCCATCGTGCGCGATCCGAAGATCTTCCTGTTCGACGAGCCGCTGTCCAATCTCGACGCGGAACTCCGCGTCCAGACCCGGGTCGAAATCGCCAAGCTCCATGCCGATATCGGCGCGACCATGATCTACGTCACGCATGACCAGGTCGAGGCGATGACGCTGGCCGACAGGATCGTGGTGCTGCGGGCCGGCATCGTCGAGCAGCACGGCACACCGCTCGACATCTACAACAAGCCGGCCAACCGCTTCATCGCGGGCTTCATCGGCTCGCCCAAGATGAACTTCATCGACGTCACCGCCGCGGAGGACGGTGGCAATACCACGATCGCACTCGGCGCCGGCCGGTTCAGCTTGCCGACCCGCGACAGGATCGATGCCGGCGAGAAGCTGACGTTGGGGGTCCGACCAGAGCATGTGATCACCGGAGGCGCTGCCGAGATCGATCTCGGCACGCTCGCCATCATCCATGTCGAGCAGCTCGGCGGCCAGACCATCGCCTATGGCCGTCTCGCCGACGGCCAGCCGCTCAATGTGGTGCTCGAAGGCCAGCGCCGGATCAATGCCGGCGACAGCCTGCCGGTCGGCGCGATGGCTGAGGGCTGCCATCTCTTCGCAGACGACGGACTGCGCCTGAACAGCTGAAGCCGGAATCGACGACGACAACGACAAGATTCAGGGAGGAGAAAGAGATGCTCAGCAGACGCGACACCCTGCGTGGTGGCCTGGCGCTCGGCGCAACGGCCCTTGCTCCATCGGCAGGCTTTCGTGCCCTGGCGGCTGAAACCGTCATGCGCCTCTACTGGTGGGGCACACCCACCCGCACCGAGCGGACGCTGGGCGTCGCCCGGCTGTTCGAGGCGGCCAATGCCGGCGTCAAGATCAATGGCGAGGTCGGCGGCGCCGATTACTGGTCGAAGCTGACGACGATGATCGCCGGCGGCAACGCACCAGACATCTTCCAGCTCGAGCCCGGCCGCTTCCCCGACTACAGCCGCCGCGGCGCCACGCGGCCGCTCGACGACTATCTCGGCAAGATCATCCGGACCGACCGGCTTTCGCCCGGCGTGCTGGCGCTCGGCACGGTCGACGGCAAGGTCATGGGCATGCCCTTGTCGCTCAATGCCTTCGCGCTGCTCTACCATACCGAGCCGTTCAAGGAGACCGGCATCGCGCCGCCGACGCCCAAGACGACCTGGGACGAGTTCGCCAAACTCTGCGTCGACCTGACCAAGGCGATGGGCAGGAAGAACGTCTGGGCCGTCGGCAACTGCTCGCGCTACATGCAGACCTTCCAGTCCTGGCTGCTCCAGCGCGGCAAGCTCATCTTCACGGAGGAAGGCCGGCCGGGCTTCGACGCCAAGGACGGCGCCGAGTGGTTCGCCTATTGGGAGGCGCTCGCCAAGGCAGGCGGCTGCGCCAGCGCGGAAGTCCAGGCCCTCGACAAGGCCAATGTCGACAGCAACCAGATGGCGCGCGGCAATGCCGTCATGACGCTGTCCTACTCCAACCTGCTGGCCGCCTATCAGGCGGTCGCCAAATCCCCGCTCGACCTGACGGCGCTGCCGATCCTGAACCAGTCCGCGCCGTCCGGCCTGTTCTACCGGCCCGGCCTGCATTGGGCGATCGCGAGCACGACAAAGTCGCCGGAGCTGGCAGCCCGCTTCATCGATTTCTTCGTCAACGATATCGAAGCGGGCAAGGTGCTCGGGGTCGAGCGCGGCGCCCCGATCAACCAGGATGTCATGGCGGCGATCGCTCCGACGATCGACCCGCTGGAGCGCAAGGTGCTCGACTATCTCAAGCTGATCGAGAGCCGGGTCGGTCCCTATCCCCCGCCCTTCCCGCTCGGCACCTCCGAGTTCGACGAGCGCTCGTTCCGTTCGATCGCCGATAAGGTCGCGTTCGGACAGCTCAGCCCGACCAAGGCTGGCGAACAGCTGCTCGCTGACGCTCTTCGCATCATCAAGCCCTAGCAGCGCATTATCGCTGAGCGCCCGGCTGGCGCTCCGCTCTGGATTTTCGGCCGGCGACAGGTGACCATGAGCGATACGATCTTCCCGAACGGGCTCTTCCGCCCCTGGTCCGGCAATCCGCTGCTCAGCCGCGTCGATGTCGAACAGGCGCTACGTGTCCTGGCCGAGCCCGCCGAGCGCTATCGCTCCGCCGGCGGAGCGCGCTTACGCCTGTCCCCGACCGCTGCCCATTTCGACCAGGCGCCGGCGGATATGGAGGGCTATGCCCGCCTGCTCTGGGGTTTGGCCCCGGCCCAGGCGGGCGGCGCCGACTGGATCGACTGGGGTCCGATCGCGCGCGGTCTCGCCAATGGCTGCGATCCCGATCATCCGGAATTCTGGGGCTGGCCCGGCCAGGTCGACCAGCGCCTGGTCGAATTGGCGGCGATCGGCTTCGCCCTGCGCCTCGTCCCCGACAAGCTCTGGGAACCGCTCGACGCCCGCGCCCGCACGCAGGTCGCCGACTATCTTCGTCGCGGCCACGCCTGCGATTTCGCGGACAACAACTGGAAGTTCTTTCGGCTGATGATCGGCATGGGGCTCGCCAGCGTCGGCGCAGACTATGACCGCTCGCTCGACGAGCGCTATGTGCAGGAGCTCGAGGCGTTCTATCTCGGCGACGGCTGGTACAGCGACGGCAATGTCCGGCGCGCCGATCACTACATCCCCTTCGCCTTCCATTTCTACGGACCGCTGCTCGCGGCTCTGCAGGGCGGCAGGCGGGCTGATGCCTATCGCGAGCGCGCCCGATTGATCGCCCCGGACATTGCGCGCTGGTTCGCCGATGATGGTCCGGCCCTCGCCTTCGGGCGCTCGATGACCTACCGCTTCGCGATCGCCGGCTTCTGGGGGGCGCTCGCTTTGATCGGCGAGGAGGCACTGCCCTGGGGGCAGCTCAAGGGCTTCTACCTGCGCAATCTGCGCTGGTGGGCGCAGCGCCCGATGGCCGAGCGCGATGGCATCCTGCCCGTCGGCTATGGCTACCCCGACCTGCACATGTGCGAGAGCTACAACTCGCCGCAATCGCCCTACTGGGCCTTCAAGGCCTTCCTGCCGCTCGCCTTGCCGGAAGAGCATCCGTTCTGGGCCGCGGAGGAAGAGCCTTGCCCGCCACGCCCTGCGCCCGCGGTACTGCCCCATGCCGGCATGATGGTGGCCAATCCGCCCGGCGATGCCGTCGCTCTGGTCTGCGGCCAACAGACCGAGCCGACCAATCGCTGGGCTCGCCTTGGCGCGCAGAAATACGCGAAGTTCGCCTATTCCGCGCGCTACGGCTTCAGTGTCGAGAGCGACCCCTTGCGCCTGTCGGAAGCCGTGCTCGACAACATGATCGGCTTCAGCAGCGACGGGCAGCATTACCGCTTCCGCGAATACAACGAGGAAGCCCTGCTCGCCGGCGATGTCCTGTTCGCGCGCTGGCGCCCCTACACCGATGTCACAGTCGAGAGCTGGATGTACTGGCAGCACGACCACCATGTCCGGGTACATCGCGTCACGACGCCGCGCCGGCTCGTCACGGTCGAGGGCGGTTTCGCGATCCCGCGTCTGCCAGGACCTGCCGAAGGGCATCGCGCCGAGCCCGGAGAAGCCATCATCCGCACCCCCGCCGACCTGTCGGCGCTGTTTGATCTCTCGCCGAGCCTGCGACGCGATGGAAAAGCCCAGATCGCACCGCCCAACACCAACCTGGTTGCAGCGAAGACGCTGGTTCCGCAACTGGTCGGTGAGTTGCCGGAGGGTGTCTCGGTGCTGGCTTGCGCCGTGATCGCCGGCCCGCGCTCGGCGGCGCTGGACGCCTCGGCCGAGGCAATTCGGCGGCGACCGCCGGACCTCGCCATGCTCGAAGACAAGGTGGCGCGGCTCGGCCGGCCGATCAGCCTGATGCGATGCCCAGGTTGAGCGAAGAAGCTATCCCTGGCCTGCGGCAACGCTGCTCCTGCACTTCTGAAGACGATACGAAATAGACTTATGATCTCCTCGCTGTACCAGCCCGCTCAGATCAACCTCTGATCCTACCGTGCCAGATCCAGCACAAGGGGCGCTGCGCGGGCGATCGCAGCCACTATCGCCCTGCCCTGATTCCGCCGAGCAGGATCTTGATGGCGAGTTCGGTGACCTGTTCGCTGCTGGCGCCGCTGGCGCGCATCCATTCCGGTACGCGGCTCAGCCCGCCGAGGAAATACGGCACGAGCAGGCGCAGGTCGATGCCGGCATCGACCTCGCCGCTGGCGATGCCACCCGCGAACAGATCGTGCCAGAGCTGGGCGTATTTCTCGCGCATCTTGCGGCTGCGCCGCTTGATGATCGGCGGCAGGTGTTCGTAGACGTGCATGTACTTCTGGTCCTTGCCGACCAGGCTTGAAACATGCACTCCGACCGCCGCAGACAGCCGGTCTGCGAACGGAGCCTCTTTCGGCAGGCCCCGGATCGTCTCCGCCAGACGGGCATAGAGCGTCTCGATCCCCTGGTTGAGGATCTCCTCGACGATCTCGTCCTTGGAC
>JAAEQB010000056.1 GCA_024231975.1 Allobosea sp.
CATGCCGTTTTCTTCGTTGAACGATCCTATCGACGTCGCCCGCGCGCATGCGGCGTTCGATCTCGTTTGGAACGAGGTGAGACCGAGTGTTCCTGACGGCGATCAGGAGCGCGAGCGGACGCGCGTTGCCTCCCTCGTCGCGAACTTCGCACATGTCGCGCTCGACGAGGCCGACCTCGTGCGCCGCACCCTGGATCGATACCGGAAAATGGTCGAGTAGCCACGGGCGGTCGGGAGCCGCATTGCGACCGATGTCGGCGCGGAAATGTCTCAGGCGAGCAATCGAGACCTCATGGGCTGATCAGGAAATTGTGGATAGCTCTCTGGCCGTGGCGGGCTCGTTGAGACTATGTTGTTGTAGACAATAGCGAGTCGGTTTGTCTTCATTGAAGATAGTAAGCAGCTAATTCCAATTTCTGCGGGCGCTTCGCCGGCATTGCGGGAGAGCACAATGGCAGAGAACAACGACGTTCTTGTCGGCCTGGTCGCTGATATTGTTTCGGCCTACGTCTCGAATAACAGCGTGCCTGCTGCCGAGCTGCCAAACCTGATCGCAACGACCCACGCAGCGATCACCGGATTGGGCTCGGAGGCGGCCGCGCCCGCGGTTGAGGAGAAGCCTACACCGGCGGTGCCGATCAAGAAGTCGATCACCGCAGACCACATTGTCTGCCTCGAAGACGGCAAGAAGTTCAAATCGCTGAAGCGGCACCTTCGCACCGCCTACGACATGACGCCCGAGCAGTATCGGGCTCGTTGGGGGCTACCAGCTGACTACCCAATGGTCGCTCCGGCCTATGCCGAGGCGCGTTCCAGCCTGGCTAAGAAAATGGGCCTGGGTCAACAGCGGCGGAAGCCGCGTGGCAAGGCTGCCTGAGCTGTCCAGGTCGGTCACGCTAGAGCGTCGGACTTGAAATCGGGATCGGATGATTCCTTTTAGGCTGTGTTTGTGATTCACCGTTTGTGGAGGTGGATCATGGGTCGCAGCTATTCGGATGATCTGCGCGCACGGGTCTCCGGCTTCGTCGAAGCGGGGCATTCTCGTCGCGCCGCAGCGCGGCATTTCGGGGTGAGCGAGAGCTTTGCGGTGAAGCTGCTTCAGCGTGCGTCACGTCTGAAAACGCTACGGCCTGCGCGTCAGGGGCGTCCGCCCGGCGGCAGGCTGGATGGGCACAGTGCCTTCCTTGTGGCGCAGGTGGAGGCCACGCCCGATATCACGATGCCGGAACTGGCCGCCCGGCTGGTCGAGGCGACAGGGGTGAGCGCGGCGCCGGCTGTTCTGTCCCGGCTTCTGTGCCGGCTGGGCTTCACATATAAAAAAAGCGCTGATGGCGTCGGAATGCGCACGCGTTGACATCGCTGAGCAGCGCCATCTCTGGATCATACGCCGCCAGCCTCTGATGCGGATCGAGCTTCACCGGCTCGTCTTCATCGACGAGACCGCGATCAACACCAAAATGGTCAGGCTGCGAGGCCGCAGCCGCTGCGGAGAGAGGCTTCCCGCCTCGGCCCCGTTCGGACATTGGCGGACCCAGAGCTTCATCGCCGGCCTGCGCTGCCACGGGCTGAGCGCGCCATGGATCGTCGACAAGGCCATGGATCGCATCGCATTCGATCTCTACATCGAGACCCAGCTCGCACCGACCTTGTCGAAAGGCGACATCGTCATCCTCGACAATCTCGCCGTCCACAAAAGCAACCGCGCCGCCCAATGCCTCGCCGACAGAGGCGCCTGGTTCCTCTTCCTGCCGCCCTACAGTCCCGATCTCAATCCGATCGAGATGGCCTTCGCCAAGCTCAAGGCTCACCTGCGCAAGGCCGCCGCCAGGACCTTCGACGCACTCTGGAAGGCCGTCGGTGACATCTGCAATCTCTTCACCCCAGCCGAATGCCGAAACTTCTTCAGACACGCCGGATATGCGTCCGATTAAATGTCCGATGCTCTAGAGCAGCGAGAGCTGTGGATCGGACACCGGGGTCGCCGCTGCGTCGTTGAGCGTCGGGACGGTCACGCTGATCAGAGGATGCCTTTCGGAACCGGGAACAGCGGATCGAGAAGCGCCTGGGCGAACCACTCGACCTCCTCTGACCCGGTGAATGGCCCCGGGACCGTCCGACTTCGCGTCACCGCCTGGAAGTCGGCGTATTTTACTTTCAGCGTCATCGTACGCGCGCTGAGCTGCTTGGCCTCGCAATGGCGCCGTACCTTCGCGACGAGAGGTGTGAGCTCGGACTGCGCGGCGTCGCGCTCGACGATGTCGGTCGCGAAGGTGGCCTCGGCGCCGATCGATTTTCGGACCCGGTCCGGCTCGACCGGACGCTCGTCGATCCCGCGGCGATCCGATAGTACCAGCAGCCCGACTTCCCGAAATGCTCCTGCAGGAAGGCTAGCGGCTTCGCCTATAGATCGGCGCCGGTCAGGATTCCTCGCCTCTCCATCTTGGCGGCGGTTGCCGGCCCGACGCAATGGAACTTCTTTCCGGCCAACGCCTCGACGAAGGCGGGCCCGGCGCGCGGCGCGATGCCGACCAAGTTCGGGGCAATGATCTTCGACCTTTACAAGAACCGCAGGAGCGTTGGGGGGAGTGGAATTTTGGTCATCACGATCGGGTTCGCAGCTGCGTTCATCGCGGGCCTGCTGGTTGTTCGGACGCTCGTCATCTTCGTCTCCCGGCGAGTTGCTGGGCCAGCTCGCGCTGGCAGCCACGATTATGGGCCAGCGCCAGGAGCTCGACCATGGTCTTGCAGGCCTGCCTGCGGAGATCTGCTCGATGAGGCGATCGAAAATGCGTCGATATTCCTGCGGCAGGAAGAGCTTGTCGCGATAGGTGGCTCGGAAAAGGCGGTCGCCAGTACTCCCATGAGCTGTCGCCCACTCACCGCCACTATGATGGCGGTCAGGCCCAAGTAGGTCCACGCGAGCCAGGTCAGCGTCACGATTGCGCGCGCCTCATCATTTCGGAACGCGAAAGCTAGACCGACCTGCACCAGGAACAGCGCAGCGAGCGCCAGTGCAGATGTCAGCCCAAGACGGAAGCGCAGCAGGAGCGCAAGGCCGAACAGGGATTGAGCAGCCGTCAGGAAGAACTCCTCACTCTGCCGCGCGTCGAGCGGCAGCGCCGAGACGCTGCCCGCGCCGATGCTCATCGCAAGGGGCAACATGCCCACAAGGAGCGTCCACTGGTTGATCTTATCGCTGATCATGGTCACGAGCCCATTCGCCGCCCGGCCTGCGAGTACGAACAGGATCGCGACCGAGACTGCCGGTGCTTCGCTGGCGAGCGGCGCCAGCCACTGGATCAGAAGGAACTCGTTCAGCCCGATCACCCGGCCCGTTCCGACCATGGCCTCGGCGAAGGGTTCGGCGGAGGCGAGGATGACGGCACACGCCACAATGACGAGCGCTCCCATCGCCGCCCATTGAGCGCCGGGAGCAAGTGTGTTGAGGGCAGCGGCCGGGCCGGATTCTTCCCCCTCTTCGTCGGGGTTATCGGCCTTGGGCAGGTGCCGCACTCGCCAGACGTAAGCCGCGAAGATCGCGGCTAAAATGGCGAAGTCGAGTAGCGTGATGCGCCCTTTGAACAGGATGACGAAGGCGTACAGGCTCGCGATAAGAAGAAACCCGATCTCGATTGCATTGGCGGGCGCAAGCTCGATTGAGCGGTGCCGGGTTTTGAACCAATGCAGGAAAACCATCAGCGGCCAGGCCAGACCGACTAGGAGGCGGTTCGCCCCGGTCATGTTCGCGGCGGCGTAGTGGACATAGGACGACTCAAGGCCTGCACGACCGGCTTGGTAAGCGTAGTAAAGGTCCACCGCGTATTCGGGCAGGACCGTGACGAGGGCGACGGCCGCCAGGATCAATCCTTGTGAAATGTGTTGCTCGGCCGCCTCTGCACCCCACGACAAGAGGAAGCCTGCCGCGAGGACAGCGACTCCAAACACGGCGGCGTCTATCACTGGACTGGGCCGCCAGCCCGTCGCGCGCAGGATGAGGGCCGGAACAGTCGCAAGGACGGCGAGGGCGACCAGGGTCAGAAAGCGTTTCACGAGTAATGTCTCCGGTGTTCGCTCAAGCTCCGGCCCTGCCTGGGCACATTCAAAGCGGCCACCAGATGCGCCCCTGCCGGCAGGCAACGCCATGGAACCCGAGGTCCGACGCGTGGGACCGGCCAAAATGGCGCGGGTGCCGCATCGTATCTAGGTGCCAGCTCAACCTCAAGGCTCCCGTGAGTTCTGCGAGGCTCGTTACGTGGGGCGAAGACCGTCAGTGCGCGCGGCAAGAGCTGGAAGCGGGCAGGGGTCGCCGTCGTGATTTCGCCGTCGGTGTTCACCGGCAGCGCCGGACGTGTGCGAATCTCAAGCGGGCGGCCGCTGCAGAACGCGCGCACGCCCGGTAAGGCGCGAGTGCGGCCTCCCCGAGACGCCGAAAGGATGAAGGGCAGCCGCCACAGGTGCTGCGGCTCGAGGCTGTAGAAGTCGAGGCACTGGTCGTCGATGCCGGCAGCGTCGTAGACCGCCATGCCGCCGCCGTAGTAGACACCGTTGCCGACCGCGATCTGCACGCTGCGCACGGGCGTTGTCTTCTCGCCTATGCTAACTTCCGCCACGAACGCCTTGGCGCGACCAAGAGCTATACAGATCGGTAATGTTGTGCGGATGCTGCTGATCTTGTCTGCCCTTGGCTCGAGGAGCGGCGCGAAGGTCGGGCCAGGGGGCAATGGTAAGGGGATTGGCACCGCAGCTGCAGGCGCGGTCTCGTTCCGCACAG
>JAAEQB010000057.1 GCA_024231975.1 Allobosea sp.
GACGCCGACGGCTTTATGAGGATCGGTACGCGCGAAAGCTCCATCTTGGCCGAGGCACGACCTCGAGACCGGATACGTTGGCGCAGACTGAAGAGCCGGAAAGAAATCCCTTGCAGGCGGGGCGAGCCATACGTTTTTTGAACGTCCAGCCATGCGACCGCAGCCAGGAACTGAGCGCGCTGTGCCCGATGACGACCGACCGCTCGGCCGATAGGCGCGCCATCATCTCGTGCAGCGTGATGTCCCGGCGCTCCTCGATCAACCCCACGATGAAGCTTTCATGCTTATCCAGGCGCGAGGCGCGACGCCGGCCCTGTATCCGCGCCGTGGTCTCGCCGAGCCGCGCCCGTGCGATCCAGCGGATCGCCGTCGAGATCCCCACCCCGAACCGGGCTGCCGCCTGCCGAGCCGACGCTCCATCCGTCGAAGCCCGCAAAACCCGTCCGCGAAGATCCTCGCTCAGTGCTCGTGCCATGCCCCACCTCATCCAACGATCAGGTTGAATCAGGCGCAGGACGCCGCGTCACTTCACAATCGATTCAATCACGGCCGGAACCGCTCTAGTGAGGCTCAGGAAGCCGCAACCCGAGACAGAGTCGTCGCCATTCCAGGCTGGCATGGAAGCAAGGGGCAATCCATGCGTGAAGCACATGGCAAAGCGAAATGATGCTGTATTGCAAAAGGCAAACTCCGCCCAATATAGCAGTCGCGGTTGTTGAACGGGCTCTGCTACTCCTCCCGGCAGCGGTCTCGTTTCAGCCGTTCCCCTCCGAGATGTTTGGCGACAACGCCAAATGTTTCAAACTTTCCAGGCCGGTTTCCTTGCGGACGCCGGCCTTTTTTGTTTCTGAAACCGCCGTGTCGAATCGAGCGGGTCAGAGTCTCGAAATGCGACGAGGCGAGATTTGCTCTCGGCCATCGGACAGGCGCCGTTCGGCCACGCTTATGCAGGGAAGTCGCGCCAAGCAAGCACGCTGGGCTCTCACCTCGGCGATGATCGCGGCCACGGTGGCGCTGCGCGATCGTGGTCCATTCAAGATCGGATGGGTTGGCTTCTGCCGCTTGCGCCCGGCAGGCTTCGCGGCTGGCCGGCGGCGTTCCGCAAATGGTGGGACGAGCGAAGCCAACCGAGGAAAGGGGCTGGATGGCGCAGGTGCTGCGGGTCCGGTGCAAGAGAAGGATGGAGAAGGAAGGTATCGATGAGTTGGGGGGAAGGTGCCTCGTGCGGCCGTGCTCGAAAAGGCCGACTTTAAGATCGACCTGGAGGAGAGCACCCGAAAGGCAAAAAAATGCCGCCGCGGCAATGGCGAGATCGTCATGCGCGGGCTCCTTTCGAGGCGATGCCGCTACCAGCTGATGTCCGGTACGACGAGCTTGATGAGTTGGTCCAGGGAATCCTGCCCGCCGAGATAATACGCGTCGGGCGCGATCACGCCAGGCACGCCTTCCCGCTCGACGTCGATCTCGGTGCCCACGGAAACAGCCTTCAGGATCACGGTGACGCGCAACTCACCGGCCAGGTTCGGATTCTCGAGACGCTCAAGATCCGGCGCGGGCGGCCGGCCAACGCGATTTCCAGAAATGGAGAATCAGCACAGACTGCATCAGCGCAACGGACGTTCGCCTAGGTCGGATTGTCTTTTCAGGGTTGGCACCTCATGGCTCCTGCTGTTGCCTTCGCTGCACGCCTCGACACCCCCGAGCCGGAATACCGCGTCCTGCCTCACAATATCGAGGCGGAGCAGGCGCTTCTGGGCGCGATCTTGGTCAACAACGACGCCTTCTACCGCGTTTCCGACTTCCTGCTGCCGGATCATTTCTTCGAGCCGATCCACCAGCGCGTCTTCGAGCTGACGGCAAGCCTGATCCGCGCCGGCAAGATCGCCACGCCGATCACACTCAAGACCTTCGTCAACGACCTCGAACTCGGCGACATCACGCCGAGCCAGTATCTCGCGCGCCTCGCCGCCGAGGCGACGACCGTCATCAATGCCGGCGATTACGGCCGCACGATCTACGACCTCGCCATCCGCCGCCAGCTCATCGGCGTCGGCGAGAACCTCGTCAACATCGCCTATGACGCGCCGGTCGAGATGGCGCCGCGCGAACAGATCGAGGATGCAGAGCGCAGGCTTTACGAGCTGGCCGAGAAGGGCCGCTACGAGGGCGGCTTCCAGAAATTCGATGGCGCGCTGCGGCTGGCCATCGACATGGCGGTGAGCGCCTACCAGCGCGATGGCGGCCTCTCCGGCATCTCGACGGGCCTGCGCGACGTCGACCGGAGCATGGGGGGCCTCCAGCGTTCGGACCTGCTCGTGCTCGCCGGCCGCCCGGCCATGGGCAAGACCTCGCTCGCGACCAACATCGCCTTCAACATCGCCAAGGCCTGGCGCGGCGAACGCCAGGAAGACGGGTCGTTCAAATCGGTCGATGGTGGCGTCGTCGGCTTCTTCTCGCTCGAGATGTCGTCCGACCAGCTCGCGACCCGCATCGTCGCCGAGCAGTCGGGCATCTCCTCCTACAAGATCCGGCAGGGGCGCATCACCGAGGCCGATTTCGCCCGCATCACTGACGTCGCCGCCCAGATAGAGAAGCTGCCGCTCTATATCGACCAGACCGGCGGCATCTCGATCGCGCAGCTCATGGCCCGCGCCCGGCGGCTCAAGCGCCAGAAGGGGCTCGACGTCCTGTTCATCGACTATCTCCAACTCCTTGCCGGTTCCGGCAAGGCCGGGCAGAACCGTGTGCAGGAGCTGACGGAGATCACCACCAGCCTGAAGGCGCTGGCAAAGGAGCTCAACGTCCCGATCGTCGCGCTCTCCCAGCTCTCACGGAAGGTCGAAGAGCGTGACGACAAGCGCCCACAGCTCGCGGACCTGCGCGAATCCGGCTCGATCGAGCAGGATGCCGACGTGGTGATGTTCGTCTACCGCGAGGAATACTACCTCAAGGGCAAGGAGCCGCGCTCCGG
Source organism: Allobosea sp. (assembly GCA_024231975.1). Taxonomy (GTDB): domain Bacteria; phylum Pseudomonadota; class Alphaproteobacteria; order Rhizobiales; family Beijerinckiaceae; genus Allobosea. The sequence goes on from JAAEQB010000057.1 coordinate 2,972, forward strand.
CACCGAAGAGCACAACAAATGGCAGATCGAGATGGAGGCCGCCCATGGTCTTGCCGAACTGATCATCGGCAAGCAGCGTCACGGCCCGACCGGAACAGTCGGCTTGCAGTTTGACGCCGAGGTAACCCGTTTCTCCAATCGCGCGGATGAATCGCGCTTGCCCGAGTGCGCAGGATCCGAAAAGGACAAGAGGTCGTTCGAACCCTCTGGGATCGTATCCCTCCAGCCCAACAGCTCATAACACTGTTCGCTTGTTTAGCGGGAATTCAACGCTAGGCCCTTGCTTCGCCTCGATATGGCTAAGCCACGTCTCGCTCGCCCGAACGCGTTTGGTATGGATCAAATTTGAGAACGCTCACTTCGCGCGCCAAGTGCTGAGCCGAGCGCGAACCGTGATTTGTCGAGCGCCTCAGCCGGGCTCAAACCGCGCATCGTGTAGTAGAGGTCACGGCCGAGTGCGAGTACATCCGGATTTCCGCTATTGGCCTGCTCGACCGCCCAGACGGCTTGAGCGACCACCGCGCTCTTCTCCACAACCTTGTTTACCAGATGCAGTGACCGGGCCTCATGCGCATCCATCAGCCTAGCATTGTAGACGATGTCGAACAGCACCTTTTTGGGGAGCGCATCGCGGACGATCGCGAGGGCCAGGAACGGAAACAGCCCGTGGGCCGCTTCCGGCAGGCCAAGCGTCGCATCCTCTGCAACAAACGCGAGATCGCAGCCCACGACGAGGCCGAAGCCGCCTGCGTGTGCGTTGCCATTGACGGCCGCGACGAGGGGCTTGCCGAGACGAGCCATCTCGTTGAGCAGGTCGATATGGGCCCGCCCGAATTCCATGCGGCCGGCCGTGGTCGGCCCCGCTCCTTGATAGTCACCGCCAAGGCAAAAAATGTCGCCATGGCCAGTGAGCACGCAGCCCGCCACCGTCGGATCCCGCCGTGCCGCGTCCAACCCGGCCGTCAGTTCCTCCGCCATCTGCTGAGTGATGCGGTTGCCCGCATCGGGGCGCTTCATCGTGAGCACGACGACGCGACCGTCGCGGTTCGTCTCCACCTGTGACATGTCTCCTCCCCTCAGCGCGTTTCCGACCCGCCGCTCAGCGTCCGGCCACATTCGGTCCTTTGGCCGGGCAGCGGTGACCACAGCGCCAGCCCTTTCGGTTCGAGATCCGCCTGCGCGAAGACGGCTGATTCCTCATGCCCAGGCCCGACGATAGAGGTCCTGAATCGTCATCGCGTCCGGGACCCGGGGATTGTTCGCCGGCGATCCCGAGGCGAGAGCCTGTTCGGCCATGAGCGGCAGGACGTCCTTCCACTTCCGTTCGTCGATGCCATACGCCTGCGGAGTTGGCACCTGAAGATCGTGGTTGAGCTGCCGCAATGCTGCGGTCAGGCGGGAGGCGGCGACTTCGTCGTCATCGCCATCGCCGGCAAGTCCCAACGCGCCTGAGATCGCGGCATAGCGTGCCGGGGCGCCGGCCGCTGACCATTCGCTGACCGCCGGCAGCAACATGGCGTTGGAGAGGCCGTGTGCGACGTGAAAATGGGCCCCGATCGGCCGGCTCATCCCATGCACAAGCGCGACCGAAGCGTTCGAAAAGGCGATGCCAGCCTGCGTTGCCGCCAGCATCATGGCTTCGCGGGCCGCGCGATTCCCCGGCTCGTTGCAGGCCGTCGGTAGATTGTTCCAGATCGTTTTCGCGGCCGAGAGCGCCAGCGCGTCGGTGAACGGATTGGCCCGTCGCGAGACATACGCCTCGATCGCATGGGTCAGCGCATCGATCCCCGTATCCGCGATCAGCCGATACGGTTTGGTCAATGTGAGCTCGTAGTCGACGATGGCGATGCTCGGGAGATAGGCGAGACCGGCGCAGAGCATCTTCTCGTCCGTACGCTCGTCCGTGACGATCGTGAAGCGCGTGGCTTCCGACCCGGTGCCGGCGGTGGTCGGAATCGCCACGATAGGCAAGCCCGGCGCGTCCTCCTGATGAGGCGCCTTGAGCGAGGCCATCTCTCCGCCCCGAAGGCTGAGAACCGCAGCCGCCTTCGCGGTGTCGATCGGACTGCCGCCGCCAAGGCCGATCACGCAATCATGACCGCCTTCGCCGATGAAGGCGGTTGCCGCAACAACGGAAGCGACGGTCGGATCGGGAACGGCGTCGGCGAAGACCCGCACCTCGATTCCGGCGTTGCCGAGCCCCGCCTTGAGCCGCGCAAGAGCACCGCTATGGGCGATGAAGCGATCGGTGACGACAGCCGGACGCCCGAGGCCGAGCTGCGCAAGCGCCTGCGGCAAATCATCGAGGGCGCCGGCGCCGATCCGCATGATGCGGGGCAAAGCGATAGCGTGCACGTCTGCTCTCATCTCCAGGATTCTGGCTGAGGCGGCTCGCCGGAGCCGGTTGCCAGGAACGTCGGCTTCCAGCGATCGCACTGGCAAGCGTCGCGGGCGGGACGCCGATCGGTCTCTACGAGGCGTAGCTTTGCTCGCGTGCGACCATTTCGGACAGACCGACGAACTCGTTGAAATCCTCGAAGGGCGTCAACAGGTCGGCCACGGCGTTGGTGGAACAGCCTTCGGCCATGAACCGCTCCATCATCGTCTTGACCGCCTTGTGCATCGCCAACATCGGCTCGACGGGGCACAGCGCATAGTCAAAGCCGAGCTCGTAGACTTCCTTCAAGGACAGGAAGGGGCTCTTCCCCGACCGCACCATGTTGAACAGCAATGGCTTGCCGAGAGGACGCAGGCGGTCGCTGATCTGCTTCATCTGCTCGACGCTCTCGATCGCGTCGACATAAAGCCCATCCGCCCCGACATGGGCGTAGCCGGTGAGCCGGGCGATCGCGTCGTCAAGGCCGGTGACCGCGAGGGAATCAGTCCTCGCCACAATGAAGAAGTTCGGATCCCGCCGCGCATCCAACATCGCCCGCAGCTTCTGCTGCATCTCCTCGGGGCTGACGAGCTGCTTGCCGGCGAAATGCCCGCATTTCTTGGGAACGGCCTGATCCTCGAGGTGCAGGACCGAAGCGCCGGCCTCCTCCCAGAGGGAGATCGTGCGCGCCGCGTCGAGTACGCCGCCATAGCCGGTGTCGGCATCGGCGAAGACCGGCACGCTGGTCACACGGCAGATCCGGCGGATGTGCTCGAACATTTCGGTCTGACTAAGGAGGCCGACGTCCGGCGCGCCAGCTACGATCGCCGAGGCGACAAAGCCGCTGACATAGATGGCCGGGGCTCCGGCTTGCTCCGCGAGCTTGGCGGTGACTGCATCGTGCGCGCCCATGCAGACGAAGGGAGGGGTTCTCAGTAGTTCTCGGAAGCGAGCTGAGCGGCTCAAATCGGCTCTCCCATTTGGATGTGCGGCGTTCAGCGCGGGCGCACGGAACGCATGTGGTCAGTCGCCACGTTAGCGCGAACGTAATACAGTGACTTAATTGGCGCAAGAGCCTTCGAGATGGCTTCTCTCAGTCCGGCGAAATTTTCGGTAAGCTGGTGCAGCATGGACGATATCGAATGACACCGAACAACGAGCGACCCGAGTGACAGCAGCGTCGGAAAAAATCGTCGGGCGCGGAAAAGCCCGCATGGCGGACGTCGCCGCCATGGCAGGCGTTTCCGCCATGACCGTCTCTCGCGTGCTGCGAGATCCCAATTGCGTCACACCGGAGACGCTTCGCCGCATCGAAGCGGCAATCGACGCGACCGGCTACGTCCCGAACCGGATTGCCGGCAGCCTCGCGTCGCGGCGCACTGACATTGTTGGGCTGATCGTGCCGAGCCTGCGCAACTCGCTCTTCGCCGAGACGATCAAGGGCGTCTCAGACATCCTCGGCTCCGAACATCACCTTATGATCGCCGACAGCGGATATACCCTGAAAGGAGAGGAGGTCGCGATCCGCGCGTTTCTCGGCCAGCGCATCTGCGGCATCATCCTCCACAACACCAAGCACTCCCCTCGCAGCCGGGTCATGCTCCAGGAGGCGGGAATCCCCTGCATCGAGACGGGGAATCTCATCCGGCAACCGATCGACATGACGGTCGGCTTCTCAAATCACGACGCGGCCTGCACCATGACGGAACATCTGTTGGGCCGGGGTTACCGCCATATCGGCTTCGTCAGCCTGCCGACGAAGGACAACGACCGCGCCGCCGAGCGCAAGGCCGGCTATCTCACCGCGCTCGCCCGCGCAGGCGTTTCCGCCAATCCCGCGCTCGTCCTCGAAAGCCCGCCGGGATTGAAGAGTGGCGGGCAGGCGCTCGTCCGGCTCGTCGAAACCGCGCCCGAGGTCGATGCGGTGTTCCTGTCCGGTGATGTGCTCGCCACAGGCGCCCTGCTCGAGGCCAACCGGAGGGGCTGGGACGTTCCCGGGCGCATCGCCATCGCCGGGTCCGACGACAACGAACTGCAGGAGTGCGTGTCTCCGCCGCTCACGACATTGCGGTTTCCGCGCTACGAAATCGGGCGACGCGCGGCCGGGATGTTGCTCGATCGTCTCTCTGGGCGCTCGACGGGACCGGCCATTCTCGATCTCGGATACGAGATCATCGAACGCTCCAGCACCTGACAGTCGCCTTCGTCGTCGGCAGCTCTTGCGCTCGGTTTCGTTCTCTGTCAGGTTATCGCTAACGTTGCTTGCTCGCCACGTGGCGACGACCAGCCGAACGGGAGCCACCAGGTGCCGGCAGCCTCTGCATCACGTGGATCGTCATGCCGATAGTCGTGACCGATCCTCATGCGGCCCGTCCCACCCCTCAGGCAGGGATCGTGTCCCATGTCGAGCTCTAGCGCCGACCTTCGCCGGAAGCTCGACGAATTGCAGGGCGCAGGCGCGTATTGGGCGCCCACGCTCGATCCGCTGATCGACAGGGCTCCATCTTTCGTCGAAGCCTATCTCGCGATGGCCGGCCACCCCTGGCGCTCCAACCATCTCTCGCCGAAGACCCGCCACCTCGTATCGCTCTCGCTCTACGCTGCAGTCACGCATCTTTACGGACCCGGCATCAGGCACCATTGCCGGGGAGCGATCGACGCCGGCGCCTCCGTCGACGAGATCATCGAAGTGCTTCAGCTTGCCAGCAACCTCGGTGTCCATGCATGCGTGCTCGCCGTCCCCATCTTGCAAGAGAAGCTCGCATCGATCCCGGAAGAAGCGAAAAAGCTTGCCAGGAACGATGCCAGGCGGGTGCGCCTGAAAGAAGAGTTCATCTCGTCACGCGGCTATTGGAGCGGTATCTGGGATGGCCTGCTTGCGCTCGATCCCGACTATTTCGAAGCCTTCACAACGTTCTCATCCGTGCCGTGGCGTTCAAAGGCCTTGGACGCCACGGTCAAGGAGTTCGTCTATATCGCCACTGATGTATCCGTGACACATCAGTTTTCCCTGGGCACGCACATCCATATCGAGAACGCCCTGAAGTACGGGGCGACCGCTGAGCAGATACTGGAAGTCATTCAGCTCGCCAGCACCATGGGCATCTCGACCTTCGAAGCCGCGCTTCCGGTCGTTGCCGAGGAGCTCGCAAGGCGCGCCGCCGCCGAGCCCGACCCCTGAGGCGCCTTCCGATGACCGTTGGGATGCTTCGTCGCCATTCTCGTCCGTTGGAACAGTCCCGGCCGTCCGGATGTCCCGGCTGCGCACCATCGCAGCATCGACGTCGGCTCAATCTGGTGCCGTCCAGCGCCCCGCGAGAGGTGATCCATGCAGCGATGAGCGGGCGGCGTTCGGCGCGCGGCAGACCTCATTCCGCCGAGCAGCGGTCATGGTGGTGGCACGCATGGCAGAAAGGTCGTCCCGATGAGTAGTCCCGCGCTCAAGCGGATCGCCGTGGTCACGGGGGGCGGCTCCGGCATCGGCGCGGCGGCTGCCGAGAAGCTCGCGCGCGCAGGCGACCGCGTCGCGATCCTGGACATCGACCAGAGCGCCGGAGAGCGCCAGGCGCGGTACCTGTCCTCCGAAGGATTCGCGGCGGAGTATCTCGCATGCGATGTCGCCGATGCCGGCCAGGTTCAAGCCGTGGCCGACGAGATCGCTCGCAAATGGGGCCCCGCCGAGCGCCTGGTCACCTGCGCCGCCCTCATGCCGGATACGGAATCCGCCATGACCATGCCTCTCGATCGGCATGATCGCGTCTGGCGGGTGAACTATCACGGCACTTTCCACGCATGTCGCAGCTTCGGCGCGCAGATGGCGGCGGCGGGGGGCGGAGCGATCGTCACGCTGACCTCGATCAACACATACGCCGCGCTGCCGCTACCCGCCTACAACCCGAGCAAGGTCGCGCTCGCCCGGCTGACCCAGCTGTTGGCGGCGGAGCTGGGCAGACACAACGTTCGCGTCAACAGCGTCGCCCCGACCTATGTGATGATGCCGAGCCTTCGCCAGAAGGTCGAGAGCGGCCTGCGCGACCTGGACAAGCTGATGTCGGCCCATGCGCTGACCGCGCTCCCGACCCCTGGGGACGTCGCGGATGCGATAGGCTTCCTGCTCTCGCCCGAAGCACGCTTCATTACCGGCGCCGTGCTGCCGGTCGACTCCGGGTGGTCTGCCTGCACCGGATACATGACCTATGCCGGCGGCGTGCCATGGGCGCAGGAGGCGCCTCCGTAGCGGTCGGCTGGGAGGCCGAAGCTCTCCACAAGCCCAATCTCTTGACGATGGGCAGCGAAAAAAGAACCGAAACTCGGGAGGAAGCACATGACATTCAAGGCAGCATTCTTCGGCGTCCTGGCCGCCTGCGCGGCATCCGCCGCAAACGCGCAGACCATCCTCAAATTCGCCCATGCCGACCAGCAGAACAGCGCACGTCATGCCGGCGTGACCCTGTTCGCCCAGAAAGTCGAAGAGCTCACGCAGGGCCGATACAAGGTTCAGGTCTACTGCTGTGGCCAACTCGGCAGCGACCCGAAGGTCATCGAGCAATTGGGACTGGGTGGCGTCGATCTCACCATCTCGTCGACGGGCTCCTATGCGCCCTATATTCCGACGCTCAATCTGACGATGCTGCCCTTCGCCTTCGAGACCTACGAGCAGGGCTGGAAATTCTACGACGAGTCCGCCTGGCTCAAGGAGCAGTTCGCCAAGGCGCCGACGAAGGGCTTCCGCTTCCTCGCCCCCTGGGAGGGCGGTTTCCGCAACATGACGACCAGGGAGCCCTTGAACGGCCCCGACGACGCCAAGGGCAAGAAGCTGCGTAGCTTCGCCAACGAGATGATGCGCTGGTCGCTCGAGGCAATGGGCTTCGGCGTCCAGATCATGCCGTTGCCGGAGGTCTACATGGCGATCCAGCAAGGTGTCGTCGCTGGTCAGGAGAACCCGATCGACATGATCAACGGCCAGAAATTCTACGAGGTCGCCCCGCATGTCACGATCACGAACCATGTCTACAGCCCAACACCCGTCGTGATCTCGGAGAGAACCTGGCAGCGGCTGCCCGAGGCGGATCGCGCCCTGATCCTTCGTGCCGCCCAGGAGGTCACGCCCTTCATGCGCAAGCTCATCAAGGACAATGACGAGACGCTGCTTGCCGAAATGGAGACGAAGAACGCCAAAGTGAACCGCAAGCCGGACATCGCCGCGTTCCGGCGCAGCGTCGAGCCCGTCTACGAGAAGGCTCGCGAGAAATATGGCGCGGATGCGAAGGCCGTACTCGAGGAGGCGGCTGCCATCCGCGCCCAAGCAAAATAACAGCGGTCGCATGTCGACGAACCGCAGGGACATGGAAACGCGACGAGGAAGCGTCATGACACTTCGAAAACTGATATCCGGCCTCCTGGCGGCGACCGTGCTTTCGGCGGCGCCCGCGGCCATGGCGCAGACGACCCTGAAATTTGCGCATGGCGAGCAGCAGACCAGCGCCCGTCATCTCGGCGCGCAACTCCTCGGCAAGAAGATCGAGGAGATGACGCAGGGGCGCTACAAGTTGCAGATCTATTGCTGCAGCCAGCTCGGCGGCGATCCCAAGGCCATCGAGCAACTGGGCTTGGGCGGCGTCGACTTCACCATCTCGTCGACGGGTTCCTTCGCGCCCCATATCCCCGCGCTCAATCTGACGATGCTGCCCTTCGCCTTCGAGACCTACGAGCAGGGCTGGAAGTTCTACGATGAATCGCCCTGGCTCAAGGAGCAGTTCGCCAAGGCGCCGGCGAAGGGCTTCCGCTTCCTCGCCCCCTGGGAGGGCGGTTTCCGTGTCATGACGACGCGCGACCCGCTGAACGGTCCCGAAGACGCCAAAGGCAAGAAGCTGCGCAGCTTCGCCAACGAGATGATGCGCTGGTCGCTCGAAGCGATGGGGTTCGGCGTCCAGATCATGCCGCTGCCGGAGGTCTACATGGCGATCCAGCAGGGCGTCGTCGCGGGCCAGGAAAACCCAATCGACACCGTCAACGCCCAGAAATACTACGAGGTGGCGCCCCATGTGACGCTGACGAACCATGTCTACAGCCCGACCCCGGTCGTGATCGCCGAGAAGACCTGGCAGGGGCTCTCCGAAACGGATCGCGCGCTGATCCTGCGCGCGGCGCAGGAAGTGACCCCCTTCATGCGTGATCTCATCCGCACCCGCGATGCGGATTCGCTGAAGGAGATGGAAGCCAAGGGCGCCAAGGTCAATCGTACACCCCGGATCGACGCGTTTCGCCAATCCGTTGCCTCCGTCTACGACAGGGCGCGCGAGAAATATGGTGCCGACGCCGATGCCTTCATCAAGGAGGCCGAAGCGCTTCGGACGCAGCCGAAATGACGAATCCGCGACCGGCCCATGCTCCCGAGGCGCCCCAGTTCGGACGCGCCGAGCCTGTTGTTGCAGATAGTCGTCGGCTGCCGCTTCCCCTGGAATGGGTGAGCCGGATCGTCGATCTGGCGGTGATCATGATCGGCGCTTCACTGATCACGATCGTCCTGATCAATGTCGTGCTGCATTTGCTGGCGCACGATCTCGCCTGGGTGACCGAGCTCGGCGAGTTCATGATGGTCTGGGTCACCTTTCTGGGCGGCGTCGCCGCCGCCCGGCGCAATGTGCACATGTCGATCACCGAGCTGCTGGACAAGCTTCCGCCGGCCAGGCGCCGCTGGGCGGATGCGGCCGTTCAGACCTTCTGCCTCACGGTGCTCGCGCTGCTGCTGTTTTACGGCTGGCGCATGGTGGAGAGCAGCTGGGGCAGTGTTCTGACCACGCTCGATTGGCCGATGGCCTGGCAGTACATGCCACTGCCGCTGTCGTCCGCGCTGATGATCCTCTTCATCGGCTACGACCTGATCCTGATCCTCCGCGGCATTCCCCGCGACCAGCGTTATCAGGAGAACTGATGCCATGCTGGCCATCGTCATCTTCGGTGTCTTCTTCGCGCTCGCGATAGCGGGCATCCCGCTCATGTTCGCGATGCTCGCGACGACTCTGGGCATCATCGCGCTCTACGGCATGCAGCATCCCTTCGAGACGCTGCTCCTGTCCTTTGTCAGCGGCGTCGAGCCGTTCATGCTCATCGCGGTTCCGCTGTTCGTCTTCACCGGCGAACTCCTCGCCAGCGGAGGTGTCGGCCAGCGCATCGTCGCCTTTGCCTATGTCATGTTCGGCTGGCTTCCGGGCGGGCTGGGAGTCGTCACTGTCGTCTCCTGCCTGATGTTCGGCGGGATCTCCGGCTCGGCCATTGCGGATACGGCCGCGATCGGCTCGCTGATCATCCCGACGATGATCGCGCGCGGCTATTCACGCGGGTTCGCCGCTGCGCTGCTTTCGGTGGCGGGCACGCTGGCGTTGCTGATGCCGCTTTCGGTGCCATTCCTCGTCTATTCCTTCATTTCCGGCACTTCGATGCGGTCGCTGTCGATCGCGGGGCTGATACCGGCGCTCCTGAGCGCGGCGGCGATGATCGCGATCTGCATCTGGCACGGAAAATCGACGGCATGCGACCCCGGCGGCCCCCGCGCGCCGCTGCGCGAAGTTCTCACGGCGGCCTATGCCGCCGGACCGGCGCTACTCCTGCCGATTCTGATCGTCGGGGGTATCTGGAGCGGCTACTTCACCCCGACCGAGGCAGCGGCTGTGGCGGTCTTCTACGGGATCGTCATCTCGATGTTCCTCTACAAGGACCTGCGCTGGAGCCAGATCCCCGACCTCCTCCTCAAGGCCTTCATCACCAGCGCCACCGTGATGCTGGTGATCGGTGCGACGGGCGCTCTGGCCTGGCTGCTGACGGTCGAGCAAGTCGCCTTCCACATGTCGAACTGGGTCGCATCTGTCGCGCAGTCGCCATGGGTGTTCCTGCTCCTTCTGAACGTCGCGCTGCTCTTGCTCGGCCTGTTCATCGAGCCGCTGCCGGCACTGCTGATGGCCGGACCGCTGTTCATTCCCATGGCAGCGGCGTTCGGGATCAATCCCGTCCATCTCGGCGTGGTGATGACCGCCAACCTGGCGATCGCCTTGTATACCCCGCCGGTGGGAGGCACCCTGTTCGTCGCCGCCAAGCTCGCAAAGGCCAGCATCGCCGAAATCACCCGCCATCTCTGGCTGCTGATGGGCGCGACCTTCTTCGTCACGCTCTTGCTGACCTACTATCCGCCGCTCACGCAGTGGCTCCCGCAGCTGGTGATTTCGCTCACCAACTGAACCGGGGTCGGCAGCCGAGACGTCTGGCTGCCGACCTGCACATTCCTCGCTGTCGCGCCGGACGGCGAGCGACCCGGCGATGGCGAGGGTCGCGCAAGGACCGATGGCAAAGCCCCGAGGCGATGGACGAATGGGACGCACGGACATGGTCACGATATCCCTGCGTGGCGAGGACATTCTTCTCGACGGAGTTCCGACCTATCCAGGCAGGTTCTGGAAGGGGCAGCGCGTCGAAGGCCAACTCATATCGATGCGCATGGTCAATGCGATCTTCGATGACCTGAATCCGGAAACCCGGGCGCCCTGGATCTACCCGGACACGAGAACATGGGACCCCGAGCGGAACGTCACCGAGTTCCTCGGCATGCTGCTGGCCTACCGGCGGTTCGGCGTCCTGGGTGTCACGATCAATCTGCAGGGCGGATCGCCGGAAGGCTATTGCGAAATCCAGCCCTGGATCAACACGGCCTTTACGGCCTATGGCGAGTTGCGGGACGCCTATATGGATCGCTTCGATCGCGCGCTGAAGCGGCTCGATGAGCTCGGCATGATCGCGATCGTCGGTCTCTTCTACCACCTCCAGGATCTGCGGCTGGTCGCCAATGAAATGGTTATGCGACACTGGAGTCGATGGGCTCACGCTCCTTCGCCGTGAGGGCTCGCTCAGCCCCGATCGACCCGGGCGGCAGATGCAGCTTCGCAGGTCCAGCCTCGCCGAAACTCGCCACGGTTGGTGCGGAGCATTCCCGTTGCATCTCTTGCGCGCAGTTGGCTGGCGGGCGGCGGGTAGCGGGGCGCGGTGGAGAGGCAGAGGAGGGTGAGAGATCCGCGACGGGTCTGGAGGTCCGGCGGGAGATTCCGGTCCGCCCGTCACGGAGATGCCACCATGGCGAAGACCACGTTCAAGCCTCATCTCAATCCCTCGAAGAACAACCGCGTCGGCTCACCCACTGCGGGAGAGCCGTCATGACTTTCGGAGCAACGGTCACCGACCAGGAGTATTCTCGCCTCGCGCCCATCGAGCGGGAACTGGCGACGGCATTCGCCGCCGAACGTGGATACGCGCAGCCCACGGCCAAGCAGCCGGCATCAGAGCGCAGCGCCGTCGCCATCGACCTCGGACTATCCGATCTCGGTGGCATGATCCGTCTGGATCTCGAGAAGATCCTCGATGGCCGTCTGCTCGTCCAGGGCACATCCGGGGCCGGCAAGAGCTGGACATTGCGACGCATCCTCGAACAGACGCACGGCCACGTGCAGCAGATCGTGATCGATCCCGAGGGTGAGTTCGTCTCGCTGGCGCGGCGTTTCGACTTCCCCGTCCTCGACGGCGCTCGGCTCGACGCCGCAGCTCTTGCGATCGCCGCGACCCGCGCCCGGGAGCATCGCCTGTCGCTGTTGCTCGATCTCTCGCAGATCGACCGGGAAGCCCAGATGCAGCATGTCACGGCGTTCGTCGGTGCGCTGATCGCCGCACCGCGCGAACACTGGCACCCCCTGCTGATCGCAATCGACGAGGCTCATCTGTTCGCTCCATTCGGAGGTGCGGGACTGGCCGCGACCTCTGTCCGGCAAGCGGCGACGCAGACGATCACCGATCTAATGAGCCGCGGCCGCAAGCGCGGTCTCGCCAGCGTCCTTGCTACGCAACGTATCGCCCGGCTCGCGAAATCGGTCTCTTCGGAGGTCCTCAATTTCCTGATCGGCCTCAATACGCTCGACATCGATATTCGACGCGCCGCCGAAACCATCGGGTGGGATGCGAGCAAAGCGTTCGATCGGCTGCCATTGCTTCTGCCCGGCGATTTCGTGGCGTCCGGGCCGGCATTCTCTCGCGCGCCGGCGATGCTGCGCATCGGCCCTGTCGAAACCCGCCACATCGGAGCACGGCCGGAGATCGCGACGCCGTCGCCGATCAGCACCGAGGACGCCGTCCGCCTGCTCGACCTCGACGAACTCCAGGCGGTCTCCGAAGCTGACGGCGAGGCTCGATCCGACATGAGTTTGCCCGCCGGCGCGCGCTCGGTGCGTGCCTTCATCCGGGAGGCCGCTTTCGCCGACGCCGGCCGGGTCTGGGAGGTCCTAGCGCCGCTCGTACCGCAGGGCGCGGCGGTCGCTGACCTCGCCGATTATCTCGGCATCGATTCCGGCCGCGTCAGTGCCGCGCTCGCCCTGCTCGACACCTGCGGCGCCATCGACATCGACGATGTGCACGATGGCCGCGCCGTGCGGATCGCGAAAGGAATGGCGCCGTGAGCCTCAAACCCGTCTCCTTCGCAAAGCCCCGCCGCCACGAACCCCGTCTTTCCGTTCCCTACGTCCCGGGCAAGCGCGACAAGCGCTTCTGGACCGAGACGGAAAACGAAGTCCTCCGGCGCTATTTCCCCGATGGCGGGGCCGCAGCCTGCCTCGCCAGGCTCGCCGAGCACCGCACGCTTGCCGGCGTCTACGGGCAGGCACAGAAGCTCGGCCTGAAAGCGAGCACCTCGCCAGCGGCGCGGCAGCGCCACCGCACCAGTCCGGAACTCGATCAGCTGATCCGCGACGGATGGATCGACATGGATCCCAGCCGAAAGGGCGCCGTTTCGGATCTCGCCACCCGCCTCGATGTTCCCCGCTGGTGGCTGACCAAGCGCTTGACGATCCTCGGCTTGACCGTCCGGCATAAAAAAGAGCCGCGATGGACGGTAGCCGAGGATGCCCTGATGAGCAGTGTCCCGCTTCATCAGCCGGACAAGGCCGCGGCCATCTTCCGTGAGCACGGCTTCCGGCGCTCGCCGACGGCAATCGTCGTCCGGGCGAAGCGGCTTTCTCTCTCCCGGCGAGCGACCCGGCCCGAGCTCTCGGCAACGCAAGCCGCGGCGATCCTCGGCGTCGACGGCAAGTTCGTGACTGCGCGTATTCTCGCGGGCGATCTGCCGGCCGAAAAGCGAGGCGACAGGCGGCTTTCACAGCAGGGCGGCAGTTCCTGGGACATCGAGCCTGTCGCCCTTCGGCGATGGATCATCGACAACCTCGAGGTCGTCGATCTTCGGAAGGTCGACAAGATCCCTTTCGTCCTTCTGATCGCGGGCGAGTGCTCGTGAGACACGTCATCGAGCTGTTGGCCGAGCTCGGAGGCGACCATCGCTCTTCCTGGGCTCCTCGCGACGAACTTGTCCCCGCCCCGATCGCCGAAGGCAGCTCTGCCGCCTGACGTAACCCAACAATTCCTTCAACCCCCGCGCCCGGCATCGCTTCGCGATCGCCGGGCGCATCCGTTTCAGGGAGATCCCGATGTTCGACTGGACGAAATCCTGTTCCTACGACGACGCGCAAAAGCGGCGCTTCCATGCAACCGCCCGTTCGCGCGTGAAGCAGCTCGCCGCCGAGCTGGGCCTGCCCCCCGGCTCCTACGATATCCGCGCCAATAAGGGTGGCATCGCCGTCTCGGGCGAGATCACCCTCCATCATGACGCAGCCTATGTGCAGGTCGCGCAATACGGCCTGTCCTCAGGACACGGCATCCTGATCCGATCCTGCAAGGGCAGGCGCGATTTCATCGGTGGTCCCAACACCTTCGCGCCGCTCGCGCTGCTGGACGATATCCCGGCCCTCGCCGCCAGGGTTCGCAGCATCACCGGCGTCGGCAAGCCGACGCCGACCAACGCGCACGCGGCCTGACGCTTCATCGCGCCAAGGCCGGGCCTGTCCGGACCTTCCTCACCTTCACAAATTGCAAGAGGTCGTCATGCCCACCTATCGGCTTGGCTCCAATGAGCTCGTCCACGCTCCAGGCGTGATCGCCTGGGCCATCAATGGCTACGCCTTCGAACACGATCGAGCGGCTCTGCGCCGCGTCGTCGTCGACGGCTGGCCGGGCGTCCCCGCCGCGGCCGTCGATCAGCTCTTATCCAGGGCGGTTCCTCATAGGATCGACGGCGAAACCGTCGTCTTCACCGTTGCCGAGCCCGCACCACCTCCGTCTCCGGTCGAGGAGGCATGATCATGCTCGGCACCTATCGTCGGCTCAACCTCCACGTCCTCGCGCCGTGGCGCAACGTGGTGCGCGCCGCGCACAACAAGCTCGATCCCGCCTCGCGACGCGATCCCGACAGGCGCGAAGCTCGCAAGAGCTTCTATCGTCAGATGCTGAAGCATCACCGCGACGCACAGCAGATCGTTCATCGCTTTCGGCTCTGACGCCGCAGCACACCCGCCACCTCGCCGATCCAGCTCCATGCCCGCAAGGGCATGGACGGTCGGTGCGCGCCTGCGAGGCAGGCAGACATCCGAGGGCATGCCATGACGACCGATCGACCTTTTCGGAAGATTTTCCCGACTCCCACTGGCGCCCAGCAAATGTATCAGCTCTTGGGCCTTGGAGAGGATCCGCCTATCGAGCAACGCCTCTCCGATGACACCTGTTCAGCAGGGTGGTTCGAGGTAACGGAGGATTGCTACCAGTTCGCGCGCATGATCTGGGGGCCGCTCTTCTCGCGCCCGGGCATGTTCGCCGTCACCAAGCGCGGGACCATTGCCTCGATCTTCTTCGAAATCACCGTCCGCGGACGGCGCCGATGGTTCCACGGCTATTGCGATCTCTCCGACCCCCAGAGCCCGGAGCGCATGCGCGCCGCGATCATCGCCTTCGAGACGCGGGCTTTTGACAGCATGACGCGCGCCGAAAAGCTTGAGGCAATCTGGGCATGGGCACCCGACGATTTCAAAGGGATCGCCGGCGCTGTGGATCCCAAAGCCTGGCCCACTGAACATCTCGGCAAACGCACCATCCTGGTGAACGGTGGAGCCCTCGGCACGGTCCTGAAGCTGCTCGAGCAGCTGACCGACGCCGAAATCGAAGAGAAGCTGGCGCCCCAGGCGAGGTGGAACGCCTCGGATGACGATGCCCCGGCCTGAAGGCCGCAAGGGTCCACGCCTCGGCTGACACCACGAATGGCCCGAGCGTCATGGGTCTGGCGTGCAGGTCGGCTGCGGGCCGGCGTCGCGAGAGGCGGAGGTGGGCTGGGGAGGGGCGGGCGCTGGGCTGGAGAGCGCGCCACTGAGAGATCGTTCGCGATCCCGGCCTCCATGGGACTCCAGCCGAGTCCGACCACCCCAAAATCAGGAGAACTCCATGTTCACGTTCCCGCTTGCCGCGGTGCGCGCGGTCATCGCGCGTGGCGAATCGGATGCTGCCGCCAATGGCGGCTTTCGCGATCCCCATGGCGGTCTCGTGCCCGGAAAGGGCCTACGACCCGGCCTTTGGCTCGTCGGAGATCAGAGTGTGTATCTGATCTCGAATGGTCGTCTTCCGGACGATGGCAAAGCACTGGTCTGCTACGCCGATCAGTGCAATCCAAGCACCAATCCGGATTGGTTCGAATACAAGACTCGCTACTTCGGCGGGGATGACGGCGTCGAGTTCATCGCAGCCGAAGAAATCCTCCCCGTTGCCGATCAGCGAGACGCCGCCACCCATCTGCGCCTCGACCTAGACGAGAACAGCATCGGGATCAGCGTCATCGTCAAGCACTGACACCTTTCTTCAGCTCAATCCGCCGCCCCGCCTTCGCGCGGGGTTTTTGCGTTTTTTCGACCAGGAGAACCGATCATGCCGCACTTCACCATCGAAACCACCTATCTCCTGCCCGTTTACCGCCAGCGAAGCTACGAGGCGCCGAGCCTGGCCGAGGCCTGCCGGCTCTCCATCGAGGACGACGACTGGGACGGCTCGAAGCAGGATCACGAATCCGCCGGCGACACCTATGTCAGCGACATCTGGGCCGGCCCTGACGTCGCGGATCGCGGCGAGCCTGTTCCGATCCCGAGCCAATGCCGCGATACGGTTCAGCGCCAGGTCGAGCATTTCGGCGAGCTCCTGACCCAACTCGCCATTCCCGCGCAGCCCATGGGCATCTCAGCGGTCGACTTCCAGCGCTGGCTACCGAACGCACAGGCCGCCGTCGCCAAGGCCAGAGCCATTCTCGAGGGACGGCGCGATCCAGACGACGTCACCGCCTGAATCCACCTGCGATTGACCCCACAACGCCCGGCCCCGTGCCGGGCTTTCTCATTTTTGGGAGCCAGCCATGGCCGATTACAATTCCCCGACCGTCATCACGCCGACAATCCCCGTCTCAGACATGACGGAGCTCGAGCGCCTCATCCTGACGACCATGTTCGACCATGAATATGACGGGGACCGGATCTATTTTTTCAGCAACATCGGGCCAAGCGAGATCATCTCGATCGATCGCGATGACCTGCTCGGCGCTCTCGAGCGCTCGGTGACGACACCCGGCGGCACTGCTTTGAGCCTCGCGATCGCCGCGCTTCGCCGCGAAGATCGGGAGGTCGATGCGACCTATCTCGACATTGATGTGTCCGAGACGCCGTGGACGTCGATCCTTCACGACATCGTCTGGCGTTCTTCGCTGCTCGACGAGATCGTGGTGACGACCTGCTTCACCTGCACGCGGATGCGCTCGGACGGCTTTGGGGGTTCGGTGACGCGGATCACCCCCGAAGGAATCTCAAGCCGGTCCACCCTTGAGATGCTTGCGGCGTTGCGGGCCGACTGGGAACGCCACGGGGCCGAGAACGTGGCGCATTGCGACCATGACGCGCGCGCCCCTTGGCCCAGTCGCGATCCCATCACGCGCATGGTGCTGGCGATCGACGAGCAGGCGCGGAATCCCAATCCGTTCGCCACCTACCTCCTGGACCGCGGCGACACCAATTCCCTGGCCACGATCAGGCGTTTCGTCGCCTCTTTCCGCGACCCGCGCGATGCACTCCGCGTCGCGACTGGCGCTGAGCTCGAGGCGGCGCTTTGCGTCTGGGAGGCGATGCTGGAGCTGCGCCGCATCCATGAAGACGAGGCCAACCGCGATCCCGTTCATGAGAGCATCCACGAGATGCTGAACGTCTGGGATGCGATCGGCTCCCACCGGATGCGTCGTTTCGCACTCGACATCGCCGGCCTTGCGCTCCAGGTCTTCAGCGACCTCCAGCACGAAATCGCCGACACCGCCTGGGCCTTCGATTCCAACATCGTTCCGGCCGTTGTCGAAAATCTCGACTGGTCGTTCGATGGCCCGGAGCGCCGCGGTGAGCCGGAACTGTTTCTTCATGCCGTACTCGACACCCTTCGCAGAACACCATAGCGTCCGCTGAAGCAGTCAGGGAGCCGTCCATGAACGAGCCGACCCGCGCCGCCTTCGAGCGGCTGCTCAAGGTGGCGCGCAGCGACACGGGACAGGCCCACCGTGTCGCGGACTTCATCTTCGCCTGGTGGAATGCCGAGAGCCTCGGACGGTTCGATCTGGCAGACCTCTTCGCCGTCGACCTCGCCATCTCGCAGGATATGGCGACGGTCTTCTCCTATATGGCGAGCCGCTCCGTGGCCGAATATCCGGACCTCTACCGGGGAGAGATCGAGCAGTTGATCGCCCAATGGCGGCCGGAGATCTGGGCGAGGTCGAAGGAAGTCGCCTGACCGTACCGACGTCTGAGGGCTAGCGCGCCGGCAAGGCCGGCATGTCGCCATGTGCGGTCCGCCAGATCCAGCTGTCCATCTCGGGTCGGCTCGCGATCAGCTCCTCCAGCGCGGCGTCATAGGCGTCGTCGGCGCCGGCCGGCACGACGAACAGCGCCACCGGCCGTGGCCGATGCTGCATCAGGAGCGCGGCGACGATCGGCTGCTCGGCCGGTGCCGCGTAGCGTAATCCCTTGATGCTCTGTTCCCGGACCTTCGCCAGGGCCTCGACCAGGCGCTGCTCATGCGCGGATTCATAGGGAATCCAGTTCTCGGCCACAGCCATCAGCGCGATCTCCTCGACGATGGCGAGGCCGGCCGCGTTCATTCCGAACGTCGCGATCGCCATCAGATGCGAGGCGTCGTTCGCCGCCCACAGCGCGAGCTCGATCTCGAACCGAGTCTGCACCCGCTGCCAACTCTTCTCATCGAGGAGGAACGGGAATCCCGGCATGTGCTTCACGACGAGCCGGTGGCCGCCGCGTCCCGGCTGAAACTCCTTCACCTCGCCGACGACCAGCATCAGCTTGCGTGGCCCCGCCTTCTGCGGCTGGATCTCGCTCAGCTTCGCGGCGCGCCGCTGCTCGATCGCCTCCTTGTTCGCGGCGCGGAACGGCTCCGGCACCAGCAGCATGTCGCTCAGCGGGCCTCCCTTCACGATCATGGTCTGGCCGCCTCGATCAGGTGCCAGCGGATATTCCACCAGTGGCGCTTGTCGGCCCAGGCCGACGTCCATTTGGTCAGGCCCGCTTCGTTCCAGAGAAAATGCAGCAGGGCACGCAGCGACAGCCGACGCGCCTCGCTCTTCACCGAGCTCGTCTCGGCCGTGCCCGGCGTCGGCGCCGCCCGGCTACCCGTGCGCGTCAAGCTGAACTCCAGCCGCAGGGCCGCCATTCCCGTCGCCGGATCGAGCCGGATCGCGCTGCCCATCATCGGGCCAAGACCGGAGAGATCGATCGGCGGCTCGTAGGACTCGCAGGATGGATCATGCTGTCCGCCGGTCAGCGGCATGCGCTTGATGACGAGCTGCTCGCCGAGCGCGGCGACATACATCGGGATGCCCGGATTGCGGCACAGGCACAGTGGCCGCAATCGGTCACGATATGCACTCGAAAGAGCCGCCGGCAGAGCCGGATCGTCCTCATCGAGAATAGTGCCTGCGATCTCGAACCGGCGCATTCCGCTCCGCTCCCCGGAAACGCCGAATCTTCCCCGACCAAGCCCGTCAGGGCAACCGGTCATTTGTGACGGGTTGCGCCGCCCAGCGCGCAAGAGTCGGAGCTGGGTCGGGAAGGGCTCGGCGGCGCGGCAGGAAAGAGGGCGCTCCTGCGCGGCCGGCGGGCAGGCGCCCGCCTGATGGGCCCTCCGCTCCTACGCCTTCGCTGAAGGCTTTTCCCTGCTTCTCGCTCACCTGTTCAGAAAGGTCTGACCCATGCCCGTTTTCACGACGAAGGAAGAATATTTCTACGCCGAATGCCTGCCCATCACGATCTACCGTGAGGGCGAACCCTTCGCGGCCGTCATCGGGGACGGCATTCCTGGCGAGCCTGCAACGGAAACCGACAAGGCGCGCGCCGCGCAGATCCGCGACGCGTTGGCAGCGAGCGAGCCCACGGTCGGCTCCTTCCACGGCGCGAGCATTGCGGAGCAGGTCCGGCTTGCCTCGTCACTCGCCGGAACAGAGGATGAAGGCGGGCGGCAGGATCTGCGCGACATCATCGCCTATTTGGGCCGGCGCGCATCGGTCCAGCAGAACGCGCTCGCCTCGCTCGCCATCGTGGCTGGCGAGATCGTCTTTGGAGACGGTACGGATGCCAGTCAGCAGAGGGCCATCGACCATGCGGTCGCGGCCCTCAAGGTCCACGGCATCACGCGGGACGTCTGGGCGCTGGCGCTGGCGGGCGAGCCACCCAAGCCCGACCCGCTGCGCGACGCCGCCAGGGATATGCTGGCAGCGCTGAAGAAGCGCTCCGCACAAATGGAGCAATTCCACAGGCGGCTTTCGCCCGCTGATAGGCTGGGCGGCTATGGCGTCCTCTTGAAAGCCTGGATGGACGAAGACGGAGCCCTCATCGCCCGCGCCGAAGCCAGCGGGATGGCGGACGCGTCGGAGAAGAATTCCCAGCCGGCCGACTTCGAGCAGCGCCGCGACGGGTGGCTCATCGCCTTCATCCCGATCAGTTCGGCAGCGCGACAATGGAGCATCGATGCCGGTCCGAAAAACGCGCGCTGGGAACACCAGCGCTGGTATGCCGCTCGTCGCGATGCGCCTACGACGCGACGCGAGATCGAAGCCGAAGGCTTCACGGTGCGGGATGCCTGAGGCGATGCCGTTTTTCCACCCCACATGCACCGATGTCGAAAAGATCGTCGCGTTGCCTCGTCCCTGCTTCGGAGCCCAGATAGGGCGAAGACGATCACCATCAGGCGAGACCGTGGTCCCGGAAGGCGAGGAATCATGCCGATAGTCAGCATTGCGTATCGCCGCAAGACGAACGAGATCCGGGAAGGGTCTGTCGAGATCACCGTCGACGAGGAGGTCGCCGATACCCTGCGCCAGGGTAAGAACATGGAAGCCTGGGCCATCTTCACGATGGTCGGGCAGGTCAAAAACTGGCGGACCGTCCCGAGCGCGCTTCAGCCCGATCTCGAATTCGTCGCCAGGATCGATGGCGTCGACGTCAAGGCAGAGGCGCCGCCCAAGCCGATGCGCAGGGAGCCGCGCGAGATCGCGGCTCGCGCATTGTGCCGCCGTGCCGGCCATCCCGAGAACACGAAATTCCAGGGCAAACCGATGTGGATGAGCTTTCTGGCCGATGCCGACGCCGTCATCGCCGCGCTCGACAGCACGGGATGAGACGGCGGAATGCCGACGAAGGAGCTGGCCGCGTCGCCAGTGAGCCAAATCCTGCCTCCGTCACCGGACTTGGGCGGCTTTGTAGACCTCCGAGCGCTCGCGCTTGCCCACGGCGATGACGAGCACGACGACTTCGGCGTCGCGTACCTCGTAAACCAGCCGATAGCCGCTGCTGCGCAGCTTGATCTTGTAGCGATCCTTGCTGCCATGCAGCTTTGCCGACGGGATGCGGGGCGTCTCCAGCCGTTCAGCGAGCTTCTTCTTGAACTGGGAGCGGGTATTGGCGTCGAGCTTGCGCCATTCCTTCTCGGCTTCGACCAGGAATTTGAGCTTATAGCTCATCAAGGCTGACCTCGATCGCCTTCTGTCCCTTGCGGGCATCCGCGATCGCGTTCAGCTCGATATCTTCCAGACGGTCCATCAAGGCCTCAAAAGCGCGGGCCGGCACGCAATAGAACGCCGGTTCATTGCGATTGAGGATCGCGACGGGAAAGCCCTCGCCGGCCGCGACGGTTCCCATGGGATTGCGCTTCAATTCCGAAACGCTGGCCGTGACCTCCGCCAGGATTGTGTGGGGCATCGCGATCTCCTCAAACAGAGCACCATAAATAGCACTCGGAACAGGGCTCTTCAAGGCTCTCTCGTATCGCCGGCCCGCCGCCGGCGCCCTGCTGCTGGATAGAGACCGAGGAGGGTCGATGCGTGAACACGCAGTGCGGACGCGAGAGCTGTCCGGTATCCAACAGGAGATTGTCCCCATGCGCTTCCGCCACTGGCATCGCCCGGAACCCTATGCCGACACATCGCGAAAGCGGGCTGCCTTTCATCGCAAGCAGCGCCTCGAGCGCGAGGCACTGCCACTTTTCGCCGATCAGATCGCCTCGACCCAGCATGATGTTGACGAAGAAATGGCGCGCCGCGCCATCTGGTGGGGCGAGTTCGAGCGCGAGCGCCGCGATGAACGGGCGGCCTGGTGGCGCAAGGGGCGGGCGCGGCTGTTCGCCATGCCGGATGGTTTGCGTGCCCGTGTCCGAACCGTCTGGCGAAGCTGTCCTTATCCCGCCGATCCGGCGAGCTTTGCCGATTTCCTCCATCAGATCGTGATCGGCAGGCTCGATCCCGACAATCCGCCCTGGGCCTTTCGGCCTGCGCTCAACCCCCGCGTCACCCGTGATCCGCAGAGCTTCGAGCAAGCCTTCCGCCAGATCGGCCGCAAGCAGGGTTCCGGCGGGACGACACCACCCGAGGAGCTGCTGTTCTGCGGCAATCTCGGCGCCGGCATCTTGTTTCTGTCGGTCCAGTTGCGGCCGATTGATCAAGCGCGTGGCCTCTGCCCCGATCATCGGCTGCACGGTTCTCATCTCCGGCGGGCAAGCCACTGGCTGGACGTCGAGGTCACCGGCCGCTGCTGCGATGCCGAGCTCGCCTTGATCGAGCGGCTCGCCCAGGCCGGAAACCCACGGCCGGTCATTGCTCGACGAGCAGCTTCATGGGCAGCGCGCTTACCGGAAGATGGCGAGCGCGACGACGTTCGGGACGCTTGCCGGCCGCCATGACGATCCTCCCTAGAAGATCGAGCGACAGATCCGCGCAATCGTCGCGCGCCAGCGCAGATTCAGCGTCGAGCCGGGCGGCTGCGCTCCGTCCGTTCGCGTTGGCGCGCGACGGGGAGCGAGAGGGCGAAAGGGCGTTGCCCGGCGGGTTTTGCGGTTCGGAGAGAGGTCTCCGGCGCCCGTCATGGAGGTTCCAGCCATGAACACGCAGGTTCTCGATGCCCGTCCGCAGACCGGCGGGGGGTACAAGGTCGATGTGTCCCGCGGCGAGCGCATCGGCCGTGTTTCGTCCGAATGGTTCTCGCGCCCGGACGACGAACGCTTCCTGTCGCTCGGCGACCTCGCGCGCATGGTCGGCGCCCGTTCCGAGCGCAGTCGCACGCGCACCGTCGAGAGCGCGCGGATTCATGTCGAAGCCAGCCGCAACGATCCCGAACGCATCACGCTGATGCTGCCGGGGGCCGAGGCTCCGGCAGCGCCGACGCATTGGAGTTTCGGTCAGCTCGCAAGCCTCGTCGGCGCGCCGGCCGCCTATCTGCGTCAGCTCCCCGCGCCGCTTGCCGGCATCAACCTGCAATATGGCCTCACCAACCATCGCGCGGAGCAGGTCAAGACCTTCGAGGCCGACGACGGCCGGGTCGAGCTGCGCGCCGTGACCGGCGTGGACTATGGCCGCATCTTCGACCACGAACTGGTCGAGGCCGTCCAGCGCATCGCCGGGAACGGCACTGGCGACACCCGCTGGAAAGTCCCCGGCGTGCTCGACTGGTCCACCGGCGTCTACAATCCCGGCGTCGACATCACCAAGGACACGACGACGCTCTACGCTTCGGATCGTGATGTTTTCGTGTTCCTCGTCGACGATCTCAACCCGATCGAGGCTGGTCGCCTCCCCGATGGTTCACCCGATCTGTATTTCCGTGGCTTCTACTGCTGGAATTCCGAAGTCGGCGCAAAGACACTCGGGATCGCCAGCTTTTATCTGCGCGCAGTCTGCCAGAATCGCAATCTCTGGGGCGTCGAAGACTTCGAGGAAATCACCATTCGTCACTCGAAATACGCTGCCTCCCGTTTCGCGCACGAGGCCGCGCCTGCGCTGCTCAACTTCGCCAATTCCTCGCCGATGCCCTTCATCAACGGCATCAAGGCGTCCCGCGAGCGGATCGTCGCGCGCAGCGACGAGGACCGGACCGATTTCCTCCGTGCCCGTGGCTTCTCCAAGGCTGAGACGGCGAAGATCATCGACCGGGTGCTGCACGAAGAAGGCCGTCCGCCCGAGTCGATCTTCGACTTCGTCCAGGGCATCACGGCCTTCGCCCGCGACAAGACCCATCAGGATGCCCGCCTCGATCTGGAGAGCAAAGCCAAGAAGCTGCTCGATCGCGCGGCCTGATCTCCGGTGGCGACACCTGTCGCCACCGCATCCTTCCGCTCCGTCCGGCGTGCGGCGCTGCCCCTTCAGAGGAAGAGGGCGGCGCTTCGCGTCGTGACGGTTTTTCGGTCCGGGAGATTGGCTCCCGGACGGCCGTCATGGAGTGGACCACCATGGCGAAAGCTGCTGCCAGAAAGAAGGCCAGGACCACCGCGGTTGCGATGATCGAGTTCTCCCGGTCTCGCGACATCCCTTTCAACCGGATCAGGCTGTCGGACAGCAATGTCCGCGAGATCGACGTCGAGGACGGGCTCGACGAACTCACCCATGATATCGATCACCGGGAAGATCTCGTCATGGGCCTCAACGTCCGCGCGATTCTCGATACCGAAGGCAACGAGACCGGCGACTTCGAGACGCCGGCCGGCGGCCGCCGTTTCCGCGCGATTGCGCGGCTCGTCGAAGCCGGACGCTTCCCCGCCGATGGGCTCGTGCCCTGCCTGGTCAAGAAGGCCAACGCCAAGACCTCGGCGGTCGACGACTCGCTCGCGGAAAACATCGTCCGCCTCGCGCTCCATCCCCTCGACCAGTTCAAGGCGTTCAAGCGCATGGTCGATGACGGCATGTCGAAGGAGGAAATCGCGGACGCGTATCGCACGACGGCGCGCTACGTCACGCAGCGCCTGCGTCTTGCCGCGGTCTCGCCCGCCCTGCTCGAGATCTATGCCCGCAACGATATGACCTTGGCGGAATTGGAGGCCTTCACCGTCAATCCCGACCACGCGCGGCAGGAACAGGTCTGGGATCGGATCAGCGATTCCTGGCGCCGGGAGCCGTGGCAGATCCGCAAGATGCTGACGGAGACGACGGTCCCGGCAAGCGACAAGCGGGCTCGCTTCATCGGCCTCGACGCCTATGAGGCCGCTGGCGGTCCGGTCCTGCGCGACCTGTTCTCGGACGACGACAGCGGCTGGCTGCAGGACGTCGCCCTCCTCGATCGTCTCGTTGGCGAGAAGCTCAAGGTCATGGCCGACGAGGTCGCCGAGCAGGGCTGGAAGTGGATCGCTGCAGCCGTCGAGCTGCCCTATGGCCACGCCAATGGACTTCGCAGGATCGCGGCGCTGACGGAGGAACTCACCGAGCAGGAGCGGGAAGACCGCGAGGCGCTGCGGAGCGAGCATGACGAGCTCGAGGCCGAATATCGTGGCGCGGACGAGTTGCCCGAGGAGGTCGACCAGCGGCTCAGCGAAATCGAAACCCTGCTTTCGACCTTCGAGAATCGGCCGACGACCTACGATCCGGCCGAGATCGCGCGCGCCGGCGTCTTCCTCGGCATCGACCGTGACGGCAAGCTGATCGTCGATCGCGGCTACGTTCGTCCGGAGGACGAGGCACCGGTCGCCGCCGAAACCGAAGACGGCGATGGCGAGACCGAGGAGGACGGCTCCAGCGGCGACGAGGACGGAAGCCCTACCCAGCGCACGGCGATCACGGTCGGCGGTGAACTGGTCGACCCCGAGGACGAAGACGAGGAGGACATCAAGCCGCTGCCCGATCGTCTGATCAGCGAGCTCACCGCGCATCGAACGCTCGCACTGCAGGAAGCGCTGGCCAACAAACCTCATGTCGCCATGACCGCGCTCCTGCATCGGCTGGTGATGCAGCGCTATCACTTCGCAGCGCCGAAGGGCTGCATGGAGATCTCGGTCGGTCAGCAATACTTCTCCGCCCAGGGCGCCGATCTGAAGGACTCGCCTTCGGCGAAGGCGAGAACCGAGCGCAGCGATGCCTGGGAGGCTGATTTCCCGAGAGACGAAGCCGCACTCTGGGACTGGATCGCTGCTCTCGACGAGGTCAGCCGCATGGCGCTTCTCGCCCACTGCGTCAGCTATGGGGTCAATGCGCTTTATGAGCGTCCCAACCCTCAGAGCAGCTCTGGCATCAGTCAGCACACCCTCGATTGCCGGCTCGCCGCAGCCGATCGCCTCGCCCGGGCCACCGGCTTCGACATGGTGCATGACGCCGGCTGGAGGCCGACCGTCGACAATTATCTCGGCCGGGTTACCAAGGCTCGTATTCTTGCCGCCGTCCGTGAAGGCGCCGGCGACCGGGCTGCGCAGCTCATCGAGCACCTGAAGAAGGGCGACATGGCCAAGGAGGCCGAGCGTCTCCTGGCCGGCACCGGCTGGCTGCCCGAGCCGCTGCGCACGCCCGATCTCGATGACGAAGAGGCGCCGGCCGACGCAGATTCCGATGTGGACGCGCTGCCCGAATTCCTCGCCGGCGACGACGAGGACGGCACCACCACGGCCGAGGACCATCCTCTCGCTGCTGCCGAATAGTCCTCGACGGGGCGGCTCAGGTCGCCCCGTCCGTTCCCATCCTCATGCAATCGCCCCGGCCAACTCGGCCGGGGCGTTTTCCATTCTGGAGACACGTTCATGTCCGCATCCCTCATATTCGACATTGCCCCTCTCGGTTCACTGGTCAGCTACAGCGACGGGAGCCCCAAACCGCCGACCCGCTTCACCAAGAAGCTCGCCGCATGGGAACGGCGTAACGGCGTTGGTCGCCTCGTGCGCAAGGTGCCGGAGCGCGAGCGTCCGACCTACACCGCGCCGCCGTGCTTCACCTTGAACGAAGGCAGCTTCGGGCAGGACGGGCTCACCGTTATGACCGTGATCCGGACCTACGGGATCGACAGCGACCTGACCTTCCGCGTCGTGGAGCGTCCCCGCATCGGCCAGATCCGGATTGTCCAGACTCTGGGCGAGAGCGATGAGCTGTTGCATCTAGCCGAAGATCGGGAGGCCGCCGAACTCTGGCTTGCGAAGAACGGCTACCGCAACGCCCGCCTCGAACCGGTTTGTCCGAATGAAGTCGGCGCCGATGTCGTCGAAGGCAGAGCAACATGACAGATCCGATGACGCCGACGCCATGAACAACCTCACATTCTGAAGATGCCCGGCCTCACGACGAGCGCCGGGCATTTTTTTGTCTGCATCGCAGAGATCCGGCCGGCAGGTGGCAGGGCCGGTCGGGCGGCGCTGTTCCGCCGGCTTGGCGTCCGGCGGCCCGTCCCGTCGCGGCCACGCGGAGGAAGAGGAGGGCGCTCCCAAGGCGGCCCGGACGGTGGAAGTGAGAGCGCTTGTCCGGGGCCGATTCCCTCTCTCTTGTTGGAGAACTGCCATGACCCGTCAGAGCAATACGAGGCCCAACGCCACGCTGGTCCCGGATGACCGGCGCTGCGCGTTCCTGCCGACCCTGTTCGGCGTTCCCATGTTCATCATCGCCGAAAACACCGTCTACGCGATGATGGAGCGTCTGAGCCCGCAAGATTATGGCGGCGGGCACTGGGACTTCTACGAGGATCGTGGCCGACCGCTCTTCCTCGCACCGACATCGAAGCCTCGGTTCCGGATTGCCGGCGAGATCACTTGCTTCCAGGGTGAGGTGTCAGCCGGAGCGGCCGGGATCATCGCGACGCTTTTCGCATTTTCACATCTTTCTTTCCAATATCGGTCCGATCGGCTCGCCGACGGCTATAGCCACCTTCATCGCTATGTCGGCGGCCATCCAGAAGCGTCGGAGATCTATCAGGCGATCGATTGAGCCGCGAAAGCGCCCCATCCCCCGAGGGGCGCCATTCGCCTCCCGGCCGGTCGAGGGAGGAGAGAAGGAGCAACGCTGTTCGGCCGTGACGGGCCGTTGTGCGGAGGAGCCACTTCCGCAGCCCGTCGCGGAGCATCCGTGATGAACGCCCATTCTCGACCTGCATGTCCCGTCACGGCGTCGCGAAGGCTCGATTCCAGCCCGATCGCCGTCGGCAGATTCCCGCTGCGGATCGCCTGCCTCGGTGAAGCCCGATATCTCGACGGCGATCCGACGTCTTGCTCTTACGAAGCGCCACGCATCTTCGAACTAGCGCATGCGGATACGCTCGCAGGCGCCATCGCTGCCATCGAACGCTTGGCCCGGCAGGATAGGCTCTTCATCCGTGACGACAGCGCTATCGGCTTCAAAGCGCGGTTGTTCATCGTCCGCGATGATGACGATTGTCAGGTGCTCGCCGGCGAGCCCGATGCCGACGGCATAAGATGGTGCGAGCCGGTTGCGTCCGACGGTGAAGCCCGGTTCGTCGTCGCCCAGGCGTGCCGGCTGCGCGCTGCAGCGACCGGCAAGGCCGAGGCGGACCTTAACGCTGAAGCGCGCGCGCTGCGTTTCAGCGCCAGCGTGCTCGAGGGACGCCTCGTTCACGCCGTCTGGCGCGAGGCCGCAAGAGCTGCGTTGCCGCGCGCCGCATAGCCCTCGTAGCAGTCCTCATCCCATCGCGCCGGATCAGCCCGGTTGATGCCCATTCACCTGGTCCGCCGTCGCGAGGCAGCGGGCCATTTTCGGATTCAGGACAATATCATGGCCATTCCCGATCCCGTTCGCACCAACTTCAACACGCTGCTGCGCGCGGCACGCGAGGGCAAACTCGCGCTCATGGAGTGCCTGGATGCCGTCACCCGCGAGCGTCGCTTTGTCGTCTGTGCCGTCGGCCCCGCTGACGACGGCGCTTTCGTCATGACACCGTTCGGCCACCTCGCCGACGGCAATCCTTACGACGCCTACCTCCCTCCCGATCCCGACGATCCAGGCGGATTCATCGAGAACCCGTCATCGCCATAGAGAAAATCCTGGCTGCGAGCGGCGGCCGGTCCCCGCCATGCCTTGGCTGCTCCCGTCGCTCCGACCTTCTCCATCGGGGCGCGCCGGCCCTCGATACCGGCCACCAGCGCGATCGCGACCAGGCGCACGATCTCTTGGCCACGGCGAGTCAGAATGACTTCGTCCCCGGCTTCGGCACGTCGCACCAGCTCGCTGAGCTACCCCCTGGCCCCGCTGATGGACACGCACATCGCGGTAGCACCTTCGCGGTTTTTTCAGCGCGTTCCGCCGCAAGGGATGGTCCAGGTCATTGGCGAGGCGAGAGGAGGAGAGGGGCCGGGGCGGGCATGAGCCCGTCCGGTCCGAGAGAGCGCCGGCGGGTCCGGCCGTTTCCGCTCTCGCGAGGATCTCCCCATGAACGCTCTGCCTCCCGTGGCCGACGCACGCTCGGCTGCGCCGGTCGACCCTGCCGCGGTTGTCCATGCCGCGGCCATTCTGCTCCTGCCGCACATCGAACGCGGCGCACGCGTCGATGCTGCCATCCTGCGCAGCGCGATGGAAACCGCTTCCGGCGGATCCGATGCAGCCGGTCTCTGGGACTGGAAGGCGGCCTACGAGGCTTGCGAGGCGGCGACGGTCCTGTTTCTGCGAAAGTACGGCAAGGTGCTTTTGCGCAAAGCAGGCTCTCCGGCCGCGGCGCTGCCACTTCTCGGCAGGATCGCAAGGCTCTTGCCCACCCATACCCGCCGCTCCGAAGAGGTCCAGGCGTTCCAGCAGTTCTCGACGCCGATTCCGCTCGGCCTGGTCGCCGCGACGGCGGCCGCAATCACGCCTGCCGACCGCGTCCTGGAGCCATCCGCCGGGACCGGGCTCCTGGCGATCCTCGCCGAGATCGCCGGCGCTTCGCTCCTGCTGAACGAGCTGGCCGACACGCGCGCCGCGCTGCTCTCGAGCCTCTTTCCCGCCATAACCGTCACCCGTTTTGACGCCGCCCAGATCGACGATCATCTCGATCCGGCGGCGGTGCCGTCCGTCGTGCTGATGAACCCGCCATTCTCGGCGATGGCTCATGTCGAGGGGCGCGTGGCCGACGCCGCGTTTCGGCATGTCGCGTCCGCACTGGCTCGGCTGGCTCCCGGCGGGCGTCTCGTCACGATCACCGGCGCGAATCTCGATCCCGAAAGCCCGTCCTGGTCTTCCGCCTTCATCCGATTGCAGGAGCGCGGTCGCGTCGTCTTCTCCGCCGGGATCGATGGCGCGGTCTATGCGAAGCATGGCACGACCTTCCCCACGCGGCTGATCGTCATCGACAAGCTGCCCGCCGATGACCCCGCGGCTTTCCCGGTCTCGCCGGGCTCCGCGCCGGATGTGGCGACGCTGATGACCTGGCTCGGCACACATCTGCCGGCCCGCCCTCCGGTCGATCCATCCGGCCTCGTGCCCGCCTCTCCGCGCACGGTGCCAGGGTATCTCGCTCGCGCCGCCTCGGCCGCGCCGGCGCCCGCCAAGGCCTCGGTGATCGACGGGGTCGAGCTCGCCTATGACACCGTCGATTGGACAGCGCCCGAAGGGGCGCACCTGACCGATGCGATCTACGAGCCATACGCCCTGCAGGCGATCCGTATCCCCGGCGCCCAGGCCCATCCGACCAGGCTCGTGCAGTCGGCCGCGATGGCGTCAGTTGCGCCGCCGAAGCCGACCTATCGTCCGATGCTGCCGGCCAATCTCGTCAGCGACGGCCTTCTTTCCGACGCCCAGCTCGAAACACTCATCTATGCCGGCGAGGCCCATGGCGCGTTCCTCGCCGGCTCCTGGACTGTCGACGATACCTTCGACATCGTGAAGGCGGCCCCCGAAGGGGCTGCCGGCGCCGTAAGCTTCCGCCGCGGCTTCATGCTCGGCGACGGGACCGGCGCCGGCAAAGGCCGGCAGTCCGCCGGCATCATCCTAGATCAGTGGCTGCGCGGCCGCCGCAAGGCGGTGTGGATCTCGAAGTCGGACAAGCTCATCGAGGACGCGCAACGCGACTGGTCCGCGCTCGGCATGGAACGGCTGCTGATCACACCGCTTTCCCGGTTCCCGCAGGGCAAGCCGATCACGCTCACCGAGAGCATCCTGTTCACGACCTATGCCACGCTGCGCTCAGAGGAGCGCGGAGACAAGGCATCGCGCGTCAGGCAGATCGTCGAGTGGCTCGGCCCCGACTTCGACGGCGTCATCATCTTCGACGAGAGCCACGCCATGCAGAATGCTGCCGGCGGCAAAGGCGAGCGCGGCGATGTGGCCGCCTCGCAGCAGGGACGCGCGGGGCTTCGCCTCCAGCATGCCCTGCCGAAGGCACGCATCGTCTACGTCTCGGCGACCGGGGCGACGACGGTCCACAATCTCGCTTATGCCCAACGGCTTGGGCTATGGGGCGGCGAGGATTTCCCCTTCGCCACCCGCGCGGAATTCGTCGAAGCGATCGAGGCCGGCGGTGTTGCCGCGATGGAGGTCCTCGCCCGGGATCT
Source organism: Allobosea sp. (assembly GCA_024231975.1). GTDB lineage: Bacteria > Pseudomonadota > Alphaproteobacteria > Rhizobiales > Beijerinckiaceae > Allobosea. Next base: position 34,047 of record JAAEQB010000057.1, read on the forward strand.
CCGTGCGCTCGGCCTCTATACGGCCCGCAGTCTCTCCTATGACGGCGTCGAATACGAGCTCGTCGAGCATGAGCTGACCGACGAGCAGAGGCGCATCTACGACGCCTATGCCGGGGCTTTCCAGGTCATCCACAATCACCTCGAAGCCGCGATGCAGGCGGCGAACGTCACCGGCTCCTCCGGCACGCTGAACAGGCAGGCAAAATCCGCGGCCCGCTCGGCGTTCGAAAGCGCCAAGCAGCGCTTCTTCGGCCATCTGCTCACCAGCATGAAGACGCCGACGCTGATCCGCTCGATCGAGCGCGATCTCGAGGCGGGCCATGCCGCCGTCATCCAGATCGTCTCGACGGGAGAGGCGCTGATGGAGCGTCGCCTCGCCGAGATCCCGACCGAGGAATGGTCGGATGTGCGCGTCGACATCACCCCGCGGGAATATGTGCTCGACTATCTCGCCCATTCCTTCCCGGTCCAGCTCTACGAGCCCTACAGCAACGGTGACGGCAACATCTTCTCTCGTGCCGTGTTCCGCGATGGGCAGCCCGTCGAGAGCCGCGAGGCCGTGGCGCGCCGCGATGGCCTCATCGAGCATCTGGCCAGCCTGCCGCCGGTCCCCGGAGCGCTCGATCAGGTCGTTCAGCGCTTCGGCTCCGATCGCGTCGCCGAGGTCACGGGCCGCTCGCGCCGCATCGTCTGCAAACCGACCGCCGACGGACGGGGCCAGCGCTTCGTCGTCGAAAGCCGTGCCGGCTCAGCCAATCTCGCCGAGACGCAAGCCTTCATGGATGACCTGAAGAGCATCCTCATATTCTCGGACGCCGGGGGCACGGGCCGGAGTTATCATGCGGATCTCGCCGCCAGGAACCAGCGCCTGCGCGTCCATTATCTGCTTGAGCCCGGCTGGAAGGCCGACGCCGCGATCCAGGGGCTCGGCCGGACCAACCGCACCAACCAGGCGCAGCCGCCGCTGTTTCGGCCGATCGCGACCAATGTGAAGGCTGAGAAGCGCTTCCTCAGCACGATCGCCCGCCGTCTCGACACGCTCGGCGCTATCACGCGCGGCCAACGCCAGACGGGCGGCCAGGGCCTGTTTCGCCCCGAGGATAATCTGGAATCGCACTACGCACGCGATGCGCTGCGCCAGTTCTACCTCGTTCTCGTGCGCGGCAAGATCGAAGGCTGCTCGCTCGAGCGCTTCGAGGATTCGACCGGCCTGAAGCTGATGGACGAGACCGGCATCAAGGACGAACTGCCGCCCATCACGACCTTCCTGAATCGCCTTCTCGCCCTCACCATCGACTTGCAGGATACCTTGTTCTCGGCCTTCGAGCAGTTGCTGGCCGCCAAAGTCGCCGGCGCCATCGCCGCCGGGGTCTACGATCTCGGCCTCGAAACGCTCAAGGCCGAAAGCTTCGTCGTGAAGGACCGCCGCACGATCTACACCCATCCGGGGACGGGGGCCGCGACGCAGCTCCTCACCATCGCACAGCGCGAGAGGAACCGGCCGTTCTCCCTCGAAAAGGCGCTCGCGCTGCTCGACGATCCCCGCGCCATCCTTCTCGTCAACGAGCGCTCCGGCCGGGCGGCGGTGCAGCTCACTGCACCGTCGTTCATGCTCGACGATGGCGAGATCGAGCGCCGCGCGACGCTCGTGCGGCCGTTGGAGCAGCACTACGCGACGATGAAGACAATGGCGGAGAGCCATTGGCGCGAGGCCGATCGTGCGACCTTCTCCCAGGCCTGGGACGCCGAACTGGCCGATATCCCGACGTTCTCGGAATCGACGATCCACGTCGTCGCCGGCCTCCTTCTCCCGATCTGGAAGCGGCTGCCGAATGAATCCACACGCGTCTATCGGCTTCAGACCGATGACGGCGAGCGGATCATCGGCCGCAGGGCCTCGCCCGCCTGGGTCGCCAAGGCGATGGCGACCGGAACGACGTCCTTGTCGGCCGACGACGCCTTTACCGCCCTGATGGACGGCCGCACCATTCTCGACCTGGCCGAGGGCCTCCAGCTGCGCCGCGTCCGCGTCATGGGCGCAAACCGCATCGAGCTCACCGGCTTCACCGATCCCATGCGCGAGCGGCTCAGCGCCTATGGCCTGTTCCACGAGATCATCTCCTGGAAGCTGAGGATGTTCGTTCCGACCAACGGGAATGGGCCGGCCGTGCTCGCAAAGCTTCTGGATCGCTGGTCCATCGAGCGCATCGGCGAGAAGGAGGCGGCGTGATGGCTTGCTTCCATGCTGCTGCCCGGCCCCTTCACAGAACGGGACCGGACGGCGCCAGCCGCGTCGTCGTCGTGTGATGGGGCGCGACGATGGCTCGGGAAACATTCACGGACCTGGCACGCAGCCTCGCCGACCGGGCGGAGGCCGTGTGCCGCCGCTATCTCTCCGCGGGGCGCAGAAGTGGCGACTACTGGACTGTCGGGGACCTCAGTAACAACAAAGGTAAATCGCTCTACGTGCGCCTCGAGGGGACGCGCAAGGGGCGATGGACCGATTCCGCTACGGGGGAGTTCGGCGATCTGCTCGACGTCATCCGGGAAACCCGCGATCTGCGTGAGCCGCGCGACCTCGCCGACGAGGTGCGACACTTCCTGGCGCTGCCGCTCGACGACCCGGCTGACCTGCGCGAAGCGCAACCCTATCAGTCCGCCCGCAGGGCGCCCGGCGCGCCGCGCCGGCTCTTCGCCATGGCTCGGCCGATCGCCGGCACGCTGGCCGAATCCTATCTCCGTTCGCGCGGCATCCTCTGCGGAGCCAGCGAACGCTGGCTGCGCTTCCACCCGGGCTGCTACTACCGGGATCACGACGGCGGGCGCACGCTGGTCCTGCCGGCCTTGCTGGCGGCGATCACCTCGCCCGACGGCACGATCACCGGCGTGCATCGTACCTGGCTCGATCCCAACGGTGCCGGCAAGGCGCTTCTCGCCGAGCCGCGCCGGTCGATGGGCTCCCTTCTCGGCCGTGGCGTGCGCCTCGGCGGCACGGCTGGTATGGCCGCCCCTGCTCTTGTCGCCGGCGAGGGTGTCGAGACGCTGCTGTCACTGCGCATGGTAATGCCGGCCATGCCCGCCATCGCGGCGACCTCTGCCAATCACCTCTCGGCGCTTGCGCTCCCGCCCGGCTGCGAGCGCCTCTATATCGCGACCGATGCCGACGCGGCCGGGCGGCGCGGCGGCGCCGCTCTCGGCCGGCGCGCCCGTGCGGCCGGGCTCGTCGTCCTGCCGCTCGCGCCGCGCCTCGGCGATTTCAACGAGGATCTCCGGCAGAGCGGCCCAGCCCCGCTCGCGGCATGGCTGCGGCTCCAGCTCGCCTCCGAGGACGTCGGCCTGCTCCTGCTCGACGGATGAGCGGCCGGCAACGGGGGGCGGCCGGAGCGCGGCGCCGGCGGCGCGGCGGGCCCGGGCGGTCATGCGCCGGGGCCGCGCCCGCGGCCTGCCTGAGAGCCGCCCGCTACCACGCGGGCTCCGGACCTTCGGCGGCTGAAGCCGCTCGGCGCTGCGCTGGCCCGCGCGCTGCGCGCGCGGCTCCGGCCGGAACCCGCGTGGAGAGGGTCGCCGTCAGGCCGCGAGGGTCGCGGCCACAACCGACGGAGACTCTTATGGACCCGTTCCTTCCGCACGACGACGCATCCGAGCCCGATCATACCACCTCGCCGACCGAGAGCTTCATCCGTGCGGCGCAGCTCTATGGCTACCGGCCCCATGAGGACGAGCCGGACCAGCGCCCCATGCCCGACGAGACGACCGTCGCGACCGCGCTCGCCGGGATCTTCGAAGCGCTCAGCAGCGCGCTCGTCGACACACGCCTCGAATCCGACCTCGAAGGCCTGCTCTGGGCGACCGTCAATCTCTTCCACCGCGCCGCCGACCGCCTGCAGCGGGATCTCGACCGCAACGAGGACGCCCAGCGCGTCAGCCAGCAGGAGCAGGACGGCTCCGAGGTGAAGTCGGTCGAGCTCGAACGGCTCACGGCACAGGGGATCGCCTTGATCGACCGTCGCGACGTTCTCGAGGACATGCGCGACGAGGCCTGCGGCTTGTTCGAGGCCCATACCGGATCGAGTTGGCGCCCGCGCAGCGGCTCGAAGGTCAACCATGGCCGCCTCACCTCCGCGGTGATCGACTCGCGCGACTTCCTCGCGGCGCGGCGGCGCGCCGAGACGCAGGTCCTGCTCCCGCCCGGCACGAAGATCGCGGTCTCCGGTGGGCTCGACTTCAACGACCACCAGCTGATCTGGGACGTCCTCGACAAGGCGCTGGCCCGCCACCCGGACATGGTGCTCGTCCATGGCGGCAGCCCGACTGGCACGGAGCGCATCGCCGCCTGCTGGGCCGAGAATCGCGGCATCACCGAGATTCCGTTCAAGCCGGACTGGAAACGGCACAACCGCGCAGCGCCCTTCCGCCGCAATGACGAGATGCTCTCGATCGTGCCCGCCGGCGTCATCGCCTTCCCGGGGTCCGGCATCACCGACAACCTTTGCGATAAGGCTCGAAGCCTCGGCATCCCGGTCTGGCGTCCTCGCGAGGGCAGCGGCGCGTAAGCGCCGCCTTTCTTCTTCCCGGCGCGCAGCGCCACGCGCGCCGATATCGGGCCCGTCCGGATTCCAGAATCCGGGCGGGCGGATTTGCTGCATCCGCGGAGGGCCCGCGCACGGCGAGGAGCGCCGAAATGGGGCCGGCTTTGCGCCGGCGCGCTATCCTCGTGGCGCCGGTGTTGGAGAATGAGATGGCGCTTCGAAGCGTCCGTCCCCGGGGCGCCGCGCTGGCGCGGCCCGAGAGGGGGCCGGAGCCCCCGACGAACAGGTTCGGGATCACCTCTGGAAGGCGCCGCGGGCGCGAGGCGGCAGGGCGGGCGATCGCCGCTGGGTGCAGCGCCGTTTGGACGGGGTTTCCGCAGCGCTCGGCCGCGAGGCGGTTATCGGCGGCGAACGAAGGCCGGGCAGTCGCGATCGAGCAGGCCGGGACGGTGGCGCTGTCCGTCATATTGGCGGGGATGGCACAGGGGGCGTTGCGCGAGCGCGCCGTCATGCCGCACGGATCAAGCGGTCCGCCTCGGCGATCAGGTCCGGCGATGGTGGCCTCAGGGCCCCTCGCGGCCGGATGCGTTCAGACCATTCCCCCTTTGTGTCGCCTGTGTAGAGGACCGCTTGCCTATTGCGGTCAACCCCTGCGGGGTAAGCCCGGCCAAATATTCTGAAAAATTCGATTTCGGTCTGTTCGTGCGGGCCCAGGCGCTTTCCCGATCCTCGCCGCGCGCGGCTCGGGGAAAGCGCGGACCCGCCTGCTGCGGAAAATAGGATTTTTCAGAATTTTTGTCCGAGCTGACCGCGGCAGGACGGCCCTCTTCAGCGGCGCCATCGGGAATGGTCCCGACGCAACCGACGGAGAAGTACCATGGCCACCACGATCGCAAACCTGACCGTCAAGCAGGACGGCACCCTCGAAGGCATGCTGACCACCCTCAACGTCAACGTCCCGATCGCCCTCGTTCCCAACGCGATGCGGAACAACGAAGACTCGCCCGTGATCCGCGTCATCGCCCGCCGCAACGGCTTCGAGATCGGCGCCGGCTGGAACCGGACCTCGAAGCAGACCGGCGAGGAATACCTCTCGATCAAGCTGGCGGCCCCCGAGTTCGGCGTGATCTTCGGCAATCTGGCGCCGGCCCCGGGCAACGACCCCGACAAGAAGGTGATCCTCTGGAACCCGCCCGGTTGACGGGAAACAAGGCCGGCCCCGATCCGGGGCCGGCTTCTTTCGTGTCGCGTCGTAACGCTGGCGGCGGGCCTCGAACCCGCCGCCAGCGTCGTGGACGTCGACCATCGATAAACGGTCTGCTGTCGTCGGCGTAGGGCAGATGTGCTGATGCCGGATGGACTGGTCGACATGCCGACGGCACAGCGCGGGTCGCCGAGCGCGGCATCCTCGACGAGAACGATTGACCGAAACCGCGCCGACGCGCGCGCCGACGCGGCGGCAATCCTGCCCCCGCGGGGCTGGCCGGTGGGTCGCTGCCGCGCCACGGACCGCACCAACATCTCATGATCCAGCGGGGTCAAAGCCGGAACCCGGCATCGAGCCGGCTTCCGCCTTGCTGGAGCCGACCGGAGCCTGGAAAGCCTGCTCAGATCGTCCGAGGGTGCCATAGTAGTGCGGAGGGCTCAAGGACGAGCGGTACCCCCAATTTTCCCGCCGAACGCTGCGCGCCCGACGACAAAATCGGCTCCCCCGCTCGCCGCCTGTCGGCGGTCGCTGCGCGATCCTTGACCCCTCCGCACCACCATGACCGCCGGCGTCGTCTTTCACACGAATTCAGGAGACGACGATGCCGATCGAACAGCACATCGAGGAACTGCGCGCGGAACTCAGAAACTGCTGCGATGCCGACGAGCTCCGCCAGATCGCGGAGGAGCTGGAGATGGCCCTGGCCGAGCAAGAGGCGATGCTGGCCGAAGCCGAAGGCCCCTACACGAGCGCGCCGCCCTTCTAGGGGGCGGCGTCGCGTTGCGGACGCGCTCGGCGGCCTCAGCCGTTGAGCGCGTCTTTGACCGCCTTCGCCGGCGCAAAGCTCAGCTTGCGCGACGCGGCAACCTTGATCGTCGCACCCGTCGCCGGATTGCGCGCCTCGCGCGCGGGCACGTCCTTGACCTTGAATTTGCCGAAGCCGGCGATGCTCGTCTCCGTCCCGCTCTTCGCTGCCGCGGCGATCTCCCTGAACACGCCGTCGACGATGGCCTTCGCCTGCGTCTTGCTCAGGCTGTGCTCGGCGGCGATCTTCTCGGCGATCTCGGCTGCAGTCGTCATGGACGATATCTCCTGTCGGGTTGATGACATCATTCGGTATCGCATCGGGTTTGTGGCGGCGAAAGGGCAGCCAATCGCAGATCGCCGGAATCCACCGGAAATCGCTGATTTCGCGATTGCCGCGGTGCGGCCGTTGCCAGCACCCATTTCTCGATGGTGTGGAGATTGCGGCGGAAAAGGTCGGGCGAGGCCCCTGCGGGGCACGGCTCTACTCGCCCCCTGCGGGGGCTCCCGGAGCCCACAAGCGGTCTCCGCCCTTCGGGTGACGATCCTCTCGCGCGGTGGCGATGGCTACGTGCTTTCCGAGAACGATGAGAAGTCGAACCGGCGGTATAGTCGGCTGCCGCCGGCGGCGGACACGACCCCTGATCGGGGTCGTGGTTTTCTCTCTCTCTCTCTCTCTCTCTCTGACGTCCGAGTGTACACCCGCCACTCCGGCGTCAAGGACTTCGCGGTGCCCCCAATTTTCCGACGCCCCTTGGGCGCCAGAAAATCGGTACCTCCGCTCGCCGCCGCTGGCGGTCGCTACGCGATCCCTGACGCCTCGCGCCTACGGTGCAGCCTCCTTCCGTCAGTTCGACGAAAGGAGACAGTCATGACATCCAGGAATATCCGCACCATCGATAGCGGCAGTGCGCAATACTGGCGCGACCGGACGGAAGGCTTTCGGCTCATCCGTGACGCCGAAGAGGCCGCCGTGCAGCTCGCGCGCGAGCCGCTGTACATCGCAGGTCGGTGGAACGAGGCGTACGGCGAATACGAGCCTGTCGAGAACCTCGAACCTTTCGGCACAATGGAGGAGGCAATCGCGGCCATCGAAGCCAATGAGACGGCGGTGAGCATCCTGGTTGCGCAAGGTCGCACCCGCATCGGACGCTACGACATCTGGGCGGTGATCAAGGCGTTGAACCCCGATGGTGAACACATCGACGACCCGGCCTTCAACTCGCCCTTGAGTCTCGGCATCGCTTGAGATCCACTTGAGAGGCGGCAGAAGCCGCCTCTCACCTTTTCTGTCTCGCCGGCAGCCAGGTCAGCCGGATCGACCGGCTGGCCTGGCTTGTGACAGTCCGGCATTTCCCGCGATGGCAGCCTCATTTGCGCCTCGTGCAAGCCGGGCGCCGGCTTCGTGCGGGCTTTGGTCTTGCTGGAGCGGAGCCAGCTGAGCCTGATCAGGTCGTCCAGGATGCCATGGCGATCCCGAGGCGGACGATGTTGGGCGAGGTCCCTTCGGGACACGGCTCTACTCGCCCCCTGCGGGGGCTCCCGGAGCCCGCGAGCGGTCTCCGCCCTCCGGGTGACGATCCTCTCGCAAGATCGAGGCGGCCGGATCGACCGGCCGCCTCGATGGCGAGGGTTCCCCTCGCGCTCCCGCCGGCATCCGATGGAGGCATGCGGTCCGTCGCAGCGCGAGGTGAGCGAGCGCGAGCTCTGCGGGCTGCGCGAGATCATCGAGCAGATCGAGACGTAGACGGTCGTGGGCTTCTCTGCCTATCGCGTCGTCTATGACGACGAGGCCGTGCCGCTCTGAGCGGCACGGCTCAAAGCCGCTGGCCTGACGTCTTTGGTGTCGGGTCGGCTTTTCGCGGGCAGTCGGTCCTGGTCAACCTGGGGGCTGATTACTTTCGCAGGCGCGCTTGGGTCGCGATCCGGAGGTCGGCCTTGCTCTTTTCGGCCAGCGCCGATGACAGCTCGTCGTAGTCGACCCCATTGCGTTTGAGCGCGCGGCGAGCGTCAGCCTCGCTGAACCCCAGCAGCTCGAACACGCTCATGTCCAACCGGGCCGCGATCCGTTCAATCGTGCGCAGGGTCGGGTTCCCCTTGGCCCGGGCGATCGAATAATAGGTTCCCTTGCCGATACCGAGCTTGCTGATGAACCCGGGTGTGTCGTTGCTCTTCGCTTCCAGCTCCTGCAGGCGCATCGCCAGCATCTCGTTCAAAATGGATTGCTCGCCCTCGCGGGGACGGCGCTGGTTGACCATGGTGATGACCTGACCTCTGGGGCAGGACGAAATTTCCCCGTGCAGCCCCCCACACAGTGTCATCAAACTATTATACTGACCATTAGGTATCAATAGATCGAATTGTAATAGTTCGTTGTGAAGCGACGATCACAGGTTGCGAGTATGGGCTATCTCGCATGAGGGCGCTTCCGGCGAAAGGCCGGACGGGATACCGTGCACCATGGGTTTCGACCGAGGGGACGATCCCTTGCCCGCAAATGCTGATGGCGGGACGTATGATCTGTCGGCTATGCCGGCAGCGCCGGTATCGACTCGTCGCCGGGCGACCAGATCCAGGCCGGAATATTGCTGGACTCGATCAGTGCATCGAGCGCCACGCGATAAGCGGCATCGGCCTCGTTTGGGATGATGAACATCGCCAGGGGCGTCGCCGCTTCTTCGTGCAGCACGACGCTCGCCAACGGCTGGCTCACTGGGAGATTGTAACGCAATCCCTTCAGGAAGCTGATCTTGCGCCGGGTCAAAGCCTCGAGCAGGCCTGCCTCCGCAACGCTTTCGAACGGGATCCAGTTGTCGGTCACCACCATCAGCGCGACGGCTTCGACCGTCGCGACGCCGGCGTTGTCCAGGCCAAAGGTCGCGATCGCGACGAGATGCGTGTCGGTACTCGCATTCCAGAGCGAAAGCTCATCGGCGAACACGACGCTCAGGCGCCGGTGGATATCCGCGTTCAGCATGAAAGGGAATCTCGGCGCATGCTTGATCACCAGACGATGCCCCGAACGGGCAGGGGCAAGCTCTTTCACCTCCCCGACGACGATGAGAAGCGGACGTCCCTTGCCCGCATTCGACGTCGCACGCGCCATGAAGCCGGCGCGGCGCTGCGCGATCTCGGCCTCACGCTCCGAATGGAATATTTCGGGCACGTAGAGGATGTCGTCGAGGGCCTTGCCCTTGCTCGACTTGCCCTCGGCGGCCTCCAGCAGAAATTTCCGGATGACGGCCCAATTGCGCTTGCCGGCCATCCCGGGACGCCAGCGATTGAAGCCCGCCTGATCCCAGAGGTAATGCAGCAGGGCGCGTAGCGTCAGCTTGGTCCCGTCACTGCGGACCTCGCCTTTCTCGGGTGTGGCGCTCGGAGCTGGAAGAGCACGGCCCGCCGACTTCGTCAGGCTGAAGTCGAGCTTGAGCAGCGTGGTCCCGGTCTCCAGATCTTCCCGGATGGCCGAGCCCGCGACCGAGCCCAGCCCCGACAATTCATAGGGTGGCTCGTAGGAGGCGCAAGCCGGGTCGTGCTGCGCGCCCGTGCCCGGCATGCGTTTCAGGATCAGACGGCCGCCAACCCGCGAGATGTAGAGCGGCAGCCCCGGATCGCGGCACAGGCACAGGGGCCTGACCTGCCGCGACTGAGCTTCCGCCAGCCTCGTCTGGAAATCCGCGCTGTCCGCCGCGATGACCTCGCCGTCGATTGCGATCTGTCTCATCTAGCAGGCATCACCCCGCCTCCCTGGCGACTGCGGCCCGGCGATCATGCACCGGGGGGATCGGGCAGGCGACCGAGTTTCTCGAGGAACTCACGCACGGCCTGGTCGATCAGACGCAGCGGCTGGACCTGGCGTTCAGCTGCGATCTGCCGGATCGCCAGATCGATCGGACGCGGCAGACGCAGCGCCAGCGGCCGAGACGACAGCCGATCGCCAAAGCCCTCGAATGGATCGCGCTGTCGGGCCGGCATCGTCCGCCGGGCCGGTCCAACCGTGTGCTCGGCAGCCCCCTCGCGCGTCGTGGGAGAGGGCGTGACCGGCCGCAGCGGCTCTGCGCCATAGTCGGGGGTGACCACCATCGGGCGCGGCCCCGTGGTCTCGACCATCGCCTTGCGCGGCAGGGCCAGGCGCGGCTTCGTCTCGGTCACGTCGCCTCCTCCTGACTGGCGGCAAGAAGCTCCCGCACGACCTGGTCGGCATTGTAGCGCGCTTTGCGCACGGCCTCGTCCTTGTCGTTCATCTGATAGAGCGTGCCATGGCCGTTCGTCATGGTCCGGTAGGTGACCCGGCGATAGAGCGCATTCTGGCAGAGTTTGATGCCCTCGCCGTCGAAGTACCCCAGCACCTCGCGGATCGGCACGGTGTTGCGATCGAGGCTGTCATATTCGTTGATCACGACGCGGTAGGGCGGTTCGGCAACCCCCAGCTCGGCCGCGCGCTTCTTCATGAATCCGATGGTTCGGACGATCTGCGAGGCGTCGAACATCGAGACTTTGCAGGGCAGGATCACGAGGTCGGCCCGAAAGGCGGTCTCCGTGATCCGTGTGTCGGCAAAGCCCGGCGTATCGACGATGATCGCATCGCGCTCGTCGAGTTCGGCCAAGCGGTGCAGCACGGCGGCTTCGGTCGTGGCATGGACGATCTCGATCCCCGAAGGATCGTGGCCGCGCGCTTTCGAGGATGCGTGCCACTGATAGGCCGAACCCTGCGGGTCTGCGTCGATCAGACCGATCGCGTAGCCCTGCTGTGCCAGTTCGCCGGCGAGCAGGATCGACATCGTCGTCTTGCCGCTGCCGCCCTTGGGCGTCGCCACCGCGAATATGCTCGCCATGATAGGGCCCTCGATCGCTCGCGAGATGGAATGCGCTGCCGATGAGCTGACGCATTGGCGCGGTCATTAGTCCGTATATTGACCGACTGTGTCAAGGCGCCACTGCCGTGATCCGCCACTGCCAAAGTGCCAGATGAATGCAATCCGTCTTTGCGTGGATGCTTCGGCCACGGCGTACGGCAGTCACGGAACGCGGCGGTGCGAGCGTCCCGGAATCAGACAGCGATGGAAGTCGGTAGCAGCGCTCTTGTGGAATGCCATTATCAACAAGTGCGACGCCGCGCGAGTGCCATATCCGTGAGATGTGTCAGTGACGGAGGATCGCAGTGGGGTTGCCCGCTTCTGAGAGATTAAGTGGGTGCATGACACTGCTACCGTGGCAGTCACGGCATCATGATCTCATGGACCGATGCGGCTCGCGATTGAGCGAGTGGCGAAGTGCGGCTTCGCCGAGCGTGTGCATGGCACGAGTATTGGACTACGTTAATTCGGTATCGCCACAGGTGCGAATGTCGTCGGCCTCCTACGATGTCGTCGCTGCTCCAAAGCAGATTCTCGACCTCGACATTCACATTGCCCGAGCCGGGAGCGGGGCGGCGAGGGGGGTGGAAAGGAGGTCGCCAAACCATTGGTCAGTATTCTGACTATTGCTTGACAAGATATCGGTTTGTGGGCCAAACCAGGGGGGGGCGGCTGCGGGACGCAGCCGGTGCGCTGAAGCGCTGTCGACCGGGAAGGGGAGGAGATGGCCCGTTTTGCTGCTGCGACGAAACGTAAGCCCAGGCTCCGGACGGAGCTGTCCGAGGCGGATGAGGGGCGCCTGCAGGAGGCTGTGGCGCTATTCGGTTTGCCGAAGGCGGAGGTCGTGCGGCGTCTGATCCGGGCCTCCGTTCTGGCCGGGCCGGCGCTTTCGGCAGAGAATATGGAGGCCGTCGTGGCTCTGGCGGCTGAAGTCCGGCAGGCTGGTCGCACACTGGCGCAGATGCTCAGGATGATGCGGCAGGGAAGGGGGGCCGAGCTCGCGGCGGCCGAGCAGGTCTGGAGCGAGCTCCACGGCGCGATCACCGCCATCGATGAAGAGTTGACCGAGATGACGGTGGCGTACGGCGCGCGGCTCAGAGGGCTTGCGCGACTGTCCGCTGTCGAGCCGGTGAGAACTGAGGGCACCGCATCGTGAGCGGGAGCGCCGTGATCGAACGTTGGACGGAAACGTTTCGCGGAGCTCGCGAGATTGTTGCCCGTGGGCAGGCGCAGCGCCGACAGTCGGCCCTGATGCCGAGGCAGGCGAGCGATCGCGGCCAGGATTTTGGCCGGACGCCGGCATCAGCGATGATCGGTGCTCACACCACCCTGCACGGCGTCACGATCACCGGAGGGCGCGATGCCGAGCGTGCGCGTCGCCTCGACAGTGTCCGGCCGAAGGGTGGCAATAGCGGATCATCGGCCCGGCAAGCGCGGCCGGCCCGGATCGACGGCGACGTGCTCGGCCGGGCGCGTCGCCTGGCGGCCGGGTATCAGCCCGCGGTCGTGAAGGTGATCTCCTACGCCCATGGGACAGCGCGCGCGACCGCGACCGGGCAATACGTTCAGCGCGAGGACGTGGCGCTCGAAACCCATGATGGGCGCATTCTGGCCGATCGCGAAGCGGTGGCCGATGAGATCAAGGAGTGGTCCAAGACCTTCGAGACCCGGAAGGAGAGCCAGGATGTGGTCTCGATCAGGCTGCGGCTGCATGGTGTGCGCGACACGCCGGCGGGACGAGAGACCTATGAGGCGGCGATCACCTCGGGCTTCGCCGGTCACCGGCATGCTGTTCGGCTCGAGCCGACATCCGAGGGCGAATTGGACGCGCGGCTGGTGGTCGTCATGGCGGGCGCCGCCAGGGAACGCTTCAGGCTTCGCGACGAGCAGATCGGCAGCGAGCAAGAGGGTTTCGTCCAGAAGCGTCTCGACGCCCGATCGGAGGCGGCCATCAAGGCCCGGATCGAAGCGGCGATCGGTCATCCTCAACATGCGATGAGCATTGAACCGGGCGCGTCGCGACATGGGCGCGATGGCGTTGCCTATCAACTCAGGCAGCACCTCTCCCGATACGGCGAACTCGTCGACGAGCGGGGAAAGTCGATCTCGGATGCATCGGGCGCACGCGAGACCGCGCGGGATTGGGGGCCGTCCCTGCGCTCGCAAGCGCCGCGCGATACGATGCATCTGATGATCTCGGCCAAGGCCGGGACAGATGTCACAGCGTTGACGAACGCGGCGCGCGAGTTCCTGCATGACCGATTCGCCGACCACAAGTTCATGTTCGGCATCCATACCGACAAGGCGGCGGCAGGGCATATTCACGTCCACGCCGTCATCACGGTGAAGAACGAGGCCGGCCAGAAGATCCATCCGAACAAGGATGATTTTCTGACCTGGCGCGAGGTTTATGCCGAACATGCCCGCGCCCAGGGCCTCAAGATCGTCGCGACCTCGGCGATGGAGCGCGCCTCGTCGCAGAGCTATGGTGCCAAGGACAAGGCGATCGTCGAGGTGGCCGAGCGACCGCGCCCGGCACGGGAGGCGCGTGATCGCGCCTATGCTGGTGATTCCGGGAATCATGGGCTCATCGAGAAGGCTCGCCAGCGCATTGCGGTGGCGCGGGAGAACCCGGTCAAGATACCGCTCCGCGAGGCGGATCGGCAGGCGGTCTGTGAGGGTCTGAAGGCATGGTCGGCGGTATTGAAGGAGGACTTGCTGAGCGTCATCGCGTCGGAAATGGTCCAGCGCCTGACGATGGCGCAGATGCTGGGCGGCGTCATCCAAGCCATCGAGAAACGCATGCAGCATTGGTTGAGCAAGGAGGACAAGCCTGTGGCGATCACATCAGAGCAGATGGCGAAGGATCTCCGCGCGATGAACGACGCGGTGTCGCGCACCACCGATCTTCTGGACGGGGCGACACGGGAGCAGTTCCGTGAGACATCGGCTCGCTACCTTGAGACGCTGGCGATGCGGGTGGATCTTCAGCGGATGCAGGAGCGAGGGGTTCAGGAGCTGTCGCGCGCCGATATCGAACGATTGGCCGGCGCTTCTGCCGATCGGTTGATTGAGCGCGCCGAGGCGGTCAGGCTGAAGGAGGAGCGCGAGGCTGCGGACGCGCAGCGGCTCTCCGATCGCGCGATCGAGGTCGAACGCCGCCAGGAGGGACGGACGGGCCTGAATCCGCAATCGGAGCGCGATCTGGTCTCGGAGCGCGCCATCGTTGCCGGCACGCAGCAAGCGGCCGCAAGGGAGGCGCGGGAGGCCGCAGCGGCTGTTGAAGCAGCTCGGGCCCTCGCCGAGGCTCCTGGCCAGCCTCTGCCGGGCGCTCTGATCCAGACTGATGCTCTGGCGAAGTTGAAGGCTGAGCAGGAAAAGCTACTGCGTGAGGTCGATGCAGACCGTGCAGTGTCAGAAGGCGTCAAAGGGCAACGGATCAAGTAGCGTGCTTGGGAAGAGCGCGGATTTGCACGATCGCTGCTGCTGGAGTTGGACTCGATGATCGTTTAGGCTCCGCAGCAACGAGCGCCGCCTGAAATCGCCGCGACCAGCTGTCTGCAACTGGACGTTCAATATCTTTCAATTGGTCGGCGTCTGAGTTACGATTGGTCGAGATGACCACCGTGCCCTTATCGCATGTTCACATCACGCGGCGCGCCGAGGCGCGGGTTGCCATCGCTATCGAGGACACGCGCGTCGTTCTCATCGTCGGACCAAGGCAGGCAGGAAAAACAACCCTTGTCCGCCGGTTCGTGACCGAGGCCAGGCCCTATATAACCTTGGACGATGCACAAACGCTGAATGCCGCCCGGGCCGATCCGGTGGGGTTCGTTCGCTCGCTCCCATCTGCCATTATCGACGAAGTGCAGCGCGCGCCAGCGCTGATGCTTGCGATCAAGGAGACGGTCGATCGCGACACGTCGCCCGGCCGCTATCTTCTGACGGGCTCCGCGAACGTCATGGCGTTGCCGAGCATCGGTGACTCGCTTGCCGGTCGTATCGAGATCATACAGCTCCTGCCGCTGTCGCAGGCCGAGTTGACCGGCAGTTCGGGCAGCTTCCTCGATCGCATGTTTGCTGGCGATCAGCCCGTCGCGGGCCCAGCGCCGGCTTACGGCAAGGCGCTCATCGATCGTGTCCTGGCCGGCGGTTATCCCGAGCCGCTTCGACGGAGCGCCGCACGGCAGAGGATATGGTTTCGAGACTATCTCAAGCTGGTGCTCGATCGCGATGTCCGGGACACCGCGGATATCGAGCAACTCGGAAAACTGCCGACTCTGGTGGCGATGCTGGCCGAGCATTCGGGCCAGCTCGTCAATCTCCAAACATTGTCGATGCCACTCGAACTATCGCGGCCGACGATCCAGAAATACGTCACTATCCTGGAGCGCCTTTTTCTGCTGCAGACGATCCGACCCTGGTACTCGAACCGCCTGTCTCGCCTGATCAAGACACCTAAGCTGCATTTTCTCGACAGCGGACTGTTGAGCGCGCTGCGAGACGCCAATGCGGAGGCGTTCCAGCTCGATCGGACAGCTTTCGGTCCTTTGCTCGAGACGTTCGTAACGTCGGAAATCCTGAAGCTTTTATCGTGGAGCGATCGATCGATCCGGCTTTCGCATTTCCGGACCAAGGATTTCGACGAGGTGGATCTCGTACTTGAGGACAATCTTGGGCGGATCGTCGGGATCGAGGTCAAGGCTTCGGCAACCTTGCGATCGAAGGATTTTTCCGGCCTCGTGAAACTTCAGAGCGCGGCCGGTGACAAGTTCATCCGCGGGCTGGTTCTCCACGACCATGACCGGGTCACGCCGCACAGCGAAAAAATCCAGGGGGCGCCGGTATCCGTGCTCTGGGAGATGTGACTCGCATAAGGAAGATTATGGAACTTGCCGGCAGTTTGGAGGACGTTGCATGCCGCCGCCGGGTTCCACGAGGGTGTTCCCATCGATCCGGAACGCGCGTGCCGACATCCTCGCTCCATGCGCGCGGCGTTCCGCACCAATCTACCAATACCAGCGTCGGAGCATCGAGCATGCCCGCAAGAACAAGATCGTCTGGCGACGATGAGGTCGGCCAATCATGGCCCTATTTTCCCCGCGAGTAGAACCAGCTAGCGAACATGAGCGCGACGGCAATCGCCATAGCCGTCGTGCCGACGATCGTGGCCTCATATCGCCAACTTGGCGCGAACAAATTAGCGAAAAAACTGAGGATGGCGCCGGCAGCCGTCAGCCCGACTTCGAAGTTGAGCACGAGCGCGTTCTCTCCGCGGCGCGCCTCCTCGAGACGGGCTATGAAATTGGCCTTCAAATCTCGCTTCGCTTGACTTGTCATGCTCAGCCTCCTTTCGAACACTGTGTGAAACGTTATGCGCCACCCCTGCTTGAGTTCAAGTGGTCGATCTTGCTTCATCCTCGCCAAACCAATGCTGCAGTCCTTTGAGCGTACTGGCAGCTTGAGCGACTGAATTCTCCAACGCGGGTGTTTCGCCAAGAGTCCGGACCATGTCCGTAAACGCTGCATCCTGCTCGGCCCCAACCGACGCGATGATCGTCCGCAGGTCACAATTTTCATCCACCGGCACCGGCGGCGGACCCAGGCTTAGATTACGGCGTGATCGTTCCGTTGAACGAGATTCGGGTGGCTGAACTCCCGAGGGTGGTATGGGTGCAGTCCCACTACCACCTGTAGATGCCACCTTTGA
This sequence comes from Allobosea sp., assembly GCA_024231975.1. Taxonomy (GTDB): domain Bacteria; phylum Pseudomonadota; class Alphaproteobacteria; order Rhizobiales; family Beijerinckiaceae; genus Allobosea. The sequence continues at coordinate 51,153 of JAAEQB010000057.1, forward strand.
TCGCGGTGGCTTTGGAGCTTTCGAGACTAACATTCGCTTCTCGCCCTGAGGATCTGATGAGGTCTGGGAAGGCTGCGATGCTTCGCCAAACTGGGACGCAACCACCGGCTGCATCGCCCCACCGAGGTCCTCGTCCCGCCACTCACGCAAGTGCGGCAGTGCTGGTGGGAATCCTTTTGCAGCCTCGTAAAGCCGCCGATAGGGCTTGTCCCGATAGTGGCGAATCTTGACGAGCTCGAATGACGGTGAGTTCTTCACCATCAGGACCGAAAGCCGCGCCGACATCTCGCGCAGCTCGAGCGGGCTGCGCAGCGGCCGCGCCGTGTAATGCGGTGCCCAGACGCGCGGCGCGAAGATTCCCTGCCCCGGCCGCATCACCGGCGTCTTGTAAACCTGCGTCGTTTCGCCGAGCATCTCCGAGACAAATTCCGAGGTCTCCAGATCGTTGATCTGAATGAAGAGCTTGATCTGTGAACCCGAGACGGTCGTGATGCGCCGACTCTTGCCATAGAGCTCGTCGAGCTGGGCAATGTCCTGCATGACGATTGCCATGCGGAAGCCATAGCCGGCGCTGATCGTGATCTTCGAGATCAGGGAATCCATCCGCCCGACATGGTAGAATTCGTCGAGCATGAGCAGGACCTGGTGCGGCTCGTCCGGACCCGGGATCTTTTCCATGAGAAGATCGTGGATTTGCTGAAACAGGATGCGGATCAGCGGCCGGAAGATCGAGAGCTCAGCGATGGTGCAGCCGATGAAGATCGTCATCGGTCGGCGCCGCAATTCTCGGACATCGAAATCCGACGTCTCGGTCGCGGCCGAGATCAGCCCGTTGTTCCACAGGCTCATCGCCATGTTCACGTTGAAGACGGCGCTGTTGCGGGTCTCCGGCTCCAGGGCGATGTACTGATTGAAGCTGTCGATGACCCAGGTCGGGAGGTGCTCGCTTTCAGTCTTCACGATGGCGCGCAGAACAGTCGAGATGTCCTTCCCCGTCGTCGTCATGCGCGCAACGGTGCGCATATGCTGCGCGCTCGCCGTCAGCGGTGAGGCGAGCACATAGCCGATCAGGGCGGAGAGCAGCAGGCGCCCTGCCCCGGCCCAGGTATCGTCAGCCTTTTCCGGGATAACGAAGCTCGCGACGACAAGGCAGTCCGTCGCCATCCGCTGATCGCGCCGCACAAAATCGAGCGGATTATAGCGATGGGTGTCGGGCGAGCCCGGCGAGAACATGAAAACCTTATTCCCCATGGCCGTGCGATGGCTTGCCAAAGCCGCGAAATTCTCCCGCTTCGGATCGAAGAAAACCGCCGATCCCTTCCACATGTATCCGTTGGGCAGGACAAAGCCGGTGCCCTTTCCGGATCGTGACGGCCCGACCACGAGGATATGCGCCGGCTCGTCGGAACGGATCGTGACGCCGCCCATCGTGCCAAGAATGATGCCCTGCTTTCCGGTCAGGCCCTGCTTCGCGGCTTCGAGCAATGTCCCAAAACGAGCGGCGCCAAAAGGCATCTGGCGGCGGTTGACATAACCGAAGAGCCAGCCGCCCAGTCCGAGCGCTATAACGCCGCCAGCGGCGATCCCGGCACGGATCAGCGCCTCGGCCTGCGTGGCCGGGAAGTTCAGCCGCGCTTGAAAATGATTCCAGGCGATCAGGACGAAACCAGGCGAACGATCGGCGTTCTGCATCCGAAACAGCGCCCAGCGGTCGGCTCCTTCGCTCGGGAACTTTGTTGGCGCCCAGCGCCAAGCGACGACGAGTTCGTAGGCCAGGCTCCAGAGCAGGAAGAATGCGAGGAGCGCGAAAGCAACGATGCCCGCTCTATAGAGATGGACGCGCAGCACGGCCGCCTCCTCGCCGCTTGGGCCTCGCCTGCCATTCAGCCATCCGCGAAAAATAAATCGCCGAGGTGCCGCGCCAGCCACCGATCTTGGTCTGCTGGATGACGATCGGCAGCACGGACTGGATGTAGGCGACGATTTCGTCCCGCCTCAAACCCAGCCCCGCCTGCATCACCATCAGCGCGAGCTGCTCGAAGGCACCTTGCGGGCTATCGGCATGGACGGTGCTGATCGAACCGGGATGGCCGGTATTGATTGCGCGCAGGAACGGATAGGCTTCGGGTCCGCGGATCTCGCCGAGGAAAATACGATCGGGCCGCAGTCGCATCGAGGCCTGCAGCAATGTCTCGACCGTGACCCGGGCCTCGCCCTGGTCGCCCTTGGACGCGACGAGCGCCAGGTGGTTGGACTGGATCGGCCGGACCTCGCGCGTATCCTCGATGGTGATGATCCGTTCGTCGACCGGGACCTCTTTCAGGATCGCATTCAGGAAGGTGGTCTTGCCCGAGGAGGTGCCCCCTGCGAGCAGAATCGAATAGCGGCTCACGACGGCGAGCCGGATGAAATCCTCGATCCTGCCGGCATCGAGATGGGCGCAGAGCTCACGGTCGACCTCAGAGAATTCGTTGGCCTTCGCGATCTTCACCCGGTCGAACGAGCCGAGCTTGCGGTAATCACCAAGCTTCATCTCCTTGATCACCTGCTTGCGGATGGCGAATGCTCCGCCGCCCGTCGTTGCCGGTGGCAGGACGCCCTGGAACCGCTCGCCTGTTGCCAGCGCAGCCGAGAGCAACGGATGCTCCTCATTGACGCTCTGGCCCGAATGGCCGGCGACGCGCTCATTGAGATGGCGGATTGCGGCAGTGGTCAGTTCGGGAAGGTCGTGGCGCTCCATCGCGGCTTGCCCGAAGCGCTCGACGAAGATCTCGCCCGGACCGTTGGCGCAGATCTCGACGACCTGATCGTCATCGAGCCAGGGCCGCAATGGCGTGAGCGCTCTATCGAGAAAGACCGGTCGCTGCAGGCTGATTGCGCTCACGCCGAAGCTCCCTCAGTGCTTCCTTGACCGGGTCGGGATAGAGAGCGGAGAAATCGAGATCGCGCCGCACGAACACCGTGATCCGGGTGCCCTGGTCGAGATGGATCGTGGGCGGGATATTGATCGAGTTCTTCAGCGCCTCCTGGGCGATGTTGGTCAGGGTTTGCGAGACGTTCTGGGCCGCGATCTGGCGCGCCTGCAGCACCTGGTTGGTGCCGTTTGCCCCGATCTGCGTGGTTGTGGTGACGCCCGTCACAGGATCCGTCGTCGTGATCGTCGAGCCATCGCGATTGGTATCGGACTGGCCGTAGCCGCTGAGGAACTGCGACACACCGCCGACGAGGCTCAACACGACTGCCGCACCGAACCGCTCGAGATAGTGGTTGTCGACATAGCCGGTGTTGCCGGCGCGGCCGAGCTCGTCTGCGCCGTTGGAGCCGAGCTGCACGGAGACGCCGTCCGAGCGGAGCAGACGGGTCCAGACGACAAAGACGCGGGTCTGGCCCTGTGCCAGTCCTGACCTGTATTCACCGACGAGCCGGCTGCCAGCCGGGATCAGGACACGGCGACCATCGAACGACCAGACATTCTCCGCGGTCACTGCGCGCACCATGCCAGGGAGGTCACTCTGAACGGCGGTCTCCAGCACGCCGCGAATGGTCGTCCCCTGCGCGATCAGGGCATCGATCCGGTCATTTTTCGTCGCCTTCGCAATTTCGACGCCAGCGCTGGCGACCGACGCGAGAAAGCGCCGGTTGGGGTCGGTTTCCTGATCGCCACTCGCGCGTCCCGCATTGCCGTCACTTGCTGGACCGGAGGCCGTATTCCCACTTGAATCCGTGATGACCTGCGGGGCGCGCAGGCGTTCCCATCTGCGGCGTTCCTCCTCGAGTCGCTGGCGCTCAAGCTCCGCGAGGCGGCGGGCCTCGTCGTCATTAGCGATCGCAGGCGGGGGAAGGAACTCGGGCGCCGGTGGTGCCGGCAGCGCCTGAGGCGGGGCGATCGGCGGCGGCGGAACCGTGGGTTCCGGTGTCTCTGGCGTCGGCGGGATCACGATCGTGCCCTGCTCCGTTCGAGGCTGCGGCGTCTCGAGCGACGGGGCTGGGAATTGCGTCGTCCGGAACTCCTCAGTATCCGGTGACGTCATGTTCCTCGGCCCCTGCCGGAGCGAGGAGGAAATCATCCAAGCGGCCAGCAGCAGCGCGCCGACCGGGATACCGATCTTGAGCAGATTGCCGACCGCGGTCGGAGACCGGGCCACGGCGGTCGCCGCTGCAGCCTCCAGTTCCAGCGAGCGATAGTCTTCCGGTCTCGGCATCTCCCCTCCCCTTCAGCGTCTGGCCTGACCGACGCGTTGCGGTACGAAGGGCTCTAGCCCGGTCGGCTCGCGAAGGTTGCTGGTCCGGCGGTTGAAGAGGCAGGTCGACTCCTGGCCGTTGCGCAGAGTCCATTGTGCGGCGACCTTGTCGACGACGACGAAAGGGCCCTCGGTGCGATGGTTGACCAGGGCCTCGTTGCGTTCGCCATCGACGCTGTAGATCGCCGGCGTCTCGCCCTCGAACCGGAACCAGGTCTTCGTGCCGTCGTCGAAAACGGCGAGCGGCTTGTTCGCCGACGACCCCTTGTAGGCATAGTCGTTGTTGGCGTTTGCGATGTTGAGATCCTTGAGGTTGGGATTTGCGGCGCGCTCCCGTGCTGCCGCGAGCAGGCGCGCATCGGCCTCGTCGTCGGGAAAGCGGAACCGCACCGTGTAGAGCTGGCCCTTCGGGGGGCGCTCGTTCGACCGTAGCACGAAGGAATAGACCCGCTTGTCGGTGACGATGTTGAGGTTCGATTGGGCGTTCTTCTCGACCGGTTTCAGGAAGATGATGTTTCCCTTACGGTTGGGCTCGACCTTCCAGGCGATCGAGTCGCCGATCGCAAGCGTCTCGATCTTCTCGCTGTCCTGGAAGACGATCATGGTCGAGGTGCCATAGGTCGCATCGATCGCCGTGACGTTGTCGCGGTTGTAGACGATATCGCGGATGCGGGGATCGGTTCGGCCGGGCGCCGGCACCGCCTCGGACCAGGCAGGCACAAGCGATGCTGCGAGCCAGACCGCCGCCAGGAGGCTTCGGGAGATCAGACGCGAACCCCTCATGATCGCGGCGATCCGACCGTTCCGGGCGACGGCGCGGTTTCCTGATCGCGGCGATATTCGAGCACCTGGAAGCCAAGGGGATTGTCGAAGCGATATTCGTTGCGCATCGGCGATGCCGTGTAGCGGAATCGCAGCAGCGAGACCCAGTTGCGCGTCGTGATCGAGGTGGCCGACTTCTCCTCCGTCGAAAAGCGCACCAAGGCCGTCCGATTGTTGGGGAACGTCACCGACTTGATCGCGACCGAGATCACGGTGCTCGCGCCGAGCAGCCGGACCGGATTCTGGGGATTGGCCGGGGAATAGATTTCAGTGAGCTCGCGTGCTGCGTCCGCGGTCGCCAGCAGCTGGGCCAGGTCAAAATTATCCTTCAGGGCCTTTGGGTCATAGGTCTCGCGCGCCTTCACATATCGCACGACATTGAAGGTGGTGACGGCCTCGTCCTGGCTCAGTGGGCCTTCCGCCATGGGCCGCTTGACCTCGACGAAGCCGGTCGTCTTGTCGACCACGACCATATAGGGCTCGTAGGTCTTGAGCGGCACCAGTAGCGCCAGCGTCCCGAGCGAGGCGAGCGCGACGACCGTCATGATCGCAGCGACGATCCAGGCGATCGCGCGGGAATTACGGTTGCGGCGCGCGAGATCCTGCTCCCAGGTGAGGCCATCCGCGAAATAGCGCCGATCGAGGGCTGGTTGTTCGGGCGGTGCCGCGGCATCGCTCATCCGTTCGCCCTCGTGTTCGGTCGGGCGTTGCCCTCGGGATTGCTGATCTGGGCAGCCAGGCGCTGGAACTCAGGCGATTGCGCCCATTGGTTCGCGCGCAGTCCGACACGGGCGCGCTGGCGGGCCGCGAGTTCCTCGCGGCGTGATAGCGAGGCGGGGTTGAGCGGGTTGCGAACCGCGGCACCCCTCGCATAGGCCGCACGCGCGGCGCGATAGCCTGTGGCATTGGCATAGAAGGCGCCGATCCGGGTCGCTCCTATCGGGAAACCGCCGGCGATCGCAGCCGCGACATTGTTGATCTGGGCAAGCAGCAAAATGCCGATGATGGCGAGAAGCACGACGGGCCCAATCGTCGCCCAGGTCGCGTTGCGCGAGGCGGCGACGCCGTTCAAGGCGTCGATGGATTGCTGGATCAGCGAGACGTAGAAGGCCAGAAAGGCGTAGACCAGCACCTGCACCACGAAATACTGCGCGAGCGCGCTCATCCAGCCGCTGAAAAATCGGCTCGTGACCCCGAACAGCAGCAGCAGGATGAAGACCGGCGCCAGCGCGAGCAGCAGCCACATGAACATTTTCGAGAGAACGATCAGGAAGAGCGCGAAGCCGATCAGGATCGCCATCGCCACGTAGAAGACGGCGGCGAAGATGTACGGCCCCCAATTGGTGATGCCGGCATTCTGCAGGAAGGCCTCGGTGGCATTGTTCGTGGTGTTCCACATATTCTGCAGCGCGTTCTGAACGCCGTTTACCGAGGTGAGGTTGGCGGACAGCCCCGTGCTGTTGGCGGACGTCATCGCGCTGAGCAAAGCATTGCCGATCGCGGATGGGCCATCGTTTATCAGCCGATAAGCAAGGGCCTGGAAGTCGCTCCAGCTCGTTGCCATGGCGTAGATCAGGAAGGCGCGAAACAGCCGAAACGCATGGTCGGCCGGACCGCCACTTGCGGTGCCCTGCCAGATGCCGACGCCCCATAGGATGACATAGAGCGTCAGAAGGAGGCCTGCGACGCTGGTCGTCCCGCCCTGCGTCGCGGCATTCGACAGGGCCTGATAGGCGGTCGAAACGTAGTTCTGGCCGATCTGATCGACCTGCGACAGCAGGGTTGTGATCGAGAAATTGCCCATGCCACAGACTCAAATCGGCCGCATTGGACCGCATGGGTCGTTCGCGGCAAAGGGTTCCGGCAGGGAGGATCCCGCCGTGTAGGCCAGCGGCTGACCGCCCTCGTCCGGGCCGCACGGCGCCTTCAAGGGCTTGTAGGCGCAGCCCGAGAGAGCGAGGCCCAGCACGATCGTGCCCAGGATGATGAGCCGATGCCGCCTCACGGCGAACCATCCTTCGGAGGTGAGAACGTCATGGCACGCGAAGCCGCCTCGGCATCGGTCTGCGGTGGGACCTGCACGGCCGGCTGCTGCGGCGTGACGATCCGACCAATGATGAGCAGACCGGCCAGGGCGATGGCCGCCAGGCTCGAGGCCACGACGAAGGAGAAGACCGCTCGACGCCGGAACATGCGGCTTCTCCTGCTCATCGCTGCGAAAAGACCATCGCGCGGGCGGCAGCCGATTCCGATGCGATCCGGTCGAGATTTTGCTGGTTCGCGGCGGCGGCTGCGTTGTTCACCACGCCGGTGAGCTCGTTGATGGTCTGTCCGGTCTGGATCTGAATCTGCGTGTTCTGATCGACGCTGCCCTTCAGATCCTTGGCCTGACCGATCTGCTGGCCGCCCTGGACGAAGGCGCTTGAGCGCGTCTGGATCGCGCCCTGGGTTGAGTCGATCAGGCCGGAGAGGGTCGCTGCGACATTGACTGCGTTGGAATAGGCCTTGTCCGAAGGGTGGGATTGGCCGCCGGTCAGGCCGGTGATCGTCTTGACCAATTGCAAGCCATTGATCAGGCCCGAGACGATATTCTGCGAGGTCGATCCCATTCCAGCGAAGGACAGCGCCCCGCCGGAAATCACCGTGCCGAGCGAGGGGGCCTTTGCCATCGAGAATCCGCCCCCGAGTGCCATCTGGGCGAGGCTGCCTTGAGCATCCGATGACCGATTGCCAGTGACCGCTTCCAGCGTCTTCTTGGTGTGCTGAAGGATGTCGCGATCGGCCTGCAGGATCTGCTGGGTATTGGTCGCGATCTCCTGGGCCTTGGCGAGGTTCGCATTGTCGATGACGGGCACGCCCTGGGCATGGCTCAGGTTCGTGCCGAGCGTCACGATGCCCGCAAGAACGACGATCCGCATGGCAGACTCCTACCGGTTAGAGGAAGCGGCGGCTTCGAGTGCCGCCGCGACGTCGGTCGTCGAGAGTGACGAGCCCACAGATCCTGTTGCGCTCAGAGCTACGGAACCGGCTGCGGCGCCCGTAGCGTTCTGTTGTTGCATCTGCGTGAGGTAGAACAGGACATTTTCGCTGCTATCGATAATGCGCGCGCTGGCGCAGGCGGGATCTGGCGTCGTTCCGAGCGGTGTCGTCGAGCAGGTCGAGGCGCTGCGGCAGGGATCCGCTATGGTGCCGTTGCCGATCATGCCTTGAGGGCAGGTCGAGCCATCTGACCCGGGGCCGCCGCCCATCCTCAAGCCACTGGCGCCGCGGCTGCGGTCGCTGGTGCGTGCCAAATTCAGCGCATTGATCGCCGTGACCCAGAGGTTTGTGGCATTGGTTGCACCCGTCCAGGCAAGGCCGTTCTGGATACGCGCCGCGCTATTCATGTCGAGTGCGGCCATGACGGTCGTGGCCGTCCCGACCTCCTGGCCGGCGCTGCGAAAGGCGCTTTGGGCGCTCTCAAGGCTGGTCCGACTGGCCTCCAGCCCACCAACGACGTCACCCGTAGTCTTGAAATGGTTCTGGCTCGCCAATGTCGAGCCCTTGGCGTCGGCGGCCGGTGTCGCCGGCATCGTCGGCGAATAGGCCTGGATCGTCTTCGCTCCCGAGCCCGCCTGCGCCTTGGTCGCTGGATCCTTGACCTCGGCCTTCTTGCCCGTGGTGACGGCGCATTTGACGCCATCGTTGGCGCTTTTGCGCTGGGTCGTGATCGGTACGAGCTTGATGGTCGTGCCCGAGGTGGCGGCTTTCTGATCGAGCTGCCTGGCGTCATTGGTGGGAATCGCGGCGAAAGCCGGCGCGAAGGCCAACAGACTGCCGACGATGAGGAATGGTCGAAGCACCCAGTTCATACGTCGCCCCTTCCCATGAAAACCGGCAGCCAGTCGGCAGGATCGTCACCGAGGCGGGCTCGCAGTGCCGTGAGTTCTGCAACGGTCTCGGTTCGGCCCGACAGCACCTTGATCAGGTCGGGCATGCCCGCGAGGTTCAGTTTCGCGATGACGCTGTCGCGGCCATGCTTGATCAGGAAAGAGCGGCTTTCCGGAACCGTGTTGCGGATCCAAGCGACCTCCCGGTCGGTGAGACGGAAGGCCTGGGCATAGCTCTCGTCGTCGGCTTTCGGATTCGGGAAGAAGATGTTGGTCGCGGTCTGCTCGATCAGCGTGTTGGCGGATCTGGAGCGGACGATATCGGCGGCCGATTGCGTGCCGAAGCCAATGATGCCGTTCTGCTTGCGGATTGTCTTGAGCTTGTCCTTGATGAAGAAGGCGAAGACCTCGTCGTCGAGAAGCCGCCAGCCCTCATCAAGGAAGATCATCACCGGATCGCCGCCGAGCAATTCCTCGGTGCGGTGAAAGATGTACATCAGCGCGGCCGTTCGGATGACTGGGTCGTCGAGCACCCGGGTCATGTCGAAGCCGAAGATCGATGACAGCGAGAACTGATCTTCCTCATTGTTGAAGAGCCAGCCGCGTTGATCCGACCGCATCCAGCTCTCCAGCCGTGCCAGCAGATCCCCTTCCCCTGCCCTGATGCGGCCGCGCAGCAGCGTCGAGAAGGCCTGCAGCGTCCGGCCCTCCGGTCCCGCTGCCAGCGCCGAGCCGATCGCGTTGCGGATCACCTGTTCTTCCGACGCGCTCAACAATCCACCACTGGTCGGCCGGAGCATGAAGGCGAAGAGCTGGAACAGGAATTCCCGGTTCGGCGCCGTGTCCGGCAGGGACAAGGGATTGAAACCGGTCGGCTCCCCTGGCGTCAGTACCTCGTACTGTCCGCCAAGCGCACGGATGAAGATCTCGGCGCCGCGGTCCTTGTCGACGAAAAGCAGCTTTGGCCGCGGCTCGATGCGCTGGGATTGCGCCGAAATGAACGACAGGAACACCGTCTTGCCGGAGCCCGAGGGCCCGACGACGGTGAAATTGCCGAGGTCGCGGATATGGTGGTTGTAGTAGTAGGCAGTCTGTGAGGTCGTCTCGAAAACCGAGATCGCCGGTCCCCAGTGATTGCCGCTCGGCCGGCCGCTCGGATAGTTGTGCAGCGAGACGAAGCCCGCGAAATTCTTCGACGAGATGATCGACTTCCGCGCGATATAGGAGAAGTTTCCCGGCAGCTGGGCCCAGAAGGCGGGCTCGCAGTTGAGGTCCTCGCGGGTCCAGATCACCGAGCGATCGGTCAGGGCCGCACCAACGGCGGTGACCGTCGCGCCGACCTCGGCCATGTCGCGCCCGAGGCACATCACGGTCATATGGTGCTCGCCATAGATCGCCTCGGAGGCGAGCAACTCGTCGCGGGCATCGTCGAGCTGTTCGGCGACGATCGAGCCGGCTTCGTCGGACATGTCGACCTGGCGCGAGACCCGATCGATCTGCTTGGCGGCTTCTGGCCGATCGACGATCGCGAAGCTCTGTGTCGCGATGAACTCGTGGGGAACGCGCAGCAGGTTGTCGAAGGAGCCGGGCCCTGTCTGGGCAGGGTATTCGCGGATCGAGATCATCGCCCCGAACCGCGTATCGCCAGCGGAGGCGCCACGAATTTCGACGGCATTTCGGCCAAAGAAGATGCGTTTCTGCGCAAGAGCGTCCGCGAGTGCCATCCTCGGCAGATGCATCGGGCGCGGCAGGCCACCGTTGACGAGCTGGACGAGAAACTCCAACGGCTCCGAGTACCAGACCCCATCGCGCGATATGACGCTGAGAGGGCGGGCGCCGTAGACCGTGAGTGTCTCCCGGACGGCTGTCGCCGCATCGCGCAACTCGCTGAGCGCGGTCTGCATCGCCACGGATTCCCCGCCAGCCTCCCTTCGGCCGATCAAGCGTGACAGCGAACTCTCGAAGGTCCCGGCCTGGCCCTGGAGTGGCCGGCGCACAATCGTGAGGTAAAGCTCGTTGACGAACATCCGCCGCGTCGAGAGCGCAGCCTGGTAACGCTCGTCGATCTCCCGGCAGAGCGCATTGTCGAAGGTTGACGGGATCGAAGGCTCGACCTCGCGGCGGATGATGTGGCTGACGAGCGCAAAGCGCGAATTGGCGAGCGTGCGCACGACGTCGTTGCGCGCCAGCAGCCGCGAATTGACGGCGCTCATATCGGCAGTCTCGAAGGAATAACCCTCGAGCTTCAGGATCGTCAGGACCAGCCCGTCGCGCGTCCTGATGACTGTGTCGTCGACATGGCGGGTAAAGGGGATGTGCGAGGCGACAGGTCGCTCCCGTCGCGAGACCGCGCCATAGGTTAGTTCGTCGAGAAGGGCGCGCGCGATCATGATCGCCCTCAGACGCGATAGCTGTCGGCGCCCCAGAAGGCGCGAGAGCGCGGCGGGCAGCGCGACGATTTGACGAAGAGGATCTCGAAGATCCGATCGTCGCGCAGCGTCAGCACATAGCCGAAGAGATGCAGCGGGATCGCGACGAGCAGCATCAAGAGGTTGTGCGAGACCAGAAAGCACACTGACGAGGCGACGCCATTGAACATGAAATAGAGATACGGCACGCCCATCAAGGTCGGCGCCCGCGTCAACGCCTTGACCAGAGGCGTGATCAGTGGCTGCTCCGGGTCTTGCACGCTCATTGCCCGACCGCCGACTGGAAGAACTGAACGATCTGCGCCGATCCGAACACCAGGACGATGCCGAAGATGACCGAGCCGGCCACACCCCAGGTCAGACGGCCGGCCCAGGCGAAGAAACCGCAGGCAATGACGGCAAGCGTCGCGAGCGCCGTCGAGATCGGACCGGTCAGTGCCTGCACGAGCTGGTTCAAGGTCGATTGAACCGGCTGTAACGTGCCGGACTGCGCCTTCGCGTCAATGGCAGCCAGCGTCAGCAATGTCGCGCCGGCCGCGCGGAAAAAATGTCTCGAAAGCAGCATCTGCAGCATCCTCATTCGATATGCATGACAAAATCGGCCGTCGAGGCTGGCTGGGTGCCGGCCGGGCGATGTCTCGGAGTGGTCAAAGCCTGTGCGGTCCGTCTATCGGGTACGCCGCTGGAGCTTGGACCAAATTCGATCCCTTCGAGCCCAGGCCAACCCGCGAGGTCGTTCACGACGGTGGCGACGAATCGCACGGTTTCGGGAAACGGCGGCACGCCGCGATGCGCGATCAGCGTCTCTTCGCCTGCGTTGTAGGCGGCGAGCACATAGAACGGATTGCCATGGCGGGACTGGAGATGGCGCAGGAAGCGCACGCCGCCGCGGACATTTTCGCCGGGATCGCAGAGGTCGACCTTGAAGCGCTCGGCCGTTTCTGGGGTGAGCTGCATCAGCCCGTAGGCACCCTTCTCGGATTGCGCCGTCGAGATCAGGCGGCTTTCCGCCTTGGCGACGGCCAATGCGAAAGCTGTGTCGAACCGCTCCTCGACCGCGACCCGTCGCACGAGCGCCTCGGCCTCGCCGGCCGCCAGCTGCGTTCGTGGATCGCAGACGGGGCGAGAGGTGTCCGAGCCGATCACGTCGACGCTGGTCGGAGTCTGGGAGATCGGCACGAGGCGACCGGATGCGTCGAGCGCCGCTGTTGGCTCAGGCAACTTGTCCTGAAATTTAACTGGCGCCGTCGCCTCCTCCCCCCAAACCGGTCCTGCCAGAACTGCGATCACTATGCTCGTCGAAAGCGTCAGCCGCATCGTGGATTCGCCTCTCGCCAAATCGGTCAGTAGTCAGTATATTGACGTTCTGACAGTTGGCAACAGCCGGAAACACGATGCCCCTATCAGAACGCTGCTGCGCAGCATCGAGGGCTGCGAGGATGATAAAGGCCGCCAGCCTGGCGTTGGGCATGAGCATCGCGCCGGCGGTCGCGCCTGCCCAGGAGGCCTCCTTTGGTTGCAAGGTCCTGCTCTGTGCGGCCGCTACCGCTCCGAGCTGGTCGGGGATTCCGTATTGTATACCGGTCATGCAGCAGCTTTTCCGACAGCTTGCCCGGGGCGGGGGCTGGCCTGCATGCCCAGAAGGGCAAACAAGCAGTCTCGGACACGAGCCTTATCTCCCCTGCCCCGCCGGCTGGACGCCCGCCGAAAGTGCAGCCAGTCACGAGCAGGCGCCTGCCCTATCGTCTCCGAATGGTAGCCTCTGCATCAACCTGTCCAAGCCGTCGACCGACTGCATGGCCAGCTCGGAGGGCGGCTGCCAAACCAGCTATCCGAGCCAGCCGCGGCAGGCGCGGGAGGAGCCGTATTACGTCGACATCACCACCACGAACGGTCAGCAGCGCTTCTATTTCGCGCTGAAGGGCTACTGAGGATGCGCCTCGTCAGGGTCCTTGTTGCAGGCCTCGCCGGTGCTTGCGCCATGGCTGCCACTGCGCAGGAGCCGGCCTCGCCGCGTTGGTTCGCGATCGGGCCGACTGCGATCTTCGAGACCGGAGACAGCTGGGCGGATGGCGGCGTGGACTATCGCCTCTACGGCGTTCAGTCCTGCCTGCGCGGGACGAGCTTCACCAACGGCGCGGGCGTCAGGCGCGATTGCGGCGAGGCATCACTGGCTATGTTGGTCGCGCTGATCCGGGACCTACAACCGCAGTGCCATCAGGCTGGCGCGCAGCCGAATTCGCGCATTGTCTTGGTGTTCTGCGTCGCTACACGAGCCGCGGGCGCAGGTGCTGGCTCTCGCATCGATCTCGGCACGGCCCTGATCTCGTCGGGCTTCGGCTTTGCCTCGCTCGCGCCCGATGGCCGGCCCGTCCATTCGCCTTATTTCGTCGCGCAGCAGGTTGCGTCGCGCGCGAGGGCCGGCCTTTGGGCGTTTCCCGATCTGCCCGAGCCGAATGCCATCATCCTGCGTGCGTTGCGTGAGGGCCGGCCACATGCGGGGTTCGAGAATCCGCCGGGGCAACAATGAACGATCGCGACCCCATCGTTCGAGTCTGCTCCAAAGGGCGTCTGAGCTCTATCGCCGGGATCGGCGCCATCGTGATGGCGGCGATGGTTGGTCTGGGCGTCCCGGGCAAATCCGATGAGAACGCGTCATCGGAGGAGCCGGGCTTCTATGCGCCTAAAGGCCAGCAGCAATCGCCTCCCTTGCGGGTCGAGGTGATCGAGGGGGTCAGGTTCCGGGATATCGAGACCGGCCAGATCTACACGCTCTACGGGATCGACACATGCGCGCCGGATCAGCGCGCGACGCTCGGGCGTCAGCCATGGCCTTGCGGGGTCATCGCAACCGCCTGGCTCGTTTCGGCGACTCTCGGAAAATGGATCGCCTGCGCCAGGATTCATGAACGCGACGGTGTCATCCAGGCTCGCTGCGCCTCCTCTCAGCATGGCGATCTCGGCGCCGCCATGCTGCGTGAAGGTCTGGCTGTCTCGATTCCGGTCGAGCCGCCGCTCAGGACCTATGCTGCGCTCGAGCAGGATGCTCGGAAGGCCTATCGCGGCCTCTGGGCGAGCCGCTTCCAGATGCCGGCAGAGTTTCGGCGCAGCGCCGCGGCCGCGCTCAGCGAAGCCGAGGGAGCCCGGCGATGATAGGGCATGGCCCCGAGAGAGAGAGCCGCGTCATCGATAGGAGACGCGGAATGGCCGCGATGCTGACCGTCCTGCTCGCCTCCTGCGCGCAGCCGCAGCCGGTGAGCCTCGTCGCGGAAGGTCGGCCTACGAGCGATGCTCTCTATCGTGCTGACCCCGTCAGACCAGGTCGCCTGGCCTATGCGCCGGACCGCGCAACCTTCGCTCCGATGCTGACGGAAGCCTACACCTACCCCACGCAGCCACAGGCCGAGCAGGCCTGGCAACGAGCAAGCCTCAATCGCATGGAGGTCATGGCACGGAATGATGGGCCGCCCGGCATCCGACTGTTCGGGTGCAAGCCGGGCGCGCTCGACAGTTTGACTGGACGCATCACGCGCTATCGCGGTCCCGTCGTCCATTGCGCGGCCGATGTCGCGATGGCGTCAGGATTGCCGCCTCGGCGCGAGACGGTGAACTTCTACTACCATGGAGGTGCCTGGAGCCTGCTTATGACCGATGCGCCGCGGGCGCCTGTTGCCTGGCTCAATCGCGAAAAATCGGTGCGCGATCCGTGGCGGTTCCTGCCGTGGCGGGATCGCTACGAATGAAACCGACTTTGTCGAAAAGTGTTGCGAGTTCTGGGCGATGCCTGCGATGGGGGCGGCATCGTCGACGCGCCGCCCGCTGCGTTACGACGATCGCCACAGCCCTTGTCTGGCAAGGCGTGCAACTCGATGCCGGCGCGCAAGAGCGCACACCCGATCCCGGGGCCTGGCGGCCCGTCTCCTATTCGGATCTGACGGCCCCCGCCCCTGCAAACGCGACCTTCGTGGACATCTGGAAAGAAGAGATCGAGGCGAACAACAAGACCTATCGCGAGAAAGGCGACTTTCGCTTTGCCGGCGGCAACGCGCCAGCGACCGAAGCGCATTTCGTGATCTGGAGTCCCGCGAAATCCGTCGTCCTTTCGATCCTCAACACCGCGACGCACTGCACGACGAAGCAGCGTGACGCCGGCGTTCTCGTCAAGCTCTGTCCTATGCGACTTGTCATCTATGAAGGCGTCCGGACCCAGGTGCTCGACGCCGATCGCGGCTGCTTTGTCGAGATCGACCCCTCAATCGGTCAGCAATCCAGCGTGGCCGCAGCCTACGCTGCTTATGACCTCGGAGCCCGAACGATCAAGACGGGTCTGGTCGTTATGGGCCAAGCTGTCGAGGGCTGTTCGCATGGCATTCCGCTGCCGCGATGAACCGGTGGAACTCAATTCGTGTTCCAGAATCGCGGCGGACCTGGACGCCTAACGCAGCCCACCATTGGCGGTCCGGGCCTCTGGCGCTTAACTCACCCCACCCGCCGTAGGAAACAGGAGCAGGTCATGAACCAGGTTTTGCGAGCGGCCGGCACACTTCTTCTGATCATGGGTGCCGGGCAGGCCATCGCGCAGTCCGATGGGAACTCGGCCTGGCGGGCGATGACGTTCCATGATTTCCGTCAGCCATCAAGCGATGTCCTCCAGACGGTCGTCTGGCCTGACGTGATCGCGGCCGCCAATGCCTACACCGAGAATGAGCTTAAGCGCCCGCTCAAAGGTCGCAATGCGCTCGTCACGGCGTTGTCCTCGACCTATCAGCTCGGCGATCGCACCGTGATCATCAGCACTGCGCTCGTGCGTGGCTGCGACAGCGGCGCAAATTCGAGCGGTGCCGAGATCGAGCCATCGCTCTGTCCGCTCCGCATCCTCGTGATGAAAGCCGGAAAAGTCGTCTCATCCAAGACCGAACACGGCTGCTACATCGACCATGCCGACAAGGACCTCCCCCAAAAGAACCGCAACGACAGTTCCTATACGCGCTTCGACCCGAAGACCGGAACGATTGCGCTTCGCACGGTCGTGGGCGGCAAGGAGATCCCGTCCTGCCAGCGCAGCTACGCTGTCGACTGAAAGGGGGACCGGCATGCCAAGATTCACAAAGGTCTGCTTCGCGCTCAGCCTGGCGGTGAGCCACATTTTTGCCTCGAGCGCGATCGCGCAACGGGGCCAGTACTGTGAACGGACGAACTATTCAGCTCAGCAGATTACCGATGCCGTCCGAAATTCGTCCCTGCGCGATGATCTGAAGTCGACCTCGTGTTCACTGGGCGGGCTCGGACGTTATGAATCCGGCGGCAATAAGGGCGTCTACAATGGCAGTTGCTGCACCGGCATCTTCCAGCTCAACAATGCCAATGTCCGAAAATATGCGGGCACCGATCGCGAGGGCTACGGATGCCTCACGCTGCAGCAGCAGGTCAATGCCTGGGCGAACCTGACCAATGACGGCTACAATACGGGGGTGGTGCGCCAGCTCGCATCGATGCAGACTTTCGACGGCCAGAAGGTCGACGCCGGCTTCCTGTCAGCCTGCATCCAGCTTGGAACGGGGAACTGCCAGAGGATGGTGAGTTCCGGCCGGTGCTCGGGCTTCGCCGACATCAATGGCACAACCATCTGCGACATGGCCCGCTCCGCGCGCGCGATGACGGACCCGAACTGCAAAGATGGCGAAGCGTCATGCACACAGGGGCCGGGGGATTTTCCAACAAACATCGGTGTCGCTGCAAATCCGCCGACGGCCGACATCGCAAATGTCGTCGTAGGATCTTCGGAGGTTTGAGTCAGTCAGGTTCACGAAATCTCGTCGGGATCAATCGCGATCATTGCCGCAAGCCGCTCAAGAGAGATTCGAGTCTCTTGAGGCAGGGAAGTTTTTCGATAGTAGGCGTGAACGAGCGCCCAGTACGCCACAGATTCCGAATTTCCTGCGAACAATGCTTTTGTCATGCATTGGCCAATTATAGTAATCGCACGGATTGACGATCCATGCCGGTCGTAGAGCCGCAACGCCATCTCCTGAGCTTGTATCGGTCCCGCTGTCGTCACAATTTGCTCCCAGATTGGCTCATCGCGGTAGTTGTGTCAGTCTGCCAAGAGCATCGGACCGAATATCCTATTCAAGCCGATACTTTAGCTCTTTGATTTTGCATTGGCTTTATCGAAAGCCGCGTCCACTTTTCGGGACGATGCTCTAGCGGTATGAACGCTGAAGGAGCCAACGATGAATTCGACCGATGCATTCGCTTGAAGTTAGACGCTCCTCTTACGGTTGCGGTGCCCGGCGCCCGACTTTTGACGTAAGCATTCGCATCCAACAATCCGCCTGAATTTCGTCGGACCCATCTGACAATGCCGGTCGATCTTTATAGTGGCTCTGAAAAACCTAATGATATCTTAGATTTATAGAAAGCAATCACGAGAAATACTGATTGTCTGATATCAGATAAGAATAATGTGAATCACAATTGTTCCGAGGTTCTGAGCATTTGAGCGCATGAATAATTGACCTAAGTTCAATTCATAGCGCAGAGAGCACGAATTGGCTTCTATGACGCTTAGCGCAGTCAGCGAAGCACCGAAGAGTGGCCGGGGTCTCCTCGATTAGCTCAATTTGCGGCAACTCATCCAGATCTGATGACGTTCGCCAAAGGCAGATGACTTGCTAAGGACGGCATCCAAGGCAAGCTACTATGCTCCAGTTCCGTGCTGTTTCGCACGGGGGTGTAAGGGGGAATTCGTCGTAGCCAATGCGATTCCCGCGATGATCACAACAAAAGCCACAGGGTGAAACCACGCCAGCCTCTCGCCGAGAAAAACCGCGGCAAGTCCAGCGCTGAAAACTGGTAGGAGGTGCATGAACATCCCCGTCGTAGCTGGTCCGAGCGTGGCGACGGAACGGTTCCAGCAGACATAGGCCAGGATCGACGGAAAAACCGCAAAATAGAGCAAACCGAACGCAATCCGTGGCGTGGGCACAAATGTTCCGACCGCATTCGTTTCCGCGAGGACGAAAGGAACATGGAAGAGGACACCGAATGCAGCCGTAACCCCGAGCAGAGATAGCGCCTCAAGTCCAGGTGGCCGCCATCTGATCAGGACGGTGTAAAATGCCCAAAAGCTCATGCCGATAAAGACGAGTACCTCGCCGCGGCTAATCGAGAAGTGGGCGAGCGAGATCAGATCGCCGCGCGTGATCACCAGAGCGGCCCCGACCAGCGAGACCAGAATGCCGACGGCTCGCCGCGGCGCCACTAGTTGACCGAGCAGAACGCGTGCGATCAGGATCGTGACCACTGGAAGCAAAGCGTTGACAAGGGCCGCGTTGACGACCGTCGTGTGATGCAGGGCGGTATAGATGAAGCAGTTGAAAGCGGTCACTCCGACCGCTCCCAGCAGCGCCAAAAACGGAAGCTGGCGCTGGATCCTCGTCCAGTCGCGCCGCGTTGGCCGCCAAATGAACGGCAGCAGAATGAGAAATGCCAGCAGCCAGCGCCAGAAGGACATCTGTATCGGCGGGATATCGTCACGTATCAGCCGGGCAATCAGGAAATTGCCCGACCAGAACAGCGGTGGAAGCACCGCGACCCAATAGGCGGCCGGAGCGGCGCCCGCAGACGAGCGCGTTAATCCGGCCCTGGAATATTCAGCCATTCGCTTGCTTCTTCGCCTGGCGGACTTCGGTATAACGTCCTAGGATCGAATTGACTCCAACAGCAAGCAGGAACACAATAAGTAAAAGTGCGTACATGCGTGGCATATTGAAAGTCGCGTAGGTTTGAATGACGGCGTAACCCAGTCCTTGATTTGCGAGTTTTGTCTCGGCTAGGAGTGTTCCGACGATCGCGACTCCCAAACCAATACGGATTCCATTGAGAACAGGAACCCGCATGGCTGGGATGTAGATTTTCATAAACATCTGAGCGGCATTTAGACGAAAGCTCATTCCGACTCGGATTAGTACCTGATCCACCTCGCGCATCGAACTCGCAACGCTGACGGCCACGGGAAAGAAGCAAGAAAGGGCCCCCATGGCGATCTTCGATCCAACACCAACGCCAAACCACATGATCATGATCGGGAAGAAAATGATCTTCGGCGTTGGACCGAGATAGTGCAGCAGAGGCTCGAAGGCATGGCCGAGATAGCGGTTACGGCCAAGGACAACCCCGACGGCAATGCCACTTCCGCCCCCTATCGCCACCGCCAGCAGCACCTCACTGACTGTGATGCCGAGGTTCCAATAAAAGCCGCCGTCGAGAAAGAGCAGAACGAATTCTTTCGCGATGAGCGACAAAGACGGGACGACATCGCGATAGAGCAATCCGGACCGCGCGAGTGCCTCCCATGCGACAACAATCGCCGCTAGTATTGCCAATCGCGTCAGAATGACCGATCGAGATTCATCGGCTGCGGTATTTGAGACCGACTTCGCCGGTTCTCGCATGGCAAGCAACTGCATGATTTAAGTCCCAGGACAGTCAGAATTACCGGCGCGGTGGAATCCGGATCAGATCGTCGAGCTGTACCTTCGTCAAAGGCTGCGCGGTATATTTCAGCGCAACGGCATCAGGTACGATAGTCTCCAGTCCAACGATACGATCGGGATTCAGCGCCTCTTTCGGGAAGAACTCATCTCGTGTCCGCCTAGCGATATCAATCGGCACGCCGACGAATTCTGCGTAGACCTTGAGCGCCTCTTCGCCGGAATACATCGCCTCGATCGTTTCGCGATAGGCTTCCATGAAACGATTGATCTGATCCTGCTTATTCTGAAGCACCGATGTATTGGTGATCAGCAGGCGCACGGTTTGGCTCTTGAAGGCTTTCGTATCGTTGCCGGTGGCAATGACACGGATTTCGCCCTTGCTCAGCTGTTCTAGCCCAAAGGGAGGAGCGGACCAGCCGACATCGATCTGGCCCGACATAACCTGAGTCAGTGTCGGAGCAGGACCTCCCGTAGCCGTTAAGCGGGGCTTGATGCCGTTTTCCTGGACAAAGGCGTTGACAACACCATGCGTGGAAGAGCCGTTGGTCGAATAGGCAACAGTCTTACCGTCGAAGTCCTTCAGCGTCTTGATCGGCGAATCCGCCTTCACATACCAGTAAAGATCCTGGCCGCCCGTGGTTTCCGCGCCGATAATCCGAATTGGAGCTCCTTTCGAATACGCCGAAAGCGCCCCCATGATGCCACCCGCGACTCCGATGTCGACGCTGTTGGAGAGCACAGCCTGTTGCGTCTCTCCGCCGCCTTGCGTGTAAAGCAGCTGCAGCTCGAGGTTGTGCCTTTTGAAGATGCCGAGCCGGCTTCCAATTTCTGCCACAGAAGTATCCCAGTTGCCACGCTGACCAACTGCGAGTTTGAGTTGATCCTGTGCGGCAGCTAAGCTCACACTTGAAGCTGCAATAGCAATAGCGCCCGCAGCAATCAGTAGTCTCTTTAGAATAATCACTTGAACCTCCCATAAAGTTTTGTTGGTTTTTTGGACAAGCTCTAGCTTGGCCGCCCTTGCCGATCTAGATCTTGAACGCTTCCAGTGTCGGCAAATGAAAAAGCTCATCAATTCCCAACTGGCGAGGCGAAAGACCTTGCGAATGATGGGTCTTCAGGAAAGCGTCGAGCACATGCAGGTTGGGTCCAACTCCGTAGGACCAAAAATCCTCGCCCATCAGCGCGCGGGCCGATTGAAGTTGCTCTTCCACGAAGGGCAGCGTGATCTTCGTCGCCGAGGTATCACTCAGCCGTCCCAGCGCAACCCGCTTCGATTGCTCAAAGGCCTTTAACAGTGCAGCCGGCAGCCATGGGTGCTCTTCAACGATGGTGCGGCGGGCGCCTATGGCATGCATGATGGGAAAAATCTTGGTGCGCCGATAATAGTCGGCGGCGGCAGAGGTCGGATCCGAAAACAGCCGCACGACGTTGGGATGACCAGCCTCGAAAGAGGAAGGTGAGCGCGGACCGATAAAGCCATCGATCTCACCGTTGGCAAGCATCTGGTTCAGGGATCGGTCTGCAGGCGCTTGCTCCAGACGAATGTCCGACGGCAGTGACACCTGAATCTTCTCGGCACGCCCGGGTTGCTCGATACCGCCCCGCACCCAGGTCACATCTGAAGGCTTCACCCCGTAATCATCTTCAAGAAGGGCGCGAATCCAGACACAGGCGGTAAGCTGGTATTCAGGGCAACCGATACGCTTACCCTTCAGATCCTGCGGCTTCTCGATGCCACGGTCGTTGCGGATAAAAATGCCGGTGTGCCGGAATGCTCGCGAGACAAAAGCCGGGACGCCGACATAGGGGTTGGTCCCTTGTGCTGTCTTGATGGTGAAACTCGAAAGCGAAGCTTCGCAAACGTCGAATTCAGCATGCCTGAAAGCACGAAAAAAAATCTCCTCCGGCACGAGCTTCATGAAGACAGGATCGACACCATCGATTTGCACCTCACCATCGAGCAGCGGCCTGTTGCGATCGTAGTCACCAATAGCTATTGAAAGACGAAGCTTCGACAATGATCCCTCCCGAGCGGCCCACCGGCCGCGCTCTTTACCGAGGATCATGCTGTCTGCTGGCGCCCGCGACAAAGACTTATCCGAGATGCCAGTTAGATATTAGCTGTTTGGCGCTGCCGCCCCGACCCGTCTCGCGAGCGGTCCCAGCGACTCAAGCAGACGTTTGACGATCGTGTTGAGAAAGCTGTCGATCGCGTCCTGATGACGCGAGAGCGGCGCATGAGACGGCTTCAGCAGGTAGAGGGTACGCGTCAGGGGGGTGTCCGAAATTCGTTGGACTGCAATTTTCCCCGCTCGAATTTCCTCGACGGCTGTCCCATAGGGCATGAAGCTTGATGCTGCGCCCCGGACCACCAAGGTTCGCATCGCAGGAATGGACTGCGCCTCGTAAACGATCCGCAAGTTCAGCGTGTATTTCTCGGCCGCGCTCTTCAAGAGACGCTGGACCATGTCACGCTCGCCGGCCTGAACCAGATCATGTGTCAGCGCCTCGGCCAACGTCAGCGATTCTGGAAGGGACGTGTCGGTCGCCGGGCGTACGAAAAGAAGCTCCTCGATAAGAATGGCCTTGCGCTCAACCCCTGGTCGCGGCTCGTCGGCGCCATAGGCGAAAGCGTAGTTGAGTTCGCCGCGTTCGAGCGACATCGCAAGGCCGTAGCTCAACTCTTCCACCAGGCTCAATGACACGTTCGGCATGGTCTGCTTGGCATCGAGCAGCATGTCCGGCCCGATCTGCAGCACGATGCTCGGAGTCAGACCCAGTATGAGCATCTCCTGCTCATGACCCGGCAGACCGCGAAACTCTCGCTTGATCTCCTCCACGTCCTGAAGCAGCCGACGCGCGCGCTCCAGAAGGAGCTTGCCGGCCTCCGTGAGTTCGACGCCACGAGAGTGGCGTAGCAGCAAATCGGCGCGGAGTTCCTGCTCGAGCTGTCGAATTTGCAGGCCGAGGGCAGGCTGAGCGACATTGAGCTGCTCGGCCGCGCGCGTGATGTTCCCGACCTCCGCGATTCGTACGAAATATTGAAGCTGTCGAAGATTGATCCTCGCCTCCTCCGGCACTGGATGACGCGCCGATTATGTCGGCGGCGCGCCCTGTCGAGAAGAAGCTAACGCATCGCGCTTGCGACCACGAGGCACATTACCGCGAAGGGCGAAGCCAGCGCTCTATCCACTCCAGCGCCGAAAAGAGGACCACGCTAACCAGGATAACGAAGATGATCGTGGCAAAAACGCCAGGAAGATCGTAGCGCTCGGCGAGGTCATTGATCAGCTGGCCAAGCCCGCCGAAGTTGATCAGGAATTCAACGCCGATGAGGTTGATCAGCGTGAAAATCAGGCCCAGGCGGATCCCGGTAAAGATCGTTGGAATTGCCGCTGGAAACTGGATTTTCCAGAACAACTGGCCTGAGCTCAGATTGTAGCTATGACCGACGTTCAGCAGCGTCTTCCTAACAGCCTGGAATCCTTCAAGGGTCTTCAACAAGGCCGGAGCAAGCCCAGCAACGAAACCCATCGCGACGATTGTTGCCGAGCTACGACCAAATATGACGAGAAAAAGTGGGTAAGCGAGCACGATCGGCGCAGCCGCCGCCGCAGCGATCCATGACTCTGTGGCCAGCCTCAGGATGCGGTGCTTGTGGAGCAGTATACCACCACCGATGCTGAAGCCGATGACAAGCAGGCTCGCGGCAAGCGCCTCCGCACCGGTAACCAATAGCCGGTGTAGAAGCTGTTCCTCGGCGAATAGACGACCGAAGGCGCCGAGAACGGCTGAAGGAAACGGGATTACGAACTGGTTCAGCACCCCGATGGCGAGCATAGCCTCGACGGCGCAGAAGCAGAGTGCGACACAGCCCAAGCCGAACGCAATGGGTGGGATCCTCACAGCTCCCACGGCTTAGGCTCCCCTCAGCCGCGCACTATCCTCGGCCTCTGCCATACCACGCGAAGCCTCCTCGCGCAGATCGTTCCAGATCTCCGCCACGTAACGACCGAAAGCGTCGCTCCCGACGACATCGCCTTGGCGCGGACGCGGCAAATGAATATCAACGATCCTCTTCACCTTGCCGGGCCGGAAAGTCATGATGAGAACCCGATCGGACAGCTGCACGGCTTCCGTGATGTTATGGGTAATCAGCAGCGTGGTCTGACGCAAATCCTGCTGGATCTTGAGAACCTTGTCTCCGAGCAGCACACGGGTCTGCTCATCCAGAGCCGCGAATGGCTCGTCCATCAGCAGGATCTTTGGCTCGAATACCAGAGTGCGGGCAATGGCCACGCGCTGCCGCATGCCGCCGGAGAGCTCGGACGGATAGCGCTGCTCGAAGCCAGTCAAGCCAACCATGTCGATGAACTTGCGCGCGACCGCATAACGCTCGGTCTTAGGCACGCCTTTGACCTCTAGCGGAAAGGCGACGTTGTCGATCACGGTACGCCACGGGAATGTCGATTCTTCCTGGAAAACCATGCCAATCGACGCATGAGGCCCTGAGATCCGCTCGCCTCCGACCACGACGGACCCGTCATAACCGCCTACGAGCCCTCCGAGGATGTTGAACACCGTCGACTTGCCGCAACCCGACGGGCCGATGATCGACACGAATTCCCCTCGTTTGATCTCGAAGGACACCCCGTCAACTGCGGTCACCGTCCCTTCACGCGTATTGAAACGCATGGAGACGTCCTGGATGACCAAATCGATCTCATCTGTCGTGTCGGCCGCCAGACGCAGCTTCGCACTGGATGCCCGCATATCCGTTTCGTCCTCTGAATGGCTGCCGCTCATTAGCCCAATCCGCGCTTCGAAACGCACAGGGGTGCGGCGCGCGGAATGGAGGCATTGCTATCTATTGCGATAAGTCCGAGCATGTCGGCCCTTCCCTTTATCGCGGTTGTCGTTTTGGAGATGCTCCGCTTGCCATCAACGGTATGAGGGTCGGGCAGCCAGGTCCAAGATTATCTCGCTTGGCCTCTCAAACATTTGTGCGGTACCCTCGACGTTCCGCGTGGGTGCGCGAAAGTTGGTAACGCACGCATGAATAGAGGACTAGATTAGAGCCGAGACCCGGAAATCATGGCAAACAGAAATCAGGCGCGGGTCGAAGAGCCAGCGGTCGAGTTTAACGATTTGCCTTTGCAATCGAGCATCGGCTATCAGTTGCGCATGGCTAATCGTGCGATGCAGCGTTATCTTCAGTCGCAGATCGAACCGCATGGCGTAACGCTCGGCATGTGGTACTTCTTGCGCGCCCTTTGGCAAGAGGACGGCCTAACACAGCGCGAACTATCTCAACGAATCGGCACGATGGAGCCCACAACCCTCTCTGCCTTGGCGGCGATGGAACGCTCCGGGCTGGTGACCCGGGAACGTGACGATACCGATAGACGCAAGCTGAACGTGAGGCTCACGCCGAGGGGGCGCGGGTTGAAGAAAAAACTGATCCCCTGCGCCGAACACGTTATCGATCGCGCAACGACCGGCTTCGCTCCAGAGGACAAGGCGAGATTCCTGGGCTATCTCGCCACGGTTCAACGCAATTTCGGGGACAGCTACGCGACGCCTGAAGAGGTCGACTAGTCTCCGGCTGTTTTGGACCCTTCGCGGGTCATCCCGGCGGCCATCGTCGGGTTATAGCCGGGCTTCACCCGCGCATCGATCACGACCGACGCACCCGCCTTTGCGGCCGAGACCCCTTCGCGAACGGCCTTGACGAGATCGGCCGTGGTCGTTACAGGGCCGATTCCGACGAGCCCTTGCGCTCGCGCAATGGCTGCGATGTCGATGTCGGGGTCTCCGATCCGCTGCCCGATCCACTTGTTTTCGACCGGCCGGTCTCTCGTGCGCGCGACACGTTCCTGATGGATTTCGTCATTGTAGAACGACCGGTTATTCGAAACGATCGCCAGGAAAGGCAGCTTGTAGTGAGCGGCGGTCCACAGCGCCGAAACCCCCATCATCGTGTCCCCGTCGCCGAGGACGGCGACCGGAAGCCGTTCGGAGCCCTTGAACGCAAGCGCTGCGCCAACGAGCATGCCGGGGCCGGAACCAATACCGGCGCCGCCATCGGAACCGAGATAATCAAGCGGGTGGCGAAAGTGCCAGGACTCGCCGGCCCAACCCAGCGGCAGTCGCACCAGCGAGACGATCTCGTCGCGCAAAACCTCCCCGATCGCTGCAGCAAGCGAGACGACATCGAGTTCCCGGGCCTGCTTCTCGAGGTTCAGCGCAGGCAAGGCCGGAAGCGTGTCCGGCTCCGAGCCCGCACCCACGCCCAGCTCATCCGCGATAAGGTGCAGGGTGAGATCCGGGTCGCCGCTCAAATACAGGTCGGCGGGCGGCAGCGCCTGATGATCCATGCTCCAGCCATTGTGGAGATGGTGATCGAGCGCAACGTTGATCACCTTCGCACCGGCCGCGCCGCCCCCCTGCTTCAGCGTTCCGGCGAGATCGACCCAGTCGAAAGCTGCGATCACGTCCGCCTCGCGAATATGCCGGGCTCCCGTCTCGTCGAGGAAATGGCCGGGCTTGGCGGCGTGGAGCTCATGGTCGGTTGGGAAGACCGCGCCCACCTTGATATCGGTGAGCACCCGCGCCTTGAGCCGCTCCGCGAGCGCGACACGGCGCGCCCAGTCGCGCGGGTCGCGCGACAGCCGGCCGAGCAGGATGAGCGGGTTTCGGGCGCCGGCGAGCAGCGCAGCGGCGGCGGTGATGTCATCGCTCGCCGGAACGCTCGTGGACGGCGCCCTGTAGCGCGCCGGATCGGGAAATTCGGGCATGGCCTCCAGGCGTCGCTCCTGCATGGAGACGTCGAGGCAGACATAGGTCGGCGCCATGGGGGTCGCGCGCGTCAGGTTGACGGCGCGCAGCAGGGATTCGAGCGTCGCCGGCACAGAAACGGGCTGGTCGTCCCATTTGATATAAGGCCTGATCAGCGCCGCCTGGTCCTTGGCGGTGTGCAGCCAGTCGATCCAGGGGCGCCGCTCGGCGGCGTCGAAAGGCCCCGTCGCGCCGAGGATGAGCATGGGAACGCGATCGCACCACGCATTGTAGATCGCCATCGCTCCATGCATGAGCCCGACATTGCTGTGAAGGATCACGCCCATCGGATGGCCGGCCACCTTCGCATAGCCATGGGCTACGGCGACGGCATGCTCCTCGTGCAAGCACAGCAGCATCTGCGGCTGCTCGTTGCCGAGATGGTTGACGAGGCTGTCATGCAATCCGCGGAAGCTCGAACCCGGATTCAGGGCGAGATACGGTATGTCGAGCTTACGAAGCATGGCGGCGACGGCGTCACTGCCCCAGATCCCGTTATCGTGGGATGCTACCGGCACATCGATGCCGTCCAACGGAATGCTCATCAGGTTTTCCTCGGTTGTTCTTCTCATTGCTCAGGCGCCGACATCCGCACTTCTCGCACAGGATGTCGGCGGCCAGAACGGTTGATGATTGTCTGGCAGCAAGCTCCGGCGCTTTGGGCGGGAGCCGGTTGAGCGCGCGGCGCCCGCCCGGCATCGCACCAGGGCCGGATCCCGCAGGCCGCTCAGGCGCGGCCCTGTTTCAGGCTGACGTGAACGTTCTTCTCCTGCGTGAACGCCAGGAGTTCGCCCAGACACTCCTCGCGCCCCAGCCCCGATTGCTTCCAGCCGCCAAAGGGCGCTCCGAGGAAATGCTTCGAGACCTCGTTGATCCAGACGAAGCCGGCCTCGACCGCCATCGCAGTGCGATGCGCCTTGAGCAGGTCGTTGGTCCAGATCGAGCAGGTCAGCCCGTATTCGACGCCGTTGACCTGCGACACCATCGCAGCTTCGTCGTCCCAGGGCGCGATCGCCAGGACCGGACCGAAGATCTCCTCGCGGGCGATACGCATCCCTGGCTCGACATCGGCGAAGATGGTCGGTTCGATGTAGAAGCCCTTTTTCAGGGCCGGGCCGTCCGGCGTGCCGCCACCGGTCACGAGACGCGCGCCCTCCTCCCTGGCCGACGCGATGTAGCCGAGCACGCGCTCGTACTGCGTACGGCTGATGAGGGCGCCCATCGTCGTCGCTTCGTCCGTCGGCAGGCCCGGCACATAGTGGCTCGCCTTGGCCGGAAGGCGGGCCAGTACGTCTTCGTAGATGGCGCGGTGCACGAAAGCACGGCTGGTCGAGCCGCAGGACTGCCCGCACCAGGTGAAGTTCATGCCCGCGACGATGGCCTGCGCGACCTGCTCCGGGCCGGCGTCCGGGAAGGCGATCAGCGCGTTCTTGCCGCCGAGCTCGAGCAGAACCGGCTTGATCGTATCGCTTGCGGCGCGCATGACCGCGCGCCCCGCACCCACGCTGCCGATGATCGCGACCTTGTCGATGCCGGGATGGCCGGCAAGAGCGGCGCCCGCCTCGCGCCCGCCCGGCAGGACGCTGAACACGCCCTTCGGCAGAATGCCGTGGACGAGCTCCGCCAGCCGCAGCGATGACAGCGGCGCCTGTTCCGGCGGTTTCACGATGACGGCGTTGCCGGCCGCGAGCGGGGCCGCGATCTTGCCGGCACAGAACATGAACGGGTGATTGAAGGCGAGGATACGCGCTACCACGCCGAGCGGCTGCCGAACCGTGAGGTTCAGCGCATCCGGCCCCATCGGAATGGTGTCGCCCTTCATCTCGGTGACGAGACCTGCGAAGAAATCGAGCTGGGCCGCGGCGATCGCGGCGTCGCCGATCATCTCGCGCACGGGATTGCCGCAGTTCGCCGCATCGAGGGCGGCGAGCTCGCGCGCATTGGCGCGCACCACGGCCGCAACCTCCTTGAGAAGGCGCCCGCGCTCCAGCGGCACGACGTCGCGCCAGACACGGAAAGCCTCGCGAGCGGCGACGACCGCTGCGTCGACGTCGGCGCCGCCGGCCTCCGCAACATCTCCGATCGGTTCATCGAGCCCTGGATTGAAGGTCGGGTTGTAGCGGCCCGAACTCGGATGGTGCCACTCTCCGCCGAAATAGAGACTACGGCCGCTCGGTGCCGGTTGAGTTTTCAACATCCTGGGGTCCTCACAAGCCACCGCCACGTCAAAGGGCGGCCGCAAGGGCCGCCCTTCCTAAACTTCTTCAGGATCAGGACTGTGCCGCAGCCGCCATCTCGGCTTCCGTCTCATCCTGTTCCATTCCCTCGATCAGCGCGATTTCCTCGTTCGATGCGCCGAGGCGGCGCCAATCGTCGCCCTTGGGAACGATCCCCTGATAGGAACGCAGCTTGGCCTGCGGAATATGGGGTTCAATCAGGCCGATAGGCGGACCGCCGGCCGCGTATTTGCGGGCGGCATCAATCATGACGCGGCGGAACTGCACAATAGCGATGTCGCTGGCACCGAGACGTTCGCTCGTCCGGTCGGCAATCGGCCCCATGGACTCCCACATCATGATGTCCTGATTGGGGATGCCCGGAACGCCGGTGAAATTGCCCAGCTTCATCCACTGACGATCCTGCAGATAATTGTTGGCTCGGTTACGCAGGATCGGCTTGTAGTTCTTGTCGAGATCGATGCCGACCTGCGCCACGCAGAACTTGCGCCAGCTCTCCTGGTCGATGCAGTCATCATTGCCCCAAGCGATGAAGTGGAAATAACTCGAGACATCATCTTTGGGCACGATCACGGTCGCGACGTTGTAGGACGAATTCGGTGGAATCAGCGCGGCAAACGGCGCCACATAGACGGTCAGACGGACGTAATCATGGGTCTGGGCATTCGCGATTGGCCGACGCAGAGCTGCGTAGCGGAAGCCGTAATTGGTGAGTTGCACCTGGATTCGTGGGTTCTTATCGGTGGAAGGCCGCGTCCAGTGCGTGTCGGTTGCCCCGGCCGTGGTCACGCGCGCCGGCTTCATGTCGGAGGAGTGGAGGCTCGAGGAGTGAGCGGAATCGATCTGCCCCTCCATGATCTGGGCCCAGTTGCAAGGCAGGTCGATCTTCACAATCGAGACCTTGGCTTCGGGCGTCGGCGCCCAGGGCGGCGCCTCGAACTCCGGCATCTCGTCCTTCGGCCCCATATAAACCCAGATGAAGCCGCCGGCCTCATGGGTCGGATAGGCTTTGTGCTGGACCTTGTCGGCGAAGCCGCTCTCGGCCGGCTCGGAGACCATCTCCAGCACCTTGCCGTCCACGTCGAACTTCCAGCCGTGGTAGAGGCAACGCAGGCCGCATTCCTCGTTGCGCCCGAAGAAGAGCGAGGCCTTGCGGTGCGGGCAGTATTCGCCCAGCACGCCGATGCGCCCGTCCGTATCGCGGAAGGCGACGAGATCCTCGCCGAAGAGCCGGACGCGAACCGGGGCGCCGTCGCTCTCGACGAGTTGCTCCGAGAGCAGCGCCGGCACCCAGTGGCGCCGCATCAACTGCCCCATGGGCGCATCGCCCTCGACACGGCACAGCAATTCGTTCTCTTCATGCGTCAGCATTGGCTTCCCTCCATCTCGTCGGCCGGGGCTAGCCAGCCGGATAATACTTAGATATCTAATCCTCACATTAGTCTGGATGCAAGCTCCTGTCGAGCCGGGCAGGCTGAGGGTAAAATGGCCGAGGAAAATCAAACTTTTAACGTAAAAATCGCCGAGAAGCGGGCGATTGCCGACGACATCGTGATGTTCGAGCTGCAGACGGTCGACGGCAGCCCGCTGCCGCCTTTCACGCCGGGCGCGCATCTGGGCGTGCAGGTGCCCAATGGCGAGCTTCGCAAATATTCGCTCTGCAACGGGCCTGACGAGCTCGACCGCTACGTCATCGCGGTGAAGAAGGAGCATGGCGGACGCGGCGGGTCGATCAGCCTGATCGAGGAAACGAGGGTCGGCGACGAGCTCCCCATCACGCCTCCGCGCAACGACTTCTCCCTGAAGGAGGGTCCGTCGAGCTACATCTTCATCGCCGGGGGCATCGGGATCACGCCGATCCGGTCGATGATCCGGCATTTGATGGCGACGCGGGGCAGGCCGTTCAAGCTCTATTATTTCACCCGGACGCCGGCGATGATGGCGTTTCGCGAGGAATTTGCCGGTCCGGAATTCCGCGGCAAGGTCGTCATCCACCATGACAACGGCGACCCGGACCAGGCCTATGACCTCTGGCCCGTGCTGGAAGAACCGAAGGGCGCCCATCTCTACTGCTGTGGCCCGCGCGGCCTGATGGAGGCTGTGCGCGACATGACCGGCCACTGGTCGTCCGCAGCGGTGCATTTCGAGGATTTCGGCGCCGCCAGGGCGCGTCCGGAGGACAATACGCCCTTTACCGTCGTTCTGGCCAAGAGCGGCGAGCGCTACGAGATCCCGGTCGACAAGACGATCCTCGAGGTGCTCCGCGCGGCAGGCAGGACATTGCCGAGCTCCTGCGAGAGCGGCACCTGCGGCACCTGCAAGACGCGCCTCGTCGGCGGCGAACCGGACCATCGCGATCTGGCCCTTTCCGAGCAGGAGCGTGCGCGCAACATCATGATCTGCGTCTCGCGCGCGAAATCCGACGAACTTGTGCTCGATCTCTGAGGAACGGTGATGAGCGATCCGTTACGCCTTGGCGTGGTCGGTCTCGGCCGCGCTTTCATGCTGATGCTGCCCACCTTCGCTCAGCACCCGCTGATGCGCCTGACCGCGGCGAGTGATCCGCGCGAGGAGGCGAGACGGCGGTTCGAAGCCGATTTTTCGACGCCCGCCTCGGCCGCGCGCGTTTACGGGACGCCCGAAGCGCTATGCGCCGATCCCGGCGTGGAGGTGGTCTATATCGCCTCGCCCCACCAGTTCCATGTCGAGCATGTGCGGCTGGCCGCGCGTGCCGGGAAGCATATTCTCGTCGAGAAGCCGATGGCCCTTACCCTGGCCGATTGCCGGGCCATGATCCAGGCTGCCCACGAAAACGGCGTCCATCTCCTGGTGGGCCACAGCCACTCCTTCGACGCCCCCTATCTTCGCGCCGCCGAGCTGATCCGCTCCGGCGTATACGGCCGGCCGCGAATGATCCTGGCGGCGAATTTCACGGATTTCCTCTACAGGCCCCGACGGCCGGAGGAGCTCGACACCAGCCAGGGCGGCGGCGTGGTGTTCAGCCAGGCCGCGCACCAGGTGGATGTCGTCAGGCTGCTGGCGGGGAACAGGGTCAGCACCGTTCGCGCCGTGACGGCGCGGTTCGATCCGGCTCGCCCGACCGAGGGCGCCTACCAGGCGTTCCTGACGTTCGCCGATGGCGCGAGCGCTATGCTGACCTACAGCGGCTACGGCCGCTACGATACCGACGAGCAGCTCGGCTGGCTCGGCGAGCTCGGCCAGAAGAAGGACCCGTCGCAATACGGCTCAGCGCGCAGGGCGCTCGCCAAAATCGCGACGCCGGAAGAAGAAGCCGCACTCAAGAACAAGCGCGCCTATGGCATCTCGACAGGCGGGGCTGGCCCCTTCCCCGTCCCGGAGGGTCACAACCATTTCGGGCACATCGTGGTCTCTTGCGACAAGGCCGATCTGCGCCCGACGGCCGAAGGAGTCCACATCTACGCAGACGAACGCAACTGGCTCGACAGGTTGCCGGTTCCGGCGGTGCCGCGATCGGAGGTCGTGGACGAGCTCTACGCGGCCGTGCGCAACGGGGTGCCGCCGCTCCACTCCGGCGAGTGGGGCATGGCGACTCTGGAAACCTGCCTGGCCATTCTCGATTCGGCGGGCTCTGGCAGGGAGGTCGCCCTCGGCGGCTCTCCTGCGGGCGTCTGAGCAGCCCTTCCCTGCCGGCGCAGACGCCGCGTCAGGAGTAGGCGGGCAGTTGCGGCGCAAAGCCCATGATGGTGGTGAAGCGCCGGCTGAAATTCGGCCAGGCTTCCAGATTGACGATGCGCGGCGGCGCCCGGCCGTTCAACAGTTCGATCCATTGCTCCGCCGCCGAAACCGCCATCTGGCGCAGCGCCTCCTCGGTGATGCCGCCCGTATGCGGCGTCGCCAGGACATTGTCGAAAGCCAGCAGCGGATGGTCCGGCGGCGGCGGCTCCTTCAGGAACACGTCGATGCCGGCCCCCGCGATGCGCCTCTCGCGCAAGGCCGCGGCGAGCGCCTCCTCGTCATGGATTCCCCCGCGGGCGGTGTTGATGAAATAGGCGGTCGGCTTCATGAGCGCGAACTCCGCCGCGCCCAGCATGTTGAGCGTCTCCTTCGAGCGCGGGCAATGAACGGAGATGTAGTCGCTGCTGCGCAGTAGCTCGCCGAGATCGACCTTGCGTCCATGGCGGCGCGCGATCTCGTCGGCGTCGAGATAGGGATCGCAGGCTAGCACCGTCATGCCGAACAGCCGGTGGCAGAGCTCGGCGAAGCGGCGGCCGATCGTGCCGATGCCGATGATGCCCACCGTCTTGCCGTGGATGTCGTTGCCTTGCAGCGCGTAGCGGTCGACCGCGGCGCCCGGCCGGCGCAGCAACTTGTCGGCAAGTCCGATGCGCTTGGACAGGGCGAGCATCATCCCCAGCGCGTGCTCGGCCACCGCCTCGGTATTGGTTCCTCCCTGGTTGCAGACCAGGACGCCGGCCGCCGTACAGGCATCGACATCGATATAATCGTAACCCGCGCCGGTCGAGCTCATCGCCAGCAGATTCGGGCATCGCGCGATCAGCGCCGCATCGCCGAACCAGGGTTCGCGCAGCTCGGTGCGTGCCTGGACCTGATAGCCGTGGGCGCCTGCCATGATCTGCCAGTTGCGGGTTTCCGGCGTGGCGTAATCGAGCTTGACCAGCTCGAGGTCGTCGCGATCGCGCAGCATGGTCTCGGCTACAGAATCGACCCAGCTGTCGAAGAAGACCAGCCGCGGCCTGTTGGTCGAAATGCCTGTCATGATCCGTCCGTCCGGGAGCGAGGCCGCATCAGCGGCGGTTCCAGTGAAGAATACGCTGCTCGATGCGCAGGAAGCCGGCATTGAGCGCGAAGCCGCAGATGGCGAGCAGGAACAGCGCGGCATACATCTCGGCGGCACGGCCGGCATATTGCATCGAGACGAGATAGTAGCCGATGCCGGCATCGCCGGCGATCATCTCCGCGACCACCGTGACGATGAAGGCCAGGCCGATCGCAACCCTGATCCCGGCAAAGATGAAGGGCAGCGTCGCCGGCAGCAGCACGGCCCGCATCCTGCGCAGCGGCGGCACCCCCAATGTGCGCGCCACCAGACGATAGGTCGGCTCCACCGAGGTCGCGCCCTCGAGCGTGTTGATGAAGACCGGGAAGAACGCCGTCATCGCGACGACCGTGATCTTCATTCCGTCGTCGAGCCCGAGGAAAAGGATCAGCGGCGGCACCAGCGCCGGAACCGGCAGCGGCCGCAGCAGCTCGACCAGAGGCTCGACGGTCAGGCGCAGCCAGCGGCTGGACGCGAGTGCGAGCCCGACGAGCACGCCGATGGCGCTGCCGAGCACGAGGCCTGCCAGCATGCGGTAAAGCGTGCCGACCAGCGCGAGCAGGAGATCGCCGCCGGCGAGGCTGGTGGCTGCGACCGCCAGGGCCTGCGTCACCGGCGGCCAGTTCTCGCTGCGCACGATCCCCAGCCTCGCGGAGAGTTCCCAGGCCAGCAGGAGCAGCACCACGAGCAGGTAGCCGCTGACGCGGCGCCGGCCCGGAAGTGTGCCGTTCCCGGCGGAGCCCGTGGCCTCGCGGGAGGGTCGTGCTCGCCGCAGCGGAGCGCCGGACGCTACGGAGCCTTGCGGCATGGCGCCTCCTCCCTCAATGCACGCGCCCGGTCTCGTAAAGATAGCTTTCCGCCTTGGGCACGGAGGTGAGCATGCCGTACCGCTTCATTCCCTCGGCGATGCGGTCGAGATTGGCCGTGTCCACGCCTCGCGGATAGCTCGGCCAGGCCAGGAGCGCGCGCAGCCGTTCCGGCGGCAATTGCGTGAACTTGGCGATCAGCTCGACATGGGCGGGGTTGCCCTTGTTGCCCTCGCACCATTCGGCCCCGTTGCGATGGGCCCGAGTGAAGGCCTGCACGATCTCCCTGTTCCTATCGATATAGCTCTGCGTGGCGGCGAAGGCGGCGACCACCGTTCCCGGCATCATGCTGCCGCACAGTCCCGAGATGATCTCGAGCTTGTCGGGATTGGCCTGAACCTGGGCGGACATGAACGGCTCGATGCTGGCGACGTAGTCGACGCGGCCCTGCAGCAGCGCATCGGCCTGCTGCGGAAAGCGCACCTCGATGATCGCGTTCTTCGCGGAGTCCCCGCCGGTCTGGTCGACCCACATGCGCAGGCAGATCCACAGCAGATTCTGCAGCAGATGCGAGGCGCCGATCTTGCCGACGGTGTCGGCACCCGAGCGGACGCTGCCGTCCTTCCGGACCAGGATGGAGGTGTAGTCGTTCGGCGGCGCGTTCGCGATCGAGGTCGGCGCGACGATGCGCAAATCCACCCCCTCCGCCGCCCCGGCGATGATAGTGGTGATCGTCGACATCGCGAACTGGAACTGGTTGGCGACCAGCGCGGCCATCGCCGGGCCGCCGCCCGGGGTCGGCGTCACCTCGACCTCCAGTCGCTCGGCCGCGAAATAGCCTTGCGCCTGCGCGGCGATGAAAGCGCCGGCATCCAGGACCGGCACGACGCCGGCGCGGATTTTGGTGATGTTCGCCTGCGACCAGACCGCCGGGGCCTTGAGCGTTAATGCACCGGCTGCCGCTGCGGTGAGCAATCCCGACATCTGTCGGCGATTCATGCGAGACATGGTTGTTTCTCCCTCGGTTCCGCCCCGTTCCGGGTGTCGTGGACAGGAATTGAGCGCTAGCGCCGGTGCTTCTCCAGCCAGGGCGCCAGCCTGCGCTCGGCAACCGTCATGCCCCAGCTGATGACGAGGCCGATGACGGCGAGCAGCACCAGCCAGGCATACATCTGGCGGATGCGGAAGGAGCGCTGGTTCTCGAGGATCACCGCGCCGAGCCCGCCGGTGCCGGCCAGCATCTCCGAAAGCACCGTCATCAGCAGGGCGATGCCGACCGAGATGCGCAAGCCGGCCGCGATGAAGGGCAAGGTCGCCGGCAGCACGATGCGCAGCGTGATCCTGGCGCCGCTCCAGCCGAAGGTGCGCCCCGTCGCGATCAGGACGGGGTCGATGCTGCGAACGCCCTGAACCGTGTTGATCAGGATCGGAAACACGCTGGCGAGCGCGATCGAGGTGATCTTCATCGGCACGCCGAGGCCGAGGAACAGGATCAGCACCGGCACCAGCGCCGCCTTGGGCATCGGCCTCACCAACTCCACCAGCGGGTCCAGCAGGTCGTCGACCCAGGGGACCGTCCCCATCAGCAGGCCGAGCACGACGCCGAGCGCCACCGCGATCGCGAAGCCGACGGCGAAGAGGCCGAGCGTCGCGAGCAGCGGACCCTGCACCTCGCCGGAAAGGAGCAGGTCATAGAGCGTGCGCCCGATCACGCTCGGCGGGGGCAGCAGCACGCGATTGATCAGGCCGCGATCCACCAGGATCTCGATCGCGACCAGCAGCGCCGCGATGAAGGCGACGCCGGGGACGAGCCGCAGCGAACGGTCGAGCAAGCCGATCATAGCGGGCGATCCAGCAGGCGGTTGAGCAGCGCGTGCCGATGCTTCAAATAGACGGAATCCTCGCGGGTCTCGATCGCATGCCGCGGACGCGGCAGGCCGATCTCGATCACGTCGTCGATCCGCGACGGGCGGCGGCCCAGGATCGCGATGCGGTCGGCGAGGTAAACCGCTTCGTCGACGTCGTGTGTGACGAGCACCACGGTCAGATCCTCGCTCGAGGACCAGATGTCGAGGATCAGAGCCTGCAGCTCGACCCGCGTCAGCGCGTCGACGGCGCTGAAGGGCTCGTCCATCAGCAGCAGCCGGGGACGGGCGGCGAGCGCGCGCGCGATGGCGACGCGCTGCTGCATGCCGCCCGAGAGCTGCCAGGGGTAGTGGTCGGCGAACTCGCCCAGCCCCACCCTTTCGAGGAGGCTTTCGGCGTCGCGCTTCCGTTCGGCAGCGGTGACAGGCTTGTGTTCCAGGGCGAAGGTCACGTTGCGCCGGACGGTGCGCCACGGGAACAGGGACTTGGCATATTGCTGGAAGAGATAGACGGCGTCCGGCGGCGGCGCGGTTACCCGCCGGCCGTCCAGCGTAACCTCGCCGGCGCTCGCCTCGGACAGGCCCGCGATGATCTGCAGCAGGGTCGACTTGCCACAGCCCGAGGGGCCGACGATGGCGAGGAACTCGCCGCGCCTGATCTCCAGATCGGCTTCCCCGATGGCGACAGTGCGCTGGTCGCCGCCCGCGCCGTAGTGCTTGCGCACGCCCGAGACGCGCACGAGCACGTCGCCGAAACGATGCGGCGGATCGGTGTGCAAGGCCTGGGATCCCGCCATGGTCGTCATGCGTCGCCTCCCGCTGCCGCAAAGAGGCGGCCAGGCCCGGTCGCGACATCCATGATCTTCATCTCGCGCAGCGCATGCCAGGCCGCGACCTGGTTGCTCGTGAGGACCGGCTTGCCGAGGTCGCGTTCCAGCGCCTCGACGACTTCGAGGGAGCGGATCGCCGTGCAACTCAGGAAATATACATCGGCGTCCGGACGCCGGTTGGCGCGCACCAGCCGGTACCAGTCGCCGGGATCGACCCGGACCATGTCCTGCGGACTGTCGATGCCGAGCCCGACGGCACTCAGCGTCTCGCAGCCATGCGCGGTGAGAAAAGCGGCCTCGCGCCGGTTGATCGCGTCGATATAGGGCGAAACGAGCACGAGGCGGCGTGCCGAAAGCGCCCGCAAGGCGCCGATCAGCGCCCGCGAGGTCGCCGTGGCAGGGCACCCGGCCGCCTTGCTTATCCTGGCGATCAGCGGCTCCTCCGCGGCCGCGTCCCATGTCGAGACGGCCGTGCAGTGGAACAGGATCAGATCGACGCCGGCATCGCCGAGCAGGCCGGCCGCCTCCTCGACATTGTCCGTCATGGCCCGCAACTGCTCATCGCTGCTGCCGGTCAGGCGCAATCGCGTCGTGTGCAGGCTGACGCCATCGGGGAGCATCGCCTGAAGCTGCGGTTCGGCGGCGACGTTCCCGGAGGGCAGCAGCATGCCGAGCCGGCCGCGCCAGCCATAGCGGATGACGTCGCGGTCGAACGTCGTCATGCGATGCCCTCTCCGCGGAATGGAACGGCGGTTCGAGCCCGTGCCGGACGACGCAGCCTCTCCCATCGCTCGCTCACGACCTCGGGCGTGAGCGCGGCGCCATCGGCCCGCCGCCGGTCGAGATCCTCCCACAGGCGACGGCGCGCGTCGCTCCGCAGCATCGGCGGCAGCGCGAAGAGAAGAGCGCTGAAGCGGTCCCAGACCGGCTGGCTCCAACCGGCCTCATAGGCCTCGCGCTCCTTCCCGAATGTGAACAACCCCGCGGCCGCCGGCCTGTTCGCACGCAGGCAAGCCGTCGCCGCGCGGTCGACCGCCTCGCCGGCCAGGACCACGCCGTAGTCCCGCCCGGCTCCCTCCCGCGTGACGAAACCATCCAGCACATCCTCCAGCACGCGCTCCGGTTCGCGCTCGAAGGGGCAGCCATAACCGCCGCCGCCCGGCGTCAGGATCCGCAGCGTGTCTCCCGCCGACACCTCGAGCGCGTCGATCTTCCACAGATCGGAGAATTCGGCTTCGCCGGCCCGCCGGATGAGCACGCGCGCTCCGGCCGGGCAGCCTCCGCCCGCCAGTCCCCAGGGCAGGAAGCGATGCCGCTCCTGCCCGCGGGCGGTGACGAGCCCGGTCGGCCCGAGCACCTCGAATTCGAGCACGGCGCCGAGCCCCCCGCGATTCAGGCCGGGTCCGCCCGAATCGGGCCGAAGCCCATAGGTCGTGACCAGCACCGATGCTGCCTGCTCGACGATCTCGAGCGGGCTGTTGCGCAGATTGGCGATGTCGACGACATCGCGCGCGTTGAGGCCATCGCCGGCCGAGGAAGCGCCGGTGCCGCCCACCATGGGTTCGAGCACGTTCACCCGCATGCCGCCGGCAACGAGATCGGGCTCCGCGAAAACGACGGGTGCGATATAGCCTGCCCCGGCGGCCGGCATGACTTCCGGCAGCGCTTGGGCCAGCGCGCCGCAGAGCGCGTCCTGGACCCTCACCCCCGCGGTAGTGCGCAGGCCCACGGCCGCGGGCGCCACGCAGTTGACCACGGAACCGGCCGGCGCGACCACGGAGACCGGCCGCATCATGCCGGCATTCACGGGAATGTCCGGCTGCAGCGTCAGCAGCAGGAACATCGTCTTGTAGATCAGCCAGGGATGCGGCTTGCCCTTGGAATAGATGTTGAAGGCCGAGCGGACCTGCGGGTCCGACCCCGTGAAATCGATCACCATCCCGTCGCCCCGGACCGTCAGCGCGACCTGGAACTTGATGGGGATCCGTGTGGCGACGTCGTCGTCGAGATAGTCGCTGAAGCGGTAGGTGCCGTCCGGGATCGTCGCGATCGCCCGGCGCGCCCGTGCCTCGCCATAGTCCAGCGCGTCCGCCATCGCTGCGACGAAGATCTCGGCGCCGACCCGCGTGACCGCTTCCTTGACCCGCCGCTCCCCGATGCGAAGGGCAGTGATCATCGCGCGGATATCGCCACGATTGTCCTTCGGCGCGCGGCAGTTGGCGAGGATCAGCGCCATGATGTCGGGGCACTCCACGCCGCCGCGAT
Organism: Allobosea sp.; assembly: GCA_024231975.1. Classification (GTDB taxonomy): domain Bacteria; phylum Pseudomonadota; class Alphaproteobacteria; order Rhizobiales; family Beijerinckiaceae; genus Allobosea. The sequence continues at coordinate 90,674 of JAAEQB010000057.1, forward strand.
AAAGCCGCGTCGGCGGGATTCTCACGCCCTCCTGGAAGACGTCGTAGCTCGACGGGGACAGGCTGCCCGGCACCTTGCCGCCGACATCCGTGGAATGGACATAGGCATAGACATAGCAGATGAGCCGGCCCCCGACCCAGACCGGCGCAATCACGCTGATGTCCGGCAGGTGCGAGGACAGGCCGCCGGTGGAATAGGGATCGTTGCAGATGACGACGTCGCCCTCATCGAGCACGCCGGCCGCCTCCAGCAGTTCGCTGAAGTCCAGATTGGCGAACATCGTGATGCCGATCGAGCGGGGATATCCGAAGATCTCGCCGGTCGGCGTCACCAGAGCGACGCCGAGATCCGCCGTCTCGTTGACGAAGACGGTGTGGCCGGTGCGCTGCAGCGCATAGCCCATTTCCTCGGCGATGGAGCGGAATCGCTGGATCAGGACTTCGAGGGTGATCGGATCGGTGCGCATCATGCGGCTTCCCGGCTGAGCATCAGATTGCCGAAGCGATCCGCGCGAGCGAGATATCCCGGCAGCACCACGGTGGTCGTATCGGGCTGCTCGATCACGGCCGGCCCCTTCACGACATGGCCCGCCTTGAGCGCGGCGCGGTCATAGACGCCGGCCGCATGCCGCTGCCCGCCATGGACGATGGGACGCGATCCGGTGCGCGGCGGCGCCTCGCCTCGCCCGGCCTCCTCGAGGATGCGCGGTTCCGGACGATGGGTCCGGCCGGCGATGACGACCCGCAGATCGACGATATCGACCGGCGCCGCCGTGTCGCTGTTGCTGTAGAGCGCCTCGTAGGCGCTGTGGAACAGCCCGGCCAGGGTCGGGCCGTCGAGCGCGGCGGTCGGGATCGCGCCCGGGATCTCGACCTCGACGTCGAAGGCCTGTCCGCGGTATCGCAGGCCGGCGGAGCGGCGGATCTCGATCGTGGCGAGGTCGGGCCGTTCGCCGGCGAGCCAGTCGCGCGCCCGTGCCTCGAGTTCGCCGAATATTTTGCGCAGAACCTGCGGATCGGCGGCCTCGGCCGCAACCCGATGGGTCCTGATCTGCTCCGAGCGGATGTCCGCCATGGCGGCGCCATAGGCGCACAGCGCTCCCGGAGCGGGCGGAACCATCACGCGGGGGATGCCGATCTCCCGCGCCAGCAGACAGGCATGGGTCGGCCCGGCGCCGCCGAAGGCGATCAACGTGAAGTCGCGCGGATTGATGCCGCGCTTGGTCAGCATCGGCAGGATCGCCCCGGCCATCGTCGCGGTCGCCAGCGTCAACACGCTCTCCGCCGCCTGTTCGAGGCTGATGCCGAGCCGGGAGGCGACGCCGCCGAGCGCAGCCTCCGCGAGCTCCGGCCGGAGCGGTATGGCGCCGCCGGCAAAGCGCTGCGGATCGAGGAAGCCGCACGCAAGATAGGCATCGGTCGTGGTGGGCTCGGTGCCGCCCTGCCCGTAGCAGGCCGGTCCCGGCGAGGCCCCGGCGCTGCGGGGGCCGAGCTTCAGCAGCCCGGCCTCGTCGAACCAGGCGATCGATCCTCCCCCGGCGCCGACGGCGAAGACGTCGACCGCAGGCATGATGATCGGGAAATCGCCGACCACGGCCTCGGTCGACTGCACGGGCGCGCCGTCCCGGATCACCGCGACGTCGGCGCTCGTGCCGCCGATGTCGAGCGTGACCGCCTCGGTCACGCCGCTGCGCGAGGCGATGTAGGCTGCGCCCACGACCCCCGATGCCGGGCCGGAGAGCATGGTGTGGACGGGCTGCTCACGCGCGCTGGAGGCGGACATGATGCCGCCGTTGGAGCGGGTGATGTAAAGACGCGTGGCAAGGCCGATTTCGGCCGTCTCCCGTTCGAGTTCGTCGACATAGCGGCGCATGATCGGCTGCACATAGGCGTTGAGCGTCGCGACCGTTGCCCGCTCATATTCCCGGATTTCCGGCCAGAGCTGCGTCGAACGCGAGACATGCAGGCCCGGCCGCGTCCTTGCCGCCGCCGCGGCCGCCTGCCGCTCCTGGCCGTCGTCGAGATAGGCGTTCATGAAGCACAGGGCCACGCTCTCGACCTCCGGCGGAAGCGCGGCGACGGCACGCTCCACCGCCTCTTCGTCGAGAGGGATCATCGGCTGGCCGTCGGCCGCCATGCGCCCGGCGATCTCGAAGACGCGCCGGCGCGGGACCAGCGGCGCCGGCATCACCGCACGCAGGTTGAAGAGGTCGCTCTTGCGCTGGCGCCCTAGTTCGAGGATGTCGCGCGTGCCGTCCGAGACGAGCAGGGCGACCTCGGAGCCTCGACGTTCCAGCACGGCGTTGAGCGCGATCGTCGTGCCGTGGACGAAGCTGCCGATATCGGCCGGAGACGCTCCGACCCGCCGCATCACCTCGACGATGCCGCGCGAGACGGCACGGGACGGCGATTTCGGCGTGCTCTGGACCTTGTGCGTGGTGATCGACTGCGTCTCGTCGTCTATCAGGCTGAGATCCGTGAAGGTGCCGCCGATGTCGACTCCGAGGCGGTAGCGGCCCGGTGCGGAAGCTGAATGAACCAACTTCCCTCCTCCCATTACGTATTGTAGAATTTGATTATGAAAATAGAAGCAGCCTTTCCAGGAAGTCAAAGGAAATCCGCCGCGGCGGAGCAGGAGGCCGCCAGCGAACGGCAGAGCGTGCGCTCCGTGGTCGTTGGAACGCCGCTGCTGCAGGCGCTGAGCGAGGTGACGGGCCCCCTGCCCCTTGCCGAGCTTGCGCGCCGGGCCGGGATGCCAGCCGCCAAGGCACATCGCTATCTCGCCGGATATATCGCTGCGGGCCTGATCAGCCAGGATGCCGCGACGGCCCGCTATGACCTCGGGCCGTTCGCGCTGCATCTCGGGCTGGCGGCGATCCGCAGGCTGGACGTCGTTGCGGCCGCCGAACCGGTCATGGAGGCGCTGCGCGACGAAATCAACGAGACCGTGTCGCTGGCAGTTTGGACGACGCGCGGCCCGACGCTGGTGCGCTGGGTCAGCAGCACGGCCCCTATGACGATCAATATCAATCCGGGCACGGTGCTGCCTGTGACCACCTCCTCGAACGGGCAGCTCTTCGCCGCCTATCTGCCGGAGATCGCCACCGCTGGGCTGATCGATGAGGAGCTGAGCCGTGCCGCTGCTGCAGCTCCCGTGCCGGGCAGGCCACGTAACCGGCCCGAGCTCGATGTGATTTTGCGCAAGGCCCGCGAGACGGGTATGACGGCGATGAGCGGCGTCGTGCTGCGCGGCATCAGTTCGATCTCCGTTCCCATCTTCGGGCATGCCGGAAACCTCCTGGCGACGCTGACCATCGTGGGGCTGGAGAGCGTGTTCGACAATTCCCCGATTGGCACGCCGGCGCAGGCCCTGCTGCGTGCGGGAGCAAGATTGTCTGAGCGCATGGGCGCCCTGCCTGCCCGTCCGGCTGAGGCGCGCTGACGCTTCGTCGATCGAAAGGTCGGCTGGCGATTGCCATTCTGGCGAATGTCGCTTAGTTTTCTAACTAATAAAAGCTGGGAATGGCGCTGACGGGCGGGAGGATATCGTTGAGAACCTTACTGGGTATGTTCGTCGGGCTGGGAATCGTCGTAGCAACATCGGCTGCCGCTGAAGGAACCAAACAACTTCACGTAGCGATCGTCTCGCGAACGATATTTTATCTCCCTGTCTGGCTGGCAGCAGAGAAAGGCTACTTCAAGGACGAGGGCCTCGACGTCCACATCGAAGTATTCGACAATGCCGAGAAAATTAACGGCGCCTTGCGTGAGAACGCTGTCCAGATTGCCGTCTCGACGCCCGAGAGCATTATCGTCGACGCGCTCAAAGGCGGCAGCTTGCGAATGGTCGCTGGAAATGCGGGTCGACTGCCTCACTATGTGATCGCCCAACCGGCGATCCGATCCATCGCGGATCTGCGCGGCAAGACGATCGGTGTGCTGTCGAACGAGGAAGGCACCACGCATCTCGTGCCTGAAGTGACGCACAGCGCAGGCCTCGAGCCCTCTGATTACATGGTGAAGGCTGTGGGCGGTGCTCCAACGCGCTGGCGTTTATTGCGTTCTGGAGAGATCGATGCTGGCCTGCAGCCGTTCCCGCTAAGCTATGAGGCCGAGGCTGCCGGCTTCAGCAATCTCGGCCCTCTGGCGGATTTCGTGCCCGACTGGCAGTTCACGAGCGTCAATGCGGACCTGCGCTGGGCGGAGCGGCATCGGATGGTACTCGTCAGCGCCCTGCGCGCCCTGCAGCGAGGGCTCGATGCGATCATCGAGGATCCCGCTGCCGCAATCAGGGTCGCGGCGCGCGAGCTCCAAACCGATGCGAAGCTCGCCGAGCGCGCCATCCGGGATACTGCCAGGCTGGGCATATTGACGCCGAAGATGGAAATCTCCGTCGCAGGCACGAAGCGGGTCCACCAGGCATTGATCGCCGCCAAGCTCGTCCACGACGAACCGTTTGCGCTCGAACGTGTTTCCGAAGCCGCATTTCTCCAGGAAAGCCGCCGATGAACAGGCCGGCGCAATGCCGCAGCTCCTCCGGCAAGGAGGAACTCGCCCGCGCACCGGCTCACGGGCTGACGCGCGCGTCCTCGCCAGATGATGGATCGCTACGATGAAGCCGTTCCGCTGCCCCCTTGACGGAGACTGCGCCGATCCCCGCCGGCTAGTGGAGGCAGCCCTGCGCAACTTCATGTGGGAGCATACTTTTGGCCAATGATCTCGAGATTCGGGGCGTTTCGAAGCGCTATGGTGATCCGCCCGGCGGGTTGCTAGCGATCAGCGACATCAGCCTGAATGTGCAGAAGGGGGAGTTCGTCTCGATTATCGGGCCGAGCGGCTGCGGCAAGTCGACCCTCTTCGGCATCATCGGCGGGCTTGTGCCCGATTACGATGGCGAGGTGCGTGTCGGAGGGCAGCGTCATGTCGGAACGCACAAGGACATCGGCATCGTCTTTCAGGAAGAATCTACGCTGCCCTGGCGGACGGTGCTGACCAATGTCGCGCTTCCTTTGGAGATCCAGGGTGTCTCGCGGGCAGAGCGCGAAGAGCGTGCGCGCCATTATATCGAGCTTGTCGGCCTGGCCGGCTTCGAGAACAGTCGCCCCGTCGAACTGTCTGGCGGAATGCGACAGCGAACGGCGATCGCGCGCACCTTGGCCTTCCAGCCCAAAGTACTGCTGATGGACGAGCCTTTCGGCGCGCTCGACGAGCAGACGCGGCTACTGCTGGGCGACCGGGTGCTCGCCATCCACAAGGAGCTGAAACAGACAACCCTGCTGATCACCCACAATATCACCGAGGCGGTCCAGCTCAGCGATCGGGTGGTGGTGATGTCCTATCGGCCGGGGCGGGTTCTGCGGATACTCGACATCGACCTCCCGCGGCCGCGCAGCTCCGATAGCGTCACCGATGAGCGCTTCGGGCGCTACGTCGCCGCGATCTGGGGAGATCTCCGCGCGGAGGCGAGTCGCGGCATGAAAGAAGCCGAGGCGTTACGGGGAACCGGCCGAAGAGCCGGCTGAATCGAGAGGAGAGAAACGCATGTCAAGACTGCCAAAACAATCGTTCATGCCGTCGCGCCGCAGCGTGCTCCAGGGCGCAGGCGCCGCACTCATCGCATCGCGGCCGGCCCATGCGGCTGACAAGATGCGCATCGTCAGCAGCCAGAAGGGCTTCTGGGATACGACGCTCATCCTGTTCGGCCAGCAAAAGGGCATCTTCGCCGATAATGGGCTCGAATTCGACATCATCTGGACAGACGGCGGCGCTGACATCCAGCAGTCCATCATCACTGGATCAACCGATTTCGGTGTGGCGCCCGGCATCCTGGGGGCGCTCAGCGCCTTCGCGAAAGGCGCGCCCATCGCTGTCACCAACGCCGCGATGACCGGCTCAAGTGACCTGTTCTGGTATGTGCGCTCAGACAGCCCAATCCGGAGCCTCGCCGATTGCGCCGGCAAGACAGTGGCATTCTCCCGGCCGGGTGCGTCTAGCGAGCTCATTGCCGCGACTCTGCTCGACCATGCCGGCGTCAAAGCCAAGCTGGTCGGCGCCGGCGGCCCCGGCGCCACCCTCACCCAGGTCATGTCGGGCCAGATCGATGTCGGCTGGTCGGCGCCTACAGTTGGACTTGCTGAAGAACGTGCTGGGCAACTCCGTGTCATCGCCCGTGGCAACGATGCTCCCGGCCTTGCCTCACAGACCGTGCGCGTCGGCATGACCAACAACAAGTTCCTGACCGAACGCGCAGATTCGCTCAAGCGGCTTTTCAAGGGAATCCAGCAGACGATCGAATGGGCCTATTCCGGAGACGAGGCGGTGCAGATGTATGCCGATCTCAACCGCATCGATCTAGCCACCGGCCGACAGGCGCGGGACGTCAATTATCCGAAGGCGGCGCTGGCGCTGGCCCCAATCGGCAACCTCGAGCTCAGCATCGCGCAAGCCGTCAAGGACAAGCGGTTGTCCACTACGCTGACGCCCGACCAGACTAAGGCCTTCACGGCCAATGTCGGTCGGTTCCTGGCATGACGCGCGGCGGGAGCATCGGCAGCATCGGGCTGCTCGTTGCGGTCGTCGCTGGGTTGGAGGCCCTGTCGCGCACCGGCCGGGTTTCAGCGTTCGTGATGCCGCCGCCATCCGAGATCCTGGCCGCCATCCCTGCCCTCGTGCTGCACGAGGGGCTGGGCTACGCGACTTGGCTGACATTCAACACCACCTTCGCGGCCACCGCGGCGGCGCTGCTGCTCGGAGTTCCCGCCGGCACGCTGCTGGCACGTCGGCGTGTGTTAGGGCAGGCCTACGAACCATGGCTGGAGGCGGCCTTCGCCGCCCCTATCATTCTGCTCTATCCGCTGTTCCTGATCTTCTTCGGTCGAAGCCTAGTAACTGTGGCGGTCATGGGGTTTGTCGTGGCGGTGATCCCGGTCATCATCAAGACTCGGGAAGGCATCATTGGAGTGAGGCCGGTTCTTCACAATCTCGCGCTGTCGCTCCACATGACGCCGCTGCAAAGCCTAACCAAGATCGTGCTGCCTGCGGCGCTTCCGACGATCTTCGTCGGTTTGCGGTTGGGATTGATCTACGCGATGATCAACATCGTTGCCGTTGAATTCCTCGTGGGCATCGGCGGTCTCGGCTTTGTCGTCGCCGACATGTATGATCGCTACGATATTCCTTCGATGTATTCGGCCGTCGTTTTCGTCATCGTGCTGAGCAGCCTGTTTTTCTTGCTGATAGAGCGGGGGGAGCGATGGCTACGGCCGGTCTGACTGCGTTTGCCCCGTCCCAGTCCGGCGGCGTGACCGTGACCATGATCCGGATGCTGACGCTCGCCGGCCTGCTGGCCGCATATCAGGCGATCTCGTCATCGGGACTCGTTTTCACCGGCGCCATGCCGAGCCTTTGGGCCATCGGCTCGGCGTTGCTGCGGCAGCTTGCGGATGCCGGCTTCTACGCGCATCTCGGCATCACCGCTTACGAAGCGGGCGCAGGCATCCTGATAGGCGGCAGCGTCGGCCTGCTCTGCGGGATCGCTCTGGGCGTCTCGCGGCTGCTGGCCGCGGTGCTCGATCCCTGGGTGCGTGCGCTCGCCCCGGCGCCCAAGATCGTTTTCCTGCCCATCCTCATGGTGGTCTTCGGCATCGACGCCGGCCCGAAGATCGCGATGGCGGCGATCTCGGCGTTCTTCCCGGTGGCCGTGGCGACGTTCGGCGGCATGCGCGGCGTCAGTCCGATCTTGATCCGGGTCGTGCGCAGCTTCGACGCCTCCTTGCTGCAGCTCGTCCGGCTGGTCTATCTGCCCTCGATCGTGGTGCCTGTGCTCGGCAGCTTGCGACTCGCCACCGGCGTAGCTCTGATCGGCGCGCTGCTGGCTGAGGTGAAGATGTCGAATCGCGGCCTGGGGTATCTGATCATCCAGGACTACAATGCGTTCCGGACGGCGGAGATGTACGCTCTGCTCATCTCGGTGTTTACCCTCGCGCTCGCCGTCAATGCGGCGTTGCGGGCCTTCGGCCGCCGCTACGGTGCGGTGTGAACACCTGTTTTTCATGACGGCCCGTCTTGCGCAGACTTCCGCCTTATCCGATTGGAAGGGACCATGCCTCTCGACAACGCGATCAGCATCGCGGACCTTGCAGCCCGCGCGCGACGGCGCCTGCCGCGCGTGGTCTGGGACTATCTCGACGGCGGAGCGGAGGACGAAGCGACGCTGCGCGACAATCGCGCCGCCTTCGAGCGATGGCAGCTGATGCCGAGCGTGCTGACCGGCAACAAGCAGCGCGATCAATCGGTCGAACTGTTCGGCAGCCGGTTCCCCGGCCCGTTCATGATCGGACCGACCGGCCTCAACGGCCTGCTCTGGCCGGATGCGGACCTCGAACTCGCCCGAGCCGCGGCCGATGCGGGCATCGGTTTCGCATTGTCGACGGCGTCGAACAACGCGCTCGAGCAGGTCGCCGCGATCGGCGCAGGCACGCGCTGGTTCCAGCTCTACCCCTGGGGCGACGTCAGCTTCGCAAGCCGGTTGCTCGATCGCGCCCGCAACGCCGGGTACCAGGCCGTGATCGTCACCGTCGATACGCTGACGGCCGGCAAGCGCGAGCGCGACCTGCGTAACAATTTCTCGCATGAGCTGCGCCTGACGCCCCGGGTCGTGCTCGACGGTCTCCTTCACCCCGGCTGGCTGGCCAATGTCTGGCTGAACAAGGGGATGCCGCGCTTCGAGAACCTCGCCGAGTTCCTGCCGCCCGGTGCCACGGCTGCCGAACTCGCAGACTTCACGCGCTCGAAGCGCAATCCCGCGTTCTGCTGGGCCGATATCGCAAGGCTGAAGGAACGCTGGGACGGGCCGCTGCTCGTCAAGGGAATCCTCTCCGGCGCCGATGCCCTGCGCGCCCACGAGCACGGTGCCGACGGCGTCATCGTCTCCAACCACGGCGGTCGCCAGCTCGACGGCGCGCCGGCCTCCATCGACAGCCTGCCCGAGGTGGTGCAGGCGGCGGATGGACGGATGGTCGTGCTCATGGACGGAGGCATCCGGCGCGGCTCCGACATCGTCAAGGCCGTGGCGCTGGGCGCCGATGCCGTCCTTCTCGGACGCGCGACTCTTTATGGCGTCGCTGCAGCGGGGCGAACCGGGGTTGAGCGTGCGCTGGCGATACTTCGGGACGAAGTCGATCGGACCATGGCGTTGATAGGAGTGGGCGCCCTTGCGGAGCTTCGCGCGAGCGGCATCCTGTATCCGCATCCGGCATCCAAAGGCCTGCCCGCTCGATCCAAACCAGCAGCGTGCTGAAGCGCCACGACCGATGCCTCTTCCTATCTTTGGCACGCCCGCCAGATTCTTACCTCATCCCGCTCGCCTAACGGCCAACGGTACAGAAAGGCCGCCTCTCCCATGACATTTATGGCGGCGAGACTCGGAGAGCTGTTTTCGATTCTGTCCGTTCTGGCCTTCGGCTTCGGCGGCGTGGCGATCGCCAAAGCACGCAAGAGCGGGCCTGGCGACGGCGGGGCCATCCTCTCGGTGGGGTTGACCGCGCTCCTTTCCGCAGCCCTATGGGTGAGCACGGCGCAGGAGTCGCAGAATCTGGTAGGAAGGCCCGGCGCGCTTGTAGGCCTCGCATGGTTTGCGCTTTCGGGACTTCTCGCGACCGCCCTGGCCCGCAGCCTGTATTTCCTCTCGGTGCGAGATCTCGGCGCGATCCGCGGCGCCGCAATCAAGCGCGCCATCCCCTTTTTCTCGGTGCTGTTCGGCGTCGTCTTTCTCGGCGAGATCCTAACCTCGGCCAAACTCGGCGGCCTCCTGCTGATCGCGATCAGCGTGGCCGCCCTGGTGGCGGTCGATCTCGCAGGCAGCGGAAAGTCTTCTGCACCGGCGGCGGAGCAGATCGAGCCGATGGGCTATATCTGGGGAACGGCTTCGGGCCTCTGTTATGCCTCGGCCTACGTCGCGCGCAAACTGGGGCTCGATCTGGTCCCGGACGGAGCGCTGGGCACCTTCGTCGGAGCCATGGCTGCAATGGGCTACTATGTCCTCACCGCGCTCGTCAGCGGGCGCAGCCGCAAGGCGATCCTCTCCGCATTGATGGCGCGCAACATCTGGGGTGTAGCCGCGGCGCTGTGCTTCGCGGCGGGGCAGATCGCCAACTTTTATGCAATTCAGTATACGGCGATCTCGACAGTCGGAGCGATTCAGTCGCTCGAGGTTTTCGTGTCGATGCTGATCGCCAGCTTGCTTTTGCGAACTGAACGCGCCCCGAATCTCCTCACCATCGCCGCCGCGGTCGTCGCAACCGCCGGTGTGCTGCTTGTCGTCGCCTGACAACAGCGTTACGGGCGGTCGCGGAGCCGAACCGACACTACCGCCGGTTGGGCGGTTCTTCCGGCGGCGGGTTGTTCGCGGCGGCCGACAAGATCGCGATGGTATCCTGTTCCGCCGCCGCAGCGCTCTTGTAGCGCGGTGCCGTGGTCACCAGCGGCTTTTCCGCATCTGCCGGCAGGTAAATCTCGATGGCGAAGCGGCCGGATGCTCGATCCTCGACGGGTTCAATACGGATTGTCGGCATATCTAGTCCTCCCTTTTTTCATGAGCACAAAACCTCTTCTGATATTTTAGGATAGGCACAGTCTGGTGGTCCAAGACAAAAGAGCTTTGTCTGCCAAGCTTCATGCTCATGGTCGATTTCAGTCCTTATGACGCTCAGACTGTTCACTGCGGCACCCGCTCGCGTCAGAAAATGCGATGGAACGTGGAACGGGAGCAGTTCCGCGATTCGGAGAAGTGTGGAATTCCCCTAGCTGGCCGACGTCAGCCGCAACGGCGCGCGCGAGACCTCGTTGTTGGATTCGACGAGCCTGGCCAATATGCTCATGAAAGCCTGCCGGTCCTCGGGCGGCAGCGGGGCCAGGATGCGCGTCTGCGCCCGATCGACCAAGGGCTCAGCCTGAGCGAGAACCGCCTCTCCCTCGGGCGTAAGCCGCAGGACCTTGACGCGCCTGTCGTTGTGGTTGCCCGAGCGCAAGATGAGCCGTTTCGTCTCGAGACGCTCCAGCACGTTGGCGAGCGTGGAGCGATCGAAAGCGACCAGCGCCGACAACCGCGTCGCGTCGATTCCCGGATGGTCGCGGATGGTGACGAGTGCGGCATATTGCACCGGCGTCATGTCCAGGGATGCGCATTCGTCGAGGAAGATCGAGACTGCGATCTGCTGGGCGCGCCTGATCAGATGACCGGGCATCGAATAGAGATTCTGGCTCGCCATTCTACGATCTTCGCCTCGCCCTCATCCCGAAACGGCGGCAATCCATGCCGGGAGCGGTCTACCCCCGCAAGCACGGACGGCCATCCTCTCTTTCACCTCGCCGGTCCGATCTCGCCCGGGACGAGCATGGATGAGGCGAAAAAAGCCGAGAGCGCTGCCCCGTCGGCCAGCGGCAGGATCTCGGCGACATACTGGTCCGGCCTGACGACGACGACGCAGCCGGCCTCGCGGCGGATACCGCGCAGGTCGAAGATGTCCTGCCCCGAGCGCGTATCGGCGCAGAACAGCTTTTCATAGTCCCATAGACCGTAGCGTCCCTTCGCCGGCCGCAGGAAGGCCGGAACGCGCGCCATATCGACCTCGCGATGGTTCTGCTGCAACACCGCCAGCACGTCGATCACGGCGTCGACATCCTGTCCCGGCGGCGTATGGCGCCGGAGAGGCGACGATTCGTCGGCGTCGAGGAAACGGCAGAGCTTCATCAGCTCCGATCCGGCGTCGAAGGGCTCGCCCGCATCGGCGAAGGCGATCAGGCGCCAGCGTCCGTCCGCCTTCGCGCAATGGCCCAGTTCCAGCGGCTTTGCATCAGCCAGCCGCACGACCGGGGCCGAATGCAGCCGCATGCCGAGCGGAAAGCCGCTTGCCAGAGCCTGATGCCGGCCATCGCCGCAGATCAGCGAGGGCTTGTAGCGGACCGCCGTGCCGGCTGTGAACCGCCCCTGCTTGACGAAATAGCGCTGGAAGTCGGCAGGATCGACGGCATCATCCTGATTGCCGGCCCCCGTTTTGGGACGGGCGCTGAACATCCGGGCGAACTCGCGGTCGAAATCGATCAACTCCTTTGCGACGGCATGGCGCTCGATCGAATATGTGTCGAGCAGCCACGGCGAGGCCTGTCCCCGGATGACGGCCGCCAGCTTCCAGCCGAGATTGAAGGCATCGCCCATCGAGACGTTCATGCCCTGCCCCGCCTTGGGGCTGTGGGTGTGACAGGCATCCCCGGCGATAAAGACGCGCGGCCGGCGATCCTCTCCGGCTGGAACGTCGTCGAACTTGTCGCATAACCGCTGGCCGATCTCGTAGACCGACCACCAGGCGATCTCCTTCACCTCGAGGGAATAAGGACGGATGATGCGCCGGGCTGCCGCAACGAGCCGGTCCGCGGTGATCGCGCGGGCCGAGACCCGCTCGTTTTCGGCGAGCTTGTCGAGCTCGATATAGAAGCGCACGAGATAGCCGCCCTCGCGCGGGATGATCAGCATGCTGCCTTCCTCGGCGGAGTGGATGGCGCTCTTCAGGCGGATATCCGGAAAATCGGTGACCGCGAGGACATCCATCACGCCCCAGGCCTGATTGGCCGAGTCGCCGGTCAGGCTGCGGGCGAGCGACTTTCGCACGGCGCTGCGCGCACCGTCGCAACCGACCACGTAGCGCGCCTTGACGACCTCCACCGTCCCCCGGCCTTCGGAGCCCGCCCGCTCCAGCCTCACCGCGACCGGATGGGACCGGCGGCCGTCGCCATCCCCTCCCGCGATCTCGAGATCGACGAAGCGCAACCCATAATGCGGCTCGAGGCCGAGCGGCGCATGGCGCATGGTCTCGAGGAGAAAATCATGCACGCGCGCCTGATTGAGGATGACATGCGGAAACTCGGACAGGCCGTCCTCGGTATCCTGGATGCGGCCGTGGCGCATGATCTTGCCGGCATCGGCCTCATCGGGCTTCCAGAAGGTCGTTTCGTTGACCCAGTAGGCCTCCTTCACGACACGTTCGGCAAAGCCGAAGGCCTCGAACATCTCCATCGTCCGGCAGGCGATGCCGTCCGCCTGCCCGATCTGGAGCGGCCCGGACTTTTGCTCGACGATGCAGACGCTGAGATCGGGAAAGGCGGCAAGTTGGGCCGCCAGGACGAGCCCCGCCGGCCCGCAGCCGATGATCAGGACATCGACCTCCCGCGGCAGGCCCCGGCCGCCTCCGGGGGCGGGGACTGCCCTGATCGCCGGATCCCCCGGCCTGAAACCATTGAGATGAAATTGCACGGCCGCTTCCAGAAGCTCGGGACGGTTTTCGGTTCAGCCGGGCACGGCCTCGCAGCGAATGCGCGCTTTCTCGAGCCAGAGATCCCAGGGCCTCTGCATCTGCCCCTCGACCTTGTCGACGCAGGCGCGGCACTCTCCCTCGGTCAGGAAGGTGACCTCGCCGAGCTGCATCGCCTGCAACTGGTAGCGTGCGTTCAGCTCCGCATAGACCGCACGATAGACGGCCCGCTTGATCGAATCTCCGACGACGGTTGAACCGTGCCCCCGCATCAGCACGATATCGCTCTCCGAGAAATGCCGTGCCAGCGCCGCACCGATATCACGATTGCTGATCAGCAGATCGGTCGACTCGCCCGCCACCTCGCGAATCTCGAAAACCGGCGCACCTGGTCCGATGAACCCCGCCATATGGAACAGCGGGCGCAATCGCGCGCCCCTGACGACGCTAAGCGGCACGATCGAATGCGAATGGCTATGGACCACCGCCTGGACATCCGGTCGGGCCTTGAAGATCTCGGAATGGATGAAGCGTTCGAGATAGACCTTGCGCCCTTTCGCGTTCACCGCCTCGCCATCGAGCGTGAACTCCACCAGATCGTCGAGCGTGACCCTGCCCGGCGCCATGTTGCGGGCGAGGAAGAAACGGTCCGGCCGCTTGTCGTGCCGGACGCTGATATGGCCGAAGGCATCGACGACACCCTGGTCGAACAGGATGTGATTGGCTGCCACCAGCTCGTCGAGCAAGGCAGTCGAAACGTCGCTCGAAGCATCGCCAACGTCAGGAACCGCAACCGCGGCACCGCCCCCGGATTCGCTGTGACACATGGCCCGTCCTCCCTTGCTGTTCCGCCCTGTCTCTCCACCGACGGTTTCGTCGGCAGGCTGGATTATATGAGCACTGAATATCAGCATACGGAGGAAATGCCAACCGCGCGATCTCCGGCGAAGCGGAACGCGGACCGCGATAAGAAGCCGACACGTCAGTGGGGTGCGCTGGCTTTGCCGGGAGCGAGCAATTCCGGGCAAGCGTACCGGCGGTGCCGAGCCGGCCTCCACCCGAAGGGGCCGCACCCTCCGATAGAGTTCGGGGGGCCAAGCCCGAGGCGCGCCTTCATCCGGCTCCGGGAACAAGAAAAGAGCAAATTCGCCGGGGGCGTCCGCCGCGCTCCCGCCGGACCGGTCAGCGGATAGCCAGGCGGCGCTCGAGATGGCGCCCGAGCATCGACAACGGCATGCAGACGGCTGTGTAGATCAGCCAGACCAGGGTCATGACCTTGAATCCTTCGAGGTCGCGCTCGATGATCTCGCGCGCCGAAAACATCAGTTCGGGCACGCCCAACAAGGAGATGATCGACGTAGCCTTGACCAGGAACACGAACTGCCCGATCAGCGGGGCAAGCAATACCCTCAGAGCTTGGGGAAGAATGATCAGGCGGATCGTCATGAGCCGCTTCAATCCGAGAGAATAGGCGGCTTCGATCTGGCCTTTCGGGATTGCGACGAGGCCACCGCGAACGATTTCACTGATCGTCATGGCCGCAAATGCGCCGAGGGCCACCGCTGCCGTGGAAAAGCGGTCGAGCGTCGGGCCGAACAGAGGCAAGAGGTAAAAGATGGCGAAGACCTGGATCAACAGCGGAAGTCCTCGCGCCAGATAGAGAAGCGCGCCGACGAAGAGACGCACCGGCGCGCCGCCATAGGCTGAGGCGACGCCGAGCACGACGCCGCCGGCGGTGCCGAATACGAGCACGACGGCAGCCAGTTGAAGGGTGACGGCCAGCCCATGGAGCAGGGTGAGGACGATGTCCAGGTTCGATGTGGCTTCCATCATCGCGCCCTGGCCTCCCCGCGTGCGAGAGCGCGCTCCCAGAGACGGGCAATCGCCGCTACTGCGCTGGTCAGGAGCAGATAGGTCAGCCCCGCCACCAGGAAGAATTCATAGGTGCGCATGTTGAGGGCGATCTGCGAGGTGAACACGAAATAGAATTCCCGCACGGAGAGCGCGCTGGTCAGCGACGTATCCTTCACCATCTCCGCCCAGTAGTTCCCCAGCCCGGGGAGCGCCCGGCGCAGGGCCTGCGGCAGAAGGACCTTCCGGTACGTCAGAAAGGGATCGAGGCCCAAGCTGATCGCCGCCTCGCGCTGGCCGCGTGCCACGCTGGCGAAGGCCGCGCGGAAGATGTCCATCATATAGGCCGCGTTGTGGAGGACGAGCGCTATGACACCGGACCAGAAGGCGGTCGGAAACAGCCCCAGGACCGGAAAGCCGAAATAGATGAAGTACATCTTGACGAGGCTCGGGCTGTTGCGCATGAGCTCGACATAGCCGGTCGCGACAAAGCGCAAGCTCGCATGTCTCGAGAGCATGAGGCTCGCGCCGCCCAGGCCCAGCAGCGTGGCACCGATCGAGCTGATCAGGAAGATCTCGAGGCTTATCGCGAGTCCGGAAAGCAAGGCTTGTGACGCTTGAAGCACTGGAAGCCAGTCGAGTCTGTATGCCATGCGTTGGCCTTTTGGAGCTTGGCAAAGACAAGCGCGACGGAGTTACGCCTCCGCCGCGCCATGAACGATACGGTCTACAATGGTTGCTTCACCCAGCTCGGCTGAAGCGCATCTGTCTCGAACCACTTCTGGTGCAAGGCCTGCAGCTTGTTGTTCGCCTTCAGGTCGTACAGGAGCCAGTTGATATAGTTGATCCAGACCTGATCACCTTGCTTCAAGCCAATCGAGATGCCACTGGCTGCGATTGGATTGGCCTTGTCGTCGATGACCCGGAACCGTCCTCCTGTGCCTTTCATGAGATAGTAGGCTGCCGCTCGCTCGTAGAAGAATGCATCGCCGCGCCCCTGCCGGAAGGCCAAGAACGCATCGGAGAGCTCCGGAAACCCTTCAATTTTCGTGCCGGGAACCGAGCCGTTGATCATCTGCTCGAGATCGGCTCCTTGACGGGTCAACACGGTCTTGCCGACCAAGTCAGCGTTCTTCTGAAATGGCGAGTCCGCCCGAACCACGAAGACCGTGTCCGACAGTGCGTACGGCGCCGAAAAGTCGATCACTTGCACGCGTTCCGGATAAGGGCTGAAGGAAGAAATCACGGCATCGACACGTCCCGAAACCAGTGCAGGCACGCGATCGGCGGAACCAGAGAGTACGACGAGTTCGACCTTGCTAGGATCCTTGAATATCTGCTGCGCGAGCAGGCGCGCCAGATCGATGTCGAAGCCCGCCAGTTCACCTTTCTGATCTTTGAAAGAAAACCCGATCGCAGAGCTGCGAGTGCCCACGATCAATTTCCCGCGCGCAAGGACCGTCTGCAGCTGGGACGGCGCCGGTGCTTGGGCGCCGGCATCCGTTACAAGTCCCATGACCATCAAGGCCGCGAGCGCCAGCGCACCCAGCGCGGATGTGAAAAATCGTCTCATGTGAATTCCCCTCGGTTTTGCGCGCCGGGGACGCCTGAGGCGAAACCCTCTAGGGAAGCGCCGAGGTGGCCAAGCGCGATTACTTGATCGTCCTAGCGGCGATGCCGGGCCCTGCACACCGACCAATCACGATAGCAGATATGGTGATTCAAACATCGCCAACCGGGGGAGGCCATGTTTCCATCGGCATAGATCCGCGCGGACCGAGCTCTACGACGTGCGGAGCAACCCGTGAGGAGTGGCAAGGTGAACGGAACGCGCGTTACGGTTCTCGGTGCCGGAACGGTCGGAGTCTGCTGCGCGCTCAGCCTGCTGCGCAAGGGATTTCGCGTGACGTTGATCGACCGCGCAGAGCCGGGCAGTGGCTGCTCTTACGGCAATGCGGGCATGATACAGGTGGGCGGCTGCGTACCGACGGCCACGCCAGGGATCATCCGTCAGGTCCCGCGCATGCTGCTCGATCCGGACGGCCCGCTCATCATTCGCTGGCGGCACCTGGCGAGCCTCTCTCCCTATCTGCTTCACTTCCTGGCATCGGCCCGGCCTGAACGGGTCGAGCAGATCGCGGGCGCCCTGGCCTCGCTGTTGCGGCTTGCGGCTGAAGCTTATCGGCCGCTCATCGCATCGGCGCGATGCGAGCATCTGATCCGCGAGAGCGGAGAGCTCTATGCCTATCGCTCCGAGAATGCCTATCTGGCAGCCAAACCCGCGCATGATCTCCGCCGGCGGCACGGCGTGCATATCGAGGAGTTCGCCGGCGCGGAACTGCACCGCCTCGAACCGGCGCTGTCGGCCGACTTCACGCGGGGGGTGCTGATCACGGGCTCGCTGAGCACCCGCAGCCCGCAACTGCTCACCCAGGCTCTCGCCGACCGGTTTGTCGCGGAGGGCGGAGAATTCGTGAAGATTCAGGTCGAGGACCTCGTGATCGACGATGGCAAGCCCGCTTTTCTGATATCCGACAGCGGTGCCCGGCCAATCGGGAAGCTCGTCCTTGCATTCGGGGCGCATTCCAAGAGATGGGCAAGGAAACTGGGCTCATGGCTGCCGCTGGACAGCGAGCGCGGCTATCATCTCATGGTTCCGGATCCGGGCATCGAACTCGGCCGACCCGTTATCGTCGGCGATCAGAAGTTTGGACTGTCGAGCATGGCCGGCGGGCTTCGCATCGCGGGGACCGCAGAACTTGCGAGCCTGGACGCGCCGCCCAATTATCGGCGGGCTCACCGGCTCCTGAAGCTGGCAGCGGCCGCGCTGCCGGACCTGCGCCCGTCAGAGCCTGAACCCTGGATGGGGCTCAGGCCTTCCACGCCCGACAGCCTGCCCGTGATCTGTCGCGCTCCCGCGACCGCCGACGCCTTCTTCGCGTTCGGTCACGGACACTCGGGCCTGACATTGGGAGCGATCACCGGCTCCATCGTCGCAGATCTCGTTGCCGGAGAGGCTTCCCCGGTCGACATCGCGCCGTTCGACATCCGTCGTTTCGGCATCCTGCCGATGAAAAGACCCGGAGCATTTTCAGGCGATGTGACCTAAGGCATTTTTGAGCGAAGTGGACACCGGTTCGCGTGAAGAAAATGCGACCAAACAAAGACCTGGAGCAATCCCGCCGGTCCTCAAAGAGCGGGATTGCTCCGAAACGGCCCTTTCAGCAAAGGCTCGCCAACGAGGCACCTATCCGTTGGAAAGCCTCCTCCAGCCGCTCCTCGGGACAGGTATAAGAAAGCCGGAGCGCCGGTCCCAGGCCGAACGCCGACCCCGGAACAGTCACGATGTCGGCCGTATCGAGCAGGAACTCCGCCAGATCGGCGTCGCTGCCGATCGTCCCTCCCTGGGCCGTGCGGCGGCCGATCAGAGATTCGCACATGGGATAGAAGTAGAAGGCTCCCTCTGGCTGCACCGCCCGGAAATCCGGAATATGGTGGAGCAACTCGGCGACCTTGGCTTTTCGGCGAGCGAAGGCGGTGCGGAACGGCTGCAGCGCTTCCAGCGGCATGTCCATGGCGGCGATGGCGCCCGCCTGCACGATCGTGGCCACGCCCGAGGTGTTCTGGGACTGGACCTTCACCATGGCCGAGATCAGCTCCGCAGGGCCGGCACCGTAGCCGATCCGCCAGCCGATCATCGCAAACGACTTCGAGAGCCCGTTGACGAGCAGTATCCGGTCCTTCAGCCCCGGCGCCACCGAAGCCAAAGAAGTGAAGCCCTCCGCGGTGAAGGTGAAGAGCTCGTAGATCTCGTCGCTGAGCACCATCACCTGCGGGAAGCGCGCGAGCACGCCGGCGAGCGCGGCCAGTTCTTCACGTGAATAGACGACGCCGGTCGGATTGTTGGGGGAGTTGAGGATGAGCCAGCGCGTATGGGCGGTGATCGCTTCTTCCAGCTGCTCCGGCGAGAGCTTGTGGCCCCTGTCGGCCCCACATGTCAAAATCACCGGCGTTCCGCCGGCCAGGCGCACGATGTCGGGATAGGAGACCCAGTAAGGCGCCGGAATGAGCACCTCGTCGCCGGGATCGAGAGTCGCCATCATGGCATTGAATATGACCTGCTTGGTCCCGCTTGAGACGATGATGCCGTCTGCGGGACAGTTGACGCCGTTGTCCCGCAGCAATTTGCGGGCAATGCCTTCCCTGAGCGCTTGCAGGCCCTCGACGGGAGGGCTGCGCCCATCGCCCCGTAGAGCCGCTTTCGCAGCCGCCTCGCGCACGGGCAAAGGAATGTCGAGATCGAGCTCTCCCATACCGAGGCTGATGATGTCGCGGCCGGCGCGGCGCAGATCCGCGGCGCGACGGCCCATTGCGAGCGTCTGGGAGAAGCCGATCGCGCCAAGCCGCGAGGCCTGAAGCGACGATCGCTCCTGCGCCGGCCCCCGGGAGCCGTCGCGCCTGGTCTCCATCTGCTCTTTCATCTCATCCTCGTCGTTGCGCGGCGTCGCC
Source organism: Allobosea sp. (assembly GCA_024231975.1). Lineage (GTDB taxonomy): Bacteria > Pseudomonadota > Alphaproteobacteria > Rhizobiales > Beijerinckiaceae > Allobosea. Next base: position 110,337 of record JAAEQB010000057.1, read on the forward strand.
GCGCGAAAGACGCGGTCCTGGCCCAAGACGCCCTCGAAGGCCGCATATGCGGCGGCTTCGATCGGCAAGCTGACGGGATGTTAGTGTCGAAGCAGACATGCTCCTATAACGATTGAATAATACCAGCTTTGCGGCACCTGACATTCACCGGAGCGTGCGCATGAATCTACGTCAGCTGCAGTTCTTTCTGGACGTGGTCGAGCAGGGAGGATTCTCCCGCGCGGCCAGCATCCGCAACGTGGATCAGCCCTTCATCAGCCGGCAGATCCGCAAGCTGGAAGAGACCGTCGGCGCGCCCCTGCTTTATCGCAACGGCCGTGGTGTCGAGCTGACGGATGAGGGGCTTGATCTGCTCAATGTCGTGCGGCCGTTCCTGTCGAACGTGCAGGACGTCATGGATCGCGTTCAGGCTCGCAGCGTCCAGCCCCGGGGACGGATTTCCCTCGGCATCGTCCACCACCTGGGCGAAACGTTGTGCCCTTCCCTGCTCAGCTCCTTCTGCGCGCGCTATCCCCACGTTCACGTGCACATCTCCGGCGGCAACAGCAGTATCATCCAGGAGTGGCTGCTTCGCGCCCGCATCGACCTGGGGATCTATTACGACATCGGAAGCTCGCCGCAGCTCGTGACCGAGGAACTGATCGAAGAACGCATCGTGCTCGTCGGGCCGATGGCTCTGGCTCGGGAGCACGGCATCAACGGGCGAAAAGCGATCTCGCTCGCCGAGGCCGCCCGACTGCCCCTCGTCCTACCGAGCTCGCAGCACGGATTGCGGATCCGGCTGGACCGGTTGGCGGAACTTGCCGGAATACCGCTTCAGAGCCCCTACGAGATCGACCTCTACGGCACCCTGAGGGCGCTGGTCATGGCCGGCCACGGCTTCACGCTGCTTCCCCTGGGAGCGATGCTCAACCAGGTCGTTGATACCCAGACCTTCCTTGCTCCGCTTGTCGATCCCGAAATGACCGCGGTGCTGAGCATGGTATTTGCCTGCAACAAGCCGACCTCGTTTCTGACGCGCGAATTTGCGGGCGAATTGCGCGCCCGCATCAAATCCTTTTCGGAAGAGCAGGCGCGCGTGATCGCGTCCTTCGAGCGGCGATACTGACCAGAGCGGCTTTTCAGGTCAGGCGACGCGTCGCAGATGCGCCTCCTCTACCGCGGCTGTCCGAAATTGCGCGACCAGACCGTGAAGCCGGTCGATCTGAACGGCGAGAGCCACTGCCGAGGCGGAGCTCTGCTCGGCGAGTGCCGCGTTCTGCTGGGTCATCTCATCCATATGCGCCACGACCTGGCTCACTTCGTCGATGCCGCTCGCCTGTTCGTCGCAGGCGACCGAGATCTGAGACACATTCCCGACGACCCGATTAGATGCCTCGACGATCCGGGCGAGAGTATCCCCTGCTTGACGCACGAGCGTCACACCCTGCTCGACTTCGCGCGTCGAAGAGGAGATCAGCGTGCCGATGTCTTTGGCTGCGTCTGCCGCGCGTTGCGCCAGCGTCCGCACTTCGCTTGCAACGACCGCGAAACCTCGACCAGCATCGCCGGCGCGGGCGGCCTCCACCGCAGCATTGAGGGCAAGCAGGTTCGTCTGGAACGCGATTTCCTCGATGACATTGGTGATTGCCGCCACGCGGCCGGCAGTCGTTTCGATTTGCGACATGGCGGTGACGGCTTGGCCGATGATGGTGCCCCCCTCCGCCGCGACAGAGCGCGCCGCTTCCGCGTCGGCGACCACCAGCTTTGAAGAACGGGCGGTCGATTTCACGGAAGCAGCCAGCTGCTCCGTCGTGGCTGCGGTCTCCTCCAGGGAAGCGGCCTGTTGTTCAGTACGCTGCGCCAGATCATCCGCGCCGGTCTTGATCTCGGTGGACGAGAGCTGGACCTGTTGCGCTGTCGTCTGAAGCGTCGCGACCGCGGTGCTCAGCCTGTTTGCGGTGCGGTTGATCGCCGTCTTCAACTGATCGAGCCGTCCACGATAATCGCGGCTCACATCCTGGGCGAGATCGCCCTCGGCAATCGCTTTCAGCACCCGCTCGAAATCGCCAGTGGCTTCGTCGACGACGGCGTTGATCTGGTTAATCCCATCCACGAGGGCTTGCAGGGAAGGATCGTCCGCACTGACCTGCACGCGTCCGGTGAAATCCCCTTCTGCAGCGCGATGGACGACCTCGCCGACCGATGCGACGACTTCGGACATAGCCTGAGCGCGCTCCGCACGTGCATTCAACGCCCTTCGCTCCTCGATTTCCAGATTGCGGACCTTCAGCGCATTGGTGCGGAAAACATCGAGTGCGACCGCCATGCGGCCAATCTCGTCGGACCGGTTGGCAAACGGGACGCTCGTATCGAGGGATCCGTCCGCGATCTCGGTCATCGAAGCCGCAAGGCGGCCAAACAGCGAGCGGATCACGCGGCTCACCCATATGGCCAAGCCCACGGCGAGCAGGATGATGACGACTGATGCCGCACCGTAAAGGAGGAAGCTGCGATAGGCGGAGCCGAGCAGCTCCGCGGTCTGCACCGACAAGCTGTTGCGCATCTCCTCGATCTGCTTGAGCCAAAAGGCCCGACGAGCCTGATCGGCCTTCGTCCAGCCGGGCGCATCGTTGGGATCGAGCTTGTCGTAGCTGGCATCAAGCAGCAGCGGCCGCACACGGTTGATCAGCTGGTGGTCGGCGGATCCGAGGAAATCCTTATACTGCGCGATGTGTTCCGGCCGAGCGAATGCCTCGAACTGCCGCCCGAAGATCTGCTGGAGTTCCACGCCTCGGTGCATGACGCGAAACAGCGGCTGGCTCAGCTTGCCCGTCTGGAACGCAATCTCGCCGCGCCCGCCTTCGTTGAGGCTGCCGGTGCTGATCTCGAGCGCGGCATGGAGCGCCAGAATCTGGCGAGCGATCTCGCTATTATCGACGGCGCCGGCGACACGTCCGACGAGTTCATTCGCCAGATTGCTGCTGTTCTGCAGGAATGCACCCATCTGCGAGCGATCCGTCTCTCGCCGCATGGCCTTCTGCCGAATCTCGCCGAGGAGCTTGCGTTGATCGAGTATCGTCCGCAACAATCCGGCCGTTTCGGCATTGGGGATTTGTGCGGCGCCGGCGACGAACTCGATACGCGCGAAGGCGTGGTCCGTCAGTGGCCACTGCATTTCCATCTTGGCACGCGCCTCGGCCGTGCCCTGGGCGAGATAGGGATAGGCGGCCCGGCCCTCATTCGGGATCGCGGTCGCCGAGAAGATCGTTGTCGCGTCTACGACCGCCTGCAGTTGCGAGGCTTTCCGGACCTCCTGATAGGTTTGGAAGCTCTGATAGGCGAGAATCGCACCGAAGCAGACCAGCGCCAGGAGAGGCACGAGCGTCAGGCAGTGGAGAAGATTGCCAAGTCGAATTTTGTGCATTTTGCCCGCCCCAGTTCAGAGGCGGAGAGCGTTGCTTAGAAAACTAAATTTTCTCTGTGCCTCGTATAGACCTTCAGAACGAGCGACGTCTTGCACGCCTCCGCCATACGGCCGAACTGTCGAACGCTGCCGGTACACGTAATTCGGTTTATCATATTGATTTCACGAATCAATTCGACGGTTCGGCGCTGGCTCCGGTGGCAAGGTCGAGGGAGCCAGAATCGGAGGATCGCTCCGATCAAGACAAACGTCATCTTCCAGACCAAACAATTCAGTTTGGCGGAATTTTTGTGGCGCGGATTCGCGGTCTTTGCGCGAACTAGAGCTTGGGCGGAAAGTTCGCATTCGGTCGCTTTTTCGATCAAATCTCGCACCCCGTCCAGCTAGCGTATGATCGCCAATACCCAAGAAAATCCCGCCTTTCGACCCGTATAGCGGCGAAACGCGCCTTAAATCCGCTCGTCATAGCGCCTGGTGGCATGAGGCGGCGGTCAGGCAAGAATGCACGTGCGTCAAAGGGAGACCGCTTTGGCTCCAGTCGCGAAAATCGGACCGAAGCACAGCGTCGAGACGATCCGAAAGCTTCGATAGCTAAGGAAACGACCTTGCCAGGCAGCCTGCGGCGACTCTATTTGTTATGACGGTATACCATTTGCCGGATCCAAGCCGCGATGAGTGGTCAGAATGATAACGAGGGAAACACGCGAAAATGGTCCAACCCTGTGACCTGTCGGCTACCGAAGCTCGCTTCCTGATCGGCGCCAAACAGCTCTCTCCCATCGAACTGCTCGCCTCCTGCCTTGCCCGGATCGAGGATGCCAACGAAGCCGTGAACGGTGTTGTCGCGATCGACGAGAAAGGGGCACGGTCTGCTGCTGAAAGGGCTGAAAAGGCGGTCCTGGCCGGCGAGGAGTTGGGCCCGCTGCATGGTCTGCCGATCGGCATCAAAGATCTCAACGACACCGCCGGATTACGGACGACGTACGGCTCGCGGCTCTATGAGCATCACGTGCCCGACGAGGACGAACATCTGGTCGGCAACCTACGCAGGAAGGGCGCTGTCGTCTTTGCGAAGACCAACACGCCTGAATGGGGCGCCGGCGGCAACACCTTCAATCCCGTTTATGGCGTCAGCGGCAACCCGTTCGAAGTGAGCTTGACCTGCGGTGGCTCCTCCGGCGGCTCGGCGATCGCACTGTCGCTGGGCATGATGCCGCTCGCCCACGGCTCCGACAATGCCGGCAGCCTGCGCATCCCCGCTGCTTATTGCGGCGTGGTGGGTTTCCGCCCGACCGCGGGCATCGTCGCCTCCGAGAAGCGGCTGATCGGCCTGTCGCATCTGCCGGTGCAGGGGCCGATGGCCCGCACGAGCGAGGATGCGCGCCTGCTGCTGTGCGCGATGGCGACGTCCGCGAGCATCGACGCGCTGGCCACGCCGCTAGACGAGAAGGGCGACGCGCCCGTAGACGTCTCGACGTTGAAGGTGGCCTTCTCGCAGGATCTGGGTTTCGCCCCCTGCGAGGAAGGATTGCGCCGCACCTTCGACGAGCGCACCGCCGCCTTCGCCTCCATCTTCCGCGAGACGGCGGTCGCGCATCCTGACTTTGGCGACGTACGGCGCGTCTACGAAATCCTGCGCGCCGTGAACTATATCGGCATGTTCGCCGACCGCCAGAAGGACAAGCCCCGGCAGTGGGGGCCACTCGTCCAACAGAACCTGGAACATGCCGCGCGCTTCTCGCTGGAGGACGCCTCGTTGGCCTTCATCGAGCAGAACCGCATCTACCAGCGTGTGCAGGCCTTCTTCCGCGAGTTCGACCTGCTTATCACGCCGACCGTCGGAGCCTATCCCTGGGCGAAGCACGACATGTATCCCGCCGAGATCGGAGGCAGGCCGATCGCCAATTATTTCGACTGGGTCGGGCTGACCTACGCGATCACGCTGATCAATCATCCCTGCATCTCGATTCCCTGCGGCCTCGATGACCGGGGCCTGCCCTTCGGCCTCCAGATCATCGGTCGCAGAAACTCGGACCTGCATCTGTTGCGTGTGGCCGAGGCGATCGAACGGGTCTTCGCGACATCGCCCGCGCTGGGGAGACCGCTGCCCGACCTTGGCTATTTGCGGACGGTGCAGGTGAACGACCGCATGCAGCCCGTCGTCGCGGCCGGCTGATGTGAGCGGCGCGGCCGACCGGCAGGGGAGCCGGTCTCGCGCCGAACGGGGGAGCTAGGATGCTTCGACATATCGCAGGGCGAGTTCTGGGAGCCGTTCCGGTCGTCCTCCTCGTCGCATTGGGGATCTTCGCCCTCGTCAGGCTCGCTCCCGGCGACGCGGCGAGCACGCTGGCGGCCGAGGATGCGACCGAGGCCGATCTCGCCCGCATGCGGGCGCAATGGGGGCTGGACCAGCCCGTGCTGGTCCAGTTCTTCTATTTCCTGACGAATCTGGCGCGGCTCGATTTCGGCACCTCCTATCGCTACCACGCGCCCGTGACCGAGCTCATCGGTCAGCGGCTCCCGGCCACCATCGAACTTGCCGTGATCGCGCTGCTCATCGCCGCGGCGATCGCCGTCCCGCTCGGCGTCGCCACCGCGCTGCGCAAGGGCAGCTGGCTCGACGGCCTTGGTTCGCTCGTCGCCGTGCTCGGCGTGAGCGCCCCGTCCTTCTGGATCGGCATTCTCCTTGTTCTGTTCGTCTCGGGCTACCTGAACCTGCTGCCTTCGAGCGGGCGTATCCCGCTGGATGTCCCGCTGCGCGAGATGACCGGCTTCGTCCTGATCGACAGCCTTCTGCAGGGCCAAGTCGGCGTCTTCCGCCAGGGGCTCGAACACATCCTGCTGCCGGCCACGACGCTGGCCTTCGGCATGATCGGCATCATCGCGCGCATCTCACGCTCGGCAGTGATCGATGTTGGGCAGGAGGAATTCGTCGTCACCGCCGTCGCCAAGGGGCTAAAGCGGAGGGAAGTCGTTCGCAACCACCTTCTACCGAACGCGACGGTGCCGATCATCACCATCATCGGCCTCGAGCTGGGGACCCTGATCAGCGGCAGCATCGTCGTCGAGGTCGTCTTCTCCTGGCCCGGCCTCGGCTCGCTGCTCTACTCGGCCGTCACGTCCCGCGACATCCCGCTGACGACCGGGATCGTCATCTCCTACACATTCATCTTCATCTCCCTGAATGTTCTCGTCGATCTGGTCTACGTCTTGATCGACCCCCGTCTCAGGGTCGGGAGGGCCTGACGATGCAGGCCTGGCGCTTCCTCGAACTCAAGTTCATTGTCGGCGTGGTCTGTCTCGGCAGCATCATCGTGCTGGCGCTTTTCGGCGGCCTCGTCGCCGGCCATGACCCCAATGAGCAGAATCTGCTGTTTGCGCTCGAGCCACCTTTTGGCCCGGAAGGCGGCTACCTTCTCGGCACCGATCATCTCGGGCGCGACCTGCTAGCGCGAATGACATCGGGGGCACGAGTGTCGCTGGCCATCGCCGGCTCGGTCGTCGTGCTCTCCGGTGTCGTGGGCGTGCTGGTCGGGGCACTCTCAGGCTACCTCTCCGGAACACGTGACATCCTCATCCAGAAGGTCGTCGAGACGTTCTGGGCGTTTCCTCCGATCTTGTTGGCGATCGCGATCCTCGCTTTTTTCGGTCCCAGCCTGACTAATGTCATCATTGCGCTGACGATCCAGCGCTGGATTCCGTATTGCCGGATCGCGCGGGCTCAGGCGCTGATGCTGCGCTCGCGAGAATATATCTCCGCCGCCAAGATCATGGGCGGCGGCACCGTCTGGGTGCTGCGTCATCACATCCTGCCCAATCTGCTCGCTTCAGCCATCATCATCGGCACCTTCACGATGGCGACCGCGATCCTCGCAGAATCGAGCCTGAGCTTTCTGGGGTTGGGGGTTCCGCCGAGCGTCCCGACCTGGGGCGGCATGCTGGCAGAGGGGCGCTCCTACATCACGCGCGCCTGGTGGCTCGCGGTCCTGCCGGGGCTGGGCATCTTCCTGACCGTGCTCGGCCTCAATCTGCTCGGCGACTGGATGCGGGACCAGCTCGACCCCAAGGCGGCGCTGAACCTATCCTGAGGAACGCGGCATGCATGATACATCCCGGATAGACGATGCGGTCCTCGAAGCCGATCAGCTCTCGCTGTTCCTGCGCGCAGGGCGCGGTACAGAGCTGAAAATCGTCGACAGCGTCAGCTTTTCGATCGCCCGCGGCGAATTCTACGCGCTGGTGGGCGAAAGCGGTTCGGGCAAGACCGTGATCGCCCGCTCGCTGATGCGCCTCTTTCCGCCAAACACGCTGCGCATGGAAGGCCGTCTCGTTGTGGACGGCGTCGACCTGACCACGGCACCCGCAAGCCGCGTGCAGCGGATGCGGGGGCGTAGCATCAGCATGATCTTCCAGGAACCGATGACCTCGCTCAATCCGCTGATGACGGTGGAACGGCAGATCGACGAGGCGATCGCCGTCGTGGGCGGAATGGGCAGGCGCGAACGTCGCGAGCGGGTTGTCGAGCTGCTGGCCGACGTCCAGTTCGCGAATCCTGGGAGCGTCAGGAGCATGTATCCCCACGAACTGAGCGGCGGCATGAGGCAGCGCGCGATGATCGCAATGGCGCTCGCCAACAACCCTTCCCTGTTGATCGCAGACGAACCGACGACCGCGCTCGACGTAACGATCCAGGAGGAGATCCTGCAATTGCTACTGCGGCTGCGCGATCAGCACGGGCTGTCGATCCTGTTCATCTCGCACGACCTTTCGCTGGTGCGCCGCTTCGCCGATCGCATCGGTGTCCTCTATGGCGGCGTGCTCATGGAAACGGGCCCGGCGCATGAGTTGATCGATCACCCGACGCATCCCTATTCGCGCGCGCTGATCGACTGCATCCCGCGTCGGCGCGAAGCTGGCAAACGGCAGGCCGGCATCGATGGTCTGGTGCCCGGCGTCGCCGACTGGTTCGACGGCTGCCGCTTTGCTCCCCGCTGCCCGCGCATGGCCGAAGACTGCCGGCACGGTCGGATCGAGATGACCCCGACCCAGCCTGCCCAGGTTGCGCGATGCCTGCACCCGCTATGACCATTCCTTCCGCTCCCGTCCTGCGCGCCGAGCGTATCGGCAAGACTTACCAGGGGCGCAGCAGGTTGTTCGCCCAGGCGACCGGCGTCACGGCTCTCACCGACGTCTCCTTCGAGGTGGGACCGGGAGAGATACTCGGCATCGTCGGGGAGTCGGGCTGTGGGAAATCGACCCTGGCGCGCATAATCGTCGGGCTGGAACAGGCGAGCGCCGGTCGCCTCGTCGCGGGCGACGCCACGCTGGTCGACGTGGCCGCGGGCATCTTCCTCCCGCCGGCGGCGCGGCGGATCCAGATGGTGTTCCAGGACCCTTATTCATCGCTCAACCCCAGGATGAAGGTGGGCGATGTCGTCAGCGAGGGGCTGCGCATCGCCGGCGAGACGGATCGAAGGCTCCTGGCCGATCGCGTGGCCGGGATGCTGCGGCTCGTCGGATTGCCGGCCGAGGCCGCGTCCCGCTATCCGTTCCAGTTCAGCGGCGGTCAGCGGCAGCGGATCGGCATCGCCCGCGCCCTCATCACCGAGCCGCGCATCCTGATCGCCGACGAAGCAGTCTCCGCGCTCGACGTCTCGGTGCAGATGCAAATCCTGAACCTGCTGCTCGACATTCGCGATCGGCTCGGGATTGCGGTGCTCTTCATCAGCCATGACATCGGAGTCATCGAATATCTTTGCGACAAGGTCATCGTCCTCGCGCAAGGGAAGATCGTCGAATCCGGGAGCGCCGACGCCGTAATCTCGAAGCCTTCCCACGTCTACACGAAGAAGCTTATCGACGCTGTACCGAGAATCCAGGACTGAATTGCCTCATTGATCGCCAACACTGAACCAATGTCGGAGGACCGAAGATGATCGATTGCCGAAAGCCTTCACTTCGAATGGCCGTTATCGCCGCCGCCCTCGCATCTGCTTTTTCGGCATCGGCTCAGACAGACAATGACACGCTCGTCGTCACGACCACCGACACGTTGGTCACACGGCATCCCTATGCCGAAAGCAGCGCGCAGATGTATTCGGTGTGGTGCCAGGTCTATGGCTGCCTCGGTCGCTATAACTATGCGGCACGCAAGTTCGAGGGCTTGCTGGCAGAACGCTGGGAGCAGCTCGACGACCTGACCTGGCGCTTTCACCTCCGGCGCGACCTCGTCCGGCACGACGGCGGACCCGGCCCGACGACCGCCGACGTCCTGCATTCCTACAATCAGGTCATGACCGATCCGCAAAGCCAGGGACGCTTCTACCTGTCGAGCGTCAAGGAAATCCGGCGGGTCGACGACCACACCTTCGATATCATCACGAAGGAACCCACCTCCTCGCTGCTCGGCCAGCTCTTCGACAAGTTCACGATCACGAGCGAGGAGATCTTCAGGAGAGAGGGCGGGGTCGCCAGCTACAACACCGCCCCGATCGGCTGGGGGCCTTACAAGCTCCGCAATTTCGCGATCAGCGAGCGCATCACCCTGGACCGGAACGAGGCTTATCCGGGCAAGGTCGAGAGCTCGCCGCGCACGGTCGTCTTCCGCCGTATCCAGGAGCCGGACCAGCGCGTCACCGCCTTGCTCAACGGCGAAGTCCACATCGCCCGGCTGATTCCCCCGCAGCTCGTCGGCCGGCTCGACAATGTCCCGTCCGTCGAGGTGCGACGTTCGCCCTCCAACGAGCCGATGTTCATCGGCTTCAACGCGAAGATAAAGCCGTGGGACGACCCCCGCGTGCGCCGCGCCGCCGCGATGGCGATCAACAAGGACATCATCATCCAGCGCATTCTGTTCGGCATGGCCAACCGGCTCGACGGCCCGGTCGGGACCGAGCAGGTCTGCTACACCACGCCGATTGCAAACAGGACGCCCTACGACGTGCAGGGGGCACGCAAGCTGCTGGCCGAGGCCGGCTACGCCAATGGCGGCCCGGCCGTCGACTTCTACACCGCGGCCGGACGCTACATTTCCGACCGGCAGGTCGGCGAGGCGATCACCCAGATGCTGAACCAGGCGGGTTTCAAGGTCACGCTGCACACGCCCGAATTCGCGAGCCTGTGGGCGAATGTGCGGGCCGGCAAGGCCCCGATGTACTATATGGGCCGCGGGCTGGCGCTCGAACCGTCGGAATGGCTGTCCCAGTATTTCGAAACGGGCGTCACGCCGCGCATCAGCTACTCCAATCCGCAGCTCGACGCCCTGTTCGACAAGGACAGGAAGACCTTCGCCTTCGAAGAGCGCTGCAAGATCATCCGCGAGATCAGCCAGCTCATCGACACCGAGGCGCCGGCTATCTTCCTGTGGAATCACCAGTATGTCAGCGGCGTCCGCAAGGGGGTCCGGTTCGTGCCCGATGCCTCGGGAGAACTCTGGCTGCCCGATGTCGGCCTGTGAGGCCCCCGACACATTCCGTCAGCAACACGAGGGTTGTGAGCCCATGAACGAGAATCTCATCCGGAAGCCGTCGCGACGGACCGTATTGCAGGTGGCCGCCACCTCCCTGCTGGCCTCCCCGGCCCTGCCCCGGCCCGCCGCGGCCCAGCCCAGGGCGTTGACGATCACGACGACCGGCATCCTGAACAACGCCAACCCCTACGCGCATTCCAGCATTCACCTCTATTACATCTGGAGCCAGGTCTATGGCAGCCTGGGTCGCTACAATTACGGCAGAAAGGCCTATGAGGGCGTGCTCGCCGAGAGCTGGGAGGTCGTGGAGCCGACGCGCTGGCGCTTCAAGCTGCGCGGCGATCTCAAACGCCATGACGGCGGCCCCGGCCCGACGGCACGCGACGTCGTGCATTCGTGGCGGCGCATTCTCAGCGACCCTGCCAGCCAGCAGGCGTTCTACCTGACCGAGGTCGAGACATTCGACGCGGTGGACGATCGCACGTTCGACATCGTGACGAAGCGGCCGGTTGCGCAGCTTCTCTCGTTCCTCTTCGATCGCTTCGTCGTGACGAGCGCAGACCTCTACGAGAAACACGGCGGCGATGCCGACAAGGTCGCGGCCTTCGGCTGGGGACCCTACAAGCTCGAGCGCTTCGACATCGACCGCAGCGTCATCGTGGCCCGCAATCCGTTCTGGCCGGGCATGCCCGCGGCAGCGCCCGAGACGGTGGTTTACCGGCTTATCCTCGAGCCCGAACAGCGTGTGACCGCCTTGCTCAACAACGAGGTCCAGATCGCAAGGCTGATCCCTCCGCAACTGGTCGATCGTCTGAAATCCAATGGCGGCGTCAGGCAGATCGAGACCGGCTCGCTGGAGTGGATGTTCCTGGGGATGAACACCGTCATAAAGCCCTTCGACGACCCGCGCGTGCGCCGGGCCGTCGCCCATGCGATCGACGCGGAGCTGATCATCAAGCGGCTCCTGTTCGGCCTCGCCGACCGCATGCAAGGCGCCATCGGCAATTTCCAGGACTGCTTCGGCCCCAGCGCGAACCGCCCGGCCTACGATCCGGGCCGGGCGAAGGCGCTGCTGGCGGAGGCAGGCTTCCCGAACGGCTTCGACGTCGAATTCTCGACGGCAAACGGGCGTTACGTCTCCGACCGCCAGATCGGCGAAGCGCTGGCCCAGATGCTGCGGCAGGTCGGCATCAGGGCCAGGCTGAACACGCCGGATTACGCCAATTTCACCAATGATATCCGGCAGGGCAAGCTGCCGCTCTACTATACCGGTCGGGCTGCGAGCAACGACCAGATCGAGGCCCTGGCGCAGTATTTCGAAACCGGCGGCTCGCGGCGAACCAACTATTCCGACCCGGAGGCGGACCGCCTGTTCAAGGACGTCCGCTCCGCCTTCGACGTCGAGAAGCAGTGCGAGCTCCAGCGGGCGCTCAGCGACAAGCTCTCGCAGGACTCGCCGGTCGTCTTCCTCTGGACGCACCGGCTGGTGAACGGCGTGCGCACCAACGTCGACTGGCCGGCCGACGCGACCGGTGAGCCATGGCTGACCGACATATCGGTCCGTTAGCGATCCTTCGCCATTCCGGTGCCGCTCCTGCGACCCGGCCGCAGCGTTTCGTGACACGCAGACCGCACCACCCGGCTGATGAAGCCGGCATGCAATCGAGGACATGATGAGCAACAGACAAGCTGCGCTCGAACGCGCGCGAGGCTATATCGACGACGGCAGCTTCCTGCAGCGCCTGACGGACCTGGTGGCCTATCAGACGGAAAGCTACCCCCCTGGCCGCAAGAAGGAGCTGGAGCGCTATTGTTCCGAGGGGCTCGGACCGATCGCCTCCGCGCTCGGCTTCGAGACGGAGATACTGCCGAATCCTCTCGACGAGTATGGGCCTGTCCTGATCGCCTCGCGCCGCGAGGGCGACGGGCTGCCGACGCTGCTGATCTACGGGCACGGCGACGTGGTCAGAGCGATGCCCGAGCGCTGGAGATCGGACCTCGATCCATGGACCCTCAAGGTCGAGGGCGATCGCGTCTACGGCCGCGGCGTCGTGGACAACAAGGGGCAGCACCTTCTCGCGATCGAGGCGCTGCGCGCCGTCCTGGAGGAGCGCGGATCGCTCGGCTTCAATGTGAAGATCTTCGTCGAGACCGGCGAGGAAGCGGGCTCGCCGGGACTGAAGCGCTTCCTCGAACGTCACCGGGAGCGCTGCGCGGCCGACGTCTTCATCGGGCTCGATGGCCCCCGGCAAAGCATGTCGGTGCCGGATATCACGCTCGGCACGCGCGGCGGGCTCGCAATCGACCTCGTCGTCAATCTGCGGGAAGGTTCGCATCACTCGGGGCACTGGGGCGGGCTGCTCAAGGACCCGACCGTCATCCTGGCCCATGCGATCTCGGCGATCATCTCGCGGGACGGCCGCATTCTGGTGCCCGGATGGACGCCCGCCTCGGTGCCCGCTTCGGTCACGCAGGCAAGCCGGGCGGTCGTGATCGACGACGCACCGGGTGCGCTGAAGCCGGACGAAGGTTGGGGCGAGCCCGGCCTGTCGCGCCCGGAGAAGATCTATGCATGGAGCAGCGCGATCGTGCTGGCTTCCATCAGCGGACAGCCCGAAGCGCCGGTTCCCGCCGTTCCCGGCTTCGCCAAAGCCCGCATACAGTTGCGGCACACCGTCGACGTTGCCGCGGAGGATGTAGCGCCTGCGTTGCGGCGGCATCTCGACAAGCTGGGCTTCACGGAGGTCGAGGTCGCCCCGGTGGTCGAGCGCGACATGTTCCCGCCCTCGAGAACCGACCCGGAAGATGTCTGGGTGCGCCGGATCGCGCGTTCCATGACGGAAACGGTCGGGCACGCACCGAACATTATCCCGAACATCGGCGCCTCCGGCCCGTCCGAATTCTTTCGGAAGACGCTGGGCGTCCCTGTCCTATGGATCCCGCATTCCTATGGCGGGTGCGGTCAGCACGGGCCCGATGAGCACGGGCTGATCCCACTTTTCCGGGACGGTCTCGGCATCATGGCTGGCGTGTTCTGGGACATCGGTCTCGACCCTGCTGCCGGCGCGAAGGTCTGACGGGTTTCGCCGGTGGCCGCAGGCGGGCGGACGATTGCCGAAGGACAATTTCGACCGGGTATAGTCGACCGAGGTGGAAACCGGCTCGCGTGAAGGCGCTACGACTGAACAATAAGCTGGAGCAATTCGCGATTCGGCGAATCGTGAACTGCTCCGGTTGAAAACAATCGTCCGCAGATGACCGGGATCGCCGCATCGCCGCGTACTTGAGGCTGGAGCTGACATGCCGCAACCGTCTTCGCTCAAGGTCGTGCAGGACACCCTCAGCCTGCGCGACCGGACCACGGCAGTATTACGCAACGCGATCCTGACCATGCAGTTCAAGCCCGGTCAGCGCATCATCGAGCGGCAGCTCTGCGTCGAGACGGGGGTCAGCAGAACCTGCATTCGCGAATCGATGCGGCATCTCGAGGCGGAAGGCCTCGTGCGGCGCGAGCACAACAGGGGCATCTTCGTGTCGAGCATCACGCCGACGGAGGCGGCCGAGATCTACGAGGTGCGCAAGATCCTCGAGCCCAAGATGATGGAGAAGATGATCGGCAACATCGACCCGCGGTTCGTTCAGACCATGAAAGCCGAATTGCGGCGCGCTGAATCATGCATCACGCTACCGATGGAATATGTCGCGGCGATCGGAGATGTTATCAAAATTCTGTGGAGCGGCTATAACAACGACACGGCAAAAAACCTTCTCAGCTCTATCTTCGATCGGATTTCCTACATCCGGATCATTCTAAGTTTTTCGACGAGCGCTGAGCAGAAGATCGAGACCATACAAATTCTCGAAGGCGTGATCGATGCCATCAGCCGTCGCGATGGCCCTGCGGCACAGGAGCAATACATCCATTATCTCTCCCGCGCACAAAATACCGTGATCGAAATCATCGAGTCGAATACAGAGGTCGACACCGGATGGCCCGCCGTCAGCTAAATCCTGAAGAAGCGGTCGAACTTCTTCCAATTCCGGGGTCGCGAGTGCGATGCGCAGTGGCATGTCCTCTGCCGCGCTGGTTCCTTCACTTGCTCTGCTTCTGCAGATGAAGCGCATTGATAACAGCCCATCGTAAGTATTATTTGTAAATAATTATTTTTACATATCTTCCTCAAGTCCAATCTTTATCTTCTCCAATGCTGAGATAAGTTGATCTATCTCTTCCTTGCGCAAGAACTGCAGCGCGCGCTCGTTCACTTCGCTCACGCATTGTTCGATCGCTGGCCTTAACGCGTGCGCCTTTTCCGTGAGGTACACATGAGCCACCCGCAGATCGCTCTCGCTCCTCACACGGCGGGCAAGGCCAGCTCTTTCCAACTGGTTGACCGCGCTGACGACGGATGGGCCGACCGCCTTGACAGAACGACCAAGCACGACCTGCGAAATGCCGTCCTGATGATACAACGCCCATAGATAGGGCCACATTCCTATATTGACGTTTCGCTCGGCGAGCAGCTCCTTGATCTGGTCTCGGGCACGCCGATTGATGGTCCGAATGAAAAAGCCGACGTTCCAGGCTCCGGAATAGAGCGCGCGTCGGCCCTCCTCGTCCAGTGTCGTCCGGCGCTCCCTACCAGGGCTTGGCCGACGCCCGGTCCCGTTCTTCCTCATCTGCCGTCCTCTCGCCGCCGTCGATCCGAATCGCGACTCTGTCAAGCTATTCGGAAAGCTCGGCTTTATTGAAATCCGGCGTTGAAGCCTCTTCGTCTGAAACCGAAACAGCGGTCCCGCGCCACAGCCCTCGAAAACGCATGGTTGACAATGCCTCATTCGCCGATAACTTAGTTAGTATAACTAAGCTTTTCGAACTTTCGGCGTCAAATCTCGGATGGAAGCCGCATGCGGGAGTTCCATGCACGAGCGGTGCGTCGCGCACTTGATGGGTTCAAGGGCAGCAAAAGGTTCCAGTCGTGCTGAATGTTCTTCTTAGCCGTCTGTTCCTATCTCTACCGGTTCTCATCGGCGCGATTTTTTTCGGGTTCTTGCTCTTGAGGGTGGTGCCTGGCGACCCCGCATCGCTCCTGGCAGGTCAATCAGCTTCGGCGGACGTCGTCGCGCGTGTCCGCACGGAGATGGGGCTGGACGAGCCTTGGATCCTGCAGTTCGTGCATTATTTCGGACAGGTCACGAGCGGCGATCTCGGGCGATCGATCATCTCCAACCGGCCGGTTCTGGATGAGCTCAGCGAAGCGCTGGGGCCGACGGTGGAGCTTGTGCTATCCGCTTTGAGTTTGGCGGTCCCGCTCGGCATCACGCTCGGAGTCATTGCCGCGATTTACCGCGGCGGCATGTTGGATCGAGCTATCATGGCGCTGGCCGTCGCCGGGATTTCATTGCCGGTTTTCTGGGTCGCCTACATGCTGATCCTGATCCTGGGTGTGCAATGGAATCTACTGCCGTTCACCGGTCGGCTGGGTCCGATATGGACGCTGGAAGGCCTGCAGGGGCTGGCGCTGCCGGCGCTCACCGCAGCCTTCACCCTCGTTGGCCCGATCGCGCGCATTTCGCGAACTGCTGTCCTAGAGACCCTGTACGCGGAGCACGTGCGCTTGGCCCGTGCCAAAGGGGTGCCCGAGCATAAGGTTGTCGTCAAACATGGCTTGCGAAATGCGCTGCTGCCCATCGTTACGCTCGTCGGCCTCCAGATCGGCCATCTGCTGGGCGGCACGGTGATCATCGAAACGATCTATGCTTGGCCGGGAGTGGGGCGCCTCGTGGTCGGGGCCATCATGAACAGCGACTATGCGACCGCGCAGGGCGGATTGCTGCTGATGGCGTGCATCTTCGTCGCCGTGAACCTGATCGTCGATCTCCTTTATTCGACGCTCGATCCCAGGCTTTCCTGACATGACGCCGACCGGAACGGGCCAGTCCATCTCTCCGCGCAGCGCAAAACGCAGGCGTCGGGCAAAGGGCGGCGTCGCCACGGCAATGGCTGTGGCCATCCTCGCGGTGATCGTCGGCGTCGCTCTTCTGGCGCCCGTCCTCGCCCCTTACGATCCCTATGAGGTGGACTTGTCGGCTGCGCTCCAGCCCCCTGGCTCGGCACATCTGCTCGGCACCGACATGCAGGGAAGGGATCTGCTCAGCCGCATCATGTACGGCACTAGGCTCACCCTGCTCACGAGCCTGACGGCGCTCGTGTCCGGCAGCGTCGTCGGCGCCTTGCTGGGCCTTGCCGCGGTCTTTTTCCCTTCCTCCGATGCGGTGATCGGCCGGCTGCTGGATATCCTGCTGTCGTTTCCGGCGATCCTGTTCGGATTGGCGCTGGGAGCAAGCCTCGGACCGGGGCTACTGCCCGTGACCATCGCTCTGTCGATCGCGACCGTTCCGGAAGTCGGACGGATCGCCCGGGCCGCCGGCCTGACGATCGCGCGTCAGGAATACATGCAGAGCGGCCGGGCAATCGGGCTGGGCAAGACGACGCTCTTCTTCAAATATCTGGCTTGGAACTGCATGCCCACGATCTTCGTCTTCCTGACGCTGCGATTCGGCTTCATCATTTTGCTGGGCGCGGGTCTGAACTTTCTCGGGCTCGGGGCAGCGCCCCCGGCGGCCGAGCTTGGGGTTCTGGCCGCTGAAGGACGGAACGTCCTGGCTTTCGCCCCTCACGTCGCGACCTACCCCAGCTTGACGATCTTTTTGCTGGTTCTCTCCCTCAACGTGCTCGGCGACGTGTTGAGGGACAAGCTGGACAAGCGTCTGCTATGACCCTGCCGCTGCTCGCCGTCGACGCTCTCGCCGTCACCCACCATGGCGCAGACGGTTCTTCCGTCGAGATCATCGGGGACGTTTCCTTTAGCATTGGGGCGGGCGAGACGCTCGGGCTCGTCGGTGAGAGTGGCAGCGGCAAGAGCCTGACCGCGCTCGCGCTCATGGACCTGCTCGGCCCGAACCTCGCAGCGACGGGCACCATTCTGCTCCGCGACCGTTCCCTCGGCAGCCTGAGCCCGCGCGAGCGCCGGCGGCTGTGCGGCAGCGAGCTGGCCATGGTCTTCCAGGACCCGATGACGGCATTGAACCCGGTGTACACGGTCGGCGACCAGATTGCCGAGGTCCTGCTGACGCACCGCCTCGCCTCGCGCAGGCCGGCACGGGATCGCGCGGTCGAGCTGCTGGGGCAGGTCGGCATCCCTCACCCGTCGCAGAGAGTCGATGCCTATCCGCATCAATTGTCCGGCGGCATGCGCCAGCGGGTGGTGATCGCCATCGCGCTGGCCGGAGATCCCTCGGTCCTGATCGCCGACGAACCGACGACGGCTCTCGATGTGACGATTCAGGCGCAGATCCTCGATCTTCTGCGTGAGCTCAGCGCACAGCGCGGCATGGGAACGATGCTGATCTCCCACGATCTCGGCGCGATAGCCGAGGTCGCGACGCAGGTCATGGTGCTTTATGCGGGCCGGGTTGTCGAACATGCGCCGGTCGACCGGCTTTTTGCCGAGGCGCAGCATCCCTACACCATCGGACTGCTGAGCTCGTTGCCGAAGCTGGGCGGGCGCGAGCAGAGATTGAGCACGATCGCGGGCCGCGTCCCGCTACCCGGCACGGTGCGGACCGGGTGCCGTTTTGCGGATCGCTGCCCATGGGCGCTCACGCGATGCCGGCTGGAAGCGCCCGCCTTGACCGAAATCGCCAGCGGCCATCGCGTGGCCTGCCTGCGCGCGCCCCTGCTGGCTCCGCCCTCGCCCGGAATGGCCGCATGAATTCCCGGTATCCGCTTCTGTCCGTCCGCGACCTTGAAAAGACCTTCCCTGTCGGGACGTTCCTGCGCCGGCGCCCGGTCCACGCGGTCAACGGCGTCAGCTTCGCGATCGCAAGCGGCGAGACGCTCGGGCTCGTCGGGGAGAGCGGGAGCGGCAAGTCGACCATCGGGCGCATGATCCTGAACCTGACGGCTCCGACCGGCGGCGCAATCACCTTCGCCGGTGCCGACATTGCGAGGCTCGCCGCCTCCGGAGAGATCTATCGCAAGGTCCAGATCATTTTCCAAGATCCGCACTCGTCCCTGCATCCGCGTCTGACCGTGCGCCAGCTTCTCGCGGAGCCCTTGCGCCTGCATGGCGGCAAGACCGGCAGGGCGCTGGAGAGTGCGGTCGAGCGGCTGCTGGACGATGTCGGGCTCGCGCCCGAGCTGGCCTCGCGCTATCCGCACCAGTTCAGCGGCGGCCAGCGCCAGCGCATCGGGATCGCCAGGGCGCTGGCCTGCGAGCCCGAGCTCATCGTATGCGACGAACCTGTATCCGCCCTCGACGTGTCGGTGCAAGCGCAGATCATAAACCTCCTCAAGGACCTGCAGGAAAAGCGAGGGTTGTCCTATCTTTTCATCGCTCACGATCTGGCCGTGGTGCGTCATATCAGCCATCGCATCGCGGTGCTCTATCTCGGCGAGGTCGTCGAGAGCGCTCCCTCGGAGGAACTCTTTTCCGGGGCCCGGCACCCCTATTCGCAGGCGCTGCTCGCTGCGATTCCGCGTACAGGCGCCGCGCCCGGCAAGCCGAAAGCCCGTCTGCGCGGAGAGCCGCCTTCGCCAATCGCACGCCCTGCGGGCTGCGCGTTTCGGGCGCGCTGCTCCTATGCGACGGATCTTTGCGGGACGCCGCCGCCGCTGCGAACGATCGGCGCCGCTCACTTGGTCGCCTGTCACCATGTCGAGACGATAGCTCCGTTCGCGGTAGACAGGACCATCGGCGCCTCGCCGCGCCTTGCGGCTTTGATGCGCGCCTTTGCTGCTGAAGAGGATGGCGCCTCGACCTAGATCGACATGCCGAACATGCGGGAGGAAGACATGACGAGATTGTCGAAGTTGGCTGTGCTGTTCTGTGCCTGGATCGCCAGCCACACTCTGGCCCACGCGCAGAACGCGGCAAGCCAGGTGACCGTTCTCCGAGCGGCTGAGGCCGAGCGCTACGACCCGCAGAAAATCGTCAGTCGGCCAATGAACGAGGTTATGTTCCTCCTGGCGGACACCCTGCTCGCGCTCGATTACGACCAGAAGACGATCAAGCCCCTGCTGGCCAGATCCTGGTCCGTCTCCGCCGACGGCCTGACCTATCGCTTCGCCCTCCGCGACGACGTCCGCTACTGCGACGGGCGTCCGATGAAGGCGGAGGACGTCGTCTATTCGCTGAAACGCTGGATCGCGCCTGAAACGCGCGCTCCGCTGGCCAACCAGGCGGGCAGCGTCAAGGATATCCGCGCCGAGGACGAGACCACGGTGGTCTACGAACTCGCAGAGCCCTATTCGGAGCTGCTCATCAACCTGACGCAGGTTTCGTCGTCGATCGTCGATCGCAACGAAGTCGAGAAGCTCGGCCCGGATTTCGGGGTCAAGCATTTCAACGGGACGGGACCGTATTGCTGGGTGCGGTGGCTGCCGCGCAACGAGATGGTCCTCAAGCGGAACCAGGCCTATGTGTGGGGGCCTGATTTCTACCAGAATCGCGGGCCCGCCCAGGTCGAGCAGCTCGTGCTGAAGCAGGTGCCGGACGAAGGCACCCGGATGGCCGCTATGATGGCGGGCCAGGCCGACCTCACGCAATATGTGCCGCGCTGGTCGATCTCCCGCTTCGAGGGCGCGCGACAGTTCACGGTCGCGCGGCCGCAAGCCTATTTTTCCCTGCTGTATCTGGGCTTCAAGACGGATCGCCCGCTCGTTTCCGACGTCCGGGTCCGCAAGGCCATGAACCTGGCGCTGAACCGCGACGAGCTCGCGCGCTCGGTCTTCTTCGGCCGCGCGGAGCCCGCCTCCGCCTATATCCACCCGCAGGCCACCGACTACAACGCCGAGTTGGCGACGATCCTGCCGAAATTCGATCTCGCGCAGGCCAATGCGCTGCTCGACTCCGCCGGCTGGATACGAGGCGCCGATGGCTTTCGCGTCAAGGACGGCGTCAGGTTGGCCCCGGTCGTGGTCATTCCGGCGCCCATCCTCGCCGATGCGGCGCAGGCCATCCAGGGCTCCCTGCGCCAGATCGGAGTCGACGTCAGGCTCGAGCTTCTGGATGGCGCAGTGTTCTTCCAGCGCGCCAGCCAGCAGGATTTCGAGATGTATGGCCTGCAGCAACCCTATCTGACAGCTGGGATGATGATGGCGGACAATTTTTCGTCGAAGGCGATTCCGGCGCCCAATCGGATGAACTGGCGTAACGCGGAGTTTGACGCATTGCTGCGCTCAGGGCGTTCAGCCACCGACGCCGCCAATCGCTCGGAAGCGTTCAAGCAGGCGCAACTGATCGCGCATCGCGATTTCGTCTGGATGCCGCTGGTTCACGACCAGGCTTACATGGTCATAGGCTCCCGGCTAACTCCGATGAAGGCGCATGGAAACCAGGCCGTCACGTTGTATAAGGGCCTAGATATGCGTTTGAAGTAGACGCATCGGTGTGAATATTTCCTGTAGACAGACAAATTACTTGAAAAAACTTGAATAAGGAGGATCGAGCGATGGTCCGACGTATCTTTAATCCCGAGAGAGTTATCTCGATAGAGGGACACTGCGACCGAAGATATTCGGCCGTCAAAGACGCATTCTATGCCAACTTCATTGAGCGCGGCGAAGTCGGCGCCTCAGTATCAGTGACGATCGCCGGAGAAACCGTCGTCGACCTCTGGGGCGGAAACGTCGACGCGGCACAGGTGAAGCCTTGGGAAAAAGACACGATCTGTTGCGTCCAATCGGTCTCCAAGGAAATCACCGCAGTCGCGTTCCATATGGCAGTCGACAGAGGGTTGATCGACGTCGATCAACTGGTCACCCGATACTGGCCGGAGTACGGACAGAAGGGAAAGGAGGAGACCAAAGTCCGATGGTTGCTGGACCATCGCTGCGGCATTCCAGTAGTCGAGCGCGCGACCCCGGGCATGGCCTATGACTGGAACCGCATGGCGGACGGACTCGCTGCGACCACGCCGCTTTGGGAGCCCGGAACGACGCCTTGCTATCATTCCGCCAATTACGGCTTCATCATCGGCGAAGTTCTGCGACGTGTGACGAGCAAATCCGTTGGCCAGTTTGTCCGCGAAGAAATAGCTGAACCGCTGGGTATCGATTGCGCTATCGGTCTAAACGACAATGAGAATGCTCGTGTGGCTACTTTCCTTGATAAGGAGGACCATGCGTCACAGCACTGGATCGATGAGGGTCAGAATATATTCGCAAAGAGCTGGAAAATATTCTGGGATGACGAGGATTTCAACAGCCAAGATTGGCGTCGGGCCGAGATCCCTTCGGTAAATGCTCATACGAATGCACGGGCGCTGGCGCGCCTCTGCGGCGCACTGGCTTGCAGCGGCACAATTGGCGGAGTTTCACTGCTATCCCAGCGCACGCTCGATCGTGCTTCTGAAGTGCAGTGGTCCGGAAAGGACGTGCAGGACCGCTTGTTGTCTCTTTCACTCGGATTCCTCATGCCAACAGCCAACTCGGTGAGTACGGGACCGCGGAGCCTCGGCATGTCGGGCGCCGGCGGTGCGACGGCATTTGCCGATCCGGACCACAAAATTGGTTTCGGCTATGTGATGAACGCCATGGACCCTGCCCCGGCGAACCGGCCGCGCCCCCTGGCTCTCATTGCCGCACTAAACGCGTGCCTCGCTTAACGCGCCTGTAGGTGAACCACGATTCGATCGGGAGGAATGCATGAGAAAATCATCTTCGGCCACTATCGGGGCATGCCTATGGCTCAGCCTGGCCGCGACAGGCGCTGCTTCTCAGGAGAATAAGACGTATTTCGCACTCGGACCGGCACGTGCGGTCTACGCTACTCCTGCAGCGCCGACCAAAATCGCCTTTCTCGTCATCCATCGCACAGCCGACTACACCACGCACGTCGCCTGCCAGGAACTGCCGAAGCGCGGCTTTGCAGCGCTCTGCATGAGCACGCGTTTCACGAACAATGAATTCCAAGTGGATTGGGACCGTATCGCACTCGATGTGAAGGCGGGAGTCGAGTTTCTGAGGAAACAAGCCGGGATTGAAAAAGTCATCCTGTTCGGTCATAGCGGCGGAGGACCGACCACAAGTTTCTTCCAGGCTGTCGCGGAAAACGGACTCGCGTTCTGTCAAGATCCGAAGAAGATTCTTCCTTGCCGCGATGACTTGACCAATCTGCCCAAAGCGGATGCGCTTGTGCTCGCTGACGCACATCCAGGGGTGCCGGTCATCCTGCTGCGCAGCCTGAACGGCTCGGTGATCAACGAAACGCCCGGCCGGTTCGACCCCGCGCTCGATCCGTATAATCCCGCCAATGGATACAGCCCCGCGGGATCATCTTCTTATCCGGAGGCCTTTCAGAAGCGCTATTTCGCCGCTCAATCGAACCGCATGAATGCGCTAATCGAGGCCGCGCAGTCGCGGGTCAAGGCCATTCGGGAAGCGCGTATTCCATATCCGGACAACGACCTTCTTGCGATTCCGCATGGTGGGAATCCCGGTGCAGGCCCGGGCGGCGCATCCCAGCTCCACAGCCTCGACACATCCATCGCGCTACGCAAAACTCGCGAGCCGCAGAAGCTGCTGCGCAACGATGGTTCGATCGCAAAGCAGATTGTCTCTTCCGTCAGTCCTCCTGAACTTGAGACGAAGGACTCGACGACGCGATTCAATACTGGGACGAAGATCCTGTCATTGCAGTCCTTCTTGAGCACACAGGCTGTCCGTTCCAGCAATTCACTAGACGGCATCGATCACTGCAGCAGCAATAACTCGACAGTTTGCGCCGTTCGTTCGATCCATGTGCCGCTGCTGGTAATGGGCATGGGTGGGTATCTCTTCATTCGCGATTCTGAGGAGGAATACGAAAACGCCGCCAGCACCGACAAGGATCTAATCTTCATTGAAGGTGCAACACATGGTTTCACACCATGTATCACATGTTCGCCAAACGCGGCAGCCTATAGTAATAGTTTGCGCAATATGTTCGATTATGTAAAAAAATGGGTGGATGAGCGAAAATTCTAAAGGGGCGTTTTGAGTATGTGCGGCCTATAAAAAGCCGCACATACTGAACCCAACAGCGCGAGGCTGCCTCACATACGTGACGCTCGATGGCCGCAGAATGGATCGCTTCTCAAAGATAAGGCCCTTCGCACAGAGTTAGGTGACGGCATGCTGGCCGTACACTTGTGATCCGAGGTCTTCGGAGCGATCCTGTCATCGACTTATTGGAGAACTGAGAATCGTTTAGCTTTGGCGCCTGCCGGAACAAGGGCTGTCGGCGACGACCACATGCAACGAAGTCATGCTTGCAAGCCTAACAGCTTTGGCGAACTTCACGCTGTCGCCCCGGCCATTATCCCTCTCGGCAACTCATCGTCTTTGTATCTTCAGCAACTCAACCAGCGCCGCGCTCTCGCCGATATCCGTGCCGACACCTGCCGCCGCGAGGTTGCGGGCGATTGCCGCCTCGTCGATCTCCAGCCCTTCCGCGACGGTCGCCATCGCTTCGGCCGCGCCGGCGGCGAGCAAGAAGAGCTCGGCCACGGCCGGGCCTTCCGCCTGCCAGCCGCCGAGCCCGCGTTCCTGCTCGGCCGGGAGGCCGGCGAGAATGCCGGCGACAAGGCCGGGCGCGCGCAAAGCGGCGGAAAGGGCGATCTGGCAGCCGGTCGGGTTGCGTTTGTGTGCCATGGCGGAGGAGCCGCCGCGGCCGGGGATGGCGGGCTCACACGCCTCGCCGATTCCGTTCTGGGCGAGCAGCGAGACATCGCGCGCCATCTTGCCGAGCGCGCCGACGACGATAGCCAGCGCCGTGGCGGTGCCAGCGATGCCGCCGCGGCGGGCGTGCCAAGGCGCGGCGTCCGGCAGATCGAGCGCCGCGGCGAGGCGGGCCGCCACGGCGCCGCCCTTTCCGCCGAGCCCCGCGCGGGTGCCGGCGCCGCCGCCGAATTGCAACCTGGCCGCATCTTCGCCTTCGCGTCGCAAGCGCTCCGCCGCATCCGCGATTCCGGCCCGCCATTGCGCGATGCGCAGGCCGAAGCCGATCGGCAGTGCATCCTGCAGCAGGGTGCGGCCTATGGACGGGGTCGCGGCATGGCGTTGCGCCAGCGCGGCCAGCGCCGTGGCGACGCGTCGGAGATCGCTGTCGAACAGGGTCGATGCCGCTCGGATCTGGCAGGATAGCACTGTGTCGGCGACATCCTGGCTGGTCGCACCGTTGTGCAGAGCCCTGGCCGGCGCTTCGGGCAGGGCCGCACGCAGCCGCGCCACCAGCGGGATCGCGAGCGTGCCGGCGAGCGCCGCTTCCTCGGCGAGTTCGGCAGGATCGATGACGATCGTGGCGCAGAGCTTCGCAATCGCATCGGCCGCGTCGGCGCCGATCAGCCCTTCGGCCGCTTCGGCGCGGGCGAGCGCAGCCTCAAACGCCAGTGCATGCCGCATGGTCGCTGCATCGTCGAAGACGGCCAGCATTGCGTTGGTCGTCGCCGGCCGGCTTCTGAGCAGATGGCTCACGCAGCCTTCTCGGTGAGTGCCGTAGCTACCGCGAATGGCGCGCCGGTCTTGGCCCTGACCTCGTCGAGGCTGACGCCGGGCGCGAGCTCGATCAGGGTCAAGCCACCGCCATTGGCCTTGTCGCAGGTCATCACGCAGAGATCGGTGATGATCATGTCGACGACGCCCGCGCCGGTCAGCGGCAGCGAGCAGCGCTCCAGCACCTTGGATTCGCCCGCCTTGTTGGCGTGCTCCATCACGACGATGACCTTCTTGACGCCGGCGACGAGGTCCATCGCGCCGCCCATGCCCTTCACCATCTTGCCGGGGATGGTCCAGTTGGCGATGTCGCCATTCGCAGCTACTTCCATGGCGCCGAGGATGGTGAGATCGATATGGCCGCCACGGATCATCGCGAAGGAGTCGGCCGAGGAGAAGAAGCTCGAGCTCGGCAGGGTGGTGATGGTCTGCTTGCCGGCATTGATCAGGTCCGGGTCGGCCTCGCCCTCGTAGGGGAAGGGACCGATGCCGAGCAGGCCGTTCTCCGATTGCAGCGTGACGTTCACGCCCTCGGGGATGTAATTCGCCACCAGCGTCGGGATGCCGATGCCGAGATTGACGTAGAACCCGTCCTGCAATTCCTTGGCGGCGCGGGCGGCGATCTCTTCGCGGGTCCAGGCCATCAGGCTGCCTCCCTCTTGCGCTCGGTCAGCTTCTCGATGCGCTTCTCGTTGATCGTGCTTTTGATGACGCGGTCGACATAGATGCCGGGGGTGTGGATCGCCTCCGGATCGAGCGAGCCAACCGGGACGATCTCCTCGACCTCGGCCACCGTCACCTTGCCGGCGGTCGCCATGTTAGGATTGAAGTTCCGCGCCGTCTTCCGATAGACGAGGTTGCCGGCCGTGTCGGCCTTCCAGGCCTTGACGATGGCGAGATCGGCCTTGAGCCAGGTCTCGCGGACATAGAGCGCGCCCTCGAACTCCTCGACCGGCTTGCCCTCGGCGACGACGGTGCCGACGCCGGTCTTGGTGTAGAAGGCCGGGATGCCGGCGCCGCCCGCGCGGATGCGCTCGGCCAGCGTGCCTTGCGGGTTGAGCTCCAGCTCCAGCTCGCCGGAGAGATATTGCTGCTCGAACAGCTTGTTCTCGCCGACATAGGACGCGATCATCTTCTTGATCTGCCGCGTCTCGAGCAGCATCCAAAGCCCGAATCCGTCCGCACCGGCATTGTTCGAGATGACGGTCAGATCCTTGACGCCGGAATCGCGGATCTCGGGGATCAGGCTCTCGGGGTTGCCGGACAGGCCGAAGCCGCCGGACATGATCGTCATGCCGTCGAAGAGCAGGCCATCGAGCGCCGCCTTCGAGCTGTCATAGATCTTGTTCGCCATCCAATCCCTCGTCTTTGTGGTCGGCCGATCCTAGAGCAGATCGCCCTGTCCTGTCAGACCCGTTCCAGCGCAATCGCGATGCCCTGCCCTACGCCGATGCACATGGTGGCGAGCGCGCGTCTCTTGCCGGTCAGCGACAATTCGAGCGCAGCCGTGCCGGCGATGCGGGCGCCGGACATGCCGAGCGGGTGCCCAAGCGCGATGGCGCCGCCATTCGGGTTCACGAAATCCGCATCCTCCCGAATGCCGAGATCGCGCAACACCGCGATTCCCTGCGAGGCGAAGGCCTCGTTGAGCTCGACGATATCGAAATCCGTCGGCTTCAGGCCGAGACGCTCGCAGAGCTTGCGGGTCGCCGGGATCGGGCCGAGACCCATCACACGGGGCGCGACGCCGGCCGCAGCGCCGCCGAGGACCCGCGCCAGCGGGGTCAGCCCATATTTCGCCGCCGCCTTCTCGGACGCGAGGATCAGCGCCGCCGCGCCGTCGTTGACGCCCGAGGCATTGCCGGCGGTGACGGTGCCGCCTTCCTTCTTGAACGGCGTCGGCAGCTTCGCCAGCTTCTCCAGCGTGGTGTCGCCGCGCGGATGCTCGTCGATCTCGACGACGACCGGGTCGCCTTTCCGCTGCGGGATCGCGACCGGCACGATCTCCTTCGCCAGCCGGCCGTTGCCCTGAGCGGCGACTGCCTTCTGCTGCGAGCGCAGGGCGAAGACGTCTTGATCGGCGCGATTGATCTGGCAATCGGCAGCGACGTTCTCGCCGGTCTCCGGCATGGAATCGACGCCGTACTGCTTTTTCATTAGCGGGTTGATGAAGCGCCAGCCGATGGTGGTGTCGTGGATCTCGGCGTGGCGCGAGAAGGCGCTCTCGGCCTTGGGCAGCACGAACGGCGCCCGCGACATGCTCTCGACGCCGCCGGCGATCATCAGTTCGGCCTCGCCGGCTCGGATCGCGCGGGCGGCCGCGATGACGGCGTCCATGCCCGAGCCACACAGCCGGTTGATCGTCGTGCCCGGCACCTCCTTCGGCAGGCCGGCCAGCAGCAGCGACATGCGCGCGACGTTGCGGTTGTCCTCGCCCGCCTGATTGGCGCAGCCGAAGATGACGTCGTCGACGGCGTCGAAATCGACGCCCGTGTGCCGCTCGATCAGCGCCTTCAGCGGCACGGCGCCGAGATCGTCGGGCCGCACGGCCGAGAGCGAGCCGCCGAACCGGCCGATCGACGTGCGGAGATAGGCACAGATGAAGGCTTCACTCATGTCGTCGCTACTCTGCTTCCTGTCGGATCGCATACCGGCTGCGATATGCCGTCTTCAGATGTCGAAGAAAACCGTTTCGCCTTCGCCCTGCAGGCGGATGTCGAAAGTGTAGACCGGCATGCCCGCCTCGTCCTCGCTGCGGGTCGCGATCAGCGTCGGGACGCGCACGCGGTGCTCGATGCGGGCGAGGATCGGGTCGGCGGCGTTGGCCGCTTCCTCGTCGCCGAAATAGAGCCGCGTGTGCAGGCCGATATTGATGCCGCGCGCCACGATCCAGACGGTGATGTGCGGCGCCATCGGCCGGCCGTCGAAATAGGGCACGATGCCGGGCTTCACCGTCTCGAAGCGATAGACGCCGGTCGTGCCGTCGACGGGCTGGCGGAACCAGCCGGGGAAATGCGGATCGGCCTCGCCACGGCGCTCGCCCTGGCCGGGATAGAGGCCCTGGGCATCGGCCTGCCAGATCTCGATCAGCGCGTCCTTGATCGGCGTGCCCGAGCCGTCGAAGATGCGGCCGGTGACGGCGATGCGCTCGCCCTTCACCTCCGGCGCCAGCGGCTGCGAGCCGAGATCGTGCGGGTAGACGCCCCCGATGCCGGAGAAGTTCGGCGTGGCGCCGATATGGACATAGGGACCGGCCGTCTGCGACGGGCTTTCCCTGAGGCGGCGGAGCGATTGGACCATCAGTTGCCCTCCATCCGGTTCTCGAACAGGGTCGAGCGGCGACCGCGCAGGACGATGTCGAACTTGTAGACCATCGTGTCCATCGGCAGCGTCGCCTCGCGGTCGAGCGCCGCGACCAGCCGCTCCACCGCCTCGCGGCTAGGGATGCCCATCACGATCGGGCACTGCCAGATCATCGGATCGCCCTCGAAATACATCTGGGTGATCAGCCGCTGCGCGAAGGCGTGGCCGAAGACCGAGAAATGGATATGCGCCGGGCGCCAGTCGTTGACGCCGTTCGGCCAGGGATAGGGGCCGGGCTTGATGGTGCGGAACCAGTAGCGGCCCTCGTCATCGGTGATGGTGCGCCCGCAACCGCCGAAATTCGGATCGATGGCGGCGAGGTAGGTTTCCTTCTTGTGGCGATAGCGGCCGCCGGCATTGGCCTGCCAGAACTCGACCAGCGCGCCGCGCACGGGCCGCGCATCCTCGTCCAGCACCTGGCCGTGCACGATGATGCGCGGGCCGATCGGCTCGCCCGTCTGGGAGTAGTTCAGGATCAGGTCGTTATCGAGCGGCCCCAGCATGTCGTGGCCGAAGACCGGGCCGGTCATCTCCGAGATCGTATTGCCGAGAGACAATAAGGCCTTCTGCGGCGAACGCAGCACCGAGGTCTTGTAGTTCGGCGTGAAGGCCGGCGGATGCCAGCTTCGGTCACGCTGATAGAACGAGCCGCCCTGATGGCTCGAATTTTCATTGCGCATGGCAGCGCCTCCCTCCCTGTAGCGTCTCTCGTCGAACGGGCTGCCAGCTTGCGACGAGATCGGCCCGCCTGGTCTTGATCTGGCTCAATCCCCGCCGCTCCCGCCCTCAGCGCGAGCGACCGCGACGGGGTCGTCGGATTCAGCCCGCCTTGCCGTCCTTCATCTCGGCATAGGCTGCCCTAGCGATCTTGAAGGCATGGTTGGCCGCCGGCACGCCGGCATAGATCGCCACATGCAACAGCGCTTCCTTGATGTCCTCCATGCTCGCGCCGGTGTTGCGCGTCGCCCGGACGTGCATCGCGACCTCGTCGTGATGGCCGAGCGCGGCGAGCAGGGCGATGGTCAGCATCGAGCGCTCGCGCTTGCTGATGGTGTCGCGCGACCAGACCGTGCCCCAGGCGCTCTCGGTGATGAGCTGCTGGAAATCGGCGGTGAAGAGATCGGTGTTGGCGACGGCCGCATCGACATAGCGCTCGCCGAGCACGGAACGGCGGGTCGCCATGCCCTGGGTATATCGGTCCTGTGCGTCAGCCACGTCCGTGCTTCTCCAGATGTTCCGTCACCAGCGCCAGCAGCCGCTCCGGCTGCTCGACCGGCGGAATGTGCCCGCAGCCGTCAATTAGCGCAAAGCGCGCATTCGGGATGCGCTCTGCCATCGCCCGCACCAGATCGGGCGGCGTCGACTGGTCGCCATCGCCAGCAACTGCCAGCGTCGGCACGCCGATGTTGCCGATGGCGGTCGTGAAATCGGCTTGGGCCAGTGCCTCGCAGGTCGATATATAGCCGTCGGCCGGTTGCCGCAGCAGCGCGTTGCGCCAGCCGGTGAGGTCGTCCGGCCGCTCGGCCCGAAAGGCCGGCGTGAACCAGCGCTCCATCACGTGATCGGCAATGGCCGCTATGCCGCCGGCGCGGACGGCGTCGATCCGCGCATTCCAGCTGTCGGCCGTACCGACCTTGGGAGCGGTGTCGGCCAAAACCAGCGCCGAGAGGCGCTCCGGTGCGCGCACCGCCAGATCCTGCCCGATCAGCCCGCCGATCGAAAGCCCTACCAGGGCGAAACGCCAGAGGCCGATATGGTCGGCAAGGGCGACGAGGTCATCGGTGAAGTCGGCTATGGCATAGGGACCCGCTGGCACCTCGGACAGGCCGTGGCCGCGCTTGTCGTAGACGACGACGCGCCATTCACGGGCCAGCGCGGCCGCTACCTCGTCCCAGATCCGGAAATCTGTGCCGAGGGAATTGACCAGCACCACGGCCGCCGCCTCGCGCGGACCGCTTTCGCGCCAATGCACCAGCTCGCCGTCGATACGCGTGAAAGCCATGGAAAATCGTCCAGCCAATTGGAGATCAACAGCATGGACCAATCAATTGATTATGTTAAATGGCATTATCGACGTTGAAAATAACCTGCAGGTTATCGTATGAGCCAAAATCGCGACCTTCAGTGGGACAGGACGATCAAGCTTCGCCATCTCTCTTGTTTCATCGAGGTGGCGAGGCACAAAAGTGCGGGCAAGGCAGCAGCGTCCCTCGGACTCAGCCAGCCCGCAGTTTCAAAGACTATTCACGAGTTGGAAAACAGCTTGAACGCCAGCCTGTTTGAGCCCAATCGGCGCTCCATGGTGCTGACGCCTCTAGGCGAAATCTTTCTGCGATACGCCACGTCTAGTGTGACCGCTCTCAAGCAGGGGATGCGAATGGTAGCGCAGGATTCTGAGAGCCGGCGCGCCACTTTCACGATTGGGGCATTACCAACGGTTTCTGCGAATGTCCTGCCCGGAGCACTCGCAGATCTTACAAGCCGATTTCCGGACTTAAGGCTGCGCGTCGTTACCGGTTCCAATGATGTTCTGATAGCGCAACTGCGTTTGGGCGATGTCGACCTGGTCGTCGGGCGAATGACATCTCCCGAAGCGATGAAGGGCTTGGCGTTTGAGCACCTTTATTCCGAGCGGATCGTGCTTGCCGTTCGCCCCGACCATCCCCTGCTCGCGCAACGACAGCTGGAACTGTCCGAAATCAGTCGCTACCAACTGCTTATTCCACCCCCAGGCTCCGTCATTCATCCGGTTGTTGAGCGCTATTTCCTCGCCCATTCGGTTCAGATGACCGGTACCCAGATAGAGACAGTTTCGGACGCCTTCGCCCGAATTTATCTCCTCAGCACCACAGCGGTCTGGGTCATTTCAGAAGGCGTCATCGCTCAGGATGTGCGAAGAGGGATTCTCGCGACGCTCCCTGTCGAAAGCGATGATACGCTTGGTCCCGTCGGCTTCACAACTCGCACCGATACCGAACCGACCTATCCCGCGCAGTTGATAATGTCTGCCCTGCGAGGGGCGGGCTAATTCTGTCGCGAGCGCGCAGGCGCGAAGCATCACGGTAGTACTCCCAGATCTGATCAATCACGGCGTCCGATCAGTAATGTTTTCGCCGGAAAGCTCCATCGTACCGCTCGTTAGGGGACAGCGGCGCAAATTTGGAAACCCGGAGCTCAAGCTCGACGTTGAGCCAGGTGTGCGTCGGCCAGCGACTGCACCATCATGACGAGCCGTGCCGCAATTGCTTGTCGATCGCCAGCAATGCCATGCTGGCCGTGATCGCGAAGCTGACGATTAGGAGCGTCAGCACCATGATCAGATCCGTGTCGTGCAGACCGATGGCCTGCATCAGCAGGAACCCGATCCCGCGCTGCGATGCAAACATCTCGCCGAGCAGCGTGCCGATGAGCGTTAATGAAAATCCCAGCCTGAGTCCCGTGAATATCTCGGGACGTGCTGCGGGGAATAGGAGGGCCCAGGCGCTCTGCCATCGTGTAAGGCGAAGCGCCCTCGATGTGCGGCCGAGCACTGGGGGAAGATTGCGCAACGCGCCGAGCGTGAAGATCGCGATCGGCATAATGCCATGGATCGCGCCGAATGCGACCTTGGAAGGCATTCCGATCCCGAAGATCAGCAGGACGATCGGATAGAGGGTGATCTTCGGCAGCGAATAGAACGACACAAGCAGCGGCTCGCCCACCTCGCCAGCGAGGCGATTCATGCCCAGGGAGAAGCCCAACGCGACGCCGACGACCACGGCGATCGCAAGTGCGAGCGCGAAAGCCCGAAGCGTCTCCGCCAGGTGAGACAAGAAACCTTCCGACGCGATTAGCGCTCCCGCCTTGACGACGGTTTCGAGCGGGGGGCGGAGTGCCAGGTCGCCGATCGCCCAATAGGCAAGTTGCCAGAGCAGGAGTAGGCCGACGATTACGAGAAGGCTATTTCTGGCGCTCGTCATCACGAACGGCTCCTGCGGCTCAAGAGGCGCTTCTCCCAAGCGTAGAAGAGCCCGTTGACGGCTCCGGCCACGAGTAGGACGAACAGGATCAACGGATACATGATCTCGTTCTCGAAGTTGTTGTAGGCGAAGACGATCTCGTGCCCGATACCGATCCTCGACATGATAAACTCGGCGCCGATCACGCCGATAAAGGAGTAGGAGACCGCCAACTTCACACCAGTTGCCAGATACGGGCCGGCATGGGGCAGATAGATCCGCCTGGCGGCTTCCAGCGGGCGCATCCCGTAGACCGCTGCCGTCTTACGGAGGACGCGCGGAATGCGGTCCAGCGCATTGATCGTATTTACCACTACCGCAACGACAGCCAGCATGAAGCCGATGACGATCTGGGGGGCTTCGCCGATTCCGAAGATGGCGATCATCATCGGGTAGAACGCGTAGACCGGCACCGCATAGTACGCGGTGAAGAATGGCGACATCGCGTCGGCCAAGCCGCGGAAGCGCTGGATTGCAACTCCCATCAGGATGCCGACAACAATCGCCAGGGAGCATGCAATCGCGATCTTGCTCAGCGTCTGGGTGATCGCCAAATGGACGCGTCCGGAGAGCAGCAGGCGCCACAAGCCCACCATCATCTCGCTTGGGGGCGGCGCAACGAAGCGGGCGATCACGCCAATACGGGTCAGGATCTCCAAAGCCAGGACGATCGCGGTAATCAATCCGAGCCGCACGGTTGTCGCGGGCTTCATGTCAGCCTGCCTTGTGGGAGAGCGCTGCCATCGATTCTCCGCGCAATCGCATCCAGAGGCGCGCTGTGATCTCGCCGAAGCGCGGATCGGAGACCACGCGACTGTCGCGGTCGCGGCCCCAGGGCGTCTCAACGACGTCGATGATCCTGCCCGGGCGGGCGGACATGACGCCTACGCGATCGGCGAGCATGGCGGCCTCGTCAAGGGCGTGGGTGATGAGCAGCACCGTGGCGCCGGTCTCCCGCCAGAGCTTAAGGAGTTCCTCGCCCATGATGAGCCGCGTCTGCTGGTCGAGCGCCCCGAATGGCTCATCTAGTAAGATGAGCCGGGGGCGCTGCACGAGCGTCCGCGCTATGCAGACCCTCTGACGCATGCCGCCGGAGAGTTGCGCGGGATAGGCTGCCGCG
Source organism: Allobosea sp. (assembly GCA_024231975.1). Classification (GTDB taxonomy): domain Bacteria; phylum Pseudomonadota; class Alphaproteobacteria; order Rhizobiales; family Beijerinckiaceae; genus Allobosea. Next base: position 144,228 of record JAAEQB010000057.1, read on the forward strand.
AAATCGCGTAGGCCCATAAGAGTCAACGTGTCGTCAACCCTGCGTTTGATCTCTGCCTCGCCGAGGCCCGCCCGCCGGATGCCGAAGGCAACGTTGTCCGCGACGTTCAGCCAAGCAAACGACGCATCCTCCTGGAAGACCACACCAACACCTTCGGGAACGGCCCGCCCATCGAGACGGCTCCCTTCGAAGATGGCTTGGCCCTTCGTCGCCGGGGAAAGTCCGGCGACGATGTCGAACAGGGTCGACTTGCCACAGCCCGAGGGGCCAACCACAGCGAAGAATTCGCCCTTACGGAGATCCAAGTCGACCGGCCCTAAGGCCTCGACTTTGGTCCTCGCGTTGGTTTCGAATACGCGTGTTACCCCTCGCAGCCCGACGTGGACAGGCGCGGCAATCGTCATGGCATTCATTTTAGGACGCGCTCACCTTCGGGAAGGAAGCTCTCGTCGATCATCTTGCTCCAGTCGATGTCGCCATCGGTGGCGCCGACCAGGATCTGGGCTCGCCACATCTCCTTGAGCCCAGCGAGATCGAACTTGCCCGTGCTCCAGTAGGGAAGCCCGTCCTTGGCCTCGACCAGGTGCCTGACCGCCTGAAGGGCGATCGGCTGCTCCAGCTTGTAGACTTTCGCCACGATCGCCGCGGCCTCCTCGGGGTGTTCGTTCATGAAGGCGACGGCCTTTGCCCGGCCGGCCACAATCGCGCGCAAAAAGTCTCCGCGCTTTCCAGCCGCGGCCTGCGTCGTCACGCCGACGACGTTGCTCATCGAAGGGAACAGCTTGTCCGCGGTCGCGATGATCCGGTACTTCTCGCGATATTTGGACAGCAGCGGTTCGGTCGCGGGCGCGACGTCAATTGCGCCCAGATCCAATGCAACGAGGGCTTCGCCGAGCCCTCCGGTCATGACCAGTTCCACGTCGGATGGCTTAAGCCCGGCCTTCTCGACGATCAGCATGGCCAAGGCCTGGCTGACCGAGCGCGGGCTGGAATAACCCAGCTTGCGGCCCTTCAGATCGGCGACCGACTTGATCGGCGAGTCCTTCTTCACCATCCAGCCGAATTCGGAAACGGTCTGGACGTTGTTGCTGATGATCTTAAGCGCAGCCCCTTGCCTGATCGCGGTTGCTACGGCGATCGGGCTTACCTCGGCATAGGCGATGTCGCCGGCCAGCAGGTTGCGCACGGTCGTGCCACCTCCCTGAGAGGATAGGATCCCCGTCACATTGCCGTCGAAGAAGCCCTTTTCCATAGCGACCGCGAACGGCATGCCGCTGGCGGAAACACCATAATTGCTGACGACGATCTCCTCGGCGCGCAGCGTGCCCACGCCCATGGCGCAGATGGCCAGGCCCAACGACAGGCACCGCCCGCGCAGTCTGTTCATGAACTGCATTTTCTTCCTCCCTCGGTGTTTTGCTTGGTTGTTCGTGGAGCGACGTCAGATGTCAGCCGACCAGTACTCCCAGATTCGCCCAATGACGTCCTCTGACAGGTTAACTCGACTGGAGAGCTCGATCTCCCCGCTCGTCAGAGGGGACAAAGGCGCGATCGTGGACGCCCGAAACTGAAGCTCGGCGTTGAGCCGCAGGTGGACCGCTCGGAATGTCAATTCACGAACCGAGCGGCCGACTACGGTCGCACCGTGGCGACGCATCGTCACCACCCAGTTGTCGGCGAGCGCAGCCGCAAGCGACTCGGCCTGGTCGACCGTCCGCACCAGCAAGTCAGTGTCGCCGAAATCGTCCCGGCTGTCCCAGACTGGCACCCGCTGTCCGATCACCGCACCAAGATGGCAGACCGGCACGATGTCGAGGCCGGCTATGCAGAATGCGACGACCGCTGGAGCGTGATGGTGACAAACGGACATCACGTCTGGCCGCGCCCGATATATGGCGCCGTGGATCACGCGCTCTGCATAGAGTTTTGCGCCAGTGTCGCGGACCGGGCGGTCGTCTAGGTCGAGTTCCACCAAATCGGCTCGCTCGACGAGCGCCGGGCTGCGCGAGCGGGAGATGAAATATCGGCCCGGCTCGGATGGATGCCGGGCGCTTACGTGGCCGAAGCCATCAAGGACGCCTTCGCGGGCAAGTATCCGGTTCGACACGACCAGGTCGTCAAGGACGTCTTCTAGAATCCCACGGTGCGACGGCTCAGCCGCGCCAGCGTCAGAAGCGAGCGCTACGCTCATCTGCACTATTCTCCTTCCGGTCTGAGATGTGCGGCCGCACTAGCGGAAAATCTCATTCCTGGCGCTAAGAGGCCGCGTCAGCCATCCTCTTCTCCGGAATGTGCAGCATCGCTTCATTCGTCACAAAGACTGTTTCACCCTCGCAGTCAGCAAAAAAATCGCTCGCCATTTCTACCCGCGATATGCCATCGCCTGAACGTGGCGCAGGACCCCCGGCTCCGAACGCTCCGCCCGGGAAGGGAAATCGACATGAGGTTCCGCCAACTTGAATGCTTTGAACGCGTGTGCGAGCTCGGCAGCATCACGCAGGCCGCGTCTACGCTCAATGTGGCCCAGACGGCTCTGGGACTGCAGATTCGCCAGCTGGAGGACGAGATGGGCTGTCCCTTGCTCAGCCGGACGAGCCGCGGCGTGGCCCCCACGGATGCCGGTAGGATCTTTCTGGACTGGACTCGGCGGACGCTCGACGGCCGAAGAGAAATACGGAGCGCTCTCGCCGTCTTCCGGGATAATGCGGTCCGGAGAACCGTGACGGTCGGCCTCACCCCGAGTATGACGATGCTGATGGGAGCCGACCTGATCCAGGCAATCGCACGCTCTCCCTTAAACGTGAACCTCCAGCTCGCCGAGGGCCTCAGCCATGTGATGGTGGCGGGGCTGCCCAATGGCAAAGTGGACCTCGCCTTCGCTTTCAAGCCGGAGATAAGCGGGTCTTATCGGTGCTCGCCGCTCCTGAAGGATTCCCTCTTCCTCATACGTGCGCCTAGTGACGCGACCCGATCCGAGAAGTCCGTCTCGTTGCGCGATGCGCTCAGCGGCCGATTTGCAATGCCTGATCGCGACGATGTCGTTCGCCGCATGGTTGAGGACAGCGCCTCCGCCGCCGGGCTCTCGCTGAATGTCGCCTACGAGGTCCATTCACTTACGGCGATCAAGCAGCTTGTCTCGCGCGGTCTGGCGTCGGCCATCCTTCCGCTGGGCAGCGTCTACGAGGACGTCGCGGCGGAGAGGCTGACCGCCTCGCGCATCCCGGACGCCGCCTTGGAAAGGACACTGTATGCGATACGCGCTTATGACATGGACCCGGCCCTGGATGCGCTCCTGATCTCAACTTTCCTGTCGATCTACCGCGAGAACGCCAGCGGCTGGGGGATGGGCGAGGTCCTGATGCTGGCCTGAGCCTTATGCGCGCAGCTCGATGCCAGCCCGGCGCTCCATCGGGCGCACGACGGCCGTTAGGTCGTCGATTTCGACCCCCTCAGACTTGGCTCGTCTGTAGGCTTCCAGGGCGCTGCGGCACGTCTCGATCAGGGCGCTGCTGACTGCGGCCGGCTCAGCCAGAAAGAGTTCCAAATCCTTGATCACGACGTCTAAGCTCGCACCGAAGTCGAAGGTGCCCCGGAGGATGTGGGTGGGGACCTTATCGCACGTCGCGCTGTTACGGCCGCTCCCGCTGTTGATCACCTCCAGCATCGCCCCGGCGGGCAGCCCGGCTCTGGCGCCGACGACCATGGCCTCGCAGGCCGCCACAAGGTTGACCAGGGCGATCGCGTTGTTGACGAGCTTCAATGTCTGCGCCCGGCCGGGTGCCTCATCGACCACGACAACCTTGTTGCTGTAGAGGCCGAGCGCCTCTCGCACGTCGGCGAGATGTGCCGGCTTGCCCGAGACGACCGAGGTCAACTCTCCCGAGCGCGCTTTCGGTGGGCCGCCCGTAACAGGCGCATCCAAGGTCTCGATGCCATTCTTGACCAACACCTCCGCCAGCCACGCGACGAATGGGGACCCGCTCGTCCCCAAGTGGACGTATAGCCTCCGCCGCTTGCCGTGTAACAGGCCCACAGGACCCAGTAAGGCGTCATGGTGATGCCTCTCCGCGGCAAGACACGCGAATACGATGTCGGCGCTGTCGCCGACCGCGCTTGGCGACTTGGCCCGCTCGATACTCGCCGGAAGACCATCGAACCGCGTAGGATCGGGGTCGAACGCTACGACCGGTCTGGCCATCGCCAGCCTCGTCGCGATGGGGGCACCCAGCGATCCGAGCCCGAGAAAGCCGATAGTTGAAACCCCGTCGGATTGTGCCATTTCACCCAATCTCGCTACTGTCGCATCCAGTTCCCATCACGGACGCAATAGCGGCAACGATTATTTTTCGCTTGCTGCGAGCGATAACGCAGCTGCTCGGAGCCCGGTCTTAGGCCTGATCTCGAGCACCAGCTGGACGTCAAGGTTCTTGCTGATCGTCGGCCACGCGTCCTAAAGTCTCGGCGAAATTCCGCCGGGCGGCATCGAGGCGATCGCTTGGTTGGACTCGCTCGAGTTCCTCGGGATGGCCATGTCCATGCAGGTGCCCATGATCGCCGAACCGAAGGTCTTCAGATAGCGGTTATCGACCCTGTTGTTGAAGCCGCCATAGCCCTCGGCGTCCATACCGGCCATGCCGCCGATCTGCAACGTCGAGCCGTTCGCTGAGGTTCTTCGCCGGTTTGTTAGTTGACTAAAAGTATCCTACTGCTCCTTCCGCGATTCGCTTGGAGGTGGGGCGACGACTGTCTGCTGCGTCGGATCGCCGATGATACCGTCGGTGACGACGCGCTTGAGCTGACCGCTCAAGGTCGAGGGGGCGAGCCGCCCAAACCGCTGCCATCCTGAGCATTCTGGAAGATCACACCGTGCGAGCTCAGGCCGTAGAAGAGCACCACGAGAAAGATCGCGATGATGATCGGCAGACGGCTGAGGTGACGGACCTCCCGCCCTGTGCCAGGCCCCGCCCGGCGCCCCGCCGAGGTTCGCAGACTGAACCACGGCCCCTCCCCTCACCCGCACTTCATAATTGAGACCAGGCTTGCCGGAGCCGCGCCGGCGCCTGTCGTCATGTAGATGCGGCCGATCTCGACAGTTCGCGTCGACAGCCGGCTAGTACCTGCTCGTCCACCGGCGCGAGGACATAGGCAAGCCCGATCGCCCTGGCGTACTTCTTCGCATCCTGATCGCTTGTCACGGCATAGCCCCAGGTTCTGAGCGAGGTTTCCAGCGCGCTACCAAGGGTCGAGCTATCCGGCTTCAACACGATCGTGGCTGTGCCCCGTCCGATCTGCTCGACCAGCCGCGGTACGAGGTCGCCAGCCACGGCCGGGGCGGCTGACGCCGGCAATTCAGCTGGTGCGCTGCTGCTGGTGACGCCGTCCGAACCGAATGTCTGGCATCCGAAAGAAGGGCGGCGGCGAGAAGGGGCGTGGCGGCGCGGGCCGGCTGGACGGAGGTGGGAGCTTTCAACATCGCGCTCACCCTCCCCTCTGGTTGGTGATTTTCTCCTGTTGCCAGCCGACTCCGGCGCTGCAGATGACGATCTCGGTCGTGGCCGGCGACATCTCGCCGGTTGGCGCCATGCCGCGGCCGAGCCGTTCGATGAGAAACCTGCCGTCAGGTTGAGCATAATCTCGGCGACCGTCGCATCCTCTGCCACGACGTAGAGCTGGTCTTCGGGAGCCTCCTGTAATTCCCGATCAGGTGCGGATGGGATCGCAATTGCGTCAACGTCACGACGACTCGTCAGGCCGCCCGCGCGATCGTGCCGATCATCGAGGGATAGCCGACCGGGCGAACGCGCTCGAGGCTTGTGAGGTCCGTCGGCAAAAGGCCGACGACAGCCGTCGTGTTCCGACCGCCTTGGGCTCTCGGATCCGTGTTATCGGCCAGCCGGCGCGGCGCAGGATTCACTCGATGCGCAGATCCGTTGTTTTGACGAGCACGGAATAGCCCGGACATCGACGACTTGATGATCGCGGCGAACATCGTCCAGGTCGCGTTATGCAACACCTCCCCTGCCCTCCCGATCTCATGGGAGGTGTCGACGCAGAAGCGCGAGCTCTCGACGATGGTCGCGTGCGGCTTCAACAAGCCTGAGTTGCCGATCACGGGGAACAGGGCGCCGAGCAGCGTAGAGCTGGTCGCCGGCAACAGTTGGACCGAACCGACGACCTTGTTCCATCCCGAGAGCACCAGGATGTCGGTCGGATGGGGCGGTCGTCGGAGGCATCGCTCTCGTGACCGTTGCGGGCCGTGACGTCCCAGTTCAGGAATTCGCGGTAGTGCGATTCTCGAGAGAGGTCGGTGAGTCGGCTTGGTGGATTGGCAATCCCTCTAGTCGCCGAGGCCTGCACGAGGCCATGGGCCTGATAAAAGTGTTAGCGCTCCATCGATAGCAATGCATCCTACTGGTAACGTATCTTGTTGTTCTAAAACAAGAAATGGCCGCTTCCACGGCTAACGAGCCGATCGGACGCTATCGACATTAACCTTTCATTAACCCAAATTCCCTTGCCGGGCGCTTAGAATCGCGGGATATTCCCGATAATTTCCAAAAATTGGGAATTTATCGTTTCTAGTCCGCGAGAGCCTGATGAGCGCGACTCTGCCCGTTCAGATGCCGGAGTTCGGCTTCTCTGATACCATCTTGCAGCAAAGCCGTGAGATTTCGCGGCGGCTCGACATGTTGCGCATGGAGAGCTTTCCACCAGATGCCCAAAAGACGTTGCGTCGCTTCAGTCTTGCGGAAGCCGCCGATTTTGTTGGTGTCTCGCAGAGCTACATTAAGAAGCTTCATTTGCAGGGCAAGGGCTCCGAGCCGTTCGTCACGCCGACTGGCCGACGCTACTACACCGCAGAGCAGATGAACGAGCTGCGGGACCTCCTCGACCGTTCGCCCCGTCGCCGCCCCGGCGAGAAGCTCCAGGTTGTGTCGGTGGTCAATTTCAAAGGGGGGTCAGGTAAGACGACAACTGCCGTGCATTTGTCGGAGTATCTCGCTCTGCGTGGCTTTCGCGTCCTCGCAGTCGACCTGGACCCTCAAGCCTCGCTGACAGCGTTGTTCGGCATTCAGCCGGAGCTCGACGGGAACCCCTCATTTTACGATGCCCTGCGCTACGACGAGAAACGGCTGTCGATAACAGAGGTTCGGCGGGCCACGAACTTTCCGGGGCTGGACATCGTTCCCGCAAATCTCGAGCTCCAGGAATTCGAGTACGAGACGCCCGTCGCCATGCATGCGAAAGACCCCTCTGCGGGCAAATCCTTTTACACGCGCATCGGCGCGGCGCTTCGCGAGGTCGATAACGACTACGATGTAGTGATCATCGACTGCCCTCCCCAGCTTGGCTACCTGACCTTGACAGCGCTCGCGGCTGCTACAGCGGTTTTGATCACGGTGCATCCACAGATGCTCGACGTCATGTCGATGAGCCAGTTCCTCCTGATGCTCGGCGAGATTCTCAAGAGCATCGAAACGGCGGGGGCGACGGTTTCTCTCGACTGGTTTCGCTATCTCGTGACCCGCTATGAGCCCGGCGATGTGCCGCAGCAGGAGATGGTCGGTCTGATGCAGTCGATGTTCGCGCGGCAGATGATGAAGAATCCGATGGTGAAATCGACCGCGATCTCGGATGCCGGGCTGACCAAGCAGTCGCTCTACGAGGTTGAGCGGACGAAATTCGTTTCGGCGACCTACGACCGGGCTCGGGAATCGCTTGATGCTGTAAATGGCGAGGTGGCGGAACTTGTTCTCGGCGCTTGGGGCAGAACGCCGTGAGAATGGAATTGTCAGCCGTACAGAACTGAAGTTTTGCACGTAGGATCAACGCTTTATAGGGATGTGGGACTTCCGTTATGGCTCGCCGCGATATCTTCCGGAACATCAAGGAGGCCGACGGGCGTGAAAGCGACCGCCCGGCGCCGCGAGGCTACACTGCACAAGGTGCCACCCGAAACATATTGGCATCGATCGGGGAGCTTGCTGAAAAGGCTGCCCGTGCCGACCAGATTGTCGAGGGCGAGTCCGTCATCGAGATCGATCCCGATCTGATCGATAACTCCTTCGTAGCGGACCGAATGGAAGATGATGCGGCGTTCGACGAGCTTGTCGAGGCGATCCGCGGGCGCGGTCAAGACACTCCGATATTGGTGCGCCCTCACCCGGTTGGACAAGGCCGCTATCAAATTGTCTTTGGCCATCGTCGCGCTCGCGCAGCCCGGGAGCTCGGTCGCAAGGTCAAAGCGGTTGTCCGCACGATCACGAATGATGAGCATGTCATCGCGCAGGGGCAAGAGAACTCCGCGCGTGAAAATCTCTCGTTTATCGAGCGCGCTTTCTTCGCGCAGCGTTTGCTCGATCAAGGTTACGAACGGCCGACGATACAATCGGCCCTGTCTGTCGATGCCCCTATGCTCACGCGCATGCTCTCGGTTTCAAGCCGTGTGCCGGAGGAGTTGGCGGTTGCGATAGGTCCGAGCAAGACCATTGGGCGTGACCGTTGGCTCGAATTTGCGCAGCTCGTTGAAAGCCCGGATGGCCGTGCGGCCGCGCTGTCTCTCGTTGCAGAGCCAGGCTTCAGTGACCTGTCGTCCGAGCTTCGCTTCGAGCGCGCGCAGGCGGAGATGAAATCCAAGTCGCGCCAACGACGCGGCACGCCGGCAAAGCCTGCGAAGGAGAAATGGCAGGCCCGAGATCAGGGTGTTGCCGCCGAGATCACCGATACGGGACGCGCGTTTTCTGTTGCCTTCAAAGCGAAGGACAGCGTCCAGTTCGGCCGATTTATCGCCGAGAACCTCGAGCGGCTCTACGGCGAGTTCCAGCAGCGCAATGGTGAAGGAAAGGGTTAGCCCGCAAAAGAAAAAGGCCCCCGAAACGGTGTTCCGGAAGCCCTTCTCTTGGTGTGACGACTAGAGAATCGCATTTCCCCGAATCACCGTCAAGTGCTGATGCACTTTCAGCGCCTTCGGCGAGCGGATTTCTTTTGCCTAACGATAGGTGAAAGAGAATGCGAACTCATGTCGTAACGACGCCCTTTGGGCGGCGAATGCTGACGCTCGCCCATGTAGCAAGCCAGGCGGACGCCAAGGAACGGCTGCCGGAAAAGGCGGTCCATAAGTGGAATATCTTTCGGGCGATCTGCACAGCCAAGAACCGGCTAGGCGTGACCGAGCGCGCATTGGCCGTGCTGAACGCACTACTGACATTCCATCCGGAGACGGTTCTGACGGGCGAGGGCCTGGTCGTGTTTCCATCCAACCAGCAGCTTTGCCTGCGCGCACACGGCATGCCGCCGGCGACGCTGCGGCGCCACCTCGCAGTCCTTGTCGACTGCGGCCTGATTATTCGGCGCGATAGCCCGAACGGGAAGCGGTACGCTCGTAAGGACCGGGCAGGGGAGATCGAGCTCGCCTTCGGCTTCGACCTGGCTCCGCTCGTCGTCCGCGCCGAGGAATTCGAGGCGCTGGCGGAAGAGGTCCTGGCCGAGGAGCGCGCTCTCAAGCTCGCCCGCGAGCGGATTACGATCTGCCGGCGGGATATCATCAAGATGATCGCGACCGGCATTTACGAGGGCGTTCCGACGCGCCGGAATGGCCAGGGGCCGGCCGATTGGACCGAGCTCCATGAGATCTACCGGGGCATTGCCGGCCGGATTCCGCGCTCTGCGCCGCTCGCCATCCTCGAGGGAATTGCCACCGAGCTGTCGCTCCTCGCCGACGAGATCCTCAACCTGCTGGAAAATCACATTAAAACTCAGAATCCGAGCGGCAATGAGTCTCATTCTGAGCGTCACATACAGAATTCAAAACCAGATCCCCTTACTGATCTTGAACCTTGCTCTCCAGAGAGCCCGGGGGCGATTGTCGTGATCGATCCTGAGCCGGAGCGGATGCCGGTTCGAACGTATCCCTTGGGGCTGGTTCTCGACGCCTGTCCCGACATCATCGACTACAGCCGCGGCGGGATCAGCAACTGGCGCGACTTCCAGGCGGCGGTCGCTGTGGTTCGGCCGATGCTAGGGATCAGTCCCAGCGCCTGGTTCGATGCGCAGTCCGTGATGGGCGAAGGCGAAGCGGCCGTCGTCGTGGCGGCCATTCTTCAGCGGGGCGAGGCGATCACCAGTGCCGGCGGCTATTTGCGCGGGCTGACACGCAAGGCCGAGGCCGGCGAGTTCTCGCTCGGGCCGATGCTGATGGCGCTGATCGGCAGTCGCAAGCGCGTGAAGCAGCGTGCTTAGAGTGGCGCGTTCCATCAAGCGCGTGAATCGTTGTCGCGAGATCGATTCAATCTTTGTGTTGGACCGGGCCCATGCGTGAGCGTGACATGCGCGCATGGACAGCGCTCTTGAAACGACACCGGCCCGCCTGCAGATGCTCGTGCTGGATCGAACCGAGCCGGAGCACAACATGGCGCGCTTTTACGTGCTCTCGATCGAGCCGACGCTGTTCGGGGACGCGGCGCTCGTGCGGGAATGGGGGCGCTGGGGTCGAACCAGTCGCCGCCGGTTGGATCTCTATGGCGATGTTCTCGAGGCAGCCGAAGCGCTGGACGACTGGCTGGTCAGAAAAACCCGGCGCGGCTATCGGCTCGTCGATGGCGCGAGATGAGCGCGACGCTGCTCGGGGACATCGCTCTCGTTGCCGACCGGCAACAGCTCCGGGTCAACTGCGCCAGGAAGCAAGATGGCGATTGTCCGGACCTGTGTCTTGCGGGAAGCTGGCATCCACAGGGAGGCGATTGTCATGCGCACGCCTGAAAACGCGGAAGCCTCGATGGCTCGCATCAACGGGATCCTCATCCGGAGCGCGATCGTCGTGGTAATTGCCGCGGCGACGATCTTGCCGCTGCTTCGGTGATTTTCACGGAGATATCAAGGGGTGACCTGGAGATTGAAACGCGTACGCCAGTGCGCGAAGTGCCCTTGGAAGGTGTCGACGAACCCTCATGACATCCCTGACGGCTATAGCGAGGATTTGCATCGAGCGCTCGTCAAGACGATCGCCGAGCCGGATTCGCTGAGCGACACCGGCCATGTCATGGCCTGTCACGAGCACCCGCCTTGCGAGGACGCCTACTGCGTCGGCTGGCTGATGAACCAGCTCGGCCCGGGCAACAACATTCCCCTGCGCCTGAGAGTCCGGTCCTGCGCCAACATCGGCGCTGTCGAGCTCGATGGTCGCCAGCACACGCGCTTCGAAGATACGCTACCGATGCAGGGCCGGAAGAGCGCCAAGCGAACCGTAGAACTGAGCGAGACGGAGATCGCAACTGTCGAGGCGGCTGAGGTCGCACCTAGCTGCGAAGATCTCAACGCAGAGATCGATTTCAAGCATGCTGCCGAATGACGTCAGGCTCGGCAGGGATTCTCGCCACGTCGTTGGCACTATCTCGAAGGGCGGCCAAGCACTTGGACGGGGTTGAATTCGACTGGCTGACGTCATATGTTTCGCCGTAGGAATATGTATCTGGATATGGCATAAGGTGGCGACGATGTCCCACGTGGCAAAGATCCCGCTGCAGACCGAACCGTTGGTCCTGTCGTTTATGGATCGAGCAGGCCGGATTGCAATCAATCAGCTCGCCGACGGATTCGGCATGTCCAAGACCCAGCTTGCCGAAACTGCTGGCCTTGCGCGGGAGACGCTTTATCGGGCTGAGCGTAGCGGCGCGCGGAAGGCCCAGGGGCGGCTCCGTGAAATGCTGGAAATCATCAGCCGCGTCTCGGAATGGGCCGGCGGCAAGGAGCAGGCCATGGCCTGGTATCGTGCGCAGCCCCTGCCGGCGTTTGGCGGGCGGACCGCCGAAGCGCTGGTCAAGGAGGGTAAGGCCGCGGCTGTTCGGGATTATCTCGATCACATGGCTCTTGGCGGATTTGCGTGAGGTTCGTCGCGACCTGCTATCGGGCACACGATCCTCGTTGGGCTTTCAAACCGATATCGGGAGACGGAGCCGCGATCAGAGGCGCGCGTTTCAATCCGAAAGGCGTTCCTGCGCTCTATCTCGGCTTGAGCATCATGACGGCAATCAAGGAAGCCAATCAGGGCTTTGCGCACCGGGTCGACCCGTGCGTGCTGTGCTCCTACGAGATTGACTGTGAGGATGTCGCCGATCTGACGACGGAGCAGGGGAGGGCGGCGTATTCGATCGAGCTCGATGAGATGGCTTGCGCCTGGGCCACGGCTCTTGCCGACGGCGATCGTCCGGCATCGTGGTCGGTCCATGACCGGCTTAAGGCGCAGGGTTTCGCCGGCATATGCGTCCCAAGCTTCGCGCCGGGCGCAGAAGCGAACGACCTCAACCTCGTGCTTTGGGAGTGGGGCCCGGATCTGCCGCACCAGGTGAACGTCATCGACCCGAGCGGTCGGCTTCCCAAGGATCAATTGTCCTGGCGCTGAGTATCGATTGGGACACGGGGGAGGGGACTATAGCCCCGCGGCCTTGGTCAGATTGACCCGGAAGCGATCGCGGCGCCGTTGGTAGCGACGAGTCATTTCCGCGCTGGCATGGCCGAGCTGCTTCTGGACGTAGCGCTCGTCGACCTCGGCCGAGGAGGCGAGACCGGCGCGCAGCGAATGGCCGGCGAATTTCTGCTCTCGCTCGCCCTCGGTAAGATCGCCCCTGACCCCGGCGGCGAGCGCGGTCCGCTTAACCAGGCGAGCCACCTGCTTGTCGGTCAGCCTGTCCGGGCCGACGTTCTTGCCCTTTCCGGTCACGCGCCGAAAGAGGGGGCCGTGGCCAATCTTCGCCAGCTTCAGCCAGGTTTCGAGTGCCACCACGGGGCAGGTCGCGTCCGACGAGCCGCGACCGATCTCGACCTCGCGCCAACCGTTCTTGCCGCGCAGCGTGACGATCATGCCCTTCTTGAGGATCTCGATCCATCCGCCACCATCCTCCGTGTCGTCGCGATGGAGGTCGAGGCAGACGACCTCGGATCGGCGCAGGCCACCGGCGAAACCCAGCAACAGCATGGCGCGGTCGCGTAACCCCCGTAGCGACGCGCGATCGAGCGTCTCCAGCATCGCGATGACGTTCTCAGGCAGGACCGCCTCCTTCTGGCGGGGCGGGGCCGCATGAGTGTTGCGGATGCCCGCGAGCACGGTCGCGATGTGCCGATCGCTCCGGTCGAGCGGCGTGCCGCGCTGCGTGTAGTTCCACGCCAGGGCCGACAATCGCCGTTCGATCGTCGAGACGGCGTTCGGCTTGCGGTCGGCCGTGGCGGCGCCGGAGGCGCAGGCGGTGATGTAGAGGCCGACAACCTGAGGGGAGGGCGGGAACACCTCAAGCCCTTGGCGCCGGCACCACCCCGAGAAGTGCCGCCAATCGGAACCGTAGGCCTTGCGGGTGTTTGCCGAGCTCGCAGCATCGACATAGTCGCGGGCGCGGTCGGCGAGCTTCTCGAGATGAGCCGGCAGCACGGACGACGACGCTGTGTCCGAAACAGCCGGGAGAGGGGAGGGGGCACCTGCGTCGATCCGGTTGTCTTCGCCGCCTGGGTCCGCGGTCATCAATTTACCTCCGTGGCGCGCAACTGGTAGTGGTGGCGGGCCGAGACGATACAATCCGCTTGCGGGAGTGACCCAACATGGACACGCGCCGATATGATTTGGTGTTCGACGCCGAGTTCTCTCTCGTCTACCTCGTGGGCGAAGCGCCCGAAGCGCGCACGTTGCCGGCCGAGCTGACCCCTGCCGAAAGCCTGCGCATGCTCGGCTCTCGCGACGGCGCCCTGACGATCTTCACGGTGCGGGAATGGGACGTCCCCTTCACCGTCGAGATCTCCGAGCGCGCGCCACCCGAGGGCTTTGACGGCTGGGAGCATGTTGTCGAAGCTGCGATCCACGTCGGCGCCGACGGTTTGCGCCTCGGAAGCGACGGGGCCTCCGAGTTCAAGGAGGCGAAGCGCTTCGAGCTCGCGCCCGGCACCTATCGGGTCCGCGTTTCCTACGGCGGCTTGAGGGAAATTGAGGACGGGGACAGCGAGCTGGACGATGACCACTATCGGATCCAACTCTGGCCCGGCCCGCAAAGCGAGCCCGTGGTCCTGAAGCAGATGGACCCTGCGATCGCGGCCTCGATGCCGTACCCACAGATGTATGGGCACTTTATCGAACGCGGCCTCATGCCGAAGGAGTAGGGGCGCTCGCGCGGTCTGGCGATGCTCGGCGATCACCTGCATCAGCTCGCGGTCTCCCAGGGGTTGACGACCGACGCGCCGGTATCCTCGAAGTCCGCGACATTGCGGGTGACGAGGATCAGGTCGTGCACGATCGCCGTGGCGGCGATCAGGCCATCGATGTCACCGCGCGGGCGGATCGCGGCGATGCGGCCCCATTCGACCGAGATCTGATCGGTCACCGGCAGGATGCGGTCGGCATGGTCGTGGCGAAGCTTGCGCAGCCATTCGGCGAGGTGCCCGGCCGCCTTCGGGTCGGATCTCTGCTTCAGCGCGATGCCGCGCATGATCTCGCCGAGCGTCAAGGCGCTGAGATGCACGCCGCCGGGATCGACCGAGCGCAGCCAAGCGAGGGCCTGCGGCGAGCCGCGCCGGGCCTCGGAGACGACGTTGGTGTCGACGAGGTACATCAGAGCGCGACGTCGCGGCTCGGCGTCTTCGCGCGCGCGGCGACGGCCTCGGCGAAATCCTCGTCCCAGTCCGGGCCGGCGAGCAGGTCATCGACCAGGCTCGGCCGGCCGGCGCGCAGCGCGTCGTAGTCGGCGGCTGACAGCACCACGGCGGCGCGCTCGCCGCGCAAGGTGACGATCTGCGGGCCTTCGCTGCGCGCCTTCTGGACGACCCGGGAGAACTGGTTCTTGGCGTCCTGCAGCGGCCATTCCATTTCTGCGTGCTCCTGGCTAGACTGTCTAGCTATATAGGGGCGATTCCTGACGGGCCAACGCCGCAAATTCCAGCGATCCAGGGGCGATTTCGCCCAGATTCGTTGGACTCTCTCTATAATGTCAGAAACGTCCGATAATGCAAGATTATCGGACGTTTTTATAATTCGACGGGCCGTGCGGTTTTGATGCCAGATGGTGGCACTAAGCGCACGTTTGGTTTATCCTTCCGGTCGATGCAAAGGACTGAGTCGAACACGATCTCTGCGCTCTCGTCCCTGGCCGTCCCCGGCTGGGCGATCCCGCGCGGGGTGATCGAAAGCGACGTCGAAGCGGCCTTCCTCGCCGGCGCGGCCCTGAATTCACTGGACAATCTGGTGCGCGCCGCGCCGCCATGGTCGGGCGCGTGGCGTCAGCGGCTCGCGCTGAAATGTGCTGCTACCGCCGCCGGCGCAGGAGGGCGAACGGAGGACGAGCGGCAGATTCGGGATGCCTGGCACCTGCGTTCCGGGGGCGGCGATCCGGGGCCGGCAGGGAACCTGCTCGCCGCCTGGAGGCGTCTCGCCGACCGTGCGCCGGAGCTAAGCCCGGACGGCATCAGGTCGATTGTCGGCTTGCTCGGCTTGCGCTGGACGGACGAGCTCGGCGAGTTGGCGGCCACGATTGCCGATTACGGTCGATCGACCCGGCCGGCCCCATTGATTGCCGCGGCCATCATGGCGGAAGTCCAGCGGATCAGTCCTGACGCCGAGCTTCTTGGCTGGTGGCTGGCTGACCTCGCCATCGCGGCCCGGATGCGCTGGCCGGTCGGTGTGCCGATGCTGGGGATGCAAGCGCGCGGCGCCGCCTACCGTGGCCCAGGCGGGCGCGGTCGGATCCGACCGGGAGGGGAGGGGTTCGAGCGCGCGGTATGTGTCGCGCTTGCCATGGCATCAGCGGAAGCCTGCCGTCTCGCCGCCGAGATCGCTCCACGGGCGGCTCAACTGGTCGCCGTCGCGCCGAAGCTGCGCGCTAAAGGGGCAGGGGAGGTGGTCCGCCTTCTGCTCGATAACGACGCCGTGTCAGGCACTCTGCAGACGGCTAGCCTGACCCGCTGGGGTGCGCGACGCCTGTTTGACAGGCTGTCCGAGCTTGCCGCCGTTCGCGAATTGTCTGGGCGCGCCAGCTTCCGGCTCTACGGGCTCTGACCATGGCAAGGCGGGCTCAAACCGAAGAATTGTTCGACCCCGAGCTCACGGACCTGCCGCCGGAACTGCGCTGGCGCGAATGGATGGGCCGGGTCGAGGCCGTGATCTTCGCCTCGCCCGAGCCTGTCGGTCGCGAAACGCTCGCCCGGGTCGTTGGCCGCGACTGCAGCATCGACCTCCTGATCGACGACATCCGCGACGAGCTCGCCGGCCGCCCCTATGAGCTGGTCGCGGTCGCCGGCGGCTGGCAGCACCGCACGAAACGGAATTTTGCCGGTGCGATCCGCACGGCGGTCGGCGCCCTCGGCCCGGAGACGAAATCCATCTCGTCGGCCGAGAGCCTGATCCTGATGTGCATCGCCTATTTCCAGCCGATCACCCGCGGCGAGCTCGGACAGTTCTTCGGGAAAGAGGTCAGCCGCGACACGATCGGGCATTTGCGCGGTCTGGGGTTCATCGCTGCCGGCCCGCGATCGCCTCAACCAGGGGCGCCCTATACCTATGTCACCACGAAGGAGTTCCTGTCGCATTTCGGCTTCGACACGCTCCGCGATCTGCCGGACATGGAGGCGCTCGAGGACGCCGGCCTGCTCAGCAAGGAGCGGTTGCTGGCGGGAGACATTCCGATCGTGCGAGACGAGCTGGACGACCTCGCGGATGAGGTCGAGAGTCCCAATGGCGAAATCGGCGTCGCCGACGAAGCCCTATAGGCGCGCTGGGTCTGAGCTTCGCGCAGTTCTCGCCCGAGCACGACCGACCCTACGAAGCGGTCGATCGAGAGGTCCTCAGCAGCGCCGCCGCAATGACCGCCGTACCGAGCGTGACAGCCGCGCTGATCACGAAGACCATAGACAGGCCTTGCTGGCTGGCTATCCATCCGAGCGCCGGACTTCCAAAGGCCATCGCGACATCCAGAAAGGCCGTGTAGATCCCCATTGCAAGGCCACGATCTTGGGATGCTGTGCCTCCGACGGCCTCTACGCCGAGCCCTGGATAGACAAGCGAGTAGCCGAAGCCAGCCAGCGCGGCGCCCAACGAGGCAAGCAGGCTGGTTCCCGCGAGCCCCATGATCAGCAGGCCGGCCGACTGAACCAGCACGAACAGCAGGGCAATCTTCGCGCCCCCGTATCTATCCGGAAGATGGCCGCAGAGCACACGCGCTGCGATCAGGGCCGCGCCGAACGCCGTGAATCCGAGCCAGACGGGTTGCCACTGCTTGTCGGCGTATAGAAGGGAGCTGAAGGCCAGGATCGCGCCGTAGCCGATGCTGGCGAGAGCCGCGCCGAGACCGGGCAGCCAAACCGTACCGATGACGGCCCTTACATTGGATTTCCTCTGCCGCACTTGCCGTCGGGGATCCGGCGTTCGCAACAGTGACACCAACACGAGAAGCGGCAAAAGCGCGGTCAGAAGCCCGATCGCGACGAAGCCGCAGGATGTGAACAGGATGGACCCGAACGGACCGCTGAAGGCCAGCGCCGCAAACATTGCAGTGCCGACCCAGGCGATGACCTTGCCGGAATGTCCGGGATCAACAATCGCCAAACCCCAAGCCACGCCGCCCGTGATGATGAAGCTCTCTGCCCCGCCGAGCACTGCGCGTCCCACGACAAGGATCGAGACGGAGAGGGCAGGCGAGCTCTCCGCGGCCACGGACAGAAGATAGAGAAGCCCCGCTACCGCTGCGGTCGCCAGGCCGATCAGAACGGCTCTTTTTCCGCCGTTCGCATCCGAAAAGGAACCCGACCAAACGCGCGAGATCAGGGAAGCGGCGAACTGCGCGCCGGCGACCACGCCGACGACGACGCTACCGAAGCCGAGATTGTGGCTGACGTGCAGCGGAAGCACGGGCAACGCCGCACCGATGACGACGAACCCGGCCAGCACCGCGGCCATGATCGGCAGCAGGGTCACGGCGACCGAAGGCGATGGTGTCGACGGTGATGGCGAGGGTGTCATTCGGTCGGAGCCATTTGATGAGCGTTACCAGGCGTAGGCTTGCGGCGCTTCCCCGCCCGGACCCGGCCAGATTTTGTCGAGCTTCGTCAGCGTCTCGTCGGAGAGCCTGAGCGATGGCGCTTTCAGGTTCTGGCGCAGTTGCTCGACGGTGCGCGGACCACTGATGACGGAGGTCACGGCCGGATTGTGCAGCAGCCAGGCCAATGCGACGTCCGAGGGCGCGGCACCCAAGTCGCGGCAGAGCCTTTCATAGGCTTCCAGTTGCGGACGCTTCTTCGCGATCTGCGCTTGCAGGCCCGGCGTCGCCCGGCGGCCTTCGGAGATCTTCTGCAATACGCCGCCCAGCAGCCCCATGCCGATCGGGCTCCAGGGAATGAGACCGATGCCGAAATGGCGCAGCGCCGGGATCACCTCCAGCTCGATCGTCCGCTGCGTGAGATTGTAAAGGCTCTGCTCGGAGGCCAGCCCCAGCAGGTTGCGCGAGGCGGCTGTCAGCTGCGCGGTGGCGATATCCCAACCGGCGAAGTTCGAGGAGCCGACATAGGTGATCTTGCCCTCGCGGATCAACTGCTCCATCGCCTGCCAGATCTCTTCCCACGGCGTCGCCCGGTCGATATGGTGCATCTGGTAGAGATCGATGTGGTCGGTCTTCAGCCGCTTCAGGCTCGCCTCGCAGGCGCGGCGGATGTGATAGGCCGACAGGTACTTGTCGTTCGGGCCGGTTTCCATCGGCTGATAGACTTTAGTGGCCAGCACGATCCTGTCGCGACGCGTGCCGTCCTGCGCCAGCCAGTTGCCGATGATCTCCTCGGACGTGCCGTAGCCCTTCGCCATGTCGGGCGACTGCGGCCCGCCATAGACGTCGGCGGTATCGAAGAAGTTGATGCCAGCTTCCAGCGCCTCATCCATGATGGCGAAGCTGGTAGCCTCATCGGTGAGCTCGCCGAAATTCATCGTGCCGAGCGCGACGCGGCTGACTTTGAGGCCGGTGCGGCCAAGATGCGTGTAGTCCATCGGATTTCTCCTGATTGTTGGCTGCGCGATCGTCACACGCAGCAGGGCCTCGAAACGCGCCGTTCACCTACGGCGCATGTTTTCGCGACGATGCGGATCACCAGGGCTGGTTGGCCGGCCCGACCGTGAACTCGTTGATCGTGGTGTCTTCCGGTGCGTCGATGGCGAAGGCGACGACGTCGGCGATCCGCTCCGGCGAAATGCCGTATTTGGCATAGATGCCCTGCATGGATTCGGCCGTGCCCTTGTCGCTGATCGTGTCGAGGAGCTCCGTGTTTATTGCAGCCGGGTAGATCGTCGCGGTGCGGATGTTCGTTCCCTCCATGGCGGATTCCATGCGCAGGACCTCCATGAAATCGCGCACGAACCATTTGGTGCCGCCATAGACCGCACCGCCCGGATAGGCCTTGAGCCCGGCGACCGACGAGGTGGTGATCACCTGTCCGGACTTCTGCGCGGTGAATGTGCGCAGCACGGCCGCGACGCCGTTGAGGACGCCCTTGACGTTGACGTCGACCATCTGGTGCCAGTCGTCGGTCTTCAGCGCGGACAGCGGCGAGTTCGGCATGAGACCAGCGTTCAGGAAGATGACGTCGACGCGCCCGAACGTGTCCTTGGCCAGCTTCACGATGGCGTCGTTGTCGGCCTGCCTGGTGACGTCCAGTTCCTGGTAAACGGCCCGGCCGCCGCTCTCCGCGATCTCATCCGCGATCTGCTTCAGTCGCTCGGCCCGCCGCGCGCCCAGAACGACTTTCGCGCCCTTGCTCGCCAGCAGCTTCGCGGTCGACTCGCCGATGCCCGACGATGCTCCGGTGATGATGATGACCTTGTCCTTGATCATGGCAGTTCTCCGAATTTGATGATGGGGTTTCTCAGGCGCCGTATTCGGCGTCGCTGACATGCTCCATCCAGTCGACGACCTTGCCGTCCTTGACCTCCTGGAGCGCGATATGGGTCATGGCGATCTCGGGCGATGCACCATGCCAGTGCTTTTCGCCCGGTTCGAACCAGACGACGTCGCCGGGGCGGATCTCCTCGACAGGTCCGCCCTCGCGCTGGACGCGGCCGAGACCGGACGTCACGATCAACGTCTGGCCGAGCGGATGGGTGTGCCAGGCCGTGCGGGCACCCGGCTCGAAGGTGACGTGTGCGCCCTGCACGCGATCGGGAGCCGCCGGATTGAACAGGGCGTCGATGCGGACGCGACCGGTGAACCAGTCGGATGGACCGGGACGGGAGGGCGTTTGCCCGGCGCGATAGATTTCCATGGCGGCCTCCTTCGGGTCAGGACAGGGGTTCGACGCGCAGCTTATGTTCGCCGCGCACGAGCAGCGGCCGGGCTCCCTCGTCGAGGCGGCCGAGCCTGATCAGGCCGCGCGACCAGCGATAGGGGCCGTAGAACATCGCCAGATTCCCCCAGGGCGCGTAGTAGCAGAGGTCACCGATCGCCTCGTTGCCGAAGCGGCCGCTGCCTTCCTCGGTTAGTTTTCGCGGCAGGTAGGCGATCTTCTCGTTTGTCGAATAGTCGCCGATCGTCACGTCCAGCGGCAGCATCGAGAAGAGATCGCGCGCTGAAGGATTATCCTCCAGCGTTGCCGTGAAGTCCTGATCCGCAAAGACGAATCTGAGGCGCATGGCGGTTCCTTTCCTATTCGACGGCACATCGGTCTGCGCGCCAGCGACGGAATGAACAGCGAGGCTGGCCGCGGTGCCCGCCAGCAATGTGCGACGTGAAATCCTCGGCTGTGTCATTCCAGTTCCTCCTGTTATGGGACGAGCGGGGCGCGGAGCTCTGCTCCCCCAGCAGTCTCACCTTCCGTCAGGCGGCCAGGTGCCGGTTGAAGAAGCTCGTCAACTTGTCGAACGGGATAACGTCCGCCTTGTCGTACAGATCGACATGGCTGGCGCCCGGGATGATCATCAGTTCTTTCGGCTCCGCAGCGGCTGCGTAGGCGGTTTCGCTGAAGTATCGCGAGTGCGCCTTTTCGCCGTGGACGAACAGGACCGGTCGCGGCGAAATCTCCTTGATGTAACTCAGGATCGGCATGTTCATGAACGAGAGCGGCGTGGTCCGGGTCCAGGCGTTCCCGGAGTTGACCGCGCGCTTATGGTAGCCGCGCGGCGTCATGTAATAGTCGTGATAATCGACCAGGAACTGCGCCTCGCCGCCCTTCAACTCGTTGTAAGGCGGCTGGTAGGCCGGAGCTCCGTTCGTAGCGTCTTCCCAACGCTGCCGGCTCAACTGCTCGAGCGCCTGCGCGCGCTGTTCGAGCGTCACGCTGTCATTGTAGCCCTTCGACATGACGCGGGTCATGTCGTACATGGTGCTGGCGACGACGGCCTTGACCCGCTTGTCCACGGCGACGGCGTTCAAGGCCATGCCGCCCCAGCCGCAAATGCCGATGATGCCGAGCCGCTCGCGATCGACCGAGGGGTGTAGGCCGAGATAGTCGACCGCGGCGCTGAAATCCTCGGTATTGATGTCGGGCGAGGCGACATTGCGCGGCTCGCCGCCGCTTTCACCGGTGAAAGACCCATCAAAAGCCAGCGTGGCGAATCCGCGCTCCGCCATGGTTTGCGCGTACAGGCCCGAGGACTGTTCCTTCACCGCTCCGAACGGACCGCCGATGGCCAGCGCCGCCAGCCGCCGATCGGCGCGGTCCTTGGGCAGATAAAGATCGCCCGCCAGGGTGATGCCGTAGCGATTCCTGAAGGTGACCTTCTGATGATCGACCTTCTCGCTCTTGGGGAAGGTCTTGTCCCATTCCGCTGACATGCTTTGAGCCTCTGCGTTGGAAGTCTTGGAAAGCGATGCGATCGCCAGCGTCGTCAGGCCGGCACCGGTCAGTTTCATGAGGTCGCGGCGATCCATGGATGTCGTCGGCGCCTTCCGAAGGTTCGTGTCATGGGTGTCCATCGGTATGTCCTCGCTGTTTGTCATTCCGGTTTCAGCAAACGCTGCCCGTTCCCGATCAGCGCGATGGCGAGCACCGCCAACACCACGCTTCCAATGAAGGTGGCCTGGATCGAAAGGCTGTCGAGCAGAAGACCACCGACCACCGCGCCGAGCAGGATCGAGGCCTGGATCGCAGCGACCATCAGGCTGCCACCAGCCTCGGGCGCGTCATCCGCGTTCTGCGACATCCAGATCATCCAGATCACGGAAAACATCGTGTTCATCGCGCCCCAGATGGCCATGAACAGGCCTGCGGCCACGGTGGAGAAGCCGAACAGGAGCAGCCCGACGGTCGCGCCGCCCATCACAAGTGCCGGCAGTTTCAGGAAAGGCGCGACATTGCCCTTCAGAAAGCGCCCTGCTGCCCAGGTGCCGATGAACCCGGCACAGCCAAGAAGAAGGAGCAGGACCGAGAGCGTCGTCACGTCGACGCCCGTCACCTTCTCCAGAAAGGGGCGCAGATAGGTGAACATGGTGAAGGCCGAGCCCCATGACAGCATGCAGGCAACGAGCCCGCGCAGGAAATACGGGCGCTTCAGCAGAGCGAACATCGCCCGGAAGTCCTGCTTCTGGTGCGCAGGCAGCGACGGCAGCGCCACCACATGCCAGGCGAGGTTGATGGCGACGATCGGCGTCAACGCCCAGAACACGGCACGCCAGCCGAACAGCCCGCCGAGATAGCTGCCGACCGGCGCAGCGAAGGCTGCCGCGATCGCCTGGCCGCCATACATCAGGGCCAATGCGCGCGGCACATCGCTTGCCGGAACAAGGCGCATGATGACGGCCGTGGCCAGCGCCCAGAAACCGCCGATGCAGACGCCGAGCAGCGCGCGGCCGATCATCAGCACGGCGAAGTTCGGCGCCATTGCGACCAGAACCAGGGACGCCAGCATGAAGGCGGTCATAGCGACCATCACCCATTTCCGGTTCAGCGTTCCGGCGACGGTGGTGATGAGCAGGCTCGCCGCGACGGCGAATAGCCCGCTGATCGAAATGGCCTGCCCGGTCTGGCCTTCTGTGGCGCGCAGCCCCTCAGCCATCGGCGTCAAAAGGCTGACCGGCATGAATTCCGAGGCGATCAGCATCGCCACGCACAGCGCCATCGACAGGACCGCGCCCCAGGCCGCGATCGGCTCTTTACTACTTGCTTCTGCTGTTGCGGCAGTCATGTCTCCGCATTCTCCCGAATGTTTTCTCGGAGTCGCATATAGCCTCGCGCGCGTCGTGCGATTACCCGCCTCAATTGGAATGGACTAATCGATCAGGTCGATTAATCTCGGAGCCATAGAGAGCAAGGGCGCATGGAGCAAACGGACTTCAACCATTTGACCTGGTTCCGGATCGTCGCGGAGGAGCGAAGCTTCACCCGCGCGGCCGCCCGGATCGGCGTCGCTCAGTCGACGCTCAGCCACACGATCAAGCAACTCGAGGCGCGCATGGGGATACGTCTTCTCACGCGCACCACGCGCAATGTCGCCACGACGCCCGCCGGGGAGAGGCTGCTTCAGACGATCACACCGCGCATGGCGGAGATCGAGGACGAGATCGCGGCGCTGATGGCGTTCCGCGACAAGCCATCAGGATCGGTAAGGCTGACGTTGTCCGACCACGCCCTTGAAACCGTCGTCTGGCCCAAGCTGAAGCCCGTGCTCAAATCCTATCCCGACATCGGCGTCGAGCTGATCCTCGACAGCACGTTTCGGAATATCGTGGAAGAAGGCTTCGACGCGGGCGTGCGGTTGGGCGAAAGTGTCGAGAAGGACATGATCGCGGTTCGGATCGGGCCGGATTGGCGGCTGGTAGCCGTGGCCTCGCCCCGCTATCTCGCAGAGCGCGGCGCCCCAACACATCCGCAGGATCTCGTCCGCCATGTCTGCATCAACATGCGCCACGAGACGTCGGGCGGGCTCTATGCCTGGGAATTCGAGAAGGGCGGGCAGGAACTGCGCGTGCGGGTCGGTGGTCAACTCACCTTCAACAATTCCTACGCCATGATCGATGCGGCGGTGAGCGGTTATGGCATCGCCTATGTACCGGGGAACATCGTTGAATCACAGTTGGCATCTGGGTCGCTGATCCAGGTCCTGGACGATTGGTCCCCCTTCTTCGATGGATATTTTCTCTATTACCCCAGCCGGCGGCAGAACCTTCCCGCCTTCAAGGTCGTCGTCGACGCGCTACGGCACCGGGATTGAACTGCGCTGTTCCATCGGCTCATGTCGCCAGCCTCTCTCTGTCGGTCAGATGGTGATGAATCCCGGCCCTTCGAGTGTCCAACGATTGATCGAGCCGGCGACCCGGTACATCGTGGTCGCCGCCAATCTCGGTCGTTGCTGGACACGTCCTTGCGGCGCGCAGAGCCGGTAGATTGCCGAGGGAACACGCGTTCTCAATATCGGCTGCGATCGTTACGAACGTCCCTCCGTCGAAACGAATTTGGAATCTCGGTTCCAACGAAGCGA
Organism: Allobosea sp.; assembly: GCA_024231975.1. Classification (GTDB taxonomy): domain Bacteria; phylum Pseudomonadota; class Alphaproteobacteria; order Rhizobiales; family Beijerinckiaceae; genus Allobosea. Next base: position 168,643 of record JAAEQB010000057.1, read on the forward strand.
TCGGCTTACCGCACAATACAATTGCATGTCATAGGTGCGCGCAGCAAGTTTCGGCGCGCTTACTTCAGCTTAACCACGGATACTTACTAGAAAATTTCCGAATAGTGACGTGCCGGTGGCGCCCATCGACCTTGCGAGAGCGAGTTAGAGTCAGATCCGGTATGCTGATGGTGATATGTAATGCTTGCCGAAACTCCGCGAATTAATCAACACCAAGTGCGAAATACAGGATGGGAGCATTGACCTGCAACCGCGCCTGAAGTCGCGTCACATCTGAGCTGTTAGGGCATAGCTCCTGGCTCCGCTCTGTTCGCCGATTTACTGTTAGGCTCTTGCCTTGATGAAGCCTCTCACAATCTCGGCGAAATCTTCGGCATTTCCCGATAGTGGCTCGCCGCGTCTGCGAATGATGCCGTATGGCTCGAGTGGATTGTCGAGAATGAACGGCAGTTGGATGATTTCGCCGCGGTCGACCGCCTCGGCGATGATTGTATGGGGAAGCACAGAAATCATGCCGGCGCGGCGTACGAGTTGCAGGGTTGCGAAAATCGACGTCGTCTCGACGAGATTGTTGAGCGAGGGCAGTCCGGCCTGGGCGAAGGACCGGTCGATTACCTGGCGCATGGGGCTGGTCTGCTGCTGCAGGACCCAGGGATAGGCTTCCATCTTCGCCAGCGAGACCTCAGGACGCCCGGCAAGCGGGTGGTCAAAGGCGGCGAAGACCCAGAGATTCTCGTTCGAAAGTGGCTCGACGTCGAAAATCGCGTGATGGCGCGCTTCGGTCAGGCGCCCGATCACGAGGTCGATCTCGTTCTTCTCCAAGCCGCGCAGCAATTCGTCGCTGGTCGTGGTCGACAGCCGGATCGTCATCAGCGGCCGCCTGCGCTTGAGCTCGGCGATCGCGGCAGGCAGGATATCGGGAGCGGTCGCCATGATCGCGCCGATCGAGAGCGCGCCATAGCCACCGCGCTTGAGGTTGCTCAGGCCGCGCAGGAAGCGCTCCTGATCGACCAGGAGCTGCTCGGCATAGGCGACGACGAAGGCGCCGATTTCCGTCGGCACCAGACCTCGCGGTCGCCGCTCGAAGATGCGGACGGCCAGGATGTCCTCGACGTCCTGCAGCATCTTGCTGACCGCCGGCTGCGTGATGTTCATCTCCTCGGCCGCCCGGTGCAGCGTGCCGACGCGTGCCACCGTCGCAATCAGCAGCAGGTGCCGGATGCGCAGGCGGACGAGCGTCTGGCGAGGTAGCGATGCCACGAAGCTCATTACGATAACCTCTTGGAATGCCAGATGTCGAAACTTTCATTATTTGCTTATCGCAGGCTCCGCTAGCGTCATCGTCGATACCGGGCCGTGGCCGGGCGATCCTCGACGATCGCTGGTGAGGACGCGCAGCCCGTCAGGAGGACGCCGGAGGCTGCCCCATCGGTCGGCTTTCACACAGAAGCGAGGCGGCCCGGACCATCCGGCCGCCCATGAAGGGCCATGCCTGCGTGAACCAGCTCGATCTCAACGGCCGCGTCGCGGTCATCACCGGCGGCGCGCGCGGCATCGGCTATGCCGCGGCCGAGCGGGTGCTCGCTTCTGGCGGGCAGGTCGCCCTGTGGGACATCGACGCGGCGCGGCTGGCCGAGGCGGCGCACAAACTCTCGGCGGCCGGTGAGGTCTCGACCGCGGTGGTCGAGCTGACCGACGAGGCATCCGTCGGTGCCGCAGCGAAGGCCGCGATCGCCCGACACGGCAAGGTCGACATCCTCGTCAACAACGCCGGCATCACCGGCGGCAACGGCAAGCTCTGGGAACTCGACCCGGCGACCTGGCGCCGCGTCGTCGACGTCAACCTGATCGGGCCGTATCTCACCTGCCGCGCGCTGGTCCCGCACATGATCGAGCGGGCTTACGGCCGCATCGTCAACATCGCCTCGATCGCGGGCAAGGAAGGCAATCCGAACGCCTCTCACTATTCCGCTTCCAAGGCGGGCCTGATCGGCATGACGAAATCGCTGGCGAAGGAACTCGCCCAGGCCGGCATCCTGGTGAACTGCATCACCCCCGCGGCGGCGAAAACCGAGATCTTCGACCAGATGAAGCAGGAGCATATCGACTTCATGCTCTCGAAGATCCCGATGAACCGCTTCCTTGCGGTGGAGGAGGCTGCGGCCATGATCGGCTGGCTGGCCTCGGAGGATTGCGCCTTCTCCACCGGCGCGGTTTTCGACCTCTCCGGCGGCCGCGCGGTCTACTGAGGGGGCGACGATGGCGATGCCGACGATCAAGCATGTCCGGGCCTTCATCGTCCGCGGCGGCGGGGCGGACTATCATGACCAGAAGAGGGGGCACTGGATCGACAGCCAGATCGCGACGCCGATGTCGCGCTATCCGGAGTACCGCCAGACCCGCTCCTCCTTCGGCCTCAACGTCCTCGGCACGCTGGTGATCGAGATCGAGGCCGATGACGGCACGGTCGGCTTCGCCGTGACGACGGCCGGCGAGATCGGCGCCTTCATCGTCGAGAAGCACCTGGCCCGCTTCATCGAAGGCCGCAAGGTCACCGAGATCGAGGCGATCTGGGACCAGATGTATTTCGCCACCCAGTATTACGGCCGCAAGGGCGTGGTGGTGAACACGATCTCCGGGGTCGATCTCGCGCTCTGGGACCTCCTGGCGAAGGTCAGGGGAGAGCCGGCCTGTGCGCTGATCGGCGGGCCCGTGCGCGACGAACTCGTCTTCTACGCGACGGGTCCGCGCCCGGACCTCGCCAAGGGCCTCGGCTTCATCGGCGGTAAGATGCCGCTCAAGCACGGGCCGGCCGAGCGCGACGAAGGGCTCAAGGCCAACATCGACGCCCTGGCGGCGATGCGCGACAAAGTCGGCCCCGATTTCTGGCTGATGCTGGACTGCTGGATGGCGCTCGACCTCGATTATGCGACGCGGCTCGCCCGCGCCGGCGCCGAACACGGGCTCAAATGGATCGAGGAGGCGCTCTCGCCCGACGACTACTGGGGCTATGCCGCGCTGAAGAAGGCGGTCCCGCCCGGCATGCTCGTGACAACCGGCGAGCACGAGGCGACGCGCTGGGGCTTCCGCATGCTGCTTGAGATGGGCTGCTGCGACATCATCCAGCCCGATGTCGGCTGGTGCGGCGGTTTGACGGAGCTTTTGAAGATCAGCGCTCTCGCCGACGCCTATGGCGTGATGACGATCCCGCACGGCTCCAGCGTCTACAGCTATCATTTCGTGGCCACGCGCCAGAACAGCCCCTTCGCCGAATTCCTGATGATGGCGCCGCAGGCGGACCGGATCGTGCCGATGTTCCATCCGCTGCTGCTCGACGAGCCGCTGCCGGAGAACGGCCGGATTAGGACCTCGGCGCTGGACCGGCCGGGCTTCGGCGTTCGGCTCAATCCCGACTGCCAGCTCCACCGTCCCTATCCACGCGGCTGAGGAGCGAGGCGCGCCATGCAGGACCTCAAAGGCAAGATCGTCCTCGTCACCGGCGCTTCCTCGGGCATCGGCGCGGCGATCGCGCGCACCTTCGCCAAGCAGGGTAGCCATGTCGCGGTCCACTATCGTTCGCAGCGCGAGGCGGCGGAGGCCGTGGCGCGCGATGTCAGGGCGCAAGGCTGCGAAGCGGAGATTTTCCAGGCCGACGTTTCGGAGACCGCCGAGACCAACCGGCTCGCCGCCGAGGTGATCGCCCGCTTCGGCCATCTCGACATCCTCGTCAACAACGCCGGCGGCTTCGTCCGGCGCGCGCGATTGAGCGAAGCCGACGACGCGCTGATCGACGCGGTCTTCCACCTCAACGCCCGGTCCATGCTGAGCCTGACGCGCGCGCTCCTGCCCGGCATGCGAGGCCGGCCCGGCGCCGCCATAATCAACATGACGTCGCAGGCCGCGCGCACGGGCGCGAGCCCCGGCGCCGGTCTCTATGCCTCGACCAAGGCCTATGTCTCAACCTTTACGCGGGCGCTGGCGAAGGAACTCGCTCGCGACGGCGTCCGGGTCAATGCGGTGGCGCCCGGCGTGATCGCGACGCCGATCCATGACGCGCATACCTCGCCCGAGCTGCTGAAATCGCTCGAGGCCGGCATCCCGATGGGCCGGCTAGGCCTTGCCGAGGAGTGCAGCGGCGCGGTCCTGTTCCTCGCGAGCGAGCAGCTCGCCAGCTACGTCACGGGCCAGATCATCGAGGTCAACGGCGGCAGCGTGATGCCGTAGCGAACGACACGAACGAGAAGAACTGTCAGGGAGGACGACCATCATGACGACCAAGCATACGATCGACCGCCGCAGCCTCGTTGCCGGTGGCGCCGCGGCCATGTCCGCACTCGCGGCGCCAAACCTCGTCCGCGCCCAGAGCAAGCGCACGATCAGGCTCGCGCATCACCTGCCGATCCAGTCGGAGCAGCATGCCGCTGCCGAGATCTTTGCCAAGAAGGTCGCCGAGGCCTCCAAGGGCGCGATCACCATTCAGGTCCTGCCGGCCGCCCAGATGGGGGGACAGCGCGAGATCATCGAGTCGGTCTCGATCGGCACGCTCGACATGGGCTTCGGCGAGTCCGGGCTCTACGCCAACTACGTGCCCGAATTCGGCGTCGTCGCGCTGCCCTATCTCTATCGCGACTTCGACCATTGGAAGCGGACGGTCGACGGCGAGGTCGGCGCCTCGCTGGCGAGCTCGCTGGATAAGAAGGCGAACGTCAGAATCGTCAACTGGATGGTGACGGGCTACCGCTACACTTATCTGCGCGGCAAGCCGATCACGCAGCCGGCCGACTTCAAGGGTCTCAAGGTGCGCCTGCCGGAGGCCCCGGTCTTCGTGAAGACCTTCTCGACGCTGGGGGCGATCCCGACGCCGATCCCGGCGCCTGAAATGTATGCCGCGCTGCAGACCGGTGTCGTCGACGCGATGGAGGGTACGGCCGAGGTCGCCTATACCTTCAAGATCTACGACGTCACCAAATACCTCTCGATGACCCGTCACATCCTGCTCGACGGCTCCTTCGCGATCAGCAGCTCACTCTTCGGCAAGCTCTCCAAGCCGGAGCAGGAGCTCATTCTCAAGGCGGCGCAGGATGCGGTGGTCGAGCAGCGGGCGCAGCACTTCGAGCGCGAGAAGGCCTCGCTCGCCAAGCTGACCGGCGAAGGCAAGATGCAGCTGAACGAGCCGAACCTGAAGCCGTTCGCAGAGGCGCTGGCCAAGCTGCAGGACGAGTTCGCCGCGGCATCGAAGGGGACCGCCGTCCTCGACGCAATCCGCAAGCTGTGACGGCGCGGCGATGATCCGCAACCTGGTCGGCGGCGTCGTCGGGATCGCCAAGGTCATCGCGGCGGGCTGCTTCGCCGCGATGATCGTGCTGACGCTCGTCCAGGTGGTCAACCGCTATGCGCTCGGCCTGCCGATGTTCTGGACGGAGGAACTGATCGTCCTCCTCCTGGTCTGGTCGATGCTCCTGGGTATGCCGGTGCAGCTGTGGAGCCATGAGGAGATCGTCGTCGACGTCCTGCCGACGCCGGATCCGCGCGCCCAGGCGATCAAGGACGGGGCCAACCTCGTCTGCTCGGTCGGCTTCTGCGCCATCCTCGCCTGGGCGGGCTACGCCTTCATGCTGCGCGGCCTCAACGTCACCTCACCGGCGCTCGGTCTGTCGCGGCTGTGGTTTTTCCTGCCGATCCCGGTCTCGGCGGCCCTCTCCGTCATCGTGTTGCTGACTCGGCCTAAGGGCCAGAGCGTCGGAGGCTTCGACTGATGCTGTGGACGCTCGTCCTTTCTCTTATGCTCTTCATCGCGATCGGGATGCCGATCGCGTTCTCGATGGGGCTTGCGGCCGTCGCCGCACTTCTGGTCGACGGTTCGGTCCCGCTGATCGTGCTGCCACAGAAGATGTATTCCTCGCTCGATTCCTTCCCGCTACTGGCGATCCCGCTCTTCATCCTGGCCGGCTCGGTGATGAATGTCGGCGGGATCACGGGCAGCCTGATCGGCCTGGCGCGGGCGCTGGTGGGCCATCTCCGCGGCGGGCTTGGCCACGTCACCATTGTCACCAACGTGCTGTTCTCGACGATCTCCGGCTCGGCCGCGGCATCCGCGGCCGCGGTCGGCTCGATGCTGATCCCGGAGATGAAGAAGGACGGCTACAGGCCCGAGGACGCAGCCGTCATCAACGCGGCCGGCGCGATCCTCGGTCCGGTGATCCCGCCCAGCGTGGTCATGGTCATCTATGGCGCCATGACGGGCCTCTCGATCGGCACGCTGCTGCTCGCCGGCATCGGCCCCGGCATCCTGATCGCCCTGATCATGATGGCGGCGGTCTATGTCATGGCTGGACGCAGCGTCCTGAAGATCTATCCGCGCGCTTCGCTCGCCCAGATCCTGCGCGCGTCCCGCGACGCGGTTCCCGCGCTCATCATGCCGGCGATCATCGTCGGCGGCATCATGTCGGGGCTGTTCACCGCGACCGAGGCCGGCGTCATCGCCGTGGCCTATGGCGTCGCCTATGCGCTGCTGACCCGGCGAAGCACCTTGCGCCAGCTGATCGACAACGTCACCGAGGCGACGATCGTCTCCTCGAGCATCATGATCATCCTCGGCGGTGCTGCCTTGTTCGGCTGGATCGTGGCGCGCGAGGGCGTGCCGGTGATGATCGCCGACTGGTTGCAGGCGATGACGAGTCAGCCCTGGATCGTGATGGTGCTGATCCTCGCCGTGCTGCTTGTCGTCGGCATCTTCATCGAGCCCATCCCGGCGATGGTGATGCTAGTCCCGGTCCTGCAGCCGATCGCCGAGACTTATGGCTTCAACCCCTACCATTTCGCGATGGTCGTGGTCTTCGGTGTCCTTCTGGGGTCTCTCACGCCGCCCGTCGCGGTGCTCGTGCTTATCACCTGCAAGATCGCCAAGGTCGACGTCAACAAGGCCAATGGCCCGCTCGTGCCGATGTTCCTGCTGATGATCGTCGCGCTGTTCATCATCGCCTTCGTGCCCTGGATTTCGCTGATCGCTCCCAGATGGTTGACCTGACATCGTGCCGGCACGCGGCGATCTAGCTGTGAGCTCTCAATAGGTTGTCCATCCGGTCCCGAGCGAGGAAGCTGAGGTTGCGAAGCTTCAGAGCCCTCGGAGGAAGGACCGGATGAACATCCACAAGAATACCCGGCTGACGCTGCTGGGTCGAGAGCGGATCGTGCGCATGGCGGCGTCAGGCACGGCATCTTCCGAGATCGCGGTTCGTGTCGGGGTCAGCGTGAAGACCGTCCATAAATGGATCGCGCGCTTCGCCGCCGAGGGCATGGCGGGGCTGGCCGACCGTTCGTCGCGTCCGCATCGGCTGCATCGTCCGACGCCCGATGGCCAGGTCGAGCAGATCATTGCACTGCGGCGCCGGCGGCTGAGCGGCAAGGCCATCGCCAAGCAGGTCGGTGTCTCGCCGGCCACCGTGAGCCGGGTCCTGAGGCGGGCGCGACTGAGCCGGATGCGCGACCTCGACCCGGTCGAGCCGGCGCGTCGCTACGAGCGCGCCCATCCCGGCGATCTGATCCATGTCGACATCAAGACGCTCAACCGCTTCAGCGAGCCGGGCCATCGCGTCACCGGGGATCGCGGCGGCAGCCGAAGCATCGGGGCGGGCTGGGAGTTCGCCCATGTCTGCATCGACGACGCCTCCCGGCTCGCCTTCGTCGAGATGAAGCCGGATGAGAAGGCCGTGAGCGCTGTCGCCTTCCTCCGAGCCGCCGTCGCCTATTACGGCCACCTCGGCGTCACCGTCGCGCGCGTCATGACCGACAACGGCTCCTGCTACAAAGCCCACGCCTTCCGCCACGCCTGCCGCGATCTCGGCCTGCGCCACATCCGCACCAAGCCCTACACGCCCAGGACCAACGGCAAGGCCGAGCGCTTCATCCAGACCGCCCTGCGCGAATGGGCCTATGCCAGACCCTATGCTCACTCGGACCGCCGCGCCGAGGAGCTACCGCGCTGGCTCCATCATTACAACCGCGCATCAGAACACCCATCTGTCTATGTGATTGAAGAGAAGAGGTTTTGCTCGGTGGGATGTGATCCTGCGGGGTATTTGGGGTTTTGCCGCGCCCGTACGGTGATCGATTGGGCGGCCTCCGTGGCCAAA
>JAAEQB010000058.1 GCA_024231975.1 Allobosea sp.
GACGGGCATAGAGCGTCTCGATCCCCTGGTTGAGGATCTCCTCGACGATCTCGTCCTTGGACTTGAAGTGGTAGTAGAGGCTGCCGGCCTTCATATCGACCAGTGCCGCCACCGCCCGCATCGTGCAGGCATCGTAGCCCTTGCGCACGATGATCTCGGCAGTGGCGCCCAGAATCTCGCCGCGCATCGGGTTCGGCTTGGCTACTTCCGTCGCCGTGGCTCCGGCAGGCTTTCTCGCACTGCGCGCTTTCATGCCTTGATCCGATTGCCCAGGCTCTCGCGCCCGCCGCAATTCGGCCAGACGCGACGTCCCGCTCCGGGACACAAGCCTCTGTCACTATCGCCGGCGGCGCAGCCGATCAAGCATGCCCATCAAACGTTCGTTTCTGTCCTATCGCGCTGACACCTACGACTCTTTCATCAACCAAACGATAGCTCGTCATTGGTCCCGGCGCTTCGCAGGGCATCGCCTGGCCCACGCCTTCGGCGGCTGCCGCACAGCGGCACAACTTGCGCGACGGCAACCTCGCCAGCGCGCGCCGCTCCGGCGGGCTTCGCCCCCAATGTCGTCCGCAACGCCCCTACTGGAACGTCAGGTTCGCCTTGGCGACGATCTCGGCGTAGACGGCGCGATCGGCGGCGATGCGCGTGGCGAACTCGGCCGGGCTGGAGAAGTTCGGCAGGACGCCCAGCGTCCTGAGCTGCTCCTGCGCCTTCGGATCGGCCAGCGCCTTGCCAGCCGCAGCGTTGAGCTTCGCGACGATCTCCGGGTTCATGCCGGCAGGGCCGGCGAGCCCGATCCAGGAATGGGCGGTGAATTGCGGGAAGCCGCTCTCCTTCATCGTCGGGACATCCGGCAATTCGAACCAGCGCCGCTCATTGGTGGTTGCGAGGATACGCACCTTGCCGGCCTTGGCGAGCTCGACCAGTTCGCCCGCCATCATCAGCGGGACATGGCCGGCAGCGATGTCGTTCAGCGCCGGGCCGCTGCCACGATAAGGCACATGCATCAGATCGGCGCCGGAGGAGATCTTGAGCAGCTCGCCGGCGAAATGGCCGTAGGTGCCGATGCCCGAGCTGGCGAAGCCGATCGTGCCGGGCTTGGCCTTGGCCAAAGCGACGAGTTCGGCAACCGTCTTGGCCTCGACCGACGGATGCGCGCCGAGGAAGGTGAAGCCTTCGACGAGATTGGCGATCGGGGTGAAATCCCTCACCGAGTCGTAGGACAGCTTCTTGTCGACATTGGGCAGGATCGCGTGAGTGCCGGCCGAGACGAGCAGCAACGTGTAACCGTCCGGCGCCGCCTTGGCGACGAAATCGGAGCCGATCGCGCCACCCGCTCCGGCGCGGCTTTCGACGACGAAAGGCTGGCCGAGATCGATGCTCATGCTGTTGGCGAGCAGGCGGGCGATGCCCTCGACGCGGCCGCCCGGCGCGAACGGCACGATGATCTTCACCGGCTTGGCCGGATAGGCCTGCGCAGCGGCCTCGACGGCGCCTATGCCGAGCGCTCCCGCGACGGCGAGCAGCAGCGCCATGCGGCGCGTCAGTTGTCCCTTGAGCATCGCTTCCTCCCCTCTCCCGCCGAGTGTTCCGGATCGTCCGCCCGGTTACTCCTCGAACTTCATGTTGGTCTGCTTGGCGACGTCGCCGAAAGCCTTCTGCTCGGCCTTGATCAGGCTGGCGAAGGCGTCGGCGCTCTCGGTGCGCACGATGCTCGCCGCCGCCTTGACGCGCTCGACGGTCTTGGGCTCGCTCATCGCCTTATTGGCGGCCTGGTTGAGCTTCTCGACGAGATCGCGCGGCATGCCGCCCGGCCCGAGCAGGCCGAACCAGAGCGGCGGCGCCGAGAACTCGGCGAGCCCGGCCTCCTTCATGGTCGGAATGTCGGGCAGGCCGGGCCAGCGCTGCGGATTGGTCGTCGCGAGGATGCGGACCTTGCCGGCCTGCGCGACCTCGACGAATTCGCCGCCGATCATCATCTGGACATGGCCGGCGACGAGATCGTTCACCGAGGGGCCGCTGCCGCGATAGGCGATATGGGTGATCTTCGAGCCGGCGGCGATGTTGAAGAACTCGCCGGCGAAGTGGTTGTAGGTGCCGACGCCGGAGCTGGCGAAGTTGAACTCGCCCGGCTTGGCCCGCGCGAGATCGACGAACTCCTTGAGATTGTTCGCCTTCACGCCAGGATGCACGCCGATGAAGCTGTAGCTCTCGACCATCAGCGCGATCGGCGTGAAGTCGCGATCGGCGTCATAGGGTAGCTTGGTGGTGATCTTCGGCAGGATGGCCTGCGTGCCGGTCGAAGCGAGCAGGAGGGTGTAGCCGTCGGGCAGCGCCTTCGCGACGAGGTCGGAGCCGAGGCTGCCGCTGGCGCCGCCGCGGTTCTCGACCACGAAGGGCTGGCCCATCTGCTCCTGCAGGCCCTGCGCCAGCATCCGCGCCAGCGCGTCGGCCCGCCCGCCGGCGGCGAAGGGCACGATGATCTTCACCGGCTTGGTCGGATAGGCCTGGGCCGTCGCGACCTGCGGCAAGGCCGCGAAGGAGGCGGCGGCGATGAGGCCGAGCGCGCTGCGCCTGCTGGGTTTCATGATCTCGCCCTCCCCTTCTCCAAAAATTCAGGCTTCCGTCGCCGCCTCGCGGGCCCGGCGGAAATTCGGCATCAGCAGCAAGGCGATCACCAGCGCGCAGGCGATCAGCAACCCCAGGCTGATCGGCCGCGACAGGAAGATCGCCGGGTCGCCGCGCGAGAGCAGCATGGCGCGGCGCAGGTTCTCCTCCATCATCGGCCCGAGGATGAAGGCGAGCACGAGGGGCGCCAGCGGGCATTCGAGCTTGGCCAGCACCACGCCGAGCAGGCCGAACAGCGCGACGAGGCCGACCTCGAAGGCGCTGTTGTTCACCGTGTAGATGCCGATGCAGCAGAACAGCAGGATCGCCGGAAACAGCATGCGGTAGGGCGCCGCGAGCAGCTTCACCCAGAGCCCGATCAGCGGCAGGTTGATGACGAGCAGCATCAGGTTGCCGAACCACATGCTGGCGATCAGCCCCCAGAACAGCTGGGGCTGGGTCGAGGCGAGATTCGGGCTCGGCGCGATGCCGTGGATCAGCATGGCACCGGCCATCATCGCCATCACCGAATTGCCGGGGATGCCGAGCGCCAGCATCGGGATGAAGGAGGATTGCGCGCCGGCATTGTTGGCTGCTTCAGGCCCGGCGACGCCTTCGATCGCACCCTCGCCGAAGCGCTCGGGCGTGTCCGAAATCCGCTTCTCGACTGCATAAGAGGCGAATGAGCCGAGCATGGCGCCGCCGCCGGGCAGGATGCCGAGCAGCGCGCCGAGGCCGGTGCCGCGCAGGGTCGCCGGCCAGGCCGCCCGGAAATCGTCCTTGGTCAGCCAGAGCCGCGACAGTTTGGTGCGCTCGCCCTGATCCTCCGGCCCGCCGGAGAGGTTGAGCATGATCTCGGCGATGCCGAAGAGGCCCATCGAGACGACGACGACGCCGATGCCGTCACGCAATTCCGGTCGGTCGAAGGTGAAGCGGTCGAAGCCGGTGTTGACGTCGGCGCCGATCAGGCCGAGCAGCAGGCCGAGGAAGATCGCCCCAACCGCGCGCAAGGGCGAGCCCTGCGCGAAGACGACGGCGGCGACGAGGCCGAGCGCCATCAGCGAGAAATACTCGGCCGGGCCGAATCTCTGCGCGAGTTCGGTCAGGGCCGGGCTGGCGACCGCGATCAGCAGCGTCACCACCGTGCCGGCGAAGAAGGAGGCGAGCGCCGCCGTCGCGAGCGCGGTGCCGGCGCGACCCTTGCGCGCCATCGCGTAGCCGTCGAGGCAGGTGACGACGGAGGAGGATTCGCCCGGCAGACGCATCAGCACGGCCGTGGTCGAGCCGCCATATTGCGCGCCGTAATAGATGCCGGCGAGCATGATCAGCGCTTCCGTCGGCTGCAGGTAATAGGTCAGCGGCAGCAGCATCGCCATGGTCGCGATCGGGCCGATGCCGGGCAGGACGCCGATCAACGTGCCGATCAGCGCGCCGAGGAAGCAGTACCAGAGATTGCTCAGCGAGGCGGCGACGCCAAAGCCCAACGCCAGCGATTGGACGATCTCGCTCATTGCGGCCACACCGGCATCGAGATCTTCAGGAGATAGCCGAACACGATGGTGCAGAAGGCCGCGAGCCCGAACGCCACGAAGGGCAGCTCCTTCCAGCGGATTTCCTGCCCGGCGCAGGCGCCGATCGCCACGCTCAGAAGGCTCGCGACAAAGAGGCCGAGCCGGTCGATCGTCGCGGCGAAGACGATCACGGCCAGCGAGATCAGGAGGATCGGCCGCCAGCCGATGACGGGAAGCGTCCAGCCGCCGGCGAGGATGCCGCGGAGGACGAGCGCGAGCCCGAGCAAGACGAGGCCGCCGGCGACGATCCGCGGCAGGAAACCCGGCCCCATGCGCAGGCTGGTGCCGAAGACATAGTCGCGGCCGATAAAGAGCGCGGCGGCCCCGATCGCAGCGAAGAGCAGGCCGAGGAGAACGTCGTTCGCGCCCGATGCCGGCGCCGGTTCGAGCGGAGCCGCGGCGGCTCGCGCATCGCTGTCGTTCAGCGGGCTCATCGCTCCTCCCCGGACGCGACGGACGCCTTCGGATCGAAACCGGGCGCCGCGTTTTTCATTTGTATATGAATTTCTGTCTTATATGCAAAACATTGTCAATCTGCGAGACCTTCTCATAGCGAGGTTTGGGAAGCCGCTGAATTCAGCTCGGTTTCAAGCCGCAAGCGGCGCCAAAAGCCGCCAACGTCGCAAGGCTGGTGAGCAGCGCCAGCGGAAACCGCATCAGGCTGCGCTTCGTCCAGTCGCGGGCGGCGGCTTCGTCGACCGCCTCCGCCTTCTCGAAGGCGATCGCCTTCGGGATCATGTCGAAGGCCGACCAGAGCCGCATCGCCAGATGGGCGGCGAGTGCCACGAGCAGGGCGCGGCGGACCCCGCCATGGCCCCAACCGAGATAAAGCGTGACGAACAGGACGAGTTCGAAGGCGGAATGAGCGGGGATCCAGAACCGGGCCCGGCTGACACCTCCTTTCCGGGGCTGGACAATCTCGGGCTTGCTGGGCCAGGCGCGATCGATAACGCCATGCTCGAAAATCCCGCCACCCAGCCCGATATTGGCCAGGAGCGCGGTCGCGGCCGTGGACAGTACAAGCATATCCATGAGATCATCTCATTCGCTAATTATCTTACTAACTAAGATATCAAACAGATGGCACCTTCAAGTCAAGACGAGGCGATCGCGCGCCTGACGACGGTCCTGCGCCGCATGGGCGCAGCCAGCGTCCTGCACAGCCAGGCCGTCGCCAAGCGAGCCGGGCTCGCCTCGGTCGATCTCGAATGCCTGGACATGATCCTGCTGGCCGGCTCCGTGACGGCCGGGCAGATCATGGAGCATACCAAGCTGACCAGCGGCGCCGTGACCGGCCTGATCGATCGCCTCGCCAGGAAGGGTTATGTCAAACGGACAGCGGACCCGCAGGACCGCCGCAAGGTCCTCGTCCGCATCGTGCCGGAGGCAATCAGGCCACTTCAGGAGCTTTTCGCGCCGATGGCCGAGCGTTCGGCTGCGCTGATGGGGCAATACAGCGCCGAGGAGCTCGAGCTGATCGCAGGCTTCATCGAGAAAGGCATCGCGATCGCACTGGAGCGCGCCAGCGAGCTTGACGAGGACTAAGCGCTGGCAGTGCTGGCGATGGTCGCAGGCTCTCAGGCCGCTTCGCGGATGAAGCGGCTGAGGAAGAGGCGGGTGCGCGGATGGCTCGGATTGGCGAGCACCTCCCCTGGCGGACCCTGCTCGACGACGAGGCCGCCATCCATGAAGACCACGCGGTCGGCCGCCTCGCGGGCGAAGCCGATCTCGTGGGTGACAACGATCATGGTCAGGCCCTGGCCGGCGAGATCGCGCATCGTTGCCAGCACCTCGCCGACGAGCTCGGGATCGAGCGCCGAGGTCGGCTCGTCGAACAGCATCAGCTTCGGCCGGATCGCCAGTGCCCGGGCGATGGCGACGCGCTGCTGCTGGCCGCCGGAGAGCTGGCGGGGATAGGCGTTGGCCTTCTCGGTCAGGCCGATGCGGGCGAGCAGCTCCATGGCGTAGTCGGTCGCCTCCTTGCGGGAGTGGCCGTGCACGCCGACCGGCGCCTCGATGATGTTCTCCAGCACCGTCATATGCGGGTAGAGGTTGAACTGCTGAAAGACCATGCCGATCTGGCGGCGCTGGACCGCGATCGCCCGCGGCGACAACCGGACCAGCCGCTCGCCATTGAGGCGGTAGCCGATCTGCTCGCCGGCGACCATGATCGAACCGCGATCGATCGCCTCCAGATGGTTGATGCAGCGCAGGAAGGTCGATTTGCCCGAACCGGACGGGCCGAGCACGACGACGACCTCGCCCGGCATGACGTCGAGATCGATGCCCTTCAGCACCTCGTTGTGGCCGAAGGATTTGTGGACGTTGCGGGCGCTGACCAGCGGTGCCGCATCCGTTGCGATCCGGCTCATGGCGTCGCCTCCGCGATGACCGGCGCTGCCTGCGTCGCGCCGCGCTCGCCGCGGGCATAGTAGCGCTCGATGAAGCCCTGGCCGATGTTCAGGACGGTGGTGATGACGAGATACCAGATCACCGCGACCATCAGCATCGGGACGACCTCGAAGGTACGGTTGTAGACCGCCTGCACCGAGTAGAGCAGATCGGCCATGGCGATGACGCTGACCAGCGAGGTCGCCTTGATCATGCTGATCAGTTGGTTGCCGGTCGGCGGCACGATCGAGCGCATCGCCTGCGGGATGATGACCCGCCACAGCGCCCGCGCCCGGGTCATGCCGAAGGCGTCGCTCGCCTCGGTCTGGCCCTTGTCGACCGAGAGCAGGCCGCCACGGATGATCTCGGCCATATAGGCGGCCTCGTTGAGCGACAGGCCGGCGATCGCCGCCGTCATCGGCGTGATCAGGTCGTTGGTGTGCCAGCTGACGAGCGTCGGTCCGAACGGGATCGATATCGAGATCTCGGGGAAGAGCGTCGAGAGATTGTACCAGAAGATCAGCTGGACCAGCAGCGGCGTGCCGCGGAAGAACCAGATGAAGAGACCGGCGAAGCCGCTGAACAGCCGGTCGTCGGAGAGCCGGGCGATCGCCAGCAGCAGGCCGATGATGACGCCGATCACCATCGCCACCACGGTGAGGCCAAGCGTGACGTAAAGGCCCTTCAGGATCGACTCGGCCGTGAACCACTGCGCCACCACCGGCCAGCCGAAATTCGGGTTCCAGGCGACGATCCAGGCGAAATTGGCGGCGACCGCGAGCACGAAGGCCCAGAGCAGCCAGCGCCCCCATTCGGCCGGGCGGTGGGCGTTAGCGACGTCGCGCAGCGACGCCTGCCGGTCGTTCATCGGCTCAGCAGCGCTGCTCATGGCCCGCTCGCTCAGTTCTTCGAGAGGTTGATGCCGGCCTCGCCGATCATGTTGTTCTCGATGCCCCATTTCTTGAAGATCGCCTCATAGGTGCCGTTCGCCTTGAGCACCTTGATGGCCGAGACCAGCACCTCGCCGAGCGGCGAGCCCTTCGGCACGACCGCGCCCTGGAACAGGTCCTGGAAGCCGTTGGCCTTGCCGACCGCGGCGAGCTCGAGATCGCCCTTGGCCTGCTGGACGAAATAGGTCAGCGGCGCCTGCGAGGAGAAGAAGCCGTCCGAGCGCTTGGAGCGCACCGAGAGGATCGAGGTCGGCTGGTCGGTGAAGGACATCACCTCCAGCGTCGGCTTGCCCTCGGCGGCGCATTTCTCGGCCTGGGCCTTGATCACCTTCTCGGCGGAGCCCGCCGACATCACCGCGATCTTCTTGCCGCAGGTGTCGTCGAGGCTGGCGATCGCTTTCGGATTGCCCTTCTGCACCGCGAAGATCACGTATTCGCGGACATAGTCGACGAAATCGTTTGATTCCTGGCGCGACTTGAAGTCGCCGATCGGGCCCATGGCGAACTGGAAGCGGCCGGCGGCGATGCCGCTCAGCGCCGCGGCGAGCCCGCTGACCGTCGCATGCTCGATCTTGACGCCCAGCAGCTGGCCGATGGCGTCCGAGAGCTCGGCGCTGGCGCCGGTCATGGTCTTGGCGTCGGTGACGATCTCATAGGGCGGGAAGGAGCCGTTGTTCACCGAGATCATCTTGCCGGCCGTGCGGATCGCCTCCGGCAGTTTGGCGCGCAGGGCCTCGTCGACCTTCTGCTCGGGAATCTTGATGCTGGCGTCCTGGGCGAAGGCCGGAGCCTGCAGGAGCATCGCTGCCAGTGCAGCGACTCCGGCTAATTTCACGATCATGGTCATGGCGACATCCCCTTTTATCGTTGTCGGTGGATTGGTGGCCCGCTCTTAGGCGGCGAGCTCCGGGCCGGCGAAGCGGCGGTTGACGAGGACCGGCAGCGCGGCGCGCGCCGCGGCGATACGGGCCGGGTCGATCTCGGCATAGATCAGCGCCGGGGCCTCGCCGGCGCGTGCGACGGCGACGCCGAGCGGATCGACCACCATGCTGGCGCCGATGTTGCGCGGGCCGCATTCGCCGGTGGCGACGACATAGCAGGTGTTCTCCAGCGCGCGGGCAGTGACCAGCACATCCCAATGCGCCTCCTTGCCGAGGCCGCGCACCCAGGCCGCCGGCAGCAGCAGGACATCGGCGCCGTCGAGCGCGAGACGCCGGGCGAGTTCGGGGAAGCGCACGTCATAGCAGGTCATCAGCCCGCATTTCAGCCCGGCGATCTCCAGCAGCGGCGGCACTTCGCTGCCGGGCTCGACATTGGTCGATTCCAGCGCCGAGAAGGCGTCGTAGAGATGGAGCTTGCGATAGGCGGCGACGATCGCGCCGTCGCGGACTGCGACATGGACGTTGAAGACGCGGCCCTTGCCATTCGGCACATGGATGCAGAACAGGGTGGTCAGCGCCGAGCCCTTGCTCGCCGCCAGCACGCCCTGCATGAACGGGCCGTCGAGCGGCTGCGCCGTCTTCAGCACGATGTCGGGATCGGTGATGTCGCGGGCGAGGATGCCCTCCGGCAGCAGCAGCAAATCGGCGCCGGCGGCCTTGGCCTCACCCATCAGGCGGACGGAGGTGGCGAGGTTCTCCTGCCATTCGCGGCTGACGGCGAATTGCCCGAGCGCAGCTTTCATCGATTGGCTCCTTCCAGCGCGGATGCGGCCGGGAACAGGGTCTCCGGCGTCAAATCAGTCTCGGCGAGCTGTTGAATCCGCAGCTGCTCGATGAACGCGGCGATCATCGCCCGGTTCGCGGCAAGCCCGCTCTCGTTCCAGCTCTCGGGCAGATCATGCCCGCTGCGCACCAGCTCGTCGATCAGCCAGGGCGTGGTGTCGGCATAGCGGCGGCGCTTCTCCATCCAGACGCGCTGGCTCTCGTCGAGCAGATCGCTCAGCGCCTGCGCCAGCCAGGGCCCGCGGGCAGCAACCTCGGGCTTGAGGCCGATGATGTGCATGCCCGGGACGTAGCCGACCTTGCCGAAGTAATCGCGCTCGGCGGCGCGGACATCCGGCAGCAGCGCGCGGAAGCGCGAGCCCTTGGAGAAGAAGCCCTTCGGCATGAACGGCATCAGCACGGCGTCGATCTCGCCGGCGGCGAGCAGATCGAGCAAAGGCGGCTGACCGGGCAATGCCTCGATCCGGCCGGGACGGGCATAGCGCCCAACACGATCGGTGATCGGGTGGTCGGCGGCAAGGCGGCTGACGGCCCAGAAGGCATCGTCGATGGCAAGGCCGCCCTCGGCCATGGCGGCACGGGTCCAGGTGTTGCCGGAATCCTGCCAGCCGGCGATGCCGATGCGCTTGCCACGCAATTCGTCAAAGCGGGTCAGCTTGCTGTCGGCAGCGGTGACGACGCAGCGATGGCGAAAGCCACGCATGATGAAGTTCGGGAGACCGACGACGCCGGTCTCGCCGCGAGCACGGCCGGTGGTGTAGCGGCTGAACGAAATCTCGCTGGCGTCGAAACGCGGATCGCTGGCGAAGTCCTCGGGCAGCGTGGCGAGACGCTCGATCTTCAGCTCGAAGCGGTCGGAAGCGAGGTCGCCGAGCAGCAGCGGCGTGATGAAGTCCCAGTCGCGCAGGGCCAGCCGGATCACAGGTTTCAAACGACAGCCTCACACTGGACAGAAAACCTTGGACGAGGGGCACGATAAATGTTCAATCTATCTGATCAATCGCTATTACGTTCCTGAACATTCGTTTTTCGAATCGATGAACGACGAACCCGACGCCTCCTGGCTGGCAAGCCGCCTGACGCAGCGCACCGCACGCGGCCTCGCGCTCGACCTCAGCCAGATGATCCGCTCCGGCCTGCTGCCGGTCGGCACGAAGCTGCCGACTGTGCGCGACCTCGCCTACCGGCTCGGTGTCAGCCCCGGCACGGTCTCGGAAGCCTGGAGCGAACTGAAGCGGCAGAAGATCGTCTCGGGGCGCGGGCGCGGCGGCGCCTGGGTCAGCGGCGACAATGCGACGCCGCGGCCGACGCGGATGGCGAGCGTCGCCGATTTCGGGCCGGATGCGCTCGATCTCTCGCTCGCGGTTCCGGACGCCAGGCTGATGCCACCTCTAACCGAAGCCTTGGCGCAGGCGGCGAGCGCGGAGAACCTCAACAGCTATGAGCGCACGCCGATCCTGCCTGTGCTGCGCGACGCCGTTGCGCCGGACTGGCCCTATCAGCCGGCCGCTTTCCTCGCCACCAATGGTGGCTACAACGCCGTCTACTCGGTGCTGCACGCGACCGTGCTGCCCGGCGCCTGCATCGCGATCGAGGATCCGACCGCGATGCGCCTGCTCGACATCATCGAGGACCTCGGCGCCGAGATCCTGCCGGTCGGCCGCGACGCGCAAGGTCCCCTGCCCTCGGAGCTTGCAGCCGCACTGGAACGACGGCCCTCCGCGTTCATCTTCCAGCCACGCACCCATTCGGTCACCGGCCAGCATGTCAGCCCGACGCGGCTGGCCGAGCTCGGCCGGGTGCTCGCCGGCAGCGACACGCTGGTGATCGAGGATGATGGCCTCGGCGACGTCTCGATCCACCCGCCGATCAGCCTAGGCGCGACGATGCCGGAGCGGGTCGTGCATATCCGCTCCTTCTCGAAATCGCTCGGGCCGGACCTGCGGATCGCGGTGCTGTCGGCACCAGCCATGGTGATCCGGCAGATCCAGTCCTATCGCAGCTTCTCCTCGGGCTGGACCAGCCGGCTTTTGCAGGCCGCGACCGCCTGGCTACTCACCGATACCGAGACGGGCCGGAAGGTCGCCGAAGCCCGCACCGTCTATGCCGATCGCCGGCAAGCGCTGATCACCAGCCTCGCTGAACGAGGCCTCGCCATGCCGGAGAGCGACGGCCTGTGCATCTGGGTGCCCGTCACGTCCGAGCAGTTCGCGCTGGTGACGCTGGCGGCCCATGGCATCGCCGTTCTGCCCGGCAGCAAATGCGCGGCGAGGCCGACCGAGCATGTCCGCGTCGCGACCGCGATCCTGGCGGAAGGTTATGAACGCGTCGCCGAGGCGCTGATCAAGGCGGCGCAGCTGAGCGATCAGCGCTGACGTGGCGCTCTCGTATGGGCCGGAACCTCCTCGTCCTCGAACAGGTCCGGGTGCTCAGCGGCGATGCGCGGCAGCGCATTCAGGATTTCACGCAGATGGATGCGCATCGCGGTTGCGGCCGTGTCGGCATCGCCGGTCTCGATCGCATCGACGATGGCGTTGTGCTGGGTGATCAGCAGCGGGATCGGCGAGGTGCCGGGCAGCGAGAGATAGCGCACACGGTCGGTCTGGGCGCGGGCGCTCTCGACCACCTTGCCTGCATAATCGCAATCGACGATCTCGGCGATCGCCTGGTGGAAGGCCTCGTCCAGCACGGTGAAGCCGGAATAATCGCCGCGCCCTGCGGCGGCAGCCTGCTCGGCGATGAGGCGGCGCAGGCGGGCGACGCCGTCAGGGTTGATCAGCCGGCTCGCAGCCCGCGCCAGGGCGCATTCGACGGCTTCGCGCACGAAGCGGGCATTGGCGACCTCGCGCATCGAGATCTTCATGACGAAGGTGCCGCGGCTCGGCAGAATCTGCACCAGCCCGGCCTCGGAGAGCTTGATGAAGGCCTCGCGCACCGGCTGGCGGCTGACGCCGAAGCGGCCGGCGATCTCCTTTTCCGACAGTGCCTCGCCGGGCCTGAGCTCACTGGCGATGATCGCCTGGCGCAGGGCCGCGACGAGCTGCGGCGCAATCGGGTCGCGAAGGCGGAGCGAGATGTCCATGGGCGCAACTCCTCGGCCAGCCGTTCTCATATCATACCGGTATGGTGGCCCGGCGACAAACGCGCTCGGTCAATCACCCCGCCGACGCAGCAGATACGTGTCCATGATCCAGCCGTTCTCGGCCCGGGCCACCTCGCGGGTACGGGTGATCTCGCCCGAGATGTCGGCGAGCGGGCCGGAAGCCAGAACCTCCTGTGGCGCGCCGAGATAGGCCCCCCACCAGATGTCGAGCCCGGTGGGATCGATCTTCGCGAAGGCCTGCTCGCCGTCGAGCATGACGATCGTACTGCCGTCTTCGTCGCGGAAGCCGTCTTCGGCGAGCTTGCGGCCGGTGGTGATGGTGACGGGTTCGCCGATCCGGTTCAGCACCAGACGATGCGCCGCGGCCAACGCCTGGACTGAGGTGATACCGGGGATGACATCGTAGTCGAAGGCGAGCCCACGGGCACGGACGGCCTCGATGATGCGCAGCGTGCTGTCGTAGAGCGACGGATCGCCCCAGACCAGCAGCGCGCCGGTCTGATCCTCGCCGAGTTCCTCGCGAAACAGGCGCTCATAGCTTTCGGCCAGCGCCGCATGCCAGTCGTCGACACTGCCACGATAATCATCGCCGGCGGCGGCCCGCTTCGGCACGGTGAGCGGCACGGAGCGCCAGTTGCCGTGCTCGATATAACGCCGGCAGATCTCCTCGCGCAGCTCGCGCAACGCGCCCTTCTCGGCGCCCTTGTCCGGCACGAAGACGACGTCGACCGTGTTGAGCGCCTTGATCGCCTGGATCGTGACGTGCTCGGGATTGCCGGCGCCGATGCCGATGATCCTGATCCTGCGCATGGGAACCTCTGCTCTGTTCGAGGCGCCGCATAGCACGCAGGAGCAGGCGACGGCTAACCCAGCAGATTGCGGACCGTGCGCATGAAGACACGGGCGCCGGGCGCGATGATTGCGTCGGGGAAATCATAATCGGGATTGTGCAGCGGCGGCGTGTCCTCGCCGGAGCCGAGCAGGAACATCGCCGATTTCGAAGAGCGGCCGAAGAGGCCGAAATCCTCGGAGCCGCGCTGCGGCGGCGTCTCGCCACGCGCGATACCCTCCTCGTCACAGGCCTGGCGCAGATGCGCCACCGCCTCGGGGTGGTTTTCGCAGTGATGGAAGACGTCGTGATAGTCCATCGCCACGGAGAGGCCACCGGTTGAGGCCGCTTCGCGCACCAACGCCTCGGCCTCGGCGCAGAGCGAGCCCATCAGGGAATCGTTCAGCGTCCGCAGGGTCACCCAGAGTTCGGCGCGGCCGGGGGTGATGCCGAAGGCAGGCTCACCCATGCTGGCATGGGTGATGGTGACGAGGCGGTAATTGCCCTCGAGTGCTCCGCCGGGGCCAAGCGCGGTCAGCTCCGGCATCAACCGGGCGAGCGCCTTCATCGGCGAGACCGCGTGCTCCGGCGTTGCGGCATGCGAGGTGTGGCCGGTCAACACGATCTTGAGGCCGCGCGAGGCGCAATTGGCCGGCCCCTCCGAAATCCGGACGGAGCCCAACGGCAGACCGGGCTTGTTGTGCAGCGAGAAGGAGAAATCCGGCGCGATCTCAGGGAATTTTGGATCGGCGATCACGGCGGCGGCCCCTGCCCCAGTCTCTTCCGCCGGTTGGAACAGAAGGATGGCGCGCCCACGCTGCGGCCGCTGCCGACCGAGCCCGCGCGACAGCGCCGCGACCGTGGTCATATGGCCGTCATGGCCGCAGAGATGGCCCTTGCCCGGCACCTGCGAGGAATGCGGCACGCCGGAGAGGTCCTCGATCGGCAAGGCGTCGAGCTCGCAGCGGATCAGCACGGTTGGGCCGGGTTCTGCGCCCTCATAGATCGCCGCGACGCCATGGCCGCCGAGCTCGGTGACGATCCGGTCCGGCGCGCTCGGCGCGAGGAAGCCGACGATCGCCTTGGCGGTCTCGCGCTCCTCGCCGGAGATCTCCGGCGCACGGTGGAGAGCGTGGCGCAGCTCGATCAGCTCGACCATGTCGGAATTGGTGAGAAACATGCCTGGCGCTTCCTCGGATGATTTGCTCCGAGCATCACCAGCGCGGCGGCGGGTTCAACCCCTGCCGCCGCCCAGCTTAGGCACGCGGCCATGCATCCCGCTCACGCCGCCAGCAATCCCAGCGCCCGTTCGATGCGCGAGCAGCCACCGCGGCCGCGCGCCTTGCGATAGGCCCGGCTGAGGCGGCCGCTGGCATAGGCATCGACGACGATGGCGTGGACATAGCTCTTGCGCACCACGGCCGGGGTGTTGACCAGCCGCTCGGCAATGGCGCGCATGATGTCGGCGAGCTGGCGCTTGCGGCCGCGCTCACTGGCCGCGATGTCGGTCGAGAGCAGCAGTTCGGCCGCCGCGGCATTGGCGGCGAGCATGCGCAAATCCTTGCTCGACACCGGCAAGCCGGACGCCTCCTTCAGATAGGCGTTGATGTCGGCGGCGTTGATCGCAGCGACCGAGCCGTCCTCGGCGCGGTACTGGAACAGGCGCTTGCCCGGCACGGTCTTCAATCGTGTCAGGGCGCGGGCGAGCGGGGCGTCGTCGCGGCCGCAGGTGATGGCCTTGCCGCCCTTGCCGCGGAAGGCGAGCGTGAGGTGCTTGCCACTGATATCGAGATGGCGCTTCAAGAGGGTCGAGGCGCCATGGCTGCCATTGGTGCGGGCGTAGACCTCGTTGCCGACGCGGATATGGCAGCGATCGATGATCGCGGCGGCGCAGGCGAGCGCCTTGCTGCGTGACAGTGTGCGATCCTTGAGATCGTTGGCAATGCGCGCGCGCAGCTTCGGCAAGGCATCGATCAGGCGACCGAGGCGCTTGAGCTTGCGGCGCTCCCGCACCTTCTCCCAGTCAGGGTGGTAGCGGTGCTGGATACGCCCGGCATCGTCGCGACCGGCCGCCTGAAGATGGGCGCGCGGATCGGCGGCGATCCGCACATCATCATAGGCGGGCGGGATTGCGAGCGAGCGGATGCGGGCGAGCGTCTCCTCGTCGGTGATCTTGCCGCCATCGGCGTCGCGATAGCCGAAACTGCGGCCGACCCTGACGCGGCGGATGGTGAGATCGTCGATCGTCGCTCGGCGCAGGCGACCCTGGCTCACCGCGGCTTCTGCCCTGCCCTTCGCCACCATTCAAACCTCCGCAGCTCGACCGGCTGCGGAGGAATGCGGGATGGGCTGCGAAGTTCCCTAGCGCTTCGCCCGCGCGACGATCTGTGTCGGGTTGACGAAGCGCAGGGCGATCACCAGCCAGACCAGCGTCGTCACCATGTAGATCACCGCCATGGCGTCGATCGACTGCACGGCGCGCACGCCCGCGGCGAAGACCGCGTAGTAGAGCGCGACCACCAGGGTCTGGCTGGTCGGGCCTGCCGTCAGGAAGGTCAGCTCGAACATCGCGATCGTGCGGACCAGCACGAGCAGCAGCGCGGCGAGGATGCCGGGCATCAGCAGCGGCAGCAGGACATGGAGGAAGAGCTTGAAGGTGTTGGCGCCGAAGACGCGCGCCGCCGCCTCGATCTTGGTGTCGATCTGCTCGATGAAAGGGATCATCACCAGAATGACGAAGGGCACGGTCGGCACGAGGTTGGCGAGCACGACGCCCGACATCGAGCCGGCGAGGCCGGTGCGGTAGAGCACCGTCGCCAGCGGGATGCCGAAGGTGATCGGTGGCACCAGCAGCGGCAGCAGGAAGAGCAGCATCACCAGCTTCTTGCCGGGAAAATCGCGCCGCGCCAGCGCATAGGCGGCCGGCACGCCGATCAGCCCCGAGAGGAAGACGACGAGGAAGACGATCTGGAAGGTGACCGTCAGCACGTCGCCAAGCTGGAACTCGCTCCAGGCGGCGCCGTACCAGCGCATCGTCCAGCCATCCGGCAGCCAGGAGCGCAGCCAGCGGGTCGAGAACGAGCTCGTCACCACCGCCGCGATCATCGCGAACAGGTTGACGATGAAGAAGCCAATCAGCGTCCAGTTGGCCGCGGCCCAGAGCTTGGTGGTGAGGCGGGTATCCTTGACCATCGGATCAACCCTTCCCGCCACCGGCCGGGCCGCGATAGAGCATGCCGCGTAGGCCGAGCACCGCGACGACGATGGCGAGCTGGACCATGCCCATGATCATCGCGACGGCAGAGGCCATCGAGTAGTCGTATTCCTCGAAGGCGGCCTGATAGGCGGCGATCGAGATGACGCGGGTCGGGCCCGCCGGCGCCCCGAGCAGCACCGCAGAAGGAAAGACCGAGAAGGCCTGGACGAAGCTGAGGCAGAAGGTGATGGCAAGGCCCGGCAGCAGCAGCGGGAAGAGGATGTGCTTGAAGCGCTGCCAGGGCCCGGCGCCGAGCGTCGCGCCGGCCTGCTCCAGTGCCGGATCGACGCCGGTGAGATAGGACAGGGTCAAGAGGAAGGTGAAGGGGAAGCCGGTGATGACCAGCGAGAGCATCACGCCCCAGTAATTATGCAGCAGCTTCACCGGCGAGGAGATCAGGCCGATCGTCATCAGCGTCCGGTTGAACCAGCCCTGCGGACCGAGATAGTTCAGCAGCCCCTGCGCGACCAGCACGGTGCCGAGCGTGATCGGGATCACCAGAATGGTGGTGAGCAGGCGCTGGTTCTTCATCAGGCGGACGCGGAAGGCGATCGGGATCGCCAGCAGCAGCGTCACGATCGTCACCGGCAGAGCGAGCCAGAGCGTGGTCGCGATCGTCCCGTACAGGAACGAGTCGGAGAAGAACCGCTGGTAGTTGGCCAGCGCCCCGCCCGCCTTCGGCGTGAAGGAGAGGAAGAGCCCGTAGAGGAACGGGTAGATGAACAGCGCCAGCAGGAAGAACACCGCCGGCAGGACGAGCAGGGTCAACCCGTCGAGGCCGCGGGCGGCGAGGCGCTGCTTGAGCGGGATTTCGGCAGTCGTGCTGGACGCGCTCATGCGCCCCCTCCGAAGACGAGGACGCGATCGGGAGCTGCGGCGAGGTGAATCTCGGTGCCGGGCGCGATGCGCTTGTCAGCCAGGAAGGTCAGCGGCGTGTCGTCGGCCATGCGGGCGAAGCCGACGAATTCGCGGCCGTGGAACTCGGTCGAGACGACCTTGGCCTTGAGCCCTGGAGCGCCGTCCGCCACCGGATGAAGGTCTTCAGGGCGGATCGAGATATGTGCGCCCTGCCTCGCCACGACCGGCGAACGCACCCGCCCGGCGACGCCGACCTCGCCGACAGTGACCGTCGCCTGATCGTCAGCGACGGAGGCGACGAGGCCGGCGACCTTGTTGCGGAAGCCCATGAACTCGGCGACGTCGAGATGGTCCGGCCGCGAGAACAGGTCCTCCGGCCCGCCGACCTGGCGGATCTGGCCGTCGCGCATCACCACGATGCGGTCGGCGAGCGAGAGCGCCTCCTCCTGGTCGTGCGTGACATAGATGGTGGTGGCGCCGAGCGTATTGTGGATGCGCCTGATCTCGGCCCGCATCTCGAGGCGCAGCTTGGCGTCGAGATTGGAGAGCGGCTCGTCCATCAGCACCAAAGGTGGCTGCACCGCGATGGCGCGGGCAATGGCGACGCGCTGCTGCTGGCCGCCGGAGAGCTGGCCGGGCAATTTCTCCTCCTGGCCCTGCAGGCGGACCATCGCGACGGCCTCGGCAACACGGCGATCGCTCTCCGCCCTGGCCATGCCGCGCATCTTCAGGCCGAAGCCGATGTTCTTCTTCACGCTCATATGCGGGAAGAGCGCGTAGCTCTGGAAGACCATGCCGAAGCCGCGTTCTTCCGGACGCAGCGGATCGATGCGCTTCTCGTCGAGCCAGATGCCGCCGCCGGTCGCCGGCAGCAGGCCGGCGATCAGGTTCAGCGTCGTCGACTTGCCGCAGCCGGAAGGACCGAGCAGCGCGATGAACTCGCCCTGCTTGATCGTCAGCGTGACATCCTTGACGGCGTTATGCGTGCCGAAGTCGCGGCAGAGCCGGTCGAGCCTGAGTTCGCGGAAGTTCGCGGCGTGTATCGACATGAAGGACCATCGGGTTCGAACGGATGGGCGGCTGCCGACAGGCGACAGCACAGCGGCAGGCCGGTCAAGGACCGGCCTGCCTGGTGATGCCAGCAGGGGCTATTTGCGCTTGGCGCCGCCGACCTGCTCGTCCCAGATGCGGAAGGCGAGCACCATCTTATCGGGGTTAAGCGGGGTTTCCATCGGGTTGTCGGCGATCAGCTTTTCATATTCGGGCCGGCCGAACTCGGCGATGGCCTTCTGGCTGGAATCCGGCGCCATCGAGAGCGGAACGTCCTTCACCGCCGGGCCGGGATAGAAATAGCCCTCGTCATAGGTATAGGCCTGCTGCGCCGGCGTCAGCATGTGGCGGATCAGGTCGAGCAGGACGTTGAGCTTCTCGTCCGAGACGCCCTTCGGGATCATCATGTACTGGGCGTCCGTGACCCAGTGGAAACCCTTCAGCGTCTGGATCTTGGCTTCCTTCGGCACGATGCCGAGCACGCGCGGATTGATGTCCCAGCCCGTCGTCGAGACGATGATGTCGCGGGAGCCGTCGCCGAGCTCCTTCATCGTCTGGCCGGTACCGGCCGGATAGTACTCGATGTTCTCGCCGAGTTCCTTGAGATAGGCCCAGGTCTTGTCCCAGCCCTTCTCCGGGTCTTTCGGATCCTTGTCACCGAGGAGATAGGGCAGGCCCATGATCCAGGTGCGGCCAGGGCCAGAATTGGCCGGGCGGCCATAGAAGAAGCGGTTCTTGTTCTGCTTGGTCCAGGCCAGCAGCTCCTCGGCCGTGGTCGGAACCTGCTTGACGCGATCCGGCATGTATTCGAGCAGCGGACCGGAGGGATAATAGACCATCGCCATGGCCTGGCCCTGCCCCAGATTGTGCATGGCAAGCGCCGGCTTGAGGTAGATGTCTTCCGGCTTCGGCAGCTCGGCCTGCAGGCGCGGTAGCAGATCGACCCAGAGCTTCTGGTCGATACCGGCCGAGAGCACGTCGAGACCGCCGATGACGAGGTCGATGTCGAGGCGGCCGGCATTCTGCTGGGCCTTGATCTTCGCCGGCAACTCGGGCGCCGGAGCCTTGGTGAAGACCATCCGCGAGACGGCCTTGGGATTGGCCTTCGGATAGTTCTCGAGCGGGGTCTGCACCAGGGCGAGCGCTCCACCGACGTCGATCACGCTGATCGTGAGCGGCGACGCCGGCAGCTTGAGCCCCTGGGCGAAGACGCCGGGCGCGGCCGCGATACCGGCCATGCCAGCGACGCCGCCGAGGAATGTGCGGCGATGGATGGTGTCCTGAGCCATGTTCTCCCCTCCCGGCGGCCTTGCCGCCTGCTGTTTCCCCAGCCCGTGAAAAGCGCGCTCTTGCAGCACTTTTAGCACCGGCGCTTACTGATTTCGCGGCTTTCGGAGTTGACGCCTCCGTTCGGGCCGGTATCCTAGTATACTAGTGAACAAGAGCTTGGCAATGGGCATCGCCGCGGCGAGACAGAGCACCGACCAGATCTACCGCGCGTTGCGCGGCGACATCCTGAACGCGGTGCTGCGTCCGGGCGAGTCGATCTCGGAAGCGCGCATGGCGCTGCAGTTCGGCGTCAGCCGCACGCCCGTGCGCGAATCCTTTAAGCGGCTGGTCGAGGACGGCTTCCTCGTGGTCGTGCCGCAGGTCGGCACCTTCGTCGCGCCGATCGACCTCGCTGCGGTCTATGACAGCCAGTTCGTGCGCGAGACCCTGGAATGCCGCACCGTCGCGCTGGCGGCGAAAAACATCGACGACGCCGGTCGGGCGGCTCTCACCGCTCTGATCGCGCAGCAAGAGCAGGCGCTCGCCGACGGCGACCGGGTCGGCTTCTTCCGCGGCGACGAGGAGTTCCATGCCGAGCTGGCGCGACTCTCCGGCCATCCATCGGTCTGGAACCTGATCGAGAGCGTCAAGGCCCAGCTCGACCGGGTGCGCTGCCTGTCGCTCGACACTGGCGGCTGGTCCGAGATGATCTTGCGTGAGCACCGTGAGATCGCGCAGGCCGTCAGCGCCGGCGACGAGGCGCGGGCAGAGCGCACAATGCGGGCGCATCTGCGCACCGTCTTCGACGCCATCGAGACGATCGCGCGCGACCATGTCGACGCTTTCGCCGCGAGTGGCGGCCTCAACAAACCCACCTGAAAAGAGCCGCGGCAGACGGCGCCTTCAAAAAGGACAGCAACAATGGAACAGACTTGGCGCTGGTTCGGCCCGGACGATGTGGTGACGCTCGCCGAGGCCCGGCAGGCGGGCGCGCGCGGCATCGTCAACGCGCTGCACCAGATCCCCTACGGCGTGGTCTGGGAGGTTGCGGAGATCGAGAAGCGCAAGGCGATCATCGAAGCCGACAAGAGCCTCGGCCTGCGCTGGTCGGTGGTCGAGAGCCTGCCCATCCACGAGGACGTCAAGATCGGCGAAGGCGACCTTACGACCATCTTCGCCAATTACCGCCAGTCGCTGCGCAATCTCGCCGCCTGCGGCATCGAAGTGGTCTGCTACAATTTCATGCCGGTGCTGGACTGGACCCGCACCGACCTCGCCCAGCCCCTCCCCGGCGGTGGCACGGCCCTGCGCTTCAACCTGCACGAATATGTCGTCGTCGACCATTTCATGCTGCAGCGGCCGGGCGCCGACGAAGGCCACTCCGCCGAGGTGATGGACAAGGCCAAGACCTGGTTCGAGCGCTCCTCGGAGGCCGACCGCGCCAAGCTGATGGCCAACATCATGGCAGGTCTGCCCGGCGCCTATGACCGCTACGACGTGCCGGGGCTGAAGCGCATCCTCTCCCGCTATGCGCAGATGAGCCATGACGGCTTGCGCGCCAATCTCAAGCGCTTCCTCGAGGCGGTGATTCCGACCGCCGAAGAGGTTGGCATCCGCATGTGCATCCATCCGGACGACCCGCCGCGGCCGCTCTTCGGCCTGCCGCGCATCTGCTCGGACGAAGAGGACATCGCCTTCATCCTCGGCGCGGTCGACAGCCCCTCGAACGGGCTCACCCTCTGCTCCGGCTCGCTCGGCGCCAACCCGAAGAACGACGTGCCGGGGATCGCCCGCCGCTTCGCCGACAGGATCTGGTTCGCGCATCTGCGCAATGTCGCCAAGGATCCGGACGGCTCCTTCATGGAAGCCGAGCATCTCGGCGGCGACACCGACATGGTCGCGCTGGTCGACGCGCTGATGGCCGAGCAGACCCGGCGCAAGGCCGCCGGCTGGGCCCACTGGCGCATCCCGATGCGCCCCGACCATGGCCACGAGCTGCTCGACGACGCCAAGAAGGGCTCGTTCCCGGGCTATCCGGCGGTAGGCCGCCTGCGTGGTCTCGCGGAGTTGCGCGGGGTGATGACCGCGCTGGCGAGCACGAAGGGCTACGCGAGCTAAGGCGGACCTGCGACGCAGACCTTCAGATCGGCGCGCAGGGCTGCGGGATTGCTGACAGGCTCTGAGCCGGCCACCATGGCCGGCTCCAGATGAGGTCGGTCATGCAATTCGTCAGCGAACATATTGCCGGGTTCGACGACTCGGTCCTGGCAAGCCTGAGGGTCGAAACTCCCTGGGAGCTCACCGCGCATGCACAACGCATCGTCGAAGAGATTCTGATCCAGCTCGACGCGAACTATCGCGTGAGCGACGGCCTCGCGGTCCATCAATCGGCCTCGGTTGAGAGTGGCGCCACCCTCAAGGGGCCGGCCATCATCGGCCCGCACTGCTTCGTAGCGAACCATTCGCTGATCCGCGGCGGCTGCTGGCTGGAAGCGGAATGCGTCCTTGGGCCCGGCGCCGAGCTCAAGTCCAGCTTCCTGTTCCGCGGGTCGAAGCTCGCGCATTTCAACTTCGTCGGCGAGAGCATTCTCGGCTGCAACGTCAATCTGGAGGCGGGATCGATCATCGCCAACCACCGCAATGAACGGCCGGACGAGACAATAGCGTTCCATTACAACGGCGAACGTGTCGATACCGGCAAAAAGAAGTTCGGCGCCGTCGTCGGCGACGGTGCGCGGATCGGCGCCAATGCCGTCATCGCGCCCGGCGCCATTCTGACTGCGGGCGCGGTGGTGGAGCGACTCTGCCTTATCGACCAGGCTCCAAAGATCGGCATCTGATTCAGGAAATTCTCCGGAACACCGGAAACTACTGCATCGACCTATGGCCCGTACTACCTCAGCACATATCCCGCCTCGGTCAGCGGCGCATATTCGTAGCGGCAGTTCCACTCGTAGAGGCCGCCCTCCCCGATGCTCAGCCGGTTCATCAGCAAAGCCTCGCGCAGCGCCGCGCCGCCAGGACGGCTGACGCGGATGACGTGAAACCAGAGGCGGTGATAGTTGACCTCGACCAGCTCACGGATGAAGCGATTGTGGGAGCTGCGTCCGAGGTCGCGCCCATAGGTTCGGATGCGCTGGTATAGCGTCACCGGTGCCTTGCCGATGTATTTCGGATAGAAGGTCTCGCGCTGGATATAGCCGATCTCGTAGACGCCGGGGACTTGCAGGTAGGTTTCGTACTGCTTGTAGTCCGAGAGCTTCATCGCGTCCGACCAGCGCGCCATAATCCCCTCCGAGTACCTGCGGGCTGAAATCCCAGGTTGCAGCGCGCCGATGGGCAATCGCAGTCCGTCAGGCCAGGATGCGCTGGTCCGTCAGATGCACCAGCCGCCCGCCGGCAATGGTCGCGACGACGCGCGGCAGCGGTCCAGGTGCGATCAGGACGAGGTCGGCACGCTTGCCGGGCGCGATCGCGCCGCGATCCGGAAGGCGGAGCGCCTCAGCCGGCCCCCGGGAGACCAGCCGCCAGGCAGCGGCGAAATCCGTAGCGCCCTTGCGCGCCAGGATGAAGGGCGCCAGCGGCAGGGCCGGATAATAGTAGTCCGAGGCCAGTATGGTGCAGAGCCCCTGGCGCACCATCGCCTCGGCTCCGGGGCAATCGAGATGCGAGCCGCCGCGCACGACATTCGGCGCGCCGAACACGATCGCCTCGCCATGGGCCGCGGCTTCGCGGGTCGTCGCCTCGTTGATCGGGAACTCGGCGACGGTGACGCTGAGGCTACGGTACCAGCGCCGCATCTCCGGGGTCATGTCGTCATGCGACATTACCGGGACGCCGGCAGCGTGCGCCGCTGCCGCGAGCCGCTCGATCGAGGCCGGAACCTCCTCCTTGCGCGCCCAGACATTCGCGGCGAGCGTCATGAAATCCTCATGCGTCAGCCCGGTGCGCTCGACCGTCTTGGCGAGCTTGTCCGGCCGCGTGGTCGCTTTCAGGATGCCGCCGGTGTGATCGTTGAAGGCGAGCACACCGACGCGGCCGCTCGCCAGCCAGCCGATGATCTCGGCTTCGGCATCGAGGTTGAAAGTCTCATGACGGAGATGAAAGCGCGTATCCGCGCCAAGTTCGGTCTTCAGCGCCGCGATCCGTTCGACCAGCCGGCGAGCATTGTCGGCGCCGCGCAGGCCCGGCTCCCAGGACCAGGTGACCCCGTGGAAGGCTGTGGTGATGCCGCTCGCCAGCATGGCGCGATCGGCATCGAGCAGCGCCAGGTCGATGTCGAACGCGACGCCCGGCCGCGGCATGATGTGACGCTCGAAGGCATCGCCATGACAGTCGACGATGCCGGGCAGGACGTAGAGGCCGGTCGCGTCGAGGCGGTGCGCATCGGCAGGAGCGGCATCGCCGAGGCCCGCAATGATCTCACCATGCGTGGACAGGTCGGCGCGGATGAGCGCGTCGGTCAGCACCTCGCCGCCGGTGATATGCAGACTCATGCCCCGCCTCCGTCGCTGAAAGGACGGCGCGCTTGGCGGTTCCTTATGACATGGCGATGACGGCCGACTCAGCCGGCGAGGAACGCGACGCCCGCGAGCACGAGCCCACCACCGGCGATGCGCGTAACGAGCGGCGCACGGGTGGCAATCGCGCCGGCCAGCATGATGCCGGCGAGGTGGAGCGCCGCCGTCGCCAGGATGAAGCCTAAGGCATAGGCGAGACCGCTCGCAGTCTCGGGCAGTTCGGCGCCATGGGCGAAGCCGTGGAAGATGGCGAGGATGCCGCAGGCGAGCGTGCCCGCCGCGAGCGGCGGCGAGGCCTTCAGCGCTACCGCGGCGCCGAGGATGACCACCGAGAAGGCGATGCCGATCTCGACGCCCGGCAGCTCGCCACCGGACATGCCCCAGGCTCCGGCCAGAGTCATCATGCTGCCGAAGGCGACGGGATAGGCGATGCGTGCCTTGCTGCCGACCAGCCCGGCCCAGAGGCCGACAGCGACCACGGCCAGCACATGGTCGAGCCCGGTCAGCGGATGCATCAGGCCGTGAAGAAAACCGCCGGCCGCACCGGCGCCGGCATGGGCGAAGGCCGGCGCCGAGGCGAGGACCAAGAACATGGCTAGAAATCCCGTCGCGCGCATGATCATCGTCGAAGCCATCATGAGCTCAGGAGCAGTACCGCATAGCCCGCGGCGACCAGCAGACAGAGCGGCGAATAATAGCGGCGATCATTGCTGGCGAAGGGCTCGCGCGGGTGCAGCCGCCGCCAGACCGGGAGATAGCCGGCGATGCCGCGAAGCAAGAACACCGCCATGATCGCGAAGCCACCCAGCAGGATGAGCGGACGCAGGGCCGCCATGCCGGATATCTGCATCAGAAGCAGCGGCCAGATCGCCGTCAGGGCGATCGCCAGCGCAACCAGCAGGCACAGGCCCGGCGACGGCATGCGCCGCGCCCGGGCATTGCCGATCACGGTCGCGATCAGCTCCTCCTCGCTGGCAGCAGGCCAGAGCCCGCCCCGGCCCCAATAGGCGTGCAGCGCGGCGACGGCGGCTAACAGAAGCGCCAGCGCGGAGGCGATGACGGCGGTCATGAGCAGAGCGGCCGCGAATATGCCGCCCCGTACGGGGCCGGCATCAGGCCGGCGATCGCCTTCCGGCAAGCGGCGGCGCCGACCGGAACCGCCAGCGTGAGCCAGACTGTCAGGGGCAGGCGCTCGTCCTGCATCGCTCAGTGGTCGTGCTTATGACCCTTGTGGCCGTGCTCATGGCCGTGATGACCATGGTCGTGCTTGTGGCCGTGATCGTCATGGTGGTGATGGTGATCGTGTCCGCAGCCGCAAGCGTCGCCATGGGCGTGCTCATGCGTATGGTGATGCTCGTGAGCATGATCATGGCCAGGCTCATGACTGTGGCCGGCATGAGAATGACCATGATCGTGGTCGTGCCCATGACCATGGTGATGATGGTCGTGATGGCCATGGTCGTGGCCACAGCCGCAGGCGTCGCCATGGTCGTGGTGATGGACCTCGGGCTCGGGCTGGAACGGCCGCTCGACCTCGCTCATCGCGCAGCCCTGGCCGCGAACCAGCTCGGCCAGCGCAGGATTCTGCTCAACATAGATCGCGTCGGCGGTGACCTCGGCCGGGACATGGCGGCCGCCCAGGTGCCAGGCGAGGCGCGCCAGCCGCAGCGGGTTCTCGGCGGTGATCGCGACCAGCTTCTGCGCCGCCGCCCTGATCAGGACGAGCGAACCGTCCTCGAGCTTGACGGCATCGCCATCGTTCAGCGCGGTCGGCTTGTCGAGGTCGAGCAGGATGTCCTTCCCGCCATCGCCCTTGAGCGCGGCATGGCGCGCGTTGCGGCCATGATGGTCGAGGGTGAGGGTCTCGACGACCCGGTCCTGCTTGACCGCGGCCTTGCGGACGACGGAGATGGCGCGCTGCATGGAAAAACCCGTGGCGTGATGGATCAGAGGCGATCGACCGATCGCGGCTCCACCACTTCGATCACCGGAGCGGCGCTGACGCAAGTCCCGGCGATGGCGAGGAAGGCCTGGAGATGGGCCTGCTGCATGTGCCGGTCGACATCGGCACGCTTCTCCCAGCTCTCGACGCTGATGAAATGTCCGGGATCGGTGAGGCTTTCGCAGATGTCATAGCCGAGGCAACCCGGCTCGCGACGTGTTGCCGCAATGCAGTCGGATGCCGCGGCAATGAAGCGGTCGCGCTCGGCGGGCATGACCCTGGCGCGGGCGATGACGAGGACGGGATCGGACATCCGGGATGAGCTTCCTGAGTTAGCGATGCACGAAATACGGTGGCGACCAACGTCCGGATGCAGCCGCCAATCAATTAGCCGCGTAAATATCTCTGGCCCGCCCGCCTGCGAGGCTGTTAGATCGCGAAACCAATAATCAGGGGATATTCATGGTCATCTTTTCAGCGTGCCGCGCCCGCAATCTCGGCAGCGGCTTGGCGGGGCTGTGCCTCGCAGCGCTATTTTCGATCGCGGCCCAGGCCCAGACGACGCTGGAGCGGATCAAGCAGCGCGGCCATCTGATCTGCGGCACCAGCCAGGGCGTCGCCGGCTTCTCGCTGCCCGATGCGCAGGGGCAATGGCGCGGCTTCGACACCGATCTCTGTAGGGCGCTGGCCGCTGCGATCTTCAACGACCAGGAGAAGGCAAAATACATCTCGCTGGCCTCGAAGGACCGGCTGACCGTGCTGCAGAGCGGCGAGATCGACGTGCTCTCGCGGACCACGACCTGGACGCTCGGCCGCGACGCCGGCTTCGGCCTCAACTTCACCGCGATCAACTATTTCGACGGCCAGGGCTTCCTGGTGCGCAAGAGCACGGGCGTGAAGGACCTCAAGGCGCTGAACGGCGCCTCGATCTGCGTCGCGCAGGGCACCACGACGGAACTCAACCTCGCCGACTATTTCCGCAATCACGGCATGAAATACGAGGTCATCGCCTATGCCGGCCTCGACGAAACGATCCAGGCCTATGAGGCCGGACGCTGCGACGCCTACACCACAGACCTTTCCCAGCTGGCGGCGAACCGGATGAAGCTCAAGGCCCCGGCCGAGCACGATCTGCTGCCCGAGATGATCTCGAAGGAACCGCTCGGCCCCTGGGTCCGCCAGGGCGACGACGGCTGGTTCGATATCGTGCGCTGGACCGTCTACGCCATGCTGAACGCCGAGGAATTCGGCATCACTCAGGCCAATGTCGAGGAGATGGTGAAGTCGGCCAATCCCGAGATCAAGCGCCTGCTCGGAGCCGAGGGCAAGTTCGGCGAGAGCCTCGGGCTGACCAACGACTGGGTCGTGCGGATCGTCAAGGCGGTCGGCAACTATGGCGAGAGCTTCGACCGGCATCTCGGCGCCAAGTCGCCGCTCAACCTGCCGCGCGGGATGAACAGATTGTGGACGCAGGGCGGCCTGCAATACGCGCCGCCGGTGCGCTAGCGCCCGATATCGCGGAAGAGTTCAGTAGCGCCGGCAAGCATCAGCGCTACTGAACGAAACCACCCTCAGCGCGGCAGCCCCTTCACCTCGTCGTCGAACTTCTTCAGGAGGCGCGAGCGCTCGGCCGGACTGCCCCAGCGCGGGGTGTCGTAGTCGATCAGCTTGATCTCCTCGAATTTCGGCGCGTCGGGCGAGAGCTTGGAATTCTTGTTCGACGGGATCGAGTTGATCTTGAGCCTGGCGTTGATGTCCTGCGCCTCCGGCGAGAGTGTGAAATCGACGAATTTGCGCGCCGCCTCCGGGTTCTTGCCGCCTTTGATCACCGAGACCGAGCCGGTCTCGTAGCCGGTGCCCTCGCAGGGGGCGACGATGCCGATCGGCGCGCCCTGGAGCTTCTGCGTCAGCATGTCGTGCATGAAGGCGATGCCGACCGCGGTCTCGCCGAGCGCCGTCGCCTTGACCGGGGCGATGCCCGACTTGGTGTACTGGCTGATGTTCTTGTGCAGGCTCTTCAGGAAGTCGAAGCCCTTCTCCTCGCCGAGGCGCTGGACGGTGGTGGCGAGGAAGACATAGGCAGTGCCGGACGAACTGGGATCGGCGACCTGGACCTCGTCCTTGAACTTGGGATCGAGCAGGTCGGCCCAGCATTTCGGCTCGGCCAGCTTCTTGCTCTTCAGCGTCTCGAGATTGTAGCCGATGCCCAGCGCGCCGAGGTAAATTCCTGACGTGCGGAATTTCGACTGCTCGGCATGGCGCCTCGCCCAGTCGTGCAGTTCCGCCAGCCTCGGCGACTTGTACTCGTCGAGCAGGCCCTCGTCGGCGGCCTGTAGATGCGGCTCGCCCGGCCCACCCCACCAGACGTCGCCGCGCGGATTGGTCGCCTCGGCCTTGACCTGCGCATAGACCTCGCCGGTCGACTTGCGGACCATCTGGACCTTGATGCCGGTCGCCTTCTCGAAGATCGAGGCGCCCTCGCGGCATTGCTCCTCCAGGATCGAGCAATAGACTGTGACCTGCCCCTGGGCGGCGGCAGGCGTCGCGAAGGCGGCGAAAGCCGTGCCGGCGAGCAGAGCAAGGTGAGACAGACGGAACAAGGCAACCTCCCGGGGACGGCCAATATTGTTAGCCGACACCAGAAAGAGCGCGCCTCAGCCTGTCAACTACCCTCTCCTCCCTGATCGATTTCGAAGCTGCTTTCAGGCCGCGGAGTCGGGTTCCGGCAGCTCCGCAGGGATCACGGCCGCCTTTCTTTTCGCCGCCGGCTTCTTGCGCCGCTTCGGCTTGCGACGGGGCAATTGCGCCTCCTGCAGCATTTCGAGCTGGACCTGCTGGATCTCGGCGAGGCGCTGCCATTGCCGCGTGATCAGATGGTCGATCTTCTCGTGCAGATGGCGGACCTCGAGCTCGGCCTTGAGGTTGACCTGGTAGTCGTTGAAGGAGCGCAGCCGGTCCTTCGCCTCCTGTCGCTTCTGGCTCATCATGATGATCGGCGCCTGGATGGCGGCAAGGCAGGACAGGACGAGATTGAGCAGGATGAAGGGATAGGGATCGAAGGCGCTGGCCGCCATCGCGATGTTCACCAGCATCCAGCCGATCAGCACCACGCCGAAGCTGATCAGGAAGGCCCAGGAGCCGCCGAAGCTGGCAAGCCCGTCCGAGAGACGCTCGCCGAGGGTGCGATGCTCCTCGAAATCATCCTCGACGTTCTCGGCGATCGTGTCCTGCCGGGCGATGCTTTCGGCGACCTCGCGGTCGAGATCGGTGTACTCGCCGTGCTCCTCGCGCAGGATCTCCTCGACATATCGGGTGCGATAGCGCGCCAGCTCCTTGAGACTGATCAGGCTGTCATCGTCGAGATCGGGGAAGTCGCGCCGGATATGCTCGACCAGCGAGGGCCGCAATGTCCCGAGCGCGATCAGGTTCTTGCGGCTGAGTTCGACGCCGCTGATGGCGCAGACGCCGCGCTTGAGCTTGCCGGCATCGAGCGTCGGGAGAGACGGGAACACAACGTCGTCTTGCATCGCGGCCTGGCCTGGAGATCGTTCGAGTATGCGATGGCCGGCGCCTGCGGATAGCGGGCCAGCGGCATCACATCGTTACGCTGGAACAGGATCGCGTCGCAAATGCGTCGTTGCAGGCCACCACGTGTTGCCTGTCGCATCGCCGCCGCGCGCCCTCGCCCATGAGGTCGCGCGGCAGCTTCGGAATTGCCGGGCCGGGCGCCGCGCTCGGTGTTCCCGCGCGGCTTCAGCCTCAGGCCTTGACCTTCTCGCTCTCGTCTTCGGCAGCTTCGTCTTCATCGTCCTCGGCGGTCTCGGCGTCCTCGTCTTCTTCCTCGTCCGCCTCGTCGTCGCCTTCCACCTCGTCCTCATCCTCGTCTTCATCGTCGAGGCTGGCGTATTCATAGGCGAAGACGATCTCGCCGGTGGCCGGATCGAAGCTGCTCGCGGTCGACTCGTCGAAAGCCTCGATCAGCATCTCGGCATCCTCGGGGCCGTCGACATCGAAGCGGCGCACGGCTTCCTCGCCCTCGCCTTTCAGCGCGAGCTCGATCGCCCAGCCGCGGGAGCCGGTATCATAGACGCATTTCAGTCCCTGGATCGCCAGCATGACACTCTCCTCACGTTGACCAGGTGCGCGGCAGCGCACAGCCGATCACATGCCCGAGCAGCGTGACGAGGGCGCGACGCGGCACTGACGCATCGACGACACCAGCGATTGAATTGCGGCCATCAAGGGTGCGCGGCCAGGAAGCGCTCGACTTCCTCGCGTGTCGGCGTGCCCGCCCGGCCGCCGAAGCGGGTGCATTTGATCGCCGCCACCGCCGAAGCGAAACGCACGGCCTGACGCTCCCCTTGCCCCTCGGCCAGCGCCAGCGCAAACGCGCCATGCCAGACATCGCCGGCGCCGAGCGTATCCACCGCCTCGATCGGGAAAGCCGGCAGATGGGCGATGCCACCCTTCTCCATGAACAGCACGCCACGCGGGCCGAGCGTCACCGCCAGCCAGTTCTGCGCATCGAGCGCCAACGCTTCCAGCGCCGCCCTCGGCTCCTGCCCGCCCGAGATCTCGCTCAGCGCCTTCTCGCTGAAAGCGACGTGGCTGGCGATGGTGACCATCTCCGGATGGGTCGGCTGGCGATCGCCGTCGATCACGCCGGGCACGCCGGCCTTGCGAGCCAGCTTCAGCGCCGCCAGCGAGCCCTCGCCCCAGCGCGTATCGACCAACACGCCGTCGCAGCCATCAGGTAGCGCATCGGGCAGCCAGTTTGTCGTCAGCGGCGTCTTCGGGTCGGTATAGGAGACGACCATACGCTCGCCCTGGGCGTCGATCAGGATCGAGGAGACCGGCGAGCGCAGGCCGGGAAAGCGCGGCGAGAGCGAGGTGTCGACGCCGTCCTGCTGCAATTGCGCAACGATGGTGTCGCCGACCGCATCGTCGCCCAGGCGGGTCGCCAGCCAAGCCTTGCCGCCGAGCCGGCCGATCGCGGCCGAGCCGCTGCCGGCGCAGCCGCCGCCGGTGACAACGAGATCGCGCGCCCGATCCTTCTCGCCGGGATTGGGCACGCGCTCGACACTGTAGACATAGTCGAGCGTCGCGATACCGAGACAGAAGACACCGGCCATACGACTTACGCTCCGAACCTGAATTCGCTGATCTGGCGATAGACCTCGCCGGGGCGCAGCACCGTCGACGGGAAATGCGGCAGATTGGGCGAGTCCGGCACATGCTGCGGCTCAAGCGCGATGCCGGCGCAGGCGCCATAGCGGACGCCGTCGAGGCCGGCGACCGGCGTGTCCAGCTTGAAGCCGTCATAGACCTGCAGCGCCGGCTCGGTCGTCCAGATCTCCATGGCAAGGCCCGAGCGGCGTGAGCGCAAGGTCGCGGCATGGGCGATTTCGAGCCCAGTCGCCGCCGCCTGCTCGCGACGATCCCGGCGCAGCAGGTAGTTATGATCGTACCAGAAGCGCGAGCCGTCCGGATTGTCGAAGCGGATCGGCCGGCTCTTTCGGAAATCGAAAGGCGTCCCGGCCACCGAAGCGACCGATCCGTCCGGGATCAGGTCGGCATCGACCGGCGTGACCAGATTGGCGCGGACCTCGAACTCGTGATCGAGAATATCCGGGGCATCGTCGAGGCGGAAATAGGAGTGATGTGCCAGGTTGACGATCGTCGGCGCGTCGGTGGTGGCGCTGAGCTCGATCCGCAAGGTCGCGGCGCCGACGAGGCTGTAGCGGCAGAGGACATCGAGCGTGCCGGGATAGCCGGCATCGCCGGCCGGGGAGACCAGCGCCAACGTCGCGCTCGTCTCGTCATGATGCACCAGCGTCCAGGGCCGCTTGCCAAAACCCTGCCCGCCGCCATGCAGCGAGTTGCGGCCATGCTCGTTCAGCGGCGTCTGGTATTCGACGCCGTCGAGCACGAAACGGCCGCCGCCGATGCGGTTGGCGAAGCGGCCGGCGATCGCGCCCATATGCGGGGAATGCCGGGGGTAATCGGCGAAATCGGGGAAACCGAGCACGACGCGCTGGCGCCCGCCATCGGGCCGCGGCACGACGAGATCACGCAGTACCGCCCCCCATTCCATCACCCGCACCTCGGCGCCAGCGGTAGAGCGGAGCACGGCCTCGTGGATCGGCGTGCCGTCGTCGAGCGTACCGAACAGCGTCTTGGTCAAGGCCAGCCTCCCGCCGCGCCGCCCTTTCATCAAGGCGGTCGCGGTTCCTTCGCTAGTCGCAGATATGCTGC
Source organism: Allobosea sp. (assembly GCA_024231975.1). GTDB lineage: Bacteria > Pseudomonadota > Alphaproteobacteria > Rhizobiales > Beijerinckiaceae > Allobosea. The sequence continues at coordinate 32,329 of JAAEQB010000058.1, forward strand.
GGGCACAAGCCCCGCAATCGCGCCCTCACCACGCGCCTGTATTCGGCATGCTCAGCCAGGGCTCGGCCGGTGCCTTCGGATCGCCCTTCTGCAGGATCTCGATCGAGATGTTGTCGGGCGAGCGGACGAAGGCCATGTTGCCGTCGCGCGGCGGCCGGTTGATGGTGATGCCGGCCTTCATCAGCCTGTCGCAGGTCGCGTAGATGTCGTCGACCTCATAGGCGAGATGGCCGAAATTGCGCCCGCCGGTATAGACCTCCGGATCCCAGTTATAGGTCAGCTCCAGCGTCGGGCGGCCGCGGCTGCCCTGCTCCTTGACGCTCGCGGCATCGTCTGGCGCTGCGAGGAAGACGAGAGTGAAGCGGCCTTTCTCGTTCTCGATCCGGCGGGTTTCGACCAGGCCGAACTTGGTCACGTAGAAATCGAGGGCGGCATCGAGGTCGGTGACGCGAACCATGGTGTGGAGATAGCGCATCGTTTGTCTCCCGGGGTTGATCTGGTTGATGGATCGGGCCAAACCGGCGCCATTCCAAGAGGGCTCGCGCGGACCTATCATGAGCGAAACGCAGGATCGCACGCCGAACCCGGCCGGCCCGGTGTCGCCCACCGAGGTCTCCCGGGTCAAGCAGAAGGCGGCGACGCTGTCGGTGATCGCCAGCATCGTGCTGACGCTCGCCAAGTTCGGCGCCGCGATCCTCTCCGGCTCGCTCGCCCTGATGACCGACGCATTGCAGGGGCTGATCGACATCGGCTCGACGATGTTCACCTGGTTCGCAGTGCGCGCCGCCGACAAGCCGGCCGATGACGAGCATCATTACGGCCATGGCAAGTTCGAGGCGCTGGCGGCGCTGCTGGAGACCGCGATCCTGTTCGGGCTTTCGGGCGCGATCCTGTGGGAGGCGGTCAACCGTTTGTGGAGCGGAACCGAGCCACATGTCGCGGTGACGCCGCTGGTCATCGGCGTGCTGCTGTTCTCGCTAATGGTCGATGCGACGCGCTGGCGCACGCTGACCATGGTCGCCAAGGAGACCCGCAGCGAGGCGCTTTCGGCCGAGGCGCTGCATTTCGCCACCGATTTCGTCGGCACGGCGCTGGTCCTGCTCGGCCTGATCCTGACCCGAATGGGCGTGCCGATGGCCGACAGCGCGACGGCGCTGGCGCTGGCGCTCTTCATGATCGCCACTGCCTTCAAGCTCGGGCGGCGCACGGTCAACACGCTGATCGATGCCGCGCCGAAGGGTGTCGCCGAGCGGCTGCGCGAGGCGGCGCAGGGCGTTGCTGGCGTCGTCAATGTCGAATGGCTGCGGCTGCGGCCCGCCGGCGGCGTCGTCCAGGGCGAGATCGGTATCCAGGTCTCGCGCACTTTGCCGCTCGACCGCGTCACCGCGATCAAGGACGAGTTGCAGCGGGCGCTGGTCGCGGTGGAGCCGGATGCGGCGCTGACCGTCACCGCCAACCCGGTCCAGGTCGACGATGAGACCGCGCTGGAACGGGTGCTGCTGATCGCGCTGAAGATGAAGGTGCCGGTGCACCATGTCAGCGTCCATACCATTGGCGGGCGGCTCGCCGTCTCGCTCGACATGGAGGTCGATGCGCTGCTGCCGCTCGGCGAGGCCCATGAGATCGCGACGCGGCTGGAGAACGCCATCCGCGCCGAATTCGGTGGCGAGACCGAGGTCGACACCCATATCGAGCCGATGGAGACCGGCCAGCCCTCCGGCCATAACGCGCCCTGGGAGGTGGTCGAGGCGATCGGCAAGGCGATTGCGCAGGAGGCGGCCGAGGCCGGCGGCCCGATCCGCGACATCCACAGCGTCCGCGTACGCGAGACCCGCAACGGCCTCGTGGTCAATTATCACTGCCGCGCCGATGCGGCGCTCGACGTCGCCGCCGTGCATCGCGCCGTCGACAAGATCGAGCGCAAGGTTCGCGAGGCGCGGCCGGATGTCTGCCGGCTGGTCAGCCATGCCGAGCCGGCGATCACGACCGACAAGCCCTACGCCCTGCCCTGACGGCTTTCGCCGTCATCTCCGGCTCCATAGATAAGAGCGACTGAAGGAAGCGAGCCTGCCATGCGCGCCGAAGACGCCCCGCTGATCCGCCTCGAGGATTATCGCCCCTCCGACTGGCTGATCGACACCGTCGATCTCGACATCGTCCTCGATCCCAAGCGGACCAAGGTCCGCTCGCAGCTGCAATTGCGGCCCAACCCGGCCGGCCATGCCGGTGCGCCGCTGATGCTCGACGGCGACGAGCTGACACCGGATGCCATCCTGCTCGACGACGTCCCGCTCGATCCTTCCCTGTACTCGCTCTCGCCACAGGGGCTGACGATCCAGGCGCCGCCGGCGCGAGCCTTCTCGCTGCGGATCGAGACGACCCTCGACCCCGGCGCCAACACAAAACTGATGGGGCTCTACCGCTCCAGCGGTGTCTACTGCACGCAATGCGAAGCCGACGGCTTCCGCCGCATCACCTACTTCCTCGATCGCCCCGACGTGATGAGCGTCTACACCGTCCGCCTCGAAGCCGAGAAGGCGCAGGCTCCGGTGTTGCTCTCCAACGGCAATCTCGTCGCGGCGGCCGAGCTGCCCGGCGGCGAGCGCCATTTTGCCGTCTGGCACGACCCGCATCCCAAGCCGGCCTATCTGTTCGCGCTGGTCGGCGGCAAGCTCGACCATGTCCGGCAGGACTATGTCACCGCCGATGGCCGCAAGGTCGAGCTCGCCGTCTATGTCGAGCCGGGCAAGGCCGGGCGCGCCGGCTGGGCGCTGGACAGCCTCGTGCGCTGCATGCGCTGGGATGAGCGCGTCTTCGGCCGCAACTACGATCTCGACGTGTTCAATGTCGTCGCCGTGTCCGATTTCAACATGGGGGCGATGGAGAACAAGGGCCTCAACATCTTCAACGACAAATATGTGCTGGCAGACCCGCTGACGGCGAGCGACGGCGACTATGCCTCGATCGAGGCGATCATCGCGCATGAGTACTTCCACAACTGGACCGGGAACCGCATCACCTGCCGCGACTGGTTCCAGCTCTGCCTGAAGGAAGGCCTCACCGTCTTCCGCGACCAGGAATTCTCCTCCGACGAGCGCTCGCGCCCGGTGAAGCGCATCGCCGATGTGCGCACTCTGCGCTCGACCCAGTTCTCAGAAGATGCCGGTCCCCTCGCCCATCCGGTCAGGCCACGCGCCTACAAGGAGATCAACAACTTCTACACGCCGACGGTCTATGAGAAGGGTGCGGAACTGATCCGCATGCTCAAGGTGCTGATCGGCGAGGATGCCTTCGCCCGCGGCATGGACCTCTATTTCGAGCGCTGCGACGGCACGGCCGCGACGATCGAGGAGTTCCTCGACTGCTTCGTCGAGGCCTCCGGCCAGGACCTTGCACATTTCGCCGGGTGGTACGAGCAGGCGGGCACGCCGACTGTCGTCGCTTCCGGAAAATACGATGCGCAGGCGAAGAGCTATACGCTGCAGCTGGCGCAATCGACGCCGGCGACTCCCGGCCAGCCCGAGAAGAAGTCGGTGGTCATCCCCGTCGCGCTCGGCCTCGTCGGCCAGGGCGGCGACTTGCCGCTCACCAGCATTTCGCCGGCGCTGAAGGCCGGCAGCGTGGTCGTGCTCGACCAGCCTTCGCTGTCCGTGACCTTCACCGACCTGCCGGAAGCGCCGACGCCATCGCTGCTGCGCGGCTTCTCCGCCCCGGTCCGGCTCGAACTCGACCTTGCCGACAGCGAGCTGTTGCGGCTGTTCAGCGCCGACAGCGATTCCTTCAATCGCTGGCAGGCGCTGCAGACGGTGGCGACGCGGGCGCTGGTGCGCGCCGGCAAAGGCGACCAGTCTACGCTGGATGCGACCGCGACGGCGCTCGCCGAAGCCTTCTCGGGCTTCCTCGCCGGCCCGGCCCTGGCCGATCCTGCCTTCGCCGCGCAGGTGCTGCGCCTGCCCGCGCCCGCGGACATCGCCCGCGAGATCGGACGCGACGTCGATCCGGATACCGTCTACGGCGCCCATCGCCGGCTCTCGGCCGCGATCGGCACCGCGCTCGCCGGGCGGCTCGCCAGCTTGCGCGACAGCCTCGTCGAGCGTGGGCCCTATTCGCCCGCGGCGGCGCCGGCCGGACGGCGGGCGCTGCGTAACGAAGCGCTCGGCCTGATTGCGCTCGGCGCCCCGGCCGAAGGCGCGCGGCTTTCGCTGGCGCAGTTCAGTGAAGCGGACAACCTGACCGACCGCCTCGCGGCGCTGGCGGCGATGACGCTGATCCCGGGTGGCGAGCGCGAGGATCTGATCAAGCGCTTCGGTGAGCTCTATGCCCGCGAGCCGCTGGTGCTCGACAAATGGCTGATGGCGCAGGCGTTGATCGCGGAAGACGGCACGCTCTCCCGGGTGAAGGGGCTGATGAACCACTCCGCCTTCTCGCTCGGCAATCCCAACCGGGTGCGCGGGCTGATCGGCGGCTTCGCAGCAAACCTGACCCAGTTCAACCGGGCCGATGGTGAGGGTTATGCCTTCGTCGCCGACATCGTCATCGCACTCGACCGGACCAACCCGCAGGTCGCCTCGCGCCTGCTCGGCTCGTTCAAGAGCTGGCGCATGCTGGAGGCGGGCCGCCGGGCCAAGGCCGAGGCGGCGCTGCGCATGGTCGGGGCGACGCCGAACCTGTCGCGCGACGTCGCCGATATCGCCGCGCGCTCGCTGGGTTGAACGCACGCCTTCAGAAGGCTTCTGCGCCTCCTTTCGGGGCCGCTACGCCCTCGCCAGAATCGCGCGTTAACCGGCTGCGTCGGCAAAGGTTAACGAAGTCCTGCGCGCGCAGGATTCAACCGATTCACCACTACAACCAACGCGCGCAAAACAGCTCCAGGGACGTAGTTTCCGCTAGACAAAGCGAGTCCTGCGGATTCAACTGACTGTGATTCGGGGATGCGGCACGTCTCTCGATCTTACTGTCGGTACATCGCTTCCGAAGGGGGACGGGCATGACGCGTGCAGACGCGGCTTGCGCACACGTGCGCGCAAATTCAGTTCTGGGCGTAGCGCGATCCCTGACGCATCCGATCTATCAGCGCTTCGAGCAGCTCGAACCGACCTTCCGGAAAGTCATTCCGGCGCTTGTCGCCGGCTTCGTCCTGCTCCTGGCCCTCGGCGCCTACGTCCAGACCTCGGCGCTGCGTGACGATGCCCTCGACGATGCGGCAATCGACCTTGAAGCGCTTGCCGCGTTGCTTGTTCGCGAACTCGATGTAGCCTCGAAAGACGACAAGCGCCCCGACAGCGCCCTCGCGCCCCTGTCGACCAAGCACATCGCCGGCCGCGGCCGCATCGCCTATGTCAGCGACGCTAGCGGCCGAGTGGTCGCCGGCGAACCGGCGATCGGCTCGGGCGAGCGCAGCTTGGTCGACGTGCTCGGCCCCGGGCAGGCGTTGACCGTCTTCGCTGACCGCGCCGGCGTGATGCCGATCACGCTGCCGGGCGGCATCGAGGCACTCGCCACCGTGCGCAACCTCTCTGCCCCGCTCGGACAGGTCGCGGTGCTGCATCCGGTCAAGCGCGCGCTTTCGGTCTGGGACGAGCGCCGACGCTCGATCCTCGTCCTGTTCGGCTCGGCGGCGATCGTGCTCGCCGGCATCACCGCCGCCTTCGTGCTGCAATCGCGCCGGGCTCGCGCCGCCGACGAGGATTGCGACTGCGTGCGCGACCGCATCGATACAGCGCTGAGCCGCGGCCATTGCGGGCTGTGGGACTGGGACCTGGCCCGGGGCCGGATGTACTGGTCGGATTCGATGTACGCGATGCTCGGCTATGATCGCGCCGGCGAGTTCATGTCCTTCGGCGAGGTCAACGCCTTCATCCATCCCGAGGATGCCGACCTCTATGGCCTGGCCGATGCGGTCAGCCGCGGCGAGACCGACCATCTCGACCAGGAATTCCGCGTCCGCAACGCCTCCGGCGAATGGGTCTGGCTCAAGGCCCGGGCCGAGCTGGTGACCGATCGCCGGACCCATGCCCAGCATCTCGTCGGCATCGTCGTCGACATCTCCGAGCAGCGCCGCATGGCCGCCCGCACTGCCACCGCCGATGCCCGCCTGCGCGACGCCGTTGAAGCGATCTCGGAAGCCTTCGTGCTCTGGGATGCCGAACAGAAACTCGTTCTCTGCAACGCCAAGTACCAGCAGCTGCACATGCTCTCACCGGAGTTGGTCAAGACCGGCACGGCCTACGAGCAGATCATGAGCCATAGCGCCCAGCCGAGCATCGACCGGGAGCCGGTCCGCAGCGTGCGCGCCGGCTCCGGCAGCCATTCCTACGAGGCGAAGCTTTCGGACGGGCGCTGGTTGCAGATCAACGGCCGCCGCACCAAGGATGGCGGCTCGGTCTCGGTCGGCACCGACATCACCCTGCTGAAGCAGCAGGAGGAGCGCCTGACCCGCTCCGAGCACGAGCTGCTCAAGAACGTCACCGACTTGAAGTCCTCGCGCCAGAAGCTCGAAGCGCAGGCGCAGCAGCTCGCCGAGCTGGCCGAGCTCTACCTGGAGCAGAAGGCGGCCGCCGAAAGCGCCAACCGCGCCAAGTCGGAATTTCTCGCCAATATGAGCCATGAGCTGCGCACGCCGCTCAACGCCATCCTCGGCTTCTCCGAGATCATGGATGACGGCCTGTTCGGCCCGCTGGGCTCCGAGCGCTATGTCGAATACGTCCGCGACATCCGCTCCAGCGGCGGCTACCTGCTCGCGGTGATCAACGACATCCTGAACATGGCCCGGATCGAGGCCGGCAAGATCGAGCTCGAAAAGACCGATATCGCGCTCGACCTGGTGGTCGGCGAGGCGATCAGCTGCCATCGCGAGGCCATCACGCGCAAGCGGCTCGCGCTCACCAGCGATCTGGGCAGTGACATGCGCCTCGAGGCCGATGCGCACGCCCTTTTCCAGATCGTCGGCAACCTCGTCGACAACGCCGTCAAGTTCACGCCCGAGGGCGGCAGGATCGCGGTCCGGGTCAAGCCCGCGCCGGGCGCCCTCAACCTCTATGTCGAGGACAGTGGCATCGGCATCCCACGCGAGAAGCTCGGCCGCATCGGGCGCCCGTTCGAGCAGGTCGAGGGCGATCTCATCCGCAGCCATGGCGGCTCCGGCCTCGGCCTCGCCATCGCCCGCTCGCTGGCGGAACTGCATGGCGGCTCGCTCCGGGTCCGCTCGATCATGGGCTCGGGCACGATCGTGATGGTCCACCTGCCGCTGAAGAGCCCGGCAGGGGCGGAGCTGGAACAGGCGGCCTGAACCGGCAGCCGGCGCTGCAGCCGCCATCAGGAAGGCACAAAACGCAGTGATCTCCTTAGGCGCCGCTTAACCGCGCCCTTTGACGAAGCTTAAACCGCCCTGCGGCAAGCCTCGATATGCGACGCTCATAACGGTGGCCAGCCGGAGCGTCCCCTCGAGTTCTGGATTGATGCAGGCCCAGTACGACGGCGACCAACAGCAAAGCTATCGAAACGCCGGCAGGGTGCTCGGACGCTCGGCGCTCGTCACGATCGCCTTCCTGTCCGTGATGATCGCGCTTGTCATCTCGGGATTCGTCTACATCAGCCACCAGGAAGCGAAGGTGGAGGAGGTGCGCCAGACCACCCGAACCTTACGTGTGGCGCGCCAGGCCGTGATGGAAACCGGTGCGGCAGTCGCCGATCTGATGATCCGGCACGACAGCGAACCCAACCTGCTGAAATATGCGCAAACACTCAGCCGGTTGAACACCTTCGCCGATGACAGCTTCCCGGAGACCGCCTTGCGCGGCAGCGATGAAGTACCGACCCCCGCGATCCTCACCGCGCTCAAGGCCGGCTGGGCCGATGTCGTCTCCGCGATCGCCGCGAAACAACCCGAGATCGCGCAGTCGCTCTATGGCGCTCGCGGGATCGAGCGCAACACCACCATCCTGACCCGGGCGATCCTTGCGGACCTGACCCGGAGAGAAGCCCTCGAAGCCTCCTTCAACCGCAACATCGAGCGTGCGACGAGCGTCGTACTCGGGCTTCAGGTTCTAACCGGCGCATTCTGCATCCTGGCCTTTGTCGGCGCCTCGCGCAGCAGCGCGCGCGATGCCAGGGCACGCGATCTGGCCGTCGCCAATGCCAACGCATCGCGCGAGCAGGTTTCACGCCTGTTCGGCATGACCGAGATGCTGCAGAGCGCGCTCGATCACAGCGATGCCAATGCCGTCCTGCGCGCGACCGCTGCCGAGCTCATCCCCGATCTCGGCGGCGCGCTCTACGTCTTCAACAACTCCCGCGACCGGCTGGCCCTTTCGACGACATGGGGACGGGAGGATCTCGAAGCACTGCCCGACGCGATCGGGCTCCAGCAATGCTGGGCCCTGAAGCGCGGCAAGCCGCACACGAACCGTCCCGGCTCGCACCATCTCTGCTGCGAGCATCACATCGTCGGCGATCACGTCCTTGAAATCCCGATGATTGCCCGCGGCGAAATCCTCGGCCTGCTGCAGCTCTATTGCAGCGGCGCCGCGGCAGGCCCGAGGCTCGAGGCCGCGGCCAGCGTCGGCGCCGCGCTCGCCGATGCGATGTCGCTTGCACTCTCGAACATCGCCCTGCGCGACAAGCTGCGCAGCCAGGCCCTGCGCGATCCGCTGACCGGCCTCTACAATCGCCGCTACATGGAAGACGCGCTGGAACGGGTGGTGCGCCTGGCCGAGCGCGAGCGGACCGAGGTCTCGGTGATCATGATCGACCTCGACCACTTCAAGCGCCTGAACGACCAGTATGGCCACGCCAAGGGCGACGCCGTACTGCGCGATTCCGCGGCGGCGATCATCAACCAGCTGCGCGAGACCGACATCGCCTGCCGCTATGGCGGCGAGGAACTGATCGTCGTGCTGCCCAATTGCGGGCTCGACATGGCGGCGGCAAAGGCCGAGCGCATCCGGGCCAGCATCGAGGCGCTGTCGGAACCGACCGGAGCGCAGGTCTCGGCCTCGCTCGGCGTCGCCTGCGTCCCAACGACCTCGACCTCCGGCCGCGACCTGCTGGCCAATTCCGATGCAGCACTCTATCGCGCCAAGCAGGAAGGCCGGAACCGGGTCGTGCGCGCGCCATCGCAAAAGAAGGGCGCACGAGCCGAACAAAGCGGCGCAGCCAGCTCCCTGGCGGCGGAATAGAGCGCAACGCCGGTTAGGACGGCGCCCGCCCCGTTCCCAGAATGCGCCGGAAGATCGCCCGCACGGCGCTGCGGGTCTCGTCGAGCTCGGCCTTCAACACCTTCGCATCCGGCAGGCCGACCGCCGTCGCGATCCGGCTCAGGACACGCGCCGGCACCGCCTTGGGATCGAAATCCTCCTCCACCGCGAAGCGCTGCCAGAGCTGGACGTCGCCGATGAAGCGGGCCGCATTCGCGAGCCGCTCGGCATCCTCATCCGCGATCACCCCGGTATCTCGCGCCGCCGCGAACACGCCGGCCGTCGTGCGAGCGAGAAGTTGCGGGTGGTCGTGGCCATGAGCGAGCACGAGGTACTGCGCCAGGAAATCGAGATCGGTCAGCCCGCCGGCAGCGAGCTTCAGATCCCAGGCATTGCCCTCGCCTTTCTCCTTGGCGATCAGCGCCCGCATCTCGGCGACGGCGGCAGCGACCTTGGCCGGCTCGCGCTTGCGCAGCAGGATCTCGCGGATCGCGGCCTCGACCTTCTCCCTCAAGGGGGCATCGCCGGCAACGACGCGGGCGCGGGTCAGCGCCATCTCCTCCCAGATCTCGGCCTCGCCCTGGTGATAGGCGGTGAAGCCGCCGAATTGCGTCGCCGCCGGGCTCTTGTTGCCGGCCGGCCGCAAACGCATGTCGACCTGGTAGAGCGTGCCGCGCCGGGTCGGCACTGTCAGCGCTGCGACCAGCCGCTGGGTGAAGCGAACATGCCAGGTCACCGGATCGAGCGGACGCCCACCATCGCTGGCCTCGGCCTCCTCCGGCCGCTCGTAGAGCAGCATCAGGTCGAGATCGGACGATGGCGTGAGCTCGCCTGCCCCTAACCGGCCCATGCCAAGAACGACCGCTTCCGCCCCGTCCACGAGGCCGTGGTCGGCGGCGAAGGCGGCGCGCGTATCCTCGAAGGCGACGCGGATGCTGGCCGCGGCCGCGGCGGCATAGCCCTGCGCCGCCTGCTCGGCATTGATCACGCCGGAAAGCAGCCGGGCCCCGACCAGGAAATTCTCCTGCCTTGCGGCGTCGCGCAGGCGATCGAGCCCGTCCTCGACGCTGGGCGGCGGCGTGCCGACCACGGCGCGCACGCGCTGCGCCACCCGCTCGGCATCGTGGCGCGGGGCGCTGAAGGCGGGATCGATCACCGCATCGAGCACATGCGGATAAAGCGCAGCGACCTTGGCGAGACGTGGGGCGCTGCCGAGGATCTCGGCGAAGAGCTGCAACAGGGCGTCGTGCGAGCGCAGCAGGGTCAAAAGCTCGACCGCCGCCGGCATGCGCACAAAGGCGTTGTCGAGATGGGCGAGCGCGCCGTCGGGATCGGTGGTGCGCCCGAGCGCGACCAGCAGAGCCGGCGTCAGCTCGGTCAGCACCTCGCGGGCGCGAGCGCTGGTCACGGCAGCGCGGCGGCCGAAATGCCAGCCGCGCACCGTCTCGGCTGCGGTCGCCGGCTGGCGGAAGCCGAGCTTGCCCAGCGTCGCCAGCGTCTCGGGATCGTTCTCGGTGCCGGTGAAAGAGAGCGAGCCGGCCTCGCTGGCGAGGCTGGGAGCGTCTTCGAACAGCAGGGCATAATGGCCCTCGACGCGTCTGGCATGCGCCTCCAGATCCTTGCCGAAGGCTTTGGCCGAAGGGTAGCCGCAGAAGCGGGCGAAGGCGTCGAGATCGGCGGCATCGGTGGGCAGGGTCTGCGTCTGCTCGTCATGGCGCATCTGCAGCCGGTGCTCGATGGTGCGCAGCCAGCAATAGGATTCCGTCAGCTCGTCGCGCGCCTGCGGGCTGATCCAGTTCTCCTTCGTCAGCTCACCCAGCATCTCGAGCGTGCGCGGCCCGCGCAGCGCCGGGCGCCGGCCGCCGAAGACGAGCTGCTGGGTCTGGACGAAGAACTCGATCTCGCGGATGCCACCGCGGCCGAGCTTGACGTTGTGGCCCGGCAGGCTGAGCGTCTCGAAGCCCTTCACCGACTGGATCTGGCGCTTCATCGCATGGATGTCGGCGATGGCGGCGAAGTCGAAATATTTGCGCCAGATGAAGGGGGCGAGATCGGCGATGAAGCGGCGGCCAAGCTCGATGTCGCCGGCGACGGGCCGCGCCTTGATCATCGCGGCGCGTTCCCAGTTCTGGCCGACCGTCTCGTAATAGGAATAGGCGGTCGGCAGAGCGACGGCGACATGGGTCGAGCCGGGATCCGGCCGCAGGCGCAGATCGACGCGGAAGACATAGCCGTCCGGCGTGCGCTCCTGGATGATGCGGGCGATCTGCTGGGTGAGCTTGACGAAGAAGCTGGTGGGTTCGCCGACACCGGCGGCCTCGGCCATCTCCGGATCGAAGAAGACGACGATGTCGATGTCGGAGGAATAATTCAGCTCGCCGGCGCCATGCTTGCCGAGCGCCAGCACGACAAGGCCGGAGCCCTTGCCGGGCTCATCAGCGTCGGGCAGCTCGATCCGCCCGAGGCCGGCGGCCTGATGCAGCGCGTGCTCGCTGGCGAGCTTTACTGCCATGTCGGCGGTGGCGCTGAGTGCTGCGGTGACCGTCTCGACCGGCCAGACGCCGCCCATGTCGGCGAGCGCGATCAGGAGCGCCATCGCCTGCCGGAAGCGACGCAGCTCGCGCATCAAGTCGGCGGTTGCCGTTTCCGGCGTAGCGAAGGCGGCGATCACGGCCAGCAGCGCGTCGCGGCGCTCGCCCGGGTCGGTGGTCAATGAGGCGAGCAGCCCCTCCGGATCGCGCCGCATGATCTGGGTGAGGAAGGGCGAATGCGCCAGGATGCCGGCGACCAAGGCGGCCGATGCCTCATGGCCTTTCAGGTGGGAGATGAGCCGCTCGCCGGCCTCGGCATCGAACAGGCGCTCGATCAGCTCCTCGCGCCAGAGCGTCTCGACCTTGCCGCGGGCCGGCAGGACAGGCGCCGCCTTCAGGCATTCGCATAAGGGCTCGCCCACACTGACCTCCGCGACGATCGGCTGAGCGAGCCTTAGCCCGTCATCAAGCCGACTGGAACCCTGCCGCGTCCGGCTGCGATGTCGAGCCTTGAGGCGCCTCCGCAGCGGGCCTGTCCACAGGAGGTGGCACGCTCGGCAGCGACATCACGATGGCGAGGCCCGGCGCATTGTCCGACAGACGGATAGAACCGCCATGCAGATGCGCCACGGCGGAAGCCAAGGCGAGGCCGAGCCCGAAGCCCGGCTTGCTCCTGCTCTGGTCGAGCCGGACGAAACGCTCCAGCGCACGGCTCCGATCGGCCTCGGGGATGCCGGTGCCGTGATCGGCGACGCCGAGCTCGACCATGTCGCCGACGCGACTGGCGGTCACCACGACGGTTGCCGGCGCATCGCCCTCCGGCTTGCCGTATTTCAGCGCGTTGTCGATCAGATTGGCCAGCGCCTGGCCGATCAGCTCGCGATTGCCGGTGAGCGACAGGCCGGGCTCGACGGACGCCGACAAGGTAAGCCCGGCCTCCTCGGCCAGCGGCTCGTAGAGCTCGGAGAGGCCGTCGACGATCTCGGCGAGGTCGAGCGACGCCATGCTGTCGGTGATCTGGCGTGTCTCCAGCCGGGCGATCATCAAGAGCGCGTTGAAGACGCGGATCAGCCCGTCCGCCTCCTCGATCGAGCCATCGAGCGCCGCGCGCAATTGTTCGGGCGACTGCGCCGTGCGTAGCGCCTCCTCGGCGCGGTTGCGCAGGCGGGTCAGCGGCGTCTTCAGGTCATGGGCGATATTGTCCGTGACCTGCTGCATGCCGCTCATCAACTCGCCGATGCGATCGAGCATGGCATTGAGGTTGCCGGCCAGCCGGTCGAGCTCGTCGCCGGTGCCGGCGATGGCGAGCCGGCCCTTGAGGTCGCCGGCCATGATCGAGCGAGCGGTGTCGTTCATGCCGTCGATGCGCTTGAGCACCCGCCGTGCCACGAACCAGCCGGCGAAGCAGCCGAGCACGACGACGAGCAGGACCGACCAGGCGGCAGCGCGCTTGATCACGACGCGCAGGCGCTCGCGCTCCTCGACATCGCGCCCGACCAGCAGTCGAAAGCCCGCCGGCAGCATGAAGACGCGGACGATGGCGTGGTTGGTCTGGTCGAGCGTTTCGGAGGAGCGGGCGTATTCGATCTCGCTCTCGCCCTGGCGGTCGAGCGTGCCTGGCGGCAGCGCCTCGATATTGCCGGCGATGCGCTCGCCCAGCGGCGTAGTGACGAGGTAGAGCGAGGCGCCCGGGCCGCGCGAGCGCCGCTCGATGACCTGGACAAGGCGCCTGATGCCGCCGAGGCGCTGCTGCTCGGCCAACCCCTGTATCTCGGCGTCGATGGTCGAGCGGATCTGGTCGTCGAGCAGGTTCTTGGCGTTCCAGGCGACATAGCCCAGCACGAAGATGGCGAAGGCGGCGAAGACGACGAGATAGATCGCCGTCAGCTTGAAGGCGGTGGTGCGGACGAGATGCGGCAGGAAGCGCAGGCGGCCGGAAGGCTGCTGTGCCTCCCCTGCCCGGCCATCAGCGAGCTGTGTCACGGACCATGTATCCCGCGCCGCGGATGGTGTGGATCATCGGGTGCTCGAAGCCCTTGTCGACCTTGGCGCGCAGGCGCGAGACATGCACGTCGATGACGTTCGTCTGCGGGTCGAAATGATAGTCCCAGACGTTCTCGAGCAGCATGGTGCGGGTCACGACCTGCCCGGCATGCTTCATCAGATATTCGAGCAGGCGGAATTCGCGCGGCTGCAGCACGATCTCCTCGCCGGCGCGGGTGACGCGATGCGCCAGCCGGTCGAGCAGGAGATCGCCGACGCGGTAGGTGGTCGGCTCGGAGGCCGGCGCGCCGCGGCGACGCGACAGCACCTCGACCCGGGCGAGCAATTCGGAGAAGGCATAGGGCTTGGGCAGATAGTCGTCGCCGCCGGCGCGCAGGCCCTTCACCCGATCGTCGACCTGGGCGAGCGCCGAGAGGATCAGCGCCGGAGTGGTCTCGCCCTGCTCGCGCAGGGAGCGGATCACCGAGAGCCCGTCCATGCGCGGCAGCATGCGATCGACGACGAGCACATCGTAGCCGCCGCCCTGGGCCATGGCGTAGCCCTCGAGCCCATCAGGGGCATGGTCGGCGACATGGCCGGCCTCGCGAAAGGCCTTGACCAGATAGGCTGCCGCTTCGGCGTCGTCTTCAACGATCAGGAGTCGCATGGCTGCAACCTAGCTCAAGCAAACGGAAAGCGGCAGGCCGGAGGTGACGATCCGACCTGCCGCCATGACGGCTGGTATTCCCGGTAGGGGGCGACGTGACAACCGGGAGAAACCATCCGCCCGGAACATGCCCTTGCAAGGTGGACTGACGCTACGCGCCCGAGCATGCCCCGACTTCGATAGCCCCAGGTCAGGCCGCCGGCTGGCGACCGACCTCGAAGGTGACCTCGCGCTCCTTGCCGTCGCGCCAGATCGTCAGGCTGGTCTTGGCGCCGGGCGCGAAGGTCGCGATCTTCTTCGACAGGTCACGGGCATCGGCGACCTTCTCGCCGTTGACCGCGATGATGGTGTCGCCGCGCTTCAACCCGGCCTTGGCGGCGGGGCCGTTGGCCTGCGCCTCGGCGATCAGGGCGCCCTTGGCGTCCTTCAGGCCGATCGCGTCGGCGACCTCGGCGGTGACCGGCTGGATCTGCACGCCGATGAAGCCGCGGGCGACCGAGCCATGATCCTTGAGCTGCTCGATGACGCTCTGGACCGTGGCAGCCGGGATCGCGAAGGCGATGCCGACATTGCCGCCGGAGGGCGAGTAGATCGCGGTGTTGACGCCGACGACCTCACCCTTCTGGTTGAAGGTCGGACCGCCGGAATTGCCGCGGTTCACCGCCGCGTCGATCTGCAGGAAGTCGTCATAGGGACCGGAGCCGATATCACGGCCCTGGGCCGAGACGATGCCCGCGGTGACTGTGCCGCCGAGGCCGAACGGGTTGCCGACCGCCAGTACCCAGTCGCCGATGCGCGGCTTGGCCGAGGCGAGCTGGACGAACGGGTAGTTGCCGGACTCATTGACCTTGAGCAGCGCGAGATCGGTACGCGGATCGGTGCCGATCACCTTGGCCGACAGCGTCTTGCCGCCATCGGTGACGAGCTGGACCTCGGTCGCGTTGGCAACGACATGGTTGTTGGTGACGACATAGCCGTCCTGGCTGATGAAGAAGCCCGAGCCCTGGGCGAGCTGGATCTTCGGCTGCTGCTGCTGGCCGCGCTGGCCCATGCCCTCCTCGCCGAAGCGGCGCAGGAAACGCTCGAGCGGGTGACCGGGGGGCAGGCCCTCGATGCCGGCCGGACCGCTCTCGTCATCGGCGCTGGCGACGACCTTGGCCTTGACGCGGACAGAGACGACGGCGGGCTTGACCCGCTCCACGACGTCGGCGAAGGCCGGCAGCTGCGTCTGCTGGACGCCGGAGAGCTGGACCGGCTGCGCGTTGGCGGCGCCGTGGCTGTTGAGGAAGTTGTCGGCAAGGCCAGCCATCAGGCCGATGCTCAGCGTCGCCGCGCCGGCGACGATCGCGCCGCGCTTCAGGATCGAACGGGCGGTGGCTGGCGAGCGTGTGGTGGTGTCGGAAGTATTATTGTCTTGGGTGGTCATGGGTCTCACCTCGATGCGGGAGGCAGGGCCTTCCCTGCTTCGTGAGGAGCACCATGACGGGCGGCGCCTTACCCGGATTTCGCCCGACGATGACAGTTTCGTAAGGTTGGCGAGGCAGCACAACTTGACGGCGACCTTGCGTCAGTATGATCTCGCTGGCTGCGGCGCTGGGGCAGCGAACTATGATGCGTCTTGGATTGTCGACACTCGCCGCGCTCACGTTGGCGAGCGCAGAGGTGTGCGCGCAGGACGCGACAGCGCACCGGATCGGGGTTGCCGTCGCCCGACACTACGGAATTCCGAATCCGACTTGCTACGCTCAGATTTTCGCAAGGTATGCGCAGCTCACGCGGCGGCCGGACGGCAAGATAAACTGGTACGTCCCATCGACGCCCCCCTACCGTGCCGAATTGCAGAGCAGATGCGGGATCGACCGGGTGCCGAGCTCCATGGCCGAGAGCCGCCCAGGCCCGACCGCACGCGAGACCAGTCCCGCTGCTGGAGTGAACCGCACCGCCTATCAGAGCGGGCTGCGAGCCGCTGCCCAGCGTGGCTTTTCGGGCTCTCAGGCGCACTGCATCGCTCGTGTCTTCGTACGATACGCTTCGCCCAGCCCATCGCCCTACCGTGCCGGTGTCGTCGACTGGTTCGCCGTTCCGTCGGCCGCTTTTCAGGATGAGATGCGGCGCGCATGCGGCGCGCTGATCTGACGGCCACTCATTCTCTGCAGCCAGGAGCCTTGTGCCTGCTAGGTCTCTCGCGCCTCGGACTGCTTGACCAGCTCGTCCAGCCGCGCCTGCTCTTCGGCAGTGAGTGCGGCACCGGCCGGTGCCGCCGCGCGATTGCGACGACGCCAAAGGAAGACGGCACCGAACAGCACGATCAGGAAGGGCGCGGCCCAGAGCGCGATCGTGCGCGCGTTCATCGGCGGCCGCAGCAGGACAAAGTCGCCATAGCGCGCCACGACGAAATCGATCACGGCACCGTCGCTGTCGCCGGCGGTCAGCCGCTCGCGCACCAGGATGCGCAGATCCTTGGCGAGCGGCGCATCGGAATCGTCGATCGACTGGTTCTGGCAGACCAGGCAGCGCAGGCCGGAGGAAATCTGCCGCGCGCGCTGCTCCAGAGCCTGATCCTTCAGCACCTCGTTCGGCTGCACGGCCACGGCCGGCGCCGAGAAGGCCAGCAGCGCAGCGAGGAGAAGCGGAAAGGCGCGCATCAGGCTCACTCGGCCGCTTGCGGGAGCGCCGCCGGAACAGCCGTGCGCCGCGGCGCGGCCAATCGGAAGCGCCGGTCGGTCAGCGAGAGCGCGCCACCCGCCGCCATCACCAACGCACCGATCCAGATCAGCAGGATCAGCGGCTTGTCATGCAGCTTGACCGCGATCGCACCGCTGTCGTCGGGCTCGCCCAGGCTGATATAGGCCTGCCCGAGTCCCACCGTGCGGATACCGGCCTCGGTCGTCGGCATGTTGCGGGCGGTATAGACGCGCTTCATCGCCTCGACCGGCTTCAGCTCGCGGCCATCGGCTACGATGCGGAAGCGGGCGGCATCCTCGCGGTAATTCGGGCCGGTCCGCGGTGTCACTGCCTCGAGCGTCGCAGTGTAGCGGCCGCTGGTCAGGCTCTCACCGACCTTGAGCATGCCGATCGACTCTGTACCCCAGGCGACGGCGGCGATGCCGATCACGCTGATGCCGACGCCGGCATGGCCGAGTGCCGTCCCCCAGGCCGAGCGCGGCAGGCCTTTGGCCCGCGACAGCATGGCCGAGGCCCCGCTGGCACGCCCGATTATGCGCTCGCCCACCTCCCAGAACGCTCCGGCGACGAGGAAGACGCCGAGGCCGATGCCGAGCGGCGCCAGCACGGGGCCGCCCCGCACGAAGGCGAAGATCGCCAGCGTCGTGACGACGCCGAGGCCGAAGGCGACCTGGGCACGCTGGGCGGCGCCGAGCAGGTCGCCGCGCTTCCAGGCCAAAGTCTGGCCGATCGGCAGCAGCAGCAGCAGCGGCACCAGCAGGGGCACGAAGGTGGCGTTGAAGAAGGGCGGGCCGACCGAGATCTTGTCGCCGGTCGCCATCTCCAGCACGAGCGGATAGAGCGTGCCGATGAAGACGGTGGCGCAGGCCGTCGCCAGGAAGAGGTTGTTGACGACGAGCGCGCTCTCCCGCGAGACCGGCGCGAACAGGCCACCCTGCTTCAGGAGCGGCGCGCGCCAGGCGAACAGCGCCAGCGAGCCGCCGATGAAGGCGATCAGGATGCCGAGGATGAACAGGCCGCGCTGCGGGTCGCTGGCGAAGGAGTGGACCGAGGTCAACACGCCCGAGCGGACGATGAAGGTGCCGAGCAGCGAGAGCGAGAAGGTCAGGATCGCGAGCAGGATCGTCCAGACCTTGAGCGCGTCGCGCTTCTCCATCACCACGGTCGAGTGGATCAGCGCAGTGCCGGCGAGCCAGGGCATCAGCGAGGCGTTCTCGACCGGATCCCAGAACCACCAGCCGCCCCAGCCGAGTTCGTAATAGGCCCAGTAGGAGCCCATGGCGATGCCGAGGGTGAGGAAGGTCCAGGCCAACAGGGTCCAGGGCCGGACGGCGCGAGCCCAGACCGCGTCGATCTTGCCCTCGATCAAAGCCGCGACGGCGAAGGCGTATGTGATCGAGAAGCCGACATAGCCGACATAGAGCAGCGGCGGGTGGATCGCGAGGCCGAGGTCCTGCAGGATCGGATTGAGGTCCTGCCCTTCACCCGGAGCCGGGACGAGGCGTCGAAACGGGTTCGAAGTCAGGAGCGTGAAGGCGAGGAAGGCGACGCTGACGCTCCCTTGTGCCGCGAGCGCCCCGGCCCGCAGCTTCGGCGGCAGCGAGCGGCGCGACAGCGCGACCAGCGCGCCGAACAGCACCAGGATGAGGACCCAGAGCAGCATCGAGCCCTCATGGTTCCCCCAGACCGAGGTCAGCCTGTAGATCAGCGGCTGCGTCGAATGCGAATTGGCGGCGACGTTCTCGACCGAGAAATCGGACATCACATAGGACGCCATCAGGCAGCCGAAGGAGAGCGCGACCAGGAGGAAGTTGGCGATCGCGGCCGCAGGACCGACCGATGCCAGGGCCGGATCGTTCCGGGCGACTCCCCAGAGCGGCACGATCGTCTGGACGACCGCGACCCCAAGAGCCAGCGCCAGGGCGAAATGACCGATCTCGACGAACACAGGCGCAGCCCTATTTCGTGGCCGGCGCTGCGGGCGCGCCGGGCTTGGTTTCGCCGGGCTGCCAATGGCCCTGCTTCTTCAGCGCGTCGGCGACCTCGCGCGGCATATAGGTCTCGTCATGCTTGGCAAGCACGGAATCGGCGCGGAACCGCCCTGGTCCCTCCAGCACGCCCTCGGTGACGACGCCCTGCCCTTCGCGGAAGAGATCGGGCAGCAGGCCGGTGTAGCTGACCAGGGTCCGGGTCTTGCCGTCGGTCACGGCGAAGCTGACGCGCTGGTTGGCGCCTCGCTCGACCGAACCGGTCTCGACCAGGCCGCCAAGGCGCAGGCGCGTGCCGGGCGCCAGCCCCTTCTCGACGATCTCGGTCGGGCCATAGAAGAAGACGATCGAATCCCGCAGCGCATAGGCGACGAGGCCTGCCGCAAGACCTAGTACGACGCCCGCCGAGGCGATCAGGACGAGGCGGCGTTGCTTGCGGGTCAGCCGCTTGCGCGGCGGCGTGGCAGGGATACCGGCCTGGATGGTCATGGAGCGGCCTCCTGCAGGCCGAGTTCGCTGCGCAAGCCATCGAGGGCGGGCGCTGCCGCCTGATCGGAAGCGAGTCGCTGGCGTGCCGTCGTGAGCGACTTCTGGGCCGCATCACGTTCGCCGAGCACAGCCTGAGAGCGGATCAGGCGCGACCAGTCGGCGAGACTGCCACCGCCCTCGGCGAGCCGTGCGGCGAGGCCGTCGACCATGCCTCGGATCGCCGTCATGCGCTCGGCCTCGGGCAGGCTGGCGATCGCGTCGGATGGGGCAGCGGGGCGTTCCAGCCCTTCGAGCCGGGTCCGGACGGTAGCCGTCCAGGGCGCATCGGCCGGCGCATCGGCGAGCAGGGCCTTGAGCGACGCGATTGCCGCCGGCACCTGTCCGTCCTGCTCCTGCGCGATCGCCATGAAGAAGCGGGCCCGCGGATTGGCTGGATCGAGCTTCAGCGCCTCGGCAAGGCTTTCGCGCGCCGCCGCCGTGACCACGCCGCCGGCAGCGAGAATCTGCGCCTCGGCCTGGCCGCCGAGCCGCTCGGTCGTCGCACCGTCGTACCGTACCGCGTTGGCGAAGGCCTTCGCGGCATCCTCGAAGCGGCCCTGGCGCAGATAGACGGGTGCGAGCACGTGCCAGCCCTTGCCGTCGGTCGGATTCGCGGCGAGATGCGCCTCGATCCGCGCCAGCGCCAGCTCGAAATCCTGCGCCGGATTGCCCTTCATCCGTGCCGCGAGCGGCTGGTCCGGGACGGTCGGCGAGCCATAGGCGCCATAGATCAGCAGCGCCAACAGGGGGACGCAGGAGAGCGCGATCGCGGACGCAGCGCGGCGCCGGCGCAGGGCCGGCTCGCTCTCACCGGCAGGAGCCGCCTCCGACGCGGTCTCGCGCAGCAGCCTCCGCGCCGCTTCCGCCTTGGCCGCATCGGCCTCGGCAGCGCCGATCAGCTTGCGGCTGAAATCGCGATCGATCTCTGCGATCTGAGCGCGGTAGAGCGTGGTCGCGCCCGCCGTGTCGGCAGACAGCGCAGGCGCCCGACGGCCGAGCGGCCAAAGCACCGCCATGACTGCTGCGCCCGTCATAGCCGCGAAGATGATCCAGATCAGCATTCGCCGTTCATAACCGTTCGGAGGTGCCGGTTCATGTCCGAAGATGGCGACAAAGGGTCACGCGGGCAATGCGACGTCAGACCGCCGGCAGGACGAGACGCGCCCTGAGGCCACCCAGCGGCGAGCGCTCCAGCGAAAGCTCGCCGCCATACAGCTTGGCGAGATCAACCACGATCGAGAGGCCGAGCCCCGAGCCCGGCGTCGTCTCGTCGAGCCTGCGGCCGCGCTTGAGGACCTCCGCCATCGCATCGTCGGGAAGACCCGGCCCGTCATCGTCGATCAGCAGGACGAGGCGCCCTTCCGGAGTCTGCGCTACCGGCGCCAGGGAAACCTGCACCTCGTTCCGCGCCCATTTGAAGGCATTGTCGAGGAGGTTGCCGAGCATCTCCTCGAAATCCTGCTTCTCGCCCCGAAAGCGGATGCCGGCAGGAACGCTGTGGCTGCCTTCGATCGCCCTGCCCTGTGCGATCTTCTCGAAGGTGCGGATCAGCGCGTCGAGCGAGGGCGAAATCTCGCAGATACCGCCGAGCGCCCCCGACAAGGCGGCAGCTCGTGCTCGGTCGAGGTAGTATTGCACCTGATCGCGCATGATCGCGGTCTGGTGGCGAACCGTCTGGGAGAGGACGCCTTGGCTGGCTTCGGCCTCGTTCTGCATCACGCTGAGCGGGGTCTTGAGGGCATGGGCGAGATTGCCGACCTGAGTGCGAGCGCGCTCCAGGATCTCGCGATTAGCGTCGATGAGCTGGTTCAGCTCGCCAGCGAGCGGCGCGAGGTCGGGCGGATAGCGGCCGGCGATACGGTGGCTCTCGCCGGTGCGCACCGTGCCGACCGCAGCGCGCAGTCGCGCCAGCGGGCGCAGGCCGAAGCGCACTTGCGCAATGGTCGAGGCAACCAGGGCGAGGCCCAGAAACAGGAAGGTCAGCGTCAGCGCGAAGCGGAAATCGCGGATATCGCCGTCGATCTCGTCGGCTGGCGCGGCGACACCGACGGTGAAGCGGCCATCCTCGCCGACATCGATCTCGCGCTCGAGCACGCGCAGGCGCCGCTCGTCCGGTCCCGAGATATAGCTCTCGCGCAGGCCGCGAGCATTCGGCTGCAGGTTCTGGTCGAGCAGCTTCGGCAATTGCCCGCCGACGAGGGAGCGCGAGGTGCGCACGGTCGGGCGTTCGCCGTCGAGCCGGATGATCTGCCAGTACCAGCCGGAGAGCGGCAGGTCGAAGCGCGGCTCGCCGAGATCGCCTATCGCCTGGCGCTCGGCCTCGGGCGGCGCCGCGAGGTCGGCGACCAACTCCTTGATGTAGACGCTGAGGCGCTCGTCGAAGCCGCGCTCGGCCGAACGGCGGTAGAAGGTGGTGAGACCGAAGCCAGCAAGGATCAGCACCAGCGCGCAGCAGATGGCGGCCGAGATGAAGAGCCGGGCGCCGAGCGAGAAGCGCTGCCGCGTGACCGGCATGACGGCCTCAGGGCTTCGCGGCGGCGATGTAGCCGAGCCCACGCACGGTCTCGATGACGTCGACCCCGAGCTTCTTGCGCAGGCGGCCGACGAAGACCTCGATCGTGTTGGAATCGCGATCGAAATCCTGATCGTAGAGATGCTCGACCAGTTCGGTGCGCGAGACCACGCGGCCCTGATGATGCATCAGATAGGCGAGCAGCCGGTACTCGTGCGAGGTCAGCTTGACCGGGTTGCCGTCGACGACGACGCGGCTGGCGCGGGTGTCGAGGCGGACCGGGCCGCAGATCAACTCGGCGGTCGCGTGGCCGGCGGCACGCCGCAGCAGCGCCCGGACCCGGGCGAGCAGCTCCTCGACATGAAAGGGCTTGACGACATAGTCGTCGGCGCCGGCGTCGAAGCCCGAGACCTTGTCGCTCCAGCGGTCGCGCGCCGTCAGGATCAGCACCGGCATGGTCTTGCCGGCCCGGCGCCAGCCCTGCAGCACGGCGACGCCGTCGACCTTGGGCAAGCCGAGATCGAGGATCACCGCGTCATAAGGCTCGGTCTCGCCGAGATAGAGGCCTTCCTCGCCGTCGAACGCCTTGTCGACGGCATAGCCGGCGTTCTCCAGCGCATTGACGATCTGGCGGTTGAGGTCCTTGTCGTCCTCGACGACGAGCAGTCGCACGGCGGCTTTTCTCCGATTGGCGGATCAGGAACGCGGCATAGCTGAACTAGCGGATATCCGCCACCTTGCCCGAGGCGCCGTCGAGCGTCACGCGGGCGACACGGCCGTCGCGCTTCATCGTCGTCACCACATAGACGAACTCGTCGCCCTGGCGGCAGAGCCGGATCCGCAGGACTTCTCCGGGCGCTGCCTCGCGAGCATGGCGGGAGGCGGCTGCGGGCTGCATGACCTTGCCGTCCGACACCGCCTCTCGCGTTTCCTGCGCCGAGAGGCAGGAGATCGGCGGCGCCGCATCGACCGGCTCCACCGGCGAAGCGGTCGCGGTCACCAGCGCGAGAATCGCGACGTTGGGATCGAGCAGCATCATCGCCATTGGGCTAGCCCGGTACGCGTGAATGCGCCATGAACATCAGCGTGAGGCTAGCTTACCCGACCGCGACGAGTCCACGCCGGGAAAGGCCGGCCCCTGCGACGACGCTGAGCTGCACCAGCTCGACGTCCAGCGCGACCTGAGGACTGCCGAAATCGGCGAGCTCCTGCGCCGTCTCATAGAGCATCGCCGGCGTGCCGACCTCAGTGATCCTGACGATCGTGCCGCCGGCGCGAATCGTCACACGGTAGCGTTCGATCTCCTCGCCGAGCGGCACTTCGACCGCCTCCCAGGAATCGCCGCCGACGCGGCTGCGCCGGACCCAGCTCAAGGCGATACCGGATGGCGACCGCCTTGCCCGCAAGCGGACAGGCGCAAGCGGCCGCAGCGGTGCGGTGCCGACCGTCGCGGAAAGCTCGCGCATCGATGCGGACGCGACATCGGCATGGGGCGGTCCGACCCGGTAGCGCAGATGCCGGCCGACATCATCGAGGCTCGTCGTCAGCGACATCGCGGCACCATCAAGAACGACGACGCGCGCGCCCGCGGCCAATGTCCGTGTCGCCGCCGGCTCCGAGCCACCCAGCCCGCGCACCATCTGCGACAACCGGAATGTCCGTTTGCCGATCAATTCGACCCGCGCCGCTGTCACGATCTCGACCTCTCCGGCCGGGTCGATGAAGGCGAGCGCGTTAGCGCCGGCGAGCGCCTCCTCCGCGGCGACCGAGGCAAGACCGCCGCCACGCAGGCGGACGTCGACCGAGGCATGTCGATCAGTCCGCCAGAGCGGGCCGGGCTTCAACGCGCTCAAGGTCTCGCCCATGATCGAGGGGGCATCGACGATGCCGGCCAAGGCGAAGGGCATGCCCTCGGCGGCCCGCCAGATCGCGAGGCCGCCGGGCCATGGATCGGCGAAGGCTGCGAGCGACTGCAACGGCGGCGGCGTGTCCCGCGCGATTGGCAGGTCGAGGATCAGCGCATCCGGCCGCCCCGCTATCCGCGGCGTCACCTTCGGCGGGCGCCCCTCCGCCGCTCCCGCCGCCGCGCCGCGATAGATCGCCGGCTCGACCGAGCGTGCATCGGCACGTCGCGTCGGACCATCGCCGATGCGCGTCAACCGGAACAGGCGGGGCTGGCCGGCCATCTCCAGCGAGATCACATCGCCCGCTTCGAGATCGATGCAGCGTGGCGACAGCTCCAGTTCGAGCGTCTCGCGGCCAGCCCAGATCTCCTGTAGCCGCTGATCGGCGAGCCGTTGCCCCTCGGCCCGGCGCGTGGCCATGGGCAGCTCGACAGCGTTTTCCCGACGCGCGGCCCCGGCTAGGCGGCGCGAGCGGGCCGTTGCCTGACGGTAGTCGTTGTTGCCGTCGATATGGACCAGGCGCAGTTCGCGGGGCAGCTCGCTCTCCTGCGCCCGGCGCAGTTCGAAGGGCTGGCCGCCGCGATCGAGCACGAGGTCATCCACTGACAGCGCCCGCGCGATCGGCGCGGCGCGGCCACGGAAGGCGAGCCGGCCGGAGGAGATAACGGCGTCGAAGCCGAAGGCCTGGGCAAGCGGCTCGAGCGCCTGCCGCGCCGAGATCGGCCGGTCGAGGACATAACCGTCGGCAAAACCGTCGATCGCGAGCTCGTCTGGCGCCGGCAGTCCGTAGTCGGCCAGGATAGCCCGTACCAGCCGGTCGAGCGTCACGCCTTCGAGGCGGCCGTTGATCCAATGGCCGGTCTCGTAGTTCGCCCCGTCGGCCCAGACCGCGGTCAGGTCAGGGAAAGCCGGGAATGGGCGAGCGTCCCAGGTCCAGACGAAGACATTGGCCGGGTCGACCATGCGCAGGCTGGACGCGACCCAAGTCGGGTTGCGCGAGGAATCGAAGCCGGGCAGAGCCGGATCGAACCCGGAGAGGATCGCCTCCAGCCCGCGCGCCTGGACGAGATCGTCGCGCGCCTTCGTCGAGAAGTGCGGATAGCCGCCATCGATCGACTTCGGATCGGGAAAGATATTTGGCGAATTGCCGCCCTTGTCGACGGCCGGCAACCCGATCTCGGTCAGCCAGATCGGCTTCGAGCCGGGCAGCCAGTCGGTCGCACCAATCTCCATGCCGGCGAAGCGCTCGACATGCGGGTTCGACCACCAGTTCGGCAGGTCCTTCTGCCGGAAGATCCAGGGCTTGCCGAAGGCGCCGTCGGTGATCGGCAGGCGCGTCTGCGCATAGCGGCCGGGGAGACTGGAATAGTACCAGTCATAGCCTTCGCCCGCGGTGAGGCGACTGTGCAGATAATCGACATCGGCCGGGCCGCGGGCGATCGATAGATCGGCATGATCTGGCGTGTCGCGCCAATCGGAGAGCGGCGCATAATAGTCGATGCCGATCGCGTCGATATGCGCGCTCGCCCAGAGTGGATCGAGCGGAAAGCGGACCTCCAGCCCGCCATCGGTGACATGGGCACCGTATTCCGTCCAGTCGGCGGCGTAGGTTAGCTTGGTCGGCAGCGGCAGGACGGCACGGACCTCAGCGGCGAGCGCGACCAGGCCCTCGACCATCGGATAATGGCCGGACGCGCCGCGCACCCGCGTCAGGCCGACGAGTTCGGAGCCGATGATGAAGCCCTCGACACCGCCGGCCGCCTTGGCGAGCATCGCCGCGTGCAACACGGCGCGACGGAAGCTCCACTCCGCCGGCCGCGCGCAGACGATCCTGTCCCCGTCGAGCGAGAAATCC
Source organism: Allobosea sp. (assembly GCA_024231975.1). Classification (GTDB taxonomy): domain Bacteria; phylum Pseudomonadota; class Alphaproteobacteria; order Rhizobiales; family Beijerinckiaceae; genus Allobosea. The sequence continues at coordinate 58,176 of JAAEQB010000058.1, forward strand.
GCAGCCATGGCCGAACCGAAGAAGCTCGCGATCTGTCCGGCCGCGATCGGCGTGCCGTCGGGCGACCCGGCCTGGCCCGGCGCCGGCGAGCAGGTGATCCGGCCGCGCCAGGGATAGGGCGGCTGCGAGGCACTGCCGGTGTGCGGATCGGGCAGCGCGTTGCCGGCCGGCACGTCCATCATCACGAAGGGATAGAGTACCACTTCGAGCCCGTAGACATGGCGGAGTCGCCGGATCAGCGCGATCACACTGTCGTCGGAGGGCGTGCCGCCATAGGCAGGCCGGCCACTCGACTGACTGACGATGCACGCGCTCGCCCGGTCGAGGCCGGCGACAAACCAAGGTGCGTCGGGCGTGTTCTTGTCGGCGATCTCGACGCGCGGCGCGATAGTGCAGGAGCCGGCGCGCAGATCGTCGCCGAACCAGCTGACGACGAGGGAGATGCGCCGCAGGTTCGGGCAGAGCGCCAGCAGGTGGCCGATCGCGCCGTCGATATCGGTGGCGCTGTGCAATTGATGCCGGTTCTCGGCGATGCTGACGCCGGCCTCCGGCTCCTGGTTCACAAGGGTCGGCTGGTAGATGAACTCGCTCGCGCCGGGGATCAACGTCACCGCCCGGATCATCTGGCCGAGGCCCGGCACCGCGCGCACCACCTCGAAGGAGAATTGCGGCACGCGATTGCCGTAGTCGGCGAGCGGAAAGCGCTCGAACACGACATAAGCCGTGCCGCGATAGGCCGGCGCCGCGCCGGCCTCCTTGGCTGCGATCAGCGGATCGGGCTCCTGGTCCTCGAAGCCGCGATGGATGCGCAGCGATACGGTTGTGAAATCGACCTCGCGCCCATCGGCCCAGATGCGGCGCACGAAGGCGATCGGGCCCTCGCAGATCGCGACCGCGAGATTGGCGTAGTAGCTATAGGTGGTCTCATAGGTCTTCTGTGCCTTCTGACCGCCTTTGCCGCCGCTCTTCGTGCGGGTTACGGTGGTCGTCACTTCCTCTTCGAAGCGCGTCGCCCAGATCAGCTGGCCGCCCAATCTGGCCCGGCCATAGACACGCGGGATCGGCGCGCCTTCCGTCGAAGCGAGGCCATCGATCTCCTTCAGGCGTGGTCCCTCGACGATACGCGTGCCACCGCCGCTGCCGCCGAAAAGGCTCTGGTCGAGGGTCGCGCCGGCGATCGCGCCGAGCGAACGGCCGATCATGGCGCCGAACGGGCCGCCGACGGCGGCCCCCAGCACCGAACCGGCGACCTGCAGAACGAGCGTAGCCATCAGGGATCGAGCTCCGGAAAGGCGAAAGCATGGCTGAGATGGCGCCGCCACCAGCCGGTGAAGGCGACTTCGCCCACCGCGGCACCGTCATGGGCGTGCAGGATACGGTCCGGCTCGGTCAGGACGGCGCAATGCGCCGCTGGCAGATGCGTCCGCCAGCGGAAGAGCAGGACGTCGCCGGGTCGTGCGGCTAAGGGATCGATCGGGACGAGATGACGTTCGGCAGCCAGTGCCAGCGTCTCGCCCACGCCCTGCTGCGCCCAATAAGGAGAGTAAGGCGGCGTCGGCTCGGGCTCACCGCCGTAAAGCTCGCGCCAGACGCCGCGCACCAGGCCGAGGCAATCGCAACCGACGCCAAGCAGCGACGCCTGATGATGATAGGGCGTGCCGAGCCAGCTCCGCGCTGCTGCGACCACGCGCGCCCGCATTGTATCGGCGCCGGTCATCGGAACAGGCTCCCACCATCGAACGGGCCCGCACCGGGATCGCCTGCGCCAGTGCCGCCGATGATGAAGTCGTTGCCCGGCAGATGCGGGAAGCCGCGGAAATTGGCGCCGTTGCCGAATTTTTCGCGGCAGGTCTTGAAGCGCTTGTCGCAACCAGGAAAGGCCATGAAGAAATCACCGACCGCGATGGGGCGCGGCGCCGCCTGCCAGAGCTGGAGGATGACGGCGCCGTCGGCATTGCGATGGCTGCGGATCTCGGTCGAGAACCCGACATTCTGCCCCGCTTCGAAAGCCAGCCGGCCCCCGTTGAAATGCCCATCCTGGAAACCGCCGAGGACCGGCGCCGTGATCGTGAACCTGCCATCCGTGGCAGCGACCATTCCGGGCGCCGGCAGCACCATGACACCGCAGCGGGCGTCGCCGAGGTCGGCGGAACAGCCCGCGGTATAGAGCCGGCCGCGCTCCTCGTCGAAGGCCTTGCCCAATCCCCGGACCTCGGCGGTGAAATTGCTGTCGCTGCGCTTCACCTCGCCGACGAAGCCGGTCTCCAGCAGGGTGCGCTGGCCGGGGTCCGTCCAGTTCACCAGCCAGAGCGCGACACGGGCGTCGTCATAGAGGCCGCGAGACAGATCCTCTTCGTTGAGGCCGCTTGCTGCGAGGGCCCCGAGCACCTCGCCGCCGCCGGTCGCGAAGCCAAGCTCGGAGCTGGATTCGGCCGCTTCCAGGCCGGCATTGGCGCGGAACAGGATGCCATCGAAGGAGAGATCGCGATCGTGATCGGTGAAGCCGAACACGACGCCGTCGCGGCGGGCCAGGCTCCAGCAGCGGCACAGCGTCGTCGCCTCGCCGGCGATATGCGCGGCGAGTCCGGAGGATAATGTCCGCATGGCAGGCCTCTAGTCGGCGATCTCGACGATCGGAATCCTGGGGATGTCGCCGGCCTCGAAGGCCGATAGATCGACCTCGATCGCGTCGGCGTCGAAGCGCACCGGAACATCGAAGGCAAAGCCGGCGCTGACGACCGAGCCGCTCGCCGGAGCATGGCCGACGGCGAAGGTGATCAGCCCGCTGGCATGGTCGCAGGAGACGGCCGCCGGCTGGGGCTTCACCACGCCGTCGACGGCGATCAGCACCGTCCCCGCGACCGGCTTGGTGACGCGGCGGACATAGGGCGCGTGCAGGCTGCCATAGAGCTTGCAGAGCTGGAAGACCCGCGTCGCGCCGTCGCCGACGCCGATCTGCTGGTCGCTCGCCGCAGGGGTCGCCGAGGGCGCGCAGCTCTTCCAGTCGAGCCTGTCACGCCAGCGGAATCCATAGAGCCGGCCGCGTCGCTCCTCGAAGAACGCGACGACCTCGGCCAGGGCATCCAGCGTGCGGATGCCGAAGCCTGCATCGTAGCGCCGGCGCGAGTGGGCCCACCGGCTGTTGCGGACCTCGCGGCCCGAAGCCAACGTCACCACCTGGGTCAGCCGCTCCGGCCCACCGCGGGCGCCGCGCGCGATCCCCGTGGGGAAGCGCACCTCGTGGAAGCCGCTCATGCCGCCCCTCCCTGTCCAGTCATAGTCCGCACCTCAAAGCGCGCGATTGCCGCGCGCCACGGCCCGCGCGATCGCCGCCGAGACCTGCGCCTCGGAGCGGCGGAAGCTGTCGGCATCGGGCGTCGAGACCTGGACGGTGACGCTGACCGGGCGCCGATCGCCGCCACCGCCGGCTCGCACGCCGAGCTTGCCGTCGGGGCCGCGCGACAAGGGCATGATCGCCTCCGCCCCGCGTTCGCCCATCAGCCCGAGCCCGCGCCCCATGGCGAAGTAGGAGGGCGCCGCGACGACACCGCCATCGGCGAAGAACGAGACCGGCGAGCCGCCACCGCCGCCGCCCATACCGCCGGTGAAGAGCCCGGCCAGGCTGTTGACGCCGGAGCCGAGCCAACTCGAGATCGTGCTCTGAAGCGGCTTCAGCGCCGATTTCAGCAGGCTCTGCGTCATCGAGGTGCCGATGCTGCGCAGGACGTCCTCGAAGCGCTTGCCCTCGATGATCCCGCTGGCGAAGGCCGAGGTGATCGACTTGCCGAAGGCCTGCGCCGACTTGCTCAGGCTCTGGGTCAGCGTGTTCAGCGAGCGCAAGCCGCCGACATTGAAGGAGGACGAGGAGGAGGAATCGTCTTCATCGGCCATCGAGGCAGCCTTTCCAATCGTCGTCACGGGAAACCGAATCCGGATGCGCCTGCATCAGCACATCCAGCGTCATGCGCGACGGCGCTTCGGCTTGCGGCGGGCGGTAGGCTTCCACCGCGGCAAGAATCTCGCGCGGGCTTGCCGCCCAGAAGGCATCCGGCGTCCAGCGCAGGCGCCCGAGACCGAATGCCATCACCTCGCGCCAGGGGAACGGAACCGCCGCCGGAGCCCTCAAGCTACCGACGGCGACGGAGGGCGGGCCTGCGCGCCCTCCGTCGCCGGCGCGAAGGTCGCGTCCAGCAAGGCGATCGCCGCGGCGATGGCGCCGTTGAGCCCACCGTCGAAGGGGAGTGCCGCGACCTCGTCCGTGGCTAGCGCGCCCCCGGCGCCGCGCAGGCCCGCCGACAGGATGCGCGTGATGTCGCGGGCCGAGAGCCTGCCGGCGGCAAAGCGCTCGCCCAATGCCGGCAGGTTCTCGACCGAGAACGCGTCCTCCAGCTCGGCGAGCGCACCGAGGGTGAGCCGCATCGGCAGCGCCCGCCCCTCGACCATCAAGGCGACCTCGCCCCTGTAACGATTGACCATGCGGCCTCCCCTCAGGCGAGCGTGAAGGAAAGCTGGCCGGCCGATTCCAGCGACAGCTCGAAGGTGACCTCGGCGGCATGATCGCCGCGATATTCCAGCGTCGAGAGCTGGAAGGCTCCGGTGATCACGCCGAAATCGGGAACGATCACCTGCCAGTCTCGGATCGCGCCGTCGAAGAAGATCTGGCGCACCAGCGCGTCCGAGGCCTCGTCCTTGAAGATGCCGGCGCCGCTGATGCTGGCACGGCGCATGCCGGCTCCCGCCAGCAATTCGCGCCAGCGCCCGGCCGACTCGGCATGGGTGACGTCGACCGCCTCGGCATTGAAGGCGATCTGGCGGGCGCGCAGGCCGGCCACAGTGACGAAGCTGCCGCCGGCATCGGCGGCCTTGAGCAAGAGGTCCTTGCCTTTCTGGGCAGGCATGGGTGGTCCTTTCGTTTGGTCAGAGCACCTCGGTGACGGCCCGGAAGGCCAGCGTCACATTCGGCAGATGGGTCTTGGGATCGCGGACAAGCTTCGAGGAGAGCCAGGTCAGATTGACCAGCCGGTGGCCCTCCGGCGCGAGCGCGGCGCCTTCCAGGCTGGCGACGATGCGGGCTCCCGCTTCGAGCGCCTTGCGCGAGGAGGCGCTCTCCCCGGCCCAGACGACGAGCGAGAGCTTCTGCTCGCAGCCGCGATCACTGCCGGTCGACCAGTCCTCGGCCGAAACCTCGCCATGGACGACATAGAGCCCGCTCGCGGCACGCGGCGGCTCGTCATGGATGCGACCGGCTCCGATCAGTGCGGTCAGCCCGGGATCGGAGGAGAGATGCGCATGGATGGCGCGCCGCAGCGGCAGGATGGCATCGCTCATCGGCTGACCTCCTCGACCAGGCAGATGAGGCGCCGGCGGCCACCATCGGGATCCCCGACCGCCTTGATGTCGAAGACCTTGTCGCCATCGCGCAGGCGCCGGCCGGCATCGACATCGGACCGCCAGCGCAGGGTGACGCGGTGGCTCGCCGCCTGCTCGGCCCGCTCGCCACGCCAGCGCTCGTTGCCCGAAAGCCACTCGACCTGAGCCCAGACCGCAGCGACCGTCTCGAAGCTGGTGAGCTGCCCGCCGGCGCCGTCCGGTGTCTCCACGGGCGCCTCGAGCACCAGGCGGCGACGCAGCGCGCCGACGGGCCGGCTCTTGCCGGTCTCTTTGATCATCACAGCCTTACCCGGCGAAACGGGGCGACGAGCGCGGCGATCTCGGCCGGCAGCCGGGCGGCATCGCGGCTGACGACGTCGCCTCGATGCTCGAACCAGCGGCAGGCCAGCCGGAGCACGGCCTGCCGCAACGGTGCCGGGACCGTGTCCCGCGTCGCACCGAAGCCGGCGACGAGGTCGATCTCGATCGCGGCACGCGCACGACCGGGCGACGAAACCGGGCCGACGATCGCGATCAGCGGCGGATCGGAGCCGGCGACCAGCGCCAGCGACGAAGAGGCAACGACCTCAGCCGGCCCGCCCGCAAGATGAGTACGCGCCGCCGTGAGGCTGCGCACCGGCGAGAGTGGCAGGCGGATCTCGCCACCTTGCGGCCAGGCATCGAGGACGATTCGCCAGCCCTGCTCGATCAGCAGGCGGCCGGAAGCGGCCTCGATCATCAGCCTGGCCGCCGTGATCAGAGTACCGAGCAGTTCATCCTCGTCGGCGGTGAGGATGCGCAGGAAATCCTTGGCTTCCGACAACGAGACCGGCTCGATGGCCGGCGGCGTCAGGGCAATCGGCGTCATGGCCTCTCCTCTTTCGGGTTTGAACCGCGCCGCCGATGCGCTATCGAGCCCGGCCCGACAGCGGAGACGGCTCGATGCGTGTCAGAACGGCGATTGCACTGATGGCCCTGACGGCGGCATTTGCCGCGCCCTGGCCGGCCTCGGCTGTGGTCGGTGGGCGCGAGGGCGGTCCTCTTGCCGGCGCGACCGTGATGGTTCTCAATGCGCGCGGCGGCGTCTGCACCGGCATCGTGCTGTCGCGGCGCGCCATCCTCACTGCCGCCCATTGCGCCGATTCCCGCGTCGACCTGCGTATTCATTGGCGCGAAGGCGGTGAGCCGGTGCTGGTCGAGCCGGCGGCGATCGCGCTGCACCCCGAGTTCAACGCCAAATCCGTCACGAACCGGCAGCGCTCGATCGACCTCGCATTGGTCAGGCTCAGCACACCGCTGCCGGCGCGGTTCTCGACCGCGACGCTGGTCGATGGCGGCCTGCCGCGCGCCGGATCGTCGGTCACGCTGTCAGGCTACGGCGTCGCCCGCGAGGGCGAGGCGAAGACGACCGGCACCTATCGGTCGGCCTCGCTCGCCACGGTCGAGCCTTACGGCCCCGGCAAGATCCTGCTCTGGGCCTCCGACCCGGCGACCGGCGGCAAGCGGCCGGGCGCCGGCGCCTGCCAGGGCGATTCCGGCGGGCCGATCGTCGCAGGCTCGGACGGCGTCGTCGCCGTCTCCAGCTGGTCGACCGGCCCGTCCGGCAAGCAATGCGGCCTGCTCAGCCAGGGCGTGCTGGTCGCTCCGCAGCGCGGCTGGATCGATCGGACGCTGTCGAGCTGGGGCGAGAGCGCCGACTGGACGACCGCCCCCTGATCGGCCTGTGGCTACGAAGAGCACTGGACTGCGCTGCAGCAAACCCTAGACTGGCACCATGGCAACGACGGCCTCGACCATGATAACTTCGAAACGCGCAGCGACCGTCGCGATCGCTTTATGCAGCGGCCTGCAGATGACTGCGCCGGCACAAGCCGTGATCGGCGGCGTGCAATCGCGTGCTGTCGACGGTGTGCGGGCCTCGACCTTGCGGGTCGAGACCAGCCGCGGCGAGCTCTGCTCCGGTGCTGCAATCTCCTCCGAGCTCGTCCTCACGGCGGCGCATTGCCTGATGACCGGCGGTTCGGTACGCGTGATCAGCCTCGACAAGCGCTTCCGTAACCGCACGCACGCCGTCGCGGCCGTATTGCCGCATCCGACCTTCGTACCCGGCACGACGCCGCGCACCCAGCCGGGCGCGGACCTCGCGTTGCTGCGCCTCGCCGCGCCACTGCCGGCGGATATCCAGCCGCTGACGCTCGGCAGCGGCCTGTGGCAGGGCGAGACCGTAACCATGGCCGGCTTTGGCCTCGCCTCGGAGACGAACAAGAAGACCGCGCGCACGCTGCGCGAAGTCACCCTGGTCAACGCCGGCAACTACACCACCGCCAACACGGTCAAGGTCGCGGTCGACACCGAGAACCGTGGCGAGATCCTCGGCGCCGGCGCCTGCCGCGGCGATTCCGGCGGGCCGGTGCTGCGCGGCCCGCCCGGATCGCGCGATCTCGTCGGCATCGTCTCCTGGTCGAGCGGGCCGTTGAGCTCGCGCGTCAAGATGATCTGCGGCGGCTTCACGGCGATCACCCCGATCAACGATCATCGCGCCTGGATCGCCGAAGCGAGCGAGCGCCTGCTCAACTATGGCGACGAGCCGCGTCAGGCGAGCGAGGATGCACGCCCGAGCGCGAGCTACAGCTGGTGGTTCGGCCGCTGACGCGGCCGAAACGAGCGTTCAGGCCGAGAACTTCAGCCCCTTGATCGCGGCGAAGTCCTGGACGCCGCCGCCGACGCGCTTAGTCGTGTAGAACAACACGTGCGGCTTGGCGGAGTAGGGATCGCGCAGGATGCGCACGCCCGCCCGGTCGACGACGAGATAGCCGCGCCGGAAGTCGCCGAAGGCGATCGAGACCGAGTCGGTCGCGATGTTCGGCATGTCCTCGGCCTCGACCACCGGGAAGCCGAGCAAGGTCGCCTGCGCGCCCGCCGCGGCCGGCGGCTGCCAGAGATACTGGCCGGTCGAGTCCTTGAACTTCCTCACCGCGGCCTGCGTCTTGCGGTTCATCACGAAGCTGGCGTTCTGGCGATAGCCGGCCTTCAGCGCATAGACGAGGTCGACCAGGATATCTGACGGGTTCGAGCCGGCGAAGGCGCCGGCGACGCCGGTCTTCAGCGTACCGATATTGCCCCAGCTCCAGCTCGCGTCGGCCACGGTCGGATAGGCCAGGAAGCCCTTGGGCTTGTCGACGCCATCGCCGGTGACGAAGGCCGCGCCCTCCTGCTCGGCGAAGGCGCTCTCGACCTCTTCTGCGATCCACTGGTCGATGTCGACGATGGCATCGTCGAGCAGGGTCTGCGTCGCCGCCGGCATGGCGTAGAGCTCCATCGCCGGGAAGGAGAGTTCGGCCAGGGTCGGCGTGCCGGTCTGCGGACGCGCCGCCGTCTCCGCCACCCAGCCGGAGGCTGGGCCGGTGGTCGAGAACGCCTTCTTGTAGGTGCCGGAGGAGATGGTGCGCACCGTCGCGATCGAGCGGACCGGCGACACCGTCGCCAGGCGGCGCAGAATTTCGCCCTCGACGGTCGAGGGCGCAAGGTATCCGCCGTCCGGGCCGGAGCCGGCCGACAGAGCCTTGGCTTCGAGTCGTTTCAAGCCAGTGGCCTCGCCATGGCGGACATAGGAGGCGAAGGCGGCCTTGTGCTCAGCCACGGCCGGGTCGCGCTCGTCGCTCGCTCCCAGCGCCGGGCGGCTGCGGTCGAGGCTCAGCCGGTCGAGCCGGCGGCGGGTCTCGTCGAGCGCATCGTCGAGGCGGGCGAGCTTCTCGCCGGTCAGCACGTCGCCGCCCATGCGGGTCTCGAGCTCGGCAAGGCGCTCGTCATTGGTGGCGCGGTAGGCCTCCAACGTGTAGCGCAGATCGTCGTAGATGGCGGCGGCCTCGCCGGTCGCCTTGGTCTCGGGAGCCTGGTTCAGCGCAGTCATGGAATCTCCTGTGGTTTAGGCGGCTTCGGTTGAATTTTAGGCAAAGGCGGCGTGGCAGGGCGGACGCAGTGCCTTGACGGCGCTGACCCTTGCCTGCGGCAGCATTGGGAAGGTGACGAGCGAGATCTCCCAGAGGTCGACCTTCTCCAGCCGGCGCAGTCCGGTCCTTGGTTCGCTGCGGGCACGCTGCGAGCGGAAGCCGATCGAGAGCCCGTCGACGGCGCCGTCGCGCATCAGCGCATGCAGCTCGCGGGCCCGCGCCACGGCGAGCGAGAGCCGGCCGCGAACGTAGAGACCGCGCGAATCCTCGCGCAGTTCGAGCCAGCGGCCGATCGGCTGCGTCGGATCATGCTGCCAGAGCATCCGGATGCCGGCGGCGCCGCGGCGAGTAAGACTCTCGCGGAAGGCGCCGGGCTCGACCACGTCCTTGCCGAGATCGGCGATGCGGAACAGGCTGGCATAGCCCTCGAAGGCGCCATCGGGCTCGATCCGGGCCAGCGGCTGCGCCAGGAACTTGGCCTCGCGAGCCAATGCGGGATAGCGGGGCATCGCGGTTCTCATCGCGTCCCTCCCCGCCCGCCGCGGCCATTGGCGTCGAGCTGCCCGAGCGTCTCGAAGAAGCGGCCGAAGACCTCGCGCGGCGGGCGGCCGGGACGTGGCGCGGCGACGCCCGATCTGACTGCAGCCGGAGCCGGCCTGGGCGGCGATTTGCCACCGGTCTTGCTCATGAATCCCCTCCCTCATAGCGAGCGTTGAAGCGGGCGAATTCGCGCACGAACTCGTCAAAGCGCCGGTTGGCGGCGATCAGCTCGCGCAGGGCAAACAGCGCGAGCCCCGAGGCGCAGAAGGCCCAGAGCAGCAGCGCGAGATGACCGAGATCGCCGCGCGCGACGATCCCTGCCGCGGCTTCGTCGAAGGGGCTCATGACGACACCTCCCGGCGGCCATAGCCGACCGCCTCACGTTTCTCGTCTTCGCTGAGGAAGCCGGCGGCGGAGACCCGCCGCCAAAGCGATTCACGCTCGTCCGCCAGCGCCTCGACCGCATCGAGATCGGGCTCGAGGGTGAGCGCATCGCCGAAGGCCGGGCCGAGCCATTGCGCCAGCGACTGCGCCGTGCGCCGGACCAGCGGGATCAGCGTCTGGCGCCAGAAGGCCCGATTGGCCTCGGCGAAATTGGCATGGGTGTTGTCGCCGGGCAGGCCGAGCAGCAAAGGCGGCACACCGAAGGCGAGCGCGATCTCGCGCGCCGCGACGCCCTTGGCGGCGACGAAATCGAGCTCCGCCGGCGACAGCGAGAGCGGCTTCCAGTCGAGCCCGCCTTCGAGCAGGAGCGGACGCCCGGCATTGCGCGCGCCCTGGAAACCGTCCTCCAGCTCCTGCTTCAGCCGCTCGAACTGGGCTTCGGTCAGCGTACCGCCTTCCGGCCCGTCATAGACCAGCGCGCCTGAAGGTCGCGCCGCGTTGTCGAGCAGCGCCTTGTGCCAGGCGCCGGCGGCATTGTGGACGTCGAGCGAGCAGGCCGCCGCCTCGACCGGCGAGAGCCCGTAATGATCGTCGACGGGATGGAACAGCGACAGATGCAGGATCGGCGGCAGCGCCCCCTCGTCCTGGCGGAAGCGGATGGTCTGGGCGCCGACCGTATAGTCATAGGCTTCAGGCCAACCGTCATGGCCGGGCACGACCCGCATCCGGTCGGGCCGGAGCGCATAGAGCTCACGCGGCTCGCGGCCGATGCTGGCGGCCTCGACATAGGCATTTCCGGCGACGAGCAGATGGCCATAGAGCATTTCGCGGAAGGCGATGCCGCCCTGGCGCGGATTGGGCCGCTCGATCAGCGCCAACGCCGGATGCTCCGGCATCTCGCGCCCGCCAACCTTGGCGATCAGCTGGGTCTGCGCCGCCGCCTCGGCGATCAGCCGGACGCAGCGATGCACCACCGGATTGCGCTGATAGCCCTCCCTTGCAAGGGCGCCGTAGTCACGCGGCGTCCAGACCGGGCGACCAGCCTCGTGCAGGGCGATCAGCGGCCCGACGCGCGAGCGCTTCTGTTCCGGCGCGGCAGGGCCGCGCAGGCTGCGAAGGAAATTGAGCATGGGTTTCTCGCTGTTGTTGCGACCGTGGAGCGCTAAAGCCCCCTCACCCGCGGCCGGCCCTTCGGCCCGAGCATCAGATGGGTCAGCGCCCAAACCAGCGCATCGAGCCGGTCGGGCGAGCGGCCTGAGCTCAGCCCGGTTGGACCGAAATCGCACATCTCGTCTTCCAGTGCCGGAAACGCCCCGGCATGGTTCACACGACCCTGCGCATAAAGTGCTGCCACCGGCTCGGCCCGCAGGAACTTTCCGCGGGAGGCCCGGACCGGCGTCACCGGCACACCCGGATCGACCTCGCGGATGACGCTGGTCGCCATCTCGCCGCCCTGGTTGACCTCGACGACCAGCGCATCGGCCTCCAGCCGTCGATAGAGCGCGACGGCCATCGCCGCCCATTCATGCGGCCTGGCCCCGGCAAGTGTCGCATCCGCCAGCACATGGCCGATGCCGTCGCGATCGATGCCGGCCGCGACCAACCCGCAGCTATCGGCCCGTTTCGACGAAGAGGCCGGCGGGTCGATCGCAACGACGATCCGCGCCAGCGCTGGCGCCTCGCGCTCGCGGCAGTCTTCGATCAGCGCCCGGCTCCAGAGCGCATCGGCGCTCTCCTCGACGATCTCGCCTTCGAGCTCCTGCCGGCCGAGCCGCGTGCCGCCATAGGCCTGATGCACGCTGTCGAGGAAGCTCTGCGCCAGGTTGAAGCGGTTGGCACGGGTCGCCGCCCGGCTGACGGCAACCCTCGGATCGTCGAGCAACCGCTTGATCAACGGCAGCGGGCGCGGCGTCGTCGTCACCACCTGCCTTGGCCTATCGCCAAGCCTCAGGCCGAGCTGCAGCATGTCCCAGGTCTCCTGAAGGTTCGGCCATTTCGCCAGTTCGTCGGACCAGGCGGCACCGAATTGCGGCCCGCGCAAACCTTCCGGATCCTCGGCGGTGAAGACCTGCGCGATTGCGCCATTGCCCCATTCGAGCCGGCGCCGCGACGGCGACCAGACCGGCTTCTCCCAGCGATGATGGATCGCGAGCAATCCCGAGACTCCCTCGATCATCACGTCGCGCACCTGCGCCTGCGTTTCGCCGACGAGGGCGATGCGGCCTACGGGCTCGGTCGCAAATGGCCACCGCCCCAGCGCCGCACCACGCACCCACTCGGCGCCGGTTCGTGTCTTGCCGGCACCACGGCCGCCCAAAACGAGCCAAGCGAACCAGTCATCCTCCTGGGCTGGAAATTGATCAGCGCGCGCCCAAGTGGCCCAAGTCGTCAGGATGATCTGCTGCTCTTCAGGTGAGGCCGTCTCCATGAGGCGGCGCACCAGCCGTGCCCGTCTCTTCAGCGGCAAGCGCCGCAAGACGGCGTCCAAGCTCGCTGCGAAGCTCATCGACCCGGCGCAATCCTTCGGCGGGGCTGGGCTCATCCTCGGACTTTCCTCCCTCCCCCGCCGCGGCAGTATCCAGCGCGACCAGCTCGCGCACGGTGCGGGCGAGCGTCGCCAGCGTTTTGGCATCGACCTCGCTCGCAGCCGTGCCGGCCGGCAGCTCGGCCAGGTGCGCCTCATGCGCTTCGAGCTGCGTCTGCGCCGCCTTCCAGAGCTTGCTGATCACCGCCTTGCGGCTGCGCGGCGCAGGCTTGCGCTTCACCGCCGGCCGGGCCGGGGCGGTCTCATCACTGTCGTCGGTCATCGGAAACCTCGGCTCGGCCCGGACACGCAAAAGCCGCCGGCTGGGCAGCGCGGCGGCTTCGTGTGAAACGAACAATCACATGGCAATGGCAGGGGTAAGCCGGGATTAAGCGGGATAAGCCGGGATCAGGCGGAAAAGCCACGCAGTTCCAAGGTGCTAGGCGAGCGGCACGGCGGCGGTGGCGCGCATTTCATTGCCATTTGATTGTTCGCGGTTCCTGCAGCCGAAAAGCCCGGGAGCCAGAACGCCAGAAACCTCGCCGGCCGCTAAGTCGTTGAAATGTCGCCGCGGGGCCTCGCCGAACTGTCACGATTTCCCTGAATGGCGCGGTCCAACGTGACAGTTCGAAAAAACGTAGTGATCTCATAGCCATGGTGGCGAAGGTCGGGCGCGATGCCCGATCCCGAACTGTCACGCTGAAACCGCCCTTCAACCGCCCTTCACGCTCGCCCCGAACGGCGCTCCGGTGCTCGTCGCGCCGTGCATCGCTCAGCCGTTATCCATGGACTCCACAACTGACAGGAGCTGTCAAAAATGTTCTTGTTTCGTTCCCATCTACACGCTTTGATTGAGGAAGCCCGGGCGGCAGAGACCTAGGCGACCAGGAGAGCGTTATGAGTTCCAGGAAGAAGCAGGAAACCGTCGAGAGACTGACCTATTACGTCGTGCAGACCTATCGGGCCGCAGGACGGAATGGCATTTCGGCCGACGAGCCGATGCCGGCGACCGATCGTGATCACGCCAACCGTCTCTTCGAGCGCTACAAGCCGCTGCGCGCCGGCGTCGTCGCCTTTTATCGCACCGGGAACCCGGCGACCGGCGACTGGGACGACGCCACCATCATCGCGCGGCATGGCAAGCTGCCGGCCGATGTCGACGGCATGGTCGATGAGACTGCCATGGACCCGTGGGAGCTCGAGGAGCGCGCGTTGAAGCGCGCTTGAAGCACTACGTCGCGGGCCAGCCGATGCTGGCCTTCGACAGTCGCAGGCCCAGCGGCCCCTTGGTCACTTGGCCGGTGACGCTACCAAGGCACTGCGGCGGCGCGACGAAGCCGCCGCAGTTGCGCAGGGCGCGCCTGAGATCCTCTCGGTCAAGCGTCTTCGAATCGATGAACGCATTGCCCTGCATCCCGGCCGAGCACAGCACTGAGGTGTCGGTGGCCGCCGTAAACTTGCAGCCGGTAACAGTGACGGTCTTGCCGACGAGATCTGCCCCGTCGACCAGGAAGTCGATGATGTCGACCGTCTTGTTCTCGGCGGCAGCATCCTGTGGCACGATCATGATCAGGGCGGCTGCGACGAGACCGGCCGTGCCGACGGCGACGGGAGCGCGCTTGCCGAACAGGGCCAGGACGCCGCCGATCAGCGCCAAAACCATGAAGATCGCGACGATCGTGCCGCCGAGGATCGCGCCGGCGATCGCGCAGATGATCAACAGGACGCCAGGCACGCGCGACGCTGCATTCATGCAGATCGCACCGAGCACGATTGTCAAAAACGAGAAGGCGACGCCTCCCCAGCCGAGCATGACGACAGTCTGTGCGTTCTTCGCCTCGACGGCGGAGCCGACGCCGCCGATCATCAGCGTCACGAATGCTGCGATGACGCCAAAGATCCCGGCGATGAGCGCGATGATACCCCCAGCCTTCTTCATATCCTTCCCCCTGCCCACATGACCTTGCCCGCCACTCGAAGGCTCTCGGCTTCTGGCGCGGAGAGCGTCTCCATCGGATAGCGCGTATTGTCGGAGACAAGCGTCAGTTTGCCGTCCCATCCCCTGCCGATCCGCTTTATCCGAGCCTCATTGCCGACGATGACGATGTAGACCCCGTCATCCTTTGGTCTCGAATACGAAATGTCCACCAGCACAATCGCGCCATCAGCGATTGTTGGCAGCATGCTGTCACCGCGCGCTGTCATGAACCGCGCATTGGCAGGTTTGACGCCGAGCTCCTCGAGCAGGCGGCGCGCGAACGGCAGTGTACGGATCTCGCTCGGCTCTTCATTCTCGTAGCCTGGGCCAGCTGCTGCGACGACATCCAGCATCCTGACCTGCGCCGAATCCAGATCGATGCCCGTTCCTGATTGCGCGATCTGGGAACCTGCATCGTCGCCAGTTATGGGCGCCAAGAGCTCGGAAACCGATTTCCCGAGTGCCCGCGCAATTCGGATCACGACTGTGATCTTCGGCTCCGCCGGGTTCGCGGCAATGTAGGTGTTCAGCGTCGATAATGGCACGTCCGCCTTCTCTGCGAAGGCTTTAGGCCCGCCGGCAGCTTTGACCTCGGCTCTAAGCCGGGCCGCGAAGGCCTCCATATCCGAACTCACGAAGCTGCAGCTCCAAGTCAAAAACCTGTCCGGAACGTTCAGGTTCTCACTTGACGATCGTCTAAGAACCTGTATTTTCGCGGTGGCACAACAAGCAGATATGTCTATGGTTAACACGAACCTGAACAGCGAACGAGTCCAGCCTTGGCATCCCGCTGACATTATCGCGGCGGTGAGAAAGCACGGCACCACCTTGCAGCGCCTGTCGCGCGAGCATGGGTTCAGCGTCTTCACGATGAACAAGGCAGTGAGGCAGTGCTTCCCTGCCTGCCACACCATCATCGCGCGCGTCATCGGCGAGCCCCGTCAGAATATCTGGCCGCAATTCTACGACGCCGAAGGCGCCCGGCTCTCCGCACGAGAGCGCCGCCGCAGGGAAGTCGCCTCCACCGTCTCGATCCGCAGGGCCGCCTGATGCGCGATGCTTCCGCCTATTTCGACACGAGCCGCGATGTGCTCGACCTCTCGTCCCCGCCGTCGGCGCCTGACCACGAAATCGAGATCGAGATCGCTTCCATCGACGTCGTCGACCGGCTGCGTCTGGTCGACCGTGCCTATGTCGAGATGATCGCGGCCTCAGTCGCCGAGAGCTATCTCCACCAGCCGATCGCCGTCGCCACGACGCCGGGCGGCGGCAACCGCTATGTCCTGGTCGACGGCGAGAACCGGCTAGAGGCGTTCAAGCTGCTCGGGCGCACCGCGATCCCGGCTCGGATCCGGACACTGACGCCGGAGGAGCGCGAGAAGCACGAGATCCACGCCAACCTGATCCGGAACGAGCTCACTGCGCTCGATAGGACCATCTTCGTCGGCCGGCTCGCCGACATGTTTGCGGCCGAGAACTCTGAAGCGCGCAACGGCGGCGACCGGAAGTCGAAGAAATGGCGCGAGAAAAATCAGTTGGCCAACTTGGCCAACTGGTCGAGCTTCTCGAAGGAGGCTGCCCGCCGGACCGGATTGGCGGAGCGCTCGATCCGCCGCACCCGCGAGCTCGCCGCTGGCCTTGCCGCAGAGGCCGTCGCCCTGATCCGCGGCACCAAGCTCGCCGACAACCAGGCCCAGCTCCATGCGCTTGCTGGGCTCGATCCGGCCGACCAGGTGAAGGTGGCTCGCGAGATCGCCGAGGGCCGCGCCTCGAACCTCGCCAGGGCCAGGGTAGCCGCCGGCTTCGTGCCGGAAGGCGGCGCCATCCGAGAAGCCGATCGCTCGCTCGCCCGGATCGAGCCGATGCTGGCACGCATGTCGCTGGCCGACCTGCAGGCGCTCGCCGCGATCGTCGCGGGCCGCATCGCGGCGCTCACGCCGCCGGCCAAGCCCGCCCGAGCCAAGAAGGGCGGTGCGCAATGAGCCCTGCCGACCTTTTCCTTCTCGTTTCGCTGCGCCAGGCGATCGATGCCGTGCGACGCGCTTTCGGCGCCCCCGGCGATCACGGCTATGACACGGCTGAAGGGAAGGCCCTGTTCGAGCTCTACAAGCAGCGCGCCGCATTGGCCGACGCGCTGGAGGCGGCCGGCTGGTCTCCCGACGCGGCCTCGTCCGAGAAGGGCGAACCGGCGTGAAGCTCTGGCTGTCCTCCTCCGAGATCGCCGATCTGGCGCTGCCCGGCCTGCCGACGACGCGTCAGAATGTCGTCGAGCTTGCCAAGCGCGAGGACTGGGGCCGCTTCTCGGCGCTCTGCCGCCAGCGGTCCGGTCGCGGCGGCGGGTTGGAATATCACGTCAACCTGCTGCCGGTGGCGGCGCGCGTGGCCTATTTCGGCGCCGAGGCGCCGACTCCCGCCGCCGGTGAGGCGCTCCAGGCAGCGCCAGAGCCGGCTGCGGGCTCGACCAGCGCGGCCACCCTGCAGCTCGATGCCCGCCTTGCCGTGCTCGGCGCGCTCAGGGCCTTCATCCGGTCGTCCGAGATGAAGCAGACGCTGGCGATCAGCTACTTTGTCGATCTCTACAATCTCGGAAAGGTCGAGGTCCCCGCCTGGGCAGCCCGTGTCCTGCCGCGGCTGTCGACGCGCACGGTGCTGCGCTGGCTCTCGGCCTCGCGCGAAGGCGAAACCAGCCGTCTTGCCGTGGATCGTGGCGCCGGGCGGCGCGGCCAGGGCGTGCTCGACGCTGCCTTCGACGGCGAGATCAAGCATTTCGCCGTCGCCGTGCATTCGCTCAATGACCTCTACACCACGAGGCAGATCTACGGCGCGGTGAAGGGTGAGTTCGGCGCCCGGCTCACTCAGGCGGGCATCTCTCTGCCCGGCCAGCGTGCCTTTGAAGTCCGCTTCAATGCCTGGAAGCAGGAATACGCCGCCGGCCTGCTCAAGATGATGGACCCGGACGGTTTCCGCTCGAAGATGAAGGTCTCCGGCTCCTACGCCCACCTGGCGCCGCACCTCAACGCGCTCTGGCAGATCGATGCCTCGCCGGTCGACGCGATGTGCGTCGACGGCCGCCACTCGATCTATGTCTGCATCGATTACTGGTCACGCCGGATCGTGCTGTTCGTCTCGAAGACGCCGCGCTCGGAGGCCGTGCAGCTGCTGATGCGCAAGGCGATCCTCGCCTGGGGCGCGCCGGATGCGGTGAAGACCGACAACGGCAGTGATTTCGTCGCCCGCGCCACGGTCCGGCTGTTCGCCCGGCTGCAGATCGAGGCGATCCGCTCCGATGCCTTCTCGCCCTGGCAGAAGGGTGTCGTCGAGCGCAACATCCGCACCTTCCAGACCGACTGCGCCCGCATGTTGCCGGGCTTCGTCGGCCACAACGTCGCCCAGCGCAAGAAGATCGAGGGCCGCAAGGCCTTTTCGCAGCGCCTCGGCCAGGAGAACGACGCCTTCAACGTCACTCTGACGGGTGAAGACCTGCAGCAGATCTGCGACCATTGGGCGGCCGACATCTACGCCCATCATGAGCATGGCGGCATCGGCAAGATGACGCCGTTCGCCAGGGCAGCCTCGTCGACACGGCCGATCCGCAGCGTCGATGCCGATGCGCTGGCGGCGCTGCTGATGCAGGCGCCCGATGGCGACGGCTATCGCACCGTCGGCAAGAGCGGCGTTCGTGTGAACGGCTTCCACTATCAGCCGATGGGCATCCTGCCGGGCGAGCGCGTCTTCGTCATGCTCGACCCTGCCGACAAGGGCACGATCTGGCTGTTCGCGGACGAGACCCTCGATCGACCGCTCGGCCGCGCCGTCAACGGCGAGCTCGCCGGCGTCGATCCGACCGAGCTGCAGGCCCAGCGGAAGGCCATGCAGACACGCATGGTCGACGAGCAGATGGCCGAGGCCAAGGCCATGATCCGCTCGAAGCGCGTTACCGACCGCACGGTGCTCGATCACCGCCTGGCGCAGGCCGCGCTGCAGGTCGGCAACCTCGTCGCCTTCCCGCCGCGCTCGGAGCCGCACAGCACGGCCGCGCTGGAGGCCGGCGCCGAGGTCGCGGCCCTCCGCCGTGGCGAGGCGCCGCGTCCTGCCGCCCAAACGCCTGAGCAGCAGCGCCTGCAGGCCGAGATCGAGGCCGATCTCGCCGGCACTCCGCTTCCCCCGGTCGTGACCCCGCTGCGGCGGGAGGAGACGCCGGCCCAGCGCTTCCGGCGTGCCCATTCGATTGAGGCGCAACTGTCGGCCGGCGAGGTCGTGACGAACGCCGATGCGCTCTGGCTCGGCGGTTACCAGGCCAGCGCGGAGTACCGCGCCCAAAAGACGATCGCAGAGGATTTCGGCGAGGCGGCGTTGCGTTGACGCCAGCGGAAAAGAGAGCGGCCCGCCGTTGCAGCGGCGGGCCGATAGAAGAGCAAAACAGACTGAGGATTGCGATGAACCAACCCGAAAAGGCCCGCTTCGCCCCGCTGAAGAACGTGACGGCCTTGATGACGCTCGTCAACCGGCTTCAGGCGCGCAGCGTGGACCTGCCTGGCTTTGGGGTTTTCCATGGCCCGAGCGGCTACGGAAAGACCAAGGCAGCCATCTACGCCTGCAACAAGACCCGCGCGCCGATGGTGTCCATCGGCGACAGCTGGACGCGCCGGAAGTTCCTCGAACACGTCCTGCGCGAGATCGGCATCGCCAATCCGCGCGGCACCGTCGCCGACATGACAGAGCGCGCCATCGAGATCCTCGGCGAGCAGATCAACCGTCCCCTGATCATCGACGAGGCCGACAAGGCGGTCGACAAGGGCTTCATTGAGCTCATTCGCGAGATTCACGACTACAGCCAGGCGCCGATCATCCTGATCGGAGAAGAGCAGCTGCCCGGCAAGCTGATGCAGGTCGAGCGCGTCCACAATCGGGTGCTCGACTGGCAGCCTGCCCAGCCCTGCGATCTCGACGACGCCCGTCACCTCTCGGCGGTCTACGCGCCCGAGCTGCGGATCGACGACGCCTTGCTTGACCGCATCAGCAAGCAATGCGGCGGCGTCGCTCGCCGGATCTCGACCACGCTTGCCGAGATGACGGAGTTCGCCCGCACCAACGGTGTCTCCGCCCTCGATCTCACCAACTTCAGCGGCCGGGTCCACACCGGCCAGCCGACGAAGCGGAGGGCCGCCTGATGGTCAGCTCCGTTCGCTTGAACGACGAAGCGCTTGCCACTGCCTGGCGCGCCATGACGGTCCTCACCAGCGAGTATGGCCGCTTCACCGTTGCGACCATCGCCAATCTCACCCCGCAGGCGGGATACCCGGCCATCGCGGAGTGGCATGGCTGGCTCGCCCGCGAAATGGTCGTCTCCGCTGACGGGCCGGCCTGGCGCGTCGAGGTCGCTGGAGAGGCCCCGCCGCGCAACCGTGGCACCAATGGCCGCGGATCGCAGCAGCAGCGCCAGATTTGGACGGCGATGCGCGCGCTGCGCACCTTTACGCCCGCCGACATCGTCGAGGCGGCTACGACAGATGATTGCGAGGTCACCGCGCTAGCCGTCGCACGGTTCATCCGCCCGCTGGAGCAGGTCGGTTACCTGCAGAGCGTCGGCGGGCGCCGGCGGCTTCCGCCTTTGAAGGACACCGGCCCGCGCGCCCCGATCCCGCTCTCCGGCGGCAGCCTGTTCGATCTCAATCTCGGGCGGACGATTAACCTTAACGGTTCTCGGGGGGCGGCATGACCCCGACCTCGGGCACCGGTCGGCGGCCGGTTCAGAAGATGACGGCGATCGAGCGGGCGACGGCATCGTGGGGGGAGGCGATGCCCCGCGAGATCAAGGCGCTCGCCGAGGCTTGCGTGGCATCGACCGCTCGGGTGGTCGCCCAGCGCCTCGGATACACCGACGCCGTGGTCTCGCACATGCTGTCGCGCAGCTACCGGGGCGACGTCGAGGCCGTGCTGATCCGCATACGCGGCGCGCTTCTCGGCCAGCAGGCCGATTGCCCGGTTCTCGGCCCGATAGGCAAGGACCAGTGCCTGGAAGAACAGGCCAAGCCCTTCTCGTCCTCGAACCCGGCACGCGCGCGGCTTTATCGCGCCTGCCGCGGCTGTCCCTCCAATCGCAAGAACTCGGGAGACGCCTGATGTTCCGGTCAGCCTTCAAGCTCGTTTGCATCAGCCTCGTCCCGCTCGGCGGCTTCGTCGCCGGCGCGATGCTGCAATTCGTCAGGGATCCCGAGGTCTACGGCTTTGTCCTGCTCGCCGGCGCCGGCGCCAGCCTGGCCGGCGCCTTCGGCTTCGCCCAGCTCGATCGCGAGGAAGCAGTCCGGCACGCGCGCCATCTCGGCCGCGTTCCGGCGCTGCCAGGCCAGGAGGGCTGAGCCATGCAGGCAAAGCCCCTCTCCGCCGATCTGCGCGAGCTGCGGGACCTGTTCCGCGTCTATGTCGCGTCCCACCAGCGGCCGACGATCGACGCCTGCCGCGATCTCACGGTGTCCCTGTGCCTGCTCGCGGAGAAGGCCGAGCGGCTCGAGCAGCGCGCGGCCGACGCCGACGAGATGGAGGCGATCGCCCGCGATCTCGATGTCGTCGCCAGCGCGGCCGCCTCGCCCTCGCTGCAGCAGGCGCTGAGAGTTCAGCAGGCCGAGATCCAGCGCCAGCTGGACGGTGGCGGGCCGGTCCATGTCGCGCGTCCCGGTCTTGCCGCCCTCGCTATGCCGATCGGCGACAGCAACGTCGTCAGCTTCCCGAGGGCGCCGCGGCCGGTCGGCCTCGATGACGGGGGCCACGCGGCATGAGCGAGCGGCATGTCACCTTCGATATGATCGTCCAGGCGGTCGGCGCCGTCGCCGGCGTCAACCGCCATGAGATCATGGCGACCCGGCGCACCACTGATGAGCGTGCCCATCTGCGCTTTGCCTGCTGGTGGCTCGCCGACAAGATGACCGAGCTTAGCCTGAACACCCTCGGCCGGCTCTCTGGCGGCCGCGACCACACCACTGTGATGCACGGCCTGCGCCGGGCCGAAGAGCTGCGTGCCAGCAGTGAGAGCTTCCGGCTTTCAACTGATGCGCTGCTCGGAACGCTGATGGCGCTCGAGCGTGCCGGGCTGCTGCGCTTCGCCGTCACCATCGACCCGCTCGCCACAGCTCGCCGCGTGCTGGCGGCGCCGGAACGCGAGGCCGTCCGCGTCTCGACCTACGAGATCGTCGCCATGTCCCGGCTCATCGTCGAGCAGGCCGATGGCGACCCTTCCGAACCTTTCACCTCCCAGGAGACCGCCCATGCCGCATGAGACCGCCTTTACGAAGGAAATCGCCGGGCACGTCGCTTACGACGCCGCGCTTCGCTTGCAGCACCCGACCGAAGGCGGTCTCCGCCTGACCGCGGCCTGGGAGGATGCCACTCCCGACACACAGAAGACCTGGGCCGCGATCGGCGAAGCGGTGATGACCAGTGCCGGGCTGTATGTCCTGGCCGACGATGTCCTGGCCGAACGCGATGCGGTCAATGCCGGCATCGTCGAGGTCGGCGGCGGCAAGTTCATGCGCGACGGCCGCGGCAACCTGATCGGCCTCGGCCAGATCAAGCCCCAGCGCCTGCTCGAGGATGAGATGGTCCGCAAGATCATGCGCTATGCGCAGGATCTCTCGGCGCAGATCGGCCGCTTCAAGGGCCACACCTTCGAAGACGTGAATGCTTTCCAGTCGCTGCTCGAACAGCAGTACCAGGCCAAGGCCGGCGGCGCGAAGGGCAACGTCACCTTCACCAGCTTCGACGAGACCATGCGCGTCGAGGTCAAGATCGCCGACCAGATCGCCTTCGGGCCGGAGCTGCAGGCGGCGAAGCGGCTGGTCGACGAGTGCCTGGTCGAGTGGGGCGCCGACAGCCACGAGGCCATCCGCTCGCTCGTCAACCGCGTCTTCAGCGTCGAGAAGGAGGGCCAGATCAATCGCGGCGAGCTGTTCTCCCTGCTCGCCATGGAGATCGCCGACGAACGCTGGCAGCGCGCCATGGAGGCGATCCGCGACAGCATCCGCGTGATCGGCACCAAGGCCTATCTGCGCTTCCGCATCCGCCCCGATGCCAACGCCAACTGGTCGACGGTGACGATCGACCTCGCGGCCGCTTGAGGTGGGCGATGAGAACTCCGACCCCTTGGGCACAGTCCGATAGCGTCCCGACTTTGGTCTTTCGGGACAATCTAGGCATGATTGTTCAGAGCCAGCCGGTCGCCCAATTCAAGCATGCGGATGACGCTCGGCAGGCCGTCAAAGCGGTCAACTCCGCCGAGGCGCTGTCCAATCTCGTCGATGCGCTCATTGAGTGCCGCAGCTTCGAGGTCGAATTCGGTTGCGCCGAGCAAGGGCCGCTTGTCCTCGCGCTGGAGGCGCTGAACCGTCCCGTTCCCCCGGAGCTCCAAGCCTGGTTCGACCAGGGCATGGACATGGAGGAGCCCTGACATGTGGCTCCGCGGCAAGACCTTCAGCCACCCGCCGGCGCCGGCCGGGGACTTCCCGAAGGAGGCCCTCGTCGATGTCCGCACCTTCGATCACGAGGTCGGCGAGCTCGCCTTCAAGGCCCGCGTCGTCGGCCCTTCCAGCGCCTCGCATCTGCGCGTCCGCGCCGATGACGGGCTGATCTTCATCGTGCCGGCGGCGGACTGCCGGCTCCTCACTCAGGAGAGCGTGCCGTGACCGATGCCGAGAAAGAGCGCCTGGTCGCGCTCACCAACCACCTGTCCCTGGCGACCACCGCGCAGCTCGTGGCCGAGACCAACCGGCTCATCCCGGAATTCGGCCCGATCAACGCGGTCACGGTCACCGTGGACGCCGCGTTGTCGGCAGCCGTGGCGGTGCTGCAGAGCGCGGTCCTGGTTGGAGCGATCGAACCCACGATTTCGACCGAAGAATCCTTGCGCCGCCGTCTCGATCACATCCTCGCGCTGCGCTCGCGCCTGCATTTTCGGCAGCCGGACGGGTCGATCGATCCGGCCGGCGTCGCGCTGAACTGACGAGGCGCCGGTGTCCATCCTCCTTTCCCGCGCCCGCTCGGAGCACTGCCGCTGGCCGGTCTGCGAGCCCGTCGAGCCTCGCCGCGGCGAGCCGCGCGACATCTTCGGCGGCCGCCGCGTCTGCGGTGCGCCCGCCTCCTGGCCGACTTCCTACTGCGCCGAGCACCGCCTGCGCGTCTACGACCGCGCGCCGGAGGTCCGCATCGGCGGCGACTTCACCACCCGCAGCGCCCCGGCGGCGCTGGACCAGCAACCCGAGCTGACGGAGATCTTCGGATGACCGGGCACAGCTTCACCTTCGATCAACTCGCGGCCGCCGCCGAGCGGGAAGTCCGCCTCCGCGAGCGTGTCTATGCTCGCCAGGTGCAGCTCAACCGCATGAGCCAGGCCAAGGCTGACGGGGAGATCGTCCTGATGAAGGCGATCGCCACGCACTTGCGCGAGCAGGCGCAGCGAGATGGCCTGTTTGGGAGCACCGGCCAATGACCGCGAAGATCGCGCTACGCCAGCAGATCGAGGCCGTGCGCTTTGCCGAGACGCGCCAGCGCACGATCATGGGCGGCGGCACGCTGCGGGAGCTCCGCCCTCCGCGCGAAGCGGAGCATGACATGCAGCGCCTCGGCGCGGCCGCGCGCACGCTCGAATGGCTCCAGGCGCACGAGCCCGAGATCCGCAAGCTGCTGGAGATCCCGGCTGAGCGCCGCGCGCTGCTCTGGAACCACATGGCCGAGGTCGCCGAGCTGCTCGATAGCAAGTTGGTGAAGCCGGCCGATGAGGAAGGGCAGTCCTGATGGTCGCCTATTCCTTCCAGAAGCGTTTTGCGGAGGCGATCGCTGGGGGCCATCCCGCCACCGGCATCGTCAAGCGCCAGACCATCCGGGCGCCGCGCAGGCGCCACGCCCGGCCGGGCGAGCCCTTGCAGGTCTACCAGGGCATGCGGACGAAGCATTGCCGCAAGATCATCGCGGATCCCGTTTGCGTCGCGGTGCGCCCGCTCGAGCTCTTCATCGCCCGCGGCTATGTCCGCTTCACCGATACCGGCACGGCGTTCGGCATCCCTTCGCTGCTCGACGAGTTCGCCCGGCAGGACGGTTTCCTGCATTGGGCCGACCTGCAGGCCTTCTGGCAGGCCGAGCATCCGCAGGCTTCCGACCCCGACATGGCCTTCACTGGCGTGCTGATCCGCTGGGAGCCGTCGCGATGATGGGCCTGACGCCGCGCCAGTCCGATTGCCTGGCCTATGTGCGCAGCCGACTTGAGGAAGGCGAGGTCGCGCCGTCGCTCGACGAGATCGCCGCCTATCTCGGCGTGGTCAAGAGCAGCGTCCACCGCATGGTGAGCGCACTGGTCGAGCGCGGCCACCTGGTGCGACTGCAGAACCGCAGCCGCGGCCTGGCGCTCGCTCCGGACGCGATCTCCTCGCGGCAGGAAGCCGGGCTCGCCTTACTCTCGCGCGTCACCGGCAAGAGACGCGACCAGCTCGTCGCCCAAGCGGTCGAGGAATTCCTCGAGCGGCAGGTGCGGTCATGACCCAGCACTCCTTCGCGTTCTCGCCGGCCGTCATGGCGCAGCGGTCGGAGCCGGTGGACTCCCTCGACTTCTTCCCGACGCCGCCCTGGGCCACCCGCGCCTTCGTGCACCATGTCGCTCGGCCGGAGCTGGGCGTCCTGATCCCGGATCAGATCCTGGAGCCGGCCTGCGGCGAGGGCCACATGGCCGAGCCGCTGAAGGAGGTGTTTCCTTTCGTCGCCGCGAGCGACGTCCATCCCTACGGCTATGGAGAGGTCGGGGACTTCCTCCAGGCCGGCGGCAACCGTGGCGCCTGCGACTGGATGTTCACGAACCCGCCGTTCAACGCGGCGGTGGCTTTCGCCCGCCAGGGGCTGGCACTGGCCCGCTGCGGCGTCGCGCTCCTCGTGCGCACCCAGTGGCTGCACACGATCGAGCGCTACGAGCTCTTCCGGGAGTACCCGCCCTTCGTGATCGCCTACTATGTCGAGCGCGTGCCGATGCACCGCGGCCGCTGGGAGCCGGACGGCGACACCGCGACGGATTATTGCTGGGTCTGCTGGAGGCACGGCGCCGAGCCGCGGGCGCCGGTCTGGATCCCGCCCGGCCGCCGCACGGTCTTCACCTTCGCCGCCGACGCAGCCCGCTTCGCGAAGCCGGCGCCGGCGCCGCTGCTCGAGCACGGCGCCTGAGCCATGGGCCGCTTCCTCTCCTCCCGTCCCGCTCCCTCCGACGCCGCGCCGCTGATGGCGCTGCTGGCGCGTGGCGAGCTCGAGGAGATCGAGGCGAAGCGCCAGCGGCTGATGAAGGTGATCGCCGACGCGAAGCCGCGCCGCTCCACCATCCTTGAAACCGAGCTGAAGCGGCTCACGCGCCGGGCGCTGGAGCTGCGGGTCGCCATCCAGAGGACCGGCCGATGAGCCATCGCGACATGCTGGCGAAGATCCACATCGCCAGGAAGGATCTGGCGCTTGACGATGACGCCTATCGTGGCCTGCTGCGGCGCGTCGCGGGCGTCGAGAGCGCGCGCGATCTCTCCGATCGCCAGGCCGATTCCGTCATCGCCGAGCTCAAGCGCCTTGGCTGGAAACCGAAGGCCTCGGGGAGGGCGCCGGCGCAGCGCGCGGATCTGCGCAAGCTCTATGCCTTGTGGGGCGCGTTGCATGCCGGCCCGCTCGATCGCGAAGCTTTACGGCGCTGGATTGCAACCCGGTTCAAGGTCTCCGCGCCCGAGTTCCTCAAGCCGGACCAGGCCCGCGAGGCGATCGAGCAGCTCAAGGCCTGGCAGAAGCGGGTGACGGCATGATCCGGGTGAGCGACCACGCCCTTGTCCGGTTCCTCGAGCGCTCCGGCGCCGCCGAGGTCGAGCCGCTGAAGCAGGCGATCGCCGCCTCGCTCGATCGCGCTCGCCGCGCCGCTGCCGAGCTCGGCCGCGACAGCTTCGTCGTCATCGCCGACGGCCTGAAATACGTCGTCCAGGACGGCGTCCTGGTCACGGTACTGGACCAGCGCGCGAGGGTACGCCCGCGATGACGGTGCTGCCGCCGCCCACGGACGAGATCGCGCGCCTGGTCGAGCTGATCGGTCCGGAGGCGGCGCTGCGCCTGGTCGAGGCACGCGGCGGCGCCCGGGTCTATGTCTGCGATCCGGCCGCCGGCGGCGCCATCGTCGACATCATCGGGGTTGACGCGACGGCCGCATTGCATGCCAGATACGGCGCCGACACGATCAAGGTGCCGATCGCGCGGCCCTGGCGGGTGCTCTGCTACCTCGCCATGGGCTTGTCGCAGGAGGCCGCGGCGCTCAAGGCCGGCTGCAGCCGCAATTCGGTGCAGCGCGCGCTGGATAAATTCGGCCATCCGGATGGCCGCGGCGGCCGCCCGACTTCTTCCCAGCTCGACATGTTCGACAAGGCCAGCTGACGGCCCCGCGCGGGGCCGTGTCTCGTCTCCGGCCCGGCGCGCATCTTCGGCGCACGTTCCCGCGCCGGAGACCAGTCGATGCGCCGTTGCCTGCTCGCTTGGCTATGCCTGTTGCTCGCCGTGGCCTGCGCCGCCTGGGCCGGCGCGGCGAGCGCCCATCAGGCCATGTCCGGCTGGGCCTACCCCTACACCTGCTGCTCCGATCGCGACTGCGCCGAGATCTCGCCCGACACCGTCCGCGAGGGGGCGGGCGGCTATCAGGTGACGATCCAGCCGGGCGGCCACCCGATGTGGCCGAAGGTCCGCGCCGATCCGCTCGTGATCGCGATCCCCTATCGCGAGAGCAAGGCCTCGCCCGACGGCCGCTTCCACCTCTGCATCGACGGCTCCGGCAAGCTGCTCTGCTTCTTCGCGGCGATCGGAGGTTCCTGATGCGCTTCAAGCTCGTTTGGAACTGGCGCCAGATCCTGCGCTACGCTTGGTCGATCCGGCTGCTCATCGTCGCCGGCCTGCTCTCGGGCGCGGAGGTCGCGCTGCCGCTGCTGCAGTCCGTCCTGCCGGTGCCTCCCGGCATCTTCGCGGCCCTGTCCTTCATCGCGACGGCTGGGGCCTTCGTCTCGCGCCTGATCGCGCAGGAGACCGTCTCCGGCGCCGGAGCGCAGCAATGACCTCGGTGGTGTCCCTGCGCCCGCGCACCCGCCTGCAGAAGGGCACTGTCGCGGCCGCGCTCGCCGTCTCGATCGTTGGTGGCTTCGAGGGCCTGCGCCTCAACGCCTATCGCGACGTCGTCGGCGTGGCGACGGTCTGCTACGGCGAGACCCGCGGCGTGAAGCTCGGCGATCGGCACAGCAAGGCCGAGTGCGACGCCATGCTCCTGAAGGGGTTGCAGGAGTTCGAGCAGGGCGTGCTCGCCTGCACCGTCGTGCCGATGCCGGAAAAGCGCCAGGTCGCGATCGTCTCCTTCGCCTACAATGTCGGCACCGGCGCCTATTGCAAGTCGAGCGTGGCGCGCCTGCTCAATGCCGGCCAGCCAGCGGCCGCCTGCGACGCCCTCCTGAAATGGAACAAGGCCGGCGGCATCGTCTTTCCGGGCCTGACCCGGCGGCGCCAGGCCGAGCGCGCCCTCTGCCGCGAGGGCCTCTGATGCTGGCCTGGCTTGCCGCCCGCACCGGCCTCGACCGTTTCGTCGTTCTCGGCCTTCTGACCGGGCTGCTCTTCGCGTTCGCCGGCCTTGGCTTCTGGCGCGGCATGGTCGCGATCGAGCGGCTGCAGGAACGGGCCGCCCAGGCGGCGCGGGCGGAGCGCGACGCCCATTGGCGCGCCGAGATCGCGACAGCCAACGCCCAGGCCGAACGGGCCAGGGCCGACCAGGCGCAGGTCGTGGCCGCGATCGAGGCCAGGGCGGCGGGCGACGCGGCCCGCCTTCAAACCGAGTTGAACGAGATGGAGAAGGCCAATGCGGCCCTTGCTGGTGGTGACCGTTGCGGGCTGGAGCGCGATCGCGTCCGCCTGCTCGACGGCGCCAAGCCCTGAACCGGTGGTGAAGCTGCAGATCGTGCGGCCGCAGCTGCCGTCGGCGGCGCGCCAGCCCTGCGCCGCGCCGGTCGCGCTGCCCGATCGGAATCTCGCCGCAGCCGAGGTGACATCGGCATGGGCGCGCGATCGCGCCGCGTTGCGTCTTTGCGAATCCAGGCGCGCGGCCGCTGTCGCCGCTGTCGATGGAGCGGATCGGTGAACGGCTTCGACTGGGCGAGCATGCTCGCCATCGCCAAGGACATTTGGTGGATCGCGAGCGTGCCGCTCGTCGCCGCAGCCGGCATCGGCATGTTCTATCTGCGCAGCCAGTTCCCGACGAAGCTGCAGCACGATCAGCAGACGGCAACGCTGCAGAGCTCGATCGCCGACCTTTCCGAGCGCGTCGCCGCCAATGAGCGCCAGATCGAGGCGCGCGTCGTCAAGATCGAGAGCGATCTGCGCCAGTTGCCGAACCGGGCCGAGGTTGCCGGGCTCGGAGACCGCATCGGCCGCGTCGAGAAAGAGGTGGCGACCTCCGTCGAGGCCATGCGTGGTGTCGAAAAGACCGTCGCGAAGATCGACACCACGCTCGGCCTCATCCTGAAGCACATGCTGGAGAAGAGCGCATGACCTCGCTCGCCGAGACCTTCGCAAAGGATCGCCGGCTGGTGATCCTGCGCCTGCTGGCCGAACAGGACCAGCATTCGCTGTCCTCGTCGATGTTGACCAAGGCGGTGCAGCAGCTGCGCCATTCGGTCTACGACGACACGATCGCCGCCGACCTGGTCTTGCTCGAGCAGCACGGCCTCATCGTCCGCGACGAGGAGCGCCACGGCGCCAAGACCCTCATCTTCGCGACGCTCACCAAGCTCGGCCGCGATGTCGCCCAGGGCCGCCCGCATCCGCTCGTCGACCAGCCCTCACCGAAGTTCTGATCATGGCGAAGCGCCCGAGCTCGATCGACCGGATGGACGCAGGTGTCCGCGACTGGATCGGCCGCCTGCGCGACCAGGGCCGCACGCTCGACGAGATCATCGCCAAGCTGCGCGAGCTCGACGTCGCGGCGCTGCCCTCGCGCTCGGCCCTGCATCGCCATCTGCAGAAGGCCGATGCCGTCGCCGAGCGGCTGCGGAAGTCGCGCGCCGTCGCCGATGTGATCGTGCGCCGCCTCGGCGAGGCCGAGCCCGACAAGACGACGCGGCTCAATCTCGAGCTCATGCACCAGGCCGTGTTCGACATGATGTCGGGCGTCGGCGAGGACGGTGAGCCCGTCACGCTCGAGCCGATGCAGGTCATGCTGATGGCGAAGGCCCTCGACCATCTCGGCAAGGCGGCGAAGGACGATGTCGCCCGCACCGTCGCGATCGAGAAGCGCGCCGCCGAGAAGGCGCGGGCACAAGCCGTCACGGCGATGACGGCCGTCGCCAAGAAGGCCGGGCTCTCGGCCGAGCGCGTCGAAGAGCTGCGCGACGAGTTCCTCAACCTGGCGGACAAGCCCCGATGAGCGCGGCCGTCCAGGACGAGTTCAAGATCGGCCGGGCGATCTCGGCCGAGGAGTGGAAGGGGCTGCGCGAGCAGTCGCTCTACGGCCTGCCGCCCGAGCTGCAGGAGCTGCCTCGTTCCGAGATCCTGCTCGGCTACCAGAAGCGCTCGATCAA
Organism: Allobosea sp.; assembly: GCA_024231975.1. Taxonomy (GTDB): domain Bacteria; phylum Pseudomonadota; class Alphaproteobacteria; order Rhizobiales; family Beijerinckiaceae; genus Allobosea. The sequence continues at coordinate 88,518 of JAAEQB010000058.1, forward strand.
GGCCCGCCTCCTGCACGAGGTCACCTTCATCGAGAAGAGCCGGCGCACCGGCCTGACCTGGGCCTTCGCTGCCGATGCGGTGTTGGTCTCGGCCGCCGAGCGCTCCGCCGCCGGCATGGACACCTTCTACATCGGCTACAATCTCGAAATGGCGCGCGAGTTCATCGACGTCTGCGCCATGTGGGCCAAGCTCTTCGCCAAGGCGGCGCTCGATTCCGGCGAGTTCGTCTTCGAAGATCTCGACCCGGCCACCGGCGAGACCCGCCAGGTCAAGGCCTTCCGCATCCGTTTCGCTTCCGGCTTCGAGATCGTCGCGCTGCCGTCCCGGCCGCGCTCGCTGCGCGGCAAGCAGGGCTATGTCATCGTCGACGAGGCCGCCTTCCATGACGATCTCGCCGAGCTGCTGAAGGCGGCGATGGCGCTGCTCATCTGGGGCGGCATGGTCGTGGTGATCTCCACCCATAACGGCGAGGCCAACCCGTTCAACCAGTACGTCAAGGACATCCGTGCCGGCCGCTACGACTACGGCCTGGTTCGGATCGACTTCGACGACGCGTTGCGCGAAGGGCTTTTCCAGCGCATCTGCCAGCGCAAGGGCGAGGCCTGGACGGCCGAGGGCGAAGCGGACTGGCGCGCCAAGATCATTGCGCACTATGGCGACGGCGCCGACGAGGAACTGTTCTGCATCCCCTCGGAAGGCTCTGGCGTCTGGATCCTGCCCGCTGTCGTCGAGGCCAATATGAAGCCCGACGCAGAGGTGCTGCGCTGGGAGATGCCGAGCGCCTTCGCCGCCCAGCCGGCCCATCTGCGCCGCTCGGCCGCCGAGGCTTGGCTTAAAGCGGTTGTCGAGCCGCATCTGCATCGCATCCTGCCGGATGCGCCGAGCTTCTACGGCATGGACTTCGGGCGCATCGCCGACGCCACCGACATCTGGCCGATCCAGATGGCAGCGGGCATGCACCGGCACTGCCCCTTCGTGATCGAGCTTCGGAACATCCCGTTCGACGAGCAGGAGTTCGTGCTCTGGTGGCTGATCGAGCGCCTGCCGCGCTTCGGCGGCGGAGCCATGGACGCTGGCGGCAACGGCGCGGCGATCGCCGAGCGCACCGCCCAGCGCTACGGCATGGAGCGCATCGCCCAGGTCAAGTTCTCGGTCGACTGGTATCGGGAGAACATGCCGAAGCTGAAGGCGACGCTTGAAGCGACCGGCATGGACATCCCGCAGGACGTCGAGGTCGGCAACGACTTCCGGGTGATCAAGATGATCGACGGCGTCGCCCGCGTGCCGAAGGTGCGAACCACTGAGAAGGGCGAGGGCGCGGCCGAGGGCAAGAAGCGCAAGCGCCATGGCGACGCCGCTATCGCCGCTGCCCTGGCGCACTTCGCTTCGCTGATGCCGATCGTCGCCTACAGCTACACGCCGGTCACCGCGGCCGGTCTGGCCGGGAGCGGCCTCGGCAGTCCCTTCGCCGATCAGTCCTTCGGCAACCTGATCCCCTCGCTCCGTGGAGGCCTGTGATGCCGCGCCTTTCCCGCGTCCTCGGCCCGGATGGCGAGCGTGTCGACCTGGACGTGCTGTTCGGCGAACCACAGGCAGAGCCGCAGCTCTACGGTTACCGCCAAGCGACGTCCGCCCAGCATGTCGACGGACTGACGCCCTGGCGCTTGGCGATGATCCATCGCGCGGCCGCCACCGGAGATCCGCAAGCCTGGCTCGAGCTCGCCGAGGACATCGAGGAGCGCGACCCGCATTACCTCTCGGTTCTCGGCACCCGGAAGCGCCAGGTCTGCCAGCTGCCCATGACCGTCGAGGCAGCCAGCGACGCCCCCGAGCACGTCAAGCATGCCGACTTCGTGCGGGAATGGCTGAAGGAGGGCGTGCTCGACGACATACTGTTCGACGCGCTCGACGCGATCGGCAAAGGCTTCTCCGTTCTGGAGATCGAATGGGATGCCTCACCAAAGCGCATCCAGCCGGCGTTCTTCAAGCACCGACCCGCTCGCTGGTTCAATTTCGACCGAACCGACGGCGAGACCGTGCTGCTGCGCGAAGGGGCCACCGGCCAGCCGCTGTCGCCGCACAAGTTCGTCGTCCATCGCCACAAGGCGAAGAGCGGTCTGACCGTTCGCTCCGGCCTGGCCCGCGTCGCCAGCTGGGCCTGGATGATGAAGGCCTTCACGACGAAAGACTGGCAGGTCTTCGTCCAGAACTACGGCGCACCCATTCGCGTCGGCAAATACGATCCAACCGCCAGCGATGCCGACAAGGCTGTGCTCGCTCACGCCGTCTTCAACATCGCCGGCGACGCGGCCGCGATCATCCCGAAGGGGATGGAGATCGAGTTCGTCGGGCTGAAGGACACGGCCAAGGGTGCCGAGGCCTATGAGCGGCGGTGCGACTGGCTCGATCGCCAGATCTCAAAGCTTGTGCTCGGCCAGACCACGACGACGGACGCTGTCGCCGGCGGCCACGCTGTCAGCCAGGAGCATCGTCTCGTCCAGGAAGACATCGAGCGGGCTGATGCGCGGGCGCTGTCGACGACGGTCAAGCGCCAGATCATCCGCCAGATGGTCGCCTTCACCTTCGGCCCGCAGGAGTTCTATCCGGACTTCCGCATCGGCCGGCCCGACGAGGTGCCGCTCGAGCAGGTGATCAATGCTCTCGACAAACTCGGCCCGAAAGGGCTGACGGTCGAGGTCTCACAGGTGCGCGACCGCTTGGGCTTCACGGAGCCAGCCGCCGGCGCCGAAGTGATCGGCGGCCGCCCGCCCGAACCTGTCACGCCACCGCAAGGAATAGTTGCCGACAAGCCGGCAGAGCTCGCCCAGCTGCGCCATCTCGTCAGCCGCCACGCCAGCGCGCCGGAGCCCGAGTTCGTCGACAAGCTGACCGAGCGCCTGGCCGAAGACGCGGCCGGCGCCATGGCCGGCCTGACCGGCAAGGTGAAGGAGGCTTTCGATGCAGCGTCGGACCTCGCCGACCTGGCCGAGCGCCTGGCGCAGCTCGAGCTCCATCCGGAGCAGCTCACCCAGGCGATGGGCCGGGCGATCGCGCTCTCGCATCTCACCGGCCGGGCGGCCCTGCTCGACGAGATCTCGGGCGAGCATGATGCCGGTCGCGACTGACGCCTTGACCCGCCACTCCGGAAGGCACGCCAGCGGGCCACAGGTGCTTCAATTTCTGTTTGAAGGAATTCCGCCGAGCATCGGGGCCGGAACCGGCCGCGGCCGCCAGCGGGCTTCCTACGGGCTCGCGCCATGACCACCGCAACGGGCGCCCTCGGCCTGCCGTTCGAGGAGGCGATCGCCTTCTTCCGCGACAAGCTGAACCTGACCTCGACCGGCTGGACCGATGTCTGGCAGAAAGCCAACGCCAAGGCCTTCACCGTCGCCGGTGCGACCACGCAGGCGCTGGTCGAGGACTTCCGCCGCGAGATCGAAAAAGCGCTCGAGGAGGGCACGACGCTGCAGGCGTTCCGTGAGCGCTTCGACGAGATCGTCAAGCGTCATGGCTGGCAACACACCGGCCGCCCAGGCTGGCGCGCCCGCGTCATCTACGAGACCAATCTCTCCATGGCCTATTCGGCCGGCCGCTATGTTCAGCAGACCGAGCCGGAGACGCTCGCCGCCTTCCCCTACTGGCAATACGTCCATTCGGGCGCGAGGCATCCGCGCAAGCAGCATCTCGCCTGGAACGGCACGGTGCTGCGGGCCGACGATCCGTTCTGGGATTGGGCCTATCCGCCGAACGGCTGGGGCTGCGGCTGCCGGGTCCGTCCGGTCAGTGAAGCCGGCTTGAAGCGCCAGGGCCGGCACGGCGTCGACCAGGCGCCGGAGCGCCTGCCGATCCGCCAGGTCAATCGGAAGACCGGCGAGGTGCTGACGGGCTCGCAGGGCGTCGATATCGGCTTCGACTACAATCCCGGCCAGGTCTGGAAGACCGCGCCGAGCAGCTCGGTCCCGGGACTGGACGATTAGGTGAGCGGCTTCTCGGTCACCTTCAGGCTCGACTGGAGCGAGGTCAGCTCCGGCTTTCAGCGCCTCGCCTTGGTCATGGCGGACACGACGCCGATCACGCGCGCGATCGGCACCGGCCTCGTCACCTCGACGCAGGATCGCTTCGACGACGAGGTCAGCCCGGACGGTGCGGCCTGGGCGCCGCTCAATCCGGTCTATGCCGCCGGCAAGCGTGGCGCCGGGATCCTGCGCGAGCGGGCGATGCGCGGCGGCCTGCAGGGCTCGATCACCTATCGGGCAGCTCGCTCGGAGGTCGAGGTCGGCAGCAACAAGATCCACGCCGGCGTCCACCAGCATGGCGCGGTCATCACGCCCAAGGGCGGCGGCCGGCTCGTCTTCCGGCTCGGCAATCGCATCGTTCGTGCCCGCTCGGTTACGATCCCGGCGCGGCCCTATGTCGGTATCAGCAGCGACGACCGGGTCATGATCCTGGACGTCGTCGAAGGCGGTCTTGCCCGCGCCATCGGTTCCGGGTCATCATCGGGCCGCCTGCGCTGAGCGCTTCGCGCTGACCCCCCACATCGCCATGTAGATCGCGGCCCCCCGCGGGGCCGTGTCGCGCACAAGCGCCGCCGGCCACATTCGGCGGCGATGAAGACCGTCGTTTCCTCCCTTCACTTCCAGATCCCGGCCGGAGAGGTGCCCGAATGGGTCCACCTGACGCCGGCCGGGACCTTTTCCGGAGTGGATGGGCGCGGGCCGTTCAGGCTCGAGGGCGCGGCCGCGGTCATCGCCGACAGCATGAAGGCCGGGAAGCTCCCGATCGACGAGAACCATGCCACCGACACGGCGGCGCCCGAAGGGCGCCCGTCCCCGGCGCGCGGCTGGATCGTCGCCATGGAAGCCCGGGCCGACGGCATCTGGGGACAGGTCGAGTGGACCAACTCCGGCCGCGAGCTCCTGGCCGACAAGGCCTATCGCGGCATTTCGCCGGTGCTGCTGGCGACGAAGGCCGAGGGCCGCGTGCTCAAGGTGCTGCGCGCCGCGCTGACGAACGACCCGAACCTGAACCTGACCACCCTTCACTCGCGGAGCGAACCCATGGATTTCCTCGCCAAGCTGCGCCAGGCGCTCGGCCTGAAGAATGATGCGGCCGAGGATGCGGTGCTCGCCAGCGTGACGTCGCACGCGGCGATCGCCGCCGCGCACGTCCAGCTTGCGGTCGCGGCCGGCCTTGCGGCCGACGCGACGCCGACAGCGGTGCTCGCCCAGGTCACGGCGCATGCGGCCGATGCCGGCAAGCTCGCCGCGGTCGCCTCGCATTTCACGGCGGCAGGCCTCGAGCTCTCGAAGCTGACGCCGAAGGATCTTGAAACCCATCTGCAGGCGCGCGGCTCCGGCGGCGATGCCGAGCTGCGCCAGACGGTGATCTCGCTGCAGTCGCGGCTCGACACGGTCACCGCCGAGCGCGGCAAGGAGAAGGCCGTCCAGGCGGTCGATGCGGCGATCGCCGCCGGCAAGCCGATCGTCGCCATGCGCGACCACTACATCGAGCGCCACCAGAAGGATCCGGCCGGCGTCGACAAGGAGCTCACCGCGCTTCCGTCCATTCACTCCGGCGGCATCGTCACGGCGCCGAAGGACGGCGCGCTCGCCGCCGGCGCCTCGGTGACCGAGATCATGGCGGCGGCCGACAAGCATCAGGCCGAGCAGGCCAAGAACGGCATCAAGGTCTCGTCGACCGACGCGATCCTGCACGTCACCGGGAGAAGCTGATGAACTCGCCGACCCTCATCAAAACCTATGTCGCTGGCGCCGCCATCCGCGCCCGCCGCTTCGCAGTGTTCGGCGCGTCTGACGTGGCGATGATCGAGGCCGCGGCCGCGACCGACTTCCTCATCGGCGTGTTCGAGAAGGTCGACGGCGCGGAGGGCGACCGCATCGATGTCGTCCACGCCGGGATCACCGAGATCGTGCTCGGCGGCAACGTCACCCGCGGCCAGCCCTGCACCTCGGACGCCAACGGCGCGGCCGTCGCCGCGGCGCCGGCGGCCGGCGCCAATGCCCGCATCGGCGGCTTCCCGCTCGCCTCGGGCGTCGCCGGCGACATCGTCCCCTTCTTCGTCCAGCCGGGCCTGATGCAGGGCGCCTGACGCCCTGCAGCCTCAACCGTAATCGGAGCCGTCCATGGCCACTGCCCGTCCCTTTATCGTCGACGCCGCCCTGACGGCGATCGCCATCAAGTTCTCGAACCCCGACGTCAACCTGATCGCGGACAAGGTTCTGCCTCGCGTGCCGGTCGGCGGCGAGAAGTTCCAGTGGCTGAAGTTCCCGATCGAGGACAGCTTCACCGTTCCGAACACCTTTGTCGGCCGCAAGGGCCGGCCCAACCAGATCGAGGTCGGCGCCAGCGAGGAGACCGCCTCCGTCGAGGATTACGGCCTGGACGACATGGTGCCGAATTCCGACGTGACGGCCGCGGCCCAGCAACGGGCGGCTGGGCTCTCCACCTATGATCCCGAGGCGCGGGCAACCGAGGTCCTCACCGATCTCGTCCTGCTCGACCGCGAGATCCGCGTGGCCGCGAAGGTGTTCGACCTCAACGCCTATCCTGCCGGCAACCGGGTGACGCTCGCCGGCAACTCGCAGTTCTCCGACTTCGTCAACTCCGATCCGATCGGCGTGATCAACGGCGCGCTCGATTCCACCCTCGTGATGCGCCCGAACAAGATGGTGCTCGGCCAGTCCGTCTGGACCAAGCTGCGCTCGCATCCGCACATCGTGAACGCGGTCAAGGGCGGCAACCTCAACAAGGGCAACGCCACTCGCGAGCAGGTCGCCGAGCTCTTCGAGCTGCAGGAAGTCGTCGTCGGTTCGTCCTTCGTCAACACGGCGAAGAAGGGCCAGGCCGCCGTCATGAACCGCGTCTGGGGCAAGCACATCTCGCTGATCTACCAGAACGGCGTGGCCGGGCCCGATGCCGGCATGACCTTCGGCTACACCGCCCAGTACGGCAGCCGCCTCTCTGGCCGCATCCCCGACGCCAATATCGGCCTGCAGGGCGGCGCCGCCATCCGTGTCGGCGAGCGGGTCAAGGAGATCATCGCCGCGCCGGCGGTCGGCTACTTCATCCAGAACGCGATCGCCTGAGCGGCGATCGCGGGGCGTTCTTGCGAAAGCCCTCGCCGCCTCGGCGAGGGCTTTGAAGAGGGCCTTCAAGCCTCGTTTCAAAGGACCAGGACCATGAAGAAGAGCTATCTCGTGCTCTCCAAGATCCTTCACGACGGCAAGGAATACGGGCCGGACGACAAGCGCAAGACGATCACGCTCGACGACGACGATGCCGAAGTGCTCGGTGCCGCCGGCGTCCTCGGCTCTGCCGGCACGCTCGATCTGAGCAACGCCACGGCAGAGGAGCGGACGGCGGCGATCCTCGGTTTCGTCAAGAGCCTTGCCATCGCCGATTTCACCGCCGCCGGCGGCCTGCGCGCCGATGCCAAGCGCCGGGCCATTTCTGCCCTCGGCTTCGAGCCGACCGATGAGGAACTCCGCGCCGTGGCGGAAGCCATCGCCAAGGCTCAGGCCGGCGACGACTGACTGGAATACCCCCCGAGAGCGGGGTCCGGTTCGCCTTCGCACGATGGGCGCGCCGGTTAGGGCGGAGGGTGCTTCGGCTCCTTCCGGCTCGGACATCCCCAGACCTGACGGCCGCTGGCGTGCGGGGCGGCCGTCGCCTTGGAGTTCATGATGACCCAGCATTCCGGCCTGCCAGTTCAAGGCTATCGCCCGCAGAGCGGCGAGGCCGTGGGGCTGGTCAACCTGAACAAGCAGCTCGAGGAGCAGGTGCTCCGCGCGCTCGACCTGTTGGCCGCCAACCCGGAGGTTGACGGCCGCTGGCTCGCGATCGGTCGCACCGCGATCGAGCAGGGCTTCATGGCCGTCAATCGTGCCGTCTTCAAACCCGCTCGCCTGAGTCAGGGCTGACCATGCCCTACGCCACCGTCCAGGACATGATCGGCCGCTTCGGCGAGACGGAGATGCTGCGGCTCTCCTCCGTCGACGGCCTGCTGCCTGAGACGGTGACGGCCGCCCCGGTCGAGCAGGCGATCGCCGATGCCGACGGCATCATCGATTCCTATCTCCGCAAGCGCTACCGCGTCCCCCTCGCGCCGGTGCCGCAGGTCATCACCCGGGCCAGCTGCATCCTCGCCCGCTACGATCTATCGGTCGGCGGCGACCGGGATCCGGCCGACCAGGTCAAGAACGACCGGAAGGACATCGTCGCCTGGCTGACGCAGCTGGCGAACGGCACGGCGACGCTCGAAGGCGTCGCGCCGATCGAGGCGTCGAGCTCGGCCCAGACCAGCGATCGCGAGCGCATGTTCGGCCGCCATGGCGAGCGGGGGCTCTGATGGCCGAGCTCGACCCGATCAGCGCCGCCTTCGCTGCCATCCAGGCCCGGCTGCGCACCTTCTTCCTGCCGAACAAGTGGGACTTCGCAATCGTCCCCGACCCGATGTCGATCGACGAGTTCAAGCGCCTCGTTCGCAAGACGCCGCTACTCGCGCTCGGCTGGCGTCAGCTCAACCCGTCGAAGGCGGTCGGCAGGCGCTTCCAGGGCGATCTCGGCCTGCGCCTGACGATCGTCGTGAAGAACCTACTGGAAGGCGGGCCGCGCTTCCTCGGTGACGCCCGCGGGCCCGGCCTGTTTCCGGCGATGGCGGGCGCGATCGCGCTGCTCAATGGCTTCACGGATCCGGCGCTCGGCACCGTCTTCGTCACGGCAGCCGCCCAGGCCTATGCCGATGGCTACACCGACCATGACATCGCGATCGCCACGCTAGATCTCGGCGCCGTCGTCGCGATCGGCGACGTCACCGGCGCTGCGGCCGACGCGCCCGGTTTCCTGACCATGCTGTCCGCTTTCGAGCCCTGGCCCGAAGGCAAGGACCGCGACGAGCCGTTCGAAGTGAGGCCCACGCCATGACCGACAAGCGCCTTTTCCTGAAGGCCGGCGAAGGCCGGATCGTGCGTCGCGAGGACGACGGCGAGCTCTGGCCGGCCGAGGGCGACTTCGCCGAGCGCACTCAGTTCGTGCGCCGGCGCCTGAAGGACGGCGATCTGGTCGAGGCGCAGCCGCCGAAGCCGCCGAAGCCCGCTCTCGACGAGAAGAAGTGAGGGACCGATGATCAACTTCAACGAGATCCCGTACGACTGGCGCGTCCCGGGCACCTATGTCGAGGGCCGTCCGGTCTACGACCAGATGGGGCTGGTCTCATTCCCGGCCGTCGCCTACCTCTTCGTCCAGAAGCTCGCTACCGGCACGGCCGTCGCGGCTCAGGCCTATGAGATCACACAGCCCGAACAGGGAACGGCACTGTTCGGCGCTGGCTCGGTCGGCCAGCAGATGGTCCGTGCCTGGAAGAAGGCGAACAAGACCAACCGCCTCTTCGCGATCGCGCTGGCAGATGACGCTGCCGGCGTGAAGGAGGTCCGCACTTACACCTTCAGCGGCGCCGGCGCCGGCACGATTCCGATTTACATTCAGGGCCGGCGCGTCCGCTACAAGTCGACCTCGAGCATGACGCCGACCCAGCACGCCGCCGCCGCGGTGCTGGCGATCAACGCCGATCCGGATACGCCGGTCGTGGCGACCTCGGCCGCCGCTGTCCTGACCCTGACGGCCAAGCATGCCGGCGAAGTCGGCAAGCATATCGACGTTCGCTTCCGCAAGACGATCGAGGACGTGCTGCCCGGCACGCTGGCCATCGCGGCGGCGGTGACCACGCCTGGCTCCGGCAACCCGGATGTCCAGGACATCCTCGACGCCGTGGCCAACACCTGGATCACCGACGTGGTCATGGCCTGGGATGACGCCGCCAACCTCGAGCTCGTCACCGAGGACTTCGCCGAGCGCTTCAAGGCGATGGGCAAGAAGGACGGCCACATCTATGTCGGCCACCGCGGCACCTATGGCGAGCTCGGCACAAAGGGCGCACTGACCAACTCGCCGCACCTCTCGGCGATCGGCGCCAAGGCTGGCCTGCAGGCGCCCTGGGAATGGGCGGCCTCGCTCGGCGGTGTCTGTACCTTCCAGCTCACCAACGATCCCGCCCGCCAGCTGCGCTCGCTCGTCCTCACCGGCATCGACGCGCCGGAGGATGCCGACTGCTTCATCGAGACCGAGCGCGACCTTCTTCTGCGCCAGGGCATCTCGACCTGGACGCGCCTGGTCGACGGCAGTGTCGTGCTCGAGCGCGTGATCACCACCTACAAGGTCTCGAACCTCGCGGTGGCGGATACCGCCTGGCTCGACATCATGGCGCCGAAGACCATGACGCGGATCCGCTACGACTGGGCCGCCTATGTCACGCTGATGTACCCGCGCCATAAGCTGGCGCCGGACGACAGCGTCGCGGCCAACAACAACGACATCGTCGTCACGCCGAAGCGCATGGCGGGCACCTGGGCATCACGGTGCAAGCTCTATGAGCGCCAGGCCTGGATCGTCGACGTTCCCCGCACGCTCGAGCTGAGCCGCTTCGAGCTCGACGAGAGCGACAAGAACCGTCTGAACGCGCAGCAGCGCATCAACATCATCGGCAACCTGATGGTGCTCGCGGCCGCGCTGGAATTCGAGGCCTGAACCGGGGCTTCAACCCTCTTTGAAAGGAGGCCGCAGTGACGCAGGTCCTGGGCATCGTCGACATCATCTGGCGGGGCCAGAACATCCCGGTCGAGAAGGGCGCCAAGCTCACGCTCGGCGGCATCGTCAACACCGCCGTGGTCTATGGCCGAAAGGTCGGCCGGGCGCAGTCATTCGAGGCCTCCGAGGTCGAGGCGGTGACCGCGCTCGAGCGCGGTCAGAAGTTCAAGGAGCGCTACGGCAATCCGGGCGAAGGCGAGCTGCAGGTGCAGTGTGACACCGGTCAGACCTTCACCTGGCCGGACGCCTTCCTCGTCGACAGGCGCGAGATGACTGGCGGTGAAGGCGGCAAGGTGCCGCTGAAGTGGAACGCCGGCGAACCCGAGGAGATCACGGCGTGAGCAAGCTTACCATCAGCCCGAAGGGCGCTCCGGACGCGATCGTCGAGGACGACGACGGCGAGGAGCTCAAAAAGACCGGCGCCGGCGTCGTCGTCGAGGCCGAGGACAGCGAGCAGTCGAAAGCCGGCCAGTTGCCGGCGCGCGCGACGCTGAACGATGACGGCTCGGTCACCCTGGCGCTCGTCAAGCCGGTGACGCTCACTATCCGCAAGGGCGAAAGCGAGAAGCAGGAGACCTATGCCGAGCTCACTTTTCGGGAGCTCACCGGCGCGGACCTGCGCGTGATCGCCCTGGAGAAGGATGAGATGAAGCGCACCATCCTGACCCTGGCGCGTGCAACCGGCATGTCCTCGGTCCGGATGAACGTGCTGTTTGACCGCCTGGCCCAGCGCGATGTCGGAGGGGCGACCGCGGTCATCTCCTACTTTCAGGAGTGAGTGGCCTGACGACTGGCCGCTGATCGTCGCTTCCGTCGCCCGGTATTACGGTGGCGGTTTCGACAAGGCCGAGGCGCTGACGCTCTCGGAACTGCGCTGGTGGCACAACTGCGCCGCCGAGCTCGAGCGCCTCGCAGCCGAGGCCGCCAAGCAAAGGTGACGGCATGGCCGCGGGCAACATGAAGGTCTCGGTCCTCGTCCAGCTGATCGACCGGCTGACGGCGCCGCTGCGCGGCATGATGCGCGGCATCTCCTCGATCGGCACCGGCATCGCCAATATCGGCCGGCAGATCGGCGTCGTCGGCGGTGCGCTCGCCGCCATCTCCTTCTCGGCGCCGATCCAGCAGGCGGCCGCCTGGGACGCGCAGATGCGCGACATTGCGATCACCGCCGGCAAAACCGGCGGCGAGGTCGAGAAGATGATCGGCGAGATCTCCGACCGCTATCAGAAGCTCGCCCTCGAGACCGGCCAGCGCTCGGCCGACATCGCCAAGGGGGCGCAGCTCCTCGTCGCCTCCGGCATGGACGCCGGGCTGATCGACAAGCTGATGCCGACGATCGCCAGGGTCGCGACCGCGGCCAATGCCACGCTCGAGGACACCTCGAAGACCGCCTTCGCCCTCTCCGACACGCTGAAGATCGCGCCCGATCAGATGGAGCAGGCGCTCGGCAAGCTGGTGACGGCGGGCAAGCTCGGCCGATTCGAGTTCAAGAACATGGCGGCCGAGTTCCCGGCGCTCACCAACCAGATGGCGAAGTTCGGCATCACCGGCATGGAGGCGGTCGAGAGCCTCGGCGCCTCGCTACAGATCGCCATGCTCGGCACCGCAAACCCCTCCGAGGCGGCGACGAACCTCAAGAACTTCCTGACCAAGATCAATGCGCCCGAGGCGATCAAGAAGTTCGAGAAGGAGCTGAAAGTCGATGTCACCGGTGTGATGACCGATGCCGCCGCCAAGGGCATCAACCCGGTCGAGGCCGTCATCCAGAAGATGTCGGACAAGCTGAAGGTGCCCCAGGCCGAGATCGACAAGATCATGAAGAAGGCCAATGCCGGCCCCGGCAGCGACAAGGACAAGCAGGCGGCCGCGCGCAAGCAGATCGAGCAGCTGCTCGCCGGTACCAAGGTCGGCCGGCTCTATGCCGATATGCAGGTGCTCGACTTCCTGATCCCGACGCTGCTCAACCTCGAGAAGCTGAAAGACTTCAAGCGCCAGGTGAAGGAATCGGGCGCCGATGTCATCAACCAGGATTTCGAGAGCCGGATGCGCGGCCTCTCGCAGCAGCTGCTGCTGTTCGGCGAGCTCGGCAGCCAGGCGCTGCGCCGCATCGGCGTCGCCTTCGCCTCGAACCTGCCGATGGCGAACCGGGCCATAACCGCGCTGCTGCAGACCGTCGTCGCCATAGATGCGAAATGGCCGGGGCTCATCGACAGCGTTCTCTCCGTCGCTGGTGCTTTCCTCGCCGCTGGCGCCGGCATCGCCATCCTGACGCCGGTGTTCTCGGCGCTGGCGGCGGCGATCGCGCTGCTCGTCTCGCCGATCGGCCTCGTCATGGTCGGCATTGCCGCGCTCGCCGCCGGCGCCGCTTATCTCTATGCGAACTGGGCGACCGTCGGCCCCCAGCTCTCGGCGCTGTGGAACGATATCGGCGCGAAATTCAGTGCTGGCTGGGACAGCATCCGCTCTGGCCAGGCGCTCGAGGCGACGATCGCTTGGCTCCGCACCAAGATCCCGGAGCTCGCAACGGCCGTGATCAATAACTTGCCCGCGATGATCGAGGCGGGTGGCAAGCTGATCACGTCCATAGGCGAGGGCCTGGCCACCGGCCTCAGCACCGTCACCGAGTTCGGTATCAAGATCGCGGCCGAGCTCGCTGCAGCCGTCGGCAACAATCTCGCCGTGCTCGCCCAGGTGGGCGCCAATATGGTCGTCTCGCTGTGGGAGGGGGCGAAGGCGAAATTCGCCGAGTTCATCGCGTGGATCGCGACGATCCCGTCGCAGATCGTTGCCGCGTTCGGCAACATCGACCTGAGCAACGCCATCAAGTGGCCCAGCATCCCGGAGGGCGTGAAGAACTTCCTGGGCTTCGGCTCCGGCACGCCCGGAGCCTCGTCCGGGACCAAGAACGCTCCCGCGCCGGCGACAGACCCGTTGGGCAATCCGCTCGGCGGCGGCTTCAACCCCACTTCAAACTCCGGCGGCTCGATCGGCGGCTCGAACGGCTTCACCAAGACGGCGGCCAACCAGAACGTCGCAGTCGGCGGGCGCATCGTCGTCGAGGCGGCCGAGGGCACCCGCGTCGTCAATGTGCAGTCGACCAACCCGGCCGTGCCGGTGACGCCGAACCGCGGCGCCATGCTCGGGCGCGCCTGATGCTGGACTTCGCCAATCCGAGCTCGCTGCTGCCGGGCCTGCGCCCGGTAGCCTGGCGCGGCGTGACCTGGTGGGCGATCGATGCCAGCCATACGGTCGGCCGACGCATTCATGCGACGCTCTATCCCGGGCTCGACCTCAAGACCCATGACGATGTCGGGCCGATCGATGGGCCGATCCGGATCTCCGGCCTCGTCATCGGTGACGACTATGTCGCCAGGGCCGAGGCGCTGGCGGCTGCCTTCAGGGCGCCAGGCTCGGGCACGCTGATGCACCCTTGGCGCGGACCGATCGATTGCGTGCTGCTGCGCCCGGCCGAGATCTCCTTCGCCTCCGATGAGCTGCGCGTCGCGCGGATCGAGTGCGAGTTCGATCCGACCGGCGATGATGTCCTCGCCGGCCTGCCGGGCCTGGGAGGGCTGTTCGCCTCGCTCTCCGGTCTGCTCGGCGCGATCGGCGGCATCATCGGCGCCGCGGTCGGGCTGGTCTCCTCGGTGCTGTCGGTCGTGCCGATGGCGCTCGCCATCTTCTCCTTCGGCCTCGGCGCCATCAGCACCGTGTTCTCGATCGTCAGCAATGTCGTCGGCGCCGTCGCCCAGGCCGCCATGCTGGTGCCGATCGCGCGCGCCGTCGCCGGCGCTTTCGACCGCGCCATCGCCAATGGCGACCGCAAGGTCGTGGCGAGCGCCGTGGCGCAAATCCTCGGCGGCTATCCGGCTCAAATCGGCGCCGCCTTCCGGCCGCAGCCGCCGGCGGCGCTGGGCCCGAGCTCCGAGGCGCCGCCCGCCAACCCCTACGTGCCGGATCCGCGCGCCGGCGCCGCGCTCATGTTCACGATCGCGAGCCAGATCGCCGCTCGCGCCTCCGGTTCGACTTCGGCCGACCTTTCCGGGCGGGCCCCCGTTACCGCGACCGAGCGCCTGATCTATCTCGCGGCCGAGACGGCCTTCGTCGCCGAGGGCATCAGCCTGATGGCGGAGATCGACTTCGAGAGCCGCCAGGATGCGCAGGGCTGGCAGGAGAAGGCCGAGGCCGCACTGGCCGGGGCGAGCTCGCGTGCCGCCGGTCTTGCCAGCGATTCGCCCGGCGTCATTGCCACGCTCTGGCAGGCGCTGGAGGAGACGGGCGGACGCCTCGCCATCGACATGTCCGAGGTGATCGGCCGGCTGCAGCCGGTGATCACGATCGAGCCGCCGCGCGCCAGCGCCTGGCTGCTGGCGCAGCACTATGCCGGCGACGATCCGCGCCAGGTCGTGCCGATGCTGCACGACATCGTCCGCCGGAACCGCCTGCGCCATCCGGCGATCCTCGGCGCCGGGCCTATCGAGGTGCTGAAGCCGTGACGCAGGTCTATCTGCCCGCGAAGATCCCGACGCGCCGGATCGCGCTGAAAATCGACGGCAAGGTCATCGACCGCTGGACCAAGGTGCAGCTCGACCACGACATGGGCGAGCTCGCCGCCTCCTTCGAGCTCACCGTTCATGATGACGAGCGCGCCAAGGGCACTTGGGAGTGGACGACGCCGGCCGGCGACGGCGAGCCGATGAACTGGGGCCGCGCCGCCGAGATCGAGATCGACGGAAAGACCTGGCTGAAGGGCTGGATCGACGATGTCTGCTCGGAGGCCGGCGAGCAGGGTGGCGGCTATGTCACGATCAGCGGCCGCGACAAGACCGGCGACCTGGTCGACTGCCCGCCGGATCCGCGCGGCAAGCACGAATACAAGAAGATCAAGCTCGAGGAGTTCGCCAAGAAGATCTGCGGGCCCTTCGGCATCACCGTCAAATGCGACGTCGACACCTCACCGGTGCTCGACAAGGCGACTGTCGAGGCCGGCGAGACCGTGATCTCGGCCCTGGCGAAATACGCCAAGCAGCGCGCCGTCATCATCACCAGTGACCGTGTGGGCGGCATCCTGATCACCCGCTCGGGCAAGCAGAAGGCGATCGACGAGATCCACTTCCCCGGCAATGTCACGCGGGTGCGCGCCACCTTCTCGGCCCGCGAGCGCTTCAGCGATTATTTCGTCAAGGGCCAGAGCGAGAAGAACGGCGGGCGGCGGCCGGAGACGGCCGCGCTCAATGTCAATGACGAGCCGGGTGACGAGCCGCCGGAGCAGCCGGCGCCGGCAACAGATTCACCGCTCGACAAGCCGGGCGGCGCCGGCGCCCATGTCATGGGCCACGCCAAGGATCCGGACGTCACCCGCTGGCGCCCGCACATCGCCATGTCGCGCACCCAGGCCAAGGATGTCGACGCTCAGAAGCAGGCGGAATGGGAGATGCGCACCCGCCGGGCCAAGGGCGACAAAATGGATTACTCCTATCGGGGTATCACCGGCGGGCCCGAGCAGAAGCCCTGGCAGATGAACACGGTCGCCTTCGTCGAGGACGACTATGCCGGCCTCTCCTCCGAGCAACTGATCGCCGGCGTCTCGATCACCTATGACGAGCGCGGCGAGATGACCCGCTTGCGCGTCACAGGCCGCGAGGCCTTTGACCTGCTGCCGGTCGGCGATCGCCGCTCGCAGAAGAAGTCGGCGAAGAAGAAGGGCGGCAGCAAGCCCGGCGGGCTCGACAGCACCGCTAAGCCGCTCTGAGGAGGCGCCGATGTCGGCCGATTCCGAAACAGCCCACGCCTATCGCGGTATCGTCGCGCGCGCCGCGGTCAAGTCGACGAACGACAAGGGCGGCAGCCAGACCGCGACCGTCGAGACGCATCGCCATGTCGAGCGGACCGATGTCGAGGTGCTCGGGATCGCCGGCGTATCGAGCCGCCCGGCGCCGGGGGGCGAGGCGATTGTGCTGGCGGTCGGTGCCGACCAGGGCGACCTCGTCTCTTTGCCGCTGCAGGCGCCTGGCAACCGCATGGGTGGCCTCGAGGAGGGCGAGGTGGCCGTACACAACCTCAAGGGCGACCGGCTGCATGTGAAGAAGGACGGCTCGATCGAGAGCACCAGCCGCAAGCGGGTGAAATCGAAGGTGAAGGACGCGACCGTCGAGGTGCTCGAGGACCGGATCATCGCCAAGCTCGGCGCGGCCGCGAACGCGCCCCGCGTCGTCATCCGGCCCACCTATGTGGAGCTCCGCATGGGCGATCACTGGCTGGTGGTGAAGGCAGACGGCATCTTCTGCTCGATCGCGCCGGTCGTAGGGCCGGATCCAGAACCGGCTGTTTGACGGCCCCGCGAGGGGCCGTGTCCCAGGTTGCGCGCGCGCGACACTCTGCGCGCCATGGCCGACTTCCTCGACGTTGCGCTGATCTTCGATCCGGAAACCCGGACGGCCGACGCCGAGCTGGGCGCGGACGGCGATCTGCTGCTCGACGAGACGGCGCTCACGCCGATGCTGATCTCGCTCGGGTCGGATCGGCGCGCCCGGCCGGACGATGCGCTGCCGCAGGGCCGCGACGCGCTCAATGTCTCCGCCTCCTTCGTCAACCGCCGCGGCGCCGTCGGCGATGCGCTCGACGCCTATGGCCGGCGCACCGGCTCGCGGCTCTGGCTGCTCGAGCGCGCTAAGCAGCACGAGTTGACCGAGCTCTTCGTCCAGGACGCCGCCCGGGAGGCGCTGCGCTGGGCTGAGGTCGAGACCGGCACGCCGGCGCAGATCTCGACCAGCTGGCCGCGCCGCGGCTGGCTCGCTCTGGTCTGCCGGGTCGGCGAGACCGAGCTCGAGCTGATGCAGCAGGCCGCCTGATGCCGGCGCCGCTGCCCACGCCCGAGGAGCTAACTCGCCGCGCCGAAGCTAGGCTTGAAACGGCCTTGAAACGGATCCGGCCGGAGGCGAGCCCGGCGGCGATCGCCCGTGCCGTTCGTTCCGAGAAGGGCCTGCTGGCGGCGATCGTGCGCACGCAGGCAACCGGCCTCTACGGCACGCATCTGCACCTCAGCTGGAACGTCCGGCAGATGATGCCCGACACGGCCGAGGCCGAGTATCTGATCCGCCATGCCTCGATCTGGGGCGTGTACAG
The DNA here is from genome assembly GCA_024231975.1 of Allobosea sp. Taxonomy (GTDB): domain Bacteria; phylum Pseudomonadota; class Alphaproteobacteria; order Rhizobiales; family Beijerinckiaceae; genus Allobosea. The sequence goes on from JAAEQB010000058.1 coordinate 106,306, forward strand.
GCGCCCGGCGACCAAGGCGGTCGGCTTCGCGCTGTTCACCGGCGTCGCCGGCACGGCGATCCCAGCCGGGCTCGACATGCGCCTGCCCGCCGGCGGCCTGGCCCTGACCTCGGCCGGCGGCGTGCTGGACGGCGCCGGCGAGGCGACGATCGCGCTCGAGGCCGCCGAGGGCGGCGTCCTCGGCAACACCGCCGGCGGCGCCAGCCTGCCGATCGTCACCGTCCAGGCCGGGCTCGACCCGCAGGCGGCAGTGCTCGATGCCGATGGCATGGCTGGCGGCGCCGAGGAGGAGACGGACGAGTCGCTTCTCGCCCGCGTCCTGGTCGAGATCCGCGAACCCGGCCATGGCGGCGCCAAGCACGACTACCGCGTCTGGATCCAGAACGCCTTCGCCGTCGCCAAGATCGCGACTGTGCCGCTCTGGGTCGGACCCGGATCCGTCGGCGTCGTCGTCGCGATGGGGACGGCCGTCGACCCCGTTGTGCCGATCCCGGCCGAGCTCGACGCCATGGCCGCCCATCTCGCCCCGCTCCGGCCGGTGACGGCCGAGGTCTATGTCCGGCCGGTGGTCCTTCTGCCTGTACCGATGCAGTTTGCCGTCGTGCCCGATACGCTGCCCGTGCGCGCTGCGCTCGAGGGCGCGGCCGCTGCGCATTTCGCGGCCGAGGCCGAGATCGGCGAGCGCTTTGCCCGCTCGCGCCTCTCCGAAACGCTGTCGGCCGCCAGCGGCGAGTATCGCCACTACATCGCATTGCCGCCTGCCGACATCGTGCCCGACCGCGACGAATTGCCGGTGCCCGGTGGCGTCACCTGGGATCCGCCGCCGTGAGCCGGGCCGAGGACCAGGTCCTGGACGAGCTGCTGTCGGGACTGCCGCCTGGCTGGATATGGCGGCGCGACCGCGACAGCGTCATCGCCGCGTTGCTGGCGCCGCTGGCCGGCGGCATCGCCGACGTTGAAGAGCTCGCCGAGCGCATGCTCGAGGAGGTCGACCCGCGCAATGCTAGCCTCTGCCTGACTGATTTCGAGCGCGTGCTCGGCCCCGGTCCCTGCGGGCGCGACACCTCGATCATGTCGCTCTCCGATCGTCGCCAGCTGGCGCATCAGCGCTGGACCGGCCGCGGCGGCGCCTCGCGGCAGTATTTTATCGATCTTGCGGCCAAGCGCGGCGTCACGATCACGATCAGCGAGAACCGCGTTGGCTACGTCGGCGAGCTTGTGTGCGGTGACGAGCTGGTCGAGCCGCCGGAGCAGTTCATCTGGACCGTCCATCTCGCCGGCGTGACCGACGAGGTCCTGTTCGAGGTCGACGACGGCCAGACCGGCGACCGCCTCTACGACCTCACCATCAACGACATCGAATGTGACATCCGGCGTCTGAAGCCGGCGCACACCGAGGTCGTGTTCGACTATTCGGGGAGCCCCTGACATGGACCGTATCAGCCATTCCACGGCAGTCGATATCGGCGGCGGCCGGATGGGTTTCCGCAGCAAGGACACAGTCGGTGGCGTCCCCGGAACCGTCGTCACCGCGACGCACATGAACGCGACGCAGGAAGAGATGCTGGCGGTGATCGAAGAGGCGGGCGACGATCCTGATCCGAACGATCTGAAGCAGCTCGTCAAGGTGATGCGTGGCGGCCGTCTCAACTGGCGAACCGCCGGCGGCACGGCCAATGCGCTGACTATCGCGCTCGCGCCGCAGCTGCTTGCCTATGTAGCCGGGCTTCCGCTGACGATCCTGACGGGCGGCAATGCCAACACCGGGGCGATGACGCTCAACATCGACGGGCTCGGCGCCAAGGCCATCGTGAAGCGCTCAGGCGCGGCAATGGCGGCCGGCGACGTGCCTGCGGGCAGCCTGCTGAAGCTCGCCTATGACGGCGTCGCGTTTCGGATGATCGGCTTGGTCGCCAGCGACATCGCGGCGCGCAAGACCGCATTTAACGTAACGCAGACTGTGTTCACCGCCCGCGCGTCGCTCTCTGGCACGGGCATGGTCACTTACCAGACCGGGATCTACACCAAGAAGTCCGCCACCTCGCAGCTCATCGTCGAGGTCTCGACAAATGCGTTCTCTCTCTCAGGCACTGCGGCTGCCTTCGGGAGGATTTCCGGACTCCCGATCAACATGGAGTGGATCGTCAGGAACGGCGACACGGGAACCAGTTCGCCGGCTAGTACCGGCAGCAAGATCTACACTGGGCTCGCGGCCGGCGCCGTGAACTGGACGTGGTCGTTCGGTCGTAACGACGCGGGTGCCTGGTCGAGCATCATCAATCCCCGGTCACCCACCGACGCAGCCTTCCTGCCGGTCGAAACGACATCCTTCATCACCTTCTCGGAGCTTGAGCCGTGAGCACCATGATCGAAGTCGGCCCTGAGCATGTGGTCGAGGTCCTGCACGCGCTTGGCGCCACGATGGTGGCGGAGAAGCGCAGCGAGGCCGACATTCTGGTCGGCTATGAGGTGTCGCCGCCGATCGATCTGTCCAGCTATGACGCGGAGCTTGCGGCCTTCCGCAAGACTGCTCTGGTCGCGCATCTGAAGGCGCGCCGATGGCAGGCCGAGACCGCCGGCATCACTGCGACTATCGGCGGAGAGGCCGTTCGCGTCTCCACAACGCGCGGCGACGATCGCGCCGCGCTGCATCAGGTCTGTACGGCGATTTCGGGCGGCCTGCGCAGCGACGGCGCGGTGTTCAACTTCGCCGATGGCGTGTCTCGCGGCGTCTCGAACGCCGAGATGCAGGCGGTCGTGTTGGCCGCGCTGGCCCATGTCCAGGCCTGCTTCGACCTCGAAGGCACGCTCCGCGCGGCGATCGAGGCCGGCATCCTCACCACGAAGGAGGAGATCGACGCGGCCAGTTGGCCTGCGGACGTGACGTGACAGGGGAGCTCTCAGGCTCCGGCGGCCGGTCCTTGGCAGTTCAAGCCGCCCGATGAAAGGTCGAATGACATCGCCCGCCACGGCGGCCGCAAGGCCGCGCCGGTAGGGGCGACGATTCTGGACCTCAGCACAAATGGAATCCGTCAGACCGGTTAATCCCGTCGCCGGCTATGTCGGCGGCAAGAAGCAGCTCGCCCGCCGGATCATCGCCCGCATCGCCGGGGTCGAGCACTCGATCTACGCCGAGCCGTTCGTGGGTATGGGAGGCGTTTTCCTGCGCCGGCCGAGTCGGCCGAAGGTCGAGGCCATCAACGACGCTTCGCGTGACGTCGCGATTTTCTTTCGAATCCTGCAGCGCCACTACCAGGCGTTCCTGGACATGCTGAAATGGCAGGTGACCAGCCGAGCCGAATTCGAACGCTTGGCGGGCCAAGATCCGGACGCGCTCACCGATCTGGAGCGTGCCGCCCGCTTCCTCTATCTCCAGCGTCTGAGCTTTGGCGGCAAGGTTGCCAGCCGCTCCTTCGGCATCGACACGGCCGGCCCGGCCCGCTTCGACATCACCCGCCTGGTGCCGCTCCTCGAGGCGGTGCACGAGCGCCTGGCCGGCGTCTGGGTCGACTGCTTGCCCTGGCAGGAGTTCATCCGGCGCTGGGATCGGCCGGGCGCGCTGTTTTATCTCGACCCGCCCTACTGGGGCACCGAACACTACTATGGCCGCAATCTCTTCGGGCGCGAACAATTCGCCGAGCTGAGCGCTGCTCTCCAAGGCCTTCAAGGCCGCTTCATCCTCTCGCTCAACGACGTGCCGGAGGTCCGCGAGCTGTTCGCCTGGGGCTCGATCGACACGATCGAACTGAGCTATCAGGCCGGTGGAGCCGAACACACCAAGCGCGTGCGCGAGGTACTCGTGACCGGTCCGGGCGCGTCCGGTTGAGCGCTGCCATCCTGTAGTGATAGACTTGCTGCGGGCGTGAGAACCCAAACCAGCACAGCGGCCGACGAGCGCAATAGCCTCGCCGGTCGCGCCGCATGTCCTCGTCGAATTCCCGGCTCGCCGGGAGTCGCGTCGGGAGTTGGGCGCTATACCATAGGGCGAAAGCTCGAAGGCGTTCAGCTGGTCGCTGGCCAGTTCTCACCCTCCCGGCGTCGGGACCGCCTCCCGACACGGCCGTGAGAAGCCGTCACCAGCGAGCCCACCCATGCAGCACTTCCTGCGGCTAGTCGCCGCCGGCGTGTTCGCGCTCCTTAGCGGAGCGGCGAGCGCGCAGACGATCGAGTTTGCCACCGTCGACCCGTCCGCCGTGGCCTTCGCCACCTTCAACTCGAACACCCAGAAGATCGCCCGCAACAAGAACGGCACGTTGGTCGCCTATCTCAAGGACTCCAACGCGGCCTACGATGCGCAGCGGGTCAATTTCGTCCGCATCGACGCTTCCGGCACGCAGACCCTGCTGCTCTCCGAGGTCCACGCGACAAACGCGCCCTGCATCGAGGCATCCGCCACTGGCGAGTTCTTCGCGGCGTTCTCGGACTGGAGCCTCGGCGTCGTGCGGGTGTACATCTGGCGTGACATCTCCGTCAGCACCGTGCCGGAGAAATATGCCTATAGCACCGCCGGCAGCGGCAAGTTCTCCTGCTCTTTCGACGAGAACCGGCGCATCCTCTATTACCTCGGCTACGATGGTAAGCTGGTCCGCTTCGGCGTCGACGGCCTGCAATTCGGCGCTAGCACCCTCTGGTATCAGGCATCGAACGTCGCGCAGTATCCGAACCTCCAGGCCAGCCGCGACGGCTCGCTGCATGTCTTCTGGAACACGCTGACCGGCACCGCTGTCAGCTACCGGGGCGTCCAGTATCTCACGACGCCGAACGACGCGGTGAACTGGTATCGCAACTGGCATCCGGCCGGCTCGGCCAACTTCTGGCTCCAGAGCCCGACCAACTACATGCCGGTCGCCTCCGACGAGACCGGCGCGTCCTTCTCCCTGTCGCGGGGCGAGGATTATGTCCGGAATTCCTACCTGCTCGCCGCCTACGCCGACGACGAGGTGATGGGGGCCTTCTGGCAGTCGACCCCGAACTACATGGAGCGCTGCTTCGGCAATGAGAAGCGCTGCACGGCCGTCCTGGTGATGTACGACCGCAAGACCGCGGCGCGCGTCACACAGATGGTCCCCATGCTGATCGGTCGCAATCCGATTAGGCCCCAAGGCGGCGGCGGGTTCGTCAAGCGCGGGTCGAGCCTGCATGTCATATGGAGCGAACGGAGCGATATCGTCGTCGCCAAGCTGACCGGCAATCTGTTGACCGAGGTCGCCCGCGAGGCGATCCCCGGTGCGACTGACGCCAATTGTCCCTATTCGCTGACGGTCGAGAAGGGGAACAGCACCGACTCCGATATTGTCGGAGTGCTCACGCTCCTGGACACGACCTGCTCCAACTGGGCGACATCTACGGGCTCACCGCCGATCACCGGCAGCGTGCTGAGGTTCAAGATCGCGCTCTAGCCCCTTCCGCGCTCGTCGCCACAAAAGCCGCCTGGGGGCGGCTTTTCCATGTCTGGAGCAATTCAAGAGGCCATGCTCAAACTGCGATCTGCTGCCATTTGATTGTTCGCGAAGTGCCATTTGAAAGTTCGCGCTACACTTCGTTCGTCTCAGGCGCAATTCGTGAGCGTTCCTGATCTCTACCCGATCAGCGTCACGATGTCAAGGATAAAATTCCTATCAAACGGAGAATAATCAAACCTCCGTCTTTTCCACCCATTTGATCTGGGTCTGCGGCTTGTAGGCGTCCATCTTGTCGAGCAGCGCCGCCGGATCGGTCTCCATCATCGCCATGTCGCGATGGGCCTGCCACATGAAGCCGGCCTTCGTCGTGTTGTCGAGGAAGGCGGCGAGCGCATCGTAGAAGCCGTCGATGTTGAGAAAGCCGAGCGGCTTGCCGTGGATGCCGAGCTGGCTCCAGGTCCAGATCTCGAAGATCTCCTCGAAAGTGCCGATGCCGCCGGACATGGCGATGAAGCCGTCCGAGAGCTCAGCCATGCGCGCCTTGCGGATGTGCATGGTCTCGACGACTTCGAGCCGGGTCAGCTTGTTGTGGCCGACCTCCTTCTCGCGCAGCGCCCGCGGGATCACGCCATGGACCTCGCCGCCAGCTTCGAGCGCGGCATTGGCGACGATGCCCATCAGGCCGACGGCGCCGCCGCCATAGACCAGCGTCAGGCCGCGTTTGGCGATGGCCGTGCCCATGGCGCGGGCGCCCTCGGCATGGACGGGATCATGGCCCGGGCTCGAGCCGCAGAAGACACAGACGGATTTCATGAGGCGAGTGCTAGCAAGATGCGGGCCCAGGAGCGCTGGCCCTTGTGGAAGGAGGAGAGGTCGTACTTCTCGTTCGGCGAATGGATGCGGTCGTCGTCGAGGCCGAAGCCGACGAAGAGCGTGTCGAGTCCGAGCGTGCGCTTGAAGTCACCGCCGACCGGGATCGAGCCGCCGCTGCCGATGCTGACGACACGGCCGCCCCATTCCTCGGCGAGCGCCTTGCGCGCCTTGTGTAGGACCGGGGAATCGACCGGCACGGCCAGCGCCGGCGAGCCGGAATGGCCGATGAACTCAGCCGTCACATCCTCCGGCAGGCGCTCGCGCACGAACTGGTGGAACGCGGCGGCGATCTTGGCCGGATCCTGGTCGCCGACGAGGCGGAAGGAGACCTTGGCCGAGGCCTTGGCCGGGATGACGGTCTTCGAGCCCTCGCCGGTATAGCCGCCCCAGATGCCGTTGACGTCGCAGGTCGGGCGCGACTGAATCTGCTCGATCAGCATGCGGCCCTTCTCGCCGATCGAGTGCTTCAGCCCGACCTGGCCGAGGAACTCCTTCTCGGTCAGGTTGAGATCGGCCCATTCCGCCTTCTGCGCATTGGTCGGCTCGTGCACGCCGTCATAGAAGCCGGGAATGGTGATCCGGCCGGTCTCGTCATGGATCTCGGCGACGATCTTGGTCAGCACATGGATCGGGTTCGCGGCCGCGCCGCCGAACATGCCGGAATGCAGGTCGCGGTCGGCCGCCGTCAGCCTGACCTCCTGGTAGACCATGCCGCGCAGGGTCGAGGTGATCAGCGGCGTGACGCGGTCCCACATGCCGGTATCGCAGACCAGCGCAAAATCGGCCTTCAGCTCGGCCGCGTTGGCCTTGATGAAGCCCGGCAGGTTGACCGAGCCGGATTCCTCCTCGCCCTCGACCAGGATGGTGAGCCCGATCGGCAGGTCGCCGGTCTCGGCGAGCGTCGCACGCATCGCCTCGATGAAGGTCATCACCTGGCCCTTGTCGTCGCAAGCGCCGCGGGCGAGGATCGCCTTGCGCCCCGGCTCGATCTCCTTGACGACCGGCTTGAACGGATCGTTGTCCCAAAGCTCCAGCGGATCGACCGGCTGGACGTCGTAGTGGCCGTAAAACAGCGCATGCGGCGCGCCGGGCTTCGGGCGATGCGCCAGCACGACCGGGTGCCCGCCGGTCTCGCGCAGCTCTGCCTTGAAGCCGAGGCCTTCGAGGTCGGCCCGCAGCCATTCGGCCGCCTGCCGCGTCTGCGGATTGAAAGCCGGATCGGTCCCGATCGAGGGGATTTCGAGCCAGGAGGACAGGCGAGCCAGCGAAGCGTCGAGATCGGCATCGAGGCGGGAGAGGATGGCGGGAAGCTGGGACATGGCGCTCACTGGAGGCTGATTCCGATGGCGCCATCATGCCCAGTCACGCGGACGATACCAGTCGTCCGCGCGCATGGCGGCAGACCGATTACCGCTTTCCGCCCGTAAGACTCCCGAGCACGCCGCGCAGGATCGCCTGCCCGACCTGCCGGCCGATCGTGGTCGCGGCTGAGCGGGCGGCCGAGGTGATGACCTTCTCGGCCATGCTCTGCGGCAACGGCCCGCCGCGCGAACCCGGCCCTGTCTTGGGGCGCTCCTTCGGCCCGCCGAGCCAGCCGCCGATGGTGTCGAGGATGCCGCCGCCACCGTCCGTGGAGGCCTCGACCGGCGAGCCGTCGGACTTCAGCCCCTTGCGCTTCATCAGTTCTTCATAGGCCGACTCGCGGTCGACCATGGTGTCGTACTTCCCTGTGAAGCCGGAGTCGCGCATGCACTGCGCCCGCTCCTGCGGCGTGATCGGACCGACCTGCGCCATCGGCGGCGCGATCAGGCAGCGCTCGACCATGGTCGGCGAGCCCTTGCCTTCGAGGGTCGAGACCAGCGCCTCGCCGACAGCGAGCTGGGTGATCGCCTGCTCGGTGTTGATCTTCGGGTTCTGCCGGAAGGTCTCGGCCGCGGCACGGACCGCCTTCTGGTCGCGCGGAGTGAAGGCGCGCAGCGCGTGCTGAACGCGGTTGCCGAGCTGGGCCAGCACGGTATCGGGAATGTCGAGCGGGTTCTGGGTGACGAAATAGACGCCGACACCCTTGGAGCGGATCAGGCGCACCACCTGCTCGACCGCGGTCAGCAGCGCCTTGGGCGCGCCGTTGAAGAGCAGATGCGCCTCGTCGAAGAAGAAGACGAGCTTGGGCTTGTCGAGGTCGCCGACCTCCGGCAGCTGCTCGAACAGTTCCGAGAGCAGCCAGAGCAGGAAGGTGGCGTAGAGCCGCGGATTGGCCATCAGCTTGTCGGCGGCCATGATGTTGACGATGCCGCGGCCATCTCGGTCGGTCTTCATCAGGTCGTTGATGTCGAGCGCCGGCTCGCCGAAGAACAGGTCGCCCTTCTGGTTCTCCAGCACGAGCAGCGCGCGCTGAATCGTGCCGACCGAGGCGGAGGTGACGTTGCCGTATTTGGTCGTCAGCTCCTGCGCGTTCTCGGCGATGAAGGACAGGATCGCGCGCAGGTCCTTGAGGTCGAGCAGCAGCAGCTTCTGCTCGTCGGCGATGCGGAAGGCGATGTTGAGCACGCCCTCCTGAGTGTCGTTGAGGTCGAGCAGGCGCGCCAGCAGCAGCGGGCCCATTTCCGAAATCGTGGCGCGGACCGGGTGGCCCTGCTCGCCGAACACGTCCCAGAACACCGTCTTGAACTGGTCGGGCTCGTATTTCAGCCCGAGCTCCTCGGCGCGCTTGACGAAGGGCGGTTTGGAATTGCCGGGCGCGGCGATGCCGGAGAGGTCGCCCTTGATGTCGGCGGCGAAGACCGGCACGCCATGCTTGGCGAAGCCTTCCGCCAGCACCTGCAGCGTCACCGTCTTGCCAGTGCCGGTCGCGCCGGTGACCAGGCCGTGGCGGTTGGCGAGCTTGAGCAGCAGCACCTCCGGCTTCTCGCTCTTGCCGATCAGGATCGTGCCGTCATCCGCCATGGTCGCGCCTGTTCCGTTGCCATAAGGTCGTGCAAGGGATGTAGCGAAACGAGACGTTGGGCGGAAGCATGAAGATCGCTTCCATCCGAGATGGTTTATGTATAAACTATCTTCAGAGCGACAGCAGGCTCGCCAGAGAGGATCGCACGATGGATGAACTGATCTCCCGCATCATGGCCGCTTCCGGCCTCGACCAGTCGCTGGCGCAGAAGGCGATCGGCATCATCCTCGCTTTCCTGCAGAAGGAAGGTCCGGCGGCCGAGATCGGCCAGCTGATGGCGGCACTGCCGGGCGCGCAGGAGCTCGCCGATGCCGAAGGCGGCGCGAAGGGTGGCCTGCTCGGCACGATCGGCGGCATGATGGGCGGTGGCGGCGGCGTGATGGCGCTCGGCGGCCAGCTGATGGGCGCCGGCCTGTCGATGGGCCAGATCCAGAGCGTCTCCAAGGAGATGTTCGCCGTCGGCCGCGAGAAGGCGGGCGAGGACACGATGGGCGCGATCGTCGGCGCGATCCCCGGTCTCGGTCAGTTCGTCTGAGCCGGCGCAACCCTCACGAATTTCCGGAACGCCGCCCCGACCGGGCGGCGTTTTCGTTTGCAGGCATAGGAGTTCCCTGTCGCGGGGATCGGCATTTCGGCACGGCTTTCCGACCAAGGGGGCATTTGCGTTCGCGCCCAGCCATGGCAATCAGGACTTCGCGGTTGCACAATGAGCCGCCAGCTGGCGTGTGTTCCACCGCCTGACGGGAATGGCGGGAGGAACGCGTGCAAGGAGTTCGCTGCTGATGACCTCGACAGTCCTCGCCGACCTGCCCTTCATGGACGCCTTCGCCACGCCGGGCGAAGCGCAGTGGCGCGCCGCTGTCGACAAGGTGCTGAAGGGCGCCGATTTCGAGAAGAAGCTGGTCGGGCGGACGGCGGATGGTGTCCGGATCGAGCCGCTCTACGAGGCGGCCACCGAACAGGGCAGCCGCCCGCTGCGCGCAGAGGCCGGCCGCTGGCGCGTCACGGCGCGCGTCGATCATCCAGAGGGCGGCGAGGCCGCTAGGCTTGCCCTCGCCGAGCTGGAAGGCGGCGCCGATTCTCTCAGCCTGAGCTTCGCCGGCGCGCCCGCAGCGCGCGGCTTCGGCCTCAACGCGACCTCCGTAGATGCTCTCGACGCCGCGCTCGACGGCGTGATGCTCGACCTCGTCCGCCTGCGGCTCGATCCGGCTCCCGGCGGCCGTACGCAGGCGCTGCTGCTGGCCGATTTGGTCGAGCGGCGGGGTCATGCCCCCTCCTCGCTCCAGATCGATTTCGGCATGGAGCCGATCGGCGTGCTCGCGAGCACGGGAGCACTCACCCCCTCCTTGCCCGAGCTCGGCAAGCGCATTGCCGAGACGATCGCCACATTGAAAGGACGCGGCTTCACCGGCCCCTTCCTCGCCGCCGATGGCCGCATCTGGCACGAGGCCGGCGCAACGGAGGCGCAGGAACTCGGCGCCGTGCTGGCGACGGCCGTGACCTATCTGCGCCTGCTCGAAGGTGAAGGTCTCCCGCTCGCTGAGGCGCGCGACGCCATCTCCTTCACGCTGGTCGCCGATGCCGACGAGTTCGTCACCGTCGCCAAATTGCGCGCCGCCCGCCTGCTCTGGGACCGGGTCCAGCGCGCCTGCGGGCTCGATCCGAAGCCCGTCTTCATCCATGCCGAGACCGCCTGGCGCTCGCTGACCCGTCGCGATCCCTGGGTGAACCTGCTGCGCGGCACCATCGCCGCCTTCTCGGCCGGGGTCGGCGGCGCCGATTCGATCGGCGTGCAGCCCTTCACCGCCGCGCTCGGCCTGCCCGACGGCTTCGCCCGCCGCATCGCCCGCAATACGCAATTGATACTGCTGGAAGAAGCCAATCTCTGGCGCGTCGCCGATCCGGCGGCCGGCGCTGGTGGTTTCGAGGCGCTGACGCAAGCGCTATGCGAGCAGGGCTGGCGCAAGTTCCAGGATCTCGAGGCTGAAAGCTCAGGGGATCTCACCGGTATCGTCGGCGCACTCGCCAACGGCCACATCCAGAAGGGGCTGGCGCGCGAGCGCGACGCCCGGGCCAAGGCGATCGCGACCCGGCGCGAGCCGATCACCGGCACGAGCGAGTTCCCGAACCTGTCGGAAGCCTCGGTCGCGGTGCTGGCACCGCCTCCGGCACCCGCACCCGGCAGCGACACGAGCGGTGATGCGATCACCGTCGAGCCCCTGCCGAGCATCCGCCTGGCCCAGCCCTTCGAGACGCTGCGTGCCAGCGCCGATATCGCCGAAGCGGCTGGCGAGCGGCCGAAGGCCTTCCTCGCCACGCTGGGCTCGATCGCCGGCTTCACCGCCCGCACCGGGTTCGCCCGCAACCTGTTCGAAGCCGGCGGCATTGCCGCGCCCTCGGGCGACGGCTTCGCCAAGGCGGGCGCGACCGATCTCGACGCGCTCGTCGCAGCGTTTCGGACTTCGGGCGCGAAGCTGGCCTGCCTGTGCGGCTCCGACGAGGCTTACGCAGGCGAAGCAGTCCCGGCAGCGACAGCCCTGACCGCGGCAGGCGCGACGGTCTGGCTCGCCGGCCGCCCCGGCGAACAGGAAGCCGCGCTGCGCGAGGCCGGCGTGACGAACTTCGTCTTCGCTGGCGGCGACGCCATCGCCGTGCTGCAGGATGCGCTGACGATTGCCATATCCCCTGTCAGCACGAACAAGGGATAAGCATGCCGATCGCCCTCACCATCGCCGGCTCCGACTCCAGCGGCGGCGCCGGCATCCAGGCCGACCTCAAGACCTTCGCTGCGCACCAGGTCTATGGCGCCAGTGTCATCGTCGCGCTGACCGCGCAGAACACGACTGCGGTCACCGCGATCCACCCGGTACCGGCTGATTTCGTCGCCGCCCAGCTCGACGCCGTCTTCGATGACCTGAAGGTCGATGCGGTCAAGATCGGCATGCTCGCCACCGCCGAGCTGATCGAGACCGTCGCCGATGGGCTCGAACGCCATAACGCGAAGAACATCGTGCTCGACCCGGTGATGATCGCGGCCTCTGGCGGACGCCTGCTACGCGAAGACGCGATCGAGGCGCTGAAGCGCCGCCTGCTGCCGCTGTGCACGATCGTCACGCCGAACCTGCCCGAGGCGGCCGCCCTGCTCGGCACCGCCATGGCGGAGACCGAGGACGCGGCAGCCCAGCAGGCAGAGGCGCTGCTCGCGTTCGGCCCGGCCAATGTCCTGGTCAAGGGCGGCCACGGCAGCGGCGACGACAGCGTCGACATCCTGATCGGCAAGGACGGAAGGCGCGAGCGCCTGGTTGCGCCGCGCATTGCGACGCAGAACACCCACGGCACCGGCTGCACGCTCTCCTCGGCAATCGCCTCGGGGCTGGCCCACGGCATCGCCCTCAACGAGGCGGTGGCATTGGCCAAGCGCTACATCTCAGCCGCGATCGCGGCCTCGGACACGGTCAAGGTTGGCCGCGGCCACGGACCAGTGCATCATTTCCACCATTGGTGGGATAGGCCAGACGGGAGCAAGCCATGACCGCGATCCCGGATTTCACAAAGCTCGCCTTCGCAGATGCGGCCGGCACAGCGACCGTTCCGCAGAGCACAGGCGACCTCTGGCAGACGCCGGAGGACATCCCGGTCAAGCCGCTCTACACGGCCGCCGACCGCAACGGCCTGCCTTTCGTCGATACGCTGCCCGGCATCGCGCCCTATCTGCGGGGCCCCTACCCGACCATGTATGTCAACCAGCCCTGGACGATCCGGCAATATGCCGGCTTCTCCACGGCCGAGGATTCCAACGCCTTCTACCGGCGTAACCTCGCCGCCGGCCAGAAGGGCCTCTCGGTCGCCTTCGATCTCGCCACCCATCGCGGCTATGACAGCGACCATCCGCGCGTCGGCGGCGATGTCGGCATGGCCGGCGTCGCAATCGATTCGATCTACGACATGCGCACGCTGTTCTCCGGCATCCCGCTCGACCAGATGAGCGTCTCGATGACGATGAACGGCGCGGTGCTGCCAGTGCTGGCGCTCTACATCGTCGCAGCGGAAGAACAGGGCGTGCCGGCGGCCAAGCTCTCGGGGACCATCCAAAACGACATCCTCAAGGAGTTCATGGTCCGCAACACCTATATCTACCCGCCCTCGCCCTCGATGCGGATCATCGGCGACATCTTCGCCTACACCTCGGCCAACATGCCGAAATTCAACTCGATATCGATCTCCGGCTACCACATGCAGGAAGCCGGAGCGACGCAGGACCTCGAGCTCGGCTACACCCTCGCCGACGGCGTCGAGTACATCCGCGCCGGCCAGCAGGCGGGCTTAGGCGTCGACGTCTTCGCGCCGCGGCTCTCCTTCTTCTGGGCCATCGGCATGAACTTCTTCATGGAGGTGGCGAAGCTCCGGGCCGCCCGGCTGATCTGGGCCAAGCTCGTCAAGGATTTCGGGGCGCAGAACGAAAAGTCTCTCCCCCTGCGCACCCATTGCCAGACCTCTGGCTGGTCGCTGACGGCGCAGGACGTGTTCAACAATGTGCCGCGCACCATGATCGAGGCAATGGCGGCGACGCAGGGGCACACCCAGTCGCTGCACACCAACGCGCTCGACGAGGCGCTGGCGCTGCCGACCGATTTCTCCGCCCGCATCGCCCGCAATACCCAGATCGTGCTGCAGCAGGAGAGCGGCACCAATCGGATCATCGATCCCTGGGGCGGCTCCTATTATGTCGAGCGGCTCACCGCCGAACTCGCCGCCAAGGCCTGGGGCCATATCCAGGAGGTCGAGGCGTTGGGCGGCATGGCCAAGGCGATCGAGGCCGGCATCCCCAAGCTCCGCATCGAGGAAGCCGCGGCCAAGACGCAGGCGCGCATCGATGGCCGCCAGCAGTCGATCATCGGGGTCAACATCTTCAAGCCGGAGAACGAGGCGGCGATCGACGTGCTCAAGGTCGACAACGCCTCGGTTCGCGCCCAGCAGCTCGACAAACTCCGGCGGCTCAAGGCCGAGCGCAACGAGGCGGAGACGCAAGCCGCCCTCACCGCGCTGACCAATGGTGCGCAAGGCAACGGCAATTTGCTCGACCTCGCGGTCAAGGCGGCGCGAGCGAAGGCAACCGTCGGCGAGATCTCGCTGGCGATGGAAAAGGTGTTCGGGCGCCACCGCGCCGAGATCAAGGCGATCTCGGGCGTCTACAAGCGGGAGGTCGGCGAGATGAACCCTGCGGTGACGCGCGTGCAGTTGATGTGCGAGGCCTTCGAGGAAGCGGACGGTCGCCGTCCCCGTATCCTCGTCGCCAAGATGGGCCAGGACGGGCATGATCGCGGCCAGAAGGTGATTGCCTCGGCCTTCGCCGATCTCGGCTTCGACGTCGACATCGGCCCGCTCTTCGCCACCCCGGACGAGGCGGCCCGGCAGGCGGTCGAGAACGACGTCCACATCGTCGGCGTCTCCTCGCTGGCTGCCGGCCATCTCACGCTGGTGCCGGAGCTGAAGGCAGCGCTTGCCAAGGCTGGCCGGCCGGACATCATGATCGTCGTCGGCGGCGTGATCCCGCCGCAGGATTTCGACGCCCTGATCGCGGCCGGCGCCTCCGCGATCTTCCCGCCCGGCACCGTCATCGCCGATGCGGCCGAAAAGCTGCTGGAAGAGCTCAACCAGCGCCTCGGCTACACGCAGAAGAGCGCGGCGGAGTGATCCGCCGCGCCTCGTTCGATCTTAGGGGTCACCAGCCGCCGCGCCAGCGGTGATAATAGCGCGGCGGGGGCGGCGGGCCGTAGAAGCGCGGGCCGTCATAATGACGGCGCCAGCGCGGCACGCCCCAGTAGCCATAGGCCGGCGGCGCGCGCCAGCCATAGCCGGGGCCGTCATAGTAAGCCTGCTGGATCAGGACGCCGGCCTCGGCCTTGCTGGGCGATGCCGCGCTGATCCCTAGCGCGGCGGCAGCGATGAGGCCGGCAGAAGCGAGAGTGCGAAACATCGTGATGTCTCCTTGTGCCGGAGCGGAAACGCTTCCCGCTCTGGCACGCACTATCGCGCCGCTCGGCTGAACCGGTTTTGAGCGGGACGTTCAGCGTCCGTTTAGCTCAGCGCCCCGCCAACGCATCCCGCTTCATGAGCAGCGACGCTCCGATCACCGCGACCGCCACCGCCGCGATCATGATCGTGCAGGCGGCGTTGATCTCGGGCGTTACACCCAGCCGGATCGCCGAATAGAGCCGCATCGGCAGCGTCGTCGCGCCCGGCCCGGTGGTGAAGCTCGCGATGACGAGGTCATCGAGCGAGAGCGTGAAAGCCAGCATCCAGGCGGCGGCGACCGCCGGCCAGATCAGCGGCAGCGTTACCGTGCGGAAGGTCTCGGTCGGCGTCGCGCCGAGATCACGCGCCGCTTCCTCCAGCGAGCGGTCGAAGCCGGCGAGCCTGGCCTGCACGACGATGCAGGCGAAGCCGAGGCTGAAGGTCGCGTGGGCGATCACCACGGTCCAGTAGCCGCGCTCGACATCGCCGGCGACGAAGAACAGCAGCAGCGACAGGCCGGTGATCACCTCCGGCATCACGAGCGGCGCCATCACCATGCCGGAGAACAGAGTGCGCCCCACGAAGACCCGATAGCGCGCCAGGGCCAGCGCAGCCAGCGTCCCCAGCACCGTCGCCAAAGTCGCCGAGACCAGCGCGACGCGGATCGTCAGCCAGGCCGCATCGAGCAGGGGCTCGTTGCGCATGAGCGCACCGTACCAATGCGTCGAGAAGCCGCCCCAGACCGTCACCAGCCGCGAGGCGTTGAAGGAATAGGCGATCAGGGCGACGATCGGCAGGTAGAGGAAGGCGAAGCCGGCGACGAGCGCGGCGAGATGGAAGGCTCCGAAGCGCCTCATCGGGCCGCTCCCCGCGCCCGCTGCAGCAGCATCAGCGGCAAGACGAGAACGACGAGCAGCACGATCGCCACCGCGGAAGCGAGCGGCCAGTCGCGATTGGAGAAGAACTCGTTCCAGAGCACCTTGCCGACCATCAATGTGTCGGAGCCCCCGAGCAGATCGGGGATAACGAACTCGCCGATCGCCGGGATGAAGACCAGGGCCGAGCCGGCGAGGATGCCGGGGATGGAGAGCGGCAAGGTCACGGTCAGGAAGGTGGTCAGCGGCGGCGCGCCGAGATCGGAGGCCGCCTCCAGCAAGGTGTCGTCGAGCTTCTGCAAGGTCGAGAACAGCGGCAGCACCATGAAGGGCAGGTAGGAATAGACCATGCCGATCAGCACGGCGGCATCGGTGTTGAGCAGGCGCAGGGGTTCGCTGGTCAGCCCGATCCCCATCAGCGCCATGTCGAGCAGGCCATCTGGCCGCAGAATGCCGATCCAGGCGTAGACGCGGATCAGGAACGAGGTCCAGAACGGCAGGATGACGAGGACGAGCAGGATGCCCTGCCAGCGCTTGGGCGCCAGCGCCATCGCGTAGGCGAGCGGATAGCCGATCGCGAGCGCGATCAGCGTGGTCAGCGCCGCGATGCGCAGCGAGCAGAGATAGCTCTGCCAGTAGAGCGGGTCGTCGCCGAGCAGGCGGAAATTCTCGAAATCAAGCTGGCCGAGGAATTCTCCGAACTGACTGATGCCGGGGAAATGCGGCGCATAGGGCGGCTGGTCTGTCGCAGCGTCGGAGAGCGCGATCCGGAGCACGATGACGAAGGGCGCGAGGAAGAAGGCGATGAGCCAGAGATAGGGAATGGCCGCGACCAACAGGCCGCGCCCTGTCCCGCCACCTCTGGCAACAGGCGTGCTCACGACGCCAGCACCATGCCGGCGTCGACGTCCCAGGAGAGCCAGACCTTGTCCTCCCAAGCGAAGGGCCGCTCGATCCGCCGCGTGCGATTGGTCAGCGAGACCTTGAAGAGCTTGCCCCCCTCGCCGCCGACCATGACCTGCACCATGGTCATGTCGCCGAGATAGCCGATGTCCCAGATCTCGCCGGCGACCTTGTTGACGCCCTGCGCGGGCTCGTCATGGCTGAGCGCGATCTTCTCGGGGCGCAGGCCGATGGTGAGCGCATCGCCCGGTCGGCAGCTCGGCGCATCCTCGTCGAGCTCGATCATGCCGACCGGCCCGCTCTCCAGCGTGACGAGATCGCCCGCGACGGCGGTCACCCTGCCCTCGATCAGGTTGATGTCGCCGACGAACTCGGCGACGAAGCGGCTGGACGGCGCCTCGTAGATCAAATCGGGCGGCGCGATCTGCAGCAGCCGGCCATGGTCCATCACCGCCATGCGGTCGGCCATGGTCATGGCCTCGTCCTGGTCGTGGGTGACGACCATGAAGGTCAGGCCGAGATCGGCCTGGAGGTCCATCAGCTCGTATTGCGTCTCCTCGCGCAGCTTCTTGTCGAGCGCGCCCAAGGGCTCATCGAGCAGCAGGAGCTTGGGCTGCTTGACCAGAGCGCGCGCGAGCGCGACGCGCTGGCGCTGGCCGCCGGAAAGCTGGTCCGGCCGGCGTTTCTCCATGCCCTTGAGACGGACGCGCCCGAGCATGGTGTCGACGCGCTGGGCGATCTCGGCCTTCGGCAGTCCCTCGCGCTTCAGGCCGTAGGCGATGTTGTCGCCGACCGAGAGATGCGGGAACAGCGCATAGGACTGGAACATCATGTTGACCGGCCGCTGGTGCGGCGGCACGGCGGTGATGTCGACGCCGTCGAGCAGGATTTCGCCCTCGTCGGGCTGCTCGAAGCCGGCGAGCATGCGCATCAGCGTGGTCTTGCCGCAGCCGGACGGCCCCAGCAGCGCGAAGAACTCGCGCTGATGGATCGCAAGCGACAGCCGGTCGACCGCGACCACCGCACCGAAACGCTTGGTCACGTTTCTGAACTCGACCAGCGGCTTGGCCGCAGGGTCGTTCCAGGGCTGGAAGTCGCGCCGGACGCTGCCCGGCGAGGCGCGCCGTCCACCCGCCTCCGGCCTGCTCACCTGCCGCTCTTGACGCGTGTCCACAGCCGGTTGACCACCCGCTGCGTCTTCTGGTCGTAGGGCGTGATCGTGTAGAGGCGACTCATCACCGCATCAGTCGGATAGATGCCGGGATTGTCGCGGACCTCGGCCGAGAGCAGCGGCTTCGCGGCGATGTTGCCGTTGGCGTACTGGATGAAGTCCGAGTTCTTCGCCGCCATCTCCGGCCGGTTGACGAAGTCGATGAACTTCAGCGCCGCATCGGGGTTGCCGGCATCCTTCGGGATCACGAAGGAATCGAACCACATCAGCGCGCCTTCCTTCGGGATGACATAGCTGATCTCGACCTTGTTCTTGGCTTCGACCGCGCGCTTCTTCGCCTGCAGCACGTCGCCGGAGTAACCGACCGCCAGGCAGATATCGCCGTTGGCGAGCGCATTGATGTATTCTGACGAATGGAATTTCTGGATGTGCGGGCGGATCTTGCGCAGCAACTCGCCGGCTTTTTCGAGGTCGGCTTCCTTCTTCGAATCGGGGTCGAGGCCGAGATAGCGCAGCGCCGCCGGGAACATCTCCTCGACCGCGTCGAGCACATGCACGCCGCAATTGGAGAGCTTCTTCAGCTTCTCCGGATCGAAGACGATGCTCCAGCTGTCGATCACGGCGTCGTTGCCAAGCCGTTCCTTGATCTTGGCGGTGTTGTAGCCGATCCCGGTGGTGCCCCACATGTAGTTCACGGCGAACTTGTTGCCGGGGTCGTATTTCGACAGCCGCTGTTTGATCTCCGGCCAGGCGTGCTTGAGGTTCGGCACCTTGGCGGTGTCGATCGGCGCATAGAGGCCGATCGGGATGTGCCGAGGCAGGAAGGAAGCAGTGACGACGACGAGGTCATAGCCGGTCTTGCCGGCGAGCAGCTTGGTCTCGACCGTCTCCATCTGGTCGAAGGTGTCGTAGACGACAGTGATGCCGGTCTCTTTCTTGAAGGCGTCGAGCACCTCCGGATTGACGTAGTCCGACCAGTTGAAGATGCGCAGTTCCTTGTTTTCCTGCGCCCCAGCCGGGCCGGCCGTAAGAGCGAGCCCGAGAGCCGCCGCAGCGGCCAAGCTATGCATAACCGACGTCAAAGTGCGCAATCTGCCCCTCCTTTAGATTTCGCGCGGGCAAGCTAACAGCTTGTGGCCAAGCCTCAACCTCGATTTCGTGATCGGCGACGCTCCGTCGCGCCTTGTTGCGGCCCCGCCTCGCCCCCTATTTTCCGCAGAAGAATGATCCGACGGTTTTTCCTGTTCTTCGCGCTCGTCTTCCTGCTGCCGCTTGGCACTCATGCCGCCTGGTGGCAGTTGCAGCCGCTGGCCTCCGACTGGGCCCGCGCCGACTGGTCGAGCGCCGCGCTCCTGCCCGCCCCCGCCATCGAGCCCGAGGCGACCGTCCACATCTTCGCTGCCCGCGTCGGCCGCTGGCGCGGCGTCTTCGCCCACCATTCCTGGGTCGTGGTGAAGGAGAAGGACGCCTCGGCCTATACCCGCTTCGACGTCGTCGGCTGGGGCAATCCGGTGCGGGTCAATGTTCGCATCGCCGATGGCCGCTGGTACGGCAATGTCCCGGAGCTGGTCGGCGAGATCAAAGGGCAGGCTGCCGAGGCGCTGATCCCGCGCATCCGCGACGCTGTGAAGAACTATGGCTACAGCGATTACGGCTCCTATGCCGCCTGGCCCGGGCCGAACTCGAACAGCTTCGTCCAGCACATCCTCGCCGAAGTGCCGGAGCTCGGCCGCGCCTTGCCGCCGACCGCGATCGGCAAGGATTGGCGCGACAGCGGTCTCTATGCCGGCTTCACCCCGAGCCGGACCGGGCTGCAGGCCTCGCTCTACGGGCTCGCCGGCGTCACCTTCGGCTGGGTCGAGGGCGTCGAGATCAACCTGCTCGGGCTGGTCGCCGGCTTCGATTTGCAGCGGCCTGCGCTGAAGCTGCCCGGCTGGGGGCGGGTGGGGATTTGACGTCATGCTCGGGCTTGACCCGAGCATCTCAGGCCGGAAGAGGCTCCAATAGCCCTCTCGTCCTGAGATTCTCGGGTCTCCGCTTCGCTGCGCCCGAGAATGACGTGCTTCATCAATTCCGCAGCACAAGGCAGGCCCCGCCCGCCTGTCGCAGGCGATTGCAGGCCAATGTCGCCTCGCGCAGGCTCTGCGCCGGGAGCCTGACTCGGTAGAAGCGCCCCCTGCCCCGTCCCGGCACGGCCGAGCCCAGGATCATGGTCGATTTGCCTGATAGCAGCGAGGCGAAGCGCGCCGCGACACGCTGATAGGAGGCGATGGCGCGGGCCTTCGAGGTGTTGCCGGCGAGCTGGACGCCGAACGGGCCATAGGCGCCCTCGACCAGCACCGCCGGCGTGGTGATGCGGATCGAAGCCACCGTGGCGAGGCAATCCGTGTTCTCGCGCGTCGCCGGAGGCGGCAATTCGCCAGCGCCGAGCCGCCACTCCTCGACGCCGCGGCCAGTGATGAAGCGGACATAGGCTTGCGTCTCATAGGGCAGCATGCCGCCGCGCTCGACCCAGCGCGCAACCCGGTTCGGCCCGCCATTATAGGCAGCGGCGGCGAGGCCGAGATTGCCGAACTGGTTCTTCAGCGCGGCGAGGAAGGCGGCCGAATGCGGGATCGCCGCCTCCGGATCGAAGGGATCGGCGAGGCCGCGCTCATTCGCCGTACCCGGCATGAACTGGGCGATGCCCTGCGCCCCGGCCGGGCTGACGACGTTCGGCCGGAAGCTGCTCTCGCGCCAGATCAGGCGCGTGAAGAAGGCGACCGGCAGGTCGTGCGTCTTCGCGGCGCCTTCGATCAGGCGGCAGATGGTCTGGGCCACGCTCTCGGTCTGCGGCTCGGCGAGAGCCGGGCCGCCGAGCAGCGTGGCGGCGAGCGCCGCGACGAGGATGCGGCGCCGCCCTGCCCTCACGCGGCGTCGAGTGCCTGGGCGAGATCCGAGATCAGGTCCTCGATATTCTCGATGCCGACCGAGATGCGGATCAGCGCGTCGGTGAGGCCGATCTCTTCGCGCAGTTCCCGGGCGACGCCGGAATGGGTCATCGCGGCGGGGTGCGAGACCAGCGTCTCGGTCCCGCCCAGGCTGACCGCGAGCTTCATGATCTGGAGGTTGTCGAGCACGGCGAAGGCTTCCTTCTCGCCGCCCTTGACGTCGAAGGCGAAGGTCGAGCCCGGCTCGACGCATTGCCGGTCGAACACGGCCTTGCGCGGATCGCCCTCGGCGAGGTCGCCGAGATAGTGGACCTTGGCGATCTTCGGGTGCTTGCGCAGATAGTCGGCGACCTTGCGGCCGTTCTCATTGGCGCGGTGCATGCGGATGTCGAGCGTCTCGAGCGAGCGCATCAGCATCCAGCAGGAATTCGGATCGAGCTGCGTGCCGAGCGAGCCGCGCCAGCTCTTCACCTGCCGCACCAGCGCCTTCGAGCCGCTGATCGAGCCGCCGACGAGATCGCTGTGGCCGCCGACATATTTGGTCAGCGACAGCAAGGTGAGATCGGCGCCGTGCTTCAGCGGCTTCTGGAAGATCGGGCCAAGCATGGTGTTGTCGACCACGACCGGCGGGCGATGCCCTTGCGACTTCTCCAGCTCGTCGGCAATCGCCTTGCAGGCAGCGAGATCGACGAGGCCATTGGTCGGGTTCGCCGGCGTCTCGACCAGGATCATCGCGACGCGGCCCTTGGCGGCGGCGTCCTGCGCGACCTTGCGCATCTGCGCGACGTCGACGCCATCGGTGAAGCCGAAGGGCGTGACGCCGAAGGCGCCCATCTGGTTCTTCAGCAGCGTCTCGGTGCCGCCATAGAGCGGGCGGCTGTGAATAACCGTGTCGCCCGGACGCAGGAAGGCGAAGCAGGTCGTCGCGATCGCCGCCATGCCGCTGGCGAAGACGGCGCAAGCCTCGGCCTCGTCCCAGATCGCCAGGCGATCCTCGAGGATTTCCATGTTGGGATGGTTGAAGCGCGAATAGACCAGGCCCGACTTCTCGCCCGGCTTGAGCTGGCGACGGCCGGCGGTCAGGTCGAAGAAATCCTTGCCCTGCTGGGCGTTCTCGAAGACGAAGGTCGAGGTCAGGAAGACCGGCGGCTTGAGCGCGCCCTCGGACATGGCCGGCGAATAGCCATAGCCCATCATCAGGGTCTCGGGATGGAGCCGGCGATTGGCGATCCGGTCCTTGTGGTAGTTGTCGTCGCTCATGCCTCACCTCCTCGCCGGCCCGAGCGGCCGCGATGCGAGCCTAGGCCGATCCTAAGGCCATTGCATGAACGATCATCCGTGCTCTAGAGCAAGATTTTGCAGTTTCCTGCTCGCTTGAGCGCCCAGAGGAGCAGATCATGCTCGATACGATCGACCGCCGCATGCTCACCCTCCTGCAGGAAGACGGCCGCATCACCAATCAGGACCTGTCGGAGAAGATCGGCCTGTCGCCGACGCCCTGCCTGCGCCGGCTGAAGCGGTTGGAAGAGACCGGCGTCATCAAGGGCTATTCGGCCATCGTCGATCCCAAGGCCTATGGCCTGCCCTTCAGCGTCTTCGTCTCGGTCCGGCTCAGCCAGCAGAACACGGAGCAGATCGCCGAGTTCGAGAAAGCGGTCGAGAACTGGCCGGAAGTAGCCGAGTGCTACCTGATGACCGGCAGCCAGGATTATCTGCTGCGCGTGCTGACGGATGGCATCGAGGGCTATGAGCGCTTCCTGAAGCAGAAGATGACGCGCTTGAAATGCGTCCAGTCGGTCGAATCCAATTTCGCCCTGGCGACGATCAAGAAGCGGGTCGGCCTGCCGCCACTGTAGCTTCATCTGCGCGCAAGGAACGATCCAGATCACATGCCGGCTCGGCAGGGCCGCCATGTGGTCATGTGCGGTGGCCGGCCTCCGCTCTCCCCCTAAGCTCCTCCGGCAAGGCCCGTCGCCAAAGACGGGCCGCACGGAGGAACACCATGAGCAGAGCAGATCGCGCCTACAGCGCAGCGTCGCTGTTTGCCATTGCCGCCGTCACCATCGCCGGATGCCTACCCGCAACGGCGGAGCTGTCCAGCGCCGTGAAGCGTTCCGAACAGACGGTCGCGGGCCTGCAGGGACCGGCGGAACTGATCCTCGATCAATGGGGTGTCGCCCATATCTACGCGGCGTCGAGCCGCGATGCCCTGTTCCTGCAAGGCTACAATGCGGCGCGCGACCGGCTCTGGCAGATCGATCTCTGGCGCAAGCGCGGGCTCGGGCTGCTGGCCAAGGATTTCGGCCCGTCCTATGTCGCGCAGGATCGCGCTGCCCGGCTCTTCCTCTATCGCGGCGAGATGGACAAGGAATGGGCCGCCTATGGCCCCGACGCCAAGGCCTATACCGACGCCTTCGTCTCCGGCATCAATGCCCGCGTCGACGAGGTGCGCTCCGGAAAGCAGCCGCTGCCGCTCGATTTCCGCCTCTCCGGCACTTTGCCTGATCGCTGGAGCGCCGAGGACGTGGTCCGCATCCGCAGCCATGGCCTGACCCGCAACGTGATGTCCGAGGTGGTGCGCGCCCGCGTCGCCTGCGCCGCCGGCATCGAGGCCGACCGCTTCCGGCGTGTGCTGGAGCCGAGCGTGAAAACCAAGGTGCCCGACGGGCTCGACCCCTGCGCGATCAAGCCGGACATCCTCGACGACTACAATCTCGCGACGCGCGACGTCACCTTCGCCGCCCCCGGCGAGAAGCGCGCCGCGCTCGACCGCGACGCCATCTTCGCCGCCGCCGGCGACAGCGTCTCGACCATCGGCTCGAACAACTGGACGATCGCGGCGAGCCGCACCGCGACCGGCCGGCCGATCCTGGCCAACGACCCGCATCGCGCCCATGGCGTGCCGTCGCTGCGCTATGTCGTGCACCTCAACGCGCCCGGCCTCTCGGTGATCGGCGCCGGCGAACCCGCTCTCCCCGGCATCTCGATCGGCCATAATGGCGAGATCGCCTTCGGCCTGACGATCTTCGCGATCGACCAGGAGGATCTCTATGTCTACGAGACCAACCCGGCCAATCCGAACCAGTACCGCTATGGCAGCGGCTGGGAGGAGATGAAGACCGTCAACGAGACGATCGAGGTCAAGGGCGAAGCGCCGCGCCAGATCGACCTGAAATTCACCCGCCACGGCCCGATCATGAAGGCCGAGCCCGACGAGAAGCGCGCCTTCGCGATCCGCACCGTCTGGTTCGAGCCGGGAACCTCGGCATATTTCAACTCGGCCGAATACATGACTGCGAAGGACTGGGCCGGCTTCAAGAAGGCGATGGCCGAATGGGGCGCCCCCTCCGAAAACCAGGTCTATGCCGACAACAAGGGCAACATCGGCTGGATCGTCGGCGGACGCGCACCGCAGCGGCCGAACCATGACGGCCTGATGCCGGTGCCCGGTGATGGCCGCTATGAATGGACCAGCTTCCTGAAGGCCGGCGAGCTGCCCGAGGTCTACAACCCGACCGATGGCTTCTTCGCCACCGCCAACGAAATGAACATCCCGAAGGATCATCCGCTGCTGGCCAAGCGCATCGGCTACGAATGGTCCGATCCCTCGCGGATCAACCGGATCAAGGCCGTGCTCGGCACCAAGAACAAGGTGACGCTCGCCGACGCGATGGCCCTGCAGAACGACGACAATTCGGAGAATGCGCGCAAGCTCGCCGCCCTGCTGGCGCCGCTGTCATCGGACGATCCGGTCATGGCCGAAGGGCTGAAGCTGATCAAGGGCTGGAACCAGGAGATCACGGTCGACAGCGCCGCAGCAGCCTTGTCCGAGGTCTGGATGAGCAAGCATCTCGGCCGGGCGCTGACGGCAAAAGCTGTGCCCGAAAAGGCGCGCAGCGTCATCGGCCCGCTCGATGTGGCGGCGGTCGTCGCCTATCTGGAAGAGCCCGACAGCGCGCTCGGTGCCGATCCGAGGGCGGCCCGCAGCGCCCTGCTCCTGGAGACGCTGAAGGCGGCGATGGAAGAGCTGCGGCAGACGCTCGGTCCGGACACGGCAAAATGGAACTGGGGCAAGATCCATCACGCCCAGTTCGACCATGCCCTGTCGCCGCTGGCCGGCGGCCCGGACCGGGCGCAGCTCAATGTCGGCCGGCTCGCCATGGCCGGCTCGGCCTTCAGCCCGCGCGCGGCATCGTACCGGACCTCCGATTTCAAGGTGATCGCGGGGGCATCGTTCCGCATGGTGCTGGACGTCGGCAACTGGGACGAAAGCCGCTTCATCAACACGCCCGGCCAGTCGGGCGACGCCTACAGCCCGCATTACCGCGATCTCGCGCCGCTCTGGGCTGCCGGCGACTATGCGCCGCTGCTCTATTCGCGCGAGGCGATCGAGAAGGCGGCCCGCTCGGTCATCGCGCTCAAGCCGGCCGGCTGAGCTGGCAAGAACCGGGGACGGAGGCTCCGGCCTCCGTTCTCAGGAGCGCGCCCGGTCGATGGCGCGGCGAACGACCTGCGTGACCTCGCTGTTCGACAGGAAGAGGTCGTGGCGCAGCAGGCTCCAGCCGCGGCCGGCCGTGTCGGCAACGCGCACCCCGAGCTGTTCCAGCCGCTCTCGATCGGCGGCACCCGCGCGGGCGACGCCGCCGGCGATGCGCGAGGAAACGGCAAGCGCCCTGTCGCCGGGATCGATGATCACGGTCATGCGCTGGGCGATCGGCCCGAGCTTGGGCACTGTCTGCTCGAAGGCGTCGATGTCGACATCGGGCGAGGCCAGCACGACGGCGCCGATCCGGTCGGACAGCCCCTCGAAGTCGCGCAATTCGCGCAGGCCTTCCAGCGCCAGGAAGCTGCCCATCGAATGGGCGACGATGTTGATGCGCCCGATCGTCGGGTTGGCGACCAGCGCCTTGAGGGTCTGGACGAAGCCGTCGCGCGAATAGAGCGCGCTCTCGCGGTCATAGGCATAGGCGAGCAAGCCACCGCCGGACGGCCAGGTGAAGAGCGCGGTGCGTCCCTCGAAGGTGAGCGCATGCGAGAGCTGGCCGGCGCTGCGGGCGGCGGATTCGAAGGTCTCGTTGAAGCCGTGGACATAGAGCAGCACGTCGCGGCCGGTCGCGGCATCGGCGAAGGTGCGGGCGGCATCGCTCGCGCTGCGCCGGGTCACGCCGAGCACGGCCCAGTCGCCGCTGACGGCCGAGCTTACCTGCGCTGCGACGCCGCGGCCCGGCGCCGACAGCCTGACCTCGGCGAAGCTCAGCCCGGTGCCGCGCTCGGAGCCGAAATAGGGCGGGCGATCGCCGGTCGGCCGGCGGGTCGTCGCGACGAGCAGCTGCGGCTCCTTGCCGAAGCTCGACGAATCAGCCGGGCCGATGAAGGGCGAGACCGAGGCTTCGCTCTGCGCGCAGCCCGCCAGCCCCGCCCCGAGCAGGGCGATGAAGGAGCGGCGTGAAACGGCATGTCGCGAAGGCGAGGTCACTGGCAGTATCCGGAAATCGGGGGGCTTTGCGGGCCTTCTGGCCGCAAAGCCTTAAGGCCAGATCAACGCGGCCAGAATGGGGCGGTTACTTGTCACGCGCGGCAAAGGACGGCGAGGCTTTGGAGTCGAGCCCCAGCACGCCGCTCCCCGAGCCGCCGCCCATGCCGTCGGCGCCGAGCCGCTTTCCGATCATCTCGACGATGCGCGGCGTGGTCGCGAACTTGCCGTGATTGTACTCGTCGCCGGAGCGATCGCCCGACAGGTCGATGATCATCGCCCCGGACTTGCGCAGATCGGCGACGACATCGGTATCCTTCTCCGAGATCGCCCCGAGCCTTTTCTTGTCCCCGGCGAACTGGCGCGAGAAATCGAGCGCCCGATCATCCGAGGAGACGAAGACGGTGACCGGCCGCTTGATCGCGGCGAGCTGGGTCTTGAAGACGTCGAGATCGATGTCGGGAGCCGCCAGCATGACGTTGCGCAGCTTGCCGCCGAAGCTGCCGTCGCCGCGGATCGCCGCCTGGCGCAGGGTCTCGACGGTCAGTAGCGTGCCCATCGAATGCGCCAGGATGTCGAAACGGTTGGCGCCAAGGTCGCTCGAGATCGCCCGCAAGCCAATCTCGAGCGCATCGCGTGAGAAATCGGCACTGTCGCGGTCATAGGGATAAGCGAAGAGCTGCGCCCGCGAGGGCCAGGTGAACAGCACCGGCACGCCCTTGAAGCCGGAATCGGTGACGATCTGAGCGAAACGGAAGGCCGCGTCGGCGAAATTGGTGTTGAAGCCATGGACGAAGACCAGGACCTCGCGCTCGGCCTGCGGGCGCCTGGCGATCTCGGCCCGCACCTGCTTCAAGATCTCCGGCTCGGTGAGCCGCTCGACGCCGCTAACGGTGAAATGGCTGGCCGGATCGCCGGCGCTGGTGACGCTGCCCGGCAATTCGACCTGGCCGACCTGATGAGCGCGCGGGACGCTGATATCGAGCCGGGCGAAAGCGACCGACGGGCTGCGCTCGCCATTGAAATATTCCGGCTGTCTGGTCGAGGCGCGCGAGGTCGCGACGAAGATCTTGACCGTACCGGCAATGTCCTCGGGCCTCGCCGCGGACACGACCAGCTGGCGCGGCGGGCCGCCGCAGGCAGCGAGCACGAGCGGCAAAAGCAAAGCCAATACGACAGACCGCAAGCCAAACACGCGACAGGCTCTCCGCACCCCGTGCGACTCGTCTCACCGTCCCCGCTGCTTGGCAAGGGCGGAGACGGCGGCCCCGATCGCCGAAAGGCTCGCTTCCGTTGCGGGCGCTCGCTTGCTACCAGCGGACATGGTCGACCTCACAGCGCTCGGCGATGCGATTCTCAGGGGCGAGCGCGCGGCGCTGGCGCGGGCGATCACGCTCGCGGAAAGCCGGCGCGCCGACCATCGCGAGCAGGCACAGGCCCTGCTTTCCCGCCTCCTCCCGCACACCGGCAAGGCGATCCGGGTCGGCATCACCGGCGTGCCCGGCGTCGGCAAGTCGACGACGATCGACGCGCTCGGCAGCTATCTGACGGGCCAGGGCCACAAGGTCGCAGTCCTCGCGGTCGATCCGTCATCGACACGCAGCGGCGGCTCGATCCTCGGCGACAAGACCCGGATGGCGCAGCTCGCCGTCGACCCGCACGCCTATATCCGGCCGTCGCCCTCCTCCGGCACGTTGGGCGGCGTCGCCGCCAAGACCCGCGAGACCATGCTGCTCTGCGAAGCCGCCGGCTTCGACGTCATCCTGGTCGAGACGGTCGGCGTCGGCCAGTCGGAGACTGCCGTCGCCGATCTCACCGATTTCTTCCTCGTGCTGATGCTGCCCAATGCCGGCGACGAACTGCAGGGCATCAAGAAGGGCATCATCGAGCTTGCGGACATGCTCGCGGTCAACAAGGCCGATGGCGAGGGCGCGACCGCCGCACGCGCCGCCGCCGCGCAGTATAAGGCGGCGCTGCACATCCTGGCGCCGACCTCGCCGCTGTGGTCGACGCCGGTGGTGACGATCTCCGGCCTGACCGGCGCCGGCCTCGACGCGCTCTGGGCCAAGATCGAAGAGCATCGCGCCCGCTTCGAGGCGAAGGGGCTGATCGCCGAGAAGCGCCGGCGGCAGGATGTCAAATGGATGTGGGCGATGGTGCAGGATCGCTTGCAGGCCAAGCTCCGGCATGATCCGGCGCTGAAGGCGCGCACGCCGAAGCTGGAGGCGGCCGTCTCCGCGGGCGAAATGGCCCCGACCGCCGCCGCCGACGAGATCGCCAGGGCGCTCGGGCTGTAGCCTCAGCGCCGGCACCCTGCCTCCGGCACATCTCTTGAACCGTTGCGGCCATGATGGAGGCTTCGATGACGCTTTCGCGCCGCGATTGGCTGCGCACGGCCCTTTTCGGCACGGTCGCGGTCTCAGCCGGTCCCGCTCTGGCACAGGCGCCGCGCCCGAGCACGCCGGCTCCGCTCGGCATGCTCGGTCTCGAGGCAACACAATTCGGCCTACGCCCCGGCTCCTCCGAGGACCAGTCGCGCCATCTCCAGGCTGCGCTGGTCGAGGCGGTGAAGCGCGATGCGCCGCTGATCATCGCGCCCGGCCGCTATCGTATCGGCAATGTCGTCCTGCCGGAGAATGCCCGTCTGATCGGCGTCCCCGGCGCGACGCAGTTCATTGCGGCACAGGCCGGGCCGCTGCTGGTGGCGCGGCGGATCAAGCGCGCCGCCATCTCCGGGATCGTGCTCGACGGGCTCGACATCAAGCTCGGCCAGCGCAGCGGCCTGCTCAGTCTCGAGGAGGTGCTCGACTTCGCGTTGTCCGATTGCGAGTTCGCCAATGCCGGTTCAGTCGGCTTGACCCTCAACCGCACTGCGGGACGCATCGAGCGCAACCGCTTCCGCTCGATGCGGGAATCGGCGCTGTTCTCGCTCGATTCGCGCGGGCTCTCGATCGAGGCCAACACGGTCGAGGATTGCGGCAACAACGGCATCCAGCTCTGGCGCAGCCAGGCCGGCGACGAGCAGAGCCTCGTCCGCGGCAACCGCATCAACCGCATCCGCAACGATGCCGGCGGCGACGGGCCGAACGGCAACGGCATCAGCCTTTTCCGTGCCGGCGGCGTCGTGATCGAAGGCAACACCTTGCGTGACTGCGCGCTGACCTTCATCCGCAACAATTCCGGCTCGGCCGTGCAGATCCTCGGCAATCAGGGCCGGCGCTGCGGCGAGACCGCTCTCTATTCGGAATTCGCCTTCGAGGGCGCTGTGATCGCCAACAATCTGGTCGAGGACTGCGCCCAGGGCGCCAACATCACCAATCTCGACCATGGCGGCCGGCTCTCGGTCTTCGCCAACAACATCGTCCGCAATGCGCAGAAAGGGCTGGCCCCGAAAGGCAAGGAGCTCGTCGGCGGTATCGGCGTGCATGTCGAGGCGGAAGCAGCGGTGACGGGCAACGTCATCGAGAACGCCAGCGAGATCGGCATCTCGCTCGGCTGGTCCTGGGCGATGCGCAACATCGTCGCGACCGGCAATGTTATCCGGCGCAGCGGGATCGGCATCTCGGTCTCGCTCGTCCCGAAGGAGCGCAACGCCCTGGTCGCCAACAATGTGATCAGCGAGGCGAAGCTCGGCGCGGTGGTCGGCACCGAATTCGGCAAGGTGGTGACCGGCGACCTGACCAAAGCCGAGGACAAGCGCGCCGCCGGCATCCGGGTCGAAGGCAACTCGGTCGGCTGACGCTCAATCCGAGGGGCCGCACCAGCCCGGCAGATGCTCGGCCTCGTGGGACCTGGCGAGGTCGAGGGCCTTGCGCAACGCCTTGGGAAAGAAGCGCCCGACGAGGTCGGGCTTGACGCGCCGGCGCAGGAAATCGGCCCAGAGGAACTCGCTGAAGGGCGCCTCGATCTTGGCGTAGCCGCCCGCGAGCCGCAGCGCCCCCGCCAGCGAGCGATAGGGATCGTCGACGAGGCCGGAGACCTTGCGCGGGATCTCCTCCCGGCTGCGGCGCCGTCCTTCGGCATCGAAGGGATGCATCCAGCTGCGATTGTCGAGGACGCTCCAGAACTCGGCCCTGTCAAGCCGCGACAGGTCGGCGACCTCGGTGGTCAGGACCTGCTGTTCACCCTCCAGATGCAAGGCGAGGGCAAGGTGGTGGTGATCGATCAGATAAAGGCGCTGCTTCGGGCCGATGACGACCGGGACGGCGTGGTGACCGAGAAAATCCGCGCCCTTCTCCTCGCGCTCGGCCCGCCAATGGATGCGCTTCATCTCGACTTCGCGCATGCCGACGGTGATCTGCGTCGGCCTGAGATCCGTGATGGCGACCGGATGCAGGCGCGGTTCGACCGTATAGCTCATGATGCCTCCTTCGCGGCCGGCGCGAGCGCCCTCACCGCCTCCTCGACACTATGGAAGACATGCTCGGCGCCGATCTCGGCGACCACGCCGAAATCCTGCAGGGCCTGCAGCGCGCGAACGGATTCGGCCCGGGCAATGGCGAAGGTGCCGCCCCGTTGCCGGCAGGCCTGCGCCACCGCGAGCAGGCCTTGCGCCGCCGTATAGTCGATGGCGGGGATGCCGCCGGCATCGAGAACCAGAAGGCTCGGCTTCCGCTCCGCCAGCAGCGCGAGCACGCCGCGCCGGAAGATTTCGGCATTGGCGAACAGCAGCGGCGCCGGAAAGGCGATCACCAGCACGCCATCGACCTGCTCGCCCTGGCGGCCGGGCTCGGGCGGCCACCAGATCGTCGTGCCGGGGATGCGCAATTGCTCGATCGGCTCGCTCCGCGTCGTCATCCAGACGCCGTGCAGCAGCGACAGGCCGATCCCGACGGCGACACCGGTCTCGACCGGCAGCCAGATGATGGCGACGGCAGTGAGCAGCACGAGCGCGAATTCGGAGCGCGACTGGCCGGCGATCGCGCGGATGACCTCGACCCGGACGATGCGCTGCGCCACGAAGAGCAGCACGCCGGCCAGCGCGGCCACCGGCACCTGCGCCAGCAGCGAGCCGCCGGCGACCGCAAGCGCGAGCACGATCAGCGCCGCCGTCGCCGCGGCCAGCTGCGAGCGCCCGCCGCTCTCGGCCACCACGGCCGTCCGCGGCGGGCTGGCATTGACGGGAAAGGTGCTGGCGAGCCCGGCGAAGAGGTTCGCGGCGCCAAGGCCGATGAAATCGCGGTCGACCTTCGGCTCGGCGCCGTCGGGATCGCGGAAGGAGCGGCTGACCGTCGCCGTCTGCATCATCACCACCAGCGCGATGACGAGCGCAAGCGGGACGAGGCTGCGGATATCGGCCCAGTCGAGTTCGGGCGGCGCGAAGCTCGGCCAGCCGGAGGGCAAGGCGCCGAGCACCGCAACCCCATGCGTCTCCAGCTTGAAGAGCACGACGGCCGCAGTCGCTCCGACGAGCGCCAGCAGAGCACCCGGGACGCGTGGCGCGAAGCGCTCGCACAGGTTCACGATCGCGAGCGTCGCGATGCCTATGGCCAGCGAGATCGGATTGACGTTGCCGAGCCCGCGCCCGAGCGCTGAGAGCTGTTCCGCGATGTGATGGCCGCCGCCGGGAATGCCGAGGAGGCCGGGCAACTGCGACACGGCGATATGGACGGCGATGCCGGCGAGGAAGCCCGTCAGTACCGGCACCGACAGGAGATCGGCGATCCAGCCGAGCCTGAGCAGGCCGGCGACGACGAGCGCGACACCGATCAGGAGCGCCAGCAGGGTCGCCGAGCCCGCCGGGATCGCACCGCCCGCCGCCAGCGCCGCAAGGCCACTGACGAAGATCGGCGTGATCGTCGAATCGGCTCCAGCCGTCAGCAGGCGGCTTGCGCCGAACAGCGCGAAGCCGAGCGTCGCCGCGACGAAGGCGTAGAAGCCGATCTGCGGCTCGAAGCCACCGAGCCGTGCTGTCGCCATCTGCTCGGGAATGGTGATCGCCGCCAGCGTCAGCCCGGCTAGCAGGTCACGGCCGAAGGAGCCGGCGGCGCTCGCTGCGGCAGCATTCTCGTCAGGGATGGAGGCTGGCGGCATCGCGCAAGACCGGAGGCGTGCTGCGCATCTCGCGCCGCAACACAGCTGCCGTCAAGCGCGCGGCCGCAGCGCCTCCGCCGCGCGGACGCGGCCGACCTCGATGCCGTTCCAGTTCTTCATGACCGTCTCGCGGAAGGGCGCGAAAGCCTCTTCGTCGCCCCCCTGCCGCGGCAGGAAGCGCTCGACCAGCGCGGCCATGGCGATCTCGGTGGCGCGGCCGGCGCCGTCATCGCATTTCAGCGCGATGCCATAGCCGAGCTCGGGCAGCGTGCCGCAATAGACGCCTTCGGCCCCGGTCTTGATGAAGGCGCGCGCGCCGAAGACGTCCATGAAGCGGGTGTCGAAGCGGCCGGTACCGGCGACCATGAACGGGTTGGCCGCGACCGCCTCGCGGATGCGCCGCGCCGCTTCGGCCCGCTTCGGACCGAGGCCATTGCCGGTACCGAAGCGGGCGAAGCCCAGCGCCAGCGACTTCAGCGGCACGGCATAGGTCGGGATCGAGCAGCCATCCGTACCGGAGAGCTCAACCTTGTGCGCGGCGCCGGTCACCTCCTCCAGCGCGGCGCGCACCGCCTGCTGCACCGGATGCGTGCCCTTCACATAGCCGGCCGGATCCTCGTCGATGCCGCAGGACAGGCAGACGAAGCCGGCATGCTTGCCGGAGCAGTTGTTGTTGAGCGCGCTCGGCTCGCGCCCTGCCTTGGCGAGCGCGCGCGCCGCCGCCTCGCCCATCGGCCAATGCGCACCGCATTCGAGGCAGCCCGCATCGCGGCCGGCCTTCCTCAGCATGGCGAGCGAGGTCTCGGCATGGCGCTCCTCACCGGAATGCGAGGAGACCGCGAGCGCGATCTCCGCCGGGACCAGGCCATAGCGATCGGCGGCACCGCTCTCCAGCAGCGGCAAGGCCTGCAGCGCCTTCACCGCCGAGCGCGGGAAGACCGGGCGTTCGACGTCGCCGAGCGAGAGCACCACCGCTCCGTCCGCATCGACGACGATCGCCGCGCCGCGATGGCGCGATTCGACCGTGCTGCCACGGGTGACTTCGGCGAGAACGGGATTCTCCATGGGGGGCTCCGGCGCGATCAAGGCTGCGTCTTGTCGCGTTTGTCGCAGCCGCTGTCAAAAGACCTCGACCGGCCGGGTGCGCATGGCGCAGACTGGCCCCGAACCGAGCCGCCCACTCCAGCTGCGGCACAGCAAGATCAGGACACGATGTCTGTCGACTACGAGACCGAGTACAACAATCGCGCCCGCGTTCCCGAGCACCCCGGTCTCATCGCCGGCTGGGCTCGCGATGCAGCGGCCTATCGTGAGATCGCCGTCAGCGAGCTCGGCATCCGCTATGGCGACGGCCCGCGTCAGAGCTATGATCTGTTCAAGCCAGAAGCGGTGAAGAGCCAGGCGATCGTGCTCTTCATCCATGGCGGCTACTGGCAGGCGCTCGATCCGAGCTTCTTCTCGCATATGGCGCGCGGGCTGAACCTGCGCGGCGTCCCTGTCGCGGTCGCGGGCTATGATCTTTGCCCTGAGGTCGAGGTCGGCCATATCGTCTGGGAACTGCAGCAGGCCGCCGCGGCGATCTGGCGGCGCTACAACCTGCCGGTGGTCGCGGCCGGGCATTCGGCCGGCGGCCAGCTCTCCGCCTGCCTGCTGGCGACCGACTGGAGCAATGTCGATGCCAAGCTGCCTGAACATGTCGTACCCGCCGCCTACGGCATTTCCGGCCTCTACAATCTGAAACCACTGACCGAGACCAGCATCAACAAGGCCCTTGGCCTGACAATGGAAGGCGCCGAGCTCGAAAGCCCGCTGTTCTGGCCGGCTCCCTCCGGGCTCGTCATGGACGCTGTCGTCGGCGGAGCCGAGAGCGCCGAATATCACAAACAGAGCCGCCGCCTCACCGATGTCTGGGGGCTTGAGGGCGTGCGCACCCGCTATGAGGAGATCGACGGCGCCAACCATTTCACCGTGCTGGAGACGATCCCCGATCCGGAAAGCGCAATGACGCGCCGCATCGCCGAACTCGCGGGCGCTTGACCCGCCCGCAGCAGGCTCTATCCAGAGGCGACAGGATTCCGGAGCGCGTGATGCAGACCTTCTTCGTCGAGATCAAATGCAGGCTCGGCAAGACCTATGAGGTCGCCAGCGAACTCGCCGACCGCGAGATCGCCTCAGAGATCTATTCGACCGCCGGCAATTACGACATCCTGGCCAAGTTCCATGTCGCGGCCGACGTCGATATCGGCCATTTCGTCGCCCAGAAGGTCCAGTCGATCCCCGAGATCGCCGATACCCACACGATCATCACCTTCAAGGCGTTCTGAGGCTACCTGATCGGCATGGTCAGGCCGTCCTCCGGCTGCATCGCGATCAGCAGATCGGCAAAACGGCGTGCCGCCGGCGCGACAGGCCCGGCGGACGGAAACAGCAGCATCGTCCGATAGGCGATGGCTGGTGAAAAGCGGCGAGCCACCAGCCCCCGCAAGCCGCCGAGCGTCAACGGAAACGGATTCAGCAGGGCGAGGCCGACGCGCTGCCTGACCATCTCGGCGACAAAAACCGCCGCCGTGCCCTCCCCGACCAAGCGTAGAGCCACGCCGGCATCGGCGAAGGCCTGCTCCACCTTGATGCGCTCGGGAAAGCGCCGCGCCAGGGCGATGATCGGCTCCTCGGCCAGGTCCTGCGGGCTCAGCACCTCGCGATCGGCGAGCGGATGCTCCTCCGGCATGAGCACATGCGCGACGGCCTCACGGATCGCCTCGCCATGGATGCCGATATGCGAGGCCGACATGTCGACCAGGCCAAGGTCGACCGCGCGATCGGCCACCTGCGTGATCACGGTCGAGCTGGTGTCTATCTCAACATTCGCCACGACATCGGGCTCCTGCCGGCGGAACTCCGCCAGGACCGGCGGCAGGACGAACTGAGCGAGAGTCGGCGGGGTCGCGATGCGCAGCACGCTGGCCTGGACGGCCTGCCCAGGCCAGCTGTTCAGCCTTTCGAGCGCCGCGAAGATCGGTTGCGCCTCCGCGTCCAGCGCAAAGGCGTCTGCAGTAGGCACAAGCCTGCCACCTTCGCGCGCGAAGAGCGGGCGGCCGACATGGGCTTCCAGCGCGGCGAGCGCTCGCGACACCGCAGGTTGCGAAATCCCGAGCATCTGGGCGGCCGCCACCGTCTTGCGGGTGGCGATCATCGCCTGCAGTACCTCGAGTTCGCGCAGGCTCGGGGGGCGACGCTCGCTCGTCGATGCTGGAAGGCGAGCGGACCTTGCCGTGTTCACCATGGAACCTGCCCACCCTATCCGCGCCCTGCATCCATCTATGCGTTCAGATTATATATTGGCGCAAGCCATATAATTTACAGGTATAAGAAATCGTTCTACAAACCCGCCCTGGCGAGAACAGGGGCAGACCGGCCAATCCGGCGACTCGCCACGCGCGGCTCAGTTGTGAAAGATGGCGCCATGAAGCCATCGGGAGGTTCGGAATGAAAACGCTCAGCGCCACGGGGCTGAAAGCTCTCAAGCTCGCCATTCTGGCAGCTCCGGTCATCGGCATCGCCGGCATCGCATCGGCCCAGGAGCTCAAGATCGGCCTGTCGGCCGAGCTCAGCTCGCTCGACCCGCACTACCACAACCTCACCCCCAACAACCTGATGGCGCGCCACATCTACGAGCCGCTGGTCGGGCAGGACGAGAAGCAGGCGCTGAAGCCGGCGCTCGCCGAGAGCTGGAAGGCGATCGACGACACCACCTGGGAATTCAAGCTGCGCAAGAACGTCAAGTTCCATGACGGCTCGCCGTTCACGGCGGACGACGTGCTCGCCACCATGCAGCGCGCCCCGAACGTGCCGAAGAGCCCGTCGAGCTTCAATGCCTATGTCCGCGGCAAGGAGTTCAGCAAGGTCGACGACCACACGATCCGGATCAAGACGACCGAGCCGGCTCCGCTGGTCCCGACCGATCTCTCGACCTTCGGTATCATCTCGGCCAAGTGCAAGGACACCACCACCGAGGACTTTAATCTCGGCAAATGCGCCGCCGGCGGCACCGGCCCGTACAAGCAGGCCGAGTATGTCGCGGGCGACCGCGTCGTGCTGACCCCGAACGAGAATTACTGGGGCGGCAAGGAGCCCTGGTCGAAGGTCACCTTCCGGATGATCACCTCGGCCCCGACCCGCGTCGCGGCTCTGCTCGCCGGCGACCTCGACGTGATCGAGAACGTGCCGACCTCAGACGTCGCCCGTCTCAAGGGCGATGCCAAGCTCAACGTCTCGAGCACGGTCTCGAACCGGGTGATCTATTTCCACATGGATCACTTCCGCGAGGTCTCGCCCTTCATCAAGGGCAAGGACGGCTCGGAGATCAAGAACCCGCTGCGCAACCTCAAGGTCCGCCAGGCGCTGTCGATGGCGATCAACCGGCCGGGCATCGTCGAGCGCATTATGGAGAAGGAGGCGATCCCCGCCGGCCAGCTCCTGCCCGACGGCTTCTTTGGCACCTCCAAGAAGCTGAAGCCGGTCGCTTTCGACCTCAACGGCGCCAAGAAGCTGCTCGCCGAGGCCGGCTATCCCAACGGCTTCAAGATGAAGCTGCATGGACCGATCAACCGCTATCTCAACGACACCAAGATCATCGAGGCTGTCGCACAGATGTTCTCGCGCCTCGGCATCGAGACCGAGGTCGAGACGCTGCCGTCGGCGAACTTCTTTACCCGCGCCTCGCAGGGCGGCCAGGGCAATGTGCCCGAGTTCTCGTTCATCCTGGTCGGCTGGGGCGCCGGCACCGGTGAATCCTCGGATTCGCTGAAGGCGCTGCTGGCCACCTTCGATCCGAAGAAGGGCATGGGCGCGACCAATCGCGGCCGCTACTCCAACCCCGCCTTCGACGCCAAGCTGGACGAGGCTCTGCGCACCGTCGACGACGCCAAGCGCGACGCCGCTCTGGCCGAAGCGATGGAGATCAGCATGAACGATGTCGGCCTGATCCCGACGCACTACCAGCTGAACACCTGGGCCTCGCGCAAGGGCGTCAAGGTGCAGGCCCGCACCGACGAGTACACGCTCGCGACCGGCATCCGTAAGGAATAACCGGCTTCCGTCGATCCGGTCCGGACCGGCTTGAAGCCCGGTCCGGACCGCGCGACACTCTTTTCTTGTTGAAATGCGAAGACGTCACCTCATCGGCCCGCCGGATGGGGTGATGTTCCGCACTCCGATCCGGAAGGCCCCGGACCATGCTGGCATTCGTCCTGCGCCGCCTGGCGCAAGCCCTCTTCGTCATCGCGGCGATGCTCGTGATCGTCTTCTTCGGCGTGAACGTCGTCGGCGATCCCATCTACATGCTGATCTCTCCGGAGATGGACCAGCAGCAGATCGCCGAGACGGCCCGCGCGCTCGGGCTCGACCGGCCGATCTGGGAACAGTTCCTGGTCTTCCTGAAGAACGCGGCCCAGGGCGATCTCGGCCGCTCCTTCGTCCATGGCGAATCCGCGATCAAGCTGATCCTCAGCCGCATGCCGGCGACCCTGGAGCTCGCCTTCGTCGCGCTTGTAATGGCAGTCGTGATCGGCCTGCCGCTCGGCCTCTATGCCGGCCTGAAGCCGGAAAGCCGGCTGTCGCGCTTCATCATGGCGGTCTCGATCCTCGGTTTTTCGCTGCCGACCTTCTGGGTCGGCCTGATGCTGATCCTGACCTTCGCAGTCAGCCTCGGCTGGCTGCCGGCGACCGGACGCGGGCCGACCGTCTCGATCTTCGGCTTCGAGACCTCGCTGCTGTCGCTCCAGGGCTGGAAGCATGTCGCCCTGCCGGCCTTCAACCTGGCGCTGCTCAAGATCTCGCTGGTGATCCGCCTGGCGCGGGCCGGTGCGCGCGAGGCTGCGCTGATGGACTACGTCAAGTTCGCCCGGGCCAAGGGCCTGTCGCAGAGCCGGATCATCGGCGTCCACATCCTCAAGAACATCATGATCCCGATCGTCACCGTGCTCGGGCTGGAGTTCGGCTCACTCGTCGCCTTCTCGGTGGTGACCGAGACGATCTTCGCCTGGCCTGGCATGGGCCGCCTGCTGCTGGAGGCGATCACCCGCCTCGATCGGCCGGTGATCGTCGCCTACGTCATGGTCGTCGTCGTGCTGTTCGTCACCATCAACCTCCTGGTCGACCTGATCTATTCGGCGCTCGACCCACGCGTACGCCTGACGGAGGCGACATCATGAGCGAAGCCGCCCTGCCCGCTGCCGCACCGCCTGCTGAGGCCAAGGAGGAGACGCCGTTCCGGCGCTTCGTCCGCTCCTTCGTCGAGGACCGGCTGGCGCTGTTCGGGCTCGCCCTCTTCGTGCTGATCGTGCTGCTCGCTCTGGCCGCGCCGCTGATCGCACCGCAGAACCCTTACGACCTCGCCAGCGTCGACGTGATGGATTCGCGCCAGGCGCCGGGCTCGGTCGCCGGCGAGGGCTTCACCATGTGGCTCGGCTCGGACGGCGTCGGGCGCGACCTGCTCTCCGGCATCCTCTACGGCCTGCGCATCTCGCTGATGGTCGGCGCCTTCTCCGGCATCCTGGCGGCGAGCATCGGCGCGGCGATCGGCCTGATCGCCGCCTATGCCGGCGGGCGCACCGAGAATGCGATCATGCGCCTCGTCGACCTGCAGCTCTCGCTGCCTTCAGTGCTCGTCGCGCTGATCCTGGTGGCCGCCCTCGGCAAGGGCGTCGACAAGATCATCATCGCGCTGGTGATGGTGCAATGGGCCTATTACGCCCGCACCGTGCGCGGATCGGCGCTGGTCGAGCGGCGCAAGGAATATGTCGAGGCGGCGCAGTCGCTGGGCCTGTCGCATGCCCGCACCGTCTTCCGCCACATCCTGCCGAACTGCCTGGCGCCGGTGATCGTCATCGTCACCGTGCAGACGGCCCATGCGATTTCGCTGGAGGCGACGCTCTCCTTCCTCGGCGTCGGCCTGCCGCAAACCGAGCCCTCGCTCGGCGTGCTGATCGCCAACGGCTTCCAGTACATGCTCTCGGGCAGCTACTGGATCTCGGTCTTCCCCGGCTTTGCGCTGCTGATGACGATCGTCTCGATCAACCTGGTCGGCGACCGCCTGCGCGACGTGCTCAACCCGCGGCTGGAGAAGTGAGCATGGCGCCCGTTCTCGAAGTCAGCGGCCTAAAAACCCATTTCTTCACCCGCGCCGGCACGGTGAAGTCGGTCGATGGCGTCTCCTTCGGGGTCGACCGTGGCGAGGTGCTCGGCCTCGTCGGCGAATCCGGCTCAGGCAAGTCGGTCACCGGCTTCTCAGTGATGGGGCTGATCGATCCACCGGGAAAGATCGTCGAGGGCTCGATCAAGCTCAACGGCAAGGAGCTGATCGGGCTCGACGAAGAGGGTTTCCGCAAGGTCCGTGGCCGCGAGGTCGCGATGATCTTCCAGGACCCGATGATGACGCTCAACCCGGTCCTGCGCGTCGACACGCAGATGATCGAGGCCGTCACCGCCCATGACAAGGTCTCGCACAAGGCGGCCCGGGACCGCGCCCGCGACGCACTCGCCAAGGTCGGCATCCCCTCGCCCGAGGAGCGGCTCAACGCCTATCCGCACCAGTTCTCCGGTGGCATGCGCCAGCGTGTCGCGATCGCGATCGCCCTGCTGCACCGCCCGCCGCTGATCATCTGCGACGAACCGACCACGGCGCTCGACGTCACCATCCAGAGCCAGATCCTGGCGGAGATGCAGAGCCTCTGCGCCGACACCGGCACGGCGCTGGTCTGGATCACCCATGACCTCGGCGTCGTCGCCGGCCTCGCCGACCGGATCGCGGTGATGTATGCCGGCCGCATCGTCGAGACCGGCGCTGTCGATCCGGTGCTCGATACCCCCCTCCACCCTTACACCAACGGCCTGCTCGGCTCGCTGCCGGCCGAGGGCGAGCCCGGCGCGCCCCTGCGCCAGATCAGGGGCTCGACGCCGTCGCTGGCGCGCCTGCCGCAGGGCTGTGCCTTCGCGGCACGCTGCGACTACGCGCAGGCGGACTGCCTCGCCATCGCCCCCGACGTCACCCCCTTCCCGGGTGAGCGCGGCGTGCGCTGTCACCACCCGCTGAACCTCGCCGGAGTCGCGGCATGAGCACGCCGATCCTCACGCTCGAAGGCGTCTCCAAGCGCTTCACCAAGCCGCTCGACGCCGCCTCGAAATTCGCCAACCTGCTCGGCGCCAATTACAGCGAGCAGACCGTCCACGCCGTCGACAGCGTCGACCTCTCGATCCGGCAGGGCGAGGTCGTCGGGCTCGTCGGCGAATCCGGTTGCGGCAAGTCGACCCTCGGGCGCGTCGTCGCCGGCGTCCACCATGCCAGCTCCGGCCGCGTCTCCTGGCGCGGGCGCTACACCGACGAGATGTCGGCGGAAGAGCGAAAGGCGGCGACGCTCGCCATCCAGATGATCTTCCAGGACCCGATGTCCTCGCTCAACCCGCGCCTGCGCGTCACCGACATCGTCGGCGAGGCGCCGGTGGTGCATGGGCTGGTTCCGAAGGCACAGCAGGACGCCTATGTCGCCGAGATGCTCGACAGGGTCGGCCTCGACTCGACCTATCGCCGCCGCTACCCGCACCAGTTCTCGGGCGGCCAGCGCGCCCGCATCGGCATCGCGCGGGCCCTCGCCGTCAAGCCGCAGTTCCTCGTCTGCGACGAGAGCGTGGCCGCACTTGATGTATCGATTCAGGCTCAAGTCCTGAATCTTTTCATGAAGCTGCGTGACGAACTTAACCTGACTTATCTTTTCATTAGCCATGATCTCTCGGTGGTCAGGCACCTCTCCGACCGGGTCGTGATCATGTATCTCGGCCGCGTCGTCGAGGCGGCGCCGGCGATCGAACTGTTCAAGGGCCCGCAGCACCCCTACGCGCAGGCGCTGCTCGCCAATGTCCCGACGATCAGTGCCCGCAAGAAGCGCTTTGCTCCGCTGAAGGGCGAGATCCCCTCGCCGCTGCACCCGCCGACCGGCTGCCATTTCCATCCGCGCTGCCCGCAGGCCGGGCCGCGCTGCAAGGCCGAGCGGCCGGCGCTGAAGGAGATCGCGACGGGCCATGTCGCCGCCTGTCACCTACACGATGGCGGCGTCGGCGCGCTGGCGGCGTGAGGATTCTGCTCAGAGCGCCGACAGCTGCCAGGCGTACTGATAGCGCCCGTATTGGGTGCTGGTGACGCCGTTGCGTTCGGTGCCGGGGAACTCCTCCGGCGGCGCCACCACCGTCACCCTGAAGACGGCGCTCTTGCCGGGCTTTAGCAAACCCATATGGACGGCTGCCGCGCCGATCGTGGAATCGCCGCTATAGACGTCAGTGCCCCAGAGCTGACCTTCCAGGACGCCGGTGACGCGGAAATAGTAGACGGCGCCGACCTTCTCGCAGAGCCCGTGCATATTGGTCGGCGCATCCGAGGCGATCGAATTCTGATCGAGCAGCGTCCTGAGCTGCCGGCGCGAGAGTTTTCCGCGCTTGTCGAAATAGGCGACGAGGTCCTGAACCACTTTCACGATGCGCCTCCCGCTTGCATGACGATCACCCGGCCATAGGACGGCTGGAACGAGGTCGAAGGCTTCGGCAGCGCCCACAGGACGGCATAGGGCACGGCCTCGTTGGGATAGGTGATGTCGCCGTCGGTGACGACGATCGCCGAGCTCACGCGCGGATCATCTGACAAGGCCTCGAGCGCCGGCGTGAGGTCGCTGCCGCCATAGCCGCTGATCTGGTAGTCGGCGAGCGCCGCCGGCGACAGCACCTCGTCCGCGGTGACGACGGTGTCGCACTGGACGACGCGGATCTCGTCGACGCCGGCCGCATCGCAGAAATCGGCGATGGCACCGAGCGCCTTCGGGATGTCGTCGCCCATCGAGGCGCTGGTATCGAGGATGACGTTCAGCATCCAGGAGTGGCGCTTGCGGCCGGGCATGACGACGTCGCTGCGATCGTGGCCGCGGCGCGAGGCGCGGGTATAGGTGCGCTCGCCCGGCGCTGCGCCTTCGAGCCAGGCCTGGAGCGCGATATGCCAGGGCGTGTGGAAGAAGCCACGCTGGGCCAGCACCTTCTGTTGCTGACCGCCCGGGCAATCGCCCCGGCCGCGCAGGGCCCCCATGGCCTTCGCCAGCACCATGCCGCGCGCAGCGAGGTCGCGGACCGCCCGCGCCCGCTCGGCCTGGTCGGCGCTGCCTTCGGGAAAAAGCTCACGTTCGCGCTGCGCATTGAGCGCATCGCCCATCGCGCCCGCCGGTGCCTGTCGCGCTGCACCGAGCACCTGCTCGACGGTTACAGTCTGGCCTTCCCAGACCTGCGTGCGCGAGGACATGTAGCTGCCGGTACGGCGCATCTCGAGCACGATGTCCTCGGCCGAGCGCTCGCGGGCGCCTTGCATGTCGAGCCCGCCGGCGGGGATCGTGGTGGTGCCGAGCGCATGCCGCAGCATGTCGTTGATGATGTAGTCGTGGGCGTAGTTGAACTCGAGCGCGGCGCTACCGCGAGCCCGATCATGGGTCCGCAGCGCCAGATGCAGCAGCTCATGGGCGAGGACGAAGACGAGATCGTCGGCGGAGAGCCTTGCCGTGAAAGCCGGGTTCGCCAGCAACCGCCCGGAGGCGAAGACGCCCATGGTCGGAACGCGCTCATCGATCTCGACCCTGACGGCAGCCGCGAGCCCCGCCAGATGCGGGAACGGCACCGTCACCAGCCGCAAGCCCCGCATGATCCGCGCATGGGTGGCGCGGTCAGCCGCCGAGAGGTCCGGCCCCAGGCTCATGCCGCGACCTTGCGCAGGATCTCGTACATGGCGCGGTCCGCTCCGAGCGCCCCCCAGGTCTCGACCATGTCGTTGAGGACGAGGAGCTGGTGCTCATGCGACAGGCTGCGCAGGAAGCGGTTGATCACCGCCGGCTTGATGCTGGTCGCGCGACCATCCCGGACGAACTGGCGAATGCAATCGAGAATGAACCAGCGGGCGGAATCGCCCTTCGGCAGCAATTCGGGCTTGCGCAGATAGTCCTCGAGCGGGCGCACGGCCCCGATCGAATCCTCGGCGAGCGCACAGAACACCACCGCGTCCTCCGGCGAGAGCCGGCCGAAGGCGAGCGCACGCCGCAGCTCGTTGCTGAGGAATCCGGCCGTCTGCGCCATGTCGAGCGCTCGTGACAGCAAGGTCCAGGCGCGCGGCGTCGAGAACGGCACCGGCTCGGCCGGCACCGGCCGCATCAGCGCATCGGGGATCGTCGCGATGAAACTGCGGATCTCGGCGCGCACGCCGGCACGCTGGGCCCAGGCCAGCCAATCGGCGGTATCGACGCGCAATTGCAGGATGGTGACGCGGTTGACCAGCGCCGAACTCATCGCGCGGACCAGTGCACGATCCTGCAGGCGGTTGCCGGCGGCGACGACCCAGGTGCCCTTTGGCAGCGCATGCTCACCCAGCCGCCGCTCGAGCAGCAGCGAATAGAACGCCTTCTGGACATCGGGCGAGCAGGCCGGCAGCTCGTCGAGGAACAGGCAGAACGGCTCGGGCTTCTCCGGCAGCAGCACGCGCGGCGGGCAGAAGACCGAGCGCTCGCCGACGATGCGCGGAATGCCGCTGACGTCCTCCGGGGCGATCTGGGTGCCGAGCAACGAGCGGCAGGGCAAGCCGGCCTCGCGCGCCGCCTCATAGACCAACTCCGACTTGCCGAGCCCCGGCGGCGAGAGCAGCAGGAAGCTCTGCTCATGCGCCATGCACTG
The DNA here is from genome assembly GCA_024231975.1 of Allobosea sp. GTDB lineage: Bacteria > Pseudomonadota > Alphaproteobacteria > Rhizobiales > Beijerinckiaceae > Allobosea. Next base: position 150,670 of record JAAEQB010000058.1, read on the forward strand.
GAGCAGTTGCTTGGCCTGTCGCAGCGAGACGACTTCCTCGAAGGCGGAACGCGTCGCTTCCATCAACCCCTCCCAGAGACGCCCCGTCGGGATCACATCCGCGGGTATGGCGAGAGGTAGTCTGCAACAGCAGAGGCCTTTGAAATCATTATTTCTTTGTAATGTTTAGTTTTGTTTCACGGCCGTTTCACGGAACGCTGGCCGCCACGATTCCGGCGGTCCGGCCGCACTTGCCGGCGAAGCGTGGCCCTGTTTTCCGGGCGGCACAAGTCTTTCGCCGCCCGCCCCGGCTTGACGCCCACCCGTTTCCGCGCGACCTCCTCAACTCACAACTGCAGCGCAGAGGAAGCGTGGGATGGCTAAGAGCACCTTGTCGGCGGACCTTCGTTCGGGCGCGCTCGTCTACCACCGCCTTCCAAAGCCCGGTAAGCTTGAGATCCAGGCGACCAAGCCGCTCGGCAACCAGCGCGACCTGGCGCTGGCCTATTCGCCCGGCGTCGCCGCCGCCTGCGAGGCCATCGTCGAGGACCCGGCCGAGGCCGCCGAGCTGACCTCGCGCCAGAACCTCGTCGCCGTCATCACCAACGGCACGGCCGTGCTCGGCCTCGGCGACATCGGCCCGCTCGCCTCCAAGCCGGTGATGGAGGGCAAGGCCGTCCTGTTCAAGAAATTCGCCGGGATCGACTGCTTCGACATCGAGGTCGAGCAGAAGAACATCGAGAAATTCGTCGAGGTGGTCGCGGCGCTGGAGCCGACCTTCGGCGGCATCAATCTCGAGGACATCAAGGGCCCCGAATGCTTCGAGATCGAGGAGCAGCTCAAGGCCCGGATGAACATCCCGGTCTTCCATGACGACCAGCACGGCACCGCGATCATCGTCAGCGCCGCGGTGCTGAACGGGCTCGATCTCGCCGGCAAGAAGATCGGGGACGTCAAGATCGTCGTGTCGGGCGCCGGCGCAGCGGCGCTGGCCTGCCTCAATCTCCTCGTCTCGCTCGGCGCCCGCACGCAGAACATCTGGGTCACCGACCTCGACGGCGTGGTCTACAAGGGCCGCAACACGCTGATGGACCGCTGGAAGGAGGTCTATGCCCAGGAGACCGACGCCCGCACGCTCGCCGAGGTCATCCCCGGCGCCGACATCTTCCTCGGCCTCTCGGCCGCCGGCGTGCTGAAGCCGGAGATGGCCAAGGAGATGGCGCCGAGGCCGCTGATCCTGGCGCTCGCCAATCCCTATCCGGAGATCATGCCGGAGGAGGCGCTGGCCGTCCGCCCGGACGCGATGATCTGCACGGGGCGCTCGGACTATCCGAACCAGGTCAACAACGTCCTGTGCTTCCCCTACATCTTCCGCGGCGCGCTCGACGTGCAGGCGACGACGATCAATGAGCCGATGAAGCTCGCGGCGGTGCGCGCCATCGCGGCGCTCGCCCGCGAGGCGACCTCGGACGTCGCGGCCCGCGCCTATGGCGGCGAGGCCTCGACCTTCGGCGCAAACTCGCTGATCCCCAACCCGTTCGATCCACGCCTGATCCTGCGCATCGCGCCGGCAGTGGCGGAGGCGGCGATGGCGACCGGCGTCGCCAAGAAGCCGCTGATCGACCTGGAAGCCTATCGCGAGGACCTGTCGCGCTTCGTCTTCCGCTCCGGCTTCCTGATGAAGCCGCTCTTCGCCAAGGCCAAGGCCGATCCGAAGCGCGTGATCTACGCCGAGGGCGAGGATGAGCGCGTGCTGCGCGCCGCCCAGATCGCGATCGAGGAAGGCATGGCGATCCCGATCCTGATCGGCCGTCCCTCGGTGATCGAGACCCGCGTCAAGCGCTTCGGCCTGACGATCCGCCCAGGCATCGATTGCGAGCTGATCAATCCCGAGGACGACCCGCGCTATCGCGACTACGTCCAGACCTATCTCGACATCGCCGGCCGGCGCGGCATCACGCCCGAGGCCGCCCGCTCGCTGGTGCGCACCAACAATACCGTGATCGCGGCACTCGCCGTCGCGCGCGGCGAAGCCGATGCGATGATCACTGGCCTTGAAGGCCGCTTCCTCTCGCGGCTGCGCCATATCCGCGACATCATCGGGCTGGAGCCCGGCGTCTGCGACATCGCGGCGATGACCTTGGTCATCACCAGCAAGGGCGCATTCTTCCTGGCCGATACCCATGTGAAGTACGATCCTACCGCCGAAGAGATCGCCGACATGACGATCCTCGCCGCAGGCCATGTCGAGCGCTTCGGCATCGCCCCGAAGATCGCTCTCCTGTCGCATTCGGACTTCGGCGCGGCCGACACGCCGAGCTCGATCAAGATGCGCAAGGCGGTCAAGCTGATCCAGGAGCGCGCGCCGGAACTGGAATGCGACGGCGAGATGGAAGCCGACACCGCCCTCGTCGCGGCGATCCGTGACCGGGTGTTGCCGTCCTCGAAGCTGAAAGGCGTCGCCAACGTCCTGATCTTCCCCAACCTCGACGCGGCCAACATCGCCTACCAGTTCGCCAAAGTGCTGGGCGACGCGTTGCCAGTCGGTCCGATCCTGATCGGCGCCGCCAAGCCGGTGCACATCCTCACCGGCAATGTGACGGCGCGCGGCGTGGTCAACATGACGGCGGTCGCGGTCGCGGAAGCGCAGGGACGGGCAGCCGCCGGCTGACCTTGGGAGAGACTCCGCTCAAGTCGTTTCTGAGCCAGCTTTCGAAAGCGGGCCAGTGACTTAAGCTCAGCAGTTGATACCGGCTTTTCGCTCTTGGCGGGCGGCGCGCGATAGGCTCATACTTCGTTTCAGGAGCGGGAAAGGGGCCCGTGCGAAACGTCGGAGAGCGCTCATGCGTGAGATCCATCGTCAGTCCGGAATCCGGCGCGCCATCCGGCCGCTCGCGCTGGCGAGCGGCCTTTTTCTTGCGTTCGCAGGCTTTGCCGGCGCCGCCATGGCACAGGTCGTGTTCCATCGCGGCAATGACGGCGACCCGGAGACGCTCGATTCGCACAAGACCTCGACGGTCAGCGAAGCCCATCTCCTGCGCGATCTCTCCGAAGGCCTGGTGATCCACCACATCAACGGCGAGGTCGTCCCCGGCGTCGCCGAGAGCTGGACGATGGCGCCGGACGGCAAGAGCTACACCTTCAGGCTGCGTGCCAACGCCAAATGGTCGAATGGCGACCCGGTCACGGCGAATGATTTCGTGTTCTCGTTCCGGCGCATGGTCAATCCGGAGACCGGGGCGAAATACGCCAACATCCTCTACCCGATCCTCAACGCCGAGAAGATCAATAAGGCAGCCGACGGCGCCAGACTCGAGGATCTCGGCGTCAAGGCGATCGACGAGCGCACGCTCGAGATTTCGCTGGAGCGGCCGACACCCTATTTCCTCGAGCTGCTGACGCACCAGACCGGGCTGCCGGTCCATCCGGCTTCCGTCCAGAAATTCGGCAAGGACTTCGTCAAGCCGGAGAACTGGGTCTCGAACGGCGCCTACACGCTGAAGGAATTCGTGCCGAACTCGCATATCCGGCTGGAGAAGAACAAGAACTTCCACGACGCCGCGAACGTCAAGATCGACACGGTCATCTACTATCCGACGCCCGACTTCTCGGCCGCCGCCCGCCGCTTCCAGGCCGGCGAGCTGCAGATGACGTCGGACATTCCGGCCGACCAGGTCCAGCAATTGCGCGAAAAGCTCGGCAAGGATCAGGTCCGGATCTCGCCCTATCTCGGCACCTATTTCCTGATCATCAACACCGCCAAGAAGCCGTTCGACGACATCCGGGTGCGTCGCGCGCTGTCGATGGTGATCGATCGCGAATTCATCGCCGAGGAAATCTGGGGCGGCACCATGCTGCCGGCCTATGGTGTGATTCCGCCGAATATCGGCAATTACGGCGAGCGCGCCGAAGCCGACTTCAAGGGCACTTCCCCGCTCGACCGCGAGGACGAGGCCAAGAAACTGCTCGCCGCTGCGGGCTTCGGGCCGGGCATGCCGCTCAGGGTCCAGCTGCGCTACAACACCACCGACAACAACCGCCGCACTGTCATCGCCATCGCCGAGCAGTGGAAGGCGATCGGCGTCGAGACCAGCTTCATCAACACTGACGGCAAGACGCATTTCGCCCTGCTGCGCGATGGCGGCGATTTCGACATCGCTCGTTATGGCTGGATCGGCGACTATTCCGACCCGCAGAACTTCCTATTCCTGTTCCAGAGCGACAACACCGGCTTCAACTCCGGCAAGTACAACAACCCGAAGTTCGATGCGCTGATGAAACAGGGCGCCGAAGAAATCGACATCGCCAAGCGCGCCGCGATCCTGCGCGAGGCGGACGCGATCCTCGCCGCCGAGGTGCCCTGGATCCCCGTGCTCTACTATTCCTCGAAGAACCTGGTCTCGCCGAAGGTGCAGGGCTTCCAGCAGAACCTGCGCGGTGCACTGCCGACGCGGTTCATGAGCCTGAAACCGTGATGGGATGCACGTCATGGGCGGGCTTGACCTACCGGACAAGCGCGACCTGCCCCCTCTCCCCCTGCGGGAGAGGGTTGGGGTGAGGGGTCTCGCGACGCTGATCATGTACTCAGGGCTGTCGCACCTCCCGAAGCTCCCAAGACTTGCGCGCCCCCTCATCCGGCCCTTCGGGCCACCTTCTCCCGCAAGGGGAGAAGGGAAGGACGGCGCACACCCCGGCGCGATCTGATGCTCACCTACATCCTGCGTCGTCTCATCGCCGCGATCCCGACCCTGTTCGTGATCGTGACGATCTCGTTCTTCCTGATGCGCGTCGCGCCGGGGGGGCCGTTCGATCTCGAACAGCCGCTCGAAGCCAAGGTGATGGAGAACCTGCGCCGCATCTACAAGCTCGACCAGCCGCTGTTCCAGCAATACCTGACTTATCTCGCTGCCCTGCTGCGCGGCGATTTCGGGCCGTCCTTCTATTTCCGCGATTTCTCGATCGCCGAATTGTTCGCGCAGGGGCTGCCGGTCTCGATGCGCCTCGGCGCCTCGGCGCTGCTGCTGGCGCTTGCGATCGGCGGCCCGCTCGGCGCCCTCGCCGCCTTCCGCCAGAACGGCGCGGCCGATCATGCGGTGATCGGCTTCGCCACCGCCGGCATCACCATCCCGAACTTCGTCGTCGCACCGGTGCTGCAGATCGTCTTCGGGCTCACGCTCGCCTGGCTGCCGGTCGGCGGCTGGAATGGCGGCGCCTTCCGCAACAGCGTGCTGCCGGTCGTGACGCTCGCCCTGCCCCAGATCGCCGTGATCGCCCGGATGACGCGGGCTGCGATGATCGAGACCTTGCGCGCCAACCATATCCGTACGCTCAGGGCCCAGGGCCTCTCGACCACGACGATCGCGCTGCATGCGGCGCGCGGCGCGGCGCTGCCGGTCGTCTCCTATCTCGGGCCGGCGGCGGCAAGCCTGCTGACCGGCTCGGTCGTGGTCGAGACGATCTTCGGCATTCCCGGGATCGGGCGCTATTTCGTCGAGGGCGCGCTCAATCGCGACTACACGCTGGTGATGGGCACGGTCGTCGTCGTCGCGATCTTCGTGCTGGTCTTCAACCTCGTGGTCGACATGCTCTATGCACTGCTCGACCCGCGCGTCAGGCTGGAGTGAGCGATGAGCGACGCTGCCGCCTGTCCCACTCCACCCATCGGCCGCTCGCTCTGGCAGGACGCCCGCATCCGCCTGCTGCGCAACCGGGCCGCGGTGGCGAGCCTGATCGTGCTGGCGCTGATGACGCTGGCCTGCGCCTTCGGCCCGCTGCTGACCGGCCATCCCTACGACCGGGTCTATCAGGACTATGTCCGCGTCCCCGCCAGCCTTTCGGCCTATCCCAAGGCCGATGCCATTCCCGCCGCGGTGCAGCGCATCGCCTCCCGCATCAGGGCGACGCCGAGCGAGATCGTGGTGCAAGGTGACCGCATCAGACTGGTGCTGACCGCGCCGCGGCCGATCGACCAGCGCCTTCTGGTCTATTTCGACCGCTCCGACCAGTTCGGCACGCCGGTGATCACCGCCAATGAGCAGGAGGGCCGCCGCCTCAGTCTGGAGGTCCCGATCAAGCGCCAGTACTTCCTGTTCGGCACCGATTCGAATGGCCGCGACCTGCTCACCCGTACGCTGATCGCTGGCCGGGTCTCGCTCGCCATCGGCCTGCTCGCCACCGGCGTCGCGCTGGTGATCGGCGTCGCCTATGGCGCGACCGCCGGCTATCTCGGCGGGCGCATCGACATGGTGATGATGCGCATCGTCGACGTGCTCTATTCCCTGCCCTTCATCTTCTTCGTCATCCTGCTCGTCGTCTTCTTCGGCCGGAACTTCATCCTGATGTTCCTCGCCGTCGGCGCGATCGAATGGCTCGACATGGCCCGCATCGTCCGCGGCCAGGCACTCTCGATCAGGCGGCAGGACTATGTGCTGGCGGCCGAGGCGCTCGGCGTCTCGACCGGCGGCATCCTCAGGCGCCATGTCATCCCCAACACGCTCGGACCGGTGATCGTCTATGTGACCCTGCTGGTGCCGAAGGTCATCCTGCTGGAGAGCTTCCTCTCCTTCCTCGGCCTCGGCGTGCAGGAGCCGATGACGAGCTGGGGCGTGCTGATCTCGGACGGCGCCCGCGCGATCCAAGCGACGCCGTGGATGCTGATCTTCCCCGCCGCCTTCCTGGTGACGACGCTGTTCTCGCTCAACTTCCTCGGCGACGGCCTGCGCGACGCGCTCGATCCCAGGGATCGCTGAGATGGGCGAGCCGATCCTCGCCATCCGCGACCTCAAGGTCCGCTTCCGCACCAATGACGGCCCATGCGAGGCGGTGCGCGGCATCGACCTTGATGTCGGCCCCGGCGAGTTTGTCGCCGTGGTCGGCGAATCCGGCTCCGGCAAGAGCCAGAGCGTGATGGCGGCGATGGGCCTTCTTGCCAGCAATGGCGAGGTCTCCGGCGCGATCCGCTACCGCGAGGTCGATCTTCTCAAGCTGCCGCCCGCGGTGCTCAACAGCTATCGCGGCAAGAAGCTCGCGATGATCTTCCAGGAGCCGATGACCTCGCTCGATCCGCTCTTCCGGATCGGCACTCAGATGGCGGCCCCCTTGCGCAAGCATCAGGGCCTGTCGCGTAAGGCGGCGCGGGCGCGGGCGCTGGAACTCCTGAAGCTGGTGCGCATCCCGCATCCCGACCGCCGCCTCGATTCCTATCCGCACGAACTCTCCGGCGGCCAGCGCCAGCGCGTAATGATCGCAATGGCGCTCGCTAACGATCCCGACATCCTGATCGCCGACGAGCCGACCACGGCGCTCGACGTCACCATCGAGGCCGAGATCCTGGCGCTGATCGCCGAGCTCCGCCAGCGGCTCGGCATGGCGGTGATCCTGATCAGCCACGATCTCGGCCTCGTCCGCAAATATGCCGAGCGCGTTTATGTGATGAAGGCTGGCGAGGTCGTCGAAAGCGGCCCGGCGCAGGCGATCTTCGAGGCGCCGAAGCACCCCTACACCAAGGCACTGCTCGCGGCCGAGCCGCATGGCCACAAGGCGCCGCCGCCCGCCGATGCGCCCGTCCTGCTCGAAGCCCGCGACGTGCGCGTCAGCTTCTACCTGTCGCGCGGCTTCCTCAAACGCGAGAAAGTGACGCTGCACGCCGTCGACGGCATCGACCTGACCATCAGACGCGGCCAGACGATTGGCATCGTCGGCGAATCCGGCTCGGGCAAGTCGACCCTGGGACGAGCACTGCTCAAGCTCCTGCCCTCCTCCGGGATCGTGCGCTTCGAGGACCGGGCGCTCGCCCCGCTCGACCGCGCCGCGATGCGGCCCTTGCGCCGCAGCCTGCAGGTCGTGTTCCAGGATCCGTTCGGCTCGCTCTCGCCGCGCCTCACGGTCGGCGAGATCATCACCGAGGGCTTGCTGGTGCATGAGCCCGCTTTGTCACGCACCGAGCGAGAGCGGCGGGCCGCGGCGGCGTTGACCGAAGTCTGCCTCGACCCGGCGTTGCGCAACCGCTATCCGCACGAATTCTCCGGCGGCCAGCGCCAGCGCATCGCCATTGCCCGCGCCATGATCCTGCATCCGGCGCTGGTTGTGCTCGACGAGCCGACTTCGGCGCTCGACCGCACCGTGCAGCAGAGCATCGTCGCCCTGCTCAAGGAGCTGCAGGCAGCGCACGATCTCTCCTATCTCTTCATCAGCCATGACCTCGCTGTGGTCCGTGCCATGGCCGACGAGATCATGGTGATGAAGGACGGCAGGGTGGTCGAGCGTGGGCCGACCGAGGCGATCTTCGAGGCGCCGCAGCAGGACTACACCCAGCGCCTGATCGCGGCGGCGCTGAAATGCTGAAACGAAAAACGCCGCCTCGCTGGTGCGAAGCGGCGCCCTATCGGTGTCCGGCCAGGGGAGGCCACCGACACCGGCTAGAGTATTGTTATTATCGCATTTTCTCTACGCGAACCGATATCCACTTCGCTCGAAAATGCTCTGACCATCAGTTCTCGACATAGCTGATCTTGCCGTCCGCGCCCTTCTTCCAAGTGTAGACGGTGTAGTCGAGATTGGTGCGGTCGCCCTTCTTGTCATAGGACATGTCGCCGAGCACGGTCTTGAAGGTCATGCCCGAATGCATCGCGGCGGCGACCTTCTTCGGATCGAGCGATTTCGCCTGCTCGGCCGCCTGCTTCATGATCTGGACCGCGGCATAGGAGTAGAGCGTGTAGGCCTCGGGATTGATGCCCTTGGCCTCGAAGCGCTTGACCACCTCGGCCGCCGCGGCACGCTTGCGCGGATCCGGCGGGAAGGTCATCAGCGTGCCTTCGGTGCCCGGGCCGCCGATGACGGCGTATTCGTCGGAGGTGATGCCGTCGGCACCCATCACCACCGTCGTCAGGCCCTGGTCACGCATCTGGCGGACGATCAGGCCGAGCTCGGTGTGCAGCCCGCCCCAATAGAGCAGGTCTGCCTTGGCCGCTTTGACTTTCGAGACCAGCGCCGAGAAGTCCTTCTCGCCGGTGTTGACGCCCTCATAAAGCGCTTCCTTGATGCCGGCGGCGTGCAGGCCCTTGCGGGTCTCGTCGGCAAGGCCTTGGCCGTAGGTCGTCTTGTCATGGACGACGACGATGACCTTGCCCTTGAAGGTCTTGGCGATATGGCCGGAAGCGACAACGCCCTGCTGGTCGTCGCGGCCGCAGGTGCGGAAGACGTTCCACAGGCCGCGCTCGGTGATCTTCGGATTGGTCGCGGACGGGCTGATCATCAGCATGCCGTTCTCGGCGTAGACCTCCGAGGCCGGCATGGTCACGCCGGAGTTGAAGTGGCCGACGACGAGCTTGACGCCGTCGCCGACGAATTTGTTGGCGACCGAGACGCCCTGCTTGGGATCGCCGACATCGTCGCCACTCGAGAGCACGATCGTCTGGCCGAGGATGCCGCCGGCGGCATTGATGTCGGCCACCGCCTGCTCGACCCCGTTCTTCAACTGCGCCCCGAAGGCGGCGCTCGCGCCGGTCATCGGCCCGACGACACCGAGCTTCACCTGCGCCAGCGCCGCGCCTTGCGACATCGCGAGCGCGCCTGCGGCGAGCATCGCGATCAGATTGGTCCTCATCTCCGTTCTCCTCCACGGTCCAAGCCGTGGCCGGACGCTACGTCGCTTGCTTTAACCTGTAAATCTAAGATAGCTGGTTACATGACCATCGATCGCACAGGCGGCCCCAGCCGCGCCGGCTCCTTGCCGCTCGTCGCCAGCGAGCTCGCCTTCGACTTCACCAACACCACCTCGGACCGCGACGGCCCGAACCAGCTCGAGCATCTGCGCGAGGGGCGCGACGTCGTGATCTGGGCGCGGCATGCCAAGGTGATCAGCGACAGCGACCGCGATGCGGCCTTGGCTGCGGTCGAGGCGGATGCCGCGCTGGCGGCGCGCCTCCTCGCCGAGGCACTGGATCTGCGCGACACGATCTACCGGATCGGCGTCGCGCTCAGCCGGCGCCAACCGCCGGCGGAGGAAGACCGTGCGCGGTTGGCCAGCGTCCATGCGCACTGCCTGGCCTGCGCCAAGCTTTCGCCCTTCGGCGACGGCTTCGTCTGGCGCTGGGACGCCGGGCAGACGCTAAGCGAGGCGATCCGCGGGCCGATCGCTCTGTCTGCTCTGACCGTGCTGACCCAGCAGAACCTCGCCCGTATCAAGCAATGCGAGGGCGACCATTGCGGCTGGCTGTTCTTCGACACCACCAAGAACCGGCTGCGGCGCTGGTGCGAGATGGCGGTCTGCGGCAACCGCGCCAAGGTCCGCGCCTTCCGCCAGCGCCATTTCGAGGCGAAGACGGTCACCTAGCGTCGCCCTGCATCCGACGCCGGTCGGCAAGCCGGCATGATATCTCGCCTCGCGGGCCGAGCTCGGCTACGAAGGTTCGTCCTTCCCGCATGAGACCATCCCCATGAGCCGCACCGTCTACGTCAATGGCGCCTACCTCCCCGAGGAAGAGGCGACGATCTCGATCTTCGACCGCGGTTTCATCTTCGGTGACGGCATCTACGAGGTCTCCGCCGTGCTCGGCGGCAAGCTGGTCGATTGCGAGGCGCATCTGGCGCGGCTGGAGCGCTCTGCCGGCGAAATTGGGCTCGAGCTGCCCTGCTCGCGCGCCGAGCTCGTCGCGATCCATCAGGAGCTGATCGCCCGCAACAGCCTGGATGAAGGCAGCATCTATCTGCAGGTCTCGCGCGGTGCCTCCGATCGCGACTTCCCCTTTCCCAAGGGTGTGAAGGCGTCGCTCGTCCTGTTCACGCAGGCGCGCCAGTTCGCCAATACGCCGCTGGCCAAGACCGGCATCAAGGTCGTCAGCACGCCGGATCTGCGTTGGGCTCGCCGCGACATCAAGAGCGTCAACCTGCTCGCGCCGGTGCTGGCCAAGCAGTTCGCCGCCGAGAACGGCGCGCAGGAGGCCTGGATGATCGAGGACGGCGTCGTCACCGAGGGCGCCTCGTCGACCGCCTGGATCGTCAAGGGCAAGACCCTGATCTCACGCCCGCTCTCGCACAAGGTGCTGCCGGGCATCACCCGCACGGCCGTGCTCGCCTTCCTGGCCGAGAGCGGGTTCACCTTCGAAGAGCGCGAATTCACGCTGGACGAGGCGCTCGACGCCGAGGAGGCCTTCATCACCTCGGCGACCAGCCTGGTCATGCCGGTGACGACGATCGACGGCCATAGTATCCACAACGGCGCGCCGGGCCCGGCAACGATCCGCCTGCGCGAGATCTATCTCGATCACGCCCGCAAGGGCGGCGTGCTGGGTTGATCGACCACGACCGTCATGCTCGGGCTTGTGGCGAGCATCCACGTCTTGAACATAGACCATCGCAAGCGAAGACGTGGATGGTCGGGACAAGCCCGACCATGACGACTAGGGGGCCGCGGAGGTTGCCCGCTCCCCCGCGACATAGGTCGCGACGACATTGCGCTCGTCGCCGAGCGTGACCAGCACGAAGAGTTCTTCGGCCAGGTCGCGCACCGTCTCCAGCCGGTGCGCCATTGCGCGCGTCGCGGCAGGGTCGAGCACGACGACATCCGCCTCGTGCCCCGGCTCGAACGAACCGATCAGGTGATCGAGGCCGAGCGCCGCGGCATTGCCGAGCGTGATCGCGTGCAGCGCCTCGAAGGCTGACAACGACTGGCCCTGCAGCTGCAGGATCTTGTAGGCCTCGGCCATGGTGCGCAGCATCGAATAGGAGGTGCCGCCGCCGATATCGGTGGCGACCGCGACCTTGACGCCCTCATGCCGCGCCCTTTGCCAGTCGAACAGGCCCGAGCCGAGGAAGAGGTTGGAGGTCGGGCAGAACACCGCGATCGCGCCAGCTTGAGCGAAGGCGCGCCATTCGCGCTTGGTCATATGGATGCAGTGGCCGAGCAGGCTCTTCCTTCCCAGCAGGCCGTAATCCTCGTAGATGCCGGCATAGTCGGCGGAGTCGGGATAGAGCTCCCTGGCGAAGGCGATCTCGGCGCGGTTCTCGTTGATATGGGTCTGGACGAAGCAGTCGGGATGCTCCGCGACCAGTCTTTGCGACGCCGCCATCTGCTCCGGCGTCGAGGTCACGGCGAAGCGCGGCGTGATCGCATAAAGCTGGCGGCCCTTGCCATGCCAGCGCTCGATCAGCGCCTTGCTGTCGGCATAGCCGGTCTCGGCGGTGTCGGTCAGCGCCGGCGGCGCGTTGCGATCCATCATCACCTTGCCGGCGATCATGCGGGTGTTGCGCCGATGCGATTCGGTAAAGAAGGCTTCGGCCGACTGCTTGTGCACCGAGCAATAGACAGCCGCCGTGGTGGTGCCGCTCGCGAGCAATTCGTCGAGCAGGAAGGCCGAGAGCTTCTCGGCATGGCCCTGCTGGGCGAGCTTCTGCTCCTCGACGAAGGTGTATTTGTTCAGCCACTCCATCAGCTGCGCGCCATAGGAGGCGACAACTTGAGTCTGCGGCATGTGGATATGGGCGTCGATGAAGCCCGGCATGATCAGATGCGGGCGATGATCGCTGATGGCAGCGCCGGCCGCCAGGGTCGAAAGCAGCTCCTTCGCCTCGCCGGCAGCCTTGATCAGGCCGTTCTCGATGACGAGCAGGCCGTCCTCGACATAGCGATGCGCGGCCTCGCCGACCTCGTGCGGATCATCGACGAACCAGAGAAGCCGGCCGCGCAGGGCTAAGGTCGCACCGTCTTTGCTCAAGGCTCGCCGCTCCAGCTCAAATCGCGATCATATCTGCACTAAGAGCCTCTAACAAAACCTGGACCTATCTGGATGGGTCTTGGAGGAGCCGAATGCCAGGAGGAGCGCGCAGCCGATATCCTTCGATATCGGCAAGTCGGTCCGACGCCGCAGGCGGCCCTCCAAGACCCACCTTCGGCGCCGGGAATTCGCCCGCCCGCGGCGTCGCGCCGCTTGCCGATACCAACGGTATCGGCTTCACGCCGCTCCTGGCGGATCGGACGAATTGCCGGCGTCCAGATAGGTCCAGGTTTTGTTAGAGGCTCTAAATCAAAGCTTCCGGCCAAGCCGCGAACGTGCCTAATCTCAGGGCATGACTCTGTCCGGCCGGCCTTTGGATTTCAGTGCGTACCGCTCGCCGATATCCCCTTCCCCCCGCTTGCGGTGGGGAAGGGTTAGGGATGGGGGGCCGGAAAGCCGGGGCTCCATCCTGAAACGTCGCGCCGAGCGGCACTGCCCCCCACCCCAACCCTCCCCGCCGCAAGCGGGGGGAGGGAGAAGGTGCCATGCGTGAGAGCGTGCGTTTCCTGCTCGGCGACGAGCTGGTCGAGATCGCCTCCTGCGATCCGACCCGCACCGTGCTCGATTGGCTCAGGCTCGACCGGCGCCGCACCGGCACCAAGGAAGGCTGCGCCGAGGGCGATTGCGGCGCCTGCACCATCGTCGTCGGCCGGCTCGACGGCGAGAGGCTGCGCTATGAGGCGATCAACGCCTGCATCCGCTTCTTGCCGACGCTGGACGGCTGCCATGTCCTGACCGTCGAGCATCTGAAGAGCACTGACGGAACGCTTCACCCGGTACAGCAGGCGATGGTCGACTGCCACGGCTCGCAATGCGGCTTCTGCACGCCCGGCTTCGTGATGTCGCTGCTGGCACTCTGGCTGAACGAGCGAGCGCCCTCGGTGCAGCGCATCGAGGATGCGCTCGCCGGCAATCTCTGCCGTTGCACCGGCTACGAACCGATCATCGCAGCGGCGCGGCGCATGGATTCCGCCGAGCGTGAGCAGGACCGCTTCGTCGCGGGGATGCCCGCTGTCATCGCCCGGCTGAAAGCGCTCGTGGATGGCGAGACGATCTCGATCGGCGATGGCGAGCGCCATTTCTACGCCCCCGCCACCGTCGCGGCGCTGGCCGAGCTCGTCAGCGCCCATCCGCAGGCGACGCTGGTGGCCGGCGCGACCGATGTCGGCCTGTGGGTCACCAAGGGCATGAGCCGGCTCGATCCGCTGATCTCTCTCGGCCGGATCGACGAACTGCGTGGAATCTCCGATGAAGGCGAACATCTGCGCTTCGGCGCGATGGCCAACCAGATCGCGGTGCGCGAGGCGCTTGCCGGCATCTCGCCGCAGCTCGACGAGATGATGCGCCGCTTCGGCGGTGAGCAGGTGCGCAATGCCGGCACGATCGGTGGCAATATCGCCAACGGCTCGCCGATCGGCGACCTGCCGCCGGCCCTGATTGCACTCGGTGCGACCCTAGTCCTGCGCAAGGGCGGCGAGCGGCGCGAACTCCCGCTCGAAGCCTTCTTCCTCGACTATCGCAAGCAGGACCGGCAGCCGGGCGAATTCGTCGAGGCCGTGCTGGTACCGAAACTGCCGCCGGGCGCGCGCTTCCACATCTCGAAGATCTCGAAGCGTTTCGACGAGGATATTTCGGCCGTTTGCGGCGCATTCTATCTGACGCTGGATGAAGCCGGCCGCATCAGCGCGGCGCAGCTCGCTTATGGCGGCATGGCCGGCATCCCGAAGCGGGCAAGAGCCGCGGAATCGGCCCTGCTCGGCCGCGCCTGGGACGAGGCCGCCGTTGCCGCCGCTATCCCCGCCCTCGCGCATGACTTCACACCGCTGACCGACATGCGCGCCTCGGCCGCCTATCGGCTCAAGGTTGCCGGGAACCTGCTGCGGCGTTTCCTGATCGAGACGGCGACGCCTCAGACTTCAACCCGCGTCGCCGGCCTGCTGGCGGAGGCCGCCGATGGCTGACGCGCGCAAACGTCTCGACGCCATGGCGACGCGGCCGATCGTCGGCTCGCCGTTGAAGCATGATTCCGCCGATAAGCATGTCGCCGGCGAAGCCCTCTATATCGACGACATCGCCGAGCCGGCCGGGCTCGCCCATGCCTGCCTCGGCCTCTCGACCATCGCCCATGGCAAGCTGCTCTCGCTCGACCTCTCGGCCGTCGAGGCTGCGACGGGTGTGCTCGCGGTCCTCACCGCGACCGATATCCCCGGCGAGAACGACATCTCCTCGACGCACAGGCACGATGAGCCGGTCTTTGCGACGCAGGGCGTCCTGCATCACGGCCAGCCGCTCTTCGCGGTCGTCGCCGAGACTCGCGAGCAGGCCCGCCATGCGGCGCTACTGGGCAAGGCGAGCTATCACGAGGCGCCTCCCCTGCTTGACGTCGCCGCCGCGCGCGCCGCCGGCTCCGACCTCGTCACCGAGCCGCTCAAGCTCGAGCGCGGCGACGTTGCAGCCGCCCTCGCCGCCAGCCCGCGCCGGCTGACGGGATCGATGGCGATCGGCGGGCAGGATCATTTCTACCTCGAAAGCCAGATCTCGCTCGCAATCCCCGGCGAGGATCGGGACATGCTGGTCCTGTGCTCGACGCAGCATCCGAGCGAGGTCCAGCACATGGTCGCCCAGGTGCTCGGCGTCGGCGCGCATGCGGTCACCATCGAGGTCCGGCGGATGGGCGGCGGCTTCGGCGGCAAGGAGACGCAGGCCAATCTTTTCGCCTGCGTCGCCGCGCTCGCCGCCCGCAAGCTGAAGCGGCCGGTGAAGCTGCGGCCCGACCGCGACGACGACATGGTCGTCACCGGCAAGCGCCACGACTTCGTCGTCGATTACGAGATCGGCTTCGACGATGACGGCCGCATCCATGCGGTCGATGCCGTCTATGCCGCCCGCTGCGGCTGGAACGCCGACCTTTCCGGCCCGGTCACCGACCGCGCCCTGTTCCACATGGACAACTGCTATTTCTATCCGGCGGTGCGGGCGCGCTCGGAGCCTCTGCGCACGAACACGGTTTCGAACACCGCTTTCCGCGGCTTCGGCGGGCCGCAAGGCATGGTCGGAGCCGAGCGCTTCATCGAAGAGGTCGCCTTCGCCACTGGGCTCGACCCGCTCGAGGTGAGGAAGCGCAATCTCTATGGCGGCGAAGGTCGGGAGATCACGCCCTATCATCAGCCGGTCGAGGACATGATCGCCAGCGAGGTGATCGACGATCTCGAGCATTCCTGTGACTACCGCGCCCGGCAGGAGGCAATCCGCGTCTTCAACCGGACAAGCCCGGTGATCAAGCGCGGCATCGCGCTGACGCCAGTCAAGTTCGGGATCTCCTTCACCGCGACCTGGTACAATCAGGCCGGCGCGCTGGTGCATGTCTATACCGACGGCACGGTGGCGCTGAACCATGGCGGCACCGAAATGGGCCAAGGGCTCTACCAGAAGGTGGCGCAGGTGGTGGCGCAGGCCTTCGGCATCGGGCTGGAGCAGATCAAGATCACTGCGACGACCACCGGCAAGGTGCCGAACACCTCGGCGACGGCCGCCTCCTCCGGCTCCGACCTCAACGGCATGGCGGCGCTCGACGCCTGCGAGACGATCAAGCAGCGGCTCATCGCCTTCGCCTCTAAGCACTGGCAGGAAAAGCCGGAGGCGATCGCCTTTCTGCCCAGCAGGGTGCAGGTCGGGGCGCGCGAAATCGGTTTCGTCGAGCTGGTCAAGGCGGCCTATATGGCCCGCGTCCAGCTCTCGGCCACGGGCTTCTATGCGACGCCGAAAATCCATTGGGACCGCAAGGCCGGGCGCGGCCACCCCTTCTACTATTTCGCCTACGGCGCAGCCGCAGCCGAGGTCGCGATCGACACGCTGACCGGCGAGTACAAGGTCGAGCGCGTCGACATCCTGCATGATTGCGGCAACTCGCTGAACCCGGCGATCGACAAGGGCCAGATCGAGGGCGGCTTCATCCAGGGCATGGGCTGGCTGACCACCGAGGAGCTGGTCTGGGACGAGAAGGGGCGGCTCAGGACCCACGCGCCCTCGACCTACAAGATTCCCGTCGCCTCCGACCGGCCGCGCATCTTCAACGTCGCGCTGCTGGAGAAGACGCCCAATCGCGAGCACACCATCCATCGCTCCAAGGCGGTCGGCGAGCCGCCGCTGATGCTGGCGATCAGCGTGCTGCATGCACTTTCCGATGCAGTCGCCAGCGTCGGCGACCACCGCTTCTGCCCGCAGCTCGATGCACCGGCGACGCCCGAGCGGGTGCTCGACGCAGTCGAGCGGGTCCAGGCCTTGGCGGAGGCAGCGCGATGACCCCCGCCGAGTTCCTCGCCGCCAACCTCGCCGAGGGCGCCGTCATCGTCCGTATCGCGGAGGCCCAGGGCTCGACCCCGCGCGAAGCCGGCACGACGATGATCGTCAGCGCCCGCGGCAGCGCCGGCACGATCGGCGGTGGCCAGCTCGAATTCCACTGCGTCGACCTTGCCCGCATCCTGCTCGACAGCGGCGGGCCGCGGCAGCTGATCGACATCCCGCTCGGCCCTCAAATGGGCCAATGCTGCGGCGGGCGCGTGCGGGTGATGATGGAACCGACGACAGCAGCCCATCTCGAAGCGCTGAGGCAGGACGAGGCGAAAGCCGCCGCCGAGCGACCGCAAGTGCTGATCTTCGGCGCCGGCCATACCGGCAAGGCGCTGGCGCGCAGCCTCGCTCTGCTGCCGGTAGCAGTAATCCTGATCGACGATCGGCCCGGCCAGTTCGACGAGGTGCCGACGACCGTCCCCTGCGTGCAGCTCGACGATCCAGAGACTGCACTCGCTAATGCCCGGCCTGGCTCGGCCTTCGTCGTGCTGACCCATAGCCATGCGCTCGATTATCGCCTGGCCGAGGCGGCGCTGCTGCTTGGCGACGCGGCTTATGTCGGCATGATCGGCTCAGGCACGAAGCGCGCCCGCTTCGAAGCGAGCTTCCGCCGCCGCCACCCCGGCAGCACGGCTTTGACCGGGCTCATCTGCCCGATCGGTGGATCGGATGTGCATGACAAGCGTCCGGAGGTGATCGCCGCCTTGACGAGTGCCGAGCTGGTGCGTTGCTTGCTTGGCGAGAAGGCGGGCCTCGTGGGGAGGTCTGCCACGGGACGCGCGAGGGCACGGAACCGCCATGACGCAGCCGCCTGACCAGACGGCACCTTTGCGGCTGGCGCTCGCCCATGTCTCGAAGAGCTTTCCGGGCGTGAAGGCCAACCAGGACATCAGCCTCAGCGTCCGTCCCGGCGAGATCCATGCGCTGCTTGGCGAAAACGGCGCCGGCAAGTCGACCCTGGTCAAGATCATCTATGGCGTGCAGCGCGCCGACGAAGGTGAGATCAGCTTCGACGGCCGCCCGGTCGAGATCGCCTCGCCCAAGGCGGCGCGCAAGCTGGGTATCGGCATGGTCTTCCAGCATTTCTCGCTGTTCGACGGCATGACCGTGCTGGAGAACATCGCGCTCGGGCTCGACGAGACCGTGCCGGCCGAGGAGCTGAAGGCGCGGATCAAGGCGATCCTCGACAGCTATTCGCTGCCGCTCGATCCCGACCGCGCGGTGCACACGCTCTCGGTCGGCGAGCGCCAGCGCATCGAGATCGTGCGCTGCCTGCTGCAGAAGCCCAAGCTGCTGATCATGGACGAGCCGACCTCGGTGCTCACCCCACAAGAGGTCGAGCGGCTGTTCGAGACGCTGCGCCAGATCGCCAGCGAGGGCTGCTCGATCCTCTACATCAGCCACAAGCTGCACGAGATCAAAGCGCTCTGCGAGGCCGCGACCATCCTGCGTGGCGGCAAGGTCGTCGCCACCTGCGATCCGCGCGTCGAGACGACGCGGCGCATGGCCGAACTGATGATCGGCGCGGAACTCAAAAGCCTCGATCGTCCGGCCAGTGACGGCAAGGCCGGCGCGGCACGACTTTCCGTCGAGAAGCTCGACATGCCGGGCGAACCGCCCTTCGGCACCAGCCTGAAGGGCATCTCGTTTTCGGCTCAGGCCGGCGAGATCCTCGGCATCGCCGGCGTCGCCGGCAACGGCCAGGCCGAGTTGCTGCTGGCGCTCTCGGGCGAGCACATCGCCGCCCGCAACGATGCGATCAGGCTCGATGGCCGGCCGATCGGCTTTTCGGATGCCGGCGCCCGCCGCGCCGCCGGTCTTGCCTGCGTGCCCGAAGAGCGCAACGGCCATGCCGCCGTGCCCGATTTCTCGCTCGCCGAGAATGTCGTGCTCACCGCGCGCCATCGCCTACCGCTCGCCCCCTCCGGCCTGATCCGACAGGGGCCGGTCGAGCGCTATGCCGGCGATGTCATCGCCCGCTTCGATGTCCGCACGACAGGACCGAGCGCCCTCGCCGGCTCGCTCTCCGGTGGCAACCTGCAAAAATTCATCATGGGTCGCGAGATCGGGCAGAAACCCGACGTGCTGGTGGTCGCGCAACCGACTTGGGGCGTCGATGCCGGCGCCGCAGCGGCTATCCGGCAGGCCCTGGTCGATCTTGCAGCACAGGGCTCGGCGATCGTGGTGATCTCGCAGGATCTCGACGAGCTGCTCGAGCTCTCCGACCGGCTCTGCGTGATCAATGAAGGCCGGCTGTCGCCGGCGCGCCCCGTCGCGGGCTTAAAGCTCGAAGAGATCGGCCTGCTGATGGGCGGCATCCACGGCGAGAGCCATGCCGAGGAGCCGGCGCATGCTTGAGTGGCGGCGCCGGCGCGAGCCCAGCAAGGCGATGCTGTACCTCAGCCCGCTGATCGCGATCGGGCTGACCATGCTGACCGGCATGCTGATCTTCGGCGCGATCGGCTATGACGGCCTGCGCGCGGTCACGGCGATCTTCGTCACGCCGCTGATCGAGCCGCAGCGCTGGGCCGATCTCGGCGTCAAGGCGGCGCCTCTCATCAT
Source organism: Allobosea sp. (assembly GCA_024231975.1). Lineage (GTDB taxonomy): Bacteria > Pseudomonadota > Alphaproteobacteria > Rhizobiales > Beijerinckiaceae > Allobosea. The sequence goes on from JAAEQB010000058.1 coordinate 170,334, forward strand.
GATCGCGCTCGGCCTCGCCATCGGGTTTCGCGCCAATGTCTGGAACATCGGCGCCGAAGGGCAATACGTTATGGGCGCGATTGCGGGTACCGGTGTCGCGCTCCTGACCCATGACATGACCGGCTGGTGGATCCTGCCCGCCATGGCTCTCGCCGGGATTGTCGGCGGCGCGGCCTGGGCGGCACTGCCTGCCCTGCTCAAGGTCCGCCTGCAGGTCAGCGAGATCCTGACCAGCCTGATGCTGACCTATGTCGCGGTGCAGTTCCTGTATTACCTCGTGCGCGGCCCGTGGAAGGACCCGGACGGCTTCAATTTCCCGCAGACAAAAATGTTCAGCGGCAGCCAGACACTGCCGGCGGTCGCGGAGGGCTCGCTCGTCCATCTCGGCGTGCCCTTGGCGATCCTGCTCGCGCTGGTCGCCTGGTTCGTGCTCGGCAAGACCGTCGCCGGCTATGCGGTGCGCGTCGTCGGGCGCGCGCCGGCCGCCGCCCGCCATGGCGGCTTCGATGCGAACCGCGTGACCTGGGCGGCGCTGCTCGCCGGCGGCGGCCTCGCCGGACTTGCCGGCCTGTTCGAGGCCGCTGGCCCTTTCGGCCAGCTCACCCCGCAATTCCCGGTCGGCTACGGCTTCACCGCGATCATCGTCGCCTTCCTCGGCCGACTCTCGCCTGTTGGCATCGTCTTCGGCGCGCTGGTGCTGGCGGTGACCTATGTCGGCGGCGAGATCGCCCAGAGCACGGTACGCCTGCCTGCCGCGGCGACGGGCATGTTCCAGGCGCTGCTGCTGTTCTTCCTGCTCGCGACCGATGTGCTGGTGCGCTACCGGCTCGCCTGGAAGACGCGCCCGGTGAGGAGCGCGCCATGACCGCCGCCATCCTCGTCTCGATCTTCATGACGCTCGCCGCGGCGGCGACGCCGATCCTGCTTGCAGGTCTCGGTGAACTCGTCACCGAGAAGGCCGGCGTCCTCAATCTCGGCGTTGAGGGCATGATGCTCTGCGGCGCGGTAGCCGGCTTCGCTGTCGCCTATTCCACCGGCAGCGTCCCGCTCGGGCTTTTGGCCGCCACGCTGGCGGGCGTTGCCGCAGCGATGATCTTCGCGCTGCTGACGCTCGGGCTCGGCTCCAACCAGGTCGCGACCGGCCTTGCCCTGACGATCTTCGGCATCGGCGCCTCCTCGCTGATCGGCGCCGGCTTCGTCGGGCGCACGATCACGCGGCTCGGCCCGCTTTTCCCAGCCGATTATGCCCAGCATCCCTGGCTACGGCTCGTCTTTGGCCATGACGCGATCGTCTATCTCTCGCTCGCGCTCGTCCTCGCCGTCAGCCTGTTCCTGCGCCGGACCAAGGCCGGGCTGATCCTGCGCGCCGTCGGCGAGAACGCCGATTCCGCCCATGCCATCGGCTATCGCGTTCTGGCGATCCGCACCGCCGCGACCGCCTTCGGCGGGGCGCTCGCGGGCTTAGGCGGCGCTTATTTCTCCCTGGCCCTCACCCCGATGTGGGCCGATCGGCTGACCGCCGGGCGCGGCTGGATCGCGCTCGCACTCGTCGTCTTCGCGGCCTGGAAGCCGGGCCGGCTCCTGATCGGCGCCTATCTCTTCGGCGCGGTGGCGACCTTCGAATTGCAGGCCAAGGCGGCCGGCCTCAGCTTCATCGCGCCCGAGGTGCTGGCGATGACCCCCTACCTTGCGACGATTGTGGTTCTGACCATGATGTCGCTAGGACGGAGGACCGGCGGACGCGACGCGCCCGCCTGCCTCGGCAAGCCTTTCCCGGCGTCGTAGCGACGCCGCAACCGATAACGGGGAGCATCATCATGTCGACCATCATCACCCGCCGCACTCTTCTCGCCGGCGCCGCCGCGAGCTCAGCCCTGCCGCTGGTCGGCGCGCGCGCCCAGGCGCCGTTCGGCGTCGGCTTCGTCTATGTCGGCCCGATCGGCGACCATGGCTACACCTGGACCCACGATCAGGGCCGCCTCGCTCTGGAGAAGGAATACGGCAACAAGATCAAGACCAGCTTCATCGAGAACGTCGCCGAGGGTCCGGATGCCGCTCGTGCCATCCGCCAGCTGGCCCAGGCCGGCAATCAGCTCATCTTCACCACCTCGTTCGGCTTCATGAACCCGACGATCCAGGTCGCCAAGCAGTTCCCGAAGATCTTCTTCGAGCACGCCACCGGCTATCAGCGCGCCGAGAACGTCGCGACCTACAATGCCCGCTTCTATGAGGGCCGGGCTGCGATCGGCACCATCGCCGGGCACATGTCGAAGACCGGCCAGGCCGGCTATGTCGCCTCCTTCCCGATCCCGGAGGTGGTGATGGGCATCAACGCCTTCCATCTCGCGGCGAAGAAGGTGAACCCGAACTTCAAGACCAAGGTGATCTGGTGCTCGACCTGGTACGACCCGGCCAAGGAGGCCGATGCGGCCAAGGCGCTGATCGACCAGGGCGCCGACATGATCACCCAGCACACCGATTCCGCCGCCCCGTTGCAGGCGGCCGAGCAGCGCGGCGTCTTCGCCTTCGGCCAGGCCTCGGACATGAAGGCCTTCGCGCCCAAGGCGCATCTCTCGGCGATCGTCGACGACTGGTCGGGCTACTACATCAAGCGCGTCAAGGAGGCGATGGACGGAACCTGGAAGACCGGCGACGTCTGGCACGGCCTCAAGGAAGGCATGGTCAAGCTCGCGCCCTATAACGACGCCGTCACGCCGGCGGCGCGCGCCGCGGCGGACGAAGTGCAGAAGGGCATCGCGGCCGGCACGCTCCACCCCTTCACCGGCGAGCTCAAGGACCAGAAGGGCACGCTGCGCCTCAAGGCCGGCGAGACGGCTTCGGACGAGATGCTCTCGAAGATGGACTGGTACGTCGACGGCGTGCAGGCCTGACCTCGACGACCGAGGAAGCGTCATGCTCGGGCTCGTCCCGAGCATCTCTTGCCGGAGGAGGCGCCGTACAGCGCCTTCTCGTCATGAGATTCTCGGGTCTACGCTTCGCTACGCCCGAGAATGACGCCCTTCCCCACGCAAGAAAATTCCCCACGAGAACCCCTTGCAGATATTTTAAGCTTGAAACAATATGGCTGCCGACGCCGCATGGACGGGATGGGGAACCCCGCCGGCGGTCGCATCTGCCACGTCCCGGGAGGACATCGGACATGACGCTCAAATTCACCCTGTCGCTCGGCGCCGGCGTGCTCGCACTCGGGCTCGCCACCGCCCAGGCGCAGGAGCCCTTGAAGATCGGCGTGGTCAGCGTGCTGACCGGGCCTGCCGCCTCGCTCGGCCAGCAGGTCCGCGACGGCTTCCAGCTCGCGGTCGACCAGAACGGCGGCAAGCTCGGCGGCGTGCCGGTGCAGATCACCGTAATCGACGACGAGCTGAAGCCCGACGTCGCCGTCGGCAAGGTCCGCAGCTTCGTCGAGGGCGGCAAGGTCGACTTCGTCGTCGGCCCGGTGTTCTCGAACATCCTCGGCGCGATCGCCAAGCCGGTGCTCGATTCCGGCGCGATCCTGATCAGCCCGAATGCCGGCCCCTCGACCATGGCCGGCAAGGCCTGCCACCAGAACTTCTTCGTGACCTCGTACCAGAACGACCAGGTCCACGAGGTGCTCGGCAAGTACGCGCAGGACCAGAACTACAAGAAGGCCTACATCATCGCGCCGAACTACCAGGCGGGTAAGGACTCGCTCGCGGGCTTCAAGCGCTACTTCAAGGGCGAGGTCCTCGACGAGGTCTATGTCCCGCTGAACGCGCTCGACTTCTCGGCCGAGCTCGCCAAGATCGCCTCGGCCAAGCCGGACGTGGTCTTCGCCTTCCTGCCTGGCGGCCTCGGCGTCAATTTCGTCAAGCAGTGGTCGCAGGCCGGCCTGACCGGCAAGGTGCCCTTCCTTTCCGCCTTCACGGTCGACGAGTCGACCCTGCCGGCGCAGCAGGACGCGGCGGTCGGCATGTTCGGCGGCATGACCTGGGCGCCGAACATGGACAACCCGCAGACGAAGAAGTTCGTCTCGGCCTATGAAGCCGCCTACAAGATCGTGCCCGGCTCCTATGCCCAGCAGGCCTTCGACGCAGCGCTGCTCATCGACTCGGCGGTCAAGGCCGCCGGTGGCACCGCCGACAAGGACAAGCTGCGCGCCGCGATCAAGAAGGCCGACTTCACCTCGCTGCGCGGCAAGTTCAAGTTCAACACCAATGGCTATCCGATCCAGGACTTCTACCTGGTCAAGGTCGCCAAGCGGGCAGACGGCAAGTTCCAGACCGAGATCGCCCAGAAGGTGTTCGAGGACTATGCCGACCCGCATGCGAAGGATTGCGCGCTGAAGTGACAGCGACGTCCTTCACCGCGACCTGAATGGTCATCCCGGGCGGGCTTAAGCCCGACCCGGGATCCATGCCAGACCGATCGATGTTCAGGCATGGATCCCGGCTTTCCGCTCCGCTGCGGCCGGGATGACGGCATCTGTTGTTCTCAAGCCGAGTTGCGCAAGCGCATGACCACCGGCCTCCTCATCGTCCAGATCCTGAACGGGCTGCAGTTCGGCATCCTGCTGTTCCTGGTGGCGGCAGGGCTGACGCTGGTCTTCGGCGTGATGGACTTCATCAACCTGGCGCATGGCGTGCAGTATATGCTCGGCGCCTATCTCGCCGTGACCTTCGTCGCACTGACCGGCTCCTTCGTGCTCGGGCTGGTGCTGGCGCTGGCGGCAGCGCTGGTCTTCGGCCTCGCGCTCGAATTCCTGGTTTTCCGCCATCTCTATGAGCGCGACCATCTCGACCAGGTGCTGGCGACCTTCGGGCTGATCCTGCTGCTCAACCAAGGCGTCAAGATGGTCTGGGGCGCCGCTCCCCTTTCCGTGCCGCTGCCGGCATTCCTGACCGGCAATGTCGCGCTGATGGACGGCATCCTCTATCCGACCTATCGCTTCGCCCTGATCGGCTCGGGGCTGGCGGTCGGCGCCCTGCTCTGGTTCATCGTCGAGAAGACCCGCACCGGCATGCTGCTGCGCGCCGGCGCCTCGAATGCGCCGATGGTCTCGGCGCTCGGTGTCGACATCCGCAAGCTGTTCATGATCGTCTTCGCCTTCGGCACGATGCTGGCAGGCTTCGCCGGCGCGATGGCGGCGCCGATCCTCTCGGTCGAGCCCGGCATGGGCGACACCGTGCTGATCCTCGCCTTCGTCGTCATCGTCATCGGCGGCATCGGCTCGATCCGCGGCGCCTTTGTGGCGGCGCTGATCGTCGGCCTGGTCGATACGCTCGGCCGCTCCTTCATGAACGACCTGCTCAGGCTGTTCATGAGCGCGCCCTCGGCGCGGGCGACCGGCGCGGCCCTGTCCTCGATGCTGATCTACCTGCTGATGGCAGTGGTGCTGTTCGTGCGGCCGGAAGGCCTGCTGCCGGCGCGGGGGCGGACATGACCTCGGCCGCGACAACGGCCGAGGTCACCAGCGTCGCGCCGCCGCGCGAGCGCGCCAAGGTGGTGCTGCCAGCCATCCTGTTCCTGCTGCTCGCGCTGGCGCCGCTCGCCGTCACCATCGGTATGCCGGCCGGCTGGCTCGCTCTGCTGACGCGGGCGCTGATCTTCGCCATCGCCGCGCTCTCGCTCGACCTCATCCTCGGCGTCGGCGGGCTCGTTTCCTTCGGCCATGCCGCCTTCCTCGGCATCGGTGCCTATGTCACCGGCATCATGATCACCGAGGGCAAGAGCGAGGCGCTCGTCATCCTGCCCGTGATCCTCGGCGTCTGTGCGCTGTTCGGCGCGATCACCGGGGCGGTCTGCCTGCGCACACGCGGCGTCGCCTTCATCATGATCACGCTCGCCTTCGGCCAGATGGTCTATTTCCTGGCGCAGGCGCTCTCGACCTATGGCGGCGATGACGGGCTGACGCTCTACGAGAAGAGCTCCATCCTCGGCTTCAACCCGTTCGCGAACCGGACCTCATTCTATTACAGCGTGCTGATCGCGCTCGCCGGCGCCTATCTGCTGGTGCGCGGCCTCGTCGCCTCGCGCTTCGGCCGGGTGCTCAGGGCGGCACGGGAGAACCCGGTCCGGGTCAGCGTCACCGGCTTCGACGTCACCCGCGTGCGCCTCATCGCCTATGTGATCAGCGGCATGCTGGCGGGCTTGTCCGGCTTCTTCCTCGCCAACCACACCGAATTCGTCAGCCCGGCCTTCATGTCCTGGCAGCGCTCGGGCGAACTGATCTTCATGGCGGTGCTCGGCGGCGTCGGCTCGCTGCACGGCGCGATCATCGGCGCGATCGCCTATCTGATCGCAGAGGATGCCCTCTCGCATCTGACCGAGCATTGGCGCGTGATCTTCGGGCCGATGATCATCCTGTTCGTGCTGTTCACCCGCGGCGGTATCGTCGGGATGCTGCGCAAGCTGGGCGGGCGTCATGGCTGAGCCGGTCCTCGTTCTCGACGGCGTGCGCAAGTCGTTCGGCGCACTGAAGGTTACCGACGGCGTCAGCCTTGCCGTCGCCCCCGGCGAACTTCATGCGCTGATCGGCCCGAACGGCGCCGGCAAGACGACGCTGGTCCACCAGATCTCCGGCATGCTGACGCCGGACGACGGCACGATCCGCTTCCGCGGCCAGGACGTCACCGCCTTCAACGCCGAGAAGCGCGCCCGCCACGGTCTGGCGCGGACCTTCCAGATCACCTCGACCATCGCCTCGCTCTCGGCGCTGGAGAACGTCGCGCTCGGCGTGCAGGCCAAGGCGAGCCATCCGCTCTCCTTCTTCCGCAACGCCGCCGGCGACGAGCGCCTGAACCGCCCTGCCCGCGCCGCGCTGGACGCGGTCGGCCTGTCGGAGCGCGCCCATGTCCCGGCCGGCAGCCTGTCGCATGGCGAGAAGCGGGCGCTGGAGATCGCCATGGCGCTGGCGCTGGAGCCGGCGGCGATCCTGCTCGACGAGCCGCTTGCCGGCGTCGGCAAGGAAGAGGGCGAGCGCCTGATTGCGCTGCTCAAGAGCCTGAAGGGGCGTTACGCCATGCTGCTGGTCGAGCACGACATGGAGGCGGTGTTCGCGCTTGCCGACACGGTCAGCGTGCTGGTCTATGGCCGCGTCATCGCCTCGGGTGATCCAGCTGTCGTCAGGGCCGATCCGGCCGTGCGCGAAGCCTATCTCGGCGAGGAGGGCTAGCCCGTGCTCACCGTCGAAAACCTCGATGCCGGCTATGGCGAGGCGCAGATCCTGTTCGGCGTCGATCTTGCGGTCGGGGCCGGCGAGGTCGTGACCCTGCTCGGCCGCAACGGCATGGGCAAGACCACGACGGTGCGCGCCGTCATGGGCCTGATCCGACCCCGCGCCGGCCGCGTCAGCTTCGGCGGCGTCGACCTCACCGGCAGCGCACCGTTCCGCTTGGCGCAGGCCGGCATCGGGTTGGTGCCGGAGGGACGCCAAGTGTTCCCAACGCTCTCGGTCGAGGAGAATCTGATCGCCACTGCCGCGAGCCGCTTTGGCAAGGCGCGTTGGACGCTTGAGCGCGTCTACGCCTTCCTGCCGCGCCTCAGGGAGCGCAAGGCCAATCGCGGCAACCAGCTCTCCGGCGGCGAGCAGCAGATGCTGGCGATCGGCCGCGCGCTGATGACCAATCCCAAGCTTGTCATCCTCGACGAGGCCACCGAAGGGCTGGCGCCGATCATCCGGCAGGAGATCTGGACCTGCCTCGCGGCGCTGAAGGCCGAGGGCGAGTCGATCCTGGTGATCGACAAGAACGTCGACGCGCTCGCCAGGATCGCCGACCGGCATGTCGTGCTGGAGAAGGGCCGCGTCGCCTGGCGCGGCAGCAGCGACGACCTGCGCAGCGACAGCGCGGTCAAGGACCGCTTCCTGCATCTTTGAAGAAGGAGACCGAGGATGAAACCGCTCACAGCCGGCGTGACCAAGGCCAATGAGGGGATCGACGCGATCTCCTGGAACATCCTCGGCCAGACCTATGTGCCGAAGATGCTGAGCGAGGACAGCTTCGCCTGGCACGCCACCTTCCCGCCCGGCACCTTCGTGCCGCCGCATATCCACCCGACGCAGGACGAGTTCGTCTACATGCTCGAGGGCCGGCTCGACCTCGTGCTCGACGGCCAGGAATCGCATGCCCTGCCCGGCGACCTGATCAAGCTGCCGCGCAACATCCCGCACGGCCTGTTCAACAAGAGCGATGCTCCGGTGAAGTGCCTGTTCTGGGTCGCGCCCACGGGACGGCTCTACGACCTGTTCTGGGCGATCCATTCGATGAAGGAGCAGAATCCGGCCGAGGTCGTCGCCCTGTCGGCGCGCTACGAGATCGACTTCCTGCCGCCTCCGCCCGACGGCGCCTGAGCAGTTAAGGTTAAGAAAGACTTACTGCTGCAACCGGCAGCATTAGCGGGCATGGTTTCAACCTGAGCTAGAACAGGTGTCTAGACCATGTCCGCCGCGACCACTTTCCTTGAACGCCGCCGCTCAGTCCGCAACCGGACCCTGATCGGCGGTAAGGCCATCTTCAACCAGCGCCAGTCGACGCTGGACTGCACGGTCAGGAATCTGTCGGAGGACGGCGCATTGCTGGTATTCTCGAACAGCGCTGTTCTGCCCGAACTGTTCGAGCTCTATTTTCCGCTTAAGCGCGAGAGCCGGATGGTGCGCAGCCGCTGGCGTGATGCCGAGCGTATCGGCGTCTCCTTCGCCGCCGCCACAAGGCAGGACGAGGCACCGATCCCCCTCGACCTCGTGCGGCGTCTGCGTCAGCTCAAGCTGGAAAACACGGCGCTGAAGGCACGCATCGTCGAGCTGACGGAAGGCGCCTGATTTCCGGCTGAATTTCGCCGGCTTGCGCCGCCGACATCGCGCCCCGATTCGAGGGGATAGCGATGCAACGATTCTGGCTCGCCGCGGGCATTGTCGCCGCCGCTTTAGGCATCACCGCATTCGTTCAGAACACCGCGCTGCTGGCGCCGGCGGCGACGGAACGACCCGTGCTGCTGGCGCATCGCGGGCTGGCGCAGACCTATCCATCAAGCGGTGTCACCGACACGACCTGCACGGCGAGTCGTATCAACCCGCCGGAGCATCCCTATCTGGAGAATACGCTGGCCGCGATGGAGGCGGCTTTCGCGGCGGGAGCGGACATCGTCGAATTCGACGTCCACCCGACCACCGACGGCCAATTCGGCGTGATCCATGACTGGACGCTGGACTGCCGCACCAACGGCACGGGCGTCACCCGCGAGAAGACACTGGCCGAGCTCAAGGCGCTCGACATCGGCCATGGCTATACGGCCGATGGCGGCAAGACCTACCCGTTCCGCGGCAAGGGCATCGGCCTGATGCCGTCGCTGGACGAGGTTCTGGCGCGCTTTCCCGACCGGCGCCTGCTGATCAACGTCAAGAGCAACGATCCGCGCGAGGGCGAGGCTCTTGCCGATCGCCTGCTGAAGCTTCCTCCGGCGCAGCTTTCGCTGCTGATGGCCTATGGCGGCGATCGCCCGATAACGGTCCTGCGCGCGCGTATCCCGACCATGCGCACCATGTCCAAGGAGGCGGAGAAGCGCTGCCTGATCCACCATCTCGCGCTCGGCTGGGCCGGATTGACGCCCGAAGCCTGCGAACGGCAGCTGCTGCTGATCCCTTCCAACTACACCAGCTGGATCTGGGGCTGGCCGGCACGATTCACGAACCGCATGCGCGCCGCCGGCAGCGAGGTCATCGTCGCCGGCCCCTTGGTCGGTGGCGACGGCTCCGCCGGCATCGACCGAGCCGAGGATCTGGCTGCCCTCGCACGGCCCCTCCCCGGCATCTGGACCAACCGCATCGACCGGATCGCGCCGCTGGTGCAGGTCGCGCGGCACTGAGACGGCGGGGAACGCGCCCGGCCCGGGTGGAATTAACTTGACGCTACGTGAGGATCGGAGGAAGGCCGAAGACACTGGCGACGGAGAGGCCCGATGCAGCCCACCGCTTTTTCTACCGCCGGCATCGACCCGGCGAAGCAGCTGGACGCCTGGCGCGCCTGGTTCGACCCTGTCTTCGACGCCGAAGCCAGCGACCCCGAGCAAGGCTTCCTCGCAAGCAGCGAGACCTGGAATTTCAGTGGCTTCGGACTGAGCCGCGTGCGAGCGCCCAAGCTCCAGGCGGTCCGGACACCTGAGCTGATCAGGCGCAATCCCGTCGATCATTGGGTCCTTACGATCGGCAATGTGCGAACGGTGGGGCAAGCCGGGGCCGGCCGGTCGATGGACATCCCCGCGGGGCTCCCTTTCATAGCCTCGCTTGGTCGCACCGTCGTGAGCGCCCGCGAGGCGGACGAACGACTCCAGCTCTATCTTCCGCGAGATACGTTCCCAGAACTTGGCACGATCCTGGAAAAGGCCGAAGGTCGCCCGATCGATGGGCCCTTGGGGGCGCTTCTGGCCGACTTCATGGTGCTGCTCTCACGGAGCGCGTCCGCGGTCACCGGCGCCGAGATGCCGAACCTGAGCCTCGCTTTGCGAGGCCTGCTTCGCGCTTGCATCATCCCGTCATTGGGGGTCGAGGCCGATCCCCTCACCTCCGCGCCACTCGCAGTCATTCGGATGCAAAAGGTGACGCGTCTCGTGGATGCCAACCTTCACGACCCTGCCCTTGGCCCGGCCATGATCTGCCAATTGGCCGGAATGTCGCGCTCACAGCTTTACCGGCTTCTCGAAGGCGAAGGCGGCGTGGGGCATTTCATCCAGAGGCGGCGCCTGAAGCGCTGCTGCATCGAATTGTCCCGTGCGAGTGAGGACCGCTCCGTTTGGGCGGTCGCCATGCGTTTTGGTTTTCACGATCCATCGAGCTTCAGCCGGTCCTTCAAGAAGGAGTTCGGCACGACACCCCGCGAGTTCCGGGATGCAGCTCGGATGGGATTGTCCACGCATGCGCTCGTCGCAAGAGCAACCGCTCTGCGAGACCCGACCCTGCGCGATCTCTTGCAGAGCATGCGGCCTGTTTGAGAGAAACGCACCGATGTTGGCGCTAAGGCGGCCTCAGCCTTTCGCCGGTTGCGCGACCGAGAGCACGGTCTTGCCGGCATAGGCCTTCACGATCTGCTCGCGCTTGCCATAGGGCAGGACGCGCTCGACATCGTCGAAGCCGTTGGGAGCGAGCGCCTCGACCGCATCGATGACGCGCTCCGGTCCGCCTGCCCGGTTCATCGCGACGATCTCGGCCGTCGCCGGCAGGCGCAGCGCCTCATAGGCGGCGAGCGCGTGGCGCGGATGCTCGGCCTTGACCAGGAGATCGGCGAGGCAGCGCGCATCGAGGATCGCCTGCGAGGCGCCGTTGGAGCCGACCGGGTACATCGGATGGGCGGCGTCGCCGAGCAGCGTCACCCGGCCATGACTCCAGCGCGGCAACGGATCGCGGTCGCACATCGGGTATTCCCAGAAGGTGCCGCTTGCCTTGATCAGAGCGAGGATATCGACGCCGGGCACCGTGAAGCGCCGGGCGAAGGGCAGCACGTCCTCCAGCCGGCCGGCCTTGGACCAGGCCTCCTTGGGCGGCGGCTTGGCCGGGTCGCCGGTGCGGATGTTGACCACCCAGTTGGTCAGGCGCGTGCCTTGCCTGCCGCCTTCGGCGATCGGGTAGAGCACCAGCTTGCCGGCCATGCCGCCGGCGATGATCATGCTCTCGCCGTCGAGGAAAGCCGGCCAGTCGCAGGCACCGCGCCACATCTGGATGCCGTTCCAGCGCGGCCCGCCCTGATTCGGGAAGTAATGCGCCCGTACCGTCGAATGGATGCCGTCGGCGCCGATCAGGATGTCGGCGCGCGCCGTCTCGCCGCCCTCGCCCAGCCTGGCATCGGCGAAATGCGCGGTGACACCGCCCTCGTCCTGCAGGAAGCCCTGCAGGCGGCGGCCGGTGCGGATCGCATCGGCGCCCAGCCGCTCGATCACCGCATCACGAATCACGCCCTGGAGCCGGCCGCGATGGATCGAGAACTGCGGGACAGGTGCGCCGGCGTGCAGGCCGCGCAGCTCGCGCCATACGGTCTGGCCGAAGCGGTTCATGTAGACCAGTTCGCGCGTGCGAATCGCCACCGCATCGAGCGCCGGCAACAGGCCGAGTTCGGCGAGCTCGCGGATCGCATGCGGCAGCGTGTTGATGCCGACGCCGACCTCGCGGATCTCGCTCGCCTGCTCGTAGACCGTCGCGGCGATGCCGCGCGCGTGCAGCATCAGGGCCAGTGACAGCCCCCCGATGCCGCCGCCGATGATGATGGCCTTCATGCCGCGTTCCGCTCCCCCGAATTATTTCAAACTTCAAATAATCCGGGGTGTTTTGTCAATCGCTCCACAAAGCTGGTGAAAACCGCCGCAATTTCGCGGCTTTTGACAGGAACGAAGCCGATTGCTGTGCGTATGTACGGCCGATGCCGTCGTGTTTCGGCGGCGGGCATGTCAAATGGCGGGTTCGTGCGCGAGAGCGCGTCGATTCGCCGCGTTGCGCCGGAGTCCGCTGGGGTCCGGCACGGCGTCAATTTAAACATCATTGGTCTCAGGAGGTTTTCATGACCAAGAACGAACTGATCGCCGCGATCGCGGACGAGACGGGCAAGACCAAGGCCGATGTCTCGGCCATCCTCGGCTCGCTCGCCGGCGTCGTCGCCAAGACGCTGAAGTCGGGCGGCGACGTCACGCTCGGCGGCATCGGCAAGCTGGCGGCGGCCAAGCGCGAAGCCCGCGAGGCCCGCAACCCGTCGACCGGCGCGACCATCAAGGTCCCGGCCAAGACGGTCGTGAAGTTCAAGGTCACCAAGGATCTGGCCGACGCCGTCGCCTGAGCCTTGTTGGACAGCGGCGGCTCCCACTTCCGTGGAGGCCGCTTGACCGATCAGCCTGCAACGCAAGCTGATCGGTTAAACGGCCTGCGAGCCGCCGCAGCTTGACCTCGATGCGCTCCTGGCCACAGTAGCGCGATGTTCCTCCGCCTCTTCACCGATCTGCGCGCAGCCAAGGTCCCGGTGACCTTGCGCGAGTATCTTGCGCTGCTGGAAGGCGTCGAGGCTGAGCTCGCCGACTATCGCGTCGACGAGTTCTACTATCTTGCCCGCACCTGCCTGGTGAAGGACGAGCGCCATCTCGACCGCTTCGACCGTGTCTTCGCCGAGGTCTTCAAGGGCATGGAGACCCTGGGCAAGGCCTTCGAGCAGGTCGGCATCCCCGAAGAGTGGCTGCGCAAACTCGCCGAGAAATTCCTGACCGACGAGGAGAAGGCCCAGCTCGAGGCCCTCGGCTGGGAGAAGCTGCTCGAAACGCTGAAACAGCGCCTAGCCGAGCAGAAGGGCCGCCATCAGGGCGGCTCGAAATGGATCGGCACCGCCGGTACCTCGCCCTATGGCGCCTATGGCTACAATCCCGAAGGCGTGCGCATCGGCCAGGACAAGAACCGCAATTTCCGGGCGGTGAAGGTCTGGGATAAGCGCGAGTTCAAGGATTTCGACGACACGCGCGAGCTCGGCGTGCGCAATCTGCGGATCGCGCTGCGCCGCCTGCGCAAATTCGCCCGCACCGGCGCCGCCGAGGAGCTCGACCTCGACCAGACCATCACCGAGACCGCCAAGCACGGCTATCTCGACGTCAAGCTCCGGCCCGAGCGGCACAATGCCGTGAAGGTCCTGCTCTTTCTCGACGTCGGCGGCTCGATGGACTGGCATATCGAGCTGGCCGAGGAGCTGTTCTCAGCGGCACGGGCCGAGTTCAAGCATTTCGAGCATTTCTACTTCCACAACTGCCCCTATGAGCGGGTCTGGAAGGAGAACCGGCGCCGGCACGACCAGGTGATCCCGACCTTCGACGTGCTGCGGACCTATCCGGCCGACTATCGCCTCGTCTTCGTCGGCGACGCCTCGATGAGCCCCTATGAGGTCGCGATGCCCGGCGGCTCGGTCGAGCACTGGAACGAGGAGGCCGGCGAGGTCTGGATGCGCCGGCTGACCGAACGCTTCCCGAAATCGGTCTGGCTCAATCCCATCCAGCAGAACCTCTGGGGCTACACCCAGTCGATCCGCCAGATCGGTGGGCTGATGGGCGGCCGGATGTTCCCGCTGACGCTGGACGGCCTCGACGGCGCGATGAAGGCGCTGACGCGGTAGGCGGCGATCCAGCCAGCTAGCGGCGAAGGCCGAGGGCGAGGGCCGCGCAGAGCACGAACGCTCCGATGACCAGGGCGGATATGATCAAGCCCCGGCGACGATGACCTCCCATATGGCAGATGACGGCCACGGCCTGCCCGATCAGGAGCATGGGGATGCCGACGTAATATGAGAGGCGATGGAGGGTCTCGGCCCATTGTCTCCTGACCGGATCGGCGGGCTGCTCGGCGAAGCCGAGGCCGAGCGGCGACATGAACCAGAGAAAGCCCAAGACGAGCGCGGCTACCGTGGCGACGATGAGAAATCCGTCGGAGAGCAGCGCGAGCAGAAGATGCCGCGCTCGACCTTCGGACGCTTTGGCGATCTTTTCCATGGGCAAAAAGAGCCACACTGGCAGCAGCTCGGCAAGGATCGGGCTTGGGTAGTATGGGCGAAAGCCGAGACAAGTTCGCTGGCAGCCGCTAGAGGCTGCGTCATGGACAATCGCGACGACACCACCCTGCCCTTCTGGCGCCAGCGGCCGAAGCCGATCGGCTTCGAGATCGCTTATCGGCTCAAGAGCGACATGCTGGAGATCGATTCGACCCGCAAGGTCGATCAGGTCAGGCTCTCCGCCGTCGAGCAGGTGCGCTTCATCTATGCGCCGAGTAACGTCTCGTCGAAGGGGTTTCGGACCCAGCTGCGCTTGAGCGATGGTCGGACGATCAGCTTCGGCAATCTGTCCTGGCGCTCGCTCACCGACATCGATCGTGACGATATCAGCTATCACGCCTTCGTCGCGGCGCTGTCCGCCGCGATCACGCGCGCCAATCCGAAGGCGCGCTTCCGCGCCGGCAAGCCCTATCTGCTCTGGCTGGCCCTGGCCCTCGCCGGTGGCGGCGCCATGCTGATGCTGAGCTTTTTCAGCCTGCGCGCGCTTCAGCAGGGCGCAACCGCCGCTGCGGGACTCGGGCTGGTGCTCGCGGCAGCCTCGTTCTGGCAGGTTTGGCCGATGATCCGGCTCAATCGGCCGCGGGATCTTGAGAGCGGCGAGGTCCCCGACGATCTCGTCCCGGGCCGGCAGGCGGCCTGACGGCGGCTACCTGACCACCAGTACCGAGCACTTCGCCCGGCGCACGATGGTCGAGGCGTTCGAGCCGATCACATAGGCCAGCATGCCGGGCTCGTGCGAGCCGATGACGATCAGGTCGGCGCCGCTGGCATCGGCCTCGGCCAGCACCTCGCCATGGACCGAGCCGACCAGGACCTTAGCCGAGACGCGCTCGGCCGGCAGATTCACCTTGGCGGCGATCTCGGCGAGCTTGGCTTCGGATTCGGATTGCTGGCCGGCGTCGAAATCCGCCGGCACGAATTCCATATAGGTGATCGGCACCAGCGAGCGGACATAGACCAGCCTGATCGAACCCTCTGACTGGGTGGCAAAGCCCTCGGCCGCGGTGATGGCCGGGCCTGCCAGCTCGGCCTCGGCGAGATCGACCGGGACCAGAATCGATTTGTACATCGCATCCTCCTCCGGCGTGGCCCGCCCGGCCGCATGGTCGAACGATCGGAACCGACGCCTACACACTATGTCGGAGCATATTCCCCCAAGGGAAGAGCGTCGCGTCGTCGCGAGCCGCGCCGATAAGGCGATCATGGCCGGTAAAGGTGCCGCGGTCCCTGCAGTCGATCAATCAGGGCTGAAGATGCGCAGGAGCCCTCTCCCGGCACGGGGGAGGGCTAGGAGGAGGCAGCGCGACATTGACAGGAGGGCGCTGGCCCCCTCTCCATCTCCCCCGTTCCGAGATAGAGGGCTCGTCGCGTTCCGAGCTCATCGTGACGCGATGTCCCGGCATAACGGCGAGGGTCCGAAACTCAGCCCTGGCGGGCCGGCGTACGCACCACGAGGCCGTCGAGATCGTCGCGGACCCTGATCTGGCAGGACAGGCGTGAATTCGGGCGGACGTCGAAGGCGAAATCGAGCATGTCCTCCTCCATCGGCTCGGCATGGCCGGTCTTTTCGGTCCAGGCGTCGTCGACATAGACATGACAGGTGGCGCAGGCGCAGGCGCCGCCGCATTCGGCCTCGATGCCCGGCACGCCGTTGCGCACCGCGACCTCCATCACGGTCGAACCCGTCTCGCCCTCGACCGTGCGGCTGGTGCCCTGGGCGTCGATGTAAGTGATCTTCGGCATCGTGAACTCCGGCCGCCTGGCGGCGGCTGCGCAGCTGGCGCAAGCGGGAGGAACCGGCCGGGCGTCCTGGCGGGCCACGGGCAGGTTCGCGAGAGGGACATCGCCCGCGAACGGGAAGCCCGCGGACATCGCATCTCTAGAAGATTTCGAAAGCGGACGAAACGGCGATCTCCGCCGCGCCGCCCCGCCCGCCCTGCGGCGTCAGGCCGCGCAGTCGAGCCGCGAGATAACGGCGCGCGCCTCGGCCGCGGCGAGCGTCAGCGCGTCCAGCGCATCCTCGCGCGGCGCGGCTCCGGCCTGGGTGAGTTGCTGCTCGATCCGGTCGGCAGCCTCGGCCACCTGCCAGGCGCCGATGGCGCGTGCAGCTCCCTTCAAAGTGTGCGCGGCGTCGCGGCCGACGCTGGCGTCGCCGGCATGGATGGCGCGCAGTTGACGGGCGCATTGCTGGGCGAACAGCATCAGCAGCTCGCGCTCCAGCTCGGCATCGCCGCCGGTCTGGCGGGCGAGATGCACGAGGTCGATGGCAGTCTGGGACATGGGGGAACTCGGTTTTCTCTCGCGCTGCGGAACTCGCGCAGCCTTCTGACCCCTGATCAAGCGCCGTTATGGTGAATGAGGCGTTAACGACGTTTGTGAATCAGACGGTCAAACGGGTTTCAATCCCTGCTTGCCTCAACTACCCTTCGAGACAGTAAACGATGGGCGTCGTGTCGCTTGTGGGATCCGGCTGGAGGCTGCCGGTTCCCGCTCTGCGGCGGACATCACCGCCCGTCGCAAGTAGCGTAGCGAGGCGGCATTCATGACCCGGCAGAACAAGCTCCAGGATCCGACCGAAGCGGCAATGTCGGCGATCGAGGAGGCGCTGAGGCTCGATCCGTCGAAGACCGAGGGGCAGGCTTCCGCCGAACCGAGGCTGCCCTCGACGGGCGAGAACGAGCTCAAGATCGAGCTGCCGCGCGTCGAAAGCGCGCCGGCCAGTGCCGAGCCCGCATCCGAACCGCTTCCCGCGCCCGCCCGCCCCGCCCTCGCGCCGGACACCAGCCGCGTCGCCAATGACGACCGCCGGGATTCTTCCTCGCTCGTCCAGGCCTTCGCCGCCCGGCCCTCCGGCCGGCCCTATTGGCTCGCCGCTCTCGCCTCCCTCGCCTGGGCCGGCGGAGTCGGCTTCACCCTCGTGAGCCGCTACGGTACCTTCACCGAAGGCCTGCCGGCCGGCATGGCCGCCTGGGGTCCGGGCCAATGGGCGCTGCTGGCGCTCGGCGCCGGTACGCCGGTGGTGTTCTTCTTTGTGCTGGCGGCGCTCTATCGCCGGACGCAGGAGATGCGGCTGGTCTCGCGCGCCATGACGGAGGTCGCGCTGCGCCTGGCCGAGCCGGAAGTCGTCGCGACGGATTCCGTCCTGTCGCTGAGCCAGACCATCCGCCGCGAGGTCGCCGCCATGGGCGACGGCATCGAGCGCGCCGTGGCGCGCGCCGGCGAGCTCGAGACCATCGTACGCGGCGAGATCGCCACTCTCGAGCGTGCCTATGCCGACAACGAGATCCGTCTGCGCTCCCTGATCGACGAGCTGGTGACCCAGCGCGAATCCGTGGTCGGCAATGCCGAGCGGGTGAAGTTCGCGATCTCAGGCGCGCATGAGAGCATCACCAAGGACCTGGAAACCGCCAGCCGCTCGATCTCCGAGGCCGTTGCCGAGGCCGGCGAGCGCGTCACCTCGCGCCTGACCGACAAGGGCGACCAGATCACGCTGGCGCTCGGCCATGCCGGCGAGCGCATGGTCGACGAGATCAGCGGCCGCGGCAACGACCTCGTCGAGCGCCTGCAGTCGACCTCGCACGATGTCAGCGAGCGCATGACCAGCGCCAGCCAGTCGGTCACCGCCGTGCTCGACAATCGGGCCCAGGAGATCGCCGGCTCGCTGGAGCGCACCGGCGCCGTGCTCACCGAGGGGCTGACCGCCGGCGCCCGCGACGTCACCCGCGCCATCAGCGAGACCGGCGCGCAGGTCGTCGAGTCGCTGGCGAGCCGCGCCGAGACCGTCAACGAGACGCTGCGCACCACGGGCGACACCCTCGCCCAGGAGATCACCCAGCGCGGCGCTACCGTGGCCGAGCGCTTCGAGCAGAGCGGGCGCACCCTGGTCGACCTGTTCGACACGCAGAGCAGCAGCCTGACCCAGCGCCTGACCGAGACCGGCGAGAACCTGCGCACCTCGATCAGCAGCGAGGGCGAGAGCGTCACCACCCGCCTCGCCGAGGTCGGCCGCGGCGTGCACATGCTGCTCGGCAAGCAGAACGAGCTCGTCGTCAGCCGCATCCAGGAAGCCGGCAATACCGTTCACGGCCTGATCGCCAGCCAGGGCGAGACGCTGGTCGAGAAGCTCGAAGGCACGGTCAAGACTGTCGACGAGGTGCTGCGCGAGAAGACAGATTCGATCACCCTGCGCTTCGACGAAGCCGGCAAGGGCCTGCACACGCTGATCGGCGAGCGCGGCGAGGAGCTGACCGCGCGCATCTCCGCCGTCGGCGCGACCGTGCACAGCCTGTTCTCGGAAGAGGCCAGCAGCCTCGTCACCCGCCTCTCCGACCTCGGCCACGAGGTCCGCAGCACGATCGGCGAGCAGGGCGACCATCTGGTCGGCCGCCTGTCCGAGACCGGCCAGCGCCTGCAGGAGGCGATCAGCGAGCGCGGCGACGGGCTGGTGCTGCGCATGGCCGAGATCGGCCAGGGCGTCGAGCATGCGATCGGCGAGCGCGCCGACAGCATCGTCAACCGCGTCGCCGATGCCGGCCGCAGCGTCGAAGCCATCATCGGCGAGCGCGGCGATGGCCTGGTCTCCCGCCTGTCAGAGACCACCTATGAGATCGAGCAGACGCTGGGCGGCCGCGCCGACGGCATCGTCGCCCGCATCGCCGACGCCAGCCGCGGCATCGAGAGCGTGATCGGCGAGCGCGGCGACGGCCTCGTCGCCAAGCTGTCCGAGACCACCGAGGAGATTCACCGGACGCTCGGCGACCGCGCCGAGGGCATCGTCTCGCGCGTGGCCCATGCCGGCCGCGACGTCGAATCGGCGATCGGCGAGCGCGGCGACGGGCTGATCGCCCGCCTCTCCGAGGTCGCCCGCGAGGTCCACGCCACCATCGGCGAGCGCGGCGACAGCCTCGTCACCCGCCTGTCGGATGTCGGCACCGAGGTCCACACCGCAATCGGCAACCAGCGCGAGACGCTGGTGTCGCAGCTCACCGACGCCGGCGCCAGCGTGCGCAACATTCTCGTCGCCGAGGGCGATGCGCTCAGCGGCCGCGTCATCGCGACCGGCCAGGACATGCAAGAACTGCTCTCCGGCCAGAGCCAGGCGCTCGTCACCCGTGTTGCCGATGTCGGTCGCTCGGTGCATGGCCTGCTGGCCGAGCGCGGTAACGCGCTGATCGACCGGCTGGCTGAGGCCAGCGGCACAGCGCATCAGCGCCTCGACGAGACCGGCGAAGCGCTCGCCGCCAAGATCCTGGCCGCCAGCGAGACGGCCAAGTCCGTCATCGACGACCAGCACAGCGGCTTCATCGCCCGCCTCGGCCAGGCCGGGGACGAGGTCGGCGCCCTGCTCGGTACGCAGCGCGACGCGATCATCGCCGGCCTCACCGCCACCGGTCGCGAGGTCCACGGCCTGATCGGCGAGCAGAGCCAGACGCTGGCCAACCGCCTCGGCGAGGCGACCAAGGCCCTCGCCGACGCGATCAATGTCGACGGGCGCGAGATCGCCGACCGCGTCAGCGACGCGGCGACTGCCCTGCGCGGCACCTTCACCACCGAGGCCGAGCGCGCCAGCAGCCTGCTCGCCGCAACCGGCAAGGACGTGGTCGTCGCGCTCACCCAGCAGGGCGGGCGCGTCAACCAGGCGCTCGCCGCCAACGCCGAATCGCTGCTGCGCTCGGTCGATGCCCGCTCGCAGGCGCTCAACGAGTCGCTCGCCAGCAAGCATGACTCGCTGAACCGCCTCTTCGACGTCCAGGGCCGCGAGATCGAGGCCACGATCGGCGCCCGCCTCGGCGCCTTCGAAGAGATCATCGTCACCCGCGGCGGTACGCTGGCCGCCAAGCTCGGCAACGACGCCCGTTCCTTCACCGACCAGGTGACGCTGCGCCTCGGCCAGGTCGAGAAGCTGCTCGGCGAGGAAGGCCAGGCGCTGGCCGAGCGGATCGGCGAGCGCTCGCAGCATGCCGCCGAGACCATGATGGCGCGCACGCAGGAAGCTGCGGCCGCCATGGAGACGCAGATCAAGACTTTCGAAGAGCGCTCCAGCGCCAAGAGCGCCGAGATCGCGACCTCGCTCGACGGACTCATCGCCCGCATCGACGGTAATCTCGGTTCGCGCGCCAGTGCCCTCAACGAGGCGCTGGTCGAGCGCACGGTCGACATCGCCCGGGTCATGGCCGAGGGCGGGCGCGAGGTCACCCGCGCCCTCACCGCCAAGGCCGACGAGATCGGCGAGATCGTCACCAGCAAGAGCGAGGCGCTGACGCAGACGCTCGCCGAGAAGGCCGACAGCATCAATGCGACGCTCGGCGGACGCGCCCTCCAGATCGCCGATACGCTCGACCAGAGCGTGGCGCGCTTCGAGGAACGCGTCGTCAACCGGCTCGACACCGTCTCCGGCACGCTCGACGCGCGCGGCAGCCAGATCGCGCAGACCCTCCAGGGCACGGCGGATTCGGTCGCTGGAGCGCTCGACAGCCGCACCGAGGAACTGCGCGCGCTGTTCGACGGCAAGGGCGCCGGCCTGATCACCCTGCTCGACGAGCGCGGTAACCAGATCGCCCAGACCCTGCAAGGCACCGCCGATTCGGTCGCCGGCTCGCTCAGCGCCCGCACCGACGAGTTGCGCGCTCTGTTCGAGGGCAAGGGCACCGGGCTGATCACCCTGCTCGACCAGCAAGGCAATCAGATCGTGCAGACCCTGCAGGGCGCCGCGGCCTCGGTCGCCGGCTCGCTCAGCGCCCGCACCGACGAGTTGCGGGCCCTGTTCGACGACAAGGGCACCGGCCTCGTCACCCTGCTCGACCAGCACGGCAACCAGATCGCGCAGACGCTGCAGGAGAAGTCCGACGGTATCGCCGCGGCATTGTCCGATCGCTCGAGCGAGCTGCGCGCCGTGTTTGACGAGCGCGGCGGCGGCATCCTCAACGCGCTCGGCCAGCGCGGCAGCCAGATCGCCCAGATCCTGCAGGAGCGCTCCGAGGGCATCGCTACCGCCCTCTCCGGCCGCACCGAAGAATTGCGCGCTTTGTTCGACGAGCGTGGCGGCGACATGCTGAACACGCTCGACCAGCACAGCCGCAACCTCTCTCGGACCCTGTCGGAACAGTCGGACGGGATGAGCTCGGCGCTGAGCACGCGCACCGAGGAGTTGCGCGCTCTGTTCGACGAGCGCGGCAACGGCGTGGTCGAGGCGATCGGCCGCAAGGGCGTGACCCTCGCCAACCAGTTCGCCAGCCTCGGCGAAGCCCTGGTCGCCAATATCGAGAACCGCGGCAACAGCATGGTCGCCGGCCTGCATGAGCGCAGCACCGAGATCAGCCAGGCGCTCGAGCTGGCTTCCGGCGCGCTGCGTGAGACGATCGAGAGCGGCACGAACCACTCGGTCGAGGCGCTGCTCAAGACCAACGAGCAGCTGCGCAGCGAGCTCGGCAGCATGCTCGGCCGCCTCGGCGAGGCCAACAAGCTGATGCAGCAGATCGTCACCGGCGCGAACAAGAACCTCGCGGCGGTCGAAGGCAGCCTGTCGGGCCGCGTCGAGGAGTTGCAGACCGTGCTCTCGACGGTGGTGCAGGAAACCAACCGCACCTCCGAGCAGGTCGCGAACCAGATCGCGACGCTGAAGGGCTATTCGGAAGGCACGCTGCGCGACACCGCGTCGCTGATCTCGCGGATCGACGCGCAGGGCTCGTCGATGACGGAGACCTCACAAGCCAATGCCGCGGCGCTCAACGCCGTGGCGCAGCGGCTGGAGCAGGTCGAGGCCCGTGTCGGCAACGTGTTGGCCGATCGCAAGGAGTCGCTGGAGCACCTGCACGGGCTGATCGCCACGCGAACCGACGATATCGAGCAGATCACCCGCTCCTTCTCGTCGCTGCTCGACGAATCGCTCAGCAACGCCGAGACGCGCACCCGCCAGCTCAGCACCGTGCTCAGCGACGCCGCCGAATCGACCAGCAGCGCCATTGCACAGCAGTTCGACTCGATCCGTGCCGCCAGCGGCCGCGAGCGCGAGGCGACCGCGCAGGCCCTGCGCGCGGCCTATGAGGAGGTGGTGAACGAGGTCTCGGGCGAGCTCGGCAAGGTCACGGAGCGCTTCCAGAGCGCCGCCGAGGACATGCGCTCGATGTCGGCCGAGATCCATCGCGAGCTCGAGACGACCCGGACCGAACTCAAGAAGGGCGTGCTCGACCTGCCGCGCGAGACGCAGGAATCGACCGCCGCCATGCGCCGCGTCGTCGCCGACCAGATCAAGGCGCTCAACGAGCTGACCGAGATCGTCTCACGCTCGGGCCGCAGCAGCGACGTCGCGCGCCCGCAGGGCGAACGGCGGACGACGACGAGCTATCAGCAACCGACCCCGGTCGTCAGCGCCTCCTCCTCGGTGGCGGTGCAGAGTGCGCCGGTGCTGACCGAGCCGCTGCGAGCCTCGATCGACCCGACGCCGGAACCGGCCCGGGCCGAGGTGCAGGCGGCGCCGGTGCGCCCCGCCCCTGCCCCCGAGCCGGCGCGCCGGCCCGCCGCCGAGCAACCCGCCCCGGCGAAGTCGGGCTGGCTTTCCGACCTGCTCAGCCGCGCCTCGCGCGATGACCGGGCACCGGAAGCCGCCAAGCCGACGGCGCACAGCATCGAGAAGCTCGATTCACTCTCGGTCGACATCGCCCGGATGATCGACCACGACGCGGCCGTCGAGCTCTGGGAGCGCTACAAGCGCGGCGAGCGCAACGTCTTCACCCGCCGGCTCTACACGCTGCAGGGCCAGCAGACCTTCGACGAGATCCGGCGCAAGTACCGCCGCGACACCGAGTTCAAGGAGACGGTCGACCGCTATATCGAGGAGTTCGAGCGCCTGCTCGGCGAAGCCGCCAAGGACGACCGCGACTCGATGGTGGCGAAGACCTACCTGACCTCGGAGACCGGCAAGGTCTACACCATGCTGGCCCATGCCAGCGGGCGGTTCGAGTAGGAGCCCTCCTTACACTCAAATCAGAAAAGGCCGCCCGAACGGGCGGCCTTTTTTGTGTTCATTCACTCAAGTTCGGGAAGCTAGCCAGCTCTCCGCTGCGCCGAGCATGTTCCGAAGCTCGTCCTCGATCTCCGTGCGTTGTGGTGTTTTGTCGAGACCTCGCAGAACGAACAGAGCCTCCTGCAGAGCCATCACATCCTCTTGGGCCGGGCCGATGTAAGCGAAAGGCAGCTCGTGTTGGGCGTAGCGGACCCAATTTGACACGAGACTGACGAAAGCAGTGCGCGCGCCCTGATGCTTCGGATCGAGCGCGATAGCCTTTCGGAAGCACTCACTCGGTGTCTCTCGAATGGCGGCAGGTGAACCTAAACTGTAGGTACCGAGCAAGAAGTAAGCGGTCGCCGAATTCGGATCGCCTTCAATCCACTCTTTGAGAGTTGGCAGAACCAGCCGCGTCACAAGCGGCTCCGGACAGAGCAGGCGCGTTTCCGAGAACGCCTTGCGCTGCTCCGTCAAAGCCAGAACGAAAGCCCGCCTATCGACGAGCGGCAACTCCGTCGCGCCATCCAGAAAATAGGAAAGGGAGCGCAGTGCCTCGCTTCGGAGGCCCTTCGCTCGGAGACGACAGTACCTCGACAAGCCAGCGATCCCGGCCGCGTCGGCTACTTCGGCAAGGACATCCAAATCATGATTTGAGGGCATTTCCTTCGCCCATCAGCGGGCCAATCCCGCCTTCCTCAGCGCGCCCAGCGGGCGATCTGGATCAGCACCTGCGACAGAGCCTGGTCGAGCGCCTGCGCCGCCCCTGCCCCCTCGGCGCCAGCCGGCACGCGCGCCGAGAACAGCTTGGCGCGCTGGACCTTGCCGGTACGGTCGCCGATCAACTTGGCGGTGATCTCGACCACGGCCTGGCCGCTGGCGGCGTCGATATTGAAGGCGCGGATATCGGTATTGAGCTGGAAATCGGGCACGATGCGTTCGCCCGGCCGACCGACGGCAGCGATGCGGCTGCCGTTCTCGAAGGTCTGGATCAGGCGGGTCTGGACCAGATTGGGCACCCGGTCGGCCCATTGCGCCCCGCCGAGAAATGAGAGCGCGCCGCTCGAATCCTTGACGATCAGCCGGTCGGAATCGAGCGCCTGCACCGCCGTCGGCTGCGCCACGATCAGCACGCCGCCACCGCCGCCGATGCGGCCGAAATCGCGCGGCGCGGAAAGATCATAGGTGGTCGGCGCCGATCCGCCGCCGCAGCCGGCCAGCAGCAATGAGCCTGCCGCCGCCAGGGACAGGGCGCGCAGACGACCACGAAGCAAGGGCAGAATCGGCATGATCATAAGGAGCTAGCGCGATCCGCTGTATTGGGGAAGCGGCGGACGGCCGCCGAAGATGAACTGCTGGGGATTGCGCTCGACATTGCGCAGCACGCGATTGATGTCCCCCAAGGTACGCTTGCCATCGGAGGCGAGCGTCTCGAGATCGCGCAGGCCAGGGCCGGTGAAGCGGTTGATGCCGACGGTGATCTCGGCGGTGCGCTTGTCGAGATTGTCGGCCAGCACGCGAATCGATTTTGCGGCATTAGCGACCTCGGCGAAGGCACCCTGCCCGTCCTGCGTGTTCAGGAAGGCCTGCGCCGCCTTGAGCACGCCCTCGACCTGGTCGGCGGCGCGGTTGAGCTTGTCGGTGATCGAGGCGACGTCCTTGACCGCCTTGGAGACGTCGCCGCTCGAGCCGCCCAGCGCCGCGGTGAACTTGTCGACATTGTCGATGATGCCGGTAATCTTGGCCCGGTCGATCGAGCGCACCACCCCGGTCAGTTCCTCGCTCAGCGTACCGAGCTTCTGCGAGAGCGGCGCGATCGTATCGGCGATCTGGCCGAAGCTCGACATCAGCTTGTCGATATTGCCGGAATTGTCGCCGAGCGCCTGCGAGAACTTTTCAACATTGCGGACCGTGGTGGTGATCGAGCCGGAATTCTGCTTGATCAGCCCATCGAGGCTGCCCAGCACTTCGTCGGCCTTCTTGGCGACGTTGCGGACCGTCTCGATGATATCCTGCAGCTCGGAGCGCTCGGCGGTGATGGTCGGCAGCGCCTCACCGGGCTTGGCCTGAAGGACCGCCGCATCCGGCTCGCCGCCGATCAGTTGCAGGGCGACGACACCGGCGAGCCCCTGGGCTTCGATGCGGGCGCGGGTATCGACCCGCAGCGGCGTGGTGTTGTCGACCTCGATCACGCCGAAGATCCGGCGCGGATCGTCGGGCTGCAGGCCGATCTGCTTGACCTCGCCGACGCGCAGGCCATTGAAGAGCACGCTGGAGCCGCGCCCCAGGCCGGTGACCGTGCCGGTGAAGATGACGCGGACGTCCTGCTTGCGGCCGCCGCCACCGCTGCCGAACCAATAGGCGAAGCCGAACATCGCCGCGATCACGGCGAGGGTGAAGAGGCCTACCAGGGCGTAGTTCGCACGGGATTCCATCGCGGGCGTCCGTCACGTCCTCGTTTGATCGGGCATGCGGGCGCGGGCGCGCTCGCCGCCGAAATACGCCTTGAGCCAGGGATGATCGGAAGCCAGCATTGTGGCGAGCGGACCGACCGCGATGACACGCTTGTCCGCCAAGGCGGCAATCCTGTCGCAGGCAACATACAGGCTGTCGAGATCATGGGTTACCATGAACACGGTCAGACCCAAAGTCTGCTTGAGCGTCATGATCAGCTCGTCAAACTCGGCGGCGCCGATCGGGTCGAGGCCCGAGGTCGGCTCGTCCAGGAAGACGATCTCGGGATCGAGCGCCAGGGCGCGGGCCAGCGCGGCGCGCTTGATCATGCCGCCCGAGAGTTCCGAGGGCACCTTGTCGGCCGCATCGGGCTTCAACCCCACCATCTCGACCTTGAGCATGGCGAGCTCTTCGAGCAGCTTTGGCGAGAGCTTGAGATATTCCCGCATCGGCACCTGGATGTTCTGCTTGACGGTCAACGCCGAGAACAGCGCGCCCTGCTGGAACATCACGCCGAAACGGCGCTCGAGCCGGCGCCGGCCGTTCGGATCGAGCTTGTCGACGTTCTCGCCGAAGACCTCGATCGTGCCGCGCTGCTTGCGCACCAGGCCGAGGATGGTGCGGGTCAGCACCGACTTGCCCTGGCCCGAGCCGCCGACGAAGCCGAGAATCTCGCCGCGCCGTACATCGAGATCGAGCCCGTCCATGATCACCTTGTCGCCGAACGCAACCTTGAGATCGCGAACGCGAATCACCGCATCGGGTTCCTCGTCGCCCGATGCGGTGGGTCCGCTCGGACCGGTCTGAGAGGGTCTGTCGAGCATCGCGCCGCCCCTCACATCCTGATCGAGGCGAAGAACATGGCGAAGAGACCGTCGACCACGATGACCATGAAGATCGCCTTCACCACCGAGGCGGTCACCTGATGGCCGAGCGATTCGGCCGAGCCCTTCACCGCCAAGCCCTCGATCGAGGCGATCAGGCCGATCACGAACGCCATGAACGGGGCCTTGATGAGGCCGACGGCGAAATGCTGCCAGGTGATCACCGATTTCAGGCGGTCGAGATAGGTGTCGAGACCGATGCCGCCATAGAGCCAACTCACCAGGCCGGCACCGACCAGGCCGGCCATGGCCGAGATGAAGGTCAGGATCGGCAGCGCGATGATCAGTGCCAGGATGCGCGGCACCACCAGCACCTCGATCGGGTCGAGCCCCATCACCCTGAGCGCATCGATCTCCTCGCGCATCTTCATCGAGCCGATCTCGGCGGTGAAGGCGGAGCCGGAGCGACCGGCGACCATGATCGAGGTCAGCAGCACCGAGAGCTCGCGCAGGACAAGGATGCCGGTCAGGTTGACGACGAAGGCGGTGGCGCCGAAGCGCTGGAGCTGGAAGATGCCCTGCTGCGCGACGATGCAGCCGACCAGGAATGAGATCAGGATGATGATCGGTGCGCCGTTGAAGGCGATCAGCTCGATCTGGTTGACCAGCGAAGGCCCGCGGAAGCGCCGTGGTCCGAACAGGGCGCCGACGCAGCCCGCCATCACCTCGCCGAGGAAGACGGCGCCGCCGGCAAGGTCGCGGCCGAAGCGGGTGACGCCCTGGCCGATGTCGACGAGGACCGTAACGAGCCCTATGGGGCGGACCGGTGGCTGGTAGTCGGTGACGTTGCGCTCGACCTCGCGGAGCAGCACAGCATGCTCGGGGCGGCCGCTGGTCAGCTCTATCGCGACGCCCTTCGCCTCGCCCGCCTGCTTGACCTGGTCGAGCAGATAGGCGCCGAGCGTGTCGAGGCGCTCGATCGCCGACAGGTCGAGCCGCGCCTGGCGCACGCTGCCGATGCGCTCGGACAATTCGCTGGTCAAGGCCTCGAGGCGGGGCGCCCGCCCGACGCTCCAGCGGCCGGCCAGCGACACGACGAGGACACCGCCATCGTCGCGATAGACCGCCTGCGGCTCAACGGCGTCGACGACAGCCATGACGGCTCGCCAGCTCCCACGTTCAGATTCGGCCCCCGCGACCTGTATTGCCGGGCGCCTTGAGGATGGCAAGGGCCGCCAGGATGAGCCCGAGCAACGCGATCGGCACCATGGCGAGGAATACGCCCGGCCCGAACAGACGATAGAGATAGCCGGAGAGAATGGTCGCCAGCCCCATCACCAGCGCGCTCACTGCGACGAGCCGCCCCTGCGCTGCGGCACGACGCGCCCCGGGAGACAGCGCCGACAGCGCTGCAAGCGTGCCAAGATGCATGCAGCCGAAGGTGATCCCGTGCAGGAGCTGCAGCAGGACGGTGACGGCAAGGCCGGGATCGGCGCTCATCACGCCGAAGCGCAGCGCCGCCGCGATCGCCGCGATCGCGATCCAGCGCAGGCCGACAAGGCCGCTGGCGGCGATGCTGCCTCCGACGAGGAAGACCGCGATCTCGGCGAGGACGGCAACCGCCCAGAGCCAGCCGACCGTCTCGCCGCTGAAGCCGATGCTGCGCCAGTGCAGCGAGCTGAAGGCGTAGACCGCCGCATGCGTGGCGTTGACGCAAGCCGCTGCCCCGACCGCGAGCCAGAACGGCAGTCCGAAGCCGACAGCGGACGCTCCTTGTGAGACCGCTGGCGAAACTCCTCCTGGCGGCGACGGCGCCTGCAATGCAGCGAGCGCCGCGAGCGAACTGCTGCCGGCGAGGACGAAGGGGATCAGCCAGGCGCCGTGCCGGGCGATCAAATAGCCGCCGGCGAGGTTCGAGAGCACGAAGGTCACCGAACCCCAGAGCCTGACGCGGCCATAATCCCTGAGCGCCCCGGCCTTCACCTGCTCGGTGGTCAGGACGTCGGCGAGCGGCACCACGCCTGACAGGGCGATGGCGCTAAGGGCCGTCAGGATGGCGATCGGCAAGAATTGCGTCTGCTGCGCCAGGGCGAAATAGATCAGTGCTGCCAAGGCATTGAGCAGCGCCAGCAGGATGTTCGGGCGCAGGCGATCACCCAGCCCCGTCACCGACGAAGCCACGAAGACGCGCACCAGGATCGGGATCGCCAGCACATAGCCGATGTCGACATCGCCCAGCCCCGTCGAGGCGAGCCAGACCGGGAAGAAGGGCAGGTAGAAGCCGACGCCGAGGAAGTTCAGCGCATGCATGAGCGAGAGGCGCACCGCAAGAAGGCGCGAAAATCCGGTCCGGAGCGGCGGCGGCAGGCCCATGGCAGCGATTTCTTAAAGAATCAGCAGCAATTTTGCGGATGGGCATCTTCGGCCGGCGAAATGCGTTTCGGCCAGCCCACGGAGTGCAGCCTGGCCATGAGCGACGCGCGTTCGCTATCTCCGCTGAGCGCGGCCGACTATGACGCGATCGCCGCCGCCGTGATGGAAACGGCGCGCGGCCGCTGGTTCCTGGCCGAATTTTCCAGGCGCAACCGCCAGTCCGACACCGAGATGGTGCTGTCCGCGATCGCGCGCCTCGAGCGGCTCTGCACGGTGCAGGTCGCCGTGCCGGAGCTGGGGCCAGAACTCTCGGAGACCGCCCGCACCATCGCCGAACTGCGCGACGATCTCGACCGCGGCGGTGCCTCGGCCCGCCTGTCGGCCCGCATTCAGGAGACCGCCGCCGGTATCATCGAAGCGGCCGAATCCATCCAGGAGATCGCCTGGACCCTGCGCGAGGGCGGCGCGGAGCCCGAGCTCTGCGACCGGCTCGACCGGCGCGCGACCGAGATCTACGGCGCGACCACGGTGATCGAGGCGGGCGCCAACCAGATCGAGAAGGTCGCCGACACCGTCGCCATGCTCGATGCCAGCCTGCGCGCGGCAGCCGACGGAAGCGCCATGGTCGATGCGCCGCTACCGGCGCCCGCCGCAGCGGCCGAACCTCCGCGATCGAGCATCGTGGATCTGGCGACCGACCCGGGCGACATCGACGTGGTCGATGCCGGCACGCAGCAGCGCGCGCCTCTGAACGAAACCGGCCTGCGCCTGCAGACGCAGCCCTATCGGCGGCGCAGCAGCACCCAGGTGGCCGAGGACGACATCGCCTTCGCCGATGTCGGCGCGCCGGCCGAGGCGATCAGGTTGCCGGAAACGGCCAGCTCGGCGCGGGTCGAGCTCAGCTATTCCGAGGCTGACCTGCGGGCGATCGCCTCGCTGCCGGTCGAGGACCGGCTGCACTTCTTCGGCTGAGGCTTTCGGTCTTCCGCATTGTCTTCAGGCGAACCGGTATCCGCTTCGCTTGAAAGTGCTTCGTGTCGCCCGCGCTCAGTTTTCGCGCTTCAGCGCGCTCTCGTGCCAGCGCCGCAGAAGAAGGTGCGAGAGCAGGCTGATCGCCAGGAAGATGGCGATGCCCGAGAGCGAGATCATCAGCAGCGCCGCGAAGACGCGCGGGATCTTGAGCTGGTAGCCCGCCTCGAGGATGCGATAGGCCAGCCCCGATTCCGAGCCGCCCGTCCCCGCCACGAACTCGGCGACGACGGCGCCGATCAGGGCCAGGCCGCCGGAAATCTTCAGCCCGGCCAGGAAATAGGGCAGCGCCGCCGGCAGCTTGAGATAGCGCAGCGTCTGCCAGCGCGTCGCGCCGTGGAGCTGGAAGAAGTTGATCAGGTTGTGGTCGGCCGAGTTCAGCCCGAGGATCGTGTTCGACAGGATCGGGAAGAAGGCGACGATCCAGGCGCAGATCAAGAGCGAGAGATTGATGTCACCGGCCCAGATGATGATCAGCGGCGCGATCGCGACAATCGGCGTCACCTGCAGGATCACGGCATAGGGCAAAAGCGCCATCTCCAGCCATTTCGACTGGGTGAACAGCACGGCAAGCGCGACGCCGACGATCACCGCCGCCGCCAGCGCCATGAAGGTGATGCGCAAGGTGATCCAGAGCGAGGCCGAGAGCGTGCCCCAGTCGGCGATCAGGGTCTGGCCGACCAGAAGCGGCCCGGGCAACACATAGGACGGCACCTCGTTCCAGCGCACGGCGAATTCCCAGAGCCCGAGCACCAGGATGCCGACGAAGATCGGCGCGAGGATACGCGGCCAGAAGCTGACCGGCAGGCCGAGGATGGTCGGCTCGGCGAGCGCGAGCGGACGGGCTTCGGCATCGGTGCCGTCATGCGGCACGGCGGCCGCGGGGGATGTCGTGGTCACGGGCCGGCCTTCTTCGTCATTGCGAGGAGGTGAAGCCGACGAAGCAATCCAGGGGGTCTCGCGCAATCCTCCTGGATTGCTTCGCTGCGCTCGCAATGACGGGTAGCGGTAGCACTCATGCGCCGATCGCCTCCTTGAGCTTGCCGGAAGCGAGTCGGCAGAGATGGGCGTATTCGGCCGAGGTCCGGAACAGTTCGTCGCGCGGATAGGGCGCGGAGACGTCGAGATCGGCCATGACGCGGCCGGGCCGCGCCGCCATCACCACGATGCGCTGCGAGAGATAGACCGACTCGAACACCGAATGAGTGACGAAGACGGCGGTGAAGCGCTCGCGCCACCACAGGTTCAGCAGGTCGTCGTTGAGGCGGTGCCGGGTGATCTCATCGAGCGCGGCGAAGGGCTCGTCCATCAGGAGGATTTTTGGCCGCATCACCAGTGCACGGGCGATCGAGACCCGCATCTTCATGCCGCCGGAGAGCTCGCGCGGATAGGACGTCTCGAAGCCCTTCAGCCCGACCAGCGCCAGCATCTCGGCCGCGCGCGCTTCGGCTTCGCGCTTCGGCACATGCTTCAGCACCAGCGGCAGCATGACGTTGGACAGCGCATTGGCCCAGGGCATCAGCGTCGGGTCCTGGAAGACGAAGCCGAGATCGCGCTCGGCCTTGTCCTCTCCGGCGCCAGGCCAGGCGATCGTGCCCGCGGAAGGGCTGCCCAGCCCGGCGATCATGCGCAGCAGGGTCGACTTGCCGCAGCCGGAAGGACCGAGCAGGCTGATGAACTCGCCGGTGCCGAGATCGAGATCGACATCGCGCACGGCGATGGTGCCGTTGGCGAACTGCTTGGAGACCCGGCGGATCGAGACGAGCGGAGAACCGCTCGCCTGCCCTGCCGCCGGATGTGTGCTCAGATAGGCTGTGTCCAAAGGCCTGATGATCCAGTTTGCGATCTTTATGTGGGAGTCATCCCGGGCGACCGAAGGGAGACCCGGGATCCATGCCTGAACCGTTCCGGCATGGATCCCGGATCAGCGCCGCCTGCGGCGGCTTGTCCGGGATGACCCGCTATACACGGCGGAGCCGCCTTCTCAGGGCTTGCCGACACCCTTGTTGATGAACTCCAGGCTGTAGGCCTTCTTGACGTCAACCCCGGCCGGAATGACGCCGGCCTCCGTCATCGTTTTGGCGAAGCTCGCCCAGCGCGCATCGGTCATGGCGCCGATGCCGAGCGTCTTCGCATCGCCCGAGGCGACGATGCCGTTGTCGTTCATCACCTTGAGGGCGTAGTCGATCTTTTCCTGATCCATGTCGGGATTGTCCTTCAGGATCCGGGCATTGGCGGCGGCGATGTTCGGCCCACCCTTCATGTACTCGGCCCAGCCTTCGGCGGTCGCATCGACGAAACGCTGCACGATCTCTTTCTTCTCCTGCACCATCTTGCGGGAGATCGTGATCGTCGTGTTGTAATTCTCGAAGCCGGCATCGGCGAGGAGATGGACGACCGGCTCGACGCCAGCCTTGCGGATGACGAAAGGCTCGGAGGACAGGAAGCCCTGCTGGGTCAGCTTCTTATCGGCCAGGAACGGCGCCATGTTGAAGGTGTAGGGCCGGATCTGCTCGTCGCGGAAGCCGAATTTCAGCTTCAGGAACGGCCAGAAGCCGACGCGGGCTTGCGCCGCGATCAGGATCGGCTTGTCCTTGAGGGCCGCGAGCGTGTCGTTGCCCTGGCCGGGATGCGAGATCAGGACCTGAGGGTCCTTCTGGAAGATCGAAGCGATGCAGAGGAAGGGCAGGTTCTCCTGCGCGAAGCTCAGTGCCTCCAGCGAATTGCCCATGATCATGTCGACGCGGCCGCCGAGCAGGAGCTGGGTCGGGTTCTGCTGCGGGCCGCCGGGGCGGATGTCGACGTCGAGCCCGTACTTCTTGTAGATGCCGTTGGCGGCGGCGAGATAGAAGCCGCCATGCTCGGTCTGGGCGCGCCAGTTGGTCTGGTAGCTGACCTTGTCGAGGGTCTGCGCATTGACGCGCGCTCCGGGCACAGGGATCAGCACCGAGGCGGCGGAGCCACCGAGCAGGCCGAGCGCAGCGCGCCGGTCGAGGCGATATTTCATCGTCATGGCCTAACCCCCTCCATCATGTCGCGAACCGGTCGCCGAAGCGCGCGATACCCGCGTCCGGCAAGCAGCTTGTATGCCACGGCCGATGGGCCGCTGGAAATGCGTCGTCGCCGGCTTTCGCACAGACGAACCACGCCGGCGAGGCTCCAGCCCGCATGGCATGCGCGTGCCATCAGCCCTTCCCCCGTCATTCGCGACCACTATGCTGGGAAGTCCTGTCGCCATGAGGCAGCAGGCGCGAATCGCGGGGCTGGCCCGCGGCCTTGACCGACGAGACCTCACGACCATGACCGCACGCTTCTGGGGCGACCTGAAGACCACCGATTTCGTCGACCTCTCGCCCGAGGCGACCGTCGCGGTGCTGCCGCTCGCCGCGATCGAGCAGCACGGGCTGCATCTTCCTGTCTCGGTCGACACCACCGTGATGAACGCGATGCTGGCGCTGGCGATGCCGCAGGTTCCGGCCGGTCTCGACGTGCTGGTGCTACCGACTTTGGCGATCTGCAAGTCGAACGAGCATCTGCATTCGCCGGGCACGCTGACCATCTCCTGGGAAAGCGCGATCCGCAGCTGGATCGAGATCGGCGAGAGCGTGAAGCGCGCCGGCCTGCGCAAGCTCGTGCTCGTCACCTCGCATGGCGGCAATGTCGACCCGATGAAGGTGGTGGCGCGCGAATTGCGCGTCAGCCGGGGCATGTTCGCAGTCTCGACCTCCTGGAGCAATTTCGGGCTGCCACCGGAGCTCTATGGCGAGATGGACGCCAAGCACGGCATCCATGCCGGCGATATCGAGACCTCGCTGATGCTGAATTTCCGACCCGACCTCGTCGACATGAGCCAGGCCGGCCGCTTCGTGCCGCGCACGGTCGAGATGGCGGACGAGGGCTATAAGTGGCTGCGGCCGACCGGCGCGCACCCCTTCGCCTGGATGGCGCAGGACGTTCACTCCTCCGGGGCTGCGGGCGACGCCAGCCTCGCCACCGCCGAGAAAGGCAAGGCGACGGCCGAATTCCAGGCCGCGGGTTTCATCGAATTGCTGGCGGATGTGGCGCGGTTTCCGCTGTCGAAGCTGCACAAGGCAGACTAACCTATTTGAATGTTAGATATAGATATGAACAGCGAGACCGCATATGGCCGCGACTAATTTCGTCGTATTCAACGGCAAGTGCCCAAGCTGCCAGCAAGAAACAAATATTTCTGCTCAATTTCACGTTTTTTCGAGCTACCGTGGCGGCTTTCTTTCTCGAACGTTCAAAATTGGAGACCGAGTACCATGGTGGGATGAGGGCGACCCAAATTACGAAGATGGGATAGAACCCGGAGAGCCCGATATAGAAATTGAAGAAGGAACCGTTATACAGACATGCTATTCGTACTGCAATTCATGCAAAGCAGAATTATTTTCTGATGTTTGGTTTAGGGATCGCATTATTATTAAATGCGATAATGTTTTCCTTGGAGGCAGCCCCGCGAGAGTTCCCCCCGAAGTAGCACCAGACTAGCGGTCACGCTTAATCCGGATCGAGCAGCCTCGGCCCCGCGCCCTGCTTGCCGAGCTCGTCCCAGGGATTGTGCAGCGGGCAGCTCTTCACCGAGAGGCAGCCGCAACCGATACAGTCGGTGAGGTGGTCGCGCAGGCGCGTCAGCCGGTCGATGCGGTGTTCCAGCTCCTCCTTCCAGGCGGCGGAGAGCCGGCTCCAGTCTTCCGCCGTCGGCGTGCGCTCCTGCGGCAGCGCCTTGAAGGCCTCGCGGATGGTCTTCAAGGGTATGCCGCTGCGCTGCGCCACCTTGATGATGGCGACGCGGCGCAGCACCTCGCGCGGATAGCGGCGCTGGTTGCCGGCATTGCGGCGGCTGCGGATCAGCCCTTCCGCTTCATAGAAGTGCAGCGCGGAGACCGCGATGCCGCTGCGGCTTGCGACCTGGCCGACGCTGAGATCGTCGGCGAAAGGATTGCGGGCTGGGTGCTTCATGGCGCTTGACCTTAACCTTACTTGAGGTCTTATAGAGATCGCTCCGCTGCACCGCCAGCCCTCCGGAGCCGTCCCATGCATCGTCCGCTCATCCCCCAGATCAAGGTCGCCGTGATCTATGGCAGCACGCGCCAGGGACGCCTGTGCACCAAGGTCGCCGGCTGGACGATCGCGCAGATCGAGGGCGACGGCCCGTTTTCGGTCGAGAGCGTCGATCCTGGCGCGCATGACCTAGCCGAGCAGAAGGCGCGGCTCGGCCGGGCCGACGCCTTCATCGTGGTGACGCCCGAATACAATCGCAGTTTCCCGGCGCCGCTGAAGGCGCTGATCGACGCAACCGGTGCCGAATGGCGTGGCAAGCCAGTCGCCTTCGTCTCCTATGGCGGCGTCTCGGGCGGCTTGCGTGCGGTCGAGCAGTTGCGGCTCGTCTTCGCCGAACTGCACGCGGCGACGATCCGCGACGGCGTCTGCTTCGCCAATGCCTGGGACCAGTTCGACGAGACCGGCCGCCTGTGCGATGCCGACCGGGCCGAGCGGGCGATGGCAACCATGCTCGGCCAGTTGCACTGGTGGGCAAGTGCACTCCGGGCCGCCCGCAACAGCGTGCCCTACGGCCAGTTCGCCGCCTGAGCGGCCCCCGGCACGAGATGATATCAGCAATGCGCCGGCTGCAATTTTCTCGTGTCAGGAGCCTGTCGGAGACAAATTCAACGTCGGGCCGGCGTCATAGGGAAAATTTCCCTTACAATACAGTCGCCTAACGCCGCGATGCAGTTTGCTTCACAAATTCGAACTGGTCGCGGCGGCGGCATCCGGGGAAGGATCGGGCGGACCGATCCCTCCATTTGCGGAGCCGCCATGCAGCTCAAACTCCTGCGCAACGCCCTGCTCAAGCTGAGCTATGCCGGCAAGACCCTGCTGATCGATCCAGATCTCGGCGAGAAACTCAGCCGCCGCTCGATCGCCGGCAAGTCGCAGAACCCGACGGTCGACCTGCCCGAGCCGATCGAGGACATCCTCGCCGGCGTCGACCATGTCATCGTCTCGCATCTGCATGCCGACCATTTCGACGACGTCGCCAAGGCCAGGCTCCCGAAGGACATCCCGCTGATCTGCCAGCCCGGCAATGAGGAGGCGATCCGTGCGGCCGGCTTCACCAATGTCGAGCCGCTCGAATGCTTCGTCCGGATCGGGCCGATCGTGGTCAAGCCGCAGCCGGCCCAGCACGGCACCGGCCCGGTCGTCGACGTCATGGGCAAGGTGATGGGCCTGACGCTGGAAGCGCCGGGCGAGCCTTCAGTCTATTGGTGCGGCGACAGCGTGCTCTACCCGCCATTGCAGGAGGCCGTCGCCAAGGCCGAACCCGACGTGATCATCACCCATTCCTGCGGCGCGCTCTGGGACGGCACGCTGATCGTGATGGATGCGCAGCAGACGCTCGACCTCGCTGAAGAGGCGCCGCAGGCGGTGATCGTCGCGACCCATATGGAGGCGCTGGATCACGCGACGGTCAGCCGGCA
This sequence comes from Allobosea sp., assembly GCA_024231975.1. Lineage (GTDB taxonomy): Bacteria > Pseudomonadota > Alphaproteobacteria > Rhizobiales > Beijerinckiaceae > Allobosea. The sequence continues at coordinate 207,055 of JAAEQB010000058.1, forward strand.
GGCGCTGCGTGAGGCGGCAGAGGCCCGCGGCATCGGCCGCGAGCGGCTGCTGATCCCGGCCGATGGCGAGACGATCGAATTGAAGGCGCCGGCGCACGCCTGAGCGGCGCTTACCTCACGCGCTTGGCGTCGACCCCGAAGGAGCGGAAGGTGCTGCGGTCGACGATGGTCACAGTCGTCGACGAACTGGAATTGCCGAATTCGCTCTTGCTGGACATCTCCAGCACGCACTCACCAGCACCGGGACCGGGCTTGGTGGTCCATTGGCCGGAGGTGACCTGCTCCTCCCACTTGCCCGACTGATTGACGAAGCGGCGGACGGCCCTGAAGGAGCCGTCGGCATTGTAGGCGTCGAGATTGTCGACCTTGACCGTCATCGGGCCCATGACGACATCGCCCTTGGTGGCCCAGCGCCCGGTCAACGTACCCCGGCAATCGGTGGCAGCCGAGGCGATCCCGGCCGAGCCGAGAAGAGCTGCAAGGAGCGGCAGGAGGAAGCGGCGCATGGCGGTCTCCGGAGGGCGCTGCAGGTATCTTCAGCACCGATCCTTGCTCCGGAAGCGCCTGACCGCGTCCTCCATTCGAACGAGTCCGCTTACTCCCCCGCCTTGAGCTGCTTGGCGTAAATGTCCTTGTACTGCTCGCGCAGCAGGTTCTTCTGGACCTTGCCCATGGTGTTGCGCGGCAGGTCGGCAACGACGAAGACCTGCTTGGGCTGCTTGAACTTGGCAAGGCGCTGCTCCAGCGCCTTGGCGATGCCGGCAGCCGAGATGTCCGAACCGGCCTTCGCCACAACCACGGCGGTGACCCCCTCGCCGAAATCCGGATGCGGGCAACCGATCACGGCGCTCTCGATCACCCCCGGCATCTCGTCGATCTCGGCCTCGACCTCCTTGGGATAGACGTTGTAGCCGCCGGTGATGATCAGGTCTTTGCCGCGCCCGACGATGTGGACATAGCCGGCTGGATCAATCTTGCCGAGGTCGCCGGTGATGAAGAAGCCGTCGGCCCGGAATTCGGCCTTGGTCTTCTCCGGGTTGCGCCAATAGCCCTTGAAGACGTTCGGCCCCTTGACCTCGATCATGCCGATCTCGTCGAGGGCGAGTTCCTTGCCGCTTTCCGGATCAGTGACGCGGGCGGAGACGCCCGGCAGCGGGAAGCCGACCGTGCCCGCCACCCGGTCCCCGTCATAGGGGTTCGAGGTGTTCATGTTGGTCTCGGTCATGCCGTAGCGCTCGAGGATGGCGTGGCCGGTGCGCTCGCGCCATTCGCGATGCGTCTCGGCCAGCAGCGGCGCCGAACCGGAGACGAAGAGGCGCATATGCTTCGTCGCCTCCTTCGACAGGCGCTGGTCCTGCAGAAGCCGGACATAGAAGGTCGGCACGCCCATCATGCTGGTCGCCCTGGGCAGGTATTTGAAGACCTGCTCCGGATCGAACTTCGGCAGCAGGATCATCGAGGCGCCGGCGAGGAGGATCGTGTTGGTCGCGACGAAGAGGCCGTGGGTGTGGAAGATCGGCAGCGCGTGCAGCAGCACGTCATCCTTGCTGAAGCGCCAGTAGTCGACCAGCGACAGCGCGTTCGAGGCGAGGTTGTCATGGCTGAGCATGGCGCCCTTGGAGCGCCCGGTCGTGCCGGAGGTATAGAGGATGGCGGCAAGGTCGTCGGCGCCGCGCGCGACATCGGTGAACTCGGTCGCCGCGGCATTGGCCTTGTCGAGCAGGCTGCCGGCGCCGACGCCGAGCGTTTCCAGCTTCGCTCCGGCCTTCTCCGCGAAGGGCTTCAGTGCCTCTGCCTTGGCGGGATCGCAGACGAAGACGGCTGGCTCGGCATCTCCGAGGAAGTATTCGATCTCGGCCGGGGTATAGGCGGTATTGAGCGGCAGGAAGATCGCGCCGGCACGGACGGTGCCGAGATAGAGCATCAAGGCTTCCAGGCTCTTCTCGACCTGGACGGCGACGCGATCGCCGGGCTTGACGCCGAGGCCCACCAGCGCATTGGCGAAGCGGGCGGAGACCGCGACCATGTCGGCGTAAGTATAGGTCCGGCCGTCATCGAGGAACGCGAAGGGCGCGGTCGGCGCCGGCATGCGGGCCTTGATCAGGTCGAACAGATGATTGCCCATGATTTCGGGTCCTTTCAGGCGTTTCCGTTGTCTTTGGTCACTTGGTCGCCGGCCGCAACTGCTTCTTCACCGAGGAGGAAGCGACCACGGTGTTGCGGGAGGCAAAGGCCTCATGATTGGTCTCGATGTCGTCGAGCTCATAGCGGTAGTTGACCATCACGCCATGCGACTCGCGCAGGCCACGGTCGGAGAGATTGCCGCCGACATTGATCCGCTCCAGCCGCGCGCCATTGCCGAGATGGAAACGGGCGACCGGGTCGATCACGCGCCCGGAGGACGTCCGGGCCCGCAGCATGTACTGCGCCATCATCTGGCCGAGCAGCTTGTCGCGGCGGGCGCGGGTGACCTCGTCCTGCGCCACGATTTCGGTTGCGTCCTGCATCAGCAGCGCCGCCTCCTCATTGGTCAGGCCGAGCTTGGCCGGCTCCGCCAACTCCTGGCCGAGCCAGCGGGCGAAGCCCGGCACCGGCGAGAGCGTGACGAAGACGTCGAGGCCCGGCAGCTCCCGCTTCAGATCCTCGGCGACCTGCTTGATCAGGAAGTTGCCGAAGGAGATGCCGCGCAGACCCTCCTGGCAGTTGGAGATCGAATAGAACACCGCGGTGGTCGCCGAAGACGCCGGCAGTACCTCGCGCTCCTCGCTCAGCACGTCGGCGATCCGGCTCGGGCTCTCGCGAGTCAGCGCCACCTCGACGAAGATCAGCGGCTCGTCGATCAGTTGCGGGTGGAAGAAGGCAAAGCAACGCCGGTCGGCCGGCTCGAGCCGGCGGCGCAGATCGTCCCAGTCCTTGATGGCGTGGACCGCCTCATAGCGGATGATCTTCTCCAGCACGTTCGCCGGCGTGGTCCAGTCGATGCGGCGCAGCACCAGGAAGCCGCGATTGAACCAGGAGCCGAACAGGTGCCGGAAATCGGCGTCGACCGCCTTGAGCTCGGGCTCCTGCTTCATCGCCTCGAACAGGCTCTCACGCATGCGCACCAGCACATGCGTGCCGCCGGGCGCGAGGTTGAGCCGGCGGAACAGCTCCTGCCGGCGCGGCTCGGAGGCCTGGTGCAGCTGGCCGATCGCTTCGGCATCGGGACTGTCACGATAGCGCTCCAACGCGGCGTCGAGCCGCTCGTGATCGGGGCCGAAACGCTCCTGCAGCAGGCGGAAGAAGGCGAGCCGGCCGGCCTCGTCGAGCTGCTCCCAATCCTCCAGCACGGCCTGCGCCAGCGCCATGCCCGACGCCTCGCCACGGCCCGAGAGCAGGTCCTCGCAGAGCTTGTCGAGCGGCCGCCGGCGGTTCGAGGCGAAACGCTCGAAATTGATCAGCGCCCGGCCGCGATCGGCGACGCTGGTCAGGAGATCGCCAAGAAACGCCATCTGCACCCCCAAGAGCCTGCTACCCGCGCCATCCTATACGAGTTTGCCGCAGTGCAAACGCGACGGGCCGCGACACGATCGCGCTACTTCAGAAGGCTCCACGCCTTGAGGAAGAAATCGGGCGCGCCGAAGTTCCCCGACTTCAGCGCCACCACCATCTCCGGCCCGTCGACGACGCGGGTCCAGGGCACGCCGGGATCGATCTCCGGGCCGATCTCCAGCGTGCGGATGGCGAGGCCCTGGACGACCGCGCCGGAGGTCTCGCCACCGGCCACGAGCAGACGGGCGACGCCGCCGGCGTTCAGGCGGCGCGCGAGCTCGGCAAAAGCGTGCTCGACGATCTCGCCAGCTCTGTCGCGACCGAGCTTGTCCTGCACCGAGGCGACCTCGGCCGGATCGTCGCTGGAGTAGACGAGGAAGGGCTTGTCGGCCGGCTGAGACAACGCCCAATCCGCCAGCTCCTTCGCCGTCTGTTTGCCGCCTGCCAGTGCCAGCGGATCGACCTTAAGCGCGGGAATGCCGGCCGCCAGTGCCGCCTTGATCTGGCCGCGCGTCGCGGTCGAGCAGCTGCCGGAGATGATGCCGGCGCGACCTGCGGGCGCCGTAAGATGCGTCGCCGTCTCGCGCCAGGGCAGCAAACCAGCCTTGCGGAAATTCTCGGGCAGGCCCATCGCGATACCGGAGCCGCCGGTGAGCAGGACATGCTCGGAAATGGCTTCGCCCAGCACCATCAGATGGCCGTTGTCGAGCGCATCGGTGACGACATAGCGCACACCATCGGCCGCCAGCTCGGCCAGGCGCTTGCGCACGGCCGCGGCGCCCTGGTTGACGGCGGCATAGGAAGCGAGCCCGACCTTGTGAGGGGTCTGCGTGCCCATCAGCCGCATCAGATTGGAATCCCGCATCGGCGTCAGCGGGTGGTCCTTCATCGAGCTCTCATGCAGCGGCACTTCGCCGACGAAGAGATAGCCCTGGAAGATCGAGCGGCCATTGGCCGGGAAAGCCGGACAGACGATCGCCTGATGGGCATTGAGGCGCTGCATCAGCGCATCCGCGACCGGGCCGATATTGCCCTTGGCGGTCGAATCGAAGGTCGAGCAGTATTTGAACAGGATCTGCCGCGCGCCGGCCGCCAGCAGCGCCTCGCAAGCGGCAAGCGAATCCGCCACGGCCTCGGCGACGGGATTGGTGCGCGACTTCAGCGCGACGACGACGGCGTCGGCTTCGGGCAGCTTTGCCCCGGCAGCGGGCGCACCGATGACCTGGACCGTGCGCATGCCGGCGCGGTTCAGCATCAGGGCGACGTCGGTCGCGCCCGTCATGTCGTCGGCAATCACACCCAGCAGCATCGTCTGACCTTTCCTTGGCGCACCGCCACGACTCTGTGCGCGGTGCCCGGCAAGATCTTGCATACCAGAAGCGATGCGGGCGGCGACAGCCCTGCGTCGCGCCGCCGCCATGCGGATGCGGGCTGCGGCGGGTCAGCTCAACGGCTCGTGCCGCTGTCGACGAGCTCGGCCGTATGCTCGCCCAGGCGCGGCGGCGGACGGCGGACATGGCAGGCACGGTCCCTCAGCTTGATCGGGAAACCGACCATCCGGACCGTGCCGTGGCCTGGCGTCGGCACGTCGATTGCCATTTGCTGCGCCTCGATCTGGGGATCGGAGAAGACGCCGCCGAGATCGTAAATCGGGCCGCAGGGGACGCCGGCGGCGTTGAGCCGTTCGATCCAATCGGCCGAGTCGCGCTCCCGCAGCTTCTCCTCGACCAGCTGCTGCAGCAGCGCGCGGTGCTTCACGCGGCGAAAGTTATCGGCGAATTCAGGATCTGCCTTGGCCTCCGGCAGGCCGAGCGCATCCATCAGGCGGCCGAAGAAGGTGTTGTCGCTGGGCGCGATCGCGATCTGGCCATCACGGGTCCTGAACAGGCCGTAGGGCGAGGCGATCGGGTGGTCGTTGCCGGTCTTGGGCAGCACCTCGCCCGTCGCGAAATAATGCGAAGCGGTATAGGCGAGCAGGCTGACCATCGAATTGGTCAGGCTGACATCGACCTTCTCGGCTCCGCCATGGCGCTCGCGGCCCAGCAAAGCGGCGGTGACGCCGAGCGCGCCATAGAGGCCGCAGACGAGATCGCTGATCGGCAGGCCGGAACGCAGCGGCGGATCGTCCTTGGCGCCGTTGACGCTCATGAAGCCGCTCATCGCCTGGGCGATGAAATCGAAGGCAGGCCGGTCGCGATAGGGACCGTCGGCGCCGAAGCCGGTGATCGAGCAGGCGACGATGCCCGGCCTGATCTGCTGCAGACGTTCCTCGTCGAAGCCGAGCCTCGCCATCACGCCGGGCCGGAAATTGTCGATCACCGCATCGGCCGTGGCGAGCAGCTGCTCCAGTCCGCGCTTGCCCTCGGCGGTCTTCAGGTCGAGCACGACCGAGCGCTTGTTGCGGTTGAAGGAGGCGTAATACCAGCTCAAGCCGTCGCGACCGGAGCCTTGCGTGCGGAGCGGATCGCCCTCGGGTGGCTCGACTTTGATCACGTCGGCACCCAGATCCGCCAGCAGCATCGTGCAGAACGGGCCGGAGATGACGCGCGTGAGATCGACGATTCTTAGGCCGGTCAACGGCATTATGCAGCCTCTTGCAGATCAGAAGGAATTCGGCAGCCAGGTGACGATGCCGGGGAAGACGGAGATCAGCACCAGCACCAGCAAGGACCAGCCGAGGAAGGGCAGCAGTTGGACGGCGATAGGCCAGAGCGGGACGCGGCCGACCGCGCCGGTGACGAAGAGCAGCAGGCCGATCGGCGGATGCAGCATGCCGATCATCAGGTTCAGCACGACGATCATGGCGAACTGGATCGGGTCGAGGCCGAGCTGCGCCTGGATCGGCAGCAGGGTCGGCACGAACATGACCAGCGCCGGCAGCGGCTCCAGGATCATCCCGACCACGAACAGCATCAGGTTGACGATCAGCAGGATCACCAGCGGATCGCTCGATAGCGACAGGATGCCCTGCGAGATGCGCGTTGCGATGTGCGATTCATTGAGCAGCCAGGAGAACGGGCCGGCCGCCGCCAGCAGGAACAGGATGACCGCCGAAGTCTTGCCCGCGGCGAGGAAGACCTCGCCCAGGCTGCGGATCTTCAGGTCGCGATAGATCGCGAGCCCGACGATCAGGGCGTAGATGCAGATCACGCCCGCAGCTTCGGTCTCCGTGATGAAGCCCGAGCGGATGCCGGCGATGATCAGCACCGGCACCAGCAGGGCCCAGATCGAGCCGCGCGTGGCGACGGCGCGCTCCATCCAGGTCGCGGCCTCCTTGGCGGCATAGCCTTCCCGCCGCGCGACCCAGGCGCAGATCGCCATGTAGCCGAAGAAGAGCAGCAGCCCGGGCACGACGCCCGCCAGGAACAGCTTGCCGATCGAAAGATTGGCCATGATCGCGTAGATGATCAGCGGGATCGACGGCGGCAGGATCGGCCCGAGCATCGCGCCGGCCGCGATGACGGCGGCGGCATAGCCGGGCTTGTAGCCTTCCTTCTTCATCGCCGGGATCAGGATGCCGCCGGTCGCCGTGGCGTCCGCGACGGCCGAGCCCGAGATGCCGGCCATGATCAGGTTGGTCATCAGCGCGACCTGCGAGAGGCTGCCGCGCAGATGGCCGACCATGGCGGTGGACCATTCGATCAGGCGGCGCGTGACGCCGCCGCGGTTCATGATCTCGCCGGCCAGGACGAAGAGCGGGACGGTGATCAGCGCCGCGCTGTCGACGCCGGAGACCACCGTCAGCGGAGCCATCACCAGGTCGATGCCGCCATGCATGAGCATGCCGATCATCGCGGCCAGGATCATGGCGAAGCCGACATCGAGCCCAGCGACCAGCAGGCCGAAGAAGACGAGCGTGCTAATGATGATCAGCATGGTCGCTCACCGTATCGACGCCGAGCCGGCCGCCCAGCAGCGTGTCCGCCATGCGCAGCAGGAGGAAGATCACGAGCAGGACGAGCCCGGCGAGCAGCGCCCCGTACATGACGTCGTAGTAGAAGGGCGTGCCCATGATCGCCTGGAACGAGCCCACCTCCAGCAGCTGCCAGCCATTGGCCAGCAAAGCGAGCGCGACGACCAGCATCACGCCGTCCAGGAAGACGCCGGCGACGCGCCGGGCCTTCTCCGGCAGGAAATGCTGGATTACCTCGATCCTGATGTTCATTCGGTCGCGCACGCCGAGCGCGAAGCCGAGAAAGGCCATCCAGACCATCCCAATGCGGGCGATCTGGTCATGCGCGTCGAACTGCGTCTTCAGCACGTAGCGATCGGCCACCTGTCCGACGGTGAAGGTCAGCACCACGACGAGCGCCAGCACGACGAGAATCTTGACCAGCGTCTCCAGGATACGGACTGGCACGACCAGCATGCGCACCCCCTCCCGGGCGGACGCCGCCGTCCGCCCTCCTGCCCCGGCGTCCGAGAGAGCCATCAGGCGCCCTGCAGCGTGCGCAGGCGGGCGACCATTCCCTTGGGCCACATCTTGCCGTCGAGCTCGTCCTCGACGCCGGCGACCGCCTTGCGGAAGGCGTCGCGATCGGGGACGACATAGGTGCAGCCGGCCTTCTTCAGGATGTCGATCGCCTCGGTGTCGAGTTCCTTGGTCAGCTGGGTGGTGACCTCGCCGGCCGCCTTCGAGGCCTTGCGGAAGATCTCGCGATCGGCCTCGCTCAGCCCCTTCCAGAGGCGCTCGGAGACGAAGAAGCCGACGAGCTCGTTGACGTGGTCGGTCGCCGACCAGAACTTGGCGGCCTCGTGGAAGCGCGGCGGGATCGAGAGGTCGAAGCCGTTGTCCTGGCCGTCGACGGCGCCGCGCGAGAGCGCGCTGTAGATCTCGAGCATGCCCATCGGCGTCGACTGGGCACCGAGCCGGTCGAACGTCGCGCGCAGCATCGGTATCGCCGGGATGCGCAGGCGCAGGCCCTTGACGTCCTCAGGCTTCATGATCGGCCCGCGCGTGCTCTGGATGGCGCGCGGCGAGCGCTGGCCCCAGGCGCCGAAGACGCGGACGCCCGCCGTCGTCGCCACCTTGTCGAACATGCCCAGCAGTTCGGGGTCGGTGTTGAGGATCTTCTCGCCCCACTCCCCGTTCTTGAACAGATAAGGGACGTACAGCACGTTGAACGCCTCGGCGCCACGCACGAACGAGATCGAGGACAGGCCGAAATAGGAGAAATCGACGGTGCCGAGCTGCATCGCCGAGAGCAGCTGGGCGATGTCGCCGAGCTGGCCATCGGTGTAGACGGCGACAGTGTAGCGGCCCGCGCTCTCCTTCTCGACCACTTCCTTGAAGCGGTTCAGCGCCTTGTGCCACGGGCTGTTGACCAGCGCGATCGTCGCGATCTTGAGCTGCCTGGCCTGGGCCCGCGCGATGCCCGGCATGCCGATGGCGGCGCCAGCCCCGCCGAGGAGTGCGCCACCCATCAGAGTCCGGCGGTCGATCCCGTTCATTGTCTTCCTCCCTCATATCGGCGGGGTTCGTTGCCCCGGTCCCGTTTTCTTGCTGTTGGTCTCGCCAAGCCCGCGCCTTGCGCCGGAGAATGACGACGGCAGGCGCTTCAGAACTCCCAGTGCACCGGCGGAGCACCGGCGACTGGCGAGCGGAAGCTCGCCAGATGCGGCGCGAAGAGCGAGCCGAGATAGACGGTCTTCAGGTCCGGCCCGCCGAAGGAGATGCCAGAGAGATTGCCGGCCGGGCGCCGTCCGCCCATGTCGAGATGGGCTCGGGTATAGGTGCCATCCTGGAAGGCGGCCTCGACGGCGGCATTGTCGGCGGCGTCGCTGTCCTCGAAGATCACCTGCTGGGCGCCGTCCGGGGTGGTGCGGATGACGCGGTTCGAGACGACGGTCACGGTCCAGACCGCCCCTTCCGCATCAAAGGCGAAGCCGTCGGGGAAGCTGGCCGCGCCGTATTGCGCGAAGGTCTGGCGCGGGCCGAGCGAGCCGTCGCTCCTGATCGGATAGCGGCTGGTACGCCGGGCGATGGTCTCGTTGACATAGAGCCATTCGCCGCTGGGATCGACGATCGCCTCGTTGGTGAAACCGATGCCGTCGGCCACGACCCTGGCGCCCTTGTCGTCGATCAGGATGAGGTAGCCGTCGGCATGGCCCTTCTTCATCGACTGCTCGCGCGGGATCAGCTTCGTCGAGACGGAGACCCAGACCCGGCCCTTGGGGTCGAGCCCGACGAAATTGGTCGGTTCGAGATGCCGCCCCTCGATCTCCATCAGCCGGGGCGTCATCGTGCCGTCCGGCGCCATATGCCAGACGCCGCCTTCGGGACCGAGATCGGCGATCAGGAAACTTCGGTCGGGCATCACCGCGAAACCGTTGGGCAGGAAGCCTTCGGGACCGTTCTTCGCCCTGATCAACTCGGTCTTGCCATTAGCCCGGATGACGGCGATGCCGCCGCGCTTGTCGGGCATGAACAGGTCGCCGGAGCGGGTCGCCATGACGCATTCAGGGCGCGAAAGCCCCTCGCCCACGAAGGTGAGCGTGCTGGTATCGACGGAAAGCATCGTGACTCCCTGCAGACGTGACCTGACCCTAGAGCGGCTACCGCGGGCTGCCGGTGCCGCATTATGGTGCTTCGCCGCTGTTCGCTGCGGCGTTGAGGTGCGAGCCTATTCGAAGTCGTGCCGGCGAATAGTCGTGAATCGGAACGCCTGCGTTCTCATTCCGTGAACACACGGCCAAAGGAACGGGACCAGGCATGAACTTCCGGCCGGATCTGACCACCTTACGCATGTTCCTGGCCGTCTATCGGCAAGGCAACATGACGAAGGCAGCCGAGCGCGAACACATCGCGCCCTCGGCGATCAGCAAGCGCATCCAGGATCTCGAGCTCGAAATCGGCGCGCCCCTGTTCTACCGCCACGCCCGCGGGATGACGGCGACGCCCGCCGGCGAGGCGCTGGCGCGGCATACCGCCGGGCTGTTCGACGACGTCAACCGCATGGCGGCCGAGCTCAGCGTGTTCAGCGCCGGGGAAGAAGGCCAGGCACGCATCCATGCGCACCAGTCGGCGGCCGTGCAGCACCTGCCGCAGGAGCTCGCCGCCTTCCGCGCCGCCTACCCCAAGATCAAGGTGGTGCTGCGCGAGGAAACGAGCCCGAACGTGATCCAGTCGATGCAGGACGGGCTCGGCGACATCGGCATCTTCGCCGAGCATGCGCAGCTGCCGGACGGGCTGCAGATCTACGAGTACAAGCGCGACCCCCTCGTCGCGCTCATGCCGGCGGACCACCCGCTGGCCGCTTGTCCGTCGATCACGCTGCCGGACCTCGCCGGCTACGATTTCATCAGCCTGGAGACCGGCTCCTCGCTGCAGGTCCTGGTGGTGAATTCGGCTGCCGAGGCCGAGGTGCGGATCACCAACCGGATCGAGGTGGTGACCTTCACGGCTGCGGTGCAGATGGTGCTCTACGGCTTCGGCGTCACAATCGTGCCGGCAGGGATCGCGCGCATCTACGGCTCGAACGACCGGCTGCGCAGCGTGCCTTTTTCCGACGCCTGGTCGGTGCGGCGGCTGATGATCTGCACACGCGACGAGCCGAAGCTGACGGCGTCGGCCAAGCTGCTGCTGAACCATCTGCGCGGACCGAACCCCGTGCCGCTGCATTTGCCGACGACGAAGGGCTCGCTTCCCAATCGATAATGGTCGCCAACCGCGCCGCTCTCTAAGTCTCTTGCCGAAGGTGGCATGCGCGAAGCATGCCCATGCCGGGAGGAACATCATGGCGAGTGTCGAAATCGTCGAGGTCGCGCCGCGGGACGGCCTGCAGAACATCGCCGCCTTCGTGCCGACCGAGTCGAAGCTGCAGCTGATCCACAAGCTGGTCGATGCCGGCGTGACGCGGATGGAGATCGGCTCCTTCGTCAGCCCCAAGGCGATCCCGCAAATGGCGGACATGGACGAGGTCGTCGCCCGCCTCGGGCCTCTGCCCGGCCTGCACAAGGTGGCGCTGGTGCCGAACGGCAAGGGCGCGCGCCGCGCCATCGCCGCCGGCATCGACGAGCTGATCTTCGTGATCTCGATGTCCGACGCCCACAACATGAGCAATGTCCGGCGCCCGACCGCCGCCTCGATCGAGGACCTGAAGGCGACGCTGGCCGAGGTCGACCCCGAAGCCCGGCTGACCATCCGGGTCGGGCTGGCGACGGCGTTCCATTGCCCGTTCGCAGGCACGATGGACGAGGACGCCGTATTCAGGACGATCGGCGAGGTCGCGAAGATCCGCGGCGACATCGAACTGACGCTGGCCGACACCACCGGCATGGCCCTGCCCGACCATGTCGGCCGCATGGCGAAGCGCGCACTCACCGCCTATCCGACCACACGCTGGTCGTTCCACGGCCATGACACCGCCGGCTTCGGCATCGCCAATACGCTGGCGGCCTACCATGCCGGCATCCGCTCCTTCGACGGCGCAGCCGGTGGGCTCGGCGGCTGCCCCTTCGCCCCCGGCGCGACCGGCAACATCGCCAGCGAGGATCTGGTCTACATGTTCGAGCGCATGGGCGTGGCTACCGGCATTGATCTCGCCAAGCTGCTCGATGCGGCCAAGCTCGCCGTGTCCTTCGCGCCGCAGACGATGGGAAGCCATGTGCTCGCCATGCCGCGTGACCGGGCGATGGCCGGCGGCGGCCCGGCGGAAGCCTGCGCCGCGGCGTGAGTCAACCGCGGTCTCTGCCGCCACATCCCGGGAAACCCCGATCAAACGCGCTTGCCCTCTTCAGTGTAAGCGCTATCATTCTCTCGTTCGAGGAAGGATCGAGGGATGTGACGCCGTTGAAGACCATTCGCGGCCCGGGCCTGTTCATCGCCCAGTATCTTGGCCCGGCGCCGTTCTTTTCCGATATAGACGGCATTTCCCGCTTCGCGGCGCAGAACGGTTTCAAGGCGCTGCAGGTGCCGGTCCACGACAGGGCGATTATCGACACGGAGCGCCTTGAAGAGAGCGGTTACATCGATGGTTGGTGCTCGGCCATCGCGCGCCACGGCCTCGTGGTGAGCGAGATCGCGGCGCACCGCGCCGGCCAGTTGTTGGCGGTGCATCCGGCCTATGACGGCGTCATGGACGCGTTCGCACCCGTAGAGCTGCGTGGCGATCCGGCCGCGCGCCAGCGATGGGCTGAGCTGGAATTACGGCGCGCGATCACGCTTGCGGCCCGCATCGGCGCCGGCAAGCTCGCGACCTTCTCGGGCAGCCTGCTCTGGCCGTTCTTCTACCCCTACCCGCCGGCCCCGCCCGGCCTGATCGAACGCGGCTTTTCGGCGCTCGCTGAGCGCTGGCGCCCGCTGCTCGACCATGCCGACAGCATCGGCGTCGATATCTGCTTCGAGCTTCACCCCGGACAGGACCTGCATGACGGCGCGACCTTCGCCGCCTTCCTCGACCGCGTCGACCACCATCCTCGCGCCAGGCTGCTCTACGACCCCAGCCATCTCCGGCTGCAGCATCTCGACTATCTCGGCTTCATCGACCGCTGGCACGCGCGGATCGCCGCTTTCCATGTCAAGGACGCCGAATTCCGCCCGAGCCCGGATCGCGGCGTCTATGGCGGCTATGGCGACTGGGTCGACCGCCCCGGCCGTTTTCGCAGCCCAGGCGACGGCGACATCGACTTCTCCGGCATCTTCAGCAGCCTGACCCGCTACGGCTATGACGGCTGGGCGGTGCTCGAATGGGAGTGCTGCCTGAAGAACGCCTTCGACGGCGCCCGCGAGGGCGCACGCTTCATCGCCGACCACATCATCCAGACCACGGAGCGCGACTTCGACGCAGGCATGCGCCGCGCCGCGCCGCCTGACGAACTCGACCGCATTCTGGGGCTGAAACCATGAGCGAAGCCAATCCTGTCCTGGCGGCCCTCGGGCGGCCGATCCGCCTCGGCATCCTCGGCGGCGCCCCGCCCTCGATGATCGGTCCGGCGCATCGCATGGCCGCCGCGCTCGACGGCCGCTTCAGCCTCGTCGCCGGCATGATGTCGTCGAAGCCGGAGCGCTCGCGCCGCGAAGGGGTCGCCATCGGCCTCGCCGAGGAGCGCTGCTACGGCTCGCTCGACGAACTGCTGGCGCGGGAGAAGGCGCGCGCGGACGGGGTCGAGGCCCTCGCCATCATCACGCCGAACGACAGCCACACCGCCTATTGCAAGGCCGCCTTCGCGGCCGGGCTCGACGTCATGGTCGAGAAGCCGCTGTGCAACGATCTCGGCGAGGCGCGCGAGCTCGCCGCGCTGGCGCGCGAGAGCGGCGTCGCCGTCGCGCTGACGCACACCTATTCCGGCTATCCGATGCTGCGCGAGATGCGCGCGCGTATCCTGGCCGGCGAGATCGGGGCCGTGCGGCTCGTCCAGATCGACTACCTCGCCGGCGGCAATGCGACCTTGGTCGAGGCGACGCCCGAGGGCGCGGCGCGCTGGCGGCTCAATCCCCAGATCAGCGGCCCCTCGCTCGTCCTCGGCGATATCGGCACCCATGCCCACCATCTCGTCGGCTTCGTCACCGGCGAGGCCATGGCGAGTGTTTCGGCCGAGGTCGGCACGCTGGTGCCCGGCCGCAAGGTCCACGACATCGCGCAGATCCGCTTCCGTCTGGCAGGTGGCGCCCGCGGGCGGATCGAGGTCAGCAATGCCGCAGCCGGCATGTCGAACGTCTTCACCATCCGGATCTTTGGCGAGAGCGGCCATCTCGCCTGGAGCCATGGCGCGCCGAATGAATTGCAGTTGGGCCGGCTCAACGGCGATATCATCGTGACCGGCGCCGGCCGGCCCGATCTTTCGGCGGCGGCGCGCGATGCGACCAGGCTCCTGCGTCCCGGCCATCCCGAAGGCCTGATCGAGGCGATCGCCAATCTCTACTCCGGCTTCGCCGATCTCATCCTGGCGCGGCGCGGGCTCAGGCCCGCTACCGAGATGGCGAAACTGACGCCTTCGATCGAGGACGGCGTCGCCGGGCTCGCCTTCGTCATGGCCTGCCTCGAAAGCTCCGCCGCCGGCGGCATCTCCACTCCCCTCGCCTCAAGCCTCTAGCGGGATCCCATGGCAACGATCGTCATCACCGGCTGCGACACCGGCCTCGGGGTCGAATTCGCCCGGCAGTATGCGGCCGAGGGACACAAGGTCTACGCGACCTGCCTTTCGCCTGAGACCGCGCACGAGACCCGCGCCATCGCGGGAGATGTCGAGGTGCTGAAGCTCGACATGACCGACCATGCCGGCATCGCCGCCTTCAGCGCCTCGCTCGGCGGGCGCCCGGTCGACATTCTCCTCAACAATGCCGGCATCGGCCGGCCGCACCCGCCTTTCGGCGAGACCGACTACGCCAATTGGCGGCGCATCCTCGAAACCAACCTGATCGGCCCGATGAAGCTGGTCGAGACGCTGGTCGAGAACGTCGCGGCGAGCGAACTGAAGATGATGGCCTTCGTCTCGAGCCGCATGGGCTCGATCGCGCTGAACCAGAGCGGCGGCTCCTATGCCTATCGCTCGAGCAAGGCGGGGCTGAACATGCTGGTCAAAGGCCTCGCCATCGATCTGGCGCCCCGCCATGTCAGCGTCATCGCGCTGCATCCGGGCTGGGCCGCGACCGAGCCGGGTGGGCGCGTGCCGGTGACGGAGAGCGTCGCCGGCATGCGCGGCGTGATCCATCGCGCCGGACGGCATCATACCGGCATCTTCCAGACCTATCACGATCAGCCCCTGCCCTGGTGACGACGATGAAGCCCGAGATCGAGACCGTCCTGCCTGGCCCCTTCGCTCTTGGCGAAGGGCCGTGCTGGCATGGCGACGAAGGCGCACTCTATTTCGTCGATGCGCTCAGGCCGGCGATCCATCGCTGGCATCCGGTGGAGGGGCTCGCCACCTGGGCGATGCCCGTGATCGTCGGCTCCTTCGCGATCCGGCGTAGCGGCGGGCTGATCGCCTCGCTGCAGAGCGGCTTCGCTGCCGTCGATCTGACAAGCGGCGCGGTGACGCCGCTGGTCGACCCCGAACCGGAGAAGCCGGCCAACGTCCTCAATGACGGCAAATGCGACAGGCGCGGCCGGTTCTGGTGCGGCTCGCGCGACGGCGCGCTGAAGGACCCGAGCGGCGCGCTCTATCGGCTCGATCCCGATCTCAGCGCCCGCCGCATGGATCAGGGCTTCATCGTCTCCAACGGCATCGCCTTCTCGCCTGACGACCGCGTCATGTACTTCGCGGATTCACGGGCCGAGACCGTGTTCGCCTATGATTTCGACATCGATAGCGGTGCCATCTCCAACCGCCGCGTCTTCTTCTCCACCCGCGAGATCGAGGGACGCTGCGACGGCGCGACGGTCGACGCCGAAGGCTTCTACTGGTGCGCGCTAGTTCATGGCGGCAAGATCGCCAGGGTCGATCCGAAGGGACGCTTCGACCGGCTGATCGACATGCCGGTGAAGCACCCGACCATGTGCACCTTCGGAGGCGACGGGCTCGATGTGCTCTACGTCACCAGCGCCGCCTCGATGCTGAGCGAGGAGGAGCGGGCGCGCACGCCGCAGGCCGGGAACCTCTTCGCCATCCACGGCCTCGGCGTGAAGGGCCTACCCGAGCCGATGTTCGCGGGGTGATGGACTAGGCCGAGCCCGCGGGCTTCGGCGTCGCGCCTTCGCGTCCTGGCGTGCTGCGCATCAGCGCCATCGTCTGCGAGTTGGCGCGTTGCAGCCGCACCGGCGGCAGGCCGCGCAGGATCAAAGCGAGATCGTCGAGCACGCGCTCGCCCATGTCGAGGAAGGCGGCGGGAATGCCGCCGGCCCGGTGCGAAGACAGCAGCATCTGCGAGCGCCGGATCGGATCGTCGGCAGGCACTGGCTCTTCCGGGAAGACGTCGGTCGCGATCCGCAGGCGCCCGGCCTCGGCGAGCAGAGCGGGAAAGTCGACGATGGCGGCACGGCTCGCCAGCACCAGAATGGCGCCGTCGCGCATGCGCGCCAGCGCCTTCGCATCGATGAAGCCGGGGTTGTCCTTCGTCGCGCCCGCGAGCAGGAAGACGATATCGCTGGCCGCCAGCAATTCGTCGAGCCCACAAGCGCGGCAGCCTTCGTCGGCGATCGCCGAGGCCGGCAGCCAGGGATCGTGGACCAGGATCTCCGGCCGGAAACCCTCGAGCAGCCGGCGCAGCGCCCGGCCGAGATTGCCGAAGCCGACCAACCCGATCGTCGCCCGCGACAGAAGAACCGAGCCGGCGCAGCCGAAACGGCCATAGGCCTCCTTGCCCTCGCGCATGGCGCGGTCACCGGCGGTGATGCCGCGTGCCAGATCGAGCGCCAGGCCGAGCGCCATTTCGGCCACCGGCACGGCGAAAACCGGTGCGACCGAGAGGATCTCGATGCCGCGCGCGGCGCAGGCAGCGACATCGACATTGGGCAGGAAATTGCCCTCGACATTGATCACCGCTCTGAGGTGCGGCGCCCGCGCGATCCGCTCGGCCGGCAGATCGGTCTGGCCGAGCACGGCGCTGATGCGCGGCAGCGCCGCTTCGACCAAAGCCGTCGGCAAGCGCCCGTCGATATCCTCCGTCACCACCTCCGCCAACTCGTGCAGCCGGCCCATCTGCCCGGGATCGAAGATCGAGCCGGCCCGGCGCGGATGCGGATCGAGCAGGACGACTGGCCGCGCCATCCTCAGGCCTTGCCGGAAAGGACAAGCGGGGCCGCAAGCGTCGTGTTCTGTGAGCGGAAGAAGAGCCGGATCGGGATACGCTGGGAGGAACCGACGCCCGGCTTCACAGCGCTGAGCTGGATATGGTGCGACGGGTTGCCGGTGATGCGGAAGCTGCCGTCCGCTGCGGTCTTCACACTGCGGTTCTCGGCGAAGGTGGTGAAGCTGAAGACCCAGAGCGTGACCTGGGCCCCTTCCACCGGCTTGCCCTGCGCGTCGAGCACCTGACCGAGGACGAGCCCGTCATCATGGGTGGAGGCATAGAGGTTCCAGGCGCCGGCGACGGCGAGGATGGCGGCGGGAACCAGGACGAAGCGGTTGAGCAGCCACTTCTTCCAACCGCTTCGTGGGCTACCGGAGTAAGCTTCCATCGCCTAGCCCTTCGTCGCGCCGGAGGTGAGGCCCTGGATGAACTCCTTCTGCGCCAGCAGGAACAACAGAATGCCGGGGGCGAGCACCATGATGCAGAAGGCGTAGAGCGCCCCGGTCGTATCCTCCTGATAGGACAGGAAGCGCGCCAGCCCGAGCGGCAGCGTCTGCATCTCCGGGGTTCGCGTCATGATCAGCGGCCAGAGGAAGTTGTTCCAGGACCAGATGAAGGAGAGGATCACGTTCGTCGCCATGGCGGACTTGGCCAGCGGCAGCATGATCGTCCAGACGATGCGCCATTCCGGCAGACCGTCGACCTTGGCCGCATCGATCAGCGAGCCCGGGATCGCATCGAAGCTCGCCTTGAACACGAAAATGCAGATGATCGTCGAGAACTGCGGCAGGGCCAGGCCGACATAGGAGTTCAGCAGCCCGAGCTGGCCGGTGATCAGATAGGCCGGGATGATCGTCGCCTGGAACGGCACCATCATGCAGGACAGGAACAGGATCAGGATGAAGCCCTTGCCCCTGAATTCGCGGGTCAGCGCATAGCCGGCCATCGCATTGAACACGACATTGGCGGCGATGGTGATGACCGAGACGATGACGCTGTTCAGGAAGTAGCGGGCGAACGGGATCGCGTACCAGACATCGACATAATAGAAGAGGTGCGGGTTGCGCGGGATGATGCTGGGCGGAAAGGTGAAGATGTTCTCGCCCGAGACCGAGGTCTTCAGCACCCAGTAGAAGGGCACCAGCATCACGAAGCAGACGGCGATCAGCGCCAGATGGATCGGCCAGGTCGGGGAGCGGCGCATCATTCCATATCCCTGGCGCCGGCATTGCCGCCGGAGAGCCGGTTCGCCGCCCAGGCGACCGTGATCAGGAAGACGAAGAACACGACCGTCACCGCAGCCGCATAGTCGAAGCGCGTCTGCACGAAGCCGAGCTTGTAGATGTAGGTGACGAGGATCTCGGTGGCGCGGCCCGGACCGCCGCCAGTCATGACGTAGACCAGATCGAAGCTGGTCACCGAGTTCAGCATGCCGATGACGAAGCACAGGAAGATCGAGGGGCGCAGCAGCGGCAGGATGATGCGCCAGAAGCGGTCGCCGGCGGTGGCGCCGTCGATCTCGGCCGCCTCGAACAGCGAGCTCGGGATGTTCTGCAGCCCGGTCAGCAGGATGATCATGTAGAAGCCGAGCATCTGCCAGATATTGGCGACGACGACCGAGGGCAGCGCCCAGAAGAACGAATTGAGGAACGGGATCGGCGTGTCGGTGAGGTGCAGCAGCCTCGCGATATAGTTCAGGAGGCCGACGCGCTCGTCATACATCCAGCGCCAGATGATCGCGACCGCGACCGTCATCAGCGGATAGGAGAGGAAGATCAGCGTGCGGTAAATGTTGCGGCCGCGGATGTTGGAGTTGACCAGCAGCGCGAGGCCGAGCGCCATCGCGATCCCGACCGGCGCCGACAGGATGATGAAGACCGTGTTCCAGAGCGATTGCCAGAACACCTCGTCGGTCAGCATCTCCTCGTAGTTCTCGAGCCCGATGAAGACCGCCGGCTTCAGCGGCGACCAGGCCTGGAAGGAGAGCAGGATGTTCCAGGCCAGCGGCAGGATGCGATAGAGCAGGAAGATCAGCAGCGACGGCAGGAGGAAGCACCAGACCAGGATGGCCTGGCGCGTCGTCGCCCTACGCAGGAAGGAGGTACGCCGCCGTTCTGGCGCGGCGGACATAGCCATTGCCATAACCGGCACTGCTCCCCTGTCAGGACCGGCGCATGACGCGTGTGACCGCGCGCTCTGCATCCGCCATCGCCGTCTTGGCGTCCTTGCGGCCGAGCACGGCGTTCTGGATCTCGGCCCAGAAGACGTCCTTGACCTGCGCATCATTGGGCAGGGGCCAGTTGCCGCACATCTTGTCGGTGTGCTCGAGCTGCGTCAGCAGCACGGCATGGGCCAACGGGTCTTCGGCCTTGACCTTTTCCAGCCCGACCTTGTCGGCCGCGAGGTTGCCGGTAAGGATGCGGCGGCGCACCGAAAACTCGGTCGCCCATTTGTTGCCGGTCATGTGTTTGACCAGGGCCCAGGCAAGATCGGGATTCTTCGACGACTTCGAGATGGCGAAGCCGTGATTGGTCGGCGTCGACCAGTTGCCGGGGTTCTGGGCCGCGCCCAGCGTATCGGGATTGACCCAGGGCGCCTGGCCCTTGACGAAGAAATACGAGGCCGAATGGGCCTGCAGCATGCCGACATTGCCGGAGGCGAAGGCGCCGTTGGGCTCGACCCAGCGCCCGGTCCAGGCGATCTTGTTGATGCCACCCGAGGCCGTCGCCTTGGCCAGCTTCTCCAGCACCTCGATCGTTTTGGGGGTATTGAAGGCCGGCGTCTTCATGTCCGGCTTCAGCAGCTCGACACCGTTCATCTGCATCAACGGCCAATAGAGCCAGTCGAAATTCAGCGTCAGGAAGCCGGTCTTCTCGCCCTTCGCCATCGCCTGGCTGAAATTGACGATCTCGTCGAACGACTTGGGCGCGTCCGCCAGACCGGCCTCCTTGAACATCGTCTTGTTGTAGAACAGCAGTGTCTTGGCGATGTAGAAGGGCACGACATAGTTCTTCTTGTCGTAGACGAAACTTGCCAGGTAATCCTGGTTGTAGAGCTTGGCGACGTCCGGCTCCTTCTGCATATAAGGCGTCAGGTCGAGCAGGGCGCCGTTCGCCGCCCACTCCACCCAGATCGCACCCTGGAGATCGATGATGTCGGGCGCCGTCCCGGCGACTAGCTGGGTCTGGTAGAAGGCTGGCAGCTCCGGCCCCTTCTTGTCGAGCCATTCGATCTCGACGCCCGGATTCTGCGCCTTGAAGTCGGCGAACTCCTCTTTGAACAGCGCCTCCTGGTCGGCGATGTTCCAGGTCAGGATGCTGAGCTTGCGGTTCGACTGCGCCCGCAGATAGGCCGGCATCGCAACCGTCCCTGCCGCAGCCAAGCCGCTCTTGATGAGTGTTCTGCGGTCCATGCCGCCCTCCCTGAAATGAATTGGCGCCTCGCCTCTCCGGGCAAGCTTCAACAGCGATGATAGCGGTTACATTCATTCGGTCAAGACGCGTTCACAATGGCACTAATTTCCCTTTTTCACGCAACTTTCAGCGTATTTCATTCGATTGACAGGCTCATGAAAGCGATGTCATCTAGCACGTCGCTCACCGAGGAGTTGCTGCCCTTGCCGTCCCGCCGCCCTGAAGAATTGCGCAGCGCGCGCTGGTATTCGGCCGAGGGCATGCGCGCCTTCGCCCATCGCCAGCGCATGCAGCAGATGGGCCTGCGCCGCGAGGAGTTCATGGGCCGGCCCGTGATCGCGATCCTCAACACCTGGAGCGATCTCTCGCCCTGTCATGCGCATCTGCGCGAGCGCGCCGAGGCGGTGAAGCGCGGGATCATCCGCGCCGGCGGCCATCCGGTCGAATTGCCGGCCCTGTCGCTCGGCGAGGTCATGGTGAAACCAACCACCATGCTCTACCGCAACCTCCTCGCCATGGAGGCAGAGGAGCTGCTGCGCCAGCACCCGATCGACGGCGCCGTGCTGCTCGGCGGCTGCGACAAGACCACGCCGGGCCTGTTGATGGGCGCGCTCAGCATGGACCTGCCGGCGATCTTCTGCCCGGCGGGGCCGATGCTCAACAGCAGCTGGCGCGGCACGCGCGTCGGCGCCGGCACGCACACCATGAAATACTGGAACGAGTACCGCGCCGGGAAGCTCAGCGAGACGGAGCTGGTCGAGATCGAGGGCATCTCGACGCGCTCGCCCGGCACCTGCAACACCATGGGCACGGCCTCGACGATGACCTCGATCGTCGACGCGCTTGGGCTGACGCTACCCTTCGCCTCCAGCATCCCGGCCATGGATTCCGCCCATACCCGCATGGCCTCGGCCTGCGGCGAGCGGATCGTCGAGATGGCCTGGGAGGACCTCAAGCCCTCGCGGCTGCTGACGCAGGGCTCGGTGCGCAACGCGCTCCATGTCGATGTCGCCCTATCGGGCTCGACCAATGCGGCGATCCATTTCATCGCCATCGCTAGGCGGGCTGGCCTGTCGATCTCGCTCGACGATTTCGACGCTATCGCCCGGCAGACGCCGATCCTCGCCAATGTCTTCCCGGCCGGGAACTTCCTGATGGAGGATTTCTACTTCGCCGGCGGCCTTGGCGGGCTGATGTCGCGGCTGACGGATCGGCTCGACCTTGGCGCCCGCAACGTCCTCGGCCAGACGCTCGGCGAAGCCTTGGAACGGGCGCAGATCGTCGACGAGGATGTCATCCGCCCGCTCTCGAACCCGGTCAGCGCGATGCCCGCCATCGCCGTGCTGCACGGCAACCTCGCCCCGAACGGCGCCGTCATCAAGCCGTCCGCCGCGACCCCTGAGCTGCTGGTCCATCGCGGCAAGGCGGTCGTCTTCGACGGCCCCGCCGCCCTCGCCAAGGGTGTCGAGGATCCCGATCTCGATGTCGACGAGACCAGCGTGCTCATCCTGCGCGGCGCCGGCCCGGTCGGCGCGCCCGGCATGCCGGAATGGGGAGCCCTCGCCCTGCCGAAGAAGCTGCTCGCCAAGGGCGTGCGCGACATGGTCCGCATCTCCGATGCGCGCATGAGCGGCACCCATTACGGCACCTGCGTGCTGCATGTCGCACCGGAATCGCATGTCGGCGGGCCGCTCGCCTTGGTCCAGACCGGCGATGAGATCGTGCTCGACGTGCCCAACCGCCGCCTCGACATGCTGGTCGACGAGGCCGAGCTTGATCGGCGCCGTGCCGCCTGGAAGGAGCCACCGCCGCTCTATGGCCGCGGCTACGGCATGCTGTTCCAGCGCACGGTGACGCAGGCCGACAAGGGCTGCGATTTCGACTTCCTCGAGCACGGCCCACCCACGGCCGAGCCGGGCATCTTCTGATGAAGGGGCTTTTTCTGCGAAACGCCGGTCGCCCGAACTCCTCCCTTCCCCCTTGCGAGGAAGGGTATGGGGATGGGGGGCGAACGACTGGGCGAGCGAGAGCTTGTAGAAGCGGATCGGCCCAGTTTCCGGGCAGTTCGCCTGGACTTTGCGCCCCCCGCCCCGATCCCCTCCCCACAAGGGGGAGGGGTCCCCGCACCCCTTCTTGTTTCGCAGGGGAATCATGAAGGGCGGGAAGGGAACCGAGGGAACGAAACCAGCGCTGCGTGAGCGCTCCGGCACGGCACGGCCGCGCATGGCCGATGTCGCGCGCATCGCCGGCGTCTCGACCGCGACTGTCTCGCGCGCGCTGCGCCAGCCCGAGCTCGTCTCGCCGGAGGTTCGCGGCAAGATCGCCGCGGCGGTCGAGCACCTCTCCTACCGGCCGAACCTGATGGCCGGCGCGCTCGCCAGCGCCCGCAGCAAGACGATCGGCGTGATCATCCCCTCGATGATCAACGCCTTCTTCTCGGTGACGCTGGAGGCGATCGAGGAAGGCCTGGCCGGCGCCGGCTACCAGCTCCTGATCGGCAACAGCCATTACGAGCTCGAGACCGAGGAGCGGCTGATCGCCTCGATGCTGGCCTGGTCACCTGCGGCGCTGGTCATCACCGGCTGCCGGCACAGCCGCGGCGCGATGCGCGCCTTGCTCGACACCGATGTGCCGATCGTCGAGATGTGGGAATTGACCGACAATCCGATCGACACCGCCATCGGTTTCTCCCAGCGCGATATCGGCGTCGCAGTCGCCCGGCATTTCAAGGAGCGCGGCGCCAGGCGGCTCGGCTTCGTCGGCGCCATGCACCAGCGCGACTACCGGGCCGATGCCAGGCGGGCCGGCTTCTTCGAGACGGCATTGAGCGTCGGCTACGAACCTCCGGCCGAGGTGCAGCTCCCCGGCCTGCCGACCTCGGTCAGAGGCGCCAAGGCCTTCTCCGAGCTGATGGCGGCGCATCCCGATGTCGACGCCGTGCTCTGCACCAACGATATCGTTGCGCTCGGTGCGCTGTTCGAGGCGCAGCGGCTGGGCTGGTCGGTGCCGGACCGGCTGAAGATCTGCGGCGTCGGCGATGTCGATTTCGCCGCCGCCTGCGAGCCCGGCCTCAGCACGGTCAGCCTGCCGCGGCGGGCGATCGGCCTGAAGATTGCCGAGGTCCTGCGCGAGCGCATCGCCGGCAACCTGCCGACCGGCGGCGTCCACGATCTCGGCTTCGAGCTGGTGAGGCGGGGCAGCACGTGAGCCCGCCACTGCGCCTACGCCGCGCGCGCGACGATCTCGTCCAGATCGCCGGAAAGGCCGATGCCCGGCCGCTGGCTCAGCGTCACCCGGCCTCCCGAAAGCGGCATCAGGCCGGCGACGAGGTTGTCGCGCAGTGGGTTCGGGTTCGTGTCGATCTCCAGCAGGCCCTCGCCGCCCGCCGCCGCCAGCAGATGGGCGGAGGCGAGCAGGCCGACGCCGCCGCCGAGATAATGCGGGCAGTAGGTCAGGCCGGCCGCGCGAGCAGCCCGGGCCACCGCGAGGCAACCGCTCAGGCCGCCCCATTTCGCCGCATCCGGCTGCACGAAGCGGAAGAGCCCCGAGGCAATGGCCGCCTCGAATTCCGCGACCGCGTTCATGTTCTCGCCGGCCGCGATCGCGATCGGCATCGCCTCGTGCAGAGCGAGCCATTCATCGAGCGGGCGGTCGGCCCGCAAGGGCTCCTCCAGCCAGTCCAGACGGTAGCCGGCGAAGCGCCTGCCATGCGCGATCGCCTGGTCGAGGCCCCAGCCCTGATTGGCGTCGATCATCAGGCGCCGATCGCCGATCGCGCCGCGTATCGCGTCGAGCGATTTCGTATCGGTCTCCGTGCCGAAGCCGACCTTCAGCTTGAAGCATTCATGCCCTCGCGCCAGCTCCCGCGTCGCGACCTCGGCCGGCGCTTCCGGGCCGATGCCGCTGGCATAGGCGCCGACCGAGCCCAGCGCCTGCTCGTCGAGATAGGCATAGAGCGGCTGCCCCGCGCGCCGCGCCGCCAGGTCATGGCAGGCGATGTCGAGTCCGGCGCAGACTTGCCGCAACGGCCCCCATTCGCCGGACTGGATGGCGAGGACATGCAGCTTGTCCATCAGCCGCGCGAAGACCTCGCCAACCGGCAAGGGCGAGAGCTGCTGGAGCAACGGCCCGGCCGTCTCCAGCACGAGACGCGCCCTGTGCTCGGCCCCAACCGAGGGGAAGTTGCACCAGATTTCGCCGAGGCCGCGATGGCCACTGGAGTCCTCGACCTCGACGAAGACCGCCGGTCGGTCGCGCATGATGCCGAAGGAGGTCCGCACATGCGTCTCGATCGGTGCGCGCACCGCCACCGCCCTCACAGCGACGATGGCGACCTCATCCGACGGGTAGGCCATGTCTTCAACACTCCGGCTCGTCCTCCTGCCGGCTTAGACCGCGCCTGCGGCCATGCGCCAGCCTTTTCACATCCACCGACCAGACCTCGCCATCTCCGGGAGAAACGCCCATGACCGCCAGCGACAGCCACGCCACCCGGCCGAACCCCTTTCGCGAGGCAATGCGCCAGGGCCGCCCGCTCGTCGGCATCTGGTCGATGCTGAACAGCGTCGATGCGACGGAAGCGCTCGGCTGGTCGGGCTATGACTGGCTGCTGGTCGACGGCGAGCACGCGCCGGTCGCGCTGCATGACGCGATGGCGCATTGCCGCGCCATCGCCGCGACGCCGACCATCCCGATCGTGCGGCTGCTCTGGAATGATCCGCTGCTGATCAAGCAGCATCTCGACGCCGGCATCGCCACGCTGATGCTGCCCTTCGTGCAGACGCCGGAGGAGGCCGCCCGCGCCGTCCAGTCGCTGCGCTATCCGCCGCACGGCATTCGCGGCATCGCCGCGATGCATCGGGCCAGCCGCTACACGCGCTTCAAGGACTATGCGGCGCAGGCGAGCCAGTCGCTCTTCCTGATCGTCCAGATCGAGACCAAGGAAGCGCTCGACCGCTGCGAGGAGATCGCCGCGGTGGACGGGGTCGATGCCGTCTTCTTCGGGCCGGGCGATCTTGCCGCCAGCATGGGCATGCCCGGCCAGGCCGCCCATCCCGACGTCACAGCCGCGATCGAGGACGGACTCAGGCGCTGCCGGCCGCTCGGCAAGGCGGTCGGCGCGCTCGCCCCCAATGACGAGATCTCCGAGCGCCATATCCGCTCGGGCTTCGATTTCGTCTCGGTCGCCAATGATTTCTCGCTGCTGCTGCGCAATGCCGACGCTGCCGCGGCACGCTTCCATGGCGTCGCCGAGGGCGTCACGACCAGCAAGGCATGAGCGCGATGCGGATCGGCCTCGCAGGGTTCGGCGCCTGGGGGCGCATGCATGCGCGGATCTATGCGCAACTGCAGGGCGTCGAGCTGGCGGCGATCTTCTGCCATGGCGACGCGACCGCCGAAGCGGCCGTCTCCGCTTATCCCGGTGCTGCGCACGTCCGCAGCTTCGAGGATCTGATCGCCCTGCCGCTCGATGTCGTCGCGATCGCCGTGCCGAACCATCTGCATGCCCAGCACGCCGTCGCCGCCCTGAAGGCCGGCAAGCACGTCATCCTGGAAAAGCCGCTCGGCGTCACCCTGGCCGAATGCGACGCGGTCCTCGCGGCGGCGCGGGATAGCGGCCGCAAGGTCGCGGTCAACCACGAATTGCGGGTCTCGCAGCAATGGCGGCAGGTGCGCGAGATCATCGCCGGTGGCGAGATCGGGCGCTTAACCCACCAGCATCTCTCGCTGTTCCGCCGCCCCTTCCGGCCGGGCTCCGGCGGCTGGCGGCAGGACGAGGCGCGCGTCGGCTCCTACAGCCTGGAGGAGCTGGTCCACTTCGTCGATCTCGTGATGTGGTACGCCAGAGAGAACGGCCTGCCGCATAGTGTGACTGCACGTGCCAGCGACGGCTCGGCGATGCCGCAGACGCTCTCGGCCTTGCTCGACTGGCCGGACGGCTCGAGCGCGCTGGTGACGCAATGTCTCGCCGGCTTCCAGCACCATTCCCTGCTCGAAATCGCCGGCAGCGCGGGCGCGATCCGCACCAGCTGGAGCGGCGCCTTCGATCGCGCCGAGCATCCGAGCTTCTCGCTTTGGGTCCAGGCCGCCGATGAGAGCGATGCCCGCGAGCGCCCGATCGCCTTCTCCGGCGAGCTGTTCGAGCTCGAGCAGAACCTTGCTGTCGCTCTCGCCTCCTTCGCCGGCGAGGGCGAGCCATCGCTCAGCCTGATCGAAGCGCGCAACGCCGTGGCACTCTGCCTCGCCATTCAGGAAGCCGGGCGCACGGGTGAGCCGGTCTCGCTCGGTGGCCTGACCACGTCGTAGCGCCTGCGGAATGTAGCCCGGCAGGCCGGCTTCAGCCCAGGCCATATCGATGCCGCCCGATCAGATCGGTGCCGCATTTTCGGCCGGATCCGATTTTGCGCGAAGTCCTTGCGCGTGAATAAACTCAATGACTTAGAGAACACTCAGCCCGCGTGTGCAGCAAGCTTCGCCTGTTCCTGCGATGGGAAGGTTGTGCGGGAGCAGGCCGAGCCTATCGACGATCTCCTCAAAATGCGCCAGCTTGGTACCGAACGGGACCAACAACAGATCGACACGCAGAGTTCCGGAGATCGCCGCAAGAGCGATGGCGCCCGGCCAACGGGCTGACGACACAGCAAGACAACGATGAGGGGAACAGCGATGAAACGTATCGTCCTGCTGGCGTCGGCCGCCTTGTTCGGCCTCGCCGCACTTCCAGCACTCGCCCAATCGCCTTCGACCTTGCGCGTCGGCCTGCAGGAGGACCCCGACGTCCTCGATCCGCACAAGGCGCGCACCTTCGTCGGCCGCATCGTCTTCATGGGGCTGTGCGACCGGCTCGTCGACATCGATCCCGAGCTGAAGATCATCCCGCGGCTCGCGACCGAATGGTCGTTCTCAGCTGATGGGCTGACGCTGACGATGAAGCTGCGCAGCGATGCCAAGTTCCATGACGGCGAGAGCTTCAATGCCGAGGCGGCCAAGGCCAATATCGAGCGGGCGATGACGCTGCCGGATTCGCTGCGCAAATCCGAGCTCGCCTCGGTCGAGAGCGTCAGCGCGCCCGATCCGGCGACGCTGGTCTTCAAGCTGAAGCGCCCGGACGCGACGCTGCTCTCCCAGCTCACCGACCGCGCCGGCATGATGCTGTCGCCGAAGAGCCTCGGCCCCGACATCTCGGCCAAGCCGGTCTGCTCCGGCCCCTACCAGTTCGTCGAGCGCGTCCAGAACGACCGGATCGTGCTGGAGAAGTTCAAGGGACACTGGGAAGCCGACAAGTACCAGTTCGACCGGATCGTCTATCGCGCCATTCCCGACACCACCGTCCGCCTCGCCAACCTGCGCGCCGGCGAGCTCGACATGCTGGAGCGGCTGGCCCCGACCGATGTGAAATCTGCCCAGGGCGACAAGAGCCTGAAGGTCCAGAGCACGGCCAATCTCGGCTACCAGGGCATCACCATCAACACCAACCACACCGACGCCGCCAACCAGCCCATGGGCAAGGACAAGCGGGTCAGGCAGGCGCTGTCGCTGTCGATCGACCGGAAAGTGCTGAGCCAGGTGGTGTTCGAGGGGCTCTATGCGCCGATGAACCAGCCCTTCAACCCCGGCAACCAGTATCTCTCCGCCGCTTTGCCCGTGCCAGAGCGCGACGTCGCCAAGGCCAAGGCGCTGCTCAAGGAAGCCGGGCAGAGCAAGGTTTCGGTCGAGCTCTTCGTCACCAACAACCCGGTCGATGCCCAGCTCGGCCAGGTGATCCAGGCGATGGCCCAGGAAGCCGGCATCGACATCCAGATCCGCTCCAGCGAGTTCGCCAGCCAATTGCGCGACCAGCAGCAGGGCAAGTTCCAGATGAGCCGGATCGGCTGGTCCGGCCGCATCGACCCGGACGGCAACATCCATCCCTTCGTGACGACCAAGGGCAACCAGAACGACGGCAAATATTCCAACGCCGAGGTCGACAAGCTGCTCGACGAGGCCCGCACGATCTACGACGTCGCCGAGCGCAAGAAGCGCTACGACGCGGCCCAGAAGATCCTGCAGGACGAACTGCCGATCGTCTACCTCTACAACCAGACCGTCTTCTTCGCGTTGCGTTCCAATATCCAGGGCTTCGTGATCAATCCCGACGGTTTGATCCGGCTCTCGGGGCTGAAGCGGTCGTGACATCGGTCCGGCAGCCGAGCGAGGCGCTTTCCTTCCCCCTTGCGGGGAAGGGAGAGGGATGGGGGGCGTCCCGCCTGGTCGACCGGACCAGGACGGGGTGCCTAGCATCTGCCTTCTCGCATCGCCTTGCGATTGCGCGCGCCGGCTTTTCGCCCCCCACCCCTAACCCCTCCCCGCAAGGGGGAGGGGAAATCGGCCAGAGCACGTCATGCTCGCCTTGATCGGCCGCCGTCTCCTGATCGCGATCCCGACCCTGTTCCTGGTGTCGCTGTTCGTCTTCGCCCTGCAAAGGGCGCTGCCGGGCGACCCGTTCCTGGTCATCGCCGGCGAGGAGCGCGACCCCGAGGTGATCGCGCGCCTGCGCGAGATCTACCGGCTGGACGATCCGATCGTGGTGCAGTTCTTCGCCTGGCTCGGCCAGGTGATCCAGGGCGATTTCGGCCGCTCCTTGCGCACCGGCGAGCCTGTGCTCGGACTGATCATCCAGAAGCTCGGCGTCACCTTCCAGCTGGCGGTCGCCTCGATGCTGGTCGCGGTCGGCATCGGCATTCCCGCCGGCATCATCGCCGCCAGGCGCAAGGACACGCTCGCCGATTATTCCGCCAGCGCGGTCGCGCTGTTCGGCCTCTCGGTCCCGCATTTCTGGCTCGGCATCATGCTGATCCTGCTGGTCTCGGTCGAGTTGCGCTGGCTGCCGGCCTCGGGCTTCGAATCGATCTTCAGCGATCCCAAAGCCGCGATCGAACGGCTGATCATGCCGGCCTTCGTGCTCGGCGGCGGGCTCGCGGCATCGCTGATGCGCCATACCCGTTCGGCCATGCTCGAAGTGCTGCAATCCGACTATGTCCGGACCGCCCGCGCCAAGGGCCTCGCCGAGGATGCGGTGATCAACCGGCACGCCCTGCGCAATGCGCTGGTGCCGATCATCACCCTGTCGACGATCCTGTTCGGCGAATTGCTCGCCGGCGCGGTTCTGACAGAGCAGGTCTTCACCATCCCCGGCTTCGGCAAGCTGATCGTCGACGCCGTCTTCAACCGCGACTATGGCGTCGTCCAGGGCGTCGTGCTCTGCACCGCGATCGGCTTCATCGCGATGAACCTCCTCGCGGATGTGCTCTACATCCTCGTCAACCCGCGCCTGAGGGACAGCTGATGGGCGCCATGACCGTCCGCGCCACCGGCGCGAACCTTCAGGGCCGCGGCTCGTTGCGCAAGCTGCTGCGCAGCCGCTCGGCCCGGATCGGCGGCGTCATCGTGCTCATCTTCGTCGCCATGGCGCTGCTGGCGCCGCTGCTGCCGCTCGCCGACCCCTTGAAGTCGAACTTCCTTGCCATCCGCAAGCCACCCTCCGAGCTCTACTGGTTCGGCACCGACGAACTCGGGCGCGACCAGGTCTCGCGGCTGATCTTCGGGGCACAGGCCTCGTTGCTGGCGGGCATCATCTCGGTCGCGATCGCGTTGGCGGTCGGCGTGCCGATCGGCCTCGTCGCCGGCTGGTATGGCGGCTGGATCGACGCGGTGATCTCGCGCATCACCGAGGCCCTGCTCGCCTGCCCCTTCCTGATTCTGGCGATCGCGCTCGCAGCCGTGCTCGGCCCGTCGCTGACCAATGCGATGATCGCGATCGGGCTCTCTTTCGCGCCGATCCTGATCCGGCTCGTGCGCGGCCAGGTGCTGGCGATCAAGAATGAGGAGTTCGTCGACGGCGCCCGCGCTATCGGCGGCGGCAAGCTCTACATCCTGTTCCGCCATGTCGCGCCGAACACGCTCTCGCCAATCATCGTGCAGTCGACGCTGTTCATGGCGCAGGCGATCGTGCTCGAAGCCGCCCTCTCCTTCCTCGGCCTCGGCCAACAGCCGCCCTCCCCGTCCTGGGGCCAGATGCTCAACGTAGCCAAGAATTTCATGGAGCAGGCGCCGTGGATGTCGGTCGCGCCCGGCGTCGCCATCTTCCTGGCGGTCCTGGGTTTCAACCTGCTCGGCGATGGCCTGCGCGACGCGCTCGATCCCAAAGAATCCTGATCTTACTGCCTAAGGAACCGATCATGTTCACCACCCGCCCCGAGATCCTCGGCACCTTCGGCGTCGTCACCTCGACGCATTGGCTCGCGACCGCGTCCGGCATGGCGATGCTGGAGAAGGGCGGCAACGCCTTCGACGCCTGCGCCGCCGCCGCCTTCGTGCTGCAGGTGGTCGAGCCGCACCTCGTCGGCCCGGCCGGCGACATGCCGGCGGTGTTCTATTCCGCCGAGACGAAGAAGGTCGAAGTGCTCTGCGCCCAGGGACCAGCGCCGGCCGCCGCGACGATCAAGGCCTATAAGGACCTCGGCATCGACATCATCCCCGGCGACGGCCTGCTCTCGACCGTGATCCCCGGCGCCTTCGGTGGCTGGATGACGATGCTGCGCGACCATGGCCGCCTGCCCCTGCGCGAGGTGCTGGAGCCGGCGATCGGCTATTTCGAGAACGGCCACCCGATGCTGCCGCGCGTCTCCGACACGATCGCGGGGCTGAGCGACCTCTTCACCCGGGAATGGCCGACCTCCGGCGCGGTCTACCTGCCCGGCGGCAACGTCCCGAAGGGTCGCGAGCTCTTCCGCAATCCGGCCGCGGCCAACACCTACAAGCGCATTCTCGCCGAGGCCGAGGCTGCCGGCGGCGATCGGCAGAAGCAGATCCAGGCCGCCTACGATGCCTGGTACAAGGGCTTCGTCGCCGAGGCGATGGATGCCTTCTGCCGGACAGAAGCGCCGATGGATTCGACCGGCCGCCGCCACAAGGGCCTGCTCACCGCGCAGGACATGGCCGGCTGGGCACCGCATTACGAGGCGCCGGCGAGCGTGACCTATCATGACTGGGAGGTCTTCAAGATCGGCCCCTGGGGCCAGGGCCCGGTCTTCCTGCAGACGCTGAAGATCCTCGAAGGCTTCGATCTTTCCGCCATGGGTCCGGCGAGCCCGGAGTTCATCCATCATGTCGCCGAGGCTATGAAGCTCGCCTTCGCCGATCGCGAGGCCTATTACGGCGACCCCGATTTCGTGAAGGTGCCACTGGCGACGCTGCTGTCGGACGACTACGCCCGTGGCCGGCGCGAGCTGATCGGCAATGAGGCTTCCCTCGAAATCCGCCCGGGCGCTGTGCCCGGCTTCGAGGCCCAGGTCGCGCAGGCGCTCGCCAATGTCCGGATCGCCGGCCAGCATGGTGCGGCGGGCGGTGCGACCGTCGGCGAGCCGACCTTGGCCTCGATGGTCGCCTCCTCGCGCCGCGGCGACACCGTCCATATCGACGTCATCGACCGCTGGGGCAACATGGTCGCGGCGACGCCGTCGGGCGGCTGGCTGCAATCCTCGCCGGTGATTCCGGAGCTCGGCTTCCCGCTGAACTCGCGCGCCCAGGCCTTCTTCCTCGAAGAGGGCCTGCCCTCCTCGCTCGCGCCCGGCAAGCGACCGCGCACCACGCTGACCCCGACCATCGCCTTCGAGAACGGGCAGCCGCGTCTCGCCTTCGGTACGCCGGGCGGCGACCAGCAGGAGCAATGGCAGCTCGGCATGTTCCTGCGGCGGGTGCATCACGGGCTCAACCTGCAGGAGGCGATCGACTTGCCGCTGTTCCACACCCAGCACTTCCCCTCGACCTTCTATCCGCGCGAGGCGCGGCCGGGCCATCTCACGGTCGAGGAGAGCGTCGGCGAGGCCGTCCTGGCCGAGCTCACCCGACGCGGCCACAAGCTGGAGACGGCGCCGGCCTGGACGGTGGGGCGCCTGACCGCAGCCGAGAAGAGCGCCGACGGGCTCTTGCGCGCTGCCGCGACGCCGCGTCTGATGCAGGCCTACGCGATCGGGCGGTAATCTCCCCTCCCCCTTGTGGGGAGGGGCCGGGGGTGGGGGGCGCAAAGGCAGACACGGCATGTCATGGCCTTCGGCCCGCTCCATCCAAGCAACCGCTCACCCGGTCGTTCGCCCCCCACCCCTGCCCCTCCCCACAAGGGGGAGGGGTTCAGCTTGCGGTTCCATCCGCCTATCTTGCTCTCGACGGAGATGAGGAAACTGCGCCCATGACATGGTCCATCGTCGCTCGCGACGCCGCCACCGGCGCCTTTGGCGTCGCCGTCTCGACCTGCGCCTTCGGAGTCGGCGCGCGCGTACCCTATGGCTGCGGCCGGGTCGGCGCGATCGCGACGCAGGCCTTCGTCAACCCGCTCTACGGCGTCGACGGGCTCCGATTGCTGCAGGAAGGGCGCTCCTCGGTCGAGATCATCGCCAATCTGACCGCGGCCGATGAAGGCCGTGCGCACCGGCAATTACACCTGATCGATCGCGACGGCCGCACCGCGTCCTATACCGGCAATGCTTGCATCGACTGGTGCGGCGCGGTGAACGGGCCGCAGGTCTCGGTCGCCGGCAACATGCTCGCCGGGCCGGAGGTCGTCCAGGAGACGCTGAAGGCTTATGTCGAGAACTCAGGTCTCGACTTCGATGAGCGCCTGCTGGTCGCGCTCGAAGCCGGCGAGAAGGCAGGCGGCGACAAGCGCGGCCGGCAATCCTGCGCGATCCGGATCTGGGCAAGCGAGCCGGTGCCGAGCTTCGACATCAGGGTCGACGACCATGCCGAGCCGCTCGTCGAGCTGCGACGGATCTGGCGGGTGGCGCATCAGCGCTCCGTGCCGTTCCAGCAGGCCTCGCCCTCGCGGGCACGGCCTGCCGGCGTCACCGATCGGGCCGAGCTCGATCGGCTCTGTGCGGAATACGCCGAGGCGTGGAACGCGCGGCATCCGGAGTAGTGTCCGTCATTCCGGGGCGCCGCGTAGCGGCGAGCCCGGAACCCATGCACATGACGCTGATCTAGTTCGTCATGCTCGCCCTTGTGGCGAGCATCCACGTCTTGAACACCGCGCTCGACCAGCGAAGCAAAGACGTGGATGGTCGGGACAAGCCCGACCATGACGGCGAGTGCGGTGTTCGTGGGTTCCGGGCTCAGGCCTATCGGCCTGCCCCGGAATGACGGCTCTGCTCACGCCGCCTTGGCAGCCCGCCCCTCGGCCGCCCACTTCGCATACCAGCTCTTGAAGCGGCGCCATTCGGTCTCGACATAGTTGCGCTGGGCGTCGGAGAGCCTGTCGGCGTCGTTGAAGTGGCGCTCATAGGCCTTGTGGCCTTCCAGCACCATCAGATGCTTGTAATAGAGCACGAGGTCTACGCCCTCGTCGAAGGACGACAGCACATAGAGCGCCCGCTCCAGCTCGAGCGCATCGCGCTCGGCCTGCGGATCGCCTGCCGCAGCCTTCTGCGAGAGCGCGACGAGGTGCAGAACCTCTTTCGGCAGGGCATTGCCAATGCCGGTGATCGCGCCGCCGGCGCCGCAGCGGATGAAGCCGTGCGTCACTTGCGTATCGACGCCGACCATCAGGGTCAGCTTGGGATCGCGGTTGGTGATGTGCTCGGCCGCATAGGTCAGTGCCGCGCCGCCGCCGAACTCCTTGAAGCCGACGAGGTGCGGGAAGCGCGCATTCAGCGCGAAGAACAGGTCGGCCTTGGTCTCGTAGCCGTAATAGGGGCTGTTGTAGATCACCGAAGGCAGGTCGACGGCCGCTTCCAGGATGCCCTCGAAATGGGCGCGCTGCGCCTGCAGCGAGGAGCCGCGCGACAGCACGCGCGGGATGACCATCAGGCCTTGCGCCCCGGCCTTCTTGGCATGGGCGGCGAGCGCGGCGGCGCGCTTCGGGTTCTGCGCGCCGGTGCCGACGATCAGCGGGATGCCGCCCTTCACCAGGGCCTCGACGCCCTCCATGCGCTGCTCGTCGGTGAGCAGTGGCCAGTCGCCCATCGAGCCGCAATAGACCACCGCCGACATGCCGGCGTCGATCAGATGGCGGCCGGTGCGCACCAGCTCGGCGTAATCGACGTCGCCCGAGGCGGTGCAGGGGCTCATCAAAGCGGGGATGGTGCCGCTGAAGATGTTCTTGGTCATGGCAGGGGTCCGCTCGCGGGAGGAAATGCGGCTGCGGGCGGAGCGCCCGCAGCCGAGATGATAGCTGAAAAAAATCAGGCCGTGATCGCCTTGCCGGCCTTGCGCAGATCGGCCAGCACCGGCGCCTTGGGCAGCCAGATCTTGTCGAACTCGGCGATGACGGCTTCCGCGTCCTTCGGATTGGCGAGCTTGAAGTTGGCGCCGGCCACCTTGAACTGCTCGACCAGCTTGGGCTCGTTGACGGCGAGCGCGTCGATCTGCTCGTCGAGCGCGGCGCGGACCGTCTTCTGGATCAGCTCGCGATCGGCCGCCGGCATGCCCTGCCAGACGCGGCCCGAGGCGAGCGCGATCACCGGCATGAAGATCGCGTTCATCTGCAGGATGGTCTTCGAGACCTTGTCGAAGCGCTGGTTCCAGGAGAACTCGAGGTCCGCCTCGAGCCCGTCGACCTGGCCGTTGGTCATGGCGTCGAAGACCTGCGGCGTCGGGATCGGGGTCGGGGCGGCGCCGAGCAGCTGGTAGAAATCGCGATAGACCGGGGTCGGGTTGATGCGCAGCTTCATGCCCTTGATGCCGGCGACGCCGTCGATCTCCTTGGCGGCGAAGACGGCGCGCATGCCGGTGATGCCCCAGGCCATGCCGACACAGCCGGTCTCGCGCGGGAGGACGTCGAACAGCTTCATCGCGACGGGATCACGCACCAGCTTGGCGATCTTGGCGGTGGAGTCGACGATGTAGGGCGCGGTGATCGCGCCGATCGCCGGGACGCGCGAGCCGAGCTCGGCGGCCATGATCCAGCCCATATCGAGCGCGCCGGACTGCATCTGCTGCAGCATCGCCGCCTCGTTGCCGAGCTGGCCGGAGTGGAAGACCGTCAGGTTCAGCCGACCATTGGTCTCGGCCTTCAGCCGCTCGCCGACCTTGACCGCCGCGACGTTCCAGGGATGGCCGTTCGGGGTGAGGATGCCGAGGCGCAGCTCCTTGCTCTGGGCGAGCAGCAGCGCCGGCTTGGCGATCGGCAGGGTCGCCGCGGCGGCGAGCAGGTGGCGGCGTGAAATGGTCATGACGGAACTCCCCTTATTGGTTGACGAATGAACTCACTTCACCAGGGCCAGCGAGAGCCATGGGTAGATCGAGAGCAGGACCAGGAGGACGCAGGAGATGATGAAGAAGGGCAGCGTCACCAGGAACATCTTGCCGGGCTTGGCCCCCGTCACCGCGGCGGCGACGAAGAAGCACAAGCCGACCGGCGGCGAGAGCAGGCCGAGCACGAGGTTGATCACCACGACCACGCCGAAATGGCGGGGGTCGATGCTGTAGACCTCGGTTGCGATCGGCAGCAGGATCGGCACCGTCATGATCAGGCCGGGGATGCCGTCGATCACCGTGCCGATCACCAGCAGGATGATGTTGACCAGCAGCATGAAGGTCACCGGATCCTTGGCGATGGCCTGGATCGAGGCGGCGACGCTCTGCGGGACCTTGCCGTAGACCAGCACCCAGGAGAACACGGCGGCAGCGGCGACGAGGAAGAGCACGATCGCCGAATAGACGCCGGCGCGCAGCATCATCTGCGGCATCTGCTCGAACTTCAGCTCCTTGGTCCAGTAGCGGCCGATCAGCGCCGCCGCGACCGAGCCGACCGCGGCCGCCTCCGTCGCATTGGCGAAGCCGCCGAGGATCGAGCCGACGATGACGATCGGGATCAGGAGCGTCGGCGCGGCGCCGAGCACGATCTTGACCCGCTCGCGCAGCGAGAGCTTGTCGCCGGCCGGATAGTTGTAGACGAAGCCCATGCCGGCGATGACGAGGAAGAACAGCAGCGTCAGCAGCACGCCCGGCACGATGCCGGTGATCAGCATGTCGCTGACCGAGACCTGCGCCAGCACGGCATAGACGACGAACATCACCGAGGGCGGGATGATCGGGCCGAGCATGCCGCCATAGGCGGTGAGGCCGGCGGCGAAGTCCTTGTCGTAGCCCTTGCGCTCCATCTCCGGGACCATGACCTGCGCCATGATCGCGACCTGGGCCGTGGCCGAGCCGAGGATCGAGGAGACGAACATGTTGGCGAGGATGTTGACATAGGCCAGCCCGCCCTTGAGCGAGCCGACGAAGGCCATCGCCAGGTCGACGATGCGGCGGGTGATGCCGCCGCCATTCATGATTTCGCCGATCAGGATGAAGAGCGGGATGGCGATCAGCCCGTAGCTGTCGACGCCGCCGAACATCTGCAGCGGATAGTTCGGCAGCAGCTGCATGTTGCTGGTCGCCGCCATGTAGATGAGGGCGCCCAGGCACAGGCACAGCGCGATCGGCACGCCGGCCAGCATGATACCGAAGAAGGCTCCAATCGTGATGGCCATCAGTTCACCACCCCGTCGGCATTGGCGGCGGTGAAGCCGGGCAGGTCCTGCCTGGCGACGAGGCCGAGATCCTCGAACAGGTTCGCTAGCGCATGCAGCGTCATGGTGAAGGCGAAGAGCGGCATGATCATGTAGATCACCCAGGTCGGCCAGTTCAGGGTCTGGGTCCGCTCGGTGTAGATGAAATTGAAGGACTGGCCGGCATATTCCCTGGCGTCGAAGCCGGCCTGGGCGATACCCACCGGATCGAGCCAGAGCCAGCACATCACCCCGAGGGCGACGCCGAACAGGATGACGCCGAGCGTCGCGATCGCCCGGAAGATCGCCGCGCCGCGCTCCGAGAAGCGCTCGGTCAGCATGGTCACCGCGAAGTCGAGCCGCATCCGCGTCATCGCGGAGGCGCCGATGAAGGTGAGCCAGACGACGCTGTAAACCGCGGATTCGTCGATCCAGTAGATCGGATAGCCGGTATAGCGCGTGACCACGTTGAGCAGGATCAGCGCCGAGAGCAGGAACATCAGCGCCTGGATGGCGCGGTGCTCGACGCGGAGCAGGCCGCCGGACAAGGCGACGATCGCCTCCGGTACGGCCATAGAGCGGCTACGCGCCGCGACAGCTTCATTGTTCATTCTCGCCTTCCCCTTGTCGCTTTGTAGATTGTATAAAATCTACGTGTCAATGGCATTCGGCATGGCGATCCACTACGGTGCGGTTGATGTCCCCTCCCTTGAAGCACCGCACCCTCGCCTCTGCGATCGTCGACCGGCTCCGCCAGGAGATCCTCGACGGCAGCTATCCGGCCGGCTCGCAATTGCGGCAGGACGCGCTGGCGCAGGCCTATGAGGTCAGTCGCATCCCGGTGCGCGAGGCGCTGTTCCAGCTGGAGGCGGAGGGCTTCGTCAGGATCGTGCCGCACAAGGGCGCGATCGTCTCAGGGCTGTCGCTGGACGAGATCAACGACGTCTTCGAGCTGAGGAAGCTGCTGGAGCCGCGCTTGCTGGCGAGCTCTGTGCCGGCGCTGACGGCGGAGGATTTCGCTGCCGTCGCCGGGATGGAAGCAGCCTTCGAGGAGGCGATGACAGCTGGTGACATCAGCCGCTGGGGCGTGCTCAACGCCGATTTCCACATGGCGCTCTATGCGCGGGCGACGCAGCCGCGCACGCTGTCGATCGTTGCCGGACTCTTGCAGACCAGCGACCGCTATACGCGGCTGCAATTGCAGCGCAGCTCCTCGATCGAGCGGGCGCAGGCCGAGCACAACGAGCTGATCCGGCTCTGCCGCGCCGGGGCGATGCAGGAGGCGAGCCGGCTGCTCGTCGACCATATCGAGCTGGTTAGGCGCGATCTGGTGGCGTTCCTGGAGGAGCGCGGGAAGGGGTAGGCCGACAAGATGTCCGCGGGGAACCCCTCTCCCGAATGGGAGAGGGGCAGGGGTGAGGGACTGTCGCTGATTGTAGAGGCAAAGCGGTTGCACCGCTGCAGCCTCTTTCGGATAGGGCGGGCCCTCATCCCTGCCCTTCTCCCACACGGGAGAAGGGTTCCCCGCGTTCGTCAGAACCGTTTCGCTTACCTTCTCAAGTCAGCTTGCC
Organism: Allobosea sp.; assembly: GCA_024231975.1. Taxonomy (GTDB): domain Bacteria; phylum Pseudomonadota; class Alphaproteobacteria; order Rhizobiales; family Beijerinckiaceae; genus Allobosea. The sequence continues at coordinate 245,762 of JAAEQB010000058.1, forward strand.
GCGCGCCGCCACCGGCAGTTCGCCGATGAGCTTGTCGCCGCGCACCGTCACCAGCCGGTCGACCATGTTGACGACGACGCAGACATGGTTCGGCACCACGCGCACGACCTCGCCGACATTGGGCCGCTCATTGCTGCCGGAGAGGTCGAGGAAACCGTGCTCCTCGGCGAACTGCGCGATCCTGGCCAGCGGGTATTCGAGGATGTAGCCGTGCCCGTCGAGCCCGCCCTTGTCGCTGGTCAGCGTCTTCGAGCCGGAATCGAGGATGCCGCGCTCCGGCCCGGCCCGGCTGACCACGGTCGCGTAAACGGTCAGGGCACAATCTTCCAGGCTCGCGACCCCGGCCGCGACCTGCATGCGGTCGTTGAAGATCGAGGTGCCCGAGCGATGCTCGGTCGAGCCCTTGAGCTTGCCGATATTCGGGATGTTGGGCGAGCCGCCGGTCGAGATGATGCCGGCTTCGAGCCCCGCCTCGCGAAGGCCGGCATTGGCGGTGTCGAGGAAGTCCTGCGTCGCCGGCCAGCCAGTCTCCGGCGGGTACATCAGGAAGCCTGCGAAGGTCAGGCCCTTGGAGGCGGCGATCTGCTTCGCCAGCTCCACTGCCTCGCCGGGAGTCTCGACGCCGGCGCGTTTGCGGCCGGTGTCGCATTCGACGACGACTTCGAGATTGCGCCCGGCGATCTCGGCGGCCTTGGGCAGGCCGGCGATGGTGACGGGATTATCGGCGGCGACGATCATCCGAACGCGACGCTGCAGCGCGCCGAGCCGGCCCAGCTTCTCCTCGCCCAGAATGTTGTAGCTGATCAGGATGTCGTCGATGCCACCATCGGCCATGACCTCGGCCTCGCCGAGCTTCTGGCAGGTGATGCCGCGCGCGCCGGCCGCGACCTGCATGCGCGCCAGCTCCGGCGATTTATGCGTCTTGATATGCGGGCGGTTGGCGACGCCGGCGGCGTCGCAGGCGGCCTGAAGCCGGGCGATGTTGGCCTCGACCTTGTCGAGGTCGATGACGACCGCTGGCGTGCCGTAGACGCGGGCGATTTCCTCAGCGAGCGCGGTCGTCACGGCAGCACCCGCACGATGACCTCGATCTCGACGGTCATGTTGTTGGGCAGCGAGCCCATGCCGACGGCGGAGCGGGCATGGCGGCCATTGTCGCCGAGCACCGCGACGAACAGGTCCGAGCAGCCATTGATAACCTTGGGATGCTGCGAGAAGTCGGGGGCGGCATTGACCATACCCAGGAGCTTCACGACCTCGATCTTGTCGAGCGAGCCGGCCGCCTTCTTCATCGCCGCGAGCAGGCCGAGCCCGGTCTGCTTGGCGTGCTCATAGGCTTCCTCGATCGAGACATCGGCACCGACCTTGCCGGTCGGATAAGTGCCGTCGGCGCGCTTCGGGCCTTGGCCGGAGAGGTAGATGAAGTCGCCGACGCGCTTGAAGCTGACATAGGTCGCGACCGGGGTCGGCACCTCCGGCAAGGTCAGGCCCAGCTCCTTGAGCTTGTCATCGGCACTCATGCGTTTCTCCCATCGTCTTTCAGATCGCGGATCATATAGCGGGCCGCACTGTCATAGCTCGCAAGCTTGCGGGCAAGGGCTTCGTCATGCGCCTCGCGAAAACCCTGACGACGCCAGAAGCCGGCCGAGCTGCCCACGGCGACGAGCGCCATGTGGGCAAAGCCGGAAGCGTTGGCGTGCGCCGCCAACCGATCGACGCAGATCGAGGCGGCGCCCCCGCCACGCGCGCTCGGCAGCAAGGCAAGATCATGGATGTAGTAGGCGTCGGCATCATCGGGCAATGCGCCGAGAAGACTGTCGAGCGCCGGAACCTGGCCGAGCCGCCAGGGATGGCTCAGCACATAGCCGCCGATGCCCTCCCCGCCCGCCAACACGAGGCAGCCGGCCGGATGGAGCGCAAGCCGCTCGGCGAAGATGCCCTCGCCTTCCGGATAGTCCGGATGCACCTGCGCCGCCACGGCTATGACAGTCGGCAGGTCGGCGGCGGCCATGGGGCGCCAGGAGGGTGGGGAATTGCTCATTGCGACTTGCACGTCATGCTCGGGCTTGCCCCGAGCATCTCAGGCCGGAAGAGGCGCCAATTGGCGCCCCCTGGTCCAGAGATTCTCGGGTCTGCGCTTCGCGCCGCCCGAGAATGACGCCTTAGGCCTTACGCCTCGACCTTCCTGAATTTGTTGCTGCGCTTCGGGTGCCACCAGGCGCCCTTCAGCACCACGCCCTCGGAGACGATCTTGCGATCGCCGATCAGGTGCTCGTCGACGACGTCGACATAATCGAACTTGCCTTCCTTGACGGTGAGAACAGTCGCGTCACCGAGCGAGCCGACCTTGAGCGAGCCGTATTCCGTCCGCTTCAGCGCCATCGCCGCATTCACGGTCGAGGCCGCGATGACGTTGTTCAGGCTCATGCCCATGCAGAGGAACTTCGACATGGTGGTGACCTGGTCATAGGCCGGGCCATCGATGCAGAGCTTGTGCACGTCGGAGGAGATCACGTCCGGCTCGAAGCCGTTGGCGAGCATGGCGCGCGTGGTCTTGAACGAGAACGAGCCCTTCCCGTGGCCGATGTCGAAGATGACGCCGCGCTTGCGGGCGGCGAGCACCTCCGGCTTCACCGTGCCCTGCGCCGTCGCGGGCGCGTTCGGGAAGGGGCGGAAGGCGTGGGTCAGCACGTCGCCCGGACGCAGCATGCCGATCACCTCCTCATAGGACGGCGGCGGATGGTCGATATGGCACATCAGCGGCATGCCGACCTCATTGGCGACCTGCAGCGCGATGTTGAGCGGCACCGTGCCGGAGGTGCCCGACGCATGCAGGCCGACGCGGACCTTGATGCCGACGATCAGGTCGCGGTTCTTGTCTGCGACCTCGACGCAGTCGATCGGGTTCATCAGGCGCAGATCGCCGCTCTCGCCGACCATGACGCGGTGGTCGAAGCCGTAGATGCCGGCATGCGAGACGTGGAGATAGGCGAGGATGCGCGCCTGGCTCTTCTCGATCACATGCTTGCGGAAGCCGGGCCAGTTGCCGGGCCCGGCCGAGCCGGTATCGACCGAGGTGGTGACGCCCGAGGCGCGGCAGAACTCGTCGGCGTCGATGCCGAGCGAGGTGCCGCCCCAGTAGACATGGGTGTGCAGGTCGATCAGGCCCGGCGTGACGATGTAGCCGGAGACGTCGCGGACCTCCTTGGCCCCCTTCAAATCCTTGCCGAAACCCGAGACCTTCCCGTCGGTGAAGGCGACGTCGATGACGCCGTCATGCTTCTGCGACGGGTCGATCACCCGCCCGCCCTTCAGGATGAGATCGTGAGACATGGCAGCTCCTTGGGGAAACCAGGCGGACGGACGCTTCGCGTTCAGGCGAAGCTGGCCGTATCGCCCTTCTGGATAACGGTAAAGACGGTCTTGAGACGACCTCGCAGACCCGGAATGTAGAGCTGCGAGATGGTCGGATCCTGGATCGGAACGTAATCGGTCTTGCGATCCCGCTTGTCGGCCTTGTGCGGATCACGATTGTAATAGGCGGGAAGCCCGCGCCCCTTATAGGCGTCGAGCCGGACGTTGAGCCGGGCGATCACCAGCGAACCGCAATCGCCCCATTCATAGGGAATAGCGAAATAGAGCTTGGCGGCATAGGCGAGCCGCGACGAGCGGATGCTCTTGGCGTAGCGTTGGATCGTGCCGTGGCGCTGCGCCGCCTGCTTCACCTTCACGAACACCTCGTAGTCCGCCCACCAGCAGCCGGCGGCGGCGTCTTTCCAGCCTTTGGCGAAACGCTGCGAATCGCAGAAGCGGAAATAGTGCTGTCCGACATTGAGATGGATACGCTGGACATGCGACATCCCGCCGTTCTGAGGCCCACTGGAGAGGCCGCGTGCGGCCATATTGTGGTAGGTGATGTCGGCCTGGTCAGCGGGGTCGTCCGAAACGAAGAATTTCTTGTTCACGGGTTCAGCGACCATGGCAGCACTCCTGTCGAGGCGCCGCATCCATCGGCTCGACGAGCGGATGCGACTTCGGGGAGCCCTTGGTCGGGTCAGAGCCGGTTCTCGGCTGCGTCCGCGGAATGCGGCGCATGCGCCGGCGACCTTCACGCGATCACCGCGCCCTTACGTTCGACGATCATGCCGTAGGTCTGCGGCTCGCGGTGCTTCGCGAAGTTGAAGGTCGAGTTCTTGTAGCTGTTGCCGAGGTCGAGATCGCAGCGCGCGACGACGAGTTCGTCATCCTCTGTCACCGCCTGCGCCACCACCTCACCGGTCGGCGCGATGATGCAGGAACCGCCGATCTGGTCGACGCCGGCTTCCAATCCCGCCTTGGCGACGCCGACCACCCAGGTCGCGTTCTGATAGGCGCCGGCCTGCATGACGAGCTGGTTGTGGAAATTGCCGAGCCGGTCATGAGCGGGCGCCGGCGGGTTGTGCTTGGGCGTGTTGTAGCCGAGCACGATCATCTCGACGCCCTGGAGGCCCATGACGCGATAGCTCTCGGGCCAGCGCCGATCATTGCAGATCATCATGCCGAGCCGGCCGCCCATGGTCTCCCAGACCGGCCAGCCGAGATTACCGGTCTCGAAATAACGCTTTTCGAGATTCTGGAAGACGGCGTCAGGCCGATGCTCGGGGTGCCCCGGCAGATGGATCTTGCGGTATTTGCCGACGATCTTGCCTGATTTGTCGACGATGATCGCGGTGTTGAAGCGGCGCTTGCGGCCGTCCTCGAAGGCCAGTTCCGGATAGCCGAGATGGAAGCCGATGCCGAGCCGCTCGGCTTCGGCAAAGAGCGGCGCGGTCTCGTTCGAGGGCATGGCGCTCTCGAAATAGCTGTCGATCTCGGCCTCGTCCTCCATCCACCAGTGCGGGAAGAAGGCGGTCAGCGCCGCCTCGGGATAGACGACGAGGTCGCAGCCATTCGACTTCGCCTGGCGCATCAGCTCGATCATGCGGGCGACAGCGGAGCTGCGGCTCTCCTCACGCTGGATCGGCCCGAGCTGGGCTGCGCCGACGGTCAGGATACGAGGCATCGGAAGGCTCCTGCTGTGCTTGATCGTTGCTCGAGGATGTTGCGCGAGGCGGACGCCGTTATCCCTGTGCGCCATTGCGCAGTTGCCGTTACGGCAATACCGTCGAGCGTTCCCTCTGGGCTCGGTCCGGAACCGCCGGCCGCGGCCGCCGGGGCAGCATCGAGCTGCGGATCAAGGCCATGGCTACGTTCAATGTCGTCCGCTTCCGCATCAAGCCCGGGCGCGAGGCGGAATTCCTCGACGCCCATCGCCAGGGCAAGGCCGACTGGCCGGGCCTTGCGAGCGGCCACATCATCAAGACCGGCGACCGCTCCTATTGCCTGATCGGCGAATGGGCCGACCTTGCCGCGCTGAAGGGCGCCCGCGAACAGATGATCGCGACGCTGAACAGCTTCCGCGACACGCTCGAGGACCTCGGCGGTGGGCTCGGCGTCACCGATGCGGTGTCCGGCGACGTCGTCGTCGATCTTCGCGCTTAAGCCCCGGCGGCCAGCCTCACCACGAAAAGTAACCGCGTCGTCACGCGCACGAATTCGCCCATCCCCGGGCGAATTCGCTGTACGGATCGGGCTTCGAACAGGCCCGATAGCCACGCATGACATGACGCCGAACCGCCTTCAGATGCTCTTGGCCAGCCGCGGATCGAGCGAGTCGCGCAGGCCGTCGCCGAGCAGGTTCACCGCGAGCACGGTGATCGACAGGAACAGCGCTGGGAAGAAGACGATGTGCGGCCTGACCTGCCAGAGCGCCCTGCCCTCGGCCATGATGTTGCCCCAGGACGGCGTCGCCGGCGGCACGCCGGCGCCGATGAAGGACAGGATCGCCTCGATGATCATGGCGCTGGCGCAGATATAGGTCGCCTGCACCGTCATCGGCGCGATCGTGTTGGGCAGGATGTGCTTCCAGATGATGCGCGGCACGCGGGCGCCGTTCGAGATCGCCGCCTCGACATAGGGCTGCTCGCGCAGCGAGAGCACGACGCTGCGGACGAGACGGGCGACGCGCGGGATCTCGGCGATGGTGATGGCGATGATGACGTTGCCGACCGAGCCGCGCGTCAGCGCCATCAGGGCGATGGCGAGCAGGATCGGCGGGATCGACATCATGCCGTCGATGACGCGCATGACGATGCCGTCGGCCCAGCGCACGAAGCCGGAGAACAGGCCGACCGCGAGGCCCACGACCGAAGCCAGGATCGCGACCGAGAAGCCGACGATCAGCGAGACGCGGGCGCCGTAGACGACGCGCGAATAGATGTCGCGGCCGAGCATGTCGGTGCCGAACCAGTAGAGCTCGGACGGCACGCGGGTGCGCCGCGCCGTCGAGATCGCGGTCGGGTCGACCGTCCAGAGCAGCGGCGCGAAGACGGCGATGAAGATCATCGCCAGCAGGAGGAAGCCGCCGATCGCGACCGAAGGGTGCTTGCGCAGATAGGAGCGCTTGGGCGGCTTGGCCGCGCCGGCTTCATCCGCCAGGGGCAGTGGTGCAGCTGGAGCGGTCAATAGCGTATCCTCGGGTCGACGAGGGTGTAGATCAGGTCGACGGCCAGGTTCACCAGCACGTAGACGAACGAGAAGATCAGCACGACGCCCTGGATGACCGGATAGTCGCGCCGCAGGATCGCATCGAGCGTCAGCCGGCCGAGGCCGGGAATGGCGAAGACGCTCTCGGTGACGACGGCGCCGCCGATGAGGAGCGCGACGCCGATGCCGATGATGGTGATGACCGGCACGGCGGCGTTCTTGAGCGCGTGCAGATAGAGCACGCTGTTCTGCGCCAGCCCCTTGGAACGGGCGGTGCGGATATAATCCTGCTGCAGGACCTCGAGCATGGTGGCGCGGGTGATGCGCGCGATCAGCGCGATATAGACCGTGCCGAGCGTGATCGCGGGCAGGATCAGATTCTTGAACCAGGGCCAGATGCCCTGCGCGATCGGCGTGTAGCCCTGCACCGGCAGCCAGTCGAGCTTGAGCGCGAAGATGTAGGCGAGCAGGTAGCCGATCACGAAGACCGGCACCGAGAAGCCGAACACCGCGAAGCCGACGACGGCGCGATCGACCCAGGTGCCGGCCTTCCAGGCGGCGACGACGCCGAGCGGCACGGCGATGACCACCGCGAAGATCAGCGTCAGCACCATCAGCGACAAGGTCGGCTCGATGCGCTGGGCGATCAGCTGCGTCACCGGCAGCGAGGTGAAGATCGAAGTGCCGAGATCGCCCTGCAGCACCCGGAAGAACCATTCGCCGAAGCGGACCAGATAGGGCCGGTCGAGCCCAAGGCTGGCGCGGATGCGCTCGACGTCGGCCGGCGAGGCCTGGTCGCCGGCGATCACGGCGGCCGGGTCGCCCGGCGCGATGTAGAGGAGCGAGAAGACGAACAGCGCCACGAAAGCCATGACGGGGATCGTCGAGATGATGCGTCTGACGATGAAAGCGAGCATCGAAATCCTGAGTTGCCGCTGCTGGCGCCGGGCCGATCAGGATCGAAACCCCGATAGGTCCGGCGGGCGTGTCGGGCCTTGCCCCCGGCAGAAAAGGCCGGGACGCTAGGCTTGTTCGATCTCAGGCCTTGGACACGCCCCAGAAGAAGGGCAGCGGGCCGCTGGTCACGCCGGTGACGTTCTTCCGCCAGGCCTGGTAGCCGAGATAGAAGCCGGTCGGCGCATAGACGACGTTCTCGACGGCCGCCTTGTTGAGGCGGTCCATCGCCGCCTTCTCCTCGGCCATGTCCTTGGCGTTGAACCAGTTGGTGACCTCGGTCTCGACCGCAGGCACATCCGGCCAGCCGAACCAGGCTTTGTCGCCATTGGCGCGGATCGCCGTGTAGGAGGACGGGTTGAGGCAGTCGGCGCCGGCATGCCAGGTGTGGAACATGCTCCAGCCGCCCTGGCTCGGCGGGGTCTTCTGGGCGCGCCTCGCGCCGACAGTGCCCCAGTCGGTGGCGACGAAATCGACCTTCAGTCCGATGCTCTTGAGCAGTTCGGCGGTGACGTCGCCCATCGACTTGGTCGCCGACATGTCCTGCGCCACGACGCAGATCACCGGCTCGCCATTATAGCCGGACTCGGCGATCAGCTTCTTGGCGGCCGCGACGTTCTTCATCTTCAGCATGTCGCCGCCGGCCTCGGTGTAGAGCGGCGTGCCGGGGGTGAAGAAGCCGGGCAGCGGCTTCCAGAGCTTATCGTCGTCGCCGACGATCGAGCGCATGTAGTCTTCCTGGTTCATCGCCGTAAGCACCGCCTGGCGCACCTTCAGATTGTTGAAGGGCGGATGCAGATGGTTCATGCGGAAGGCGCCGATATTGCCGAGCGGATCGCCAATATCGACGTTGATGTCCTTGTGGCTCTTGAGCACGGGCACGAGGTCGGAGAGCGGGGTCTCCCACCAGTCGACCTCGCCGCTCTGCAGCGCCGCGGCGGCCGTCGCGGCATCGGGGATGATGACCCATTCGACGCGCTCGACGAGGATGTTCTTGCCGCCGGCGAGCCAGTCGGCCTTCTCCGAGCGCGGCACGTAATCGGCGAACTTCTCGAAGACGGCCTTGGCGCCCGGCACCCATTCATTGCGGGCGAACTTCATCGGCCCGGAACCGACATATTCGGTGATCTGCGTGAACGGATCGGTCTTGGCGATGCGCTCGGGCATGATGAAAGAGCACGGCGCGTTGTTTTTCGCGAGCGCCAGCAGCATCTTCGGGAAAGGCTGCTTGAGCTTCCAAGTCCAGCTGCGGTCGTCGACGGCCGAAAGCTCGTTCTCGATCGCCTTGATCATCAGGCCCATCGGGTCGCGGGCCTGCCAGCGCTTCAGGCTCTGCACCACGTCCTTGGCCAGCACAGGCGTGCCGTCATGGAATTTGAGGCCCGAGCGCAGCTTGAAGGTCCAGGTCAGGCCGTCGGAGGAGACCTCCTCGCCCTCGACCATCTGGCGCTGCGGCTGGAACTTCGAATCGATGCCGTAGAGCGTGTCCCAGACCAAGGCTGCGGCGTTGCGGACAACGTATTGCGTTCCCCAGATCGGGTCGAAATTGGCGAGGTTGGCCTGCGGCACGAAGCGCAGCGTCTTGGCAGCAGCGCCTTGCGAGAGCGCCGGCATGGCGAGGCCGCCGCTCGCTGCCAGAACGCCGGTTCCGGCGGCGGTTTTCAGAAAACGTCTGCGGTCCATCGCGATATCTCTCCCCTGGAGCGGCGACCTCTGATCGGGCAGCCTTGCCTAGAGTGTGGGCAGAAAAATCCGCCCTGACAACACGCTTGACGAGCCGCGACCGACAAGAAATCGCGGTGCAGGGTTCGTGCCAGACGGAACCGGTTTGCGGCTCACGATATCGTTTGCAAACAAATGACGCGCCGACCCGATGGATCGACGCAGAAAATTGCGCCGATTTCTTTAAATCGATTTGATCGGCGCATCGACCCGCGCGAAAGGACGCGCCGTTTCGAAAGCCGCTGCCGCCTGCATGACCAGCGCGTCATTACCGAAGGCCCCGACGATCTGCAGGCTCGCTGGCAATCCGCCCGAGGTCAGTCCGCATGGCACGGCGGCGGCAGGCTGCTGGGTGATGTTGAACGGGTAGGTCAGCGGCGTCCAGCGTGTCCAATCCTCGCCATAGCGGCCATGCTCGGGCGTGTTGCGGCCAACCGAAAAGGCCGGCAGCGGCAGCGTCGGTGTCAGCAGGAGATCGAAGCGCTCATGGAACTGCGCCATCTGGTAGGCGAGCGCGTTGCGTTGGTACAGCAGAGCGTCGACATAAGCGGCGCTGTCGACCCGCTCACCCATCTCGGCAACGGCGACGAGGCCGGGATCCATCTGCGCGCGTCCGGCCGCATCGGTGCTGCGTAGAGCCAGGGCAGCGCCTGCCGACCAGAGGGTCATCAGCGTTTCGATTGGATCGTCGAAGCCGGGATCGACCTCCTCGACGACGGCGCCAAGCTCGCGGAAGGTCAGCGCCGCCGCATGCGTCAGAGCTGCGATTTCCGGATCGACCAGGGCATCCCCGCCGAGGCGGGGCGACCAAGCGATGCGCAGGCCGCGCACGCCACGATCGAGCCCAGCCGTGAAATCGGGCGGAGTATCCTTGAAAGCGGTCATGTCGCGCGCATCAGGGCGGCCGATCGCGTTCATGGCGAGGGCGGAATCGCGCACGGTACGGGTCAGCGGGCCGAGATGGGCGAGGAAGCCCATCACCGAGGCCGGCCAGGCCGGGACGCGGCCATAGGTCGGCTTGAGACCGAAGACGCCGCAAAAGGCGGCAGGGATGCGCACCGAACCGGCTCCGTCGGTACCGAGATGGATGCAGCCGAGATTGAGCGCTGCGGCAACGGCTGCGCCCGATGAAGAACCGCCCGGACCCGTCGAGACCTCCCAGGGATTGCGGGTGATGCCGGAGAACGGGGAATCGCCCACACCCTTCCAGCCATATTCCGGCATGGTCGTCTTGCCGAGGAAGACGCAGCCGGCCTCGCGCAGCCGCGCCGTTGCCGGCGCGTCTTCCTGGAACGGCGCATCGGAAGTGAGCGCCGAGCCGCGCCGCATCGGCCAGCCGGCTACGCCGAGATTGTCCTTGATCGTCACCGGCACGCCGTCGAGCGGGCCGAGCGCCTCGCCCTTCAGCCAGCGCGCCTCGGCGCCTTGCGCCATGGCGATCGTCATCTGCTCGTCGCGGACGACGAAGGCATTCACCTCCGGCTCGAAGCGCTCGATCCGGGCGAGCGCGTCCCGGGCAACCTCGACCGGCGAGAGCTCGCGGGCAGCGTAAAGCTCGCCGAGCTCGGCGGCGGAAAGGGAGGCGATGGCGGTCATGGATCCAAATCCCCGTCAGGCGTTGGCGGCGCGCCAGGCGGCGCTGAGCAGGACATTGGCGCCGGCGACCATGTCGTCGTCGCTGCTGAGCTCGGCCGGGTTATGCGAGAGCCCACCGATCGAGGGGATGAAGACCATCGCCGTCGGGCAGAGGCGCGACATCATCTGCGCATCATGGCCGGCGCCGGAAATCATCCGGCGGATCGGCAGGCCGAACTCGGCGGCGCTCGCCTCGACGCTGGCGATCAGCTCCTCGGCAAAGGGCGTCGCCGGGAAGCGGGCGAGATCGCGGAAGCTGATGGCGATGTCGTCGCGCGCCGACAATTCGGCGCAGAACTTGCGCACGGCAGCCTCTGCCTCGGCCAAGGGCGCATCGAGCGGATTGCGCAGGTCGAGCGTCATCACCACGGTCTCGGGCACGACGTTGACGTTGCCGGGCCAGGTGCGGATCACGCCGGAATTGGCGAGCTGGCCGGGGATCGTCTTGGTCAGTTCGTTCGCGAAGATGTTGATGCGGGCGGCGGCGAGGCCGGGATCCTTGCGATAGCGCATCGGCGTGGTGCCGGCATGGCTCGGCCGGCCCGTCAGGGTCAGCTCGAGCCAGCAGATGCCCTGGATGCCGGTGACGGCGCCCAGGCCTCCGCCCTCGCTCTCCAGGATCGGCCCCTGCTCGATATGCAGTTCGAGATAGGCATGCGCCGGCAGGAAGCCGGGCTGCTCCGGCCCGTGATAGCCGATGCGGTTCAATTCGGTGCCGAGCACGGCGCCGTCAGCGTCCTTCTCGGCATGGGCGGCCTCGACACTCATCCCGCCGGCCCAGACATAGGAGCCGAGCATGTCGGGATGGAAGCGCGCGCCCTCCTCGTTGGTGAAGGCGATCACCGCCATGTCGCGCTTGGGCGTCACCCCGGCATCGCGCAAGGCCGCCAGCACCTCGACGCCACCGATCACGCCGAGCGCGCCATCGAAGCGCCCACCAGTGCCGACCGTGTCGATATGCGAGCCCATGATCACCGCCGGCCCGTCCTCCTGGCCCTTCAGGATGCCGACGATGTTGCCGATCGCATCGACGCGGACGTCGAGGCCGAGCGCCTCCAGTTCGCCGACCAGCCAGTCGCGTCCCGCCTTGTCCTCGTCGGTCAGCGCCAGCCGCCGGCAGCCGCCCTCCGGCGTTGCCCCGATCTTCGACAGGGCCGCCAGCCGCGAGAGCAGGCGCTCCCCATCGATCCGCAGATTGGTGCTCATCGCGTCGGCTCTCCATAGGCGCTCTGTTCTGGCGCCCAGCAGGCCGGAACAGAAGCCCGCGCGCAAGAGGCAGATTGGGCGACACGACGCGGGCCGGCGGCGCGTCACGCGCAGGACGCGGCCCGACCAAGCGCGACACGGGCTGTGAAGCGGCACTCTGCCCAGATAAAAGGCAATCATCATGTCGCAGATCGCCCTGCCCTATCGCTCGGGGAGCCCTTGGCTCGCCGAGGTCAAAGCCATGCTGGCGCTGAGCTGGCCGATGGTGCTGACCAATGTCGCGCAGACGGCGATGACGGCGACCGACGTCATCATGATGGGCCATCTCGGCCCGGACTCGCTCGCGGCCGGCGCGCTTGCCTCGAATCTCTACATGGCCTTCCTGATCTTCGGCATCGGCGTGATGGCGGCGGTCGCGCCGATGGTCGCGATCGAGCTCGGACGCAACCGCCATTCGGTGCGCGATGTGCGCCGCACCGTGCGCCAGGGCTTCTGGGTGGCGGCGACCATGGCGGGGCCGATGTGGCTCTGCCTTTGGCAGGCCGAGACGATCCTCAAGGCGATGGGCCAGAGGCCGGAGCTGGCGGCAAATGCCGCTTCCTATCTGCACACGCTGCAATGGGGGCTCCTGCCCTTCTATTGCTACCTTGTCCTGCGCGGCTTCCTGGCGGCACTGCAGAGGCCGTTCTGGGTGTTCGTGACCGTGCTCTTCGCAGTCGCTTTCAACGCCTTCGCCAACTGGGTACTGATGTTCGGGCGGCTCGGCTTCCCGGCGCTCGGGCTGCCCGGCTCGGGGCTGGCGACGGCGCTGGCCTCGACCCTGATGTTCGCCGGCCTCGCACTGGTGGTCTCGCTCGACCGGCGCTTCCGGCGCTACCGCCTGTTCGGCCGGTTCTGGCGGCCGGACTGGAGCCGTTACCGCGCTTTCTGGCGAATGGGCCTGCCGATCGGCACGACTGTCGGCTTCGAGGTCTGGATCTTCAACGGCGCCGCCTTCCTGATGGGATTGCTCGGCCCGACATCGCTAGCCGCCCATGCGATCGCGATCCAGATCGCCTCGCTCTGCTTCATGGTGCCGATGGGCATAGGCCAGGCCGGAACCGTCAGGGTCGGGCGCGCCTTCGGCGCCGGCGACGGCGAAGGCATCGCCCGGGCCGGCGCGACGGCGCTCGTGCTCGCGACCGCCTTCATGTGCTTCACCGCTCTCCTGATGCTGCTGATCCCGCATTGGCTCGTCATTCCGTTCCTCGACGCCAGCAAGCCGCGCGCCACCGAGGTGGCGCAACTCGCCATGGTGTTCCTGTTCTATGCGGCAATCTTCCAGATCGTCGACGGCATCCAGGTGGTCGGCGTCTCGATCCTGCGCGGCCTGCGCGACACGCGCGTGCCGATGCTGTTCGCCGGCCTCGGCTATTGGGGAATCGGCCTGCCGCTCTCTGCAGCGCTCGGCTTCCTGACCCCGCTCGCCGGCGTCGGCATCTGGATCGGGCTCGCGACCGGCCTTGCGATCGTCGCCGCCCTGATGCTTGCCCGCTGGTTCGCCCGCGAACGGCTCGGCCTGACCAAGGGAGCTCACCAGCCGCCTCTGTAACGATCCCGCGAGGGAGCAGCAGCATTTTATTAACTTCAGGTTGCATTTTCGCGCATCCTGCCGGAGAATTCCTGCAACGATCCCTCGTGATGCCACGCCGAAAAGGGGGAGGTCGTGACTCCGCAGGATATCGCGCTGATCCGGTCGAACTTTGCGCAACTGCATCGGCGCAAGATCGAGACGGCGTGCCTGTTCTATGAGCGGCTATTCATCACGATGCCGGGCGCGCGCGCCCTGTTCAAGACGGACATCGAGGCCCAGGCGGCGAAGCTGATCGAGACTCTGACGGTCGCGCTCGCCATGTTGAACGACCCCACGGGGCTGAATGCCCTGCTCGCGCGGCTGGGCGAGCGCCACAGCGGCTATGGTGTCCGGCCGGCCCATTACGAGGCCGTCCGCGGCGCCCTGATCTGGACGCTGGAGACCGCACTGGGAGAGGCCTTCACCGCCCAGGCGCGGACGGCCTGGAGCGAGCTCTACGACCAGATGGCGGCAACGATGCTCGCCGCCAGCGCACCGAGCCAGCGCTCGGCCTGATCCGCAGTAACATTCACCCGCCGCCTAGAACTCTTCCCATCCGGCGTCGCTCGCTCGGCCATTTGCGGCCTTGCGCGGCTGTGGCGGCGTGGCCTTGCTCTGGACGAAGGCGGCCTCGGCGAGCTGGCGCAGCCGCTCCGGCTCGGGCGCCCGGCCGCTGCCGCGATCGGCCGGACCGGCGGCATGCGGCGCGGTGCCGGCAGGGCGTGCCGGCGCTCGCATCGCAGGCATGGCGGCAGATCTGGCAGCCGGGCGCGTCCCGGAGCCGGTGGAGACCGGCCCCGCCGCCATGGCAGTGCTCGCCCCGCTCCCTGTCCGGAAGCTCGCCACCAGCGTGTTGAGCTCGCCGATCCGGCCGCTCAGCGCACCGGCCGAGGCGGCGCTCTCTTCGGCCAGCGCCGCATTGGCCTGCGTCATCTCGTCGAGATGGGCGACCGCCTGGCTCATCTCCTCGATA
>JAAEQB010000059.1 GCA_024231975.1 Allobosea sp.
CTGAGCTCGCCGACGGTGAACGACGATGTGGCGGAGGTGATCGGCGAGTACCGCGACGCCGCGGGCGAGGTGCTCGATTCATTCGGCACGGGTCCGATGGTCCGGACCGGGGGCTGGGTGACGGTTTCCGGCGAGCATCCGGCTCCGGCCGGCACCGCCTCGGCGCGGTTGCGGCTGATCGCCGAGCGCGGCACGGGGACAACGGTGCGGGTCGGCTTTGACGGCCTGGCGCTGCGCTCGCTCGGAGTGCCGGTGCTGTGGGCCGACGACGTCGCGATCGTCGAAGGGGATCCGCGGGGCGAAGCCCGCTTCCATCTGCGCCTGTCATGCGCCGCGCCGTTTGCCTTCAGTCTCCCCTACACCACCGTGGACGAAACCGCGACCGCCGGCGCCGACTACGCGGCGACAAGCGGCGTGGCCGCGTTCGCGGCCGGGGACATGCTGCACGAAGTGGTGGTTCCGATCCTCGACGACAGCGAGATCGATCCCGGCGAGAGCTTTGTCGTCGCCTTCGATCCGGCCGGGCTGC
>JAAEQB010000060.1 GCA_024231975.1 Allobosea sp.
AACGCCCGGCGCGCGGCATGCGATCTCCGGGGTGCGGACGAGGCCCTGACGACGGCCTACGGCTTCTACCACGAAGGCTCGCGGACGACGCTGCGGCTGGCGAAGCTGCTCGACTACGAGGGCTCCTTGCGTCGCGACCAGCGGCGTTTCGACCACGCCCTGGTCTGCCTCGACCGGGCCCTGGAGATCTACCGCAATTCCGGCGCGGCGCCGCATTTGGCCGGCAAGATCCTGATCAAGAGGGCCACGGTTTACGACCAGGCATGCCAGCCGGATCGCGCAGTACCTCTGCTGCGGCAGGCCCTGGCGCTCATCGATTCGGAGATCGAGCCCTGCCTGTTGTACAGCGCCTACCAGAACCTCGGGGTCTGCCTCTGCGAGATTGAACGCTACGACGAAGCGGCGAGGCTTCTGCCCCTGCTGGAGGATCTGGTCGCCGAGAGCGACCGGCGAATGGATCGCGCCCGGCTGGAGTGGCTGCGGGGACGCATCAGCTCGGGTACCGGTGACG
>JAAEQB010000061.1 GCA_024231975.1 Allobosea sp.
CTGCAACGCCGGTGGCCCGCGCTGCCTCAAGTATGGCATCACGGGCGATTACGTGCTGGGCCTGACCGTGGTCCTGGCCGACGGGCGGGTGCTGAAAACCGGCGGCAAGGCGATCAAGAACGTCGTTGGTTACGATATGACATCCCTCTTTGTCGGTTCCGAGGGTACGCTGGGCATCATCACCGAGGCGCTGCTGCGGCTGACGGCCAAACCAAAGTTCGCCCGCACCGCCAGCGCCGAGTTCGACGACCTGAACGACGCTTCGCGCACGGTCAACGCCGTGCTCAGCGCCGGGATCGTCCCGGCGACGCTAGAATTGATGGGCGAGACGGCCATCGCCTGCATCGAAGAAGCGATGCAATTGGGCCTGCCGCTGGACGTGGCGGCGATCTTGCTCATCGAGACCGACGGCTCGGACGAGGACGCGGTGGTGCGCGAGATCGAGTCGATAGCCCGCATCTGCCGGGAGAACGGCGCGCGCGAGGTCAGCGTGGCGCAGAACGAGGAAGAGCGGGCGAGTTTGTGGGAGGC
>JAAEQB010000062.1 GCA_024231975.1 Allobosea sp.
CCGGCGCCCGCTTCGGCAATCTGCGCTTCGATGCCGGCGCGGCCTATTCCTGGTCCGAGCGCGACATCCGCCGCCAGGTCCAGATCCGCGGCTTCGGCGATCTGCTGCGGCTGCAGCGTCCCGGCTCGGTGACGCAGGGCTTCGCCGAACTCGGCTATGCCTTCGCCTTCAGCGGGGTCGCGCTGGAACCCTTCGCCCAGCTCGCGCTGATCCGCGTCAGCACGGACGCCGGCACCGAGCGTGGCGGCGCTGCGGCCTTGCGGGTTCTGTCCTCCGAGCAGACGCTGGGCTTCACCACGCTCGGCTTGCGGGCCGAGGCGCAGCTCGGGGCGATGCCCTTGTTTGCCCGGGCGATGCTCGGCTGGCGCCACGGCTTTGGCGAGCTGACCCCGCAGGCCCGCACCGCCTTCGTCGCCGGCACCACCCCGGCCACGGTCTTTGCCGCGAAGATCGACCGCGAGGCATTGGTGGCGGAGGCAGGCCTCGACTGGCGCATCTCGCAGGCCACGGCGCTCGGCATCACCTACTCCGCCGCAGTCGGCGAACGCTCCCGCGATCACGCCCTCAAGGGCAGGGTCGAGATGAGGTTCTGAAGGCGCAGCGGAGGTACCAATCTTACCTTGTTGACGCGCCTGAGGCCGGCGTCACGATCGCTCCTCTACCGGGGAGGGCAAGCTGTGGTGAAATTGGCGCTTATTGCCGGGGCGGCAGCTGCGTTCGTCTTGGTCTGTGGCGCGCCCGTCCGTGCGCAGGAGGGCTGCAAGCAGATCACCAGCTCCTGCTCGGCACTCTTCAAGAACTGCGAGCAGAACTGCAACAAGGTCGGCAGCAATCCGTCCGCTTGCGTTGCCCGCGTCTGCACGCCGCCGCTCGCCGGCTGCAAGTCGAACGGTGTCTGGCGCAGCGTCCAGAGCGGCTCAGCCTGCTGGGCTACCAAGAACAAGTCCTGAGCGGCCGGAAGGCTATCCCCCCAGCCGGTACTTCACGAACCCTTCGCCGGCGTCGCCGACCGGCTGCGCCTTCAGCGTCTCCGGCTTCTTGCTCACGGCGGCGGGCGAGGTCGGGAAGGTGACGTTGACGTTCGCCGGCAGCGGCTTCAGCGACCAGTTGTTGTCGGCCGCCGGATTGATCGTCTTCTTCTCGATGATGTAGCGCACGATCACGTCGCGGTTGAGGTCGGGTGCCTCCAGCACCAGCGTCGTCTTGGTGCCCGGGAAATTGCCGCCGCCGGAGGCACGGTAATTGTTGGTGACGATGATGAACTCAGCCTTCTCGTCGATCGGCTTGCCCTGGTAGGCGAGGTCGACGATGCGGTGCGCGTCGGGCGCCACCAGCTTGCCGTCGCCGTCATAGCGCGAGGCCTGCGTTACATCGATCTGGTAGCTGACGCCGTCGATCACGTCGAAATTGAAGGCCGGGAAGCCCGGATTGATCAGCGGCTGCTCCTCGGTCTTGGCCAGGTCGATATGGTTGAAGATGCCAGCCGAGCGCTCCAGCCATTCGCGGATCTGCGCGCCGGTGACTTTCACCACCTGCACTGTGTTCGGGTAGAGATAGATGTCGGCGACGTTCTTGATTGCGATCGGCCCGGCCGGGATGTCGGTGAAGAAGGCGGGACCTGCGCGCCCGCCCGATTTGAACGGCGCTGCGGCCGACAGGACGGGCAGGTCCTTGTACGGCGTCTGCGCCATCAGCGGCTTGGCATAGGCGATCTGCGCCTCCGCCACGATCTGCACCGACGGGTCGTCGGCGACGAGGGCGAAATAGCTGTTGATCGGGGCGCTCGTCGTGCCGACCGGTTCGCGCATATAGGTCAGCGTCGCCTCGTGGTCTGCCTTCACCGTCGCGAGCACGGCGGCCTCGACCTCCGCCTTCGGCACGATCTTGCGGTCGGGCGTGCGCTCATAGATCGGCTTGGGATCGACCTTGAAGTCGGCGATGCGCCAGCGCCCGTCGCGCTTCTCCAGTTCGAGGTCGACGATGCCGACATGCGAGCCCCAGAAGCCGGGCTGGCAGGCCGGCTTGCCGTGCAGCGAGCCCTTCTTGTTGTCGACGCCGGGAATGCCGTCGAAGGCCTTGCCGCCGGGGAAGACGAGGTGCTGGTGGCCGGTCAGCACGACGTCGATGCCGTCGAGCTTGGCGAGGTGCAGTGCCGCGTTCTCCTCGCCGCCCTTGCGCTCGCCGCCGGCGATGCCTGAATGGCAGAGCGCGATGGTGAGGTCGGGATGGGCGAGCGCGATCTCCGGCAGGTATTTCTGCGCGGCCTCGACGATGTCGGTCGCGGTCACCTTGCGGTCGAGATTGCCCTTGTCCCATTGCATGATCTGCGGCGGCACGAAGCCGATCACCGCGATATTGAGGACGTGCTTGGCGCCGGCCTCGTCCTCGAAGCTTTGCTCGAAGATGCGCCAGGGCTCGATCAGCGTGCCGCCGCCGACCCGGTCGACATTGGCGCAGACGATCGGGAATTCAGCACGGGCGAGGCCATGCTCGAGGAACTCCAGCCCGTAATTGAACTCATGATTGCCGAGCGTGCCGCACTGATAGGGCAGGGCGTTCATCGCGGCGATCATCGGATGGGTCTCGCCGGCCTTCAGCCCCTTCTTGTAGGCGACGAAATCCCCGAGCGAGGAGCCCTGCAGGAAGTCGCCATTGTCGAAGAGCAGGCTGTTCTTGGCCTCGGCCTGCGCCGCCTTGATCAGGTTCGCCGTCTTGGCGAGGCCGACCGTGTCGTCCGGCGCATCGCGGAAATAGTCATAAGGAACGACGTTGACATGGAGGTCGCTGGTCTCCAGCAGCCGCAGCTTGAGCTTGGCCGGCGCTTGCGCCGCCAGCGGGCCGGAAAGCGCACCGGCCGCGGCGATGGCGGCCCCGGCCTTGAGCGTGTCGCGGCGGCTGAAACGGGGGGCGCGGTTCATCATCGGCTCCTGAAGCGAGGTGCAAGCAGAGACGCTAGCACCATGGCAGGACCGTGACACCGGGGAAGATGGTACTAGCGGCTCACGCCCTCCATCCGCACCCGCCCGTCGGCGCCTTCCGTCCAGGCGGTGATGGCGCCGTCGTCCAGCCGCTTCGCCTTCACCTGAAAGGCCTCGCCGGCGATCAGTGGCGCGAGCCCGCGATAGTCGAGTTGGATCGGCTCGCCGCCGGAGAGGGTGGCGATGATGTTCATGATCAACGTCGCCTGGATCGGCCCATGCACGACGAGCCCGGCATAGCCCTCGACGCCAGTGACATAGGGCTGGTCGTAGTGGATCCGGTGACTGTTGAAGGTGATCGCCGAATAGCGGAACAGCAGCACCGGATCGGCCTCGACCGTCCAGGTCAGGTCGGCCGCGCGCGGCTCGGCTGGAGCGGCGGCAGGCGGTGGTTCTGCGCCCGGCGTGGCCGCCTCGCGATAGACGATGTTGTGGCGCTCGCGCAGCGCGACGCCGCGGGCTGTGACGAGCTCATGGTCGACCGCGACGAAGCAGAGCGGGCCGCTGCGGCCGTCCTTGTAGGTGACATCGCCGATGGTCGAGCGGCGCGTGACCTCGTCGCCGGTCCGCAAGGGCGCGATCGTCTCGATCCGCCCGCCGGCCCACATCCGCCGCGGCAGCGCGACCGGCGGCAGGAATTCGCCCTTGGCGGCATGTCCGTCCGCGCCGAGCGCCGCCATCGGCGAGATCGGCGGAGCGAGGCACCAATGCAAGGCGAGCGGCGCCTCGCCTTGGGCATAGGGTGCTAGATGCGGCGCGAACGTCGCCTCATAGCTGGCGACGAGCCGCGGCGTAATCAGGTCGGACGCTGCTTCGGTTTTGCCGATCCAGGACTTCAGATGGTCGATGTTCATCGGCTTCAATAGCTTCTGGGCATGCCGAGCACATGCTCGGCGAGATAGGACAGGATCAGATTGGTCGAGATCGGCGCGACCTGGTAGAGCCGCGTCTCCCTGAACTTGCGCTCGATGTCGTATTCCTCGGCGAAGCCGAAGCCGCCATGGGTTTGCACGCAAGCATTGGCCGCCTCGAAGGACGCATCCGCCGCGAGCAGCTTGGCCATGTTGGCTTCCGCGCCTGGATTGGTGCCAGCCTCGTAGAGCCTGATCGCCTCGCGCACCATCAGTTCGGCGGCGCGCATATTGGCGTAGGCCCGCGCGATCGGGAACTGGATGCCTTGGTTCTGGCCGATCGGCCGGCCGAAGACCTGACGCTCCCTGGCGTAGGTCGAGGCCTTGTCGATGAACCATTTGGCGTCGCCGACGCATTCGGCCGCGATCAGGATGCGCTCGGCATTCATGCCGGAGAGGATGTAGCGGAAGCCCTTGCCTTCCTCGCCGACGAGATTGGCCGCCGGCACCTCCACATTGTCGAAGAAGACCTCGGTGGTGGCATGGTTCATCATCGTGCGGATCGGCCGGATGGTGAGGCCGGCCTGAAGCGCCTCGCGCATGTCGAGGATGAAGACCGAGAGCCCGTCGGTGCGCTTCTGCACCTGGTCGCGCGGCGTGGTGCGGGCGAGCAGCAGCATCAGGTCCGATTGCGCCGCCCGGCTGGTCCAGATCTTCTGGCCGTTGACGATGTAGTGGTCGCCCTCGCGCCGGGCCGTCGTTCTGAGCGCCGTGGTGTCGGTGCCGCTGGTCGGCTCGGTGACGCCGAAGGCCTGCAGGCGCAGCTCGCCCGAGGCGATCTTCGGCAGATAGCGCTGCTTCTGGTCCTCGGTGCCGTGGCGCAGCACCGTGCCCATCACATACATCTGGGCATGGCAGGCGGCGCCGTTGCAGCCCTGGCGCTGAATTTCCTCCATGATCGCCGCTGCGGCAGAGAGGGTAAGGCCCGCGCCGCCATACTCCTCCGGGATCAGGGCCGAGAGGAAGCCGCTTTCGGTGAGCGCCGTCACGAACTCGCTGGGATAGGCCATCTCGCGGTCGAGCTTGCGCCAGTACTCGCCGGGGAAGTCGGCGCACAGCTTGGTGACCGCCTCGCGGATGTCGGAATGGTCGTTGGATGTCGTCATGTTCATCTCAGGCTGATCGCGCCGCCTTTGCCGCGAACTCGCGGCGCAGTGCTTCATCATGCTCGCCAAGGCCCGGCGGCGCCCGCATCGGCACGCGCTTGCCATCGACCAATACCGGCGGCGCCAGCACTTCGATGGAGCCGTTCGGGGTCGGGACGGGCAGGGCCGTCGCGGCCGGATGATCGATCAGATCGGCCATCGTCGAGACCGTGCCATAGGCGATGCGGGCGGCGTCGAGCCCGGCGGCTGTCTCGGCGTATGAGCGGCTGATCAGGATCGCCTGGATGGCGGCGTCGAGGGCAGGGCGGTTGCGGACGCGCAGCACATTGCTGGCGAAGCGCGGGTCTTCGAGGAGGCTGCCATCGCCGAGCACGTCGCGGGCGAGGATCTGCCATTCGCGCTCGCTCTGGATCGAGATCAGCACCTCGGCATCGGCGAGGCGGAAGACGCCGTAGGGCGCGATCGAGGGATGGGCGAGGCCGAGCCGCGGTGGCTCGATCCCGCCATAGCGCCGCGTCAGATAGGGCACGTTCATCAGATCGGCGATGGTGTCGAACAGCGAGAGCTGGATGCGCGAGCCCTCGCCGGTGCGCCCGCGCCGGATCAGCGCTTCGAGGATCGCGGCATAGGCGGCGTTGCCGGTGGCGATGTCGGCGATCGAGATGCCGATCCGCGTCGGGCCGGAGTCGGGACTGCCGGTGACGGCGGCAAGGCCGGCTTCCGCCTGGATCAGGAGATCATAGGCCTTCTTGGTGTAATGCGGCGTGCCTGGCGCATAGCCCGAGATGTCGCAGGTGATCAGCCTGGGATGGCGCTGGCGCAGCGCCTCGCTGCCGATGCCGAGCCGGTCGGTCGCGCCGGGCGCGAAATTCTGGATGAAGACATCGGCTTCGGCGAGCATCGCCTCGACCAGAGCGAGGTCGCTCTTGTCCTTGAGATTGACCCGGCAGGATTCCTTGCCGCGATTGATCCAGACGAAATAGGAGGAGAGGCCTCCCGCATAGTCGTCATAACCGCGCGAGAAATCGCCTTCCTCGCGCTCCAGCTTGATGACGCGCGCGCCGGCGTCGGCAAGCCGGCAGCTCGCCATGGGAGCGGCCACCGCCTGCTCCAGCGCCACCACCAGGATTCCATCGAGAGCAGTCGTCATCAGTCAGTCGCGTGCCTTCCGTTCCGCGCGAGAGACCGCTGTCGCCAACCCGAAGTCAAATAGCGTTTCGCGATGGCGGCCATAGCGCCAGCTCCATAGAAAAACCCTATGGCCTTCATCGCTTTATCCTTCTTGTCCGACTGCTGGCTCTATGCGCCATTTTTTGCCGGACGAGGCGCCGTTCAAGAGCGCCCAGTGTCATGCGAGGTTCAGGGAGGACGCTCATGAGGACGATGAAACTGGCGCTCGCCGCATTGGCCGGTACGCTGCTCGCAGGCCCAGTGCTGGCGCAGGAGAAGCCGAAGGAACTGGTGGTCGGGATCGCTACCTTCCTGTCCGGGCCGGCTTCGGTGTTTGGCGTGCCCGGCCGCAATGCTGCCGACCTTCTGATCGCGGAGATCAACGCCAAGGGCGGCGTGCTCGGCGTGCCGGTGAAGCCGGTCTATGTCGATGAGGGCGCCGGCACCAACCAGCTCCTCTCCGAATATCGCCGCGTCGTGCAGGAGCAGGGCGCGCAGGTGATGCTCGGCGCGATTTCCTCCGGCTCCTGCAATGCGCTCGCGCCGGTCGCCGAGGACCTCAAGGTCGTCAACGTGATGTGGGATTGCGGCACGCAGACCATCTTCGAGGACGGCAAGTGGAAATACTCCGTCCGCACCCAGGCCCATGCCGGCGCCGAGATGATGGCGACCTTGCTCTACCTGATGAAGGTGAAGCCCGACTTCAAATCGGTCGCGGTGGTCAACCAGGACTATGCCTGGGGCCGTGAATCCTGGGCGCTGCTGCAGGCCGGCCTCAAGGCGCTGAAGCCCGACGTCAAGGTCGTCGCCGAGCTCTTCCCGAAATTCGGCGCGCCCGATTTCTCGACCGAGATCACAAGGCTGTCGGCGCTGCGGCCCGACGTCGTGATCTCGACCTCCTGGGGTGGCGATCTCGACACCTTCGTCCAGCAGGCGGCGGCGCGCGGCCTCCTGAAGCAGTCGACCTTCGTGCTGCCGCTGGCCGAAAGCTCGCTGGAGCGGCTCGGCAACGTCCTGCCGGAGGGCGTGATCGTCGGCAGCCGCGGAGACCATTACTGGCGGCATCCCAAGCACAAGGACGCGCCGGAGATGCAGGCCTTCGTCAAGGCGTACAAGGACAAGACCGGCGTCTATCCGATCTACCCGACCTTCCACATGCAGCAGGCCCTGACCGGCCTGGTGAAGGCCTATGAGAAGGCCGGCGCCGGCGGCAAATGGCCGAGCAAGGAAGCGGTCATCGCCGCCTTCGAAGGGCTGGAGTTCAAGTCGCTCACCGGCACGATCACCATCCGTGGGGACCATCAGGGCCTGGAGGACCAGTTGCTCGGTACCACCAAGCGGGTGCCGGAGTTCCCCTTCGCAGTCTACGACAAGATGGCGCTCTACCCCGGCAAGCTGGTGACCACGCCGCTCGGCGAGAAGTCGCTCGACTGGTTCGCCAAGGTGAAGCCCGACCTCGTCACCGACAAGTCGATCGAGACCTTCGACTACGCGAAGTGAGACTGGCGAGCCGCAACGCGAACCCCTCCCCCTTGCGGGGAGGGGCAGAGGGGTGGGGGGCGTCCGACCGGGTGATAGGCCTTGGTCGTATGGCACGAGTGCCGACGTCCGACATCCTTCCCCCGTGACTGGCTTTCCGCCCCCCCACCCCTAGCCCCTCCCCGCAAGGGGGAGGGGAACTCGGTAGCGGACCGCATGCCTCCTGAAATGCTTCTCCTCGCCGCGCTCGACGGCCTCGCCTATGGCTCGCTGATCTTCCTGGTCGCGGTCGGCTTGTCGCTGATCTTTGGCGTGCTCGGCATCGTCAATGTCGCCCATGGCTCGTTCTATGCGATCGGCGCCTATGTCGCGGCGGCGGCCGTGCTCGCTCTTGGTGCCGCCGGCCTGCCGACCTGGCTCGCCTTCCCGGCGCTGCTGCTCGCCGCCGCGCTGGTCGGCATCCTCGTCGGTGGCCTCGTCGAGATCGCCCTGCTGCGCCGCGTCTACGGCAAGGAGGAGGTGCTGCAGCTGATCGTCACCTTCGCGGTCTTCATGATCCTGGAGGACGCGCAGAAGGTCGTCTTCGGCGTGCAGCCCTATTTCGCCAACGCGCCGATGAACTGGCTTGGCACGGTCGAGGTCTTCGGCATCTTCTACACCACCTACCAGCTCATCCTGATGCCGCTGGTCGCAGCTGCGGTACTCATCGGCCTGCGCTTCTTCCTGCGCCGCACCAGCTTCGGCCGTGCCATCGTCGCGGTGACGCAGGATCGCGAGGCCGCGACTGCGATGGGCATCGATGCGGCGCGGGTCTACCTGATCACCTTCATCATCGGTGCCTTCCTGGCCGCGCTCGGCGGCGCGCTCGCCTCGGCCACGACCTCGCTGACCCCCGGCATCGGCGCCGGCACGCTCGTCCTCTCCTTCGCGGTCGCCGCGACCGCCGGCCTCGGCCGCATCGAGGGCGCGGCGGTGGCGGCGCTGCTGATCGGGCTCGGGCGCTCGGCTGCGGTCTATTTCGCGCCGGAATTCGATGTGCTGATCCCCTATCTCATCATGATGCTCGTGCTGCTGGTCCGTCCGCAGGGCCTGTTCTCGACCGTGCAGACGAGGAAGGTGTGATGGCGCGCCAGCTTGTCTTCGGCCTGGCGCTGATCGCGGCGCTCGCGGCCTTCCCGCTGTTCTCGCCCTGGTCGACGGTGATCCTGACCGTGGCGCTGTGCGAAGGCCTCGCGGCGCTCGGCATCATGGTGCTGCTGCGCGCAGGTCAGGTCTCCTTCGGTCATGGCCTGTTCTTCTCGTTCAGCGCCTATGCGGTCGCCTTCCTGGCAGCGGCCAAGGTCGGGCATGAAGCGCTGATCCTGATCCCCGTCGGCATGGCGGCATCGGGCCTGCTCGCGGCGATCGTCGGCCTCTTCGTCGTGCGTTACCGCGCGATCTTCTTCGGCATGCTCAACCTCGCCATCTCGATGGTGTTCTTCTCGCTGCTGGAGAAGCTCTTCCCGATCACCGGCGGCGCCGACGGCAAGCGCGTGCCGCGCCCGACCTTCGCCGGCATCGAATTCGGCCGCGAGCAGTTCGAGCTCGCGACCTTCTATGTCACGCTGGTGCTCTGCATCATCGCCGCGCTCTTCGTCGCCCGCTATCTGCTCTCGCCCGGCGGCAAGGCGCTGGAGGCGATCAAGTCGAACGAGACGCGGCTCGAATATCTCGGCGTCTCTCCGAGAAAAGTGCTCTACGGCGCCTATCTGCTCTCCGGCCTGCTGGCGGGGCTGGGCGGCGCGATCATCGCGCTGGTCTCCGGTCACGTCACGCCGGAGCTGGCCTATTGGGTGCGCTCGGGCGAGTTCGTCTTCATCGCGATCCTGGGGGGCATCGGCGGCGTCGCCGGCCCCTTCTTGGGCGCGTTGATGTTCCAGATCATCCGCGGCTATGCGGCGGTCTATGCGCCCGAGACCTGGCATGCCGTGCTCGGCGTCATGCTGCTGGTCATCATCTTCTTCGCGCCCGCCGGCCTCTACGGCATCGTCGCGGGCAAGGGCGGCAAGCCGCAGCGCGAGGAGGGCGGGCGATGAGCGGCGTCATCCTCGAGGCTGATGACCTCCATCTGCGCTTCGGCGGCGTGCAGGCGGCGAATGGCGCCTCGCTCAAGGTCACGGCCAACGAGCGCATCGCCATCATCGGCCCGAACGGCGCCGGCAAGACCACCTTCATCAATCTCTGCACCGGCTATCTCAAGCCGCAATCCGGCCGTGTCGTCTTCAACGGGCAGGATGTGACGCGTCTGTCGCCGCAGGCGATCACCCGCCTCGGCATCGGCCGCTCCTTCCAGATCCCGCAGCTCTTCCTCGACAACAGCGTGATCGAGAACCTGCTGCTGGCACTCTCGGCCCGCGAAGGCTCCTGGTCGCCCTTCCTCGCCATGCAGCGCCATCCGAAAGCTGATGAGATGTGGGCGCTGCTCGATCTGGTCGGCCTGAAGGCGACCGGCAACCGCATCGTCCGCGAACTGCCGGAGGGCATGCGCAAGCTGATCGACATCGCCGTCGCGCTCGCGCTGGAGCCGAAGCTGATCTTCATGGACGAGCCGACCAGCGGGGTGTCCTCGACCGAGAAGTTCCAGGTGATGGACACGCTGAACCGCGTGCTAGATGCCCGCGCCACCACGGCGGTCTTCGTCGAGCACGACATGGACGTGGTCGCCCGCTACGCCAACCGCGTCGCGGTCTGGACCGGCGGGCGCATCGCCCATCAGGGCACGCCGGAGGAGATCCTCAGCCATCCGGAGGTGCGCGAGACCGTGATCGGGGTGGGGGTCTGAGATGCTGGAGATCAGGGAGCTCTCGGCCGAGATCGAAGGTGTGCAGGTGCTGCGCCGCGCCTCGCTGTCGCTGGAGGAGGGGGCGACCGTTGCCCTCATCGGCCGCAACGGCGCCGGCAAGACCAGCCTGCTGCGCGCCATCATGGGCTTCATGACGGTGACCGGCGGCGCGATCAGCTTCGACGGCAAGTCGCTCGATACGGTGAAGGCGCATGAGCGGCCGCGCCTCGGCATCGGCTATGCACCGGAGGACCGCCGCCTGTTTTCGACCTTCACGATCGAGGAGAACATCCGCCTGCCGGCCGAGGTGATGAAGCTCGGCGAGGCCGAGATCGCAAGACGGCTGGAGCGCATCTACGCGGTGCTGCCCGAGCTCGCCGATCTGCGCCAGCGCCCGGCGGCCGGGCTCTCCGGCGGGCAGGGCAAGATGGCGGCGCTCGCCCGGGCGTTGATGGTCGGCAGCCGCGTCATCCTGCTCGACGAACCCTTCCAGGGCCTCGCGCCGGTGCTGGCCAATCGCTATGCCGCCGCCCTGCGCGCCTTGCGCGACAGCCATCCCGACATCGCCTTGCTGATCACCGAATCCAACCCCAGTCTGCTGCGCAACTTCGCAGCCAAAGCCTATGCGATCGAGCGCGGCGAGGTCAGCGAAACGCAATTGGCTGAAAGCTCGCTCGCCGCAGCCGGGCTGCATTGAGGGAAGCGCAGGAATACCCCTCCCCCTTGTGGGGAGGGGAAGGGGTGGGGGGCGAAAAGCCGGAACGATACGCCGATCATCCAGACACGACCTTGTTGCGGAGCCGCATCCTTCATTCGGACACCAAGCGGCACGCCCCCCACCCCTGGCCCCTCCCCACAAGGGGGAGGGGTAAGGACAACGACTGAGGAAGCAGCATGACCCAGCACTTCATCAACGGCCGGCACGTCGCCGGCCGCACCGGCGAGACCATGGCGGTGCTCGCCCCGGCGACGGGAGAGGAGTTCACCCGCATCGCCTGCGGCAACGCCGATGACATCGACGATGCGGTGCGGGCCGCCCGCGCCGCCTATGAGGGCGCCTGGGGCAAATTGACCGCGGCCGAGCGCGGCCGGCTGATCTCCAAGCTCGCGCTCAAGGTGCAGGATCATTTCGACGAGCTGGCGCGGATCGAGGCGCAGGACACCGGCAAGCCGATGGCGCAGGCGCGCGCCGATATCGACGCCACCGTCCGCTATTTCGAGTTCTATGGCGGCGCCGCCGACAAGGTGCATGGCCACATCATCCCGTTCCTCAACGGCTACAGCGTCAACGTGGTGCACGAGCCCTATGGCGTCACCGGCCATATCCTGCCCTGGAACTATCCGGCGCAGATGTTCGGCCGCTCGCTGACCGCCTCGCTCGCCATGGGCAATGCCGTGGTGCTCAAGCCCGCCGAGGACGCCTGCCAGACCGCTTTGCGCCTCGCCGAGCTCGCCAGCGAGGTCGGCTTCCCCGATGGCGCGATCAACATTGTCACCGGTCGCGGCCATGAGGCGGGCGAGGCGCTCTGCCGCAATCCCGGTGTCGGCTTCATCTCCTTCACCGGCTCGCCCCAGGTCGGCCAGATCATCCAGAAGGCCTGTGCCGACAACTTCATCACCTGCACGCTGGAGCTCGGCGGCAAGTCGCCCCAGATCGTCTTCGACGATGCCGATTTCGACGCCGCCGTGCCGATCGTCTGCAAGGCGATTGTCCAGAACACCGGGCAGACCTGCTCGGCCGGCAGCCGCGTGCTGGTGCAGAAGACCATCTATGACGACTTCGTCGGCGCCGTCGCCAGGCAGTTCTCCAAGCTGCGCGCCGGCACGCCCGAGATGGACCTCGATTGCGGCCCGGTGATCAACGCCAAGCAGCGCGGCCGGGTGCAGAGCTTCGTCGACCAGGCCCGGGAGCAGGGCATTCCGGTGCTGGCCGAGGGCGCGATCGCGCAGGGCGTGCCCAATGGCGGCTTCTATGTGACGCCGACTCTGTTCGGCCAGGTGCCGCGCGGCAACCGGCTGGAGCAGGAGGAGGTCTTCGGCCCCGTGCTCGCCGCCTTCTCCTTCGACGACGAAGAGGATGCGGTGAAGCTCGCCAACTCCACCCCCTATGGCCTCGTCGCCGGCGTCTGGACCAATAATGGCGGGCGCCAGCAGCGCGTCGCCAAGCGAGTTCGGGCCGGCCAGGTCTTCATCAATGGCTATGGCGCTGGCGGCGGCATCGAATTGCCCTTCGGCGGCACCGGCAAGAGCGGCCATGGCCGCGAGAAGGGCTTCATGGCGCTGGAGGAGTTCGCCGTCGCCAAGACGATCGTGCACAAGCACGGTTGACATGGAACGAGTGGAGCGCGGCCAGGTTGTTCATCCTTAGGGAGTAGCTTGGGATCGCAGGAGAACAGGTCTTGCGCCCCTCTGCGGGCGCAAGCATTCATTTGTCATGGGCATGCGGCCGGCTGGCGATACCGTCGATATCCTGGAGAAGCTGCTTGCGCCGCTGCAGGGCCGGCGCATCCTCGACATCGGCTGCGGCCGGGGCAGCCTGCTGCAGGCACTGGCCGAACGCGGCGCCAGTGTTGCCGGGCTCGATCCGGACGAGGCGATGCTGGAGGTCGCGCAGACGCTCGTGCCCAAGGCAGCGCTGAAGCAGGGCTGTGCCCAGCTCCTGCCCTGGGGCGACGGCAGCATGCATGCCGCGCTCTTCGTCAACAGCCTGCACCATGTTCCGGTGCCGGACATGCTGCTGGCGCTGGAGGAGGCCGCTCGCGTCGTCGGCAAGGGTGGCAGCGTGATCGTCATCGAATCGCTGTCGGAAGGCTCGTTCTTCGACACGCTGCGGCTGATCGAAGACGAGACCGAGGTCCGGCAGGCGGCACAGGATGCGATCGTCAGGGCGAGGCGCCGCGGCATCGTCAGCGAGATCAGGCAGATCGAGTACGATCGGATCGAGGCCTTTCCAGATGCCGCTGCCTTCATGGCTCGCGCCGTGGCGATCGACCCGTCGCGCGAGGAGCGGGCCCAGGCGGCGCAAGGCAAGCTGATCGACCGCTTCGAGGCGCTCTCGGAGCACGAGAACGGCGGCTATGTCCTGCACCAGCCGCTGCGGCTGCATCACCTCAAGGCGCCGTTCGCCGCGAAGCCGGCGGGAACCTCTGCGATGTTCGGGTGAGGCTCAAGCCGGCAGTCGAGGGTCCTTCACCCGCCCCGGCCATTGCTGCGTGACTCCCGGCTGGACCGGCCGTTCCAGATAGGTCGAGAGCACGACATAGCTGCGCGTCGCGGTGACGCCGGGCACATCGTAGATCTTCGCCAGCAGGCCCTCGAGCGCATGGGTGCTCTCGGTCCGCACTTTCAGCATCATGCAGGTGTCGCCGGCGACCGAATGGATCTCCTCGACCTCGGGATGGGCTTCGATCGCCAGCAGCGTCGTCGTCTTGCCCCAGCCGGTGGTGTCGACATGGACGAAGGCGAGGAGCGTCTTGCCGGTCGCTTCCGGCTCGATCAGCGCCGCGACCCGCTTGATCGCGCCGCAGCGCCGCAGCCGCTTCACCCGCTCATGCGCCGCCGGGGGCGAGAGGCCGACACGCTCGCCGAGATCGGCGTAGCTGACCGTGGCATCCTCTACCAGAACGCCTAACAGCTTTCGGTCCATCGCATCGAGTTCGCGCTCGGACCCGCGGCTGCGCCGAACGCCATCTGTTTTTTCAAGCATTCGATGATCCTCGATTGATCCAGAATTACATTCGGTCATCCTGTCAAAATGACGAATGAAAATCAAACCGGTGCCGGCGGATCCCGCATCCCTGCTGCCGCCTATGCGCTCTGCCTGTGCATCGGCCTCGTCGGCGCCAATTCGCTGGCTCTGGGGCCGATCGCGCCGCGCGTGGCGGAGAGCTTCGCCAGCAGCGTGCCGGCGGTAATGACGGCCTCCGCCGCCTTCGGCATCGGCACGGCGGCGAGCGCTTTGCTGCTCGCCGGATTGATCGACCGCTTAGGCGCCGGCCGGGTCCTGCGCTATGCGTTGCTGGCTTTCCTGGCGGCGCTTGCGGCGAGCGGGGCAGCGCCCATCCTGCCGGCCTTCGTCGGCGCGCAATTGCTGGCCGGGCTCGCCGCTGGCCTCGCATTGCCGTCGATCTATACGCTCGCGGCGCTGGCGGCGCCTCCTGGCCGTGAGAGCGACACGCTCGGAATCGTCCTGTTCGGCTGGACGCTCAGCATGGTCGCCGGCGTCTCGCTCTCGGCGGTGATCGCCGATGTCCTGGGTTGGCGCATGGTCTACGCCATCGTCGTCGTCGCCGGGCTGGCCGCCATGGCCGGGACGACGAGGCTGACCGCCGGCGGTACTGCGACCGGCCGCGCCGCACCGTCGCCGCTCTCGGCGCTACGGGTTCCCGGCATCGCGCCGCTGCTGCTCGCCTGTGCCGCCTTCATGGCCTCGTTCTACGGCGTCTACGCCTATGTCGGCGACCATCTGCATCGCGGGCTCGGCCTGCCGGTCAGCGCCGGCGGCCTGCTTGCCCTGTGTTATGGCCTCGGCTTCGGTGCGACGACTTTCCTCGACCGCTGGATCGATCGTCTTGGTCCCGCGCGTCTGCTTCCGGTGTTCTTCGCGGTGGTCGCTTGCGTCTATCTGGTGATGACAGTCGCCTCGGCTTCCTATCCGGCACTGCTCGCCGTCGTCTTCTTTTGGGGCGTGGCCAACCACGCGGCGTTGAACGTGCTGATCCTGCGGCTGGCAGCGCTCGATCCAAGCCGCCGCGGCGCGATCATGGGCCTCAACAGCGGCGTCACCTATCTCGCGCTCTTCGCCGGGACGACGGGCTTTGGGCCGCTCTATGCGAGTGCCGGTTTTTCGGCACTGGCCGGGCTTGCGGTCGCGCTGATGCTGGTGGCGGCTCTTGCCGCCACGCTCGCGCCCCGCGCCGCAACCGCGAGCGACCAGCCCGCCGCCTGAACCTCACATCTGGATGACGTGCCGGATCGTCCGGCCCTCGTGCAGCGCGTCGAAGCCTTCATTGATCCTCTCGAGCGGGCTCGAGCTGGTCCAGAGCTTGTCGACCGGCAGCCGGCCGCGCTGGTAGAGATCGATGAAGCGGGGAATGTCGCGCACCGGGATGCAGGAGCCGACATAGGAGCCCTTCAGCGTCCGCTCTTCGCCGACGAGCCGGACCGGTGCCAATGACATCGTATGGGCCGGATTGGCGAGGCCTGCCGTCGTCGTCGTGCCGCCGCGCCGCGTGATCTGGTAGGCAAGTTCCAGCGCCTTCACCGAGCCGGCCATTTCGAGCCCGTGATCGACGCCGCCCTTGGTCGCGGCACGGATCACCTCGACCACATCGGGCGCGCCCGCATTGAAGGTATCAGTCGCGCCGAGCTCGCGGGCGATCTTCAGCTTCTCGTCCGAGAGGTCGACGGCGATAACGCGCGAGGCGCCGCAGGCGACGGCGCCGAGCAGGGCGGAGAGTCCGACACCGCCGAGCCCGACGACCGCGGCCGTCTCGCCGGCCCGGACCTTGGCGGTATTCACCGCCGCTCCGACGCCGGTCAGCACGGCACAGCCGAACAGCGCCGCGATCTCGTGCGGGATGTCGGCCTCGATCTTCACGAGGGAATGGCGCGACATCACCGTGTGCTCGGCGAAAGCGGAGACGCCGACATGGTGGTTCACCGGCTTGCCGTTCTGCGAGAGCCGGCGCCCGCCCGCCATCAATTCGCCGACGCCGTTGGCGGCGTTGCCGGGCTCGCACAGAGCGGGGCGCCCCTCGCTGCACGGCGCGCAATGACCACAGGACGGCACGAAGACCATGACGACGCGATCGCCCTTCTTGAGGTCGGTGACGCCGGGGCCGACCTCCTCGACCTCGCCGGCCGCCTCATGGCCGAGCACCATCGGCACGGGGCGCGGCCGGTTGCCGTCGATCACCGAGAGGTCCGAATGGCAGAGGCCCGCGGCCCGCACCCTGACCAGCACTTCGCCCATTCCAGGCGGGGCGAGCTCGACCTCCTCGATCCGGAGCGGCTTCGACTGCGCATAGGGCGCGGTGACGGGGCTGGCGTGCAGCACGGCGGCGCGGGTCTTCAAGGCGTGTCCTCGTGAGCTGATCTGCGGGCGAGTGTTCGGCTCGCCGCGCCGCCTGTCAAAGACGAAATCCCGATCAGCCGTATAAGGCGGGCGGATCGGTTTCGTCGCCGAGCGTCGCGGTCCAGCGCTCGTCGGCGACGAGGCCGCGCAGGATCTCCCAGGAGAGCTGGCCGATGGCGCGGGCAGCGGCCGTCATCGGCCGCTCGGTCGAATAGGCGAGATAGACCTTGCGATAGAGTGACGGCTCTTCCAGCGGCCAGGTCTGGAAGATGCCGGCTTTCTCCTGCGCCCTGACCGCCATACGCGGCAGGATGCTGTAGCCGAGGCCACGCTCGGCCAGGCGCTTGATCTGCGTATAGGATTCGATCTCGACCGCGGCGTGGACGGTGGCGTTGATGCCGGCCGCCGCCTCGTCGATCTGGTCGCGCAGGCCATGGCCCGGCCCTGGCAGGATCAGGTCGAGCCCGGCCGCCTCGGCGAGCGTCACCGCTTGGCCGGCGGGCGTCTTCAGCGCCGTCAGGGCCGGCACGCCGAACAGGCAGAGCTCCTCGGTCAGGACATGGTGGATGCCAAGCCCCTTCGGGTCCGAGGTCGAGTAGATCACCGCGAGGTCGACTTCGCCCTTGCGCAGCCAGTCGAGCACGAAGCCGCTCATCGCCTCAGCGACGCGGATGCGGACGTCTGGAAAACGCTCCTGCGTCGCCTCGATCAGCGGCACGCTGAACTGCTCGCTGACCGTGCCGGGCAGGCCGATCCGGACCTCGCCAGCCGGCGCCGCCTGCTCGCCGCGGACGCTGTCGCGCAGTTCGGCAAATTCGGCGAGGATGGTGCGGGCCTTGGCGAGCAGGCGCTCGCCGGCCTCGGTCGGCTGCACGCCGCGCGTGCCGCGATGCAGCAGCGCGACGCCGAGCTCATCCTCCATATGGCGCAGATGCTGGCTCAGCGCCGGCTGCGCCACCCGGAGCTTGAGCGCTGCCTTGGAGAATGAGCCCTGTTCGACGATGGCCGTGAAATAGCGCAACTGGCGCAGATCCATCGCCGCCTTATCCCCCGCTGGTCATGTTTTGCCGCCATGGTGCCGAGCGGCAGCTTTCGCTTATGCAGACTAGAGCGAAGCCTTATTGGCCGTCCACTCCGCAGGCGTGCATCCTTTCCTTCCGGCAAGGCCTGACACGACACGAGGCCGCCCGGCGAAGAAGACGGCGCCCGACGCCGCTCCCTTTCCACCCGGAGGAACGCCATGTCGCAGCTGCTCACCCCGTCTTTCAACCGCCGCGGCTTTCTCACCGGCGCGGCCGCACTCGCCGCTGGTACGGCCTTGCCAGGCGGTGCCTTCGCCAAGGCCCCGTTGGCGAACAGCCAGGCGCCTTACTATTACCGCTTCGCGCTCGGCCAGGCCGAGGTGACAGTGGTGTCGGACGGGCCCTTGCCGCTCGGCGATCCCGGCTCCAGCTTCCTTGGCCTGCCGAAGGAGCAGGTCTACGGCCTGCTCGAGACCAATTTCCTGGCCAAGGACAATGTCGTGCTCGAGCAGAACATCCCGATCGTCAATTTCGGCGACCGGCTGGTGATGTTCGACACCGGCATGGGCTTCTCCAAGGCCTTCGGCCCGACGACCGGGCGGGTGCTGAAGAGCATGCAGGAGGCCGGCATCGACCCGGCCTCGATCGACGCGATCGTCTGCAGCCATGCCCATATCGATCATACCGGCGGCATCTGTTCGGCCGAGGGCAAGCCGCATTTCCCGAATGCGCAGATCTATATCAGCCAGGTCGACCATGATTACTGGCTCGACGACGCCCGGCTCGGCACGCCGTTCAAGGCCTTCGGTGACCATGCCCGCGCAAACTTGCGTCCCGTCCGCGATCGCATCGTCTTCTTCAAGGATGGGCAGGAGTTCCTGCCGGGCATCACCGCGATCTCGGCGCCGGGCCACAGCCCAGGCCACACCATCTTCAACGTCTCCTCGGGCGGGAAATCGTTCGTCTTCCTCGGTGATCTCACCCATCACCCGGTGCTGCTGACCGAGAATCCGCGCGTCGAATTCGCCTATGACTGGGACCCGAAGATGTCGGTGCAGTCGCGGGTGAAGCTGCTCACTATGCTGGCCGAGCAGAAGACGCCGGTGATGTCCTACCACTTCGCCTGGCCGGGCTTCGGCAACCTCGCCAAGGCCGGTGACGGCTTCCGCTACTATCCCGCTGCGATGCAGATGCTGCGCGGCTGAGCTGATCCTCCCCCAGGCTCAGCCTCTGCGGTGGCCATGGGTGCCTGGGCGCGGCCCCGGGCACCCATGGCCACAATCATTTTCGGCGCCAGCGCCCGCATGGGCCGATCCGGTCGGAGCTGACGGGTGATCGCCTCAGGCCGCTTCGGTCATCGCTCCGCCCAGGAAGAGTTGGGCGACGCGGGGATCGGCGAGAATGGTGGCTGCTGGCCCCTGCATGCGGGTCTGGCCGAGCTCCAGCACCAGGCCTTCGTCGGAGATTTCCAGCGCCGAGCGGGCGTTCTGCTCGATCATCAGGATGGTGACACCCTTCGCGCGCAGCTCCTTCAGGATGTCGAAGGTCTCCTGCACCAGCATCGGCGAGAGCCCGATCGAGGGCTCGTCGATCAGCACCAGCTTGGGGTCGAGCAGCAGGCCGCGCACGATCTCAAGCTGCTTCTGCTGGCCGCCGGAGAGGGTCGAGGCCTGGACATCGGCCTTGGCTCGCAGCGACGGGAAGCGGTCGAGCGCCGCTTCGATCCGCCTGGGCATGTCGGTGATGTGGCTGCCGGCCGCGACCGCGCCGAGCTCGATATTGTGGCGCACCGAGAGCTCGGGGAAAATGTTGCGGCCCTGCGGCACATAGCAGATGCCGGCTTCGAGCAGCTTGCGCTGGTTCCAGTTGGTGATTTCCTGGCCTTCCAGCCGGATATGGCCCTCGCGCACCTTGAGCAGGCCGAAGATCGCCTTGAACACGGTCGATTTGCCGGCGCCGTTCGGGCCGATCACCGTGGTGATCGCGGCGCGCGGCACCTTGAACGTGGTGCCGTTGAGAATGGTCATGGCGCCGTAGCCGCCGACCACGCCGTCGAGTTCGAGGATGGGAGTGGTCATGGCATCGCTCCTCAATGCCCGAGATAGGCTTCGATGACCGCCGGATTGGCGCGGACCTCGGCCGGAGTGCCCTCGGCGAGGACCTTGCCTTCGGCCAGCACGATGACGCGCGAGCACAGCGACATCACGAAATCCATGTTGTGCTCGATCACCACGAAGGTCGCGCCCTGCTCGGCATTGATGGCGCGCAGGCGTTCCTTGAGATCGCCGAGCATGGTGAGGTTGACGCCGCCGGCCGGCTCGTCGAGCAGGACGAGGCGGGGGCCGGCCATGAAGGCCATGGCGGCGTCGAGCAGCTTCTGCTGGCCATAGGAGAGCCCACCCGCCTTGGCGTCGGCGAGATGGCCGAGCTTGAAGAAGCCGATCATCTGCTCGGCCTTGGCCGAAAGCCCGGCGTCGCGCGCGCCGAAGAAGCGCGACAGCATCGTGCCCTCATGCTCTTGGCCGGCAAGGATCAGGTTCTCGCGCACCGAGAGCTCGGGGAAGACCTGCAGCAGCTGGAAGGTGCGGCTGACGCCGAGCCTGTTGAGCTCGGAGGGGCGCATATTGGTCACGTCCCGCCCGTCGAGCTTGACCGCGCCCTCGGTCGGCTCGAGCTGGCCGAGGATACAGTTGAACAGGGTCGACTTGCCGCAACCGTTCGGGCCGATGATGCCGAGGATCTCGCCTTCATTGACCTTGAAGGAGACGCCGTTCACCGCCTTGATGCCACCGAAGGCCTTGTGCAGGTTCGAGACTTCGAGGACCTGGTTCACCGTGCGCCCTCCTTCTTGCCGGTGATCTTCGCCCAGCCGCGTTCCAGCAGGCCGCTCATGCCTTGCGGGCAGGCGATCAGCAGCAGCATGACGATTCCCGCGAAGATGATCAGGTAGAGCGAGCCGGCAAAGCGCAGCCATTCCGGCAGAACGACGCCGAGCAGCGCCCCGATGAACGGCCCGAGCAGGTAGCCGGCGCCGCCCGCGACCACCATCAGCAGCAGGAAGAAGCTCTGCGACAGCGAGAAGGGCGAGGGGTCGATGAACTCGACCAGCGGCGCGTAGAGCGCACCGGCGAAGCCCGCATAGGCCGAGCCGATCGCGAAGGCGAGCAGCGTGTACATGCGGGTGTCGATGCCGAGGCTCGCGGCGCGGATCGGGTTCTCGCGCAGCGCCGTGAAGGCGCGGCCCCACGGCGAGCGGATCATCCACCAGAGCACGACGGCGAGCAGGAAGGTGACGACGACGACGAAGCGGTGGAAGGGCAGGGCGCCGTCGAGCTTGAGGCCGAAGAAGCTCGGCCGCGGTATGTTGGAGAGGCCGAAGACGCCGCCGGTCAGCCATTGCTCATTGCGCAGCACGAGCCAGATCAGCGTCGAGAAGGCGAGCGTCACGAAGGCGAGGTAATGCGCCTTAACCCGCAGCGCCGGGAAGCCGAGCACGAGCCCGACCGCGAAGGTCAGCAGGCCCGAGATAGCGAAGGAAGCGTACCAGTTCAGCCCGACCTTGCTGGTCAGCAGCGCCGTTGCATAGGCGCCGATACCCATGAAGGCCGCCTGTGCCAGCGACTTCAGGCCGGCATAGCCGAGCGTCAGATTGAGGCCCATCACGGCGACGCTCATCACCAGCCAGAGCGAGAGCACATAGGTGCCGTAGCGGCCCATGCCGGAGGGGGCGAACCAGAGGATGGCCGCGGCCGCGACGAGCGTCAGCAGCGTGCCATCGACGAAGCCGGGGAGGGGCAGGCGGCGCGCCGCCGGGGCGGCGCTGTGGGTTGCGGGCGCGGTCATACCCGGCGCTCCTCTTTGCGGCCCATCAGGCCTTCCGGCTTGACGAGGATGACGACGACGAGCAGCACCAGCGGCACGGCGAGCCGGTAGGAGGTCGAGATGTAGGCGGCCGCCAGGCTGTCGACGATGCCGACGATCAGCCCGCCGACGAGGGCACCGCGGACCTGGTTGAAGCCGCCGACGATCGCCGCGATGAAGGCGAACAGGCCGATCACCTCGCCATTGGAGAACTTCGCCAGATAGATCGGCGAGATCAGCACCGAGGCGACGACGGCGAGCGCCGCGTTGATCACGAAGGTCAGCAGCACCATGCGTTCGACGGGAATGCCGAGGATGCGCGCCACCGTCGGGTTCTGCGCTGTCGCCTGCATCTGGCGGCCGAGGCGCGTGCCACCGACGAACCATTGCAGCAGGCCGATGACGCCGAAGGCGACGGCGATGATCGCGACATGCTGCAGCGAGATCGCCGCGCCGAACACCGAGATCGTCTCGGTCGGCACGAAGGAGGGGAATTTCTGCGCCTCGGCCGAGAAGCCGTCCTTGGCGCCTTCCTTCATGATGATCGACAGCGCCATGGTGGCGATGGCAAGCGGCAGGACGCCGTGCCGGATCATCGGGTCGACGATCGTCAGCTTGAAGCCGACGCCGAAGATCAGGATGAAGGCGGCGATGCCGATCAGCGCTCCGAGCCAGATCGGCGCGCCGAACAGCTTGATCGCGAGCAGCACCAGCACCGCCGGCAGCATCACGAACTCGCCCTGGGCGAAGTTGATCGTCTGCGAGGTCTGCCAGACCAGAGTGAAACCGATCGCGGCGAGGGCATAGATCGCGCCCGTGGCGATGCCGGCGATGAGATAGGCGAGGAATTCGGCCATGGCGGTGTCTCGCTCGTGTGGCGCGTCGGAAGAAGGCGCTTCCCTTCTCCCCTTGCGGGAGAAGGTGGCCCGAAGGGCCGGATGAGGGGTCGCTCAGGTCTATCCAGCGAACAGCCTACCCGACGCGATGAAAGCCGCGGGCGTTGCGCGACCCCTCATCCGTCTCGGCTTCGCCGAGCCACCTTCTCCCGCAAGGGGAGAAGGGAGGGGGCGCGGTTCCCGCCTGTTACGGGTTGATCTTCGGCAGCGTCGCCGTGATCACCTGCTTGCCGTCCTTGACCTCGGCGAGGAAGCTCTCGCGGTCGAGGTCGCCGTTCTTCTCGATCGTGGTCTCGATCAGGATGCCCGGCTCGTCCGAGGTCTTGATGGTGGCGCCGCGCAGCGTGTCGGCGACGCCTTTCTTGTCGAACTTCTTCTGCTTCTCGGTCGCCCATTTGATCATGTAGACGGCCATGTAGCCCTTCATGCCGTTATGGTCGGAGGCGTAATTGTACTTGGCCTGGAACTTCTTGCCGAACTCCTGGAAGGCCGGGATCGGCGCGTCGATCGACAGGCCGACATGGCCCTTGACGCCATTGGCGGCGTCGCCCGCGAGCTCGATCACCTTGGCGCCGAGCAGCGTGGTCTCGCCGACCATCGGCTTGGTGATGCTCTGCTGCTTGGCGGCGCGCAGGAAACGGGCGCTCTCCTCCTCGTTCAGATAGACGAAGATCGCGTCGGCATTGGAGTTCTTGACCTTGATCGCGTCGGCGGCGAAGTCGGCCTGGCCCTGCTCGGTCGCGATGTCGGCGGCGAGCTTGATGCCGGCCTTCTCCAGCTCGGGGATGATCGCGTCGCGGCCCCCCTTGCCGAAGTCGTTGTTGACCCAGACGACGGCGACGGAGCCGGCCTTGACCGTGTCCTTCAGGTATTTGGCGATCTTCGGCATCGCTGCGGTCTGGCTCAGCGAGGTCCGGAACAGATATTCGTTGCCCTGCTTGGTCAGGCCGGCCGCCTCGCCACCGACGAGCTGCGCGATCTCGGCGCGTTGGGCGATTTGCATGGAGGCGCCGATCGGGCCGGAGAAGACCGGGCCGAGCACGGCATAGGTGCCCTCGTCGATGGCGCGCTGCACGGCGGCGCGAGTGTTCCCCGGATTGGTCTGGGTGTCGTAGTGGACGATCTCGATCTGCTTGCCGAGGATGCCGCCCTTGGCGTTGATGTCGGCGACGGCGAGATCGATGCCATTTTTCCAGTTGGTGCCGGCGGTCGCGCCCGCGCCCGAGAGCTCGACGACGTCGACCAGCTTGACCTTGTCCTGCGCCAGGGCCGGCAGGCTGACGGCCATGCCGACTGCGGCAGCGATGATCCAATGCTTCTTCATGCTTGTTCCCTCCACTTATCCTTAGGCTTCTTGATCCCCGCCCGGTGTTGTCCGGGTCGTCTTGCTCAGGCGGCGTGCCCGGTCATCTCGCCCGCCGCGGTCACGGAGTCGAAGGCGGTGCCGATCACCGCTTCCGACGCTTCCAGCCCGGTGAAGAGCCGGAAGGCGTCTACCGCCTGGTGAATCGAGAGCTCGCGTCCGGTCATCACTGTTGCGCCGGCTTTCTGCGCCGCTTTCAGCAGCGGTGTCCAGAGCGGGTGATAGACCGCGTCCGCTACCCATTGCGAGGCCTGGATCGCGCCGGGCTCGATCGGGATGCCGCGGTCCGGCAGCATGCCGATCGGCGTGCCGTTGACGATGCCGGCGGCGCCCTCGGCCGCCTCCTCGGCGCTGCTGGCGATCTCGACGCTGCATCGCGTACCGAGAAGCCTGGCCAGCACTTCGGCCCGGCTGCGATCGACATCGCAGAGCCGCAGGCGGGTGACGCCGCAGCCGGCGAGCGCGAAGGCGATCGCCTTGCCGACGCCGCCGGCGCCGATGATCGCGACGGGCTTGTCGCCGTCCTGCCGGCCGAGCCGGCGATAGGCGGTGGCGAAGCCCGAGGCGTCGGTGTTGTGGCCGATCAGGCGGCCGTCGTCGACGACGATGGTATTGACGGCGCCCATGGCGGCGGCCTGCTCGGAGAGGCCGTCGAGCAGCGGCACGACTGCTTCCTTGTAGGGGTAGGTGACGTTGATGCCGGAGAAGCCGAGCCGGCGGATGCCGTCGAGCATGGCGGCGAGGTCCTCGCGCCCGGCGCCGGCGACCTCGATCAGATGGTAATGCGCCTCGATTCCGGCTGCCCGCGCCGCGGCCTCCTGCGTCGTCGGCGTCGCCGAATGCGCGATCGGGAAGCCGATCAGCCCGAGCAGCACCCGCTTGCTCTTCCTGGCGATGACCATGGTCGGTATTCCATCCCCGTCACGGCCCGTCTCGGCGGGCTTGCGCATGAGCCTGCAGCTAAACCGATTTGCAGTCGTAACGCGATAACCAATTCGTCGCTGCAGCCTAACCTGATGTTATCTTTCGGCGGCAAGCCGTGGCGAAACGACCGCGTTCATCTCCTCGCGCAGCAATCTCACGAAGGTCTCGGCATAGAGCGAGAGCGCCTTGTCGTTCTTCATCGCGACATAGGTCTGGAAGCGGGTCGGCTCCTCGATCGGGATCGTGGCGATGCCCTGCATCGAACCGTGGGCGACCGTGAACTGGTCGATGATGGCGATGCCGAGCCCGGCCCGCACCAGCGAGCAGACCGTGGTGCCGAAGCGGGCCTTGATCGCCATCTCGTAATGCAGGCCCTGGCGCTGGAAGATCTCGCTCATGATCCGGCCATAGGGGTCGTTCGGATCGATGCCGATCAGCTGGTGCTGGACGATCTCGCGGGCTGAAATGCTGCTGTATCCGGCGAGCGGATGGTTCTGCGGGACGATACAGAGCAGCTCGCCCATCGCCAGCGGTACGAAATCCAGCCCGGGATGATCGAGCTTGTAGCTCATCGCCACGATCTCGCCCTTGCCGAGCAGCAGATAGTCGAGCGCCTCCTCGATCTTCAGGATGTTGATGTCGATGCGCAGGTCGGGATGCTTGCGCCTGAGGCGCTCGATCGCGCGCGGCACCATGACATGGCAGATGCTCGGCACCGAGCCGAGCTTGAACTCGACATCGCCGCCGCGCTCGATCCGCGCCAGCATGGAGTGGAGGTCGTCGACCTTGCGGTAGACGCCGTTGATCTGCTCGAAGATGTCCTTGGC
Organism: Allobosea sp.; assembly: GCA_024231975.1. Lineage (GTDB taxonomy): Bacteria > Pseudomonadota > Alphaproteobacteria > Rhizobiales > Beijerinckiaceae > Allobosea. The sequence goes on from JAAEQB010000062.1 coordinate 25,435, forward strand.
CTCGGGCGTCGGCACATAGCGGCCGTGCCGGCGCTCGAACAGCTTGAGCCGGAGTGAGCGCTCGGTGTGCTTCATCAGCCGGCTGATGCCCGGGGCGGAGACGTTGAGGAGTTTTGCCGCGCCGGCGATCGTGCCGGTGATCATGATCGCCCGGATCACCTCGATCTGGCGCAGGGTGAGCATGGCTGATCGTTCCTCGCCTGCTTCTTGCCGCCAGCGGAGGCGACGGCAATCGGCCTGTCAAGACGCTATGCGTAGTCCGCTCGGGCTGATTGACTTTGCTGCGGTTTGATCGTCACCTGACCTAAGGTCGTCGATCGCTCCGGGGGGATGCCATGGCAGACCAGGTTCACCCGGTGGCGCCGGATCATCTGCCGGCGTTCATCACAAATCCAGGTGGCACGGATATCCTGATGGTGGTGGCGGCGATCATTCTGCTCGCTGCCGTGCTCGGCGTCGGCCTGCTCTTCCTGCGCCTGCACACTTTGCCTGAGCGCATCGCGCACAAGTCCCACAAGCTCCAGTTCGAGATCGTCGCCGTGCTCGGGCTGCTCGCTCTGTTCACGCACGTGCATCTCTTCTGGGTCATCGGCCTGCTGCTCGCTTTGATCGACGTCCCCGATTTCTCCGGCATGTTCAGCCGCATGGCGGGCTCGCTCGAGAAGATTGCCGGCATCGCGCCGGGCCGCGGTGGCGAGGCGGCGTCCGATATCGAGCACGGCGTCGTCCCGCCGGACGACAAGCCGGCGCCTCCGCCAGTCGTGGCCGCCGTGCCGGCCGGGCAGCACTGAGGAGGACGCGATGCTCGAGCTCCTCGTCTGCGCGCTCTTCACTATCGTCCCGGACTACCTCTACCGCCGTTACGGCCAGGGCAAGCGGCTGGGCAAGGAGATCACGCTCTACTCGGCCTGGTTCGAACTGCGCTGGGGCATCGTCACCTGCGTGATGCTGACGGTCGGCCTGATCACGGTGATCTTCTACAATCACCCCTCGACGACATCGGCGACGGTGTTCTTCCGCAGCGTCCCGATCATTCCGGAGATCAACGGCCGGGTCGCACAGATCCATGTCGGCGTCAGCGGCAAGGTCGCTCAGGGCGCGCCGATCTTCACCCTCGACAGCACCAGCCAGCAGGCGGCGGTCGAGACGACGCGGCGTAAGCTCGCCGAGGTTGATGCTGCTCTCGTGGTCGCAAAGGCCGACATCCTCACCTTCGACGGGAAGATCCAGGAGGCGAAGAGCGCGCTGCAGCAGGCGCTCGACGAATTGCAGACCAAGCGCGAACTGAAGCGGCGCAACGACGACATCGTCGCGACTCGCGAGATCGAGAAGCTCGAGAACATCGTTGCGGGCCGCGAGGCCGCGGTCGCCTCCACCACGGCGTCGCAAGCGGCCGCTCAGACCAAGATCTCGACCTTGCTGCCGGCCGAGCGTGCCAGCGCCCAGGCAGCGCTGGCGCAGGCCGAGGTCGAGCTCGGCAAGACCGTGGTGCGGGCCGGCTTCAACGGCCATGTCGAGCAGTTCACGCTGCGCCCCGGCGACATCGTCAATCCGTTCATGCGCCCGGCTGGCGTGCTCATCCCGGAGGAGGCCGGCCGCGGGCGGCTTCAGGCCGGCTTCGGCCAGATCGAGGCGCAGGTAATGAAGGTCGGCATGGTCGCCGAGGTCACCTGCATCTCCAAGCCCTGGACGGTGATCCCGATGGTCGTGACCGGCGTGCAGGATTTCATCGCCGCCGGTCAGCTCCGCAGCGGCGACCAACTGATCGATGCCCAGCAGGTGGTGCGTCCGGGAACGATTCTGACCTATATGGAGCCACTTTACCCGGGCGGGCTCGACGGCGTGACGCCGGGGTCGAGCTGCATCGCCAATGCCTACAGCAATAACCACGACATCATCGCGGCGAAGGAGACCGGCACGTTGCGGCGTATCGCCCTGCATGCGGTTGACGCGACCGGTGTGGTGCACGCCATGCTCTTGCGCATCCAGGCCTTGGTTCTACCCATCCAGACGCTGGTGTTCAGCGGCCACTAGCGGCATCCGACCGCCTCCTTGGCTTGGGTCGGGGCTGCTCCTGCTGGCTGGCCATCGTACTCGTCGACCGGAACGCTTCGACGTTCGCTGCACCGCTGCGCATCGCTTCGCTCATGCGGCCGTCATGCATCATGCCGTAATTCTCGAGCTGGGCATCGTGGACGCAGCCGTCCATCCGGTTGCAGGCCGCCGCCGGGCCCGTGGGCAGGCTTGAACACAAGGCGATGAGTGCCGACGCGGCGAGCGCGCCAACGGTGATCCGAGGGATCATCGGCGTTCTCCGTGATACTTGGGCGAGGCCTGTGTGAGGCGCAACGGCCTCACTTCCGGCTCTTCTTCTTGTATTGGGCGTAGAACTGGTCGGCCATGCTGCGCAGGGCCCGGCCGATATTGGCGTATTCGTACTCGTTGAGATTGGCGAGCGAGGCGCGGCCGGCCGGCTGCTTCGTGCCGAAGCCGCGGCCGGGCAGCAGCACGATCCCGGTCTCGTCGGCGATGCGGAACAGGAAATCGCCGGCGGCCGAGCGCTCCAGCACCCATTTGGCGAAGTCGTCGCCATAGAGCTTGCGCGAGATGTCCTCGAGGTCGAGCAGGGTGTAGTAGTCGACGGCGTTGGGGTCGCTGTCCTGCTCGATGCCCAATTCGCGGTAGAGCGCCGCCTCGCGCCGGCGGATCAGCTTCTTCAGCTCGGCTTTGTAGCTGTCGTTCTCGTCCATCAGCGCGAACAGCGAGAACAGCACCATCTGGACCTGCTGCGGCGTCGAGAGGCCGGCGGTGTGGTTCAGCGCCACCGCCCGGCTGTCGGCGACGATGCGGTCGATGAAGCGCAGCGACCTCACATCAGGCAGGAGCGAGCCGTAGCGGTGGTCGAGCCCCTTCTTGACCTTTTCGGGCAGGGCGTCGAGCGCGCCGTCGAAGACGTTCTGCTTGTGCGTGGCGATGACGCCGAGGCGCCAGCCGGTCGCTCCGAAATATTTCGAGAACGAGTAGACCAGCATGGTGTTCTGCGGGCAGGTCGCGAACAGCGAGCGGAACTCGTCGGCGAAGGTGCCGTAGACGTCGTCGGTCAGGATGAACAGGTCCGGCCGGTGCTCCCTGACGATCGCGGCGACGCGGTCGAGGCTGCGGTCGTCCATCTTGACCGAAGGCGGGTTGCTCGGATTGACGCAGAAGAAGATCTTGATCGCCGGGTCCTTGAGCTTGTCGAGCTCCTCGTCCGGGAACTGCCAGTCCTTGGCCGGGTCGGCGTTGATCGCGACTTCGACGAGCCCGTATTCGTCGAGCTCGGGGATCTCGATATAGGGCGTGAACACCGGCAGGCCGATCGCGACCTTGTCGCCGCGCTTCAGCAGGCCGTTCTGCTTCATCGTGTTGAAGATGTAGGCCATCGCCGCCGTGCCGCCCTCGACCGCGAACAGGTCGATGCTGCCGGCCGGCAGGAAGCCGCCGATCATCTCCTTGACGATGTATTGCTTGACGATCTCCTCGCTGATCATGAGCATCCGCGGCGGCACCGGATAATTGCTGCCGAGGATGCCTTCGACCATTTCGTGCAGGAAATCGGACGCCGAGAGGCCGAGCTGGTCGCGGACATAGCTCAGGGCCCGACCGAGGAAGACGACGCCCTGCTGGTCGCGGTGCTCGGCGGTGAAGCGCTCGAAGCGGCCCTCGATGCCCTCGATCTTCGGCAGCCCGCCGACGCCGTTCTGCATATAGGAATAGGAGAGTTCTGCCTCCGCCACGGCGAACAGGCCGAGCCGGAAGAAGGCGCGGCGGGGCAGGGTGGCCAGGAAGTTGGGATTGCCGCGGCCGGCATTGAGCATCAGGCGGTTCGCCTTGCCCGAAGCCAGCTTGATCAGCTCGTCCTTGAGCTCGAACGGGCTGAGCTTGGCGTATTTCGAGTAATCGGTGGCCATGGCAAACTCCGATCGGTTCAGGCGAAGGCGACGACGAGCGGTCCGAGCAGGGTCAGGAAGACGTTGGCGAGGGCGTAGGTGATGGCGAAGGGCGTGGTCGGGATCGAGTTGCCGGCCTTGTCGAGGATCTCGCCGAAAGCCGGGTTGGCGCTGCGCGAGCCCGAGAGTGCGCCGGCGAAGACGGCGGTGTTGTCGTAGCGCAGCACATAGCGGCCGAAGACCATGGTGATCAGCAGCGGCAGCAGGGTCACCACGACGCCGATCAGGAAGATCGACAGGCCCCTGTCGGCGATCGTGCTGACCGCCTGAAGGCCGGATTGCAGGCCGACCACCGCGACGAAACCGGCGAGGCCGAGGTCGCGCAGCAGTGTCGAGGCGGCGGTCGGCATGTTGCCGAGCGTCATGTTGCGGCTGCGATACCAGCCGAAGGCCAGGCCCGAGAGCAGGGCGCCGCCGCCGCTGCCCAAGGTCAGCGGAATGTCGCCGAACCGGACCACGACGAGGCCGATCAGCAGGCCGACGACCAGGCCAAAGCCGTGGAAGACGAAATCGGTCTTGTCGCTCGGGATGATCACGCTGCCGACCTGCCGCGCCACGCGCTGTACGTCCTCGGTCGTGCCGTAGAGCGTGGCGACGTCGCCCGGCTCGATCACGGTCCCGCCTTCAAGCGGCAGCGCGGTGCCGGCCCGCTTGACTGCGACCACGTAGACGCCGTGGCGCAGCTCCGCCGCGGTCGAGGCGCGGATCTCGTCGACGGTACGCTTGACGAAGTCGGCGGCGGTGATTGCGACGTCGCGGGTGACGACGACGACATCCATGCCTTCCGAGGATTCGAGTTCCGGGCCGAGCTGCTGCGACAGGCCGACCACGCCGGAGCGGCGTCCGACCAGGAGGATGATGTCGCCGGCCTGGAGCTTGAGCGACGGCTCCGTGCCGATCAGCGCGCCGCCGCGCTTGATGCGCTCGATGCTGATCGGCTGGGCGCTGGCACCCTCGATCTCGGCGACGCTGCGGCCGGCCGCGGCGTCGATGCGATAGATGCGCCCGACCAGATCGGGTGTCGCCGCATACTCGCCGACGCCGTAGCTGCGCGCTCCGGCGAGCAGCTCCGCCTCTGCCTTGATCGCGTCGTCGCGGATGCTCCGGCGCATGAACCAGGGGAGGATGTTGACGCAGACGATGATCGCGCCGAACGAGCCGAAAATGTAGGTGACGGCATAGCCGATCGCGACATTGGCCTGCAGGCGCTGGGTCTCGTCGGCGGCGAGGCCGAGCTTGCCGATCGCGGCGCCGGCCGTGCCGATGATCGCCGACTGGGTCAGCCCGCCCGCCGCGATCCCGGCCGCGAGGCCCTTGTCGAGGCCGAACATGCGCGCCAGCACGACGACGGTGATGAGGCCGCTGACCGCCAGGACCGTCGCCATCGCGATCTCGCGCAGCGACTGACGCCCGAGCGAGCGGAAGAATTGCGGGCCGCTCTCATAGCCGACGGCATAGATGAACAGCGCGAAGAGGACGGACTTGATGCCGTTGTCGATGGAAACGCCGACCTGGCTGATGATCACCGCGGCCAGCAGCGAGCCGGCGACCCCACCGAGCTGGAACTTGCCGAACTGGAATTTGCCGACCCAGTAGCCGATGGCCAGCGACAGGAAGAGGGCAATCTCGGGCGATTGGGCGAATAAGGCGTGCAGCCAGGACATGTGCGATTCCCCGACATCGAAGTCTTCGGAAACCAACTCGTCTGCTTGCTGTTATTGACTTAAATGATAATCGTTCTGATGAGTTCAAATATATTAAGCAACCAATGCGCGCGATGTCCAGCACGTTCATCCGCCGGCTGAGCAGGCGCATCGAGTCAGGGCGGCGACCGCGCCCTCCGATATATCTCGCGGCTCGAAAAATACGTGTCGGCTCAGAGCACGTCGCGCACGCGCACCAGTGTCGAATCCATGTGCTTGCCGATGATGGCCGCCAGCGCCTCGCCGTCGCGCTTCAGCAACGCCTCGATCATCTCCTCATGCTCGGCCACGGCGCCGGCCCATTTCTCCGGGCCCTCATTGCCGACGAAGCGCAGGCGCTTGATCCTGGCCTGGAGCGTGCCGTGCATCTCGACCAGCACGTCATTGCCGGAGCCGGCGACGATGGCGCTGTGGATCGCCTGGTTGAGCTTGAAATAGTCGAGCCGGTTGCGCGCCTGGTAGAGCTCCATCATCTCGTCATGCAGCGCCTTGATCGCGGCGACCGCCTCGTCGCTCGCCTGCGCGCAGGTCATCCGGCCGCCGAGCTGTTCTAGCGTCTTCAGCACCTCCAGGATCTGCAGCAGGTCCTGCGCCGAGAACTTGCGCACGATCGCGCCCTTGGCCGGCTGGATCTCGACCAGCCCCTCGCTCGCCAGCGTCTTGATCGCCTCGCGTAGGGGGGTGCGCGAGACGCCGAGCTGCGCCCCGACGGCGCCTTCGTTGATGCGCTGGCCGGGCGTCAGCCGGCCTTCGATGATCATGTCGCGCAGCCGTTCCAGCACCTCCTCATGGAGAGTGCGGCGCGTGATGCGCGGATAGAGGTCCTGCGCCTCGCTCGACATGCCGGCCTCGTTCGTCATCGCGGCTCTCCTTTGTCTTTCTGTACGGCATGGCGCTTTCGCGCTGTCAACGCGAGCAGCCCGGCTCTGACGGCGACCTCCCGACCGGAGGCAACCTCGCCTGTGGACAGGCGAAGCCGTCGCCGGATTCGCGGTAGAGTAGTGCGATCTGGTTATGCTGCATACAGCATACTTGCTTTGGTCGTCTGCACCATGATAGGCGAAAGCCAAGCAGCCGGTTGAAGCCGGCCTCGGGAGGACGAGATGGACATGAACGCTTCCTTGCCGGTGATCGCGGTCGCGATGGGCGATCCTTCCGGCATCAGCCCCGAACTCACCGCCCGCATCCTGGCCGAGCCCGATCTCAGCAAGGCCGCGCGCTACATCGTCTTCGGCGACTACCGCCTATTCCAGCTCGGCGCCGCCGATGCCGGCCTGACCCCGGACCTGCATGTCGTTGGCGAGGGTGACGCCCTGCCGGCCGATGCCGGCAAGCCGGTCTTCGTCGATCTCAAGAACCATGATCCGGCCGATCTCCAGCGCGGCAAGGCCACCCTCGCCGGCGGCAAGGCCGCGACCGACAACTTCCGCCGCGCGCTGCGGCTCGCTGCGTCCGGCAAGGCCGACGCGGTGTTCTTCACCCCCTTCAACAAGGCGGCGATGCGCTTCGCCTATCCCGGCTATGACGACGAGATCCGCTTCGTGCGCGACGCGATCCAGTTCGAGGGGCCGGCCAGCGAGTTCAACGTGCTGGACAAGCTCTGGAACGCCCGCGTCACCTCGCATATCCCGCTCTCCGAGGTCGCCCAGAACATCACCCAGGAGCGCATCCTGCGCGCCCTCGACCTCGCCGAGAAGAACCTGCGCGCCGCCGGCTTCAACCCGCCGCGCATCGCGGTTGCCGGCATCAACCCACATGCCGGCGATGGCGGCAATTTCGGCCGCGACGAGATCGAGACGATCGAGCCGGCGGTGAAGACGGCCAAGGCCAAGGGTTATACGGTCGAGGGGCCGTTCCCGTCCGACACCGTCTTCCTGCGCGCCAAGAACGGCGATTTCGATGCCGTGCTGACCATGTATCATGACCAGGGCCAGATCGCGATGAAGCTGATGGGCTTCGACCGCGGCGTCACCTTGATCGGCGGCTTCCCGTTCCCGATCTGCACCCCGGCTCATGGCACCGCCTATGAGATCGCCGGCAAGGGCATCGCCAATCTCGGCGCCACCCGCGCGGCATTGTCGCTCGCGATCAAGATGGCGAGCGAGGGCAAGGCGGCGCGCAAGGCCGCCTGAACGCCCAGCCCAGCGGCCGAGAAGAGCCGCTCCGTTTCAACGACCATTCAGGGAGAAACAGCATGAAACGTTTCTGCATCGCGGCCGGTGTCGCGCTCGCTTCCGTCATCGCCGCGGTGGTTCCGGCTGCCGCCTGGCAGCCGACCAAGCCGATCGAATTCGTCGTGACCTCGGGGCCCGGCGGCGGCACCGACAACTTCGCCCGTATCGTTCAGTCGATCATCACCAAGCACAAGCTGATCGAGCAGCCGGTCGTCGTGCTCAACAAGGGCGGCGGCAGCGGCGCTGAGGGCTATATCTACGGCAAGGGCGCCAAGGGCGACGCCCACAAGGTCGTCTTCGGCACCAACAACGCCTATCTGCTGCCCTATGTCGCCAAGCTCGGCTACAAGCTCTCCGACCTGACGCCGGTTGCCTCGCTGGCGCTCGACGAGTTCCTGATCTGGGTGAAGGGGGATGCTCCCTTCAACGACGCCAAGGCCTATGTCGAGGCGGCCAAGGCCAAGCCCGGCAGCCTCAAGATGGCCGGCAGCCAGTCCAAGGACACCGACCAGACGCTGACCGCGATGATCCAGGAGGCGACCGGCGCCAAGTGGATCTACGTGCCCTTCCAGGGCGGCGGCGCGGCTGCGACCCAGCTCGCCGGCGGCCATGTCGACTCCAACACCAACAATCCCAACGAGAACATCGGCCAGTGGAAGGCCGGTCAGGTGAAGCCGCTCTGCGTCTTCTCGCCGGTGCGCCTCGCCAAGAGCGACCCGATCCATGACGGCAAGGGCTGGGGCGACATCCCGACCTGCAAGGAAGCCGGCCTGCCGCTCGAGGCCTTCCAGATGCCGCGCACCGTCTGGCTGCCGGCCGAGGTCCCGGCCGACGCCGTCGCCTTCTATGCCGACGTGATGGAGAAGGTCAGCAAGACCCCGGAATGGGCTGAGTTCATCGCCCGCACCGCGCAGACCGCCCGCTTCATGAAGGGCAAGGAACTCACCGACTTCGTCGCCAAGGACGAGGCCGCCAACGCCAAGGTCTTCAAGAGCGAAGGCTGGGTCGTCAACTGACCTTAACGGATCGAAATCGGATCATCCCGGGCGGGCGCAGCTCAGCCCGGGATGATCGTTCAGAACATCGTTTGCATTCGGGAGGAGCGCCGATGATCAGCCGTTTCCAGGCCGAGATCGCGACCGCTTTGGCGACGCTCGCCTTCGGCCTCATCATCGTCAATGGCGCCCGCGAGTTCGGCATCGGCTGGGACTCGTCCGGTCCCCAGCCCGGCGCCTTCCCGTTCTATTGCGGCTTGCTGATCGCGCTCGCCAGCGCGGGTACGATCGTGACCACGATCGGCCGGCGGATGGGCGGCTCGGCGGCGCTGGCCGGGGTCTTCCTCGACAAGGAGCAGGGCAAGCGCGTCCTCTCCTTCTTCCTGCCGATGCTCGCCTTCGTCATCTTGACCGTCACGCTCGGCATGTATGTCGCGATGTTGCTCTATCTCGTCTTCGCGATGCGCTTCCAGGGCCGCTATGGCTGGCTGCCCTCGCTTGCGACCGCCTTCGGCACCGCCGCCTTCTTCTATTTCGGCCTCGAGAAATTCGCCCAGGTCGGCCTGCTCAAGGGGCCGGTCGAAGCGATGCTCGGCCTCTGAACAGCGAGCCGGAGCCTTCCATGGAAAACTTCGCCTCGCTCCTCCACGGCTTCCAGATCGCGCTGACCACCCATCACATCGCGCTGATGTTCGCCGGCGTGCTGCTCGGCATCCTGGTCGGCGTGCTGCCGGGCCTGGGCGCGCCGAACGGCGTCTCGCTGATGCTGCCGCTGACCTTCTCGATGGACCCGGTCTCGGCGATCATCCTGTTGACCTCGCTCTATTGGGGCGCGCTCTTCGGTGGCTCGACCACCTCGATCCTGTTCAACATCCCCGGCGAGCCGTCCTCGGTCGCCACCACTTTCGACGGCCACCCGATGGCCAAGCAGGGCAGGGCGACCGAAGCGCTGTCCTTCGCCTTCCTCTCGGCCGGCATCGGCGCGATGGCCGGCGTCATCCTGATCACGCTGCTCTCGGGCTGGGTCGCGCGCTTTGCGCTGAAATTCTCCTCGCCGGAGTATTTCGCGGTCTACTTCATGACCTTCGCCAGCTTCGTCGGCCTCGGCGGCGCCTCGCCGCTGAAGACGATCGTCTCGATGGCGATGGGCTTTGCCTTCGCCTCGATCGGCATGGACTCGGTCTCCGGCAATGTCCGCCTGACCTATGAGTTCGACGTGCTCCTCGCCGGCGTCAGCTTCCTGATCGCGGTGATCGGCCTGTTCGGCCTCGGCGAGCTCTTGCAGACGATGGAGGAGGGGCTGCGCTTCGACGGGGTCAAGGCCAAGGTCAGTCCGCGCGATGTGCTGGCCACGGCGCTGAAGCTGCCGCGCTACTGGCTGGCGCTGCTGCGCTCCAGCATCATCGGCATCTGGATGGGCATCACCCCGGGCGGCCCGACCGCGGCCTCCTTCATGAGCTATGCGATGGCCAAGCGCTCCTCGCGCAATCCGGAGAAGTTCGGCAAGGGCGAGCCCGAGGGCGTGATCTCGCCCGAGACGGCCGACCATGCCGCCGGCTCCTCGGCGATGCTGCCGATGCTGGCGCTCGGCATTCCCGGCTCGGCGACCGCTGCGGTGATGATGGGCGGGCTGATGATCTGGGGCCTCAATCCCGGCCCGATGCTCTTCGTCGAGCGCCCCGATTTTGTCTGGGGCCTGATCGCCTCGATGTATCTCGGCAACGTCGTCGCCGTCATCGTCGTGCTCGCGACCGTGCCGCTCTTCGCCTCGATCCTGCGCATCCCGTTCTCGATCATCGGACCGGCGATCGTCGTGGTCTGCTTCATCGGCGCCTATACCGTCGGCAACAAGGAGTTCGACATCTGGCTGGCGCTGGCCTTCGGCATCGTCGGCTATCTCTTCAAGAAGCTCGACTACCCGATCGCGCCGCTCGTGCTGGCCATGGTCATCGGCGACAAGGCGGAGGACGCTTTCCGCCAGTCGATGATCTTCAGCCAGGGCTCGCTCTCGATCTTCTGGTCGAACGCCCTGGTCGCGAGCCTGATGGCGATCGGTCTGGCGCTGCTGCTCTTCCCGCTGATCGGTTCGACGAGGCGCGGCATCCGCAAGCTGGTGACCGCCCGCGCAGCCAAGGCTTGAGCCAGACGCACTGCCGGAGCCTGGATGCCGACGCTATGGTGACCCGTCCAGAACCGAGCCGAGGCGGATTGCCGATGACAGGATCGAGACTGCGCGCCATCCAGGCCGACATCACGACGCTTCAAGTCGACGCCATCGTCAATGCCGCCAACAACTCGCTGCTCGGCGGGGGCGGCGTCGACGGCGCGATCCATCGCGCGGCCGGGCCGGAGCTGCTGCAGGAATGCCGCAAGCTCGGCGGTTGCCAGACCGGCGACGCCAAATTGACTCAGGGCTATCGCCTGCCGGCGCGGTTCGTCATCCACACGGTCGGGCCGGTCTGGCAGGGCGGCGGCCAGAGCGAGGCGGAGCTGCTCGCCTCCTGCTATCGCCGCTCCCTGGCGGTCGCGGCTGGCGCGGGCGTGCGAACCGTCGCCTTCCCGAGCATCAGCACTGGCGTCTATGGCTATCCGATCGAGCCCGCGGCGAAGATCGCCGTGGCGACGGTGGCGGTCGCATTGAAGGCGAAGCCCGCTTTCGACGAGATCACCTTCTGCTGCTTCTCGCCCGAGGACCTCGCAATCTTCCAGCGCCAGCTCGCCGACGCCGGCAGCCCGCAGGCACAATGAGTTTCACCCCTCTCCGTCAACGAACAGCCGAGGCCTTGCCATGAGCGAACCCTATAAGGGCATCATCCCGATCGCGCCGACGATCTTCCACGAGAACGGCGACCTCGACCATGAGGGCAATCGCCGGGTGATGGACCTGATGGTCGACCAGGGCGTCGACGGCATCTGCATCCTCGCCAATTTCTCCGAGCAGTTCCTGCTGACCGACGCCGAGCGCGACGAGGTCATGCGGCTCTCGATCGAGCAGGTCGCCAGCCGGGTCCCGGTCTGCGTCACCACCTCGCATTTCTCGACCCGCATCGCGGCGCAACGTGCCAAGGCCGCGGCCGATGCCGGCGCCAAGATGCTGATGATGATGCCGCCCTATCACGGTGCGCTGCTCAAGGCCGACGAGCAGGGCATGATCGAGCATTTCAAGATCGTCGCCGATGCCTGCGGCATCCCGATCATCCTGCAGGATGCGCCGCTCTCGGGCGTGACCATGACCGTGCCCTTCATGGTCAGGCTCAATAAGGAGGTGCCGCTGGTCCGCTACTTCAAGATCGAGGTGCCGGGCACGGCGGGCAAGCTGCGTTCGCTGATCGAGGCGGGCGGTAACGCCATCGTCGGCCCGTTCGACGGCGAGGAGGCGATCACGTTGATGGCCGATCTCGACGCCGGCGCCACCGGCACGATGACCTCGGCGATGATCCCCGATCTGATCAAGCCGATCCTGGCTGCGCATGCGGCCGGCGATCGCAAGCAGGCGGCGGCGCTCTATGCCCGCGTGCTGCCGATCATCAACTATGAGAACCGGCAATGCGGCCTGCGCTCGGCCAAGGCGGTGATGAAGGCGGGCGGCGTGATCAAGTCGGATGCCGTCCGTCACCCGCTGACGCCGCTGCATCCGCAGACGCGCGAAGGTTTGCTCGAGCTCGCGCGCGAACTCGATCCGCTCGCCCTGCGCTGGGATAAGTAGCCCAGCTCGGTCCTGCTGCCCGCCGTCAAAAGCGGGCAGCGATCGTCAATAGGCGCCGATGCCGCCGGAGGGCGGCGGTAGGTTGCCTCTGCGATCCTTGGTGATGAACTCCGGTGTCACCAGAAGCATCCGGGACAGCCAGGACGAGTAGGCAGCAAGCAACTCCATGACGGCACGCATAAGACGCCTCCACGATTGCGGAGGCGATCCTAGCAGAAAAATGCGCTGTTTGCCGGCGAATTCTGCAGGTCAGGCCTTCGTCCAGACCGCGAGCTCATAGCCGTCCGGGTCGGCGAAATGGAAGCGGCGGCCGCCGGGGAAATCGAAGGCCGGCTTGACGATCCGGCCGCCTGCGGCCTCGACGCTCGCCTGCACGGCCGCGAGGTCGGCGGCATAGAGGACCACCAGCGGGCCGCCGGGCCTGAGCGTGCCGATCGTGGTGAAGCCGCCCTCCAGCCGGCCGTCGGCGAAGGCGCAGTATTCCGGGCCGTAATCCGTCATCGTCCAGCCGAAGGCTTTCTCGTAGAAGGCGCGGGCGCGCGGGATGTCGGCGACGACGAATTCGACATAGTCGATGCGGCGGTCGTTGCTCGATATGGACACGGCATCTCTCCTTGCGCTCGGTTCATTTGGCTTCTTATGACGCATCGCCGCGGCCAGCCTGTGGCGGGAGCGGAGGCGAAGCCCCATGCAATCCTGTGATGTGCAACGTAACGGAAACGCGTTGGCATGCGCTGCCTGCAGGCCCTATCGTGCAGACACACGATTCTCGCTCCGGAGCCCGTCATGACCGCAACCGCCAGGCGCGGCTACGCGCCGGAGATCATCGTCGCCGCCGGCTGTCTGATCGCGCTGATCAGTTTCGGCCCGCGCGCCAGCGCCGGCCTGTTCCAGATTCCGATGATCTCCCAGTTCGGCTGGGGGCGCGACACGTTCAGCCTGGCGCTGGCGATCCAGAATCTGCTCTGGGGCCTGGGCGCGCCCTTCGCTGGTGCGCTCGCCGACCGGTTCGGCATGGTCAAGGTGCTGTGCGTCGGTGCGCTGCTCTATGCCGCCGGCCTGGTGATGATGTCCTATGCCTCGACGCCGATGCAGCTGCATCTCGGCGCCGGCGTGCTGATCGGCTTCGGGCTCTCGGCCTGTTCCTTCAATCTGATCCTCGCCGCCTTCGGCAAGCTGCTGCCCGAGCAATGGCGCCCGCTCGCCTTCGGCGCCGGTACGGCGGCCGGCTCCTTCGGCCAGTTCCTGTTCCCGCCGATCGGCAACATCCTGATCGAGACGCTCGGCTGGCAGCAGGCGCTGATCGTCTTCGCCTTCACCTTGCTGCCGGTGATCCCGCTCTCGGTGATGCTGGCGACTCGTGGCGCGAGGCAGCCGGCGGCTGCGCCCGGTGCGGTCGCGGCGCCGAACCAGAGCATCGCGCAGGCGCTGGCCGAGGCCTTCAAGCACCGCTCCTATGTCCTGCTGGTGCTGGGGTTCTTCACCTGCGGCTTCCAGCTCGCCTTCATCACCGTGCACATGCCGGCCTATCTCAAGGATACCGGCCTGCCGGCCTGGGTCGGCGGCTGGACGCTGGCCGCGATCGGCCTCGCCAATGCGGTCGGCTCGCTCGGCTCCGGCTGGCTGACGGCGCGCATGCCAAAGCGCCATTTGCTCGCCTGGATCTATCTCGGTCGCGCCATCGCCATCGCCGCCTTCATCCTGCTGCCGCCGAGCCCGATGACCGCGATCGCCTTCGGCATCGTCATCGGCGTGTTCTGGCTCTCGACCGTGCCGCCGACCTCGGCGCTGGTGATGCTGATGTTCGGCACCAAATACATGGCGATGCTCTACGGCTTCGCCTTCTTCTCGCACCAGGTTGGGGGCTTTCTCGGCGTGCTGCTCGGCGGCATCCTCTACGAGCAGTTCGGCTCCTACAACATCGTCTGGTGGCTCTCGGTCGCGCTCGGCGTCGCCTCGGCGCTGATCAACCTGCCGATCGTCGAGAAGCCGGTCGCGCGCGCCGCGCCGCAGCCGGCTTGACCAAACCCGCACCGGCTTGCCGCTTGCGGGCGGCGGCCGGGCGGGCCACTCCTAGGGAAAGTTCGATCGCTTTCCGGGAGTGAGTTCATGTCGACTTTCAAGGCCCTCATCGCCAGCAAGGGCGAAGCCGGCACCAGCGTCGCCTTCGGCGAGTTCGCCGAAGCGGACCTGATGGAAGGCGACGTCACGGTCCGCGTCACCCATTCGACGCTGAACTACAAGGACGGGCTCGCCATCACCGGCCGCGCCCCCGTGGTGCGGCGCTGGCCGATGATCCCCGGTATCGATTTCGCCGGCCGGGTCGAGGTCTCCGCCAACCCCGACTTCAAGCCGGGCGACCTCGTCATCCTCAATGGCTGGGGCACCGGCGAGACGCATCTGGGCGCCTATGCCCAGAAGAGCCGGGTCAAGGGCGACTGGCTGGTGCCGCTGCCCGAGGGCATGACCCCGGCCGAGGCGATGGCGATCGGCACCGCCGGCTACACCGCCATGCTCAGCCTGCTCGCGCTGGAGCGCCATGGCGTGAAGCCCGCCGATGGTCCCGTCGTCGTCACCGGCGCCGCTGGCGGTGTCGGCTCGGTCGCGACCGCACTGCTCGCCAAGGCGGGTTGGCACGTGATCGCCTCGACCGGCCGTCCGGAGGAGGCGGATTACCTCAAGGGCCTCGGTGCCGCCGAGATCATCGACCGCAACGAACTCTCCGGCCCCGGCCGCCCGCTTGCCAAGGAGCGCTGGATCGCCGGCGTCGACGCCGTCGGCTCGCACACGCTCGCCAATGTCCTGTCGATGACCAAGTATGGTGGTGCCGTCGCCGCCTGCGGCCTGGCGCAGGGCATGGACCTGCCGGCTTCGGTCGCGCCCTTCATCCTGCGCGGCGTCGCGCTGCTCGGCATCGATTCGGTGATGTGCCCGAAGCCGCGCCGGCTCGAAGCCTGGCAACGTCTCGCCCGCGACCTCGACCGCGACAAGCTCGCAGCGATGACCACGACGATCCCGCTGGAGGATGTGGTCGAGACCGGCCGCGCGCTGCTCGATGGCAAGGTCCGCGGCCGCGTCGTCGTCGAGATCGGCTGAGGCCTCATTCGATCCGGATCTGCGCCTTCTCGACCACCGGCTCCCATTTTTTGATCTCGGCCTCGATGAAGGCGCGGAAGGCGTCCGGTGTCATGCCGAGCGCGATGATCTTCTGCGTGGCCAGCCGCTCGCGGATCTCCGGCGTCTCGAGGATGCCGCGCACATCGCGCGAGACCTTCTCGATGATCTCCTTCGGCGTGCCGGCGGGGGCGGCGAGGCCGTGCCAGGCGGTGACGTCGAAGCCGGGCAGGAACTCGCTCAGCGCCTGCAGGTCCGGCATGAAGCTCGCGCGCTGCGGGATCGAGGTCGCCAGCGCCCTGAGCTTGCCAGCCTCGACATAGGGCCAGGCCACGGCGGCGCCATCGAGCGCGACGTCGAGCTGACCGCTGAGCAGGTCGACCATCATCGGGCCGGAGCCGCGATAGGGGACATGGGTCAGCTTGGTCCCGGTCGTCTGCTGGAACAGCTCCATGCCCACATGCAAGGAGGTGCCGATGCCGGAGGAGCCGAAATTCAGCGCGTTCGGCTTCTGCTTCAGCAACGCGATGAATTCCGGCACGGTCTTGGCCGGCACTTTCTCCGGATTGACGACGAGGACGTTCGGCGTGATCGCAAGCTGGCTGACCGGGGCGAAGTCGCGCAGAGGGTCATAGGCCAGCTTCTCCTTGTAGAGCCATTTGTTCATGCCATGGCTGCTGGCATTGATCAGGCCGAGCGTGTAGCCGTCCGGCTTGGCGCGGGCGAGCGCGGCGACGCCGATATTGCTGCCGCCGCCGCCGATGTTCTCGATCACCACACCCTGCCCCCACAGCGCCTGCAGGCGCTCGGCGACCGTGCGCGCGACGAGGTCGGAGGCGCCGCCGGCGGCGAAGGGCACGATGATCCTGACCGGGGCGCTCGGATAGGGCGCCTGCGCGGCGGCCGCGAGGCAGGATGCGTGCAGGGCGATGGCGGCGAACGCTGCCTTGAACGGCTTCATGATGTCCTCCCTCTGTCGCGCCGGTCTCCCGAAGCCGGCGCACGATCGTCAGGCATGTTCCCGCCAGACCGCGCCGAGCCGGGCGATCTTCGCGTCTGAGAGGTAGCCGTAGCGGTTGATGTGCAGATGCCGGCAGGGCGCCTCGAGTACGGCCCGGAAGCGGCGCTCGACATCATCAGGCGGCCCATAGCCATGCGCGATCACCGAGAGGCGCGAGCGGTTGACCTGGCCGGCGGCGGTCTCGACCGTCCGGCGCAGCGCGTCGTCATCGGCCGGATGCGGCTCGTGCGGCTCGGGATAGCGCAGCGCCTCAAGCGTCGGTGCGTCGCCATTGAGGCCGAGCCAGCAATGGACCGCGGCGAAGGCTGTTTCGGCGTCCATGCCGGTCACGGCGGTCAGCCGCTCGACATAGCCGCGTTCGATCATCGGCCAGTGCATGGTGTAGTGCTTGACCGCGATCTCGTCGGCGACGCCGTCCACGGCCGCGAAGTCGAGGCCGGAGAGCAGGTTGAGCGGCGGCGGGAAGGCCTGCATCACCACGCCGACCCGGCCGTAGGAGGCTTCCTTCACGATCGTCGTCAGGGCGCCGACATAGTCGGTGGCGATGGCGCTGCGGAAGGCGAGCAAATCGGCCGCCCAGCCGCCCGGCTGAAGCAGGGCGTCGATGGCGACGACCGCGCCGGCCATGTCCTTTCGTGCCTTGCGAAGCCCTTCCAGCGCCTGAGCCCGGGTCGCCTCGACATCATGGCCGAGTTCCTGCCCGCGCTTCACCGCCGGCGGGCTGAAATCGAAGAGCAGGCTATCCAGCGCATAGGGCGGATATTCCGGCCAGTCGAAGCGCAGTGCGTCGCAATCCGGATAGTTCGCGAGGAGGTCGGCGACGAGGCCGCGCATATAGGTGCGCAATCCCTCGCTGGCGAGGCTGACATTGGCGTCGACACGATTGCGCACTGGCGTGCCGAACACGGTCAGCGGCTCGTCGGCGCCGGCATCGGGACGCTGCTGCACGCGCAGCGCAGGCGGCGCCGCGGCCATCACCTGGAGCTGGGTGGAGAGGCCGGCGCGCTTGGCCCTGGCCAGCATGTCGGCGACGATGTGACCTTCGCGCTGCGTCAGCGCATCCGGCTCCGGCGGGGCATAGGGCGTATCGCAATAGAAGCGCGGGTTTGGAACGAAGCTCGGCGCTGTCCGCATCCACAGAGCGGTGTCGCCCCAGAGCGGCCGGTCGAGCGTGCGGGCAAGGCCGGCGCCAGCATCGGCAGGTGGCTCGCGGACGCCGAGCCGCTCGGAGCAGCGCTCGGCCACCGACGGCATCGTGCAGATCACGTCGCAGCCGAGCCGCTCGACGATGTTCTTCAGGACGGTGTCGACGCCCTCGGACTGGGCGTAGTCGGGCATGACGGTGATGCCCAGCGAGCGGCTTTTGGCCGGAACGATCATGGCGCACGCACGAAGGGATGGGCGTGGCCGGCGAGCCGGTCGAGGAAGACGCCGTTGGCTTCGATATGGACATGCATCGCGGCATGCGCTGCATACGCGTCGCCCCTCTCGATCGCCGAGAGAATGGCGCGGTGCTTGGCGAGCGCATCGCCGAGCGCGCCGCGCTGGGCGACCATCAGGTGGTGGACCCGTTCGAGCTGGGCCCGGGCCCGGTCGACGCTCGCCCACATCTGCTCTAGGCCCTGATGGGCAAAGAGGGCGCGGTGGAAGCGTTCGTCGCAGTGATAGGCGCGGGCGGCGTCGCCGGCTGCGACCGCCTCGGCATGGTCGGCCAGCGCCCGGCTCATCTCGGCGATCAGAGCGGGATCGCGACTGGCGGCCGCCTGCGAGACGGCTTCGCCTTCGAGTAGACGGCGGATCAGGATAGCTTCGCCGATCAGCCTGGGGTCGATCAGGGAGACGAAGGTGCCGAGATTGGGGAAGACGTCGAGCAGCTTCTCCTCGGCCAGCCGGGCGAAGGCCTCGCGCACCGGCGTGCGGCTGACCGCATAGGCCGCGCCGACCTCGCCCTCCGACAGCGCGCTGCCGGGCGGAATGGCGAGCGAGACGATCGCGGTGCGCAGCACACGATAGACCTGCTCAGGCGCGCGCATCGTCCGGTCGATGGCGGCGGCTGGAAGGGGCGTCGGCTGGTGGTCGCGGGCAAGGCGGGGCATGGCATTTTCCTAACCAGGGTACCGGTATACAGGTTTTTGAGGCGGCGCAAGAGCGGCCGGTTCAATCAAAGGGTTGCGGAAGGGCGACTACCGAAGCGGCGCGGTATGCTGCGGCTCAGCCAGCGCCTTCAAGCAGCGCCTTCCGCTTCGCCAGCTCGCCGCCGACGAAATCCATGAAGGCGCGCACCCGTGGCGCGTGCCTGATGTCGGGATGGGTCAGGATCCACAGGCCGGTGGAGAAATCCGGATCCGGCGGCAGCAACCGCACGAGGCCCGCCCGCTGATCGGCGATGAAGCAGGGCAGGGGGCCAATGCCCATCCCCTGCTCGACCGCTTCCGTCAGGCCGAGCACGGCCGAGGAGCGCAGCGCGATGCGCTCGGCCGGGACATGGTCGCGGACATAGCGGGCCGCCTTGACGTAGCCGAGCGGATCGCCGAGCGCGACCCAGTCGCGCTTGAACAGCAGCTTCGGCTCATGAGCCTCGGCCTCGGTCATCGGGGCGTCGGCGCGGGCGTAGACGGCCCAGTTCAGATTGGCGAGGCGCCGGCCGACCAGCGTCTCGCCCGGTGAATCGCTGGCGCGGATGGCGACGTCGGCGTCGCGGCGCGAGAGGTTGAGCGTCTGGCTGGCCATGACGACGTCGAGCCGGATCAGCGGATGCGCCGCCCGGAACGCTGCGAAGATCGGCAACAATACGTGCAGATAGAGCGTGTCGGTGGTAGTGACCCGCAGATCGCCTGACGGTGCGAGATCGCGCCCCGCCAGCCTGCGCCCGAAGGCCGTGACGTCGTCATCGATGCGCGAGGCCAGCGTCGTCATCTCCTCGCCGGCCGAGGTCGCGACATAGCCGGTCTTGCGCCGTTCGAAGAGGGCGTGGCCGAGCTGCTCCTCGATCTGCCCGAGCCGGCGGAACACTGTCGAATGATTGACGTTGAGCGCCACGGCCGCTCCGGTCAGCCCGCCGGCATCGGCGATCGCCTTGATCAGGCGGAAATCATCCCAGGCGAGCTTGGACGTCGACAATGGCCACTCTCCGGCAACTTCGCGCGCAGCATTGCCAGATCTTGCGGAATTGCAAGCGCCGCCTTGGCGAGACTGCCTGTTTCAGCGTGGAGCGGCGGCGCGGCGCAGCCGGTCGTTGATCGCTTCGCCGAGGCCGTGCATCGGGATTGGCGCCACCGCGATCGTCGCCGGGCGTTGGTCGTCGAGCCGGCGCATCGCGGCAAAGAGATTGGCGGCGGCCTCGGTCAGATCACCGGTTGGGCTCAGGTTAAAGGCGAGCGCTGGCAGGGCTCCGTTCCGCTCCGGCCCGAAGCCGAGCCAGGCCTCTCCCGGTCGCGGTGCCTCCGCCTCGAGCCTGACGGCGGCACGCGGCGCGTAATGCGAGGCGAGCAGCCCGGGAGAGACGGGAGCGGCGCCGCCCTCCTCGACGATGACGAGAGCCTGTCCGATCGCGGCTTCCAGCGCCGCCCGCGGCACGCCGCCGGGCCGCAGCAGGCGCGGGGCGCCGCCGAGGCAGGCGACGATGCTGGATTCGACCCCGACCGCCGTCGGCCCGGCATCGAGCACCGCGTCGATACGGCCATCGAGATCGGCGAGGACATGATCGGCCTGCGTCGGGCTGACCCGTCCGGAGCGATTGGCCGAAGGCGCGGCGATCGGCCGGCCCGCCGCCAGCAGCACGGCGTGCGCCACCGGATGCGACGGCACCCGCAGCGCGACGCTGTCGAGTCCGGCGCGGGCGAGGCTGCAGACAGTACAGCTGCCGGAGGCCGGCACGACCAGCGTCAGCGGCCCCGGCCAGAACGCTTTCGCCAGCGCTAGCGCCGGCGCATCGAACAGGCCCTGGCGTCGGGCGGCATCGACATCCGGCAGATGCGAGATCAGCGGGTTGAAGCTCGGGCGTTCCTTGGCGGCATAGATCGAGGCGACCGCCCGGTCGTCGCTGGCGTCGGCGGCAAGCCCGTAGACCGTCTCGGTTGGCAGCGCGACCAGCTTGCCGGCGCGCAGCAACTCCGCGGCGGCGGCGATGCCGGCCTCGTCGGCGGAGAGGCGCTGGGTCTGGCGAGGTCGTGTCACGGTCACTCTTGAAAGTTCATATGTAAACTATAACAATGCCGGGATGGCATGCGCGAGACCGCGCCGTTTGGCGCGTGGGCAAGCGCATAGTTCGCGGCTAGCATCGCCGTCAACGCAACGAGACGAATGCCCGGCCATGCTGCGCGGGCGCCGAGGGAGGTAAGCGATGTCGTACCGTGCTCCGGTCGAGGATATCCTGGCGACGATGCGCCATGTCGCCGGGCTCGACGCCCTGATCGACGAGGGGCTCGCACCGGAACTCGCAGACGGCGTCACCGAGGCGGTGCTCGAGGAAGCGGCGAAGTTCGCTGGCGATGTCCTCGCTCCCTTGAATGTCGTCGGCGACCGCGTCGGTTCCAAGCTCAAGGACGGCACGGTCGTCACCCCGCCGGGCTGGAAGGAAGCCTATCACGCCTGGGCGCAAGGCGGCTGGAACGCTCTGCCCGGGCCGGAGGCCTATGGCGGCCAGGCCCTGCCGACCTTGGTGCAGTCGGCCTGCACCGAGATGTGGAATTCGGCCGCCTTCGCTTTCGCGCTCGGCCCGTTGCTGACCGTCGGCGCGATCGAGGCGCTGCATGCCCATGGCTCCGATTATCTGAAGGAGACCTATCTCGCCAAGCTCGTGTCGGGCGAGTGGATGGGCACGATGAACCTGACCGAGCCGCAGGCGGGCTCGGATCTCAATGCGCTGCGCTCCAAGGCCGAGCGCGCTGGCGACGGCACCTATCGCATCAGCGGCCAGAAGATCTTCATCACCTATGGCGATCACGCGATGACGGACAATATCGTCCACCTCGTCCTCGCCCGCCTGCCCGATGCGCCTGCCGGCACGCGCGGCATCTCGCTCTTCCTCGTGCCCAAGTTCCTGGTCAATGCCGACGGCTCGCTCGGCGCGCGCAACGATGTCCGCTGCACCGGCGTCGAGCACAAGCTCGGCATCCATGCCTCGCCGACCTGCGCGATGAGCTATGGCGACGAGGGCGGCGCGATCGGCTGGCTGATCGGGGAGGAGAATCGCGGCCTCGCCTGCATGTTCACGATGATGAACAATGCCCGCCTCAACGTCGCGGTGCAGGGCGTCGCCATCGCCGAGCGCGCCTATCAGCAGGCGCTTTCCTTCGCGCAGGAGCGCAAGCAAGGCACGGCGCTCGATGCGCCAAAGGGCGCGCCGATGAGCCCGATCATCGTCCATCCTGACATCCGCCGCATGCTGATGGAGATGCGCGCCAAGACGCAGGCCGCGCGCTCGCTCTCGCTGCTGCTGGCGGCGAACCTCGACCGCTCGCATCGCGAAACCGACGAGGCCAAGCGCAAGGCCGCGGCCGAGCGCGCCGCGATCATCACGCCGGTCGCCAAGGCTTACGCCACCGATATCGGCGTCGAGGTCGCCTCCGTCGGCGTCCAGGTCCATGGCGGCATGGGCTATGTCGAGGAGACCGGCGCGGCCCAGCATCTGCGGGATGCCCGCATCGCCACGATCTACGAGGGCACCAACGGCATCCAGGCGATCGACCTCGTGCTGCGCAAGCTGCCGCTCTCCAATGGGGATGCGGTCAAGGCACTGATCGGCGAGATGCGTGGCGTCGTCGCCCAGGTGCGCGAAGCCAATACGCCCGGTTTCGGCCACAGCGCGGCGCGGCTCGGCGCGGCCGTCGACTCGCTGGAGAGGGCAACCGAATGGATGCTGGCGACGATGGGTATCGATCAGGCGAGCGCGCTCGCTGGCGCGACGCCCTATCTTAAGCTGTTTGCGCTGGCCCAGGGCGGCACGGGCCTCGCCAAGAAGGCACTGGCACTGCAGGGCGAGGATCAGGGCGCCGCGGCGCTCGCCACAGCCCGCTTCTATGCCGAGCATCATGTCGGCGAAGCCACCGCGCTGGAGCTGGCAGTGACCGAAGGCGCCGGCGCTGTCGAGGATTCGGCTGCGGTCTTCGCGGCGTGACGCCGCTTGCCGCGCCTGATCTACCGAACCGGCTTCCGCACGCGCATGTGCAGGAAGAGCGGCGCGATATGGGTGTCGGCGAGATAGGGCACGGCCTTGGCCGTCTGCGCATCGACGCCCGGCTCGTGCATGTGCTCGATCCGGAAGCCGGTCGCGACCAGCAGGTTGATCCAGTCGCTCAGCGTGCGGTGGAAGCGTGGCACCCGGAACGGCTCGACCCTGGCCCTCTCCTCGGCCGGCGCCGCGCCGAAGCGCCAGCTCTCGATCTCGCCGTCGCTGACGCGGAAATAGTCGCGCACCTCGATACCGAGGACGTTTCCGGCCTCGTCCCGCATCACCTTCCGGCCGGGCGTGGCGAAGCAGGGATGCAGGATCGAGAACTGCAGGAAGCCGCTCGGCTTCAGCACCCGCTTGGCCTCGGCGAGCACGCGATCCTGATGCGGCATGTCCATCAGCGACATGAAGGCCGTGGCGAAATCGAACGAGGCATCGGCGAAGGGCAGGGCCATGCCGTCGGCGACGCGATAGTCGATCCCGAGCGGGTTGGCGGCCTCGGCTTCCTGCGCATGGCGGATGAAGGTCGGGGCAATGTCGATCGCGGTGACGCTGGCGCCGGCCGCGGCGAGCTTGCGTGTATTCGAGCCCTCGCCGCAGCCGATGTCGAGGCCGTCCAGGCCTTCGATATCGGGCAGGTGCGCGAAGAAGGCCGGGGTGTTCTGGGCGTCCCGGTAGAGGTCGTAGCCGGCGCGCGCGTGCCGGGTCCAGGTTTCGGCATTGGCCTCCCAGCAGGCCGCGACTTCGCTCGCTTCCATGATCGTCCTCGCCGTTCGGGGGAGGGGGCTTCTAGCGGAGCTGGCCGCATTGCGCCAGCCTGTTCGCGAGGCTTGTCGCAATGAACGATGACAGCCCGCTGAAGCCGCTCGCCGGTAAGGTCTGCCTCGTCGCGGGCGCCTCGCGCGGGCTCGGGCGCGGCATTGCCCGGGCGCTCGGCCAGGCCGGCGCGAGCGTGATCGTCACCGGCCGGTCCAGCGAGGCCGGTCCGCGCACCGACCAGCGCTCGGAGACCTTCGAGGATACCGCCCGCGAGGTCGAGGCCGCTGGCGGGCGAGGCGAGCCCTATCGCTGCGACCACACGAATGAGCGCGAGGTCGATCAGCTCGTCGCCTGGTCGCTCCGCCGCTTCGGCCGGCTCGATTGCGTTGTCGACGCGGTCTGGGGCGGCAATGAGGGCTATGATGGCGAGCGTTATCCCGATGGCTCGGCCTTCGGCGCGCCATTCTGGCGCCGCCCGGTCGCGCGGCTGGGCCAGAGCTTCGAGAGCGGCGTCTATGCGCAGTTGCTGCTGGCGCGCGCCGTCGCGCCCGCGATGGTCCAGATGCGGCAGGGCCTGATCGTCACGGTGAGCTTCGATACGGGAGCCGGGTATCTGGGCGACGTCTTCTACGACCTGTCCAAGGCGGCGATGAACCGGCTGACGCTGGCGATGGCGCAGGAGCTCAAGCCCTACGGCGTCACGGCGCTCGGCCTGTCGCCCGGCCATGTCCTGACCGAGCGGGTGCGCGATGCCGGCATGGCCGCCGAGACCACCGAGACCCCGCTCTATGCCGGCCGGGCGGTCGCGGCGCTTGCCGCTGATCCGGATGTCGCCCGCCATGCCGGGCAGGTGCTGCATGTCGCCGATCTGGCGCGCGCCTATGGCTTCACCGATGCGGACGGCAGCCAGCCGGACCGGTTCATTTTGCAAGACGAATGAGGGAGGAGACCTGCATGTCGCTCAAGGGCAAGACGCTCTTCATCACCGGCGGATCGCGTGGCATCGGGCTCGCCATCGCCGTCAAGGCGGCGCGCGACGGCGCAAACGTCACCATCGCCGCCAAGACGGCCGAGCCGCATCCCAAGCTCGAAGGCACGATCTACACTGCCGCCGCCGAGATCGAGGCGGCCGGCGGCAAGTGCCTGCCATTGATGGTCGATGTCCGTGACGAGCAGAGCGTCGCCGAGGCGATCGCCAAGACTGCCGAGACTTTCGGTGGCCTCGACATCGTCGTGAACAATGCCAGCGCGATCTCGCTGACCAATACCCAGATGACCGACATGAAGCGCTACGATCTGATGCACCAGATCAACACGCGCGGCACCTTCATGGTCTCGAAATACGCGATTCCGCATCTGGAGAAGGCGGAGAACCCACACATCCTGATGCTGTCGCCGCCGCTCGACATGAAGATGCACTGGTTCGCGCCGCATCTGGCTTACACCATGGCGAAATACGGCATGAGCATGTGCGTGCTCGGCCTCGCCGGCGAGCTCGCGCCCAAGGGCATCGCCGTCAATGCGCTGTGGCCGCGCACCACCGTCGCGACAGCGGCGGTGAAGAATCTGCTCGGCGGCGACAAGATGGTGCAGGCGAGCCGCACGCCGGAGATGCTGGCCGACGCCGCCTACATGGTCTTCAACAAGCCCTCGCGCAGCTTCTCGGGCCAGTTCCTGATCGACGACAACTTCATGGCCGGCGAGGGCGTCACCGACTTCACGCCCTACCGGGTCGATCCGTCGGTGCCGCTGATGCCGGACTTCTTCGTGCCGGAGGAGATCAAGCCGCCGGAGGGCGTGAAGGGCGGCGTCTGAGCCTGCCGGAGCATGTTCGAGCGAAGTGGGTACCGGTTCGCGTGAAGAAAATGCGATAAAATAAAGAACTGGAGCATTCCCGCGGTTCGGAGAGACGCGGAAATGCTCCAGAGACTCAGAACTCTTCCCACTCGCGGTCCCGCGTTCCGCCGTTCGCGACCTTGCGGGCGGGCATCGAAACCGCGGGAGCGGGTTGCGCCTTTCGCGCCGGCGCGCGCGGAGCCGAGCGGGCTTCCGACATCGCGGCGGCGGCGAGGTTGCGCAGGCGCTCCGGCTCGCTGGTCGAGCGCGCTTCGCCGCCAGCGATGCGGAAGGCCGCAACGAGCTGATCCAGGCTGTGGATCTGGTCGGCAAGCGACGCCGCCGAGGCAGCGCTCTCTTCGGCCAGCGCCGCGTTCGCCTGGGTCATCTCGTCCATATGGGCGACGGTCTGGCTCATCTCGTCGATGCCGTTGGCCTGCTCGCCCGCGGCTGCCGAGATCTCGACGACGGTCGCGGCGACCTGCCGGGAGGCCGAGACGATCTGGTCGAGAACCGCGCCGGCCGAACGGACGAGCTTGACGCCCTCCTCGATCTCGCTGGTCGAGGACTGGATCAGGGTGGTGATGTCCTTCGAAGCCTCGCCCGAGCGCTGGGCGAGCGTGCGCACTTCGGAGGCGACGACGGCAAAACCCTTGCCGGCGTCGCCAGCGCGGGCGGCTTCCACGGCGGCGTTCAGCGCCAAGAGGTTGGTCTGGAAGGCGATGCCATCGATCACCGAGGTGATGTCGGTGATCTTGCGCGAGGCAGCTTCGATCCGCTCCATCGCCGCGACCGCGTCCTGCACGATCATGCCGCCCTTCTGCGCCACGGTCATGGCTTCGTCGGACGCCGAAGCCGCCGACTTGGAGGAACCGGCGCTCGCCTTGACCGAGGCTGCTAGCTCCTCGGTCGTGGCGGCGGTTTCTTCCAGCGAGGCAGCCTGCTCCTCCGTGCGCTTGGCGAGATCGTCGGCGCCCGCCTTGATCTCGCGGGCCGAAGCGGAAACCTGGGAGGTCGTCGCCTGGATGCCGCCGATCGTTTCCGAAAGCCGTTCGACCGTCTCGTTGACCGAGTGCTTCAGCTCGGCGAAGCGGCCTTGATAGCTGGTCGCGACCCGGCGGGTCAGGTCGCCCTGCGAGACGGATGCGAGGATGTCGGCGAACTCGGTCGTCGCGCCGTCGACCACGGCGTTGATCTGGTTGATGCCGTCGACCAGCTGCTGCATCTGCGCGTCGGCGCTCTCCAGGCGCAGGCGCGCACTGAAATCGCCGGCTGCTGCAGCCGCGACGACCGTGCCGACATCGCTGACCACGGCGACCATCGCTTCGGTCCGGGCCGCCCGCTCGGCCGCGGCGGCGCGCTCCTGCGCCTCCAGTGCCTGGACGCGCAGTCCGTTCTCCTTGAACACCCGAACGGCCGCGGCCATGCCGCCGATCTCGTCATTGCGGCCGTTGTCCATGACTTCGGCCGAGAAGTCGCCCTGCGCCAGCTGCTTCATCGAGGCGGTCAGCGCGGTGATCGGACGGGTCACGCGACCCTGCACCAGCCAGAGGCCGATGAGCGCGAGCGCCAGCGCCGCCAGCAGGAGCAGGCCATAGGCGATGAGCGAACGCATCGCCGTATCGGCCTTCGCGTCGGCCACGTCCGACAAGACGTCGATGGCGCGGCTCGCCACGGCGCCGAGGGTCTCGGACGCTGCGACGATCTGGTCGCGCCATTGGTCGGGATTGATCGACGGCTTGCGCCCGCCGGTCACGTTGGCGACGAGGTCGGCGCGCGTCGCCTTGAAGGCGCCGCCGAAATAGGTGTTCTCAGCGGTGGCGAGCGCGTCCTTGAGCGCCTGCGGGGTGCTGGCCTGGCCGATGAGCTGCCTCACCACGCCCCAGGCGAACTCCATGCGCGCATCGTTGACGAGGACGGCATTGCTCTCCTTGGCGTCGAGCGGCCGGTCCTGGGCGACGGCGTTGTTGAGGACGATGGTCGACGAGCCGCTGAGCGAGCGCGCCGCCCAGGCCATCGAGCGGACAGAAGTCAGGTTGGCGAAGCTGGCGTCGAGCGCGAGGATGCGTTCCTCCAGCGTCGCCGAGGCGGCCTCGAGCGCGGTCAGGAACTTGCCGGTCTGGGCCATGCTGGCCCCGGCCAGCTCCTTCTCCCGCGATTCCAGCGGCAGCTTCCAGTTGGCGTCGACCTTCGCCCGCAGGGGCTTCAGCGCCGCGACATGGCTGTCGATCTCGGTCGAGACGGTCTTGGCGACCTCGTAGCCATTGTCCCGGACGATCGCCTGCGCCGTGGCGATGGCGTCGTCCAGGCGCTTGCGCCGCGTCAGAACGTCCTCGATCATCCCGCCGTTCTTGTCGGTCGGCATGGTCAGCGCGCTCGCGCCATTGCCGCGCTCGTAGCGCAGGTTCTGCAGCGCCGTGAAATAGGCCTTGTTCAGGTCGGCGAGAGCGGACACCTCAACGGCCGTGCTGTGGCGCGTCCAGGCCTGCCAGAGCGCCTGCGAGGAGAGCGCGACGATCGCCGCGCTGGCAAGGCCAAGCACGGCCAGGAGCATGGTCTTGATGCTGAGATTCTTCGCGGCGTCGAACATGGCGTACTCTGAAGGGAAACCGATCTGCCCGGTATCCCATACGGCGATTGATTTTATGCTAACCACGCCGCCGCTCCCGGGAGCGCCCTCGCCAGAGCAGGCGAGCCTTGCTGAACTCGACATTGCCCGGAGCACGTCATCGGTTTGACACTGCAGGGCGTTTGGAGTTGGTGCAGTGCAAATCCTCGCCTAGCGGCGCCCGATTCCGGATAACCGGCCATGCTCCTGATCCACGGCATCTGCCAGACGAGCGGCGACAAGCTCGCGCATCGGACGCTCGTCGCCGATGAGGAGATCCCGCCGGGCTCTATCTGGATCGACCTGCTCAATCCGACGCCGGCCGAGGATGCCAAGGTCGAGCAGCACCTCGGCATCTCCATTCCGACCAAGGAGGAGATGCACGATCTCGAGCCGTCCGAGATCATCTATGCCGAGGACGGGGCGCATTACATGACGGCCCGGGTCATCTGCCAGTCCGAGACCAACGTTCCCAAGCTCGCGGACATCACCTTCATCCTGACCGAGAAGGCGCTGGTGACGGTGCGCTATGACGAGCCGGGTGCCTTCAACATCTTCCTCAACCGCGTCACCAAGCCGGGCGGCTGCGAGCTCGAACCGGCCGGCGTCATCGAAGGGCTGATCGAGGCGATCGTCGACCGCGCCGCCGAGGTGCTGCGCGGCGTCGGCGACCGCATCGACCTGCGCTCGCGCCAGATCTTCGACGGCGACAGCGCCCATGTCGAGCATGGCCGCGCCTACCAGGCGGTCGTGCGCAAGATCGGCCAATACGAGCACATCATCTCGAATGTGCGCGAGAGCATGGTCTCGGTCGAGCGCGTGCTGCTCTACCTCTCCGCCAACTTCAAGCGCACCAAGAAAGCCGCCGGCGGCTTCAACCCGGAATGGCGCTCGTCCCTGCGCGACGTCCAGGCGATCGAGGAGCACGCCACTTCCCTGTCGAACAAGCTGCAGTTCATGCTCGACGCGACGCTCGGCCTCGTCAGCATCGAGCAGAACAAGATCATCAAGCTATTCTCGGTCGTCTCGGTGGCGCTGATGCCGCCGACGCTGATCGCCTCGATCTACGGAATGAACTTCAAGACGATGCCGGAGTTGGAGTGGCAGCTCGGCTATCCCATGGCAGTCGGCATGATGATTCTCTTCGCCGTGCTGCCCTACATGTTCTTTCGCTGGAAAAAGTGGCTTTGACCGTGCCGGGGCGGCGCGCCTTCGGATAGCTTGCCTTACATGACGCTGCCGCAGATTCTGTCTTGCTCCCTGGTCGCCGCGATGATGGCGGCCTTCGTCTGGGGCAAGCTGCGCTATGACGTGATCGCGCTCCTGGCGTTGCTCGCCGGCGTCGCGCTCGGCGTCGTGCCGGCCAAGGAAGCGTTCAAGGGATTCTCCGACGACATCGTCATCATCGTCGCCAGCGCCCTGATCGTCAGCGCCGCCGTGGCACGCTCGGGCCTCGTCGAGACCGCGCTGGCGCGCATCTCCCCGCTGCTGCGCTCGACACAGGCGCAGGTCGCCGTCCTCGTCTTCGTCGTCGCCGCCATGTCGGCGATCATCAAGAACATCGGCGCGCTCGCGATGATGCTGCCGATCGCCTATCAGCTCGCCCGCAAGGACGGGAAATCACCCTCGGTCTTCCTGATGCCGATGGCCTTCGCCTCGCTCCTCGGCGGCATCGTCACGCTGGTCGGCACCTCGCCCAACGTCATCGTCGCGCGCGTCAGGCAGGAACTCGGTGGCGAGCCCTTCGCCATGTTCGACTTCACCCCGGTCGGCATCGGCATCGCGCTCGCCGGCTGCGCCTTCCTCAGCGTCGCCTATCGGCTGCTGCCGAAGGATCGCCAGGGCTCGCGCTCGCTCGACCAGGCCGTGGACATCAAGGACTACCTCACCGAGGCGCGCCTGCCGGAGAAGGGGCCGCTCGCCGGCAAGACCGTCGCCGATCTCCGGAAGCCCGGCGATGGCGAGGTCGAGCTCGTCGCGATCCTGCGCGATGGCGAGCGCCGCCGGGCGCCGCTGCCCGATGCCAGCCTGCGCGCCGGCGACATCCTGCTGCTGCGCGGCGAGCCCAAGGCATTGGAGCGCGTCGTCGCCGAGGGTGGGCTCGAGCTCGTCGGCCAGCATCGCTCGACGCAGCGCGAGGGCTCGCTCGATCCCGCCCGCACCGGCGAGGCGATCGTCACGCAAGGCTCGCTGCTGGAAGGCCTGAGTGCCGCGCAGGTCGACCTGCACGCCCGCTTCCACATCAACCTGCTCGGCATCAGCCGGGCCGGCGAGCGCTTCACCGAGCGCCTGCGCGACATCCGCCTGCGCGCCGGCGACGTCGTGCTGCTGCAGGGCGACGAGGACCTGCTGCCCGAGCGCCTGCGCGAACTCGGCCTGCTGCCGCTGGCGGCGCGGAGCCTCGCTCTGGGCAGCACGCGCCGCCGCTTCGTCACCGGATCGATCGTCGCCGCGACGGTCATCGTTGTCGCGCTCGGCCTGCTGCCGGTGGCGATCGCGTTCTTCGCGGCTGCAGTGGCGCTGCTCGTCACGCGGGCGCTGACTCTGCGCGATGCCTATGAGTCGGTCGAGGCGCCGATCCTGGTGATGCTGGCGGCGCTGATCCCGGTCAGCGACAGCCTGCGCGTCACCGGCGCGACCGATGTCTTCGCGGGCCTGCTCGCGCAGGTCGGCGCCGGGCTGCCGGGCTGGGGGGCGGTCGGGCTGATGCTTGTCGCCGCCATGGCGGTGACGCCCTTCCTCAACAACGCCGCGACGGTGCTGGTGATGGCGCCGATCGGCGCCGGCTTCGCCAAGACGCTCGGCTACAACCCCGACGCCTTCCTGATGGCGGTGGCGATCGGCGCGGCCTGCGACTTCCTCACCCCGATCGGCCACCAGTGCAACACGCTGGTGATGGGCCCGGGCGGCTACCGCTTCGGCGACTATGCCAGGCTCGGCGCGCCACTATCGCTACTGGTGATCCTGCTCGCCGTGCCGCTGATCCTCTTCTTCTGGCCGCTGCGCTGAACGGAGGAATTCGCGGATATCGAAACGGGCTAGGAGAAAATAATTCTCCTCGGGGCGTTTCGATGGAGAACAGTCATGCTGCGCTGGTGGTGCAATATGGGCGTGTTTGGCTTCCCGCAAGTTGCCGCGGTGCTTATATAAGTGGCAGATAGTTTCAGCCGCATTGCGGCCATCGACGAGTTTCCATCATGACCACAGTGACGTCCCGAGCCGGCGCGGCGACCGCCGGCGCCAAGCCATTTTACGCGAACTTCGGCTTCCAGGTCCTGGCGGCCATGGTGATCGGGCTCGTGCTCGGCTGGATCGCGCGCAATATCGGCCCGGATGCGGCCGGCCAGCCCAACGCATTGACGACGACGCTGGCGACGACCGGCTCGATCTTCGTACAGCTGTTGCAGGCGCTGGTGCCGCCGCTGATCTTCACGGCGATCGTCGCCTCGATCAGCAATCTCCGGCAGCTCTCCAACGCGGCTGCGCTGGTCTGGCAGACGCTGCTCTGGTTCGCGCTCACCGCCTTCATCGCCGTGCTGATCGGCATCGCGCTCGGTCTGATCATCCAGCCCGGCATCAATTCCGGCGCGATCGCCGCCAGCGCCAAGGCGCCCGGCTCGGTCGGTTCCTGGCTCGACTTCCTGAAGGGACTGGTTCCCGCCAACATGCTCGGCCTGCAGGCCTCGACCCGGATCGATGGCGGTGCCGCGACGACCCGGCTCGGCTTCAACGTCCTGCAGCTGCTGGTGATCTCGATCGTCGTCGGCGTCGCGGCTCTGAAGGTCGGCGAGCGCGCCAATGCCTTCCTGTCCTTCAACGAGTCGCTGCTGGCGATCACGCGCAAGATCCTGTGGTGGGTGATCCGCCTGACCCCGATCGGCACCATCGGCCTGCTCGGCAACGCCGTCGCGCAATATGGCTGGCAGACCCTGCAGCAGCTCTCCTGGTACGCCTTCGCGATCTATCTCGGCCTCGCGATCGTGCTGCTGATCGTCTACCCGGCCCTGCTTGTCCTGCACGGGCTCTCGCCGCTGCGCTTCTTCGCGGGGGCCTGGCCGGCGATCCAGCTCGCCTTCGTCTCGCGCTCCTCGGTCGGCACCTTGCCGGTGACCGAGGCCGTGACCGAGAAGAGCCTCGGCGTGCCCCGCGAATATGCCGCCTTCGCCGTGCCGCTCGGCGCCACCACCAAGATGGATGGCTGCGCCGCGATCTACCCGGCGATCTCGGCGATCTTCGTCGCGCAGTTCTACGGCGTGCCGCTCGGCATCCAGGAATATGTGCTGATCGCCTTCGTTTCGGTGATCGGCTCGGCCGCGACCGCGGGCCTGACCGGCGCAACGGTGATGCTGACGCTGACCTTGTCGACGCTCGGCCTGCCGCTCGCCGGCGTCGGCCTGCTGCTGGCGATCGATCCGATCCTCGACATGGGCCGCACCGCTGTGAACGTCGCCGGCCAGGCGCTGGTGCCGACCATCGTCGCCAAGCGCCAGGGCATGCTCGACCAGGCCCAATACGATCGCGCCGGCGACATCGAGGCGATCGAAGCCGGGGCGCAGGCGGCCTGAGGCCGCTGCTACAGGCTGGTTGCGGGAAGCCGCTCCAGCCTGTCGCCGATCGCGATGGTTCCGCTTTCGACGACCCGCGCCGTGATGCCGCCATGGCCGCGCACGGCGTTGTAGCCGCCCGGGCCGAAGGCCTCTTCCATCCGTGAACAGGGATGGCATTCGCCTGTGTATGCGAGGATGGCCGTGCCGAGGCGGAAGCGGTGATCCTTCAGGGCCGCGAGGTTGACGCCCTCGACGACGATGTTGCGGCGCAGCTGCTCCGCAGCGACCCGGTCCAGCCCGAGATGGCTGGCGATCGCTGCGAGATGTTCTCGCTGGATCAGCGTGACCTGCCGCGAGCCGCTCCGGCCGCTATAGCGATCGCCGACAAGGCCTTCCGCCGCACTCGCCGTTGCCGTCTCGACGCTGGTCATCGCCGCGCGTCGTGCCGGTCGCAATCCGATCCAGTCGACTCGGCCCGGCCGGATCGGCGCGTTCAGCAGCTCGGAGAGGAGCGATCCCGGCTGCGGCTGCACGGAGTCAGGCCATCACCTTGGCCAGCACGTCCTTCAGCCCGCCATCGCGCTCCAGCCAACCCGGAACAGGCAGGTTCTTCGAGCGCAGGAACTCCGGATTGAACAGCTTCGACTGGTAGCGCGTGCCGTAGTCGCAGAGGATAGTCACGATGGTGTGGCCGGGCCCCATCTCCTTCGCCAGTCGGATCGCGCCGGCGACGTTGATGCCGGAGGAGCCGCCAAGGCACAGGCCCTCTTCCTCCAGGAGCTGGAAGCAGAGCGGGATCGCTTCCTCGTCCGGGATCTGGAAGGCGACGTCGACCGGCGCGCCCTCGATGTTTTTGGTGATGCGGCCCTGGCCGATGCCCTCGGTGATCGAGGAGCCCTCGGCCTTGAGTTCGCCCGTGGTGTAGTAGGCATAGAGCGCCGCGCCCATCGGATCGGCGAGGGCGATCCTGATCTTCGGGCTGAAGCCCTTGAGCGCGATCGCGACGCCGGCGAGCGTGCCGCCGGTACCGACGGCGCTGACGAAGCCGTCGACCTTGCCATCGGTCTGTTGCCAGATCTCCGGGCCGGTCGTCTCGATATGGCCCTGACGATTGGCGGTATTGTCGAACTGGTTGGCCCAGATCGCGCCGTTCGCTTCAGTCTTCGCCAGTTCCTCGGCGAGGCGGCCGGAGACCTTCACATAATTGTTCGGGTTGACGTAACCGACGGCCGGCACCTCGACCAGCGTCGCGCCGGCGAGCCGCAGCATGTCCTTCTTTTCCTGGCTCTGCGTCTCCGGAATGACGATCACCGAACGATAGCCGAGCGCATTGCCGACCAAAGCCAGGCCGATGCCGGTATTGCCGGCCGTGCCCTCGACGATGACGCCGCCGGGGCGCAGCGCGCCGCTCTTCTCGGCATCGCGGATGATGGCGAGGGCGGCGCGATCCTTGACCGACTGGCCGGGATTCATGAACTCGGCCTTGCCGAGGATCTCGCAACCGGTTTCCTGCGAAGCGCGCTTCAATTTGATCAGGGGGGTGTTGCCGATCGCTTCGACGACGCCGTTGCGGATAGTCATGTCAGGCAACTCCAGCCATTTCCCTGTCGCTCGCCACCTGATAGGCCAAACCCTCGATTACGTCACGAGCCCAGCGTCCCATGTCCGCCCTCGCCATGAATGAAACGCTCACGATCGTGCGGCTTGGCCAGCGCGGCGACGGCGTCGCCGAGACGGCCGAAGGCCAGGTCTTCGTGCCTTTCGCCTTGCCGGGCGAGAATGTGCGGGCCGTGCGAGACGGCGACCGGGCGCAGGTCGTCGAGATCCTCGCGCCTTCCGCCTCGCGCATCGCCGCGATCTGCCCGCTCTTCACCCGCTGCGGTGGCTGCGCCGCGCAGCATATGGGCGAGGGGCTCTATGCCGAATGGAAGCGCCAGCAGGTGGTGACGGCGCTCTCTCGCGCCGGGCTGGAAACCGAAGTCGCTCCCATGGTCGATGCCCATGGCGTTGGCCGCAGACGCGTCACCTTCCATGCCCGCCGCGAGGATGATGGGATGCGCGTCGGCTTCATGGCGGCAGGCACCCACGATCTGGTCGAGGTCGTGGCCTGCCCGGTGCTGGCACCGGGGCTGGAGCGCGCGCCAATCGTGGCGCAGCATCTCGCCAACCGGCTGCGCTCCTCGAACAAGCCGCTCGACATCCAGTTGACCGCTTCCGAGGCTGGCCTCGATGTCGACATTCGCGGCCACGGACCGGCCGGAGACAGCTTGCGCCGGCAACTTACCGAGGTGGCCGAGCGCCTCGATCTCGCGCGCCTGTCCATGCATGGCGAGGTCATCGTCGAACGGCGTGCGCCCTTCCAGCTGATGGGCAAGGCGGCGGTGACACCCGCGCCCGGCGGCTTCCTGCAGGCAACTGCGGAGGGCGAGGCGATCCTGTCGCGTCTCGTGCTCGAGGCGATCCCGAAGGCCAAGCGCGTCGCCGATCTCTTCGCCGGCTGCGGCCCGTTCAGCATGCGGCTTGCCGAGAAGGCGCAGGTTTGCGCCTTCGAGAGCGACAAGGCCGCTATCCAGGCGCTGAGCCGGGCTGCCAACCATACGCAAGGGCTGAAGCCAGTCACTGCGGAGGCACGTGACCTCTTCCGCCGGCCTCTGCTGGAGCATGAGCTGGGCGCTTTCGACGCCGTCGTGCTCGACCCGCCGCGCGCCGGCGCGGAGGCGCAGGTCAAGCGGCTCGCGGCCTCGAAGGTCCCTGTCGTGGCTTACGTCTCCTGCGATGTCGGCAGCTTTGCCCGCGACGCGGCGCTTTTGGTCGCAGGCGGCTATGCGCTGGAGCGCGTGACGCCGGTCGACCAGTTCCGCTATTCCGCCCACATCGAACTCGTCGGCGTCTTCCGCAAGACTGTCGGCCGCAAGTGATCAGGTTTCCGGAGGCAGGATGAGCGCGCCCGTTATCGAAGCTCTGGCCGGCATCGTCGGCGCCAAGAATGTGATCACCGACGCCGACGCGATGGTGCCTTATCTCAAGGAGCCGCGCGGTCTCTTCCCCGGCAAGGCACAGGCCGTGGTGCGGCCGGGCTCCGTCGCCGAGGTTTCAGCCGTGATGAAATGGGCCAGCGAGACCGGCGTCACGGTCGTGCCGCAAGGCGGCAATACCGGCATGGTCGGCGGCCAGGTCCCGGTCGCCGAGGGTCGGGAGATCATCCTGTCGCTGCAGCGGCTCGACAAGGTCCGCTCGGTCGATGCCGCCGGTGACACCATGACCGTCGAGGCCGGCGTCATCCTGCAGAAGGCGCAGGAAGCGGCCGAGGCGGCCGGGCGGCTCTTCCCGCTCTCGCTGGCTTCGGAAGGCTCCTGCACGGTCGGCGGCAATCTCTCGAGCAATGCCGGCGGCACGGCGGTGATCGCCTATGGCAATGCCCGCGAGCTCTGCCTCGGCCTCGAGGTCGTCCTCGCCGATGGCCGCGTCTGGAACGGCCTGCGCCAGCTCCGCAAGGACAATACCGGCTACGATCTCAAGAACCTCTTCATCGGCTCGGAAGGCACGCTCGGCATCATCACTGCCGCCGTGCTGAAGCTCTTCCCGCTGCCGGCGGCGCGCGCCACCGCCTTCCTCGCCGTGCCCGATCCGGAGGCGGCGCTCGCGCTGCTGAACAAGGCCAAGGCCAGCGCCGGCGGCACGCTCACCACCTTCGAGATCATGCCGCGCATCGGCCTCGACTTCGTCGTCCGCCACGCCAGCGGCGCACGCGATCCGCTCTCCGAGCCGTCACCCTGGTATGTGCTGATGGAGGTCTGCGCCCAGGCCGAAACCGGGCTCAATGAAGCCGTCGAGGCCTTCCTTGGCGAAGCCTTGGAGGAGGGGCTCGTCACCGATGCCGTGCTCGCCGGCTCGCTCGGCCAGCGCGCCGATCTCTGGAAGCTGCGCGAGATGCTCTCGGAGGTGCAGACCCATGAGGGCGGGTCGATCAAGCACGACGTCTCCGTGCCGATCCAGGCGACGCCGGAATTCCTGAGGCGTGCCATCGCCGCAGTCGAGGCGCTGGTGCCGGGCTGCCGGCCGGTGCCCTTCGGCCATCTCGGCGACGGCAACATCCATTTCAACGTCAGCCAGCCGGTCGGCGCCGACAAGGCCGCCTATCTCGCCGGCTGGGGCGCGATGAACGAGGCGGTGCACGCCATCGTCACCGAACTCAAGGGCTCGATCTCGGCCGAGCACGGCATCGGTCGTCTCAAGCGCTCGCTGCTGCCGGGCGTCAAGGACCCGGTCGAGCTCGATTTGATGCGCACGGTCAAGGCGGCGCTCGATCCCAAGCGCGTGCTCAACCCCGGTTCGGTGCTGTAGCGCATGAGCGGGCGCCTGCCGGTCTTCCAGGAGGTGCTCGGCGACGATTGGCACCGGCTCGGCGAGGTCATCCGGCGTCACTACTTCCTGCGCCCGTTCAGTGACGATTACATCTGCGTCAAAGGGACGATGCACGAAGTCGAGCACAGCGCCTTCGCCAGGCTGCTGCTGCCCTTCGCCCGGATCGTTGGGGCGCTGGTCCCCTATCGTGGCCGCGACGTGCCGATCGAAGTCCATTACACCGCTCGGCCGGGGGACGGGACGCTGCACTGGAATCGCGTGTTCCACTTCGCCGGGCGCGAGCCATTCCACTTCCGCTCGCATATGCAGCAGGTAGGCCTGGGCCAGGTCATCGAATTCGTCCGCTTCGGCGTCGGCATGCGCCTCAGAGTGACCGCGGAGGAGGGCGCATTGGTCTTTCGCGACGAGGGCTATGTCTGGCGGCTCTTCGGTTACGATCTACCACTGCCCGTCGGTCTGCTCCTCGGCACTGGCTATATCGAGGAGCGGCCGATCGATGAGCGCAGCTTCAGCATGCGGATGACGCTGAAGCATCCGCTGTTCGGCGAGCTGTTCCGCTACAGCGGCGTGTTTGCGGTTCCGGAGGAGACCGCGACCGGCGAGCCCTAGAGGGGAGCGCCACCCTTGGTCACGCGGCAGACTTCGGCGAGCGCCAGCACGAGGTGATAGAGCACGCGGACCGGCACCCGCTCGCCGATCGGCCGCGCGTTGTCGTCGAGCTGGTTGACCCAGATTCCGCTCTTGGCATTGACGAAATGCCGGAACATCAGACGCAAATGCTGGTCGAGCCGAGCTGCGGCATCGGCATCGCCTTCGAATTCGATCCGTGCGACCAGCGCCTTCAGGTACTCCGTCTGTGGCCAGAGCAGCGCAGCGCCGTTCAGCACACGCCCTGCCGGGTCGACCTCGTTCACGACGAGCCGCGACGAGTTTGCGGGAGCGTCGAGCAGGTGCTGCCCGAACGCATGGAGCCTGCGGGCCGTCTCGTGCGCCTTGCTCGAACCGGTCAGCCGCTCGTGGTGATAGAGCAGCCAGGTCCACTCAAAATGATGGCCGGGCTCGCGGATCAGTCCGCGCGGGCCGGGAAAGGCCGCCCAGTCCTCGCCGAAGAACTCGCCGAGCGTACCGTCCGCATCGAGCATGCGCTCCTGCATCAGCGACACGAGCCGATCGGCTGTCGTTAGCCAACGCGGGTCGGATGAAACCGCCGCGAGGGCGTGGCAGGCCTCGAGCAGGTGCATATGCGGGTTCTGGCGCCGCGGCTGGGTGTCCAGCGTATCCTCGCGAAAGCCGCCGGCCGGATGGCCCAGTTCGCTCTCAAGGAAGTCCATCACCTCATTGGCGATCGTGAGAGCTTCCGTCTCGCCGGTCGCCTTCGCGAACCAGCCGAGCGCGAACAGCACGAAGGCGAGATCGTAGAAGTCGGACCTATCGTCGACGGCCTTGCCTTGCGCAGTACAGGAATGCACGAAGCGCCCGTCGGCGCCCCGGCATGCGCTCGTCAGAAAAGTGAAGCCGTGGCGTGCCGCGGCGAGCGCGCCGGGTACGCCGAGCAGATGGGCGTGGCTGAAGACATAGGTCAGCCTTGCTGTGACCAGCGTCGTGCGCAGATCGTCGGCCTCGGGCGAGCCATCCGGCCCGAGATATTCGACGAAGCCGGGCTGGCCTGGGTCAAAGGCGCGGGCGATCCAGCTCGGCAGCAATTCTGTCGTCAGCCAGGACCGGAGATCGTCAGGGGAAGTGCTCAAAATACGTCCGATCCTTGGAACAGCCTGCGCGGCCGGTTGATCCGGCTAACCGGCATTCAAGGTGTTGCGACATAGCCGTCGCGGCGCGGATCGCAGGCGCCGGTGAGCCGTCCTGTCGCCGGATCGCGCGACACCGCCTGCATGCCGCCGACACGCATCGTCCAGCTGCTCTCGGCTGCGAAAATGCCATGCCCGCGTTCGGCCAGTGCCGCGATCGTCCCGGCGGGAACGCGGTCCTCGATCTCGACTTCGCGGCCATCCCAGAGCCGGGCGCGCGGCGCCTCGATCGCATGCTGCAGCGGTAGTCCGAAATCGACATGCTGGACCATGGCCTGAACCTGCGTCTGCATGATGCCATAGCTGCCGGGCGTGCCGAGCGCGAGCACCGGCGCGCCGTCCTTGGTCGAGAGCGTCGGCGACATGCACATCGGCAGTTCCGAGCCGGGCTGCGAGCGGTTCGGGCTGCCCGGTTGGACGTCGGCCCAGTAGAGGAAGTTGTTGAGGCAGATCCCGGTGCCCGGCACCACGACGCCGCTGCCGAACGGGCTGCCGATGCTCTGCGTCACGCAGATCAGGTTGCCCTCCCGATCGGCGATCGAGAAGGAGGTGGTGTGGCCGGGGTCTTCGCCCGCAGGCGCCTGCGGCATCCATTGCTCTGTCGGCCCGTCGATCGGCTTGCCGTCCCGGACACGAGCCTGCAGCCGCTCGACGAAGGCGTCGGACAGGATTTCGGCGAGCTTCTCAGCGCTGGGATTGTTGTGGGCGATCCGGACGCCGGCCGCGAGGCGGATGGCGCGATAGACGATGTCGAGATGCTCGGTGCCGTTGCGCTCCAGCTTGCCGAGGTCGAAGCCATCGAGGATGCGCAGGGTCAAAAGGAACTGGAAGCCCTCGCAGGCCGGAGGCGGCACATGCACCTGCCGGCCGCGATAGGCGGCGGCGAGCGGCTCGCGCCAGCGTGGGGCGACCTTGGCGAGATCGGCCATGGTCAGCGTGCCGCCCTGCGCCTTGAGATGGGCAGTGATCGTCTCGCCGAGCGCGCCTTGGTAAAAGTGGCTCGGCCCCTTTGCGGCGATGTCCCGCAGCGTCGCCGCCAGCTCGGGTTGGCGCAGGATCTGCCCGAGCGTGACGCTCGTTCCTCCGTCGCGCATATAGTTCCGTGCCCAGTTCTCGTAGAGCTGGGGCTGTTCGCGCAGCAGCGGCGCCTGCTCGTTGAACTCGATCACGCCGAACTCGGCGATCGGGAAGCCATCCTGCGCGAGCGCGATCGCCGGCGCGAAGATCTGCTCCAGCGATAGACGCCCATAGGCGCGGTTGAGCTCGCACCAGCCGGCGAGGTTGCCGGGGGGCGCCACCGCGAGCGCCCCGCGCTCGAGCTCGGAGCGCTGCGTGAAGCGTTCGAGCGGGAAGCTCTCCGGCACGGGCGGTACGAAATCGAGCACGCGGACGCGTTTCTCGGCAGCGACCCACATGATCGCCGAACCCATGCCGGCGAGGCTCGACATGAACGGCTCGACCACATTGAGTGCGGACGCGACCGCGCCGACTGCGTCGAAGACGTTGCCGCCCTGGCTGAGGATGCGCGCGCCGGCTTGTGCCGCCAGCGGGTGCGCGGCGGCGACCATGCCGTGCAGGGAGCTCATCGTCGGGCGGCGGCCATCCATCTCGTGCGTTCCCATTGTTAGTCTCGTTTGGGACCAGAGTAAGCGCGCCGCTATGGCCAGCGCTAGAACAGGCTGCCCTGTGCATCGTCGGGGCCGCCCCGACGGGAACGCATGGCGGGCTTTGGAGCGGGGACCGGTTCCGAAGCCGGATCGAACGGCTCCTGTACCTCCGGCCCATCATTGGCGACCTTGTTGACACTGGCGCCCAGCCGGAACATCTCGAAGAAATCGTCGGGTGGTGGCCGCATCAGGCTCTGCACGGTGGCCGGCTCCGCCATAGGATCGAGCCAGGCGTCGAACGCCTCGGGTGGCACGACGACCGGAGAGCGGTGATGGATCGCCGCCATCTGCCCGTTCGCCGGGCCGGTGACGATCGCGACCGTATCGATCTCGGAGCCGTCCTGGCTGTGCCAGGTCTCCCACAATGCCGCGAAGGCGAAGAAGCCTTGATCGGGTTTCCGGAAGAGATAGGGCCGGTTCTCCTGCTGGCGGCCCTCGCCGAGGCGGTGCCATTCATAGAAGCCGTCGGCCGGCATCAGGCAGCGCCGGCGAGTGAGGGCGGCGCGGAAGGACGGCTTCTCGCTGGCGCTCTCGCTGCGGACATTGATGACCAAAGGGTAGTCCTTGGGATCCTTGACCCAGCCCGGGATGAAGCCCCAGCGCATCAGGATGAACTGGCGGCGGCCTTCGTCGAGGCGCACGACCGGCACCGGCTGTGTCGGCGCGATATTGTAGCGCGGCGGGAAATTCGGCTGCTCGCGATAGGCGAAGGCTTCGCGCATCGCTTCGGGCGGCAAGGTAATGGCATAGCGACCACACATCTCCCGATCACTTTCGCCTTATCGTGACCGGATCAAGACTTTGTTTGCGGTTGGCACAGCATAGTCGCGGCGCTTCGGGGCCTCTTCATGTCTGCTTCCGCGACCGAGACATCACCGACCGCGGCGGATTGGACAGCTCCGCAGCTTTCGACCGACTACCTCAACCGGCACAGCGAGGCGCTGATGCTGCTGGAGATGGTGCCGGTCGACCGCGAGATCGTCGGCGACCTCAAGGCTTGGCGCGCCGTTGGCTATTTCGAGCATTTCGCGGGCTCGCCGCTGCGTTGCGCCGGCGAGGCGATGGCAGCCTATCGCGGGCTCGGTCAGCGCGAGGTCCAGAGCTTCGATGCGCTCTGCGCCGCGATGGACCGGCTGATCTATACGGCAACGGCCCTGCTCGACGAGATGCCGGCCGAGGAAGACCCGGGGCTGATCGTCGATGTCGCCAGCCTGTCGCTGCGTCGCCTGATCGCCCGCGCCACCGCCTTCATCAACGCCAATGGTCAGGGCGAGGC
Organism: Allobosea sp.; assembly: GCA_024231975.1. Taxonomy (GTDB): domain Bacteria; phylum Pseudomonadota; class Alphaproteobacteria; order Rhizobiales; family Beijerinckiaceae; genus Allobosea. The sequence goes on from JAAEQB010000062.1 coordinate 67,172, forward strand.
GGCCTATATCGACCCCGGCGCCGTGCAGGCCGATATCGATGCCGTGATGGCGAACTAGGCTGCTCGCTCGCCGCCGAGCAGGAATTCGCGATTGCCATCGCCGCCCTCGATCGGCGAGGGGATCAGCCCCGCAATGGCGAAGCCGAGGCCACCGGCCACATCCGCAATCTCCGTGCAGATCTGCTGCTGCAGTGCCTCGTCGCGCAAGACGCCCTTCTTCAGCGCCGAACGCTTTGTCTCGAATTGCGGCTTCACCAGCGCGATCAGCCGGGCCTGCGGTGCCAGCAGCGTCGCTACCGCCGGCAGCACCAGCTTCAACGAGATGAAGCTGACATCGATCACGGCAAGCGCCGGCACCTCCCCGAACAGGCCAGGATCGAGCCTTCGGATGTCCTGGCTTTCGAGGCTGGTCAGGCGCGGATTCCCGTGCAGGCTCTCATGCAGCTGCGCCTGGCCGACATCGACGGCGTAGACATGGGCCGCGCCGCGTCGGAGCAGCACGTCGCTGAAGCCGCCGGTCGAGGCACCGACATCGAGGCAGTTCAGCCCGTTGGGATCGAAGCCGAAGGCGTCGAGCGCTGCGGCGAGCTTCACGCCGCCGCGTGAGACGTAAGGATGCGCCGCCTGCGCCTCGATCGACGCGGTATCCGGAACTGTCTCCGAGGCCTTTCGCAGCACGACGCCATCGGCGCGGACGAGGCCGGCGGCGATCGCGGCCTGCGCCCGCGCCCGGCTCTCGAACAGGCCGCGCTCGACCAGCAGCAGGTCGGCCCTAGAGCGGGGTGCGGAAAAGTGGGAACCGGTTTTTCGCATCAGCCCCGCTCTAAATGTTTGGAATCGATATTACCGTACCCGGCGGTTCCGCCGGGTACGGTAATATCATGCCCGGCGCGGCAGCCCGGCGGTCATATGTCAGGCGCGGCGGACGGCGCTGGCGGGGCCGAGCGCCTTTTCGACGGTGCGCACGATCCCGGCGGCGTCGAGCCCCGCCTGCGCATACATCGCTTCGGGCTTGTTGTGGTCCTGGAAGATGTCGGGAAGTACAAGGCTACGGATCTTCAGGCCGCGATCGAGCGCGCCCTCGCGCGCCAGTAATTGCAGGACATGGCTGCCGAAGCCGCCGACCGAGCCTTCCTCGACCGTGACCAGCACCTCGTGCTCCCTGGCGAGGCGCAGGATCATCTCCTCGTCGAGCGGCTTGGCGAAGCGGGCATCGGCGACGGTGGTCGAAAGCCCGCGCTGGCCGAGCTGCTCGGCAGCGGTCAGGCATTCGGCGAGGCGCGTGCCGAGCGAGAGCAGGGCGACCTGCGTGCCCTGCTTGACGATCCGGCCCTTGCCGATTTCGAGCGGCACGCCGTGCTGTGGCATCTCGACGCCAACGCCTTCGCCGCGCGGATAGCGGAAGGCGATCGGCCCCGCGTCATAGGCGGCCGCGGTCGCGACCATATGGGTGAGCTCGGCTTCGTCGGCGGCGGCCATCACCACCATGTCGGGCAGGCAGGCGAGATAGGCGACGTCGAAGGCTCCTGCATGGGTCGCGCCATCGGCGCCGACCAGCCCAGCCCGGTCGAGCGCGAAGCGCACCGGCAGCTTCTGGATGGCGACGTCATGCACGACCTGGTCATAGGCGCGCTGCAGGAAGGTCGAATAGATCGCGCAGAACGGCTTGAAGCCCTCGGTGGCGAGGCCCGCGGCGAAGGTCACCGCATGCTGTTCCGCGATGCCGACATCGAAGGTGCGGCCGGGGAATTCCTTGCCGAAGGCGTCGAGCCCGGTGCCGGACGGCATGGCGGCGGTGACGGCGACGATCTTCTCGTCCTCGCGGGCGGCCTTGATCAGGGCATTGGCGAAGACGTTTGTGTAGCTCGGCGCGTTCGCCGGCGCCTTGGCTTGCTGGCCGGTCACCGGATCGAACTTGACGACGCCGTGGTACTTGTCGGCGCTCGCCTCGGCCGGGGCGTAGCCCTTGCCCTTCTGCGTCACGACATGGACGAGGATCGGCCCGGTTTCGGCGTCGCGGACATTGCGCAGCACTGGCAGCAGATGGTCGAGATTGTGCCCGTCGATCGGGCCGACATAGTAGAAGCCGAGCTCCTCGAAGAGCGTGCCGCCGGTCCAGAAGCCGCGGGCGAACTCCTCGGTCCGCTTCGCCTTCTCGTGGAAGAAGCGCGGCAGCTTCTCGGCCAGATACTTGGCGACTTCGCGCAGCGAGCGATAGGTCCGGCCCGAGACGAGGCGGGCGAGATAGGCCGACATCGCCCCGACCGGCGGGGCGATCGACATGTCGTTGTCGTTGAGGATGACGATCAGGCGCGAGCCGGTGGCGCCGGCATTGTTCATCGCCTCATAGGCCATGCCGGCCGACATGGCGCCGTCGCCGATCACGGCGATGACGTTGTTCTTCCCACCGGCGAGGTCGCGCCCGACGGCCATGCCGAGCCCGGCCGAGATCGAGGTCGAGGAATGGGCGGCGCCGAACGGATCGAATTCGCTCTCCGCGCGCCTGGTGAAGCCGGAAAGCCCGCCGGGCTGGCGCAGCGTGCGGATCTCCGAGCGGCGGCCGGTCAGGATCTTGTGCGGATAGGCCTGGTGGCCGACATCCCAGATCACCCGGTCCCGCGGGGTGTCGAAAACATGGTGCAGGGCGACGGTGAGTTCGACCACGCCGAGGCCGGCGCCGAGATGGCCGCCGGTGACCGAGACGGCGTCGATCGTCTCGGCCCGGAGTTCGTCGGCGAGCTGGCGCAACTGCGCATCGTCGAGCCGGCGCAGAGCGGCCGGATCGGGCACCTTGTCGAGGAGGGGCGTGTTGGGGCGAGGCACGAGGCTGTCGGATCCTTCGCTGGGACGATCTGGAAATAGAGCCTGCGTGGCGCGCTGGCAAACCGGAGTTGGAAGTCGCGCCATCGCCGCGAACGTAATGCTTCCCACGAAACGGGTGGTTCCCATGCCGGCGGGGCTTTTTAGTGTCCTCTCCACTGCTTCCCAGGACTTAAGGTCATGCAACCGGCCGATACCACCCCCTTGCCGACGGCATTTCGCCGCATCGGCTGGTCCAATCTCCTCGCCCAGTTCTCGGAGCAGATCGCCTTGGCCGCGGCGCCGTTGGCCGCCGTTCTGCTGCTGGCGGCGGGGCCGGCCGAGACAGGTTGGCTGCAGACGGCGCAGACCTTGCCTTTTCTGCTGCTGTCGATTCCCGCCGGCCTGATGGTCGATCGCGCTTCGCGGCGCCGGCTCATGGTCGGCACGGAGGCGCTGCGCGCGGTGTCGCTGCTGGCGATCCCGCTGCTGCTCGCCTTGGGCAGCCTCAACCTGACCTGGCTCGGCCTTCTCGGCGCGCTCGGCGCCGTCGGCACGGTCTGCTACAGCGTCGCTGCGCCGGCCTTCGTCCCGTCGGTGGTGCCGCGCGCCCGCCTCGCCGAGGCCAATCGCTGGCTGGAGCTGGCGCGCAGCGCCGCCTATGCCGGGGGGCCGGCGCTCGGCGGCGCGCTCGTCGGCTGGATCGGCATCTCGACGGCCTATGGCCTGGCGGCCGGGCTCTCCATTTTCGCCGCGCTCCTCTTGGCCGGCCTGCCGAAGGACGAGGCGCCCTCCGGCCCGCGGCGCGACCTGCTGCATGACCTCAAGGAAGGCGCGCGTTTCGTCGCCGGCCATGATCTGCTCAGGCCGATCCTGATGACGGCGGTCTTCTTCAACGTCTCCTGGTTCATCTTCCAGGCGATCTATGTCGCCTATGCCGTCCAGAATCTCGGCCTCAGCGCGACTGAGGTGGGCATCACCCTGGGCATCTATGGTGCGGGGATGATCGTCGGCGCCGCTCTCGCGTCCCACGTCGCCCAGCGGGTCTCCTTCGGGACGCTGATCCTGCTCGGGCCGTTCGCCGGTCTCTGTGCCGCCGGCGTGATGCTCGCGACGCTGTGGTTTCCCTCCATCTATCTGGTCGCGGCGAGCTTCTTCCTGTTCGGCGTCGGGCCGATCATCTGGTCGATCTCGACGATGACATTGCGCCAGGCGGTCACGCCCAATGCGATGCTCGGCCGCGTCTCCGCCCTGATCATGACGGCGACCTTCGGCGCACGTCCGGTGGGGGCCGCGATCGGCGCAACCATGGCGGCGCATCTCGGCATCGCCGCCTGCCTGCAACTCGCGACCGCAGGCTTCCTGATCCAGCTGCTCGTCATCGGCTTCTCACGGGTGCCGCGCCTGCGCGACCTCTCTGAACTCGCGTAAGAAGAAGGGTTCAGCGCTCCGGTAGCGGGTGGGTGGCTCGCCTAGCTTACGTGGGGGGCCTGACCTCACGGATACGATGGCTCAGCGGGGCGGGTAGCTTGGTCGAGTCAGCTTCGTGCGAGATGAAGTAATCGAAGTTACGTATGTCGAATATATATTGACATTACCCTTAGTCACTGATTGCATGAAATTCAAGTACGCGCATAACGTGTTGCTCCATCGGGTCGCTGGGCTGAGGTCGATGCTCGCCCGATGATTTATATCGACGGGTCGTGACGCTTGGTCGTCGATTCGGTGGAGGCGGCAACAGCGCATGTGTTCTCAATAATCGGCTGATGTTCATTCAATTTTCGATCCACCGCAGGACTATCCACGATTCTCGGGGAGGGAGGCGTGTACAATTTCTACGGCATAGTGGGGGTGATCTGCTTCGTAACCGTCATGGCTGTGATAGGCTTGCTCAGCTACAATTGGTTGGATGGGCAGCCGCAAATCATATTTCCAATCATGGCGGCTTATTTCCTTGCGATCGTGACCCCGGTCACGATCATTGCGATACGGCATCAAGTTCGATTGAGCCGGATCAAGCTGATTGATCTTTTCGCAAAGAGTTTTCAGTTCGGCTCGCTCGATTCAAAGACGGTCGCTGTTATCCCAGCCGGAGGAGCGCAGCCAGTCGTGGCGAAAGTCGAGCCGGACGGCGAAATCGTCTCGGCCAACGTCTCGTTCGAATTCGTCAAAGGGAAATACTTTGCCGACCTCGATCTCAAAGACGGCGTCGAGCCCACACTGGCGGACGTGCCCCGCTTCCCGATGATGCTGCATGCCGACTGGATGCTGCTTCTCTGTGCAGTCCCCTACATGGTTCTGTGCTGGTTCGGTGTGTTTTTGCTGTTCGCTCCCGTCGTCGAGATCATGCACGTAGGCAAGCCGTCTCTCGTCGGTGCATGGCTCTGGCCCAGCTTGCTTGCGGTCGGTGGGCTCAGCGGTTCCGATCTCAGTGATGCTCGCCTGTTCCAAGCTTGGCACGTCAATGTGCTGACGGTTGCGTGCATCGCCTTCGCCGGTGCCTATTTCTACACGCTGCGTCTGCTCTTGCGCGCTGTCGCTGTCTTCGACCTATCGCCGGTCACCTTCCTTCGGGCCTTTGCGCATGTGCTGCTGGCGATGTTGCTCGCAGTCGTGATCTATCGCGTCGTGCCGTCTGGCGAAGCAGTTTGGCGTGGAGCGCAGGACATCGTGCGCGGTGTCGGTATAGAGAGGAGCGCTCAGCAAAAGCCCGCTGAAACCGCGCCTAGCGGAGTGCGGGTGGAATCGGCACCGCAAACGGATGCGTCTCTTCCAGCCAGCCTGCCGGCGGGCTCCTGCCCACAAGAAAGCCTCTGCTCATCGGGCAGTCCGCTAAAGGGAGTCGGAACGCTCTGGCTGATCGTAGCGTTCGCCCTTGGCTTCATCCCCGATGCCGCTATTCAATATGTTCTCAACAAAAGTGGTCTTGCTTTCAAGTCACGCTACAACGAGCTCGACGCTCATACGAAGCAAATCCCTCCGACCATTCTTGATGGTGTCGACCATTTTATCGCGTTCCGCCTGGAAGAGGCAAATATCTTTGATGTACAGAATCTCGCAGCATCGAATCCGATCATGCTGCACATCGAAAGCCCATACGGTATTTATACAACGATCGACTGGGTCGCTCAAGCGCAGCTTTGTACAGTAGTTGGGCCCGATCGCTTCCTCTTGCTCAAGACCTTGAACATCCGCACGATCTTTGATCTAGAGCGGGCGGTGGAGCCTGCGGCGCCGGCCGCGCCGTCAGCTCCGGCGCCTGCCGATCCTGCCAATCCTGCCGGGGCCAATGCGCCTGCGCCGGCTGTGAGGGAGCCGTCTCCACAGGTAGATGCGAATCTCGTTGTGATGATCGGCAGGATTCTGCTGCGCGACACGGATCGCGATAGCCGGCTGCGGACAAGCTTCCGATTGGGGGAGCATCCGGTTGATTTTCCCACCGCATTGAATGACCGGCAGGCCTTCATCGACACGACCAAGGCTCTTGTCGCGGTCATGCTCGACGATCTGCATGTTCACCGGCTCAGGCAGATATGGAAGCACATCGCTCGCCAGCTGAGGCAGGAGAATGCGCACCTGTATAGTTGAGGCCAGTTAGCTTCAGCTAGCCGGCCGCGTCGCCAGCAGCACGCCGGCGACGATGAAGGCGATCGAGGCCCCCTCCGCCACCGTCGGGACTTCGCCGAGGAAGACGATGGCGAGCAGCGAGGCGATGACCGGCACCAGCGCGATCATCGCTGCGGCAGCCGAAGCGCCCAGCAATGTCACGGCCCGGTTGAAGCTGATCAGCGCGACGATGCTCATCAGCACGCCCTGATAGAAGCCCTGGACCGCGATCTCGGCTGTTGGCGCCTGTCCGAGATGGCTGATGCCGAGGAGGACGTAGAGCGGCACGAAGATCAGGCCCGACCAGAAGCAGATCAGCGCTGCCGACTGCAGCGGATTGAGGCCGCTGCCGCGCAGGAGCAGCGTGTAGCCGGCCCACATCGCCGCGGCCAGCGCGAGCAGTCCGAGACCGAGCAGGCTCGGCGCAGCCCCGCCGCTGGAAGCGGTGGCGATCAGGCCACAGAGACCGGCGGCGATGGCGGCATATCCGACGAGCCTGATCATGCCGGGCGGCTGGCGCAGCAGCAGCCAGCCGAGCAGCCCGGCGAAGACAGGCATCAGGGTCGGCGTCACCGAGGCGGCGCGCCCGGCCGAAGTCATCTGCACGCCGAGCGCGACCAGGGCCGCGAAGGGCGCGCCCCAGAGCGCCGAGAAGATGAAGCCGTTGCGCCAGGCCTTTGGCGGCAGGTCGCGCAGCAGCACCGGCGCCAGCAGGAACGCGCCGATGCCGTAGCGCAGCGCGGTCAGGTCCCAGACAGTGAGGATGCGGGTGACGCTGAAGCGCGTGACCACGAACCAGCCGGCGAAGATCAGGACGGTCAGCACTGCCCAGGCAAAGCCGATCAGTCGCTTGCGCGAGGAACACGCGCCATCGGCCGCGTCAGGCGCGGTAGGGGAACGACCGGAGCCTTCGGCAGGCATGTGGTGCGCTCAACGCTCCGGCAGCGGGATAAACTCCTCCTCGTCGCCGGGCACTGTGTCGAAGCGGCCGGTCTTCCATTCCTGCTTGGCCTGGTCGATCCGTTCCTTCGAGGAGGACACGAAGTTCCACCAGATATGGCGCGGGCCATCCATCGGCTCGCCGCCGATCAGCATCAGCCGGCTCTGGTCGACGGCGAGGATCGAGATCCGGTCACCCGGCTTGAAGATGAGCAACTGGCCGGCGCCGAACTCGTCGCCGGCGATGTCGACCTTGCCGGCGACGATGTAGACGGCGCGCTCGTGATAGTCGGGGTCGAGCGGCAGGATCGCGCCCGGCGCCAGCACGGCCTCGGCATAGAGCGTGTCCCAAGGGAATTTCACCGGCGAGGTCTCGCCGAAGGCCGAACCCATGATCAGGCTGACGCGCTTGCCTTCGCCGACGATACGCGGCAGCTCGGGCGCGGCGTGGTGGATGAATTCCGGCGCGATCTCCTCGTGCGTCTTCGGCAAGGCGAGCCAGGTCTGGATGCCGTAGAGCTTTGGCGCCTTCATCCGCTCTTCCGGCGCGGTGCGTTCGGAATGGACGATGCCGCGCCCGGCCGTCATCAGGTTGACCGCGCCGGGGCGGATCGGCAGCGCCGTGCCGAGCGAATCGCGATGCATGATCTCGCCGTCGAAGAGATAGGTGACAGTGGACAATCCGATATGCGGATGCGGGCGGACATCGATACCCTCGCCGAGCAGGAACTCGGCCGGGCCCATCTGGTCGAAGAAGATGAAGGGGCCGACCATCTTGCGGCCGATCGAGGGCAGGGCCCGGCGGACCGAGAAGCCGCCGAGGTCATGCGCGCGCGGCACGATCACCTGTTCGAGCGCTTCGCAGGAGCGGGTATCGCCCGCGACCGGGTCATGATCGGGCAGTTGCGACATGGCGATGTCCTCCTGTGAGGCGGGGAGACTGGCCCCGGACGCCGTGCACGGCAAGTGGACAGCACGGCGCATGGGCTCGACGGCGCCCACGGAAGAAATTATCGATAATTCATGGCCAGCGAAAAATCAGAGACCTTGCCGGTCCGCATCAGCCGTGTCCTCGCCGAGCGGATCATCTCCGGGCAGATCGAGCCGGGAGCCCGGCTGCGGCAGGACCATGTCGCGGCCGAGTTCGGCGCCAGCCATGTCCCGGTGCGCGAGGCCTTCCAGCGGCTGGAGGCGCAGGGACTTGCGGTCAGCGAGCCGCGCCGCGGCGTGCGCGTCGCCGCCTTCGACTTGCGCGAGGTCCGCGAGGTCGCCGAGATGCGCGCGGCGCTGGAGGTGCTGGCGCTGCGCCATGCCGGCCCGCATCTGACGCGCGCGATCCTTGACGAGGCCGAGGAGGCGACTCGCGCCGGTGACAATTCGCCGGATGTCCGCGCCTGGGAGGAGGCGAATCGCCGTTTCCATCGCCTGATCGTCACGCCCTGCGCCATGCCGCGCCTGCTCGCTGCGATCGACGATCTCCATGCCGCCAGCGCCCGCTTCCTATTTTCGGCCTGGCGCTCGGACTGGGAGGCGCGCACCGATCACGACCATCGCGCCATCCTCGCCGCTCTGCGCGCCGGTCAGGTCGACGAGGCAGCGGCGATCCTCGCCCGCCATGTCCAGTGGATCGGTTCCAAGCCGGTGCGCACGGCCGCCGGCGGCATGCGGGACGTGTTCGCGATCCAGGGGTGAACCCGACATCGATGGTCCAATGGAAACGGCCGCGGTGCGGCCGTGTTTTTTCGCGTTGCCGGGTTGCTGCGCCTCACCCGCTTGCAATCCGCGCGCAGCTGTGGACTCTAAGATAGATCAATCGAAGAAATTATCTATAATTCTGGAATCGATGGAGACGAAGCCATGAGCGACCTCAGCTGCGCCACCCCCTCCCGCTTCAGCCCGCTCGGCTTGCAGGCGCGGCCGGTCCACATCAAGGCGGCTGCTGTCCTGCTCGGTACCCTCGTGCTGGCGATCGCCTCGCAGATCAGCGTGCCGATGCTGCCGGTGCCGATGACAATGCAGACGCTCGCGGTGATGCTGATCGGCGCGCTCTATGGCTGGCGGCTCGGCGCGCTCACCGTTCTCGCCTGGCTCGGCGAGGCGGCGCTCGGCCTGCCTGTGCTCGCCAACGGAAGCGGCGGCCTCGCACCCTTCATGGGGCCGACCGCCGGCTATCTCGCTTCCTTCCCGTTCGTCGCTGTCCTGGTCGGCTGGCTGGCCGAGCGCGGTTGGAACGGCAGCCGGCCGGCTTTCGCTTTTGCCGCGATGCTGCTCGGCCATGCGCTCTGCCTTGCGTTCGGCGGCCTCTGGCTTGCCACCCTGATCGGCGCGGAGAAGGCCATGCTCGTCGGCGTCGTGCCCTTCCTGCTCGGCTCGCTGGTCAAGTCGGGCCTGGGCGCGGCGATCCTGACGGCGGTGGCGCGCCGCACGAACAAGGCCGAGCAGGCGTGAGCTGGTGCGGGCCGGCGGCGGCGTTCAGTCCGCCGGCCTGACGCTCGCCATGATGGCGCGGCCGGCCTGATGGCGCTCGCTGCCGGTCTCGCAGGTCTTGCAGATCACGCCGAGATAGCGCCCGTCGATCACGGCCTCGGCGAACAGCCCGGACTTATAGTTGTGGCGGGCGTCGGTCTCGATCATCCACCAGTCGCGCGGTCCGAGCGAAACGCGCCCGAGCGGCTGTAGCACCTGCGCATCCTTGCTCGTGCTGCGCAGCACGGCGCGGATGCGGAAATAGCGGTCCATCGGCGCGGCATAGAGCGAGGTGAGCCGGGCGGCGTCATCCGTGCCGGCGACGGGCTGAGGCCGCATCAGGATCGTGCAGGTCTCCTGCGTGCGCTTGCAGGCCTGGGTCTCGCAGACGAGTTGAATACGGGTGCGCCCGTCCTTTCCGGTCTCGCCCTCGGCGGCGCCATCGACCCGCCAGCCCTCGGGCAGATCGACCATCAGCCCGTCCGGCAATGGCAGCGGCTCGGCACTCGCATGTCCGGCAAGAAGCGCACTGCCGAACAGGGCGATGCAAAGCGCAATATCGCAGCGTCCGGTCATGCAGTGTCTCCGGCGCGGCCGACATGCGTGGCCGCCAACCGATCGAAGAGCTGCATCTGGTCGGAATTGAGGACGCGGGCTGGCAGCAGCAGCGGGTCGCCACGCCGCAACAGGACGAAGATGTGCTCGCCGCGCCGCTCGATGCCGGTGAACGCCGCCCAGTCATAGCGGCTCTCGAGGCCGCGTTGCCGGCTTGTGGCGCCCTTCGGCGAGATCAGGACCCGGACCTCGTCGTCGCTGGCGCGCTGATGCAGGGTCTTGCCGAGGCTCTTGGCATTGAGGCGCATGAAGAACGGCGTCGCGACGTAACCGAGCAGGACGAGGCCGCAGAGCCCGGCGGTGACCGGCCAGAACGTCTTCACCGCCATTTCGGCGAAGAGCGGGAGGGCGAATTCGAAGGGCACGCGATCGGGGTCGATGCTCCACAGGAACAGCATCACCGCCGGCACCAGCAACAGGGCGAAGACGAGGCCGATCGCCGTCCGGCGCAGCAGCCGGCTGCGCGGCCAGAACCGCTCCTGCTGGCGGAGGGCCATGGCCGTGCGATCCTCGGGCGTCAGGCGAAAGCGCAGATCGAGAGACGCTTCGTCGGCCGGTTCCGTTGCTGATTGCTCCGCTGCGTCGAGATCCGAAGGCTTCGCCTGGCCGATGCAGAACCGCGCCCAATCCTGAAGATGCGCCTGCTGTTCGGCCGACAGGTCTCGCTTCGGCAGTGCGACGAGATTGTCGATCCCTTCGATCTCGATAAAAAAGTGTTCGGTGCCTTCGGTCAGCTGGCGCAGGCGCCAGGCCGGGATATGGCTGCGATGGTGCGGCTCGCTGTTGTCGAGGCCGCCCTCATGCAGACGATAGCTGCATGGCGTCGCGGTCGTGAGGCCCTCGTTCCGATACCAGCGTCGCAGGCGATGGCGCGTGGAGGCGCCGAAGAAGGCGTAGGCGATGCCGCCCGCCAAGGCAAAGGTCGCCAGGAGGATGCCGGTCGGGCCGATCAACGCATCGAGGAAATTGCGCCCCATCAAGGCAAAATCGCCGCGGCCGCGCCCGCCCCAGGAGGTCGAGAGCTGCCCGACCGCGATCAGGAGCAACGCGATGCCGGTGAAGACCAGGATATTACGGCGCCGCGTCGCGATCAGGTCGCGATAGAGATGCATCGCGGCTGCGACGCGGTCCTCGCCAGTGAGCGAGATCGCAAGCTCGAGCGGCTGCGGGGCCGTTCGCGGCGTTTTCGCTATGGAGGGCGTGGTCCGCATCTCGCGGCGCGCCGGCTCTGCTCCTAGTTCCCGACGTCGAGCGGCTGGGTGCCGGTCGGCTTGCCGTCGGCGCCGAGCGTGATTTTCTCGATGCGCGCCTCGGCTTGCTTCAGCAGCGCATCGCAGCGTGCCTTCAGCGCCTCGCCGCGTGTGTAGATGACGATCGATTCTTCGAGCGCGACATCGCCGCGTTCGAGCCGGGCGACGATCGCCTCCAGCTCCTTCAGAGCCGCCTCGAAGGGCAGGCCGGCGACATCGGCATTGGTCTTGGCGTCGGTCACGGGCGCGATTCCTTTTGGGGGGCTCGTTATCGACTCTGATGCCCGCCCCCGCAACCCTTCCGAGGCAGCAACCTCCGCAGCCCTCATCCTGAGGAGCCGCTCCAGCGGCGTCTCGAAGGATGCTCCAGGAGGCTCCGGAACCATCTGGAGCATCCTTCGAGACGCGGACCTGCGGTCCGCTCCTCAGGATGAGGGCTGTGGGTATGAGGGCCGGCGGCGCCCACCTCACATCGGCAGCGACGAGGTCTTCTTGATCGTGCGCAGCGTCAGGGTCGACTGCACGCGGGTGACCCCCGGCAACTGCGTGATGATGTCGGTGTGGATGCGCTCGAAATCGGCGCTGTCGCGGTAGATCACCCGCATCAGGTAGTCGTGCGCGCCGGCGAGCAGATGGCATTCGAGGATCTCGGGCAGGTCCTGCACCGCCTTCTCGAAACTCTCCAGCGAGGCGCGGCCCTGCTGGTCGAGCGTGACGAAGACGAAGGCGGTGCCGGGGAAGCCGGCGATGCGTTCGTCGAGCATCATCACATAGCCGCGGATCAGCCCGCTTTCCTCGAGCTGGCGCACGCGGCGCAGGCAGGCCGAGGGCGAGAGGTGGACCTTGTCGGCCAGGTCCGAATTGGTGATCCGGCCATCCCTCTGGAGGATGCGCAGGATCGTCCTGTCGCGGGAATCGAGTTCGATCTGCATCGCTGGAGTATCGTCCCGTGGGCTGGCGCGGCCTGAAGCTGCTGCCAGAAAGCGCAGATGTTTCTGCGCAAAAAGAGCGCTTGGCAAGCATGATCTTGCGCGCAGGTCCGCTTTGCCCGCATGGCGGCGCTGCTGCGGCACTCTGGGCCGCAGGATCGTGCAGCGCAGCATTCGGATTGTTTCAGTCGTGATCGACGCGCAGGGCCGAGCGGGTCTGGTCGTGCGCGCAAAAATGTTTACAACTAAACTATCTTCTTCGGGGCACTGCCATGAATCTCTGGTTCCGCCTGATCTGGCTGTTGCTGACGCGGCCCTTCCAGCCGAATCTGAAGCCGCCATTCGAGGCCTCGATCCTGCCGTTCCGGGTCTGGTTCCACGATCTCGACACCAGCCTGCACATGAACAATGCGCGCTATTGGGGGCTGATGGACCTCGGCCGCGCCGACCTGATGCTGCGCAGCGGCTTGTGGCGGGCGATCCTGCGTCATGGCTGGGTGCCGGTGGTCAATTGCGGCACGATCCGCTTTCGTCGCGAGCTCCGCCTGTTCCGGGCGCTCAGGCTGGAGACGCGGCTGCTGTGCTGGAGCGAGGGCTGGGTCGTGATCCAGCACCGCATCCTCGCTGATGGACGTGACGGAAAGGAGATCGTCGCTGCGGTCGCGCTGGTGCGGGCGGCGCTCTACGACCGCAAGGGCAAGGCCTATGTGCCGGCGGCGCGGCTGTTCGCCGAGATGGGGGTCGTCGCCGAAAGCCCCGAGCCGAGCCCGGAGGTCGCCGCCTTCCTTGCAGCGGAGGAGGCGTTGCGGCAGGCGGGAGTGACGGGAGAGGCGTGATGCCGGGCGTCATTCTCGGGTGAAGCCCGAGCATGACGCGCTTGGTCACTCCGCTGCCAGCCTCGTCGCGCGCCATTGCGCCAGCAGCGCCCGCAGCGCACCCGGCTTCAGTGGCTTGTTCAGCACATGGATGTCGAGCGCCGCGGCTTCCTCGCGGACCTCCGGCGAGCGGTCCGCGGTCAGGAGGATCGCCGGCAATCCGCCGACCTGCTGCCGCAGCGCCGAGATCAGCGCGATGCCGTTCTCGCCATGGTTGAGATGATAGTCGGCGATCAGCACGTCCGGCGCGCCGCCGGCGGCGATGATGGAGGACGCTTCGTCGAGGTCGGCCGCGGTCTCGACCTTGCAGCCCCAGCCGCCGAGCAGGAGGCGCATGCCATCGAGGATCGCCGGCTCGTTGTCGATGGCGAGCAGCTTCAAGCCCGCGAGCTGGCTGCTTGATGGCGCGCTGCGCGCCGCCGCCGTCGTCGCCATCGCCGGCAGGGGGGCGGCCCGTGGCACCAGGATCGAGAAGCGCGTGCCGCGTCCGGGGGTCGAGGCGAGGGCGAGCTTGTGGTCGAGCGTGCGCGCGATCCGCTCGACGATCGAGAGGCCGAGGCCGAGGCCGCGCGCCACCTTGGCGCCCTGATCGAGGCGCTGAAATTCCCGGAACACCGTCTTCTGCTTGCTCGCGGGAATGCCGAGCCCGGTGTCGAGCACCTCGATCGCGACCTGCCCCTCGCGCCGGCGGCAGCCGACCAGCACCTTGCCATTTGGCGTGTACTTGATCGCGTTCGAGACGAGGTTCTGGAGCAGGCGGCGCAGCAGGCGCCGGTCGGAGCGCACCGTCGCTGCCGTCGTCACGAAGATGAGCTGGAGCCCCTTTTCCTGGGCGCTCGGCTCGAATTCGCGCTGCAGCTGGCGCATCAGCTCGTCCAAGCGGAAGGCGCCGATCTCGGGCTTGAGTGCGCCGCCGTCGAGCCTGGAGATTTCGAGCAGCGCGGTCAGGATCTCCTCGACTGCGTCGAGTGAGGCGTCGATATTCTCGGCGAGGTCGGGCTGCGCGCCGGCGCGGTCGCGCTCGACCAGGGCCGATGCGTAAAGCCGGGCGGCGTTCAGCGGCTGCAGGATGTCGTGGCTGGCGGCGGCGAGGAAGCGCGTCTTCGAGGCGTTGGCCTCGTCGGCCTCGGCCTTGGCGCGCTGCAGTTCGGTGTTGACGTGCCTGATCTCCTCGGTGCGCTCGGCGACGCGCTTTTCCAGCGTCTCGTTTGTCCGCTCCAGCTCTTCCTCGGCGGCGACCGAGTCGGTGATGTCGGTGTAGGTCGTGACGATGCCGCCGTCGGGCAGCGGGTTCGAGCGGATCTCGATGACGTTTTTCGAGGGGTAGAGCTTGAGCCGGACCGGCTCGCGGTCATTGACGAAGCTCTCCAGCCGAGCCGCCATCAACTCGTCCTGCCGGCCGGCGCCATAGGCGCCACGCTGGGCGTTGTAGCGCACGATCTCGTCGAGCCCGGTGCCGAAGCGCACCAGCGAGGGCGGCAGGTCATAGAGCTGGATGAAGGCCTTGTTCCAGGCGAGCAGCCTGAGGTCACGGTCGAGCACGGTGATGCCCTGGCCGGCATGGTCGAGGCCGTTCTGGAGGATATCGCGATTGTATTGCAGCGCCGCCGACGCGTCGTCGAGCAGCTTGAAGGCGGCCTCGGTCGAGAGGTTGCGGCGCTTCAGCAGCAGCGACAGCACGAGCCGGGAGGAGGCGGCGCCGATCGCCGAGGAGAGCAGATGCTCGCCGAAGCGCAGCATGTGGATGTCGGCCTCGCGGGTGCCGTTGAGAACCTCGCCGCGCGAATGGGCGAAGCCCTCGAAGGCGCGCTGCGTCCGTTCCTGACCGAGATAGCGGCCGATGGTGGATTGCAGTTCTGCCTCGGTGACGCTGGAGCGCCAGAGCGAGAAGGACTGGGCCATGGTCGCCCGGTCCGATTCGACGAAGGCGTTGGCCTGCAGCCGCTCCATCGCGCTCGCCGGCCGCAGCATGGAGAAGCCGAGATAGCAGGCGAGGTTGATGCCGAGGCTCCAGAGCACGCCATGCGGCAGGGCCGGCAGCGACAGGCCGAACAGCGCCTCCGGCCGCAGGGCGGTGATGCCGAGCGGCCCGTGCTCCACGATCTCGGCCCAATAGCCGCCCGGCAGCGCAAGGCTCGGCATCAGCAAGGTGTAGAGCCAGGTCAGCAGGCCCGCCGACAGGCCGGCTGCCGCGCCGAGCGACGTCCCGCGCCGCCAGATCAGCCCGCCGAAGAAGGCCGGCGCGATCTGCGCCGTCGCGGCGAAGGAAAGCAGGCCGATCGAGACCAGCGCGGCCTCACCTGCGGCGCGGTAATAGGCATAGCCGAGCAGGATCACGGCGACGATGGCGAGCCGCCTGATATGCACCACCTGCGAGCCGAGATCGCCGCCGGTCGGACCGCTGCGGCCTTCGCCGCCCTCGATCAATGCCGCGGCGCGCTCGGGATCGACGCTGACGCCGCGCCCGCGCAGCAGCAGCGGCGTGACGAGATGGTTTGAGATCATGATCGCCAGGGCGACCGAGGCGACGATCACCATCGCCGTGCCGGCCGAGAGCCCGCCGATGAAGACGAAGAGGGCGATCAGGCCGGCTTGCTTCTCCAGCGGCAGCAGCAGCACGGTCATGTCGCGGTCGATCGCCGTGCCGGGCAGCAGGACCTCGCCCGCCGCCGCCAGCGGCAGCACGAACAGGTTGATCAGCACGAGATAGAGCGGGAACATCCAGGCGGCGCGGCGCACGTCGCGGACGTCGCGGTTCTCGACGATCGCCATATGGAACTGCCGCGCCAGCAGGAGCGCGGCGCAGGAGGAGAGCGCCGTCAGCGTCAGGAACATCGGCCAGCTCGATGTCCGCTCCCAGATCGGCGGCATGTCGCCGGCAGCCCGCGCCGCCTGGGCGAAGAGGTCGCCGGCGCCGTCGAACAGGCCGTAGACGACGAAGACGCCGAGCGCCAGGAAGGCGACGAGCTTGACGAGCGACTCGGCCGCGATCGCCAGCACCAGCCCGTCCTGGTGCTCGGTCGCGTCGATATGGCGGGTACCGAAGGCGCAGGCGAAGCCGGCGAGCACCAGCGCGACCAGGAAGGCAAGGTCGCTCAGCACGGGTATGTCGGTCATCGGCGGAGGCCCGCCGGCCGCGGCGAAGAACACCGAGAGCGAGTTCGCCACCGCCTTCAACTGCAGGGCGATATAGGGCAGGGCGCCGACCACCGCGACGATGCAGACCAGCGCCGCGACGCGCTCGCTCTTGCCGTAGCGCGCCCCGACGAAGTCGGCGATCGAGGTGATGTTCTGCGACTTGGCGATGGCGACGATGCGGGCGACGAAGCGATGCCCGAGCCCAATCACCAGCGCCGGGCCGACATAGATGCCGAGGAAGTCGAAGCCCGCCCGGTTGGCGAAGCCGACCGAGCCGTAGAAGGTCCAGGAGGTGCAGTAGACCCCGAGCGCCAGCGCATAGATCGTCGTCCGCGCTCGCCCGCTCATCAGGCGACGCCCGGCGGTGTCCGCGAGATGGGCGATCGCGAACAGCACGCAGAGATAGCCGAGCGCGCTCAGGACGACGGACCAGGCTGGGAGCATCCCACCTCCTTGCAACGGCGATCGCCGGCAAATCTATCGCCGCTGCGCCGCCGCCGCCATCGGCCTTTCGGCCTGTCCTCAGGCGGCTGCCTGAACCTGCTTCAGCCGTTCCAGCCGCCGCTCGCCCCAGGCATGCATGGCGCGGACGATCGCTTCGAGCGAGCGGCCTTCCTCGGTGAGCGCGTAATCCACACGTGGCGGAACCTGCGCGTAGACCGTCCGCAGGACGAGCCCGCTTTCCTCGAGCTCGCGCAATTGCCGGGTCAGCATGCGCTGCGTCGCGCTCGGCAGCTTCCGGCGGATCTCGTTGAAGCGCAGCGTGCCGGAGAGGAGGTGGTAGATGATCACGCCCTTCCACTTGCCGTCGATCAGATCGAGCGTCGCCTCGACCGGGCAGCCGGCGGCACAGTCATAGCGCTTCTTCGTCTTCAGCATCCGACGGTATCCATTGTGATACTACTGGTCCGATTTGTGCGTATTGCAGCTCATGATCCTATCGGTATGTCTCGGCCTGCAACAGGAGATATTCCGATGAAGGCCGTCGGCTACCGCGCATCCCACCCGATCGAGCATCCCGAGGCGCTGCTCGACCTCACCCTCGACAGACCCGAAGCGGCCGGCCGTGATCTGCTGGTCAAAGTCGAGGCGGTCTCGGTCAATCCGGTCGATACCAAGATGCGCCTGCGCTCGCAGCCCGAGCCGGGTGGCGTGAAGGTGCTTGGCTGGGACGCGGCCGGCATCGTCGAAGCGGTCGGCCCCGATGCGACGCTGTTCAAGCCGGGAGACAAGGTCTTTTACGCGGGTGCCATCGGCCGCTCCGGCACCAATGCCGAATACCATCTGGTCGATGAGCGCATCGTCGGGCGCCGGCCTGCCTCGCTCTCGGTCGCGGAAGCAGCGGCGCTGCCGCTGACCGCGATCACCGCCTGGGAGGCGCTGTTCGACAGGCTCGACATTCGCCGGGCGGTACCGGGCGCGGCGAATGCGCTGCTGATCATCGGCGGTGCGGGCGGCGTCGGCTCGATCGCGATCCAGCTCGCCAAACGGCTCAGCGATGTCAAGGTGATCGCGACCGCCTCGCGGCCGGAAACACAGGACTGGGTCAGGGCGCTCGGCGCCGACCATATCGTCGATCACACTAAGCCCTTGGCGGCTCAGATCGCTGCGCTCGGCATCGGTGCGCCGGCCTTCGTCTTTTCGACCACGCAGACCGACCGGCATTTCGACGAGATCGTCGACTTGATCGCGCCGCAAGGCCGCTTCTGCCTGATCGACGATCCCGCGCCGATCGATGTGACCAAGCTGAAGCGCAAGAGCGTCTCGCTGCATTGGGAGCTGATGTTCACGCGCTCGCTCTTCGGCACAGCGGACATGATCAAGCAGCACGAATTGCTGAACGAGGTCAGCATCCTGGTCGACGCCGGCAAGCTCCGGACCACGCTCGGCGAGCATTTCGGCCGGATCGACGCGGCGAACCTGACGCGCGCTCACGCTTTGCTCGAAAGCGGCAAGGCCAGGGGCAAGATCGTTCTCGAGGGGTTCTGAGAGGCAAGCGCACAGGTGATGGGGCCGACAGGCTGCCGCAGCGTTCGCCGTCGCCTGATCTTCGCAAACTGGATGATCCGGGGGCGGAATCCGCCTTTTCCGTGGGAAAGAACGAGGAAAGCGGCCGGAAAGCTGTTTCCACTGCTGGTGCGGCTGGTCTAGCTTGCGCGCGGGGGCGGCATTGCGCAGCGCGGTGCCGAACACTGGCCAAGCATTCGGAAAGGCGCTCCATGCTCAAGGAATTCAAGGAATTCGCTCTGAAGGGCAACGTCGTCGATCTCGCCATCGGCGTGATCATCGGCGCGGCCTTCGGCAGGATCGTCGAATCGCTCGTCGGCGACATCATCATGCCGCTGATCGGTGCGATCGGCAGCGTCGACTTCTCCAACTATTTCTTCGGTCTCAACAAGGCCGTCACCTCGCCGGTCCTCGTCGATGCCAAGAAGCAGGGCGCCGTCCTCGCTTATGGCAACTTCCTCACCATTGCGGTCAACTTCCTGATCATTGCCTTCGTGCTCTTCCTGGTCGTGAAGGGCATCAACACCCTCCGCCGCAAGGAAGCGGCCAAGCCGGCCGAGCCGGTGGCTCCGCCGCAGGACATCGCCCTTCTCAGCGAGATCCGCGACCTGCTGAAGCAGCGGCAGGCCTGACCGCCTTCGCGGGGGGCGCGCCGAGCTTTCGGACGCGCCCCGCGATCCATCACTGCGACCGATCGGGTCGATCTCGTCATTTCATGCCGCCGCTGCGCTTTCTGCGATAGATTGGCCTGCATGTTTTCCGTGACGGATCGCCTGAAGGATCGCCCATGAACATGCACGCACCGGCCGGCACCAGCCTGATCGCCGATCTGCGCCCCGAGGCGCGCAACGCCCCCGAAAGCGGCATTGTCGAGGTCGTCAACCACGGCCGGCTCAAGCCCGGCCTGATCCCGCTCTGGGTCGGCGAAGGCGACCTGCCGACGCCCGACTTCATCGTCCGCGCCGCCAACAAGTCGCTGGCCGAGGGCGAGACCTTCTACACCTGGCAGCGCGGCATCCCGGAGCTGCGCGAGGCGCTGGCGCGCTATCATACCGCGCTCTACGGCCGCCCCTTCAACATGGATCGCTTCTACGTCACCGGCTCCGGCATGCAGTCGGTCCAGATCGCGGTCAGGCTGATCGCCGGCGTCGGCGACGAGCTGATCATCCCGACCCCGGCCTGGCCGAACTTCGCCGCCGCCATGGGCATCGCCGGCGCCAACCCGGTCTGCGTTCCCATGCAGTTCAAGGACGGGCGCTTCACGCTCGACCTTCAGAAGCTCGAAGCTGCGATCTCGCCGCGCACCCGCGCCTTCGTCATCAACTCGCCGGCCAACCCGACCGGCTGGACCGCGACGCGCGACGAGCTTACCGCCATCCTGACAATCGCCCGCAAATACGGCATCTGGATCATCGCCGATGAGATCTATGCCCGCTTCGTCTATGACGGCTCGCCGCGGGCCGCCTCGTTCCACGATGTGATGGAGCAGGAGGACCGCGTCCTCTTCGTCCAGACCTTCTCGAAGAACTGGGCGATGACCGGTTGGCGCGTCGGCTGGATCGAGGTGCCGCCGGCCTTCGGCCAGATCGTCGAGAACCTGATCCAGTATTCGACCTCCGGCTCGCCGGTCTTCGTCCAGCGCGCCGCCATCGCGGCGCTGGAGGAGGGCGAGCCCTTCGTCGCCGAGCAGATCGCCCGCGCCACCGAAGGCCGCCGCATCGTCGCCGAGGGGCTGAAGGCGACCAACCGCGTCAATTTGCAGGCGCCGGACGGCGCCTTCTACCAGTTCTTCAGCGTCGACGGCTGGACCGATTCCCGCAAACTGGCGATCGAACTGGTCGACACGGCCAATGTCGGCCTCGCGCCCGGCACGGCTTTCGGTCCCGGTGGCGAGACCGGCTTGCGCTTCTGCTTCGCCCGCAAGGCGTCGGACCTTCATGAGGCGGTGGCACGGCTGCAGAAGGCGCTGGCAGGCTGAGAGGGGTTCCCTTCCCCCCGCTTGCGGTGGGGAAGGGCTAGGGATGGGGGGCTGCAAAGCAGAGCTCGCGCCTATCTTCCAACTTGGCGCCGAGCGGCGCTGCCCCCCACCCAACCCTCCCCACCGCAAGCGGGGGGAGGGCTATTTGGGCGGCAGGTGCGACCATCATGGCCCGCTTGCGCCAGGGGCGTTTGACCTGAGGGCTATCGGCCTTCATTGATGCGGCGTTGCGCCCTCCCGGCGCATCGCGAGCCTCATGCCTGTCCCGAGCTACGTCCCCTATCATCTGCGCACCTTGTCGCGTGAAGCGGCGGTGATCGCCTGCGCGGCGATCGGCGGCACGCTTTTCACGCTGCTCGGCGTCCCGGCGGCCTGGCTCTCCGGTTCGATGCTGGTGGTCTCGATCCTCGGCATCACCCGGCCGCTGCCCGACCTGCGCCGCCCCTGGTTCGACTCGACCATGGTGATGTCCGGCGCGCTGATCGGCTCGGCCGCGACGCCCGAGGCGCTCGCAGCGACGGCGCGCTATCCCGGTTCGCTGCTGGTCCTCGTGGTCGGCCTCCTCGCCATCATGCTGGCGACGGGCGCCTATCTGCGCTTCGTCGCGCGCTGGAGCTGGATCGACTCGTTGCTGGCGGCCGCGCCTGGCGCGCTGTCGGCGGTGATCTCGGTGGCGCAGGACAAGGGCGCCAATATCGGCCGCATCGCCGCGATCCAGCTCTTCCGCATCCTCGTCCTGGTCGCGGTGCTGCCCAGCATCATGAAGCTGAGCAGCGGCGGCACGCCGCTTACCCTGCCGCCACCGGCCGTGGTCGCGAGTGTCGGCGACATGGCGCTGCTTCTCGGCTGCGGTCTCGTCACCGGGCTGATCTTCGAGCGCATCGGGATCACCGCACCCTTCATCCTCGGCGCGACCCTGGCGAGCGCCGTGCTGCACGGCACCGGCCTCGTCCACGGCACCATGCCGCCGGAGATCGCGATCGCGGTGATGATCATGCTCGGCGCTGCCATGGGTGGGCGCGTCTCGAACCTGAAGCGCGGCGAGATCGCGGCGCTGTTTCCGCTGGCGATCGGCGGCTTCGTCGTCTCGATGGCGGTCGCCTTCGCCTTCGCCTGGCCGGCGGCCTGGCTCGCCGGCGTGCCCTATGCGAGCGCCATGGCCGCCTTCGCGCCGGGCGGGCTCGAGGCGATGGCGATGCTCGCCTTCGCCATGGGGCTCGACCCGCTCTATGTCGGCGCGCACCATCTGGTGCGCTTCATGCTGCTCGGGCTGCTGATGCCCTTCCTCGTCGGCTGGGTGAAGCCGGAGAAGCCGCCCCGCGACTGACGCTCAGCCGACGCCGTTGGTGTGCGTCATCAGCGCGTAGAGCGATGTGGTCCCGCAGATGAAGAGACGGTTCCGCTTCGGCCCGCCGAAGCAGAGATTGGCGACCACCTCCGGCACCAGCACCTTGCCGATCAGCGTGCCATCCGGATCATAGACATGGAGGCCGTCGGCGGCGCTGGTCCAGAGCCGGCCGGAAACGTCGAAGCGGAAGCCGTCGAACAGCCCGGCCGTGCAGGTCGCGAAAACCGAGGAGGCGCCGAGCTTGGCGCCATCGCCAGTGACTGCGAATTTGCGGATATGACGCGGCCCGTTCTCCGGATCATGGCTCGCGCCGGTATCGGCGATGTAGAGGGCGCTCTCATCGGGCGAGAAGGCGAGCCCGTTCGGCTTGACGAAATCGTCGGCGACGATGGTCAGCGCGCCGCTCTGCGGATCGATGCGATAGACATTGCAGCGCCCGATCTCGCTCTCCGCCTTGTCGCCCTCATAATCGGTGAGGATGCCGTAGTCGGGGTCGGTGAACCAGATCGAGCCGTCAGACTTCACCACCACGTCGTTGGGCGAGTTCAGGCGCTTGCCCTGGTAATGGCTTGCCAGCACGGTGATCGAGCCGTCATGCTCGGTCCGCGTCACCTGCCGCCCGCCATGCTCGCAGGTGACGAGCCGGCCTTGCCGGTCGACCGTGTTGCCGTTCGAATTCCGCGCCGGCTGGCGGAACGTGCCGACCTCGCCGGTCAGGGCGTCGTAGCGCAGCATGCGGTTGTTCGGGATATCGGACCAGACCAGCGTCTGGTGCGCCGGGAACCAGGCCGGCCCTTCCGACCAGCGCGCTCCGGTCCATAGCCGCTCCATCCGAGCCGAACCGGGCACGATCCGGTGGAAGCGCGGGTCGAGCACCTCGACGCGAAAACCCTCGATGAAGCCGAATGTCATGCCTGTCCTCCCTGGCGGAGCGGGAGGATCGGCGATCATGGCTGTGGAGGCAATCGCGTGAGGAACAGGGGCCGCATGCCCGGGCGTCATCCTCGGGTCAAGCCCGAGCATGACGCGCCTGGTCATTCGGCCGCGACGACGCCAGCCGGAATAGCCTCCCCGATCCCGGCCTTCGCCAGCCGGGCGGGCAACGGCCCGCCGGTCGCCCAGTCGAGCAGTTCGGCGGTGTGAAGGATCGGCGTCGTCGCGCCGCGATCGGCAAAACCCTTCGCGATCTGGGTGATGCAGCCGATATTGCCGGTGGCGACGAGGTCGGGCTTGGTCCGCTGGATGTTGCCGACCTTGCGCTCGCGCAGCTGTCCGGCGATCTCCGGCTGAAGGATGTTGTAGACGCCGGCCGAGCCGCAGCAGATATGGCCCTCCGGCACTTCCTTCACGCGGAAGCCGGCCCGCGCCAGCAGGCGCTTCGGCCCATCCTTGAGCTGCTGGCCGTGCTGCATCGAGCAGGCGGAGTGGTAGGCGACTGTGAGATCGAAACTCCGGATCGGCGCGATCTCCAGCGTCTCGATGAACTCGGTCACGTCCTTGGCAAGGCCAGCAACCTTCGCCGCCTTCTGCGCATAGGCGGCATCGTCGCGGAACATGAAGCCGTAGTCCTTGATCGTGGTGCCGCAGCCCGAGGCGGTGATCAGGATCGCATCGAGCCCTTCGCCGTCGATTTCCGCCATCCAGGCGTCGATATTGGCGCGGGCGAAAGCGAGTGCGTCATGCTCGCGGCCCATATGATGGACGAGCGCGCCGCAGCAGCCTTCGCCCTTGGGCAGCACCACCTCGACGCCGTGCCGGGTGAGCAGGCGGATCGTCGCCTCGTTGATGCCGGGGTCGAGCACCGGCTGGGCGCAGCCGGAGAGGATAGCGACGCGCCTGCGCCGCTCTCCTTCAGCCGGGAAGGAGGCCGGCCCCTCCATCGAAGAGCGGTCGGGCAGGCTCCAGGGTGCCAGCGCCAGCATCGCCTTGAGGCGCGCGCCAACGACAGGCAGCGCACCGAGCGCTCCCGCAAGCGGCTTGCCGAGCCGCGCCGCCAGCATGGCGAGGCGGAAGCGGCCGGGATAAGGCAGGATCGCCGAGAGGATACGCCGCAGCGTCCGGTCGGCGACGGGCCGCTCATAGGTCTCCTCGATATGGGCGCGGGCATGGTCGACCAGATGCATGTAGTGCACGCCCGAGGGGCAGGTCGTCATGCAGGACAGGCAGGAGAGGCAGCGGTCGACATGCTTGACCACGTCCGGCGTCGCCGGCTTGCCGCTCTCCAGCATGTCCTTGATCTGATAGATGCGCCCGCGCGGTGAATCGAGCTCGTCGCCGAGCAGGAGATAAGTCGGGCAGGTCGCGGTACAGAAGCCGCAATGCACGCAGGTGCGCAGGATCTTCTCCGATGCCGGAAGGCGCGGATCGGAGGCGAGAAGCTCGGGCGTGAAGTTGGTCTGCATGGTCGCTTCTCAAATGCCCGCATACATCCGGCCGGGCTCGAACACGCCCTCCGGATCGAAGCTCTTCTTGATGCCGGCCGTCACCCGCATCAGCGGCTCGGAGAGCGTCTCGAAGACTGGGACCGCCGCACGCACCGCATCGGGCGCCCGCACCAGCGTCGCATGGCCGCCGAGCGGCTTCAGCGCCGCGCGGATCGCCGCTGCTCCAGCGTCACCGTCGTCCGGCACGGCGAGCCAGATGAGGCCGCCGCCCCAATCGTAGAACCAGCGCGCGCCCGGCAGCGTGTGCGCGATCGCGTCGGTCGCCTTCGGCCCGTTGGTCGGCGCGAGCGAGAGCCGCCAGACGGCTTCCCGGGTACCGGCGAAGAAGGCAGCATCGCGCACCTCGCGCCAGAGTGCGTCCGAGGCGCGGCCCTCGATAAGCTCGGGCCGGCCGTAGCCCTTGAGCAGGCGCGCCAGCTCGGCGGCGCGATAGCTGATCGAGGCGGAAAAGTTCTCCAGCCTCAGCAGGGTGCGCGCCTGTTCCGCGCCGATCCCCGCCGGCAGATGCGCCGCGGCCATCGGTTCGAAGGGCGAGCCGAGCGCCCCCGAAAGCAGCGCCACCGCGGCCTCGTCGGCGAGATCCTCCCAGATCAGCGTGACGATGCGCTCAGGCCGCGGCAGGACGCGGAAGGTCACCTCGGTCAGGAAGCCGAGCGTACCGAAACTGCCGGAGACGAGCTTCACCAGATCGAGGCCGGTGACGTTCTTCATCACCCGCCCGCCGGATTTCACCAGCTCGCCGCGGCCATTGATCAGCTTGATGCCGATCAGGGAATCACGGGCGGCACCGGCATTGATCCGGCGCGGGCCGGAAATGTTGCCGGCCGCGATCGCGCCGATCGTCGGCTCGCCCTCGCTGCCGAACAAAGCGCGATGATCCATCGGCTCGAAGGGCAGCATCTGGCCGCGGTTCGCCAGCGTCTCCTCGATCAGCTTCAGCGGCGTGCCGGCTTTGGCGCCGATCACCATCTCCGCCGGCTCGTAGAGAGTGATCCCGGCGAGCCCGGCGCTGGAGATGGTGCTGACGGCGTTGTCAGGCCGGCCGAGGCCGGAGCGAGTGCCGCCGCCGCGAATGGCGAGCGGAACCCGCGCCTCGACGATCGAGGCGACGACGGCGCAGGCCTGCGCCTCGGTGGTGGGGGTGTGGAGCATCAGAAGCCCACCTCTGTCATTCCGGGGCTTCGCATCGCGAAGAACCCGGAATGACGGGGGAGGTTCACCGCGCGAGCAGCGGGTAAAGATCGGCCCAAAGTGGGTTCTGCTCCTCGATCAATCGGACCTTCCAGTCGCGGCGCCATTTCTTCATGTCCTTTTCGCGCTCGATCGCCTCGATTGCCGTTGGATATTCCTCGTACCAGACCAGTCGATCGATGCCGTATCTCCGCGAGAAGCCGGGGAGGACCTTGCTCTTGTGTTCGTGGACTCGGCGGGCGAGGTTGCGCGTCACACCGAGATAGAGCGTTCCATGCTGCCCGCTCGCCAGCAGATAAACGTGGAATGGCAAGGCCATCCTCCGCCGTCATTCCGGGGCTTCGCGCAGCGAAGAGGCCGGAACCCAGAACCGATGCCATTGAACGAGATGAGCGCTGCAGCGTCGAGCCTCTCTTGTATCCATTATCGGTTCTGGGTTCCGGGCCCGCTGCTGCGCAGCGTCCCGGAATGACGGAGAGCTTCCTCACGCCGCGATCCGCCCTTCCAGGGGAAACACTTTCGCCGGGTTCATCAGCCAGCGCGGATCGAACACCGCCCGGACCCGCTGCTGCTGGTGCAGATCGGCCTCATTGAACTGCACGGTCATCAGGTCACGCTTCTCGATGCCGACGCCGTGTTCGCCGGTCAGGCAGCCGCCGACCTCGACGCAGAGCTTGAGGATGTCGTTGCCGGCATCCTCGGCCTTCTGCGCCTCGACCGGATCGTTGCAGTTGTAGAGGATCAGCGGGTGGAGGTTGCCGTCGCCGGCATGGAAGACATTGGCGACGCGCAGGCCATAGCCTTTGATGATCTCGTCCATGCGCTCGAGCACGAAGGGCAGTTGCCCGGTCGGGATCGTGCCGTCCATGCAGATATAGTCGGCGATGCGGCCGGTCGCGCCGAAGGCGGATTTGCGGCCCTTCCAGATCGCCGCCGTCTCCATCGCCGATTTGCTCTCCTTGACCGTGCCGACGCCGTGCTCCCGGGCGATCGCGACGATGCGGGCAAGCTGCGCGTCCATCTCGGCCTCCGAGCCCTCGACCTCGATGATCAGCAGCGCGCCGCAATCCATCGGGTAGCCGGCATGGGCGAAGGCTTCGCAGATCTCGATCGCCGGCTTGTCCATGAACTCCATTGCCACCGGGATGATGCCGGCGCCGATGATCGCGGCGACCGCCGCGCCGGCCTCGACGCTGGTCGGGAAGCCGAACAGGACCGGCCGCGCCCCTTCGGCCTGGCGCAGGATGCGCACCGTCGCCTCGGTCACGATGCCGAGCTGGCCTTCCGAGCCGACGATCAGGCCGAGCAGGTCGTAGCCGGGCGAATCGAGATGAACGCCGCCGATCTCGACGACACTGCCATCCAGCATGACCAGGGTGACGCCGAGCACGTTGTTGGTGGTGACGCCGTATTTCAGGCAATGGGCGCCGCCGGAGTTCATCCCGATATTGCCGCCGATCGAGCAGGCGAGCTGCGAGGACGGATCGGGCGCGTAGAAGAAGCCGTCGGCCGAAACCGCGCCGCTGACGGCGAGATTGGTGACGCCGGCCTGCACCTTCGCGACCCGGTTGGCGTAGTCGATCTCCAGGATGCGATTCATCTTGGAGACGCCGATCACCACGGCATCCTCCTGCGGGATCGCGCCGCCGGCGAGCGAGGTGCCGGCGCCACGCGGCACCACCGGGACGCCCTGTTCGGAGCAATAGCGCAGCACGGCCGCGACCTCCTGCGTAGTCGAGGGCAGCACCACCGCGAGCGGCATGCGGCGATAGGCCGTCAGCGCGTCGGTCTCATAGGGGCGCCGCTCGTCCTCTGAGGTGATCAGCGCGTCAGGCGCGACCAACCGGCTGAGGCCGGCGAGGATGGCGTCGCGGCGGGCGAGGATGCCGGCATCGGGTACCGGAAAAGCGATCGCACTCATGACACTCCGTCCTTGCCCTCTCCGGCCCTCTCGCGACTCTAGAATACTTCCACAGGGTGCGCAGCGCGAGTAACGTGCATGATTGTTTCCAAAAGAGAAAAGGCGGGGAACGCATGGACCGGTTCGGCGACCTCGACGTTTTCGCCCATGTCGTCACCGCCAGGAGCATGTCCGCCGCGGCGCGCGAGCTCAATCTCTCGCCGGCGGTCATCTCCAAGCGCATCCGCCGCCTGGAGGACCGGCTTGGCGTGCGCCTGCTCCAGCGCACAACGCGCCAGCTCTCGCTGACCGAGGCCGGTCAGGGCTTCTATGAGCGCGTCGTCTCGATCCTCGGCTCGATCGAGGAGGCGGAGGCCTGGGTCGCCAGCGGCGCCGGGCAGGCTCGCGGAACCCTGCGCGTCTCGGCGCCGACCTCGTTCGGGCGCATGCATGTCGCGCCGCATCTCAAGCCTTTCCTCGACCGCAATCCGGCGGTGAATGTCGAGCTGATCCTGAGCGATGCCTTCGTCGACATCGTCGCGGATGGCTTCGACCTGGCGATCCGGATCGCCGATCTGCGCGATTCCAGCCTGGTCGCCAAGCGGCTGGCGCCGAACCATCGCGTGCTCTGCGCGACGCCGGGCTATCTCTCGGCCCATGGCACCCCCGAGACGATCGAGGACCTGTCGCGCCATACGCTCATCGCCCACAATGCCGACCAGTGGCGCCTCGACGGGCCGGAGGGCCAGGTAACGGTCAAGATCAATGGCCAGTTGCGGACCAATTCCAGCGAGGTGGTGCGCGAGGCGCTGCTGGCGGGCGTCGGCGTCGCCCTGCGCTCGACCTGGGATGTCGGGCCGGAGCTGAAATCGGGCGCGCTCAGCAGGGTGCTGCCGGCCTATTCGGTTGGCAAGCGCGTTGCGGTCTACGCGGTCTATCCGAGCCGCCGGCACATGGAGCACAAGGTGCGCGCCTTCGTCGACTATCTCGCCGAGCTTTACGGGGCGACGCCGTATTGGGATGAGGGGTTGGCGCTTTAGCCGCCCGCGCCTAGCTGGATTGCGCTGCTGTGCTTGCCCCTGACGGCTCAGCGGGCTAACCCGCTCGCCAAAGTCAGTTCCAGCATCCGAGACACGTACCCATGTCCACCCCTGCCAAGCTGAAGGCCCGCCAGCCGCGCGGTTTCGTCGACCGCGGCCCGGCCGATGTCGCCGCCACCGAACGCATGCTCGCCGTGATCCGCGAGAGCTTCTCGCTCTACGGCTTCGATCCCGTGGAGACGCCCTTCGTCGAATACACCGACGCGCTCGGCAAATTCCTGCCGGACCAGGACCGGCCGAACGAGGGCGTCTTCTCCTTCCGGGACGATGACGAGCAGTGGCTCTCGCTGCGCTATGACCTGACCGCGCCGCTCGCCCGCCATGTCGCCGAGAACTTTGACGCGCTGCCAAAACCCTACCGCGGCTACCAAGTCGGCTATGTCTTCCGCAACGAGAAGCCGGGGCCGGGCCGCTTCCGCCAGTTCATGCAGTTCGATGCCGATATCGTCGGGAGCGGCACGGTCGCCGGCGATGCCGAGATCTGCATGCTCGCCGCCGACACAATGGAGAAGCTCGGCATCAAGCGCGGCGACTATGTCGTCAAGGTCAACAACCGCAAGGTGCTCGACGGAGTGATGGAGGCAATCGGCCTCGGCGGCGAGGAGAATGCTGGCCGCCGGCTGACGGTGCTGCGCGCGATCGACAAGCTCGACAAGTTCGGGCCGGAAGGCGTGCGTCTGCTGCTCGGCGAAGGCCGCAAGGACGAGAGTGGGGATTTCACCAAGGGCGCGGCGTTGAACGATGCGCAGATTGGTGTCGTCTTGGGGCTGCTGGAGGCGGATTTTTCGACTTTCGAAGGGCGAACCGCGTTTCTCGATAGTCTCACCGATATTGAGGATTGGAACGTCAACAAGACTGCTTGGGATTCAATCAGCGGTGAAAAGCCTGCTGTCTACGAGGGGGTCGATACTCTTGATCAGCTGTCCAAGTTGCTCGTCGCTGCAGGTTATGGGCCTGACCGCATCCGCATCGACCCGTCGGTCGTCCGCGGCCTCGAATACTACACCGGCCCGGTCTACGAGGTGGAGCTGACCTTCCCGGTCACCAATCAGGACGGCCAGGTCGTGCGCTTCGGCTCGGTCGCCGGTGGTGGCCGCTATGACGGTCTTGTCGGCCGCTTCCGGCCCGAGCCGGTGCCGGCGGCCGGCTTCTCGATCGGCGTCTCCCGGCTCTATTCGGCGCTGAAGGCGGTGAAGTCGCCGATCGTCGATCAGAAGAACGAGCTTCCGCTGGTCGTCGTCACCGCGATGGACAACAAGTCGCCGGAATTCATGCCGGCCTATCAGGCTTTCGTCGCGCAGCTGCGTCAGGCCAAGGACGGCGAGGGCAGGGCGCTCTGCCGTGCCGATCTCTATCTCGGCTCCTCCGGCTTCAACGCCCAGATGAAATACGCTGACCGGCGCGGCGCCGCCTGCGCAGTCATTCAAGGTTCCTCGGAACGGGATGCCGGCACGGTGGTGATCAAGGACCTGATTCTCGGCGCCGAGCTCGCCGCCGCGGGCCGCGACGTGAAGGACTCGGCCGAGCACAAGGAGCGCCAGGCGCAGGCGCAGTTCTCCGTGCCGGTGGCCGAGCTGGTCGAAGGGGTTAGAAGGGTCATAGCGCGTCATGCTCGGGCTTGACCCGAGCATCTCAGGACCAGAAGGCTCCCATTCCACGCTGAAAACCGTGGGGAGAGCCGATGCATCAGCTTTCGTTCGTCTACATCATGACGAACAAGCCACGAGGCACATTGTACATTGGTGTGACAGCGGAGCTTGCTCGTCGCGTGTCAGAGCACAAGCTGCTCCAAGGGCGAGGCTTCACCGCAAGGTATAATCTCGACAGGCTGGTCTGGTACGAGCCACACGAGACCATCGAGCTTGCTATCCAGCGCGAGACGAGCCTGAAGCGCTACGGACGAGCCTGGAAGATCGAGCTGATTGAGAAGGACAACCCTGATTGGAACGATCTGTTCGAGAAAATTCTTTGATCGGGCTGCCTTTCATTGCGCGGCGGGAGCCCTTTGCGGCCTGAGATTCTCGGGTCTGCGCTTCGCTCCGCCCGAGAATGACGAGGTGTCCGGATTCCCGTTCACCCAATTCCCTAAAAACCGTCGAAAATCATGCGCGCCCCTGCTAGGACGGCGCCGCAACAGGGTTTTTGTAAAGTGCCGGCCATGCGCTCAAAGCTCGAGACCGTGATCGCGCCGTTCGAGCGCGAGGGCTTTTCGCGCGCCGAGCCCGCGATCCTGCAGCCCGTCGAGCCCTTCCTCGACCTCTCCGGCGAGGATATCCGCCGCCGCATCTTCCTGACGCAGGACGATGACGGGCGCGAATGGTGCCTGCGGCCCGAGTACACGATCCCCGTGGCGCTGGCGCATCTCGCCGCCCATGCCGGCGAGCCGGCGTCCTACGCCTATGCCGGCCCGGTCTTCCGCATGCGCGGTGCGAACGAGCCGAGCGAGTTCGCGCAAGCCGGCCTCGAATCCTTCGGCCGGACCGATTTCGCCGCGGCCGACGCCGAGATCATGGCGCTGACCGTCGAAGCCGCTGCGGCGCTCGGCCTGACCCGCCCGCGCCTGCTGATGGGCGATGTCGCGCTGCTCACCGCGCTGCTCGACCGGCTCGGCGTGCCGCAGGCCGCCCGGCGCCGGCTGATGCGCGCCGTCGCGCAAGGCAAGGGCGCCGATGCCGTCGCCGCGCTCGAGCCGCCCACGAACGAGGTCGAGCATGCCCATGCCGGCCTGCTCAAGGCGCTCGAAGGACAGGATCCCAAGGCGGCGCGCGCTTTCGTCCAGGACGTGCTCTCGATCGCCGGCATCTCGACCGTCGGCGGTCGCTCGGCCGGCGACATCGCCGAGCGCTTTCTGGCGCGGGCTGCCGAGCGCGACAATCCGGTCAACGGCGAGGCGAGCGGCATCATCGCGCATGCTTTGGCGATCGGCGGTGATCCCGACGGCGCCTCCGCCGCCTTGCGCAAGCTCGCCGGCGAGGCCGGACTCGATCTGTCGGCCGCGCTCGACGCCTTCGACGAGCGCACCGGCTTCCTCGCCGCGCGCGGCGTCGATGTCGCCAGCATCTCCTTCTCGGCCGGTTTCGCCCGCAATCTCGACTACTACACCGGCTTCATCTTCGAATTGCATGACCCGGCCCGGCCGGATTTGAAGCCGATCGCGGGCGGTGGGCGCTATGACGGCGTGCTGCAGCGTCTTGGTGCGCCTGCGCCGGTGCCGGCCGTCGGCGCCTCGCTCTGGCTCGATCGTCTCGCGGGAGGCAAGGCATGAGCGGGACGGACAAGATGACCAACGACGCGCCTTTGGTCCTGGCCGTGCCCTCCAAGGGCCGGCTGCAGGAGAACGCTACTGCATTCTTCGGCCGCGCCGGCCTCTCCTTCGTGCAGGCGCGTGGCCAGCGCGAATATCGCGGCCAGATCGCCGGGCTCGGCGGGGCCGAGGTCGCCTATCTCTCCGCCTCCGAGATCGTCGCGCAGCTCTCCTCCGGTGCCGCCCATCTCGGCATCACCGGCGAGGACCTGGTGCGCGAGCAGGTGGCCGACGCCGACGCGAGCATGGTGCTGCTGGCGCCGCTCGGCTTCGGCCAGGCCAATGTCGTCGTCGCCGTGCCGCAGGCCTGGATCGATGTGCGAACCATGGCCGATCTCGACGATGTCGCCGCGACCATGCGCGCCCGTCACGGCCGCAAGCTGCGCGTCGCCACAAAGTATGTGAACTTGACCCGCCGCTTCTTCGCCAGCCACGGCCTCGCCGATTACCGCATCGTCGAGAGCTTGGGCGCGACCGAGGGTGCTCCGGCTGCCGGCACCGCCGAGATCGTCGTCGACATCACCACCACCGGTGCGACGCTCTCGGCGAACGCGCTGAAGGTGCTGGACGACGGTGTGATCCTGGCCTCGGAAGCCAATCTCGTCGCCTCCGTGCGTGCCTCCTGGGGCAAGCAGGCGCGCGAGGCCGCGGCCGCCATCCTCTCGCGCATCGCGGCGGAGGAGGAGGCGCGCTCGCTGCGCGAGGTCCGCGCCGTGCTCAACGCCGTCTCGCCGCAGCGGCTCGGCGAGATCGCGCACCGGCTCGGCGCGCGCCTGCCGTTCGGCACGGCTGGCGGCGACGGCGTCGTCACCCTGCATTGCCCGCGCAAGGCGGTGTTCCCGCTGGTCGAGGAGTTGAGCAGGGCCGGAGCCGACGACATCACCGTTCGGGCGCTCGACTATGTCTTCCGCCGCTCCAATCCCCTGATCGAGCGGCTGCTGGCGCGGATCTGACGCGCCGGATTCCCGACGCAATGTCCAGGTAATTCACCCGGGCGAGGCGATTTCAGTGCAAGGTGCACCAAGAGCTGTGCGATCGAGGCTTGCGCTCGCCACCGCGATCGGTGCAGTGGAAGACGTCGGTTCTCCGTCGCGCTCTTTCCAATCGGGGTCTGGACCAGTTGAATACGCAGTCGCGCCTCGGCCTGATGGCCGCCCTCGTTCTCTCTCTGTCGCCGGTTCTGGTGACCGATGCGCTCGCCCAGCGTCGCCAGCAGATGCCGCCTCGCGGTGAGCAGCCGCAGGAAGCTCCGCCGCAGAAGCAGGAGAAGAATTTCCCGCTCGACGCCTCCTGGACGGCGATCCAGATGAACGGCAAGCCGATCAACGGCTTTCGTGCGACGCTGAAGGTCGATTCCAATCTGCGCGGCACCGGCTTCGGTGGCTGCAACACCTTCTCGGCCTCAGCCTATCCGCTGCGCCAGCAGGCATTCGCCGTCGGCCCGATCGCGGTGACCAAGTCCGCCTGCGACAAGAGCGCCTCGGATTTCGAGCGCAGCTATCTGATGGCGCTGCGCACCGCCCGGCAATGGGATCTGGTCGAAGGACGTCTCGTCATCAAGACGGGCGCCGGCGAGATCCGCTTCGACCGCGGCATCTGAGGCAGCACCCGCCCTTCTCCCCTGCGGGAGAAGGTGACCCGAAGGGTCGGATGAGGGGTCGCTCAGGTCTCGAGGGTCTGGCGTTCGGCTGAGCGACGCTTACGACCAGTGTCGCGAGACCCCTCACCCTAACCCTCTCCCGCAAGGGGAGAGGGGACAGATCGCGCTCACCCCACCTGCGCCATGGCCTTCGCCTTCGGGCTGAAGGTGCCGTCGGTGTTCTTTTCCATCGTGACCAGCCCGTCATGCAGGGCGCGCAGCGTCGAGCGATGGCCGATCGAGACGATGCTGGTCTGCGGCAGTTCGCGCCGGATCACCGCATAGATCTCATTCTCGAGCGTCTCGTCGAGCGAGGCAGTCGCCTCGTCGAGGAAGAGCCAGTCAGGCTTGGCCAGCAGCGCGCGGGCGACCGCGAGGCGCTGCTGCTCGCCGCCGGAGAGGCGCTGGCCCCAGAGGTCGACCTCGTCGAGCCGGTCGGTGAGATGCGCGAGCTTGACCTTCTCCATCGCGGCCTGGATGTCGGCATCGCTGAAGGCGTCGGGCTCGGCGGGATAGGACAGCACTGCTCGTAGGGAACCTTGCGGCAGATAGGGCCGCTGCGGCAGCAGCAACATGGTCTGGCCGGCGGGCGTCGCGACCTTGCCCTTGCCGAAGGGCCAGATGCCGGCGAGCGCCCGGAACAGCGTCGACTTGCCGGAACCGGAGGGACCGACGACCAGAGTTGAAAGCCCGGCCGGCAGCGTCAGACCGGACGCGTTCACGATCGGCTTGCCGTTCGGCAGGGTGAGCGCCAGCGTCTCGACCGTCGTGTCCTTGCCCGGCTTCTGCGCGATGTCGATCCCGGCGTCCGTGCCACCGGCTCCCTGCGCCTGTGCCTGGGCGATCGCGGACTCGAAGGTGGTGAGACGGTTGATCGAGGCGACATAGGAGGCGATCGACTGGTAGCGGTCGATGAAGAACGACATCGCCGTCTGCACCCGGTCGAACGCCGAGGCGACCTGCGTCATGATGCCGAGCGTGATCTTGCCCGAGAAATAATGCGGCGCGAGCAGGATATAGGGCACGACAACATTGGCCTGCGCGAAGGACAGGGTGAAGGTCGTCAGCCGCACCCGCGCCCAGACCAGCCGGTAGAAGTTCGTGACGATGTCGCCGAAGCGTTCGCTGAGATGGCGCTGCTCCGAGCCCTCGCCACGCATCAGGGCGATCTGCTCGGAATATTCGCGCAAACGGGCCAGCGAATAGCGGAAATTAGCCTCGCGCTTCTCCTGCTCGAACTCCAGCCCGATCATCGGGCGGCCGATCAGATGGGCGATCCAGGTGGCTGCGACCGAATAGATCAACGCCATCCAGAAGATGAAGCCGGGAATGCTGATTTCGGTGCCGGGGACGACGCTGGCGACCGGGATCGACCAGAGGATGATCGAGAACGAGACCAGGGTCGACACCTGCGTCAGCAGCGGCAGGGCGAAGTTATATGTCTGGTTGACGAAGGCGCGGGTATCTTCGGCGATGCGCTGGTCAGGGTTGTCGGCGGTTCCGGCCAGCGAAATCCTGTAGTGGTTGGCGTTGTTCAGCCAGGCCCCGCTGAATTTCTCGGCCATCCAGCGGCGCCAGCGGATCAGCAAAGTATAGTTCGCGACGATCTCGATCAGGTTGGAGATGACCGCAATCGCTGCCCAGACGCTGAAGACGTAGATCAGTTGGTACCAGAAGCCGTTCGCATCCTTCTCCTGAATCGCATTGTAGAAATCGCGGTTGAAGAAGGAGAGGCGCAGCGAGATGCCGACCTGGAGCTGGTTGAGCACCACGAGAAAGACCAGGAGCGCGATGCCG
Organism: Allobosea sp.; assembly: GCA_024231975.1. Taxonomy (GTDB): domain Bacteria; phylum Pseudomonadota; class Alphaproteobacteria; order Rhizobiales; family Beijerinckiaceae; genus Allobosea. The sequence continues at coordinate 102,497 of JAAEQB010000062.1, forward strand.
AGGCGGCCTGTGCCGATCCGGAAGGGCTTCAGCGGCCAGAGGTTCGCGGTGGTCGATTCCGGCGCCTCGAAATAAGGCGAGGCAAGCCGGGCGATGCGCCGGATCGCCGGGATGAATGAGATCGCATAGACGAGGATGCCGAACACCGCGATCGTCGTCGGCAGACTCGCCGGCGGCGCGATCGCTTGCCAGTCGGCCGGCCAGAAACCAGCCTGCGCCAGGACCGCGCCAGCGCCCGTCGCCACATATTCCACCGCGAAGATGACCGAGAAGATCTTCAGGAAGGTGCTGATCTCGGTTGCCCGGAAGGTGGCGAATGCCAGCAGCAGACCGACGGCGCCGAGGCCGAGGATGCCGGCGCTGCCGCCTTGCTGGCCGACCACGAGCGCGATCACGGCAAGCGCGGCGACGGCGAAACTCAACAGGCGCATGGCATCGTCCTTGTCGGGGGAATCAGCGCGGGAGACGCGCTGCCTAGGAGAGAGCGTTGTAGATCAGCCCTGCGCACAAAAAAGGCCCGGCTCAAGGCCGGGCCGCGCTTTTTCAGCGTTTTGTGATGCAGAGGGCGGTCCGCTTGATCGAGATCATTGCCTGTCGGCCGAATAGGCGCCCGCGCCGGCCGCGAACAGCACCAGGAAGCCGCCGGCGACCGAGAGGTTCTTCATGAACAGGAGCTGCTGCATCGGCTGGGCCCAGTTCATGTGGAACAGTACCGAGGCGGCGATGGTGAAGGCGAACAGGGCGAGGGCGACGAGGCGGGTCTTGAAGCCGATGATGATCATCAGCCCGCCGATCAGCTCGACGACGATGACGAGCGGCAGCAGGATGCCCGGCACGCCGGCCGAGGCCATATAGGCTTGCGTGCCGGCATAGCCGTTGATCTTGGACCAGCCACCGAGCACGAACATCAGGGCGAGCAAGATGCGGCCGACCAGCTTGGCGGCATCGCCCAAAGCAGGGTTGTTCATGGAAGGGACCCCCGAAAGCACAGGCGCGGCAGGATGCCGCACCATTCGCGATCTAGGGCCTACAACCAAAGTCGATGCAAGCATGCTGCCCCACACGCCTGTGCAAAGTTGCCGGCCTGCGTACTCTCACGCTGCTCTCCTGACCTGCTCCAGCGAGCGAGCCTCGCCGATCGCTTCGGCGATCGAGGCGCGTACCGCCTCCCAACTCAGGGAGAACACGTGGAAGCCCTGGTCGGAGATGCGCTCTTCCGAGAAATCCTTCATCACCCGCTGGATCAGCTGATTGAGGTCGGCCCGGCACTTGTGCAGGGTTAGAAGGTCGTCCGCCTCCTGCGCCCGCGAGGCGATCTCGATCAGCTTGTCGTTGTAGGCGCTGACCCGGACCTTGCGCCGGTTGCGGATCTGCAGCCGCAGCATCATCACGCCGGAATAGGCGATCGTCAGCATCGAGACCATGAAGGTGATCTCGTCGCGGTAGCGTACCAGCAGGAACGGCCTGGCTCCGTCGTAATAGGCCTTGGCGCCGGCATGGATCGCCAGGGACGGGCCGTTCTGCGCCGGCCTGGCGAGACCTGCGGCGAGCGGCGTCCGGAAGGCGAGGCGCAACTGCTCGTCGAACATGATCCGCGTCAGCTCTTCCACCGCAGCGTCCGGCACCTTCGCGCTTGCGACAAGGTTGATACCGATCGCCAGTGTCGGGGTGTCCTGTTCCGGAACCGGCGGGTATCCCTGATAGGTTCCCTGGCTGATCACGCTTTCGCTGACATAGGGCTTCACCAATCGGATTGCCGAGGCTTGCTCGACCGGTACGAAGAACAGCCCGTCGCCGCGTTGCTGCAGACGCCGCATGACCTCGACCGTCGCGGGGTCGCGCAGCGCCCTGACGAAGGCGATCGCGTCGATCTCGCCGCGCTCCAGGGCCGCAAAATTGTCGTTGACCGGCCCGGCGCTGATCTTGATCTCGGCCAATGGCAGGTCGTGATGTTGCGCGAGTGCGAAGAAGTTCTGATTGCCCGAGGTGCCTTCTGGCGGCAGGGCGAGGCGCTTGCCCGCCAGATCCCTTAGGCTTCTGATGCCGGACGAGCGACGCGCGATCAGCTGGAAATGCTCGCGCGCCACGACGGCGACGGCCCTGACGGTCGGCGCGGTCATGATGTCGGCCTGGACCGAGGCGAGTGCCGCCTTGCCCTCGGCAACCAGGCGCGCATTCGTCGCCGAGCCGTCGGTATGCACGATTTCGAGGCGGATGGTCTTAGATTGCGTTGCGACGAGGTCGCGAACCTCGCCCATAAGCTGATCGACATTGCCGCCCTTGCCGCCGACCGCGACCGACAGGACCGTCGGCGGGGTGTCCCGGAAGGCATACCAGCCGCTGGCGAGCGCGGCAGCTACCGCCAGGAACCCGATAACGGCGTAGACGCCGACAATCACGGCAGATCGCCTAACCATTGATGATCTCCGCTCCGCCTGTCGCGCGGGTATGGCCTCGTGGTCGCACGCGATGGCGAATGGCCGGTCCGACTCATGGGGAGCTGGCTAGTCGTGCGGTGTCTACAGTTGGGAGAACCTTGCGGCAGCTGGCAAGATCAGCGCGGTCATGGTCGCCAAGTTCTTGTGAACTGTGACAAAAAAAGGCCCGGCTTGCGCCGGGCCTCCATGGTTCTCGCAAAGAGGCGAGGACAGGGCTTCTTATCAGAAGTCCATGCCGCCCATGCCGCCGCCGCCCATCGGGGGCATCGGGGCGTCCTTCTTCGGGGTCTCGGCGATCATCGCCTCGGTGGTGATCAGCAGGCCGGCGATCGAAGCCGCGTCCTGGATCGCCGTGCGCACGACCTTGGTCGGGTCGATGATGCCGGCCTTGACCAGGTCGCCGTACTCGCCGGTCTGGGCGTTGTAGCCCCAGGCGTAGTCCTTCGACTCCAGCAGCTTGCCGATCACGACCGCGCCGTCATCGCCGGCGTTGTCGACGATCTGGCGGGCCGGGGCGGCGATCGCCTTGCGGACGATCTCGACGCCGGTCTTCTGGTCGTCGTTCTGGGTCTTGATCGACTTGACCGAGTTCAGGGCGCGCAGCAGGGCGACGCCGCCGCCCGGCAGGATGCCTTCTTCCACCGCAGCGCGGGTGGCGTTCAGGGCATCGTCAACGCGATCCTTCTTCTCCTTGACCTCGACCTCGGTCGCGCCGCCGACGCGGATGACCGCGACGCCGCCGGCGAGCTTGGCCAGACGCTCCTGGAGCTTCTCACGGTCGTAGTCCGAGGTGGTCTCCTCGATCTGCGCCTTGATCTGCGCGACGCGGCCCTCGATGTCCTTCTTCTTGCCGGCGCCGTCGATGATCGTGGTGTTCTCCTTCTCGATGCGCACCTTCTTGGCGCGGCCGAGCATGTTGAGCGTCACGGTCTCGAGCTTGATGCCGAGGTCTTCCGAGATCATCTGGCCGGCGGTCAGGATCGAGATGTCCTCGAGCATGGCCTTGCGGCGGTCACCGAAGCCCGGAGCCTTGACGGCAGCGACCTTCAGGCCGCCGCGGAGCTTGTTGACGACGAGCGTGGCCAGAGCCTCGCCCTCGACGTCCTCGGCGATGATCAGGAGCGGCTTGCCGGTCTGCACGACGGCCTCGAGGATCGGCAGCATCGCCTGGAGCGACGACAGCTTCTTCTCGAAGATGAGGATGTAGGGGTCCTCGAGCTCGGCGACCATCTTCTCGGCGTTGGTGATGAAGTAGGGCGAGAGATAGCCACGGTCGAACTGCATGCCCTCGACGACGTCGAGCTCGGTGTCGGCGGTCTTGGCTTCCTCGACGGTGATGACACCCTCGTTGCCGACCTTCTGCATCGCGGTCGAGATCATCTTGCCGACCGACTCGTCGCCGTTGGCCGAGATGGTGCCGACCTGCGCGACTTCCGCGTTCGAGGTGACCTTCTTGGAGTTCTTCTTGAGGTCGGCGACGATGGCCTCGACGGCCAGATCGATGCCGCGCTTCAGGTCCATCGGGTTCATGCCGGCCGCAACCGACTTGGCGCCCTCACGGACGATCGCCTGGGCGAGCACGGTGGCGGTGGTGGTGCCGTCGCCGGCATGGTCGTTCTGGCGCGAAGCGACTTCGCGGACCATCTGGGCGCCCATGTTCTCGAACTTGTCGGCAAGTTCGATCTCCTTGGCGACGGTGACGCCGTCCTTGGTGATGCGCGGGGCGCCGAACGACTTCTCGATCACGACGTTGCGGCCCTTCGGACCCAGCGTGACCTTCACGGCATTGGCGAGGATATCCACGCCGCGCAGCATCTTGTCGCGGGCGTCGGTGGAAAAGCGGACTTCTTTGGCAGCCATGAGACTACTCCTGATTGGACTCTACGGAAGGGTGGTCGTCAGGCTGCTCAGCCGACGATGCCCATGATGTCGGATTCCTTCATGATCAGGAGATCCTGGCCGTCGATCTTGACCTCGGTGCCGCTCCACTTGCCGAAGAGGACGCGATCGCCCTTCTTGACATCGAGCGCAACGAGCTTGCCGGCATCGTCGCGGGCGCCGGCGCCGACGGCGACGACCTCGCCCTCCTGGGGCTTTTCCTTGGCGGTGTCGGGGATGATGATGCCACCCTTGGTCTTCTCTTCGCCATCAAGGCGACGGACCACAACGCGGTCATGCAGCGGACGGAACTTCATGGTTCTGTCTTCCTCTCGGTCTTATTCTGGACGGGCTCGATGTCGGCCCGTGAAAGGGGTCTGTTAGCAGTCTCAGCAAGTGAGTGCTAACCGACGTCGCGGAGATAGGCGCGGGGTCTGCCGGAGTCAAGGAAAGCGCCGCGCAAAAGGTGAACGCGACCACCGGCCGCCATCTGCGCTGCTGCGGCGGCACATTAAACCGGCTATCGTGGCGAGATGACGACGCCGGTAGCTGACCTTAAGCTCGACGACATCGCCCGCTCCTGCGTGGTGCTGCATGTCCGCATGACGGCACGGGCCGTGACCCGCGCCTATGACGAGGCGATGCGGCCGAGCGGCCTGAAGATCACCCAGTTCGTGCTGCTCTCGGCGCTCTCGACCGGGGCATGGCGCTCGGTCACCGAGCTTGCCGACCGTTTCGCGCTGGAGCGGACGTCGTTGACGCGCAACCTCCAGCTCCTTGCGGCGGAGAAGCTGATCGAGCCGGTCGATTGCAAGGGCCGGGCGCTGACCTATGCCGTCACCGACAAGGGCCGCGCCGCGATCGAGGCGGCGATCCCCTATTGGCGCGCGGCACAGGACCGGATCGAGGGCGGGCTCGGCCAGGAGCGCTGGAGCCAGACGCGCGACAATCTCAGAGCGATCAGGCGAGCGGCTCGGGAAGTCGGCTGATCCCGCCATTGCGAGTGGGGCGCTTGACCCAGGCGTTCGGCCATCTCTATCGTGCATCTACACTATAGAGATGGAGATTCTGCATGTCACGCCAGGTCGGTGTCGTCAGCCGTGATGTCCTGCTGGCGGAGGACGGCGTATCCTTCCTGCGCGGGATCGTCGAGGGACGCCATCCCGGCCCGCCCTTCGCCGATGCCATGGATTTCGATATCGCCGAGGTCGAGGAGGGCAGGGTGGTCTTCGTCGGAACGCCCTCGCCGCGCTTCTTCAACCCGCTCGGGACGATCCATGGCGGCTGGACCGCAACGATCCTCGATTCCGCCATGGCCTGCGCCGTGCATTCGACGCTGCGGGTCGGCGAGGGCTACACCACGCTGGAGATGAAGCTGAACTATGTCCGACCGGTCATGCCCGCCAGCGGCCCGGTGCGCTGTGAGGGCAGGCTGATCCATCGGGGCGGCTCGGTCGCGACCAGCGAGGGCAAGCTGGTCGATGCGCAGGGTAAATTGCTGGCCCACGGCACCGAGACCTGCATGATCTTCGGCGCGAAGGTGGGAGCGGGACGCTGATCGGAGCGCCGCCTCTGCTGGTGGGCAGGAGCGGCTCGTGACATTTGCGCCATTTACCGACGTGGCCGTCGAAGCGAAGTTTCGAGTGCTGCCGGAGCCGCTTCGGCCTCCCATGTTGCGCCTGCGGCAAGCGATCCTGGACGTTGCGGCCGCTAGTCCCGAGATTGGCCCCCTGACGGAGACGCTGAAATGGGGCGAGCCGGCCTGGTTGCCCGAACGACCAAGGACTGGGACGACCGTGCGGGCTGACGCGTTGAAAGGCTCGTCGACGCATTACGCACTCTATGTCCACTGCCAAACCAGCCTGATCGAGACGTATCGGCGTCATTATCCCGACCAGTTCAGCTATGACGGCAACCGGGCGCTGATCTTCACTGTCGAGAACGAGCCTCCGGCCGAGCCGCTGGAACATTGCATCGCACTCGCGCTGACCTATCACCGCTGGGCCAAGCGCTGACGCTGCTCAGGCGCCGCGATACTCGCTCGGATTCAATCCCATCACCCGCTTGAAGCGCCGGTTGAAGGTCGAGAGATCGCCGAAGCCGCAATCGAAGGCGATACCGGCGACCGGCTGCGAGGTCCGGCGCAAGAGCAGTGCCGCGCGATGCAGGCGGGTGCGCAGCACATACTGATGCGGCGTCATCCCGACCAGCGTCCGGAACGTCCGCAGGAAATGGTAGGGGCTCATCGCTGCCTGCCGCGCCAGCGCATCAACCGAGAGCGCTTCCTCGCAATGTGCCTCGATATGGCGTAGCGCCCGTGTGATCCGGCGCTGGTCTCGGACAGTCGGCGTCTCGATCCCCGGCTTTGCGCCCGACAGCACGCTCACCACGGCACCTGCGAGGCGCATTGCCGTCTCCTCCAGCCTTTCGGGGGCGTCTGCAGCGATCTCCGCCGTAGCGACGAGATTGGCGAGTGCGGGCAGCGCCGGGAGATGCGGCTGCGCGAAATCCATCCGCCGGGCGCTTGGCACGGCCGCGACGATGCCTTCGAGCCAGGCCGGCTCGAACTGGAAGGCGAGGCAGCGGTCGCCGGCCGCATGCTCATGGCCGCATTCGAAGCAGCCGCCGCGATTCCCCAGCAGGAGAGAGCCCGGCGCCAAAACCGCGCTGCCTTGCGTCGAGCGATAGCGGAACGAGCCGCCGCGGACGATGGCGATGCAGTGCTGCGGATGCGCTTCCTCGAAGGCAGGGTCGTCCGGGCCGGCCGTGCAGACGATGTCGCTGACCCGCCAGCCGGGGCCTGACGCCAGGATGTGAGCGGTCGCGGTCATAGTTCCTGAGTTTAGCAGTTTTTCCCAAGCCAGGCCCGAGGCTCCGGGTCTAGCTGGACGTCAATTTGATCCAGACGGAGCCCGATCATGACAGCAGCGCCATCGACGCTGGCCGATGTCCTCATCGCCGAGGAGCCGGCGGCCGAATACGCCGACAAGCTCGCCCTCTACGGCCAGTTCGTCGGCGCCTGGACCATGGACGCGATCGTTCACTCCGACGACGGCCAGCGCCATGAGGCCAAGGGCGAGATCTGCTTCGGCTGGGTGCTCGGCGGGCGTGCGGTACAGGATGTCTGGAACTTGCCGGGCTTCTTCCACGGCACGACGCTGCGCATCTATGACCCCGGGCAGGATGCCTGGCACATCCGCTGGAACGACCCGCTCAAGCAGTACTACACGCACCAGATCGGCCGCGCCGAAGGCAGCCACATCGTCCAGCACGGCAAGCTCGAGGACGGCACCGCGATCCGCTGGCGCTTCACTGAGATCACGCCGGACTCGTTCCACTGGATCGGCGACCGCTCGCGCGATGGCGGTGCGAGCTGGCAGGTCCAGGCCGATTTCCGCGCCAAGCGCATCACAACCTGACAGTCAGGAGGACGACCATCATGTTCGATCACATCTCAATCGGAGTTCGCGAGATCGCCCGCACCAAGCGCTTCTACGACGTCGCACTCGGTGCACTGGGTTACGAATGCCTGAGCAGCGATGAAAGCTCGCTCGGCTACGGCAAAGGGAGTGTCGGGCTTTGGATCGGCGCCGTCTCCGCGCCGGTGCCGCCGGACCGCGACTCCAACCTGCACTTCTGCTTCGTCGCGCCGAGCCGCGCCAGCGTCGACGCCTTCCACACGGCGGCGCTGGCGGCTGGCGGCACCGACAACGGAAAGCCGGGCCTACGCGAATCCTATGGCCCTGACTACTATGCCGCCTTCGTCGTCGATCCCGACGGCTACCGGCTGGAGGCCTATTGCGGCAAGCCGGCCTGAGGCCGCTAATGCTCGGGCGGCAGGTCGTGCGCCGCCCATTCGCCGCGCGGGATCGCCTCGCCGACGCGGAACTGGAAGCCGGCGACCTTGCCGTTCGCCGCCATCTCGCAGCGGAACCGCAGGCCGTACCATTGCTTGCGGCTGCGGAAGGCGGCGCCCTCCGCTTCCAGGGTGCTCTTGGTGAGCTTCGTGCCTGCCATGGCGAAGGCGACGACGCGGTCCGGCTCGAACTGCGCCTTCCAGGCATGGATCTGGCTCATCGCTTCGAGATTGCAGAGCTGCTCGATCCGCTCGCCCGCCTCGAGCGTCTTCAATGCCTCGCGCGCCCCACGACTGCGTGGATTGGCCAGCACGCTCTCGGAATGCAGCGTCCGGGCCGTGATCATCGCCGGAGGCTCGGCTGGCGGTGGAGCAGGCGGGGTAACGGGCTTCTCCGGCGGTGGGGTGGTGGGCGCCGGTTGCGGAAGTGACGCGATCTCGGCTGCCGGCGGAGGAGGGGGCGCTCGGGCCGGCGCAGGCGGTGCTGGAGGCGTCAGCGCCTCCGGGGTGACCAGCTCGACCTCGACGCTCGTCTCGATTGGCGGCGTGAAGCTGCTGAGCGTCCACATGGCGAGCAGGAGGCCGAACAGGAGGTGGAGGCAGAGCGCGGCGGGAAGGCCGGGCTCACGCAGGGCGCGAGCAGCGATGCCGGCGCGCTGCATGCCGGGGTCAATCGCCGTTGGAACGGAAGGCGGGCATGGGCGGCGGTCTCTCCCCTCGCATTGCCCCGTGCAGAAGCCGACCAAGCCGGCGAATTTGCGGCGGAGATCAGCGCCGGCTGACGGCGAACGCGCCGGCGACGATCAGCGCCGCGCCGGCATAGGTAGTCCAGAGCGGCACTTCGTTGAAGACGAACCAGCCGAGCAGGCTCGCCCAGACCAGCGCCGTGTACTCGATCGGCGCCAGCCGTGAGGCCGGGGCGCGGGCGAAGGCCGAAGTCAGCGACAGATGCCCGGCAACGCCGAGCGCGCCGCCGCAGAGATAGGTGAAGAGGTCGCCCGCGCTCATCGGCTGGAAGACGTAATAGGCCGGCCAGGCCAGGCACAGCGCCGGCCCGGCATTCTGGAACAGCACGATGATCGCCGGGTGCTCCTTCACCGCGATCGTGCGCAGCAGGATCAGGTTGAAGGCGTAGGAGACCGCGGAGACCAGCGCTGCGGCGACGCCGAGCTCGGCGCCGGTGACGCCGCCCTGCAGGCGCGGCCAGACCATCACCAGCATGCCGGCGAGGCCGAAGCCGAGCGCCTGCAGGATGCGCCCGTCGAGCCGTTCCTTGAGGATCAGCGCCCCGAGCAGGGCGACGAAGACCGGGGCGAGGAAGGAGAGGGTCAGCGCCTCCGCCAGCGGCAGCACCGAGATCGAATAGAAGAAGCTGCCGGCGGTGACGATGACCAGCGGGATGCGGGCGCTGTTGCCGATCAGGCTCGTCCGCGTCGGCCGCTTCGGTCGCAGGACCGCGACGACGATGATCGCGCAGACCGCGCCTGCGGCGAAGCGCATGAACAGCGCCAGCAGGAACGGATGCTGCTGCATCTGCGCCTTGATCACCGCATCCATCGCGGTGAGCAGCGCGATGCCGAGCGCGGCGCGCAGCGCTGTATTGGTGGTCATGACCGCGCCGGGGCGAGCGGCTTGCGGAAATGGTATTCCCAGGTGGAAGAGATGTCGGCGAGATAGCGCTCGCCCGGCCAGCGCACGAAGCCGAGCTTCTCGTAGAAGCGGTGGCCGCGGGCGAACTTGCTGTCCGACCAGAGCATCATCTCGCCATAACCGCCGGCCTCGGCGAAAGCGAGCGTGCGGGCGAACAGCGCCTGCGCCAGCCCGCTGCCGCGCTGGCTCGGATCGGCATAGACCTTGAACAGCTCGACCGCATTCTGGTCCGGCACCGGCACGACGGCGATCGAGCCGGCGATGCGCCCGTCCGGCCCGTCCGCGACCCAGAGCTTTCCGCCCTTTTCGGCATAGTGGCTGGCCGGGCGGCGCAGCTCCGGGAATTCCGACCAGTCGAACCAGCAGTTCGGATACTCGGCGAAAGTCGCGGCGATCAGGGTGGCGAGCGGTTCCGAGTCGGCGTCGGTGGCGTCGCGAAGGGCGGGCAGGGCGGTCATGATCGATCGCTTAGGGCCAATCCTGTCCGCTGCAAAGATGGGGCGCTCGCGCTCCTGCCATGCCGCTATCGCAGCAATGCGAGCGCGGCGTCAGTGGTCAGCTTCAACGCTGCTGCCGCAAGCAGCAGATAGCAGGCGAAGAACAGCCGCTTCTGGTCGAGCCGCTCATGCAGCCAGCGGCCGATCCAGACGCCGATCGGCGCCGCCGGCAGCAGGGCGAGCGCGGCCCAGAGCGCCTGCGGCTGCTTCAGCCCGAGCGCCAGATAAGGCGGCAGCTTCAGCAGGTTGCCGAGCATGAAGAAGGCGATGGTCGTGCCGACGAAGGCAGTCTTGGAGAGCCCGCGCGCCAGGAGGTACATCGCGACCGGCGGCCCGCCGGCATGGGCGACGAAGGTGGTGAAGCCCGAGGCCGTTCCGGCCAGCAGGGCCAATGGCGGCGATACGGGAAGCTGGCCGGCGGGAGCGGTCCGGCCGCGCAGGAACCAGTGCGCCGTGAAGGCGAGCGTGATCACGCCGATGATCAGCGTGACGATGCGCGCATCGACGATGAGGAAGACGGCATAGCCGATCGCGATGCCGACGATCAGGCCGGGGATCAGCCAGGCGAGGTCCGGCTTCGACCAGGTCGAGACGCCGAAGCTGCCGATTGCGAAGAGGTCCATCGCGGCGATCAGCACCGCCACCATGATAGCTGCCTGCAGGGGATCGACGACGAGCGCCAGCAACGGCACGCCGAGGATGGCGAGCCCGCCGCCGAAGGCGCCCTTGCCGATGCCCATCAGCAGGGTGGTGGTCCAACCGACGAGATAGAACATCGGATCGCCGGGCATCGGCTCAGCCTGTCGCGGCGGTGCAGAGCGAGGCCACGCCAGTTTCCGCTTGGACAGGCGCGGTTTGGCGGTTAGGCGGAATCAGCGCAGTCATGCGCGGCCGGTGCTGAGTCGGCTTGCCCCTTCGCGATGGCGTCATGACCGTACTCCTGCCCTTCGTGATCAATGCCGGGCTGAATTTCGTCCTCGGACTGCTCATCGCCTATTTCCTCGGGCCCGCCGAATTCGGCCGCTACGCCATCGGCGCGGCGATGCTCGTGCTGCTCAACACCGCGCTGCTCGACTGGATCAGGCTTTCGGCCATCCGCTTCTACTCGCAGAAGAGCCGCGAGGAACAGCCGCAGATCAGGGCGACCCTCGATGTGCTGAGCGCAGGGATCACGCTTGCCTTGTGCGGCCTCCTGGTTGCGGCGGTTGTCGCCGGCGTCGATTTTGGCCTGCCGGTCATGCTCGTCGCCGGCTCGGTGCTGGGCGGCATCTGCGCTGGCCTGTTCGACTATCATGGCGCCATCGCCCGGGCCCGCTTCCTCGATGCGGCCTATGCCCGCCTGATCATCATCAAGAACGTGCTCGCCTTGCTGCTGATGGTCGGCGGCGCCTGGTGGACGCGCGACGCCACGGTCGTGATGTTCGGCGGCGTCCTCAGCGCCATGGCGGCCTTGCTGGCGGTACGGCGCGCGCTGGCGGACGCGCCGCTCTCCTGGTCGGCGGCGCGGCGCGATCTCGCGCTCGACTTCGCGCGCTATGCGCTGCCGATCGTCGGCGCCAACGCGATCTATTCGCTGATCCCGTTGCTCAACCGCTCGCTGCTCGCCGATAGCGACGGCTTCGCCGAGGCCGGCTATTTCTCGCTCGCCGCCGATATGGGCCTGCGCCTGTTCGGCATGCTCGCCTCGACGCTGGAGATCGTCATGCTGCGCGAGGTGCTGCGGCTCGACGAGACCAAGGGTGAGCGCGCGGCACAGAAGCGCATCGCCGCCAATTTCGTGATCGTGCTGATGGTCTCGCTGCCGGTGGCAGCCGGCCTCTTCCTGGTGTTGCCGGCCTTCGAGGCTCTGTTGGTGCCGGTGCAATTCCACGGCCACTTCGCTGGCTATCTGCGGCTGCTCCTGCCGGGCCTCGTCGCGCTCGCGATCTTCGCCGCCGGCATCTATCCGGTCTTTCTGCTCGGCAAGCGCACCGGCGTGGTGACGCTGGCTGCCCTCACGGGCCTCCTCGCCAATCTCGCTCTGGTCTTCGCTGCCGGTGCGCTCGGCCCGGAACGCTATGCGCTCGGCCAGACCGTCAGCTTCCTCGTGGTTCTCGCCATCACCGGCTGGGCTGGCCTGCGCTCGCTCCCGGTCTCCCCGAACTGGCGGGAGATCGGCATTATCGTTGCGGCGGTCGTCGCGATGGCGGTGGTTGTCTGGCCACTCTCCGGCCGCTTCAATCCGCTGCCCGAATTGCTGCTGCAGGCAGCGCTCGGCCTTGCGGTCTACGGCGGGCTGATGCTCGCCTTCGATGTCGCTCGCTGCCGGACGCTGCTGCGGCTCTGGCTCGCCATGCGCAGGAGCCGACGCTGACGGGGCGTGAACCCTGCGTTTACCGCGTTTGCTCGGGGATCGCTAAGGTTAATCCCGGGAATTCGAGTGATTAAGCGAGTTTCGGGAGCGATAGAGTCAACGATTCACCATTCATTTCAACGCATCGCCTCACGCTTCCCGCCAGTTGCGTCAAGAGAGTTGCGTCATGCGTCCGCTCTATCTCGTTCCCCTCGCCGTGCTCGGCGGCGTGCTGCTGTCGGCTCAGGCCAATGCCGAGACCTATTGGCGCCCGGCCGATCCGATGGTCACGCATTCGGCCGGCCGCGGCCAATATGGCGGCGGCTTCATCGAGATGATGATGACCGGCCGGGACCCGACCGACTATGGCCGGGGCGGGGCGGTCTACAACCGGCCGCAGCGTGGCGCCTATGGCCAGCAGCCGGCGACGCGCCGCCTCTCGGACTATGAGGCGCCGGTGCCGATCCAGGGCGATCCGATGGAGCCGCGCCGCGAGCGCCGCTCCGCCGCGCTCGGCGAGCCGATCCCGGCCGAGCGGCCGATCGCGCGCACGCTCGATCCGCGCTTCCAGAAGCAGGAAGTCGCCTATGACGGCCCGCACAAGCCGGGCACCATCGTCATCGATACGCCGCGCCGCTTCCTCTTCCTGGTCCAGCCCGGCGGCCGCGCCCTGCGCTACGGCATCGGCGTCGGCCGCCCCGGCTTCGAATGGGCCGGCATGAAGGCGGTCACCCGCAAGGCGGAATGGCCGAGCTGGACGCCGCCGGCCGAGATGCTGAAGCGCCGGCCCGACCTGCCGCGCTTCATGACGGGCGGTCCCGAGAACCCGCTCGGCGCCCGCGCTCTCTATCTCGGTTCCTCGCTCTACCGCATCCATGGCACCAACGAGCCGAACACCATCGGCCAGGCGGTCTCCTCCGGTTGCATCCGCATGAACAACGAGGATGTGATCGACCTCTACGAGCGTGTCCGGGTCGGCGCCAAGGTCTTCGTGATCTGAGGCCTGTCGCAAATCGCTGGACGGAAGGGGCCCGCCTGTCGCCAGGCGGGCCCCGTCGTTTCAGGAGCGGGCGGGGCGTTCACTCGGGCGCAGCAGTGTCCGCCGCCCGCGCCATCGTCATCGCCGCCATGGCCGTGCCAGCCGCGTTCGCTGCACGCAGGCCGCCGCGGATGGCGTCGATCACGGCGCGGAGCGACGGCGCCATTTGCCGCTGGGCCGGATAGCACAGGTAGTAGCCGGGGAAGGGCGCAGACCAGGCCTCGAGCAGCGGGACGAGGCGGCCCTCAGTGATGTGGGGCGCGATCAATTGCTGGCTGGCGAATGCGATGCCGACCCCGTCGACGGCCGCCTGCACCCCGAAGTCCTTCCTGTTGGAGATCAGGGGGCCATCGACGGCGACCTCGAACCATTTGCCGTTTTCCATGAACTCCCATTTGTACGGCGTCTTCTGCCCCAGCCAGCGCCAGCAGATGCAGCGATGGGCGAGAAGGTCTCGCGGATGGGCCGGAGTCCCGTGCCGGGCGAGATAGTCGGGCGAGGCCACCGCGGTCTGGCGCAGCTCCGGGCCGAGTTTCACGGCGATAAGGTCCTTGTCGATCACCTCCCCGAGCCGGATGGCGACGTCATAGCCTTCCGCGACGATGTTCACGACGGCATCGTCGAGGGTGATGTCGAGCGCGACCTGCGGATAGGCATCGCTGAACGCCCGCAGGATCGGGGTCAGGTGGATGTCCGCCGCCCCTGGGAAGCAGTGTATCCGCACGGTCCCGGCGGGATTGGCGCGGCGCTCGCGGGTCTCGCCCAGCGCCTCCGCCAGCTCCTCGACGGCGGGCCGCACCCGTTCATACAGCTTGGCCCCCGCCTCGGTAAGCGAGACGCTGCGGGTGGTGCGGTTGAACAGGCTGAGCCCGACCCGCTCCTCAAGCGCGCGGACCATCTGGCTCAACGCCGAGGATGATACTCCGAGCCTTTCGGCCGCCCGGCTGAAGTTCAACGAGCCGGCGACCGCCACGAAGGCTCGGAGCTGGTTGAAGTCTCCGGCAGACAAAAGGGACGGGTTCATGATCGTCTCGATTGCTTAGCTCAGCTTATAAAGCTGATTAGAGTGTGCATATTAAAAAATCCACCCGCTCATATTTATACTCTGTTGGATACTGAAACTGAAGGAAATCATAATGACGCCACAAGCTATGCCCTCGGTGGCAAATATAGATGAGCTGGTCGCTTTGACAAAAACCTATTTCGATGCTGTCTATGCGATGGATGCCGACAGCTTTGCGGCCATCTTCGATCCTGCCGCCTTTGTCACCCGGCGCGGTGATGGCAACAGCGTAGTGGTCACTCCTGTTGCCGCCTGGCTCGATATGGTCCGGAGCCTGACGTCTCCGCGGGATGCGGGCAGCGTGCGCGCCGACCAGATCCTCTCCATCGCCGTGACCCGCGACATGGCGCTGCTCAAGTTGCGCGTGCGGATTCCGCCTCGCGAAATGACCGACCTGCTGTCTTGCTTTTATCTCAACGGGCGCTGGCAGATCGTCCAGAAGGTGTTCATCGCCGAGACGTTGGCCTGAAGGCTCTGCCATCGGCCGCCACCGGCGCCTCGTCCGCCGTTCCTCTGAGACAAAAGGCCCGCCTGTCGCCAGGCGGGCCTCGTCGTTTCAGGGGACTGCGCGGCGCTCAGGCCCAGTCGTCGTCGCCACCGCCCGAGCCGTCGTCATAGCTGCCATCGTCATAATTGGCGTCCTGGTATGTCGGCTCCTGATAGGCCTGCTGCGGTTCCGCCGCCGGCTGCTGGTCGGCAGCCGTCTGCGTATCCTTCGAGGCCTCATTGGTCTGCGAGGCGTCCTTGTTCTGCGCCGTGCTCGCTTCGGCCGGCTTGGCCTCGCTTGTGCTCGCCGCACTCTTGTTGCCGCCGAGCGCGTTCATCAGCATGTTGCCGGCGACCATGCCGCCGGCGACGCCAGCCGCCGTTGTCAGCGCGCTCGCCATGAAGCCGCCGCCGCGGGCCGGAGCCTGCGGCTGGGCCGGCTGGTTCTGCCAGGAGCCGGGGGCAGGGGCCGCGCCCATGCCTTGCTGCGGGGCCATGCCCTGCTGCGGCGCTGCGGCCTGGCTGCCCCAGGGCGGCGAAGCCGGCTGCGGCGCAGCGCGCTGCGGGAAGGACGGCACCGAGCCGGACCGAGCCGGCTGGCCGCCGCCGCCGAAGATGCCCGACAGGAAACCGCCGGACTGTTGAGCCGGGGCAGGGGCCGGCGCGGGCGGCTGGCTGCGCAGACGCTCGATCTCGGCCTGCAACTGGTCAATCTGGCCTTGCAGACTGGTGAGCGCCTGCTCCTGCACATAGACCGACTGCGCCATCGCATAGACGGCATAGGGCTGTTCGCGCAGCCGGTCGGCGATGTAGCGCTCAGCCTCGGGGTCGCGGGGCTGGTTTTCCGCCTGGCGCAGGCGATCGAAAATCCCGGCGATCACGTCGCGTTCTTGCGGCGTCATCGTCATCTCCTCTCATGGTGGACAGGGCGGTCGCCCTGTCGCCACGAAAGGTGGTGACGGCTTATGACGCTATCAAGGCGATGGCCCGGCGCCTTTCTGTCGCGCCGCCGCGGGCGGTGCTTCAGGCATTCCCGACATTGACATAGGTGAAGCCGCGCTCGCGCATCTCGCTGGAGCGGTAGATGTTGCGCAGGTCGATGACGACGGGATGCCGCAACGCCGCCTTGACCCGGTCGAGGTCGAGAGCGCGGAAGGCATCCCATTCCGTGACGATCACCAGCGCGTCCGCCCCGTCGAGGCAGGAATAGGCGTCGGGCGCGTAGGCGATCTCGGGCATCAAGGTCTTGGCGCTCGCCATCGCCTCTGGGTCATAGGCGGTGATCTCGGCGCCGGCATCGAGCAGCGCGGTGACGATCGCCAGCGAGGGCGCCTCGCGCATGTCGTCGGTGTTCGGCTTGAAGGCGAGGCCGAGGAGGGCGATGCGCTTGCCCCGCACCGAGCCGCCGCAGGCGGCGATGACCTTGCGCGCCATCGCCCGCTTGCGCTGGTCGTTGACCGCGACGACGGTCTCGACCAGGCGCAAGGGGCTTTCCATGTCCTGCGCCGTCTTGATCAGGGCGAGCGTATCCTTCGGGAAGCAGGAGCCGCCATAGCCGGGTCCGGCATGCAGGAACTTGCCGCCGATGCGGTTGTCTAGGCCGATGCCGCGCGCGACCTCCTGGACATTGGCGCCGACCCGCTCGCACAGGTCCGCCATCTCGTTGATGAAGGTGATCTTGGTCGCCAGGAAGGCATTGCCGGCGTACTTGATCAGCTCGGAAGTCCGCCGCGCGGTGAACAGCAGCGGTGCGGCATTGAGATAGAGCGGCCGGTAGAGGTCCTCCATCACCTTGCGGGCGCGGTCGTCCTCGGTGCCGATCACGATCCGGTCCGGCCGCTTGAAATCGGCGATCGCCGCGCCTTCGCGCAGGAATTCCGGATTGGAGACCACGGCAAAATCGGCATCCGGGCGTGTTTCGCGCATGATCCGCTCGACCTCGTCGCCGGTGCCGACCGGCACGGTCGACTTGGTGACGACGACGGTGAAGCCGTCGATCGCCGCAACGACGTCGCGCGCCGCCTGGTGGACATAGGACAGGTCGGCATGGCCGTCGCCGCGGCGCGAGGGGGTGCCGACCGCGATGAAGACGGCATCGGCCGCCGCGACCGGCCCGGCAAGCTCGGTGGTGAAGGAGAGCCGCCCGGCGCGGACATTGTTGGCGACGAGGTCGTCGAGGCCGGGTTCGTAGATCGGGATTTCGCCGCGCTTCAGGGCGGCGATCTTGCCCGCGTCGGTGTCGACGCAGGTCACCTCATGGCCGAAGTCGGCGAAGCAGGCTCCGGAGACCAGGCCGACATAGCCTGAACCGATCATCGTCACGCGCATCTGGCGGTCTCATCGTCTCGTCGGCGGGCTGCCGACCGGCAGGGCGTAGCGCAAAACCGCGTCGAGGCAAATCGCAGTCGCCCGGGGCTGGCGGAGTAGCCCGATCTGGCGAAGGGACCATGACGGCAAGAAAAAGGGCGGCTGCGAGCCGCCCTTCGTGAAGAAGCCGGTTGGTCCGCTGCGAGCCCTCAGATGTCGTCGGGCGGCAGCGGCGCGTCGGTCTCCTCGATCTCCGGCTCCCCGATCGGGTTGCGGTTCAGCACGACCACGGGGGTGCCGGTCGGGACGCGGCTGTGGAGGTCGATGATGTCCTGGTTGAACAGCCGGATGCAGCCGGAGGACACCGCCTTGCCGATCGACCAGGGTTCGCTGGTGCCGTGGATGCGATACAGCGTGTCCTGGCTGCCCTGGTAGAGATAGAGCGCGCGAGCACCGAGCGGGTTCTCGATGCCGCCGGCCATGCCGCCGGCCCAGCGGGCGTTGCGCTCAGGCTCGCGGGCGATCATCGCGGCAGTCGGTGTCCAGCGCGGCCATTCCGCCTTGCGGGCGACCGTAGCGCGGCCGCGCCAGGACATGCCCTGCTTGCCGACGCCGATGCCGTAACGGATGGCACGGCCATTCTCGCGGACGAGGTAGAGATAGCGGGCCGAGGTGTCGACCACGATCGTGCCGGGCCGTTCCGGGGTCCGGTAGTCGACTTCCTGACGCAGGAAGCGCGTGTCGACCTCGTCGATATCGGTCGCCGGCAGCGGGTGCCGCTCGTCGGGCCGCTCGTCATACATCGACAGGAAGGCCGCGTTCTGGTGAACCGGCGTCCTGGCTTCGAAGGGTTGCTGCGGGCCGCTGACGCAGCCGGCGAGGCCGACGGGGACGAAGGCCGAGACCATCGTCAGGAAGCGGCGGCGGGAGCAGGCGGTGGAGGCGTCAGGCAGGGGGGTGGACATGACTCGGCTCGTGAATTGGGCGGCGGCTGGCAGCGGAAACAGGCGAATTGCCGACAAGTTCCAATGAATTCTCGCCGGCTGGTCCTTTTCACTTCACGGTCCCGCGTGGCGCCGGGGTGAAAAGCATGTGGCGGAATTATGGCCGACGCACAGCGTGGCTTGAATGTCACAGTCCGATATGTCGCCGCTGCATGCCGTAAGGCTCGCCCGACGGCGGCAGGCCGCGCGTCCTTTCCACAACTGGAGCGAGCGACGATGATGCAGCGGCTCTTAAGGCGCTCTTAGGGGTTTATCTACCATGACTCTTGGTTAGCTTGGTTCGGTTTTGAGCCTCGCTGCAATGCAATGACCCTCGCAAGGTGGCGAGACAAGACAAGTGGATGTCACGCAATGAAGTCGATCCGTTCCAAAGTGCTGGCGATGCTCGCGATCATCGTCGCCGGCGCAGTGCTCACGGCGGCCTTGAGTCTCTATGCCTTGTCGCGCTCCAACGACCTCAACGCGCGTTCCGATGTTCAGGGCGAGATCGCTTTGCTCACCGAGCGGCTCAACACGCAGGTCTTCGCAGTAGTGATGGATTCCCGCGGCATCTACATGTCGAAGGACGCCAAGGAGGCGGAGGCCTTCGCCAAGCCGAAGGAGGCGCGCTTCCCGGTGATGCGCAAGCTCGCCGCCGATCTGGTTGCGCTCGTGCCGGCCCAGGAGCGTGAGACCGCGCTCAAGCTGCAGAAGTCGGTCGAGGAGTTCATCACCTTCCGCGGCGAGCTGATTCGCCTCGGTCGCGAGGTTTCGACCGCGGCTGCCAACCAGCAGGGCAACAACGACGAGAACCGTGTCAACCGCAAGGCGCTGAATGACCAGCTCGTCGCCTTCGGCAAGCGCAATGAGGATGTCGGGAACCGGCTCTCCGACGAGGCGGCTGCCTTCACGCGCCAGGTGCAGTGGATTCTCCCATCGGTGCTGTTTGCCGCCTTGCTGGCCTCGGTCGCGGCAGCGCTTCTGTTCGCACAGCGTTCGATCACGCGGCCGCTGCTCGATCTCAGCGCGAGCATGAGCCGTCTCACCGCCGGCGAGACCGCGATCGCGGTACCGCATACCAAGCGGCATGACGAGATCGGCGACATGGCGCGGGCCGTGGCGGTCCTGCGCCAGAGCACCGAGCAGGTCGCGCAGCTGCAGGAGCAGGAGCGGGCGGCTTCGGCCGAGCGGATCCGCTCCGCCGACGCGATGTCCGTGGTGGTGTCGGATGTCGGCGAGGTCGTCGCGGCGGCGGCGGCGGGCGATTTCTCGGCGCGGCTGCAGATCGACCAGGCCGACGAGCAGATGCAGAAGC
The DNA here is from genome assembly GCA_024231975.1 of Allobosea sp. GTDB lineage: Bacteria > Pseudomonadota > Alphaproteobacteria > Rhizobiales > Beijerinckiaceae > Allobosea. Next base: position 122,341 of record JAAEQB010000062.1, read on the forward strand.
TGGTCGCCGGCATCAACGAGATCAACGCCGTCGTCGACGGCGCCACCACC
>JAAEQB010000063.1 GCA_024231975.1 Allobosea sp.
GCACGAGTCGCAGCGTGCCGCTGCGCCCTCTGCCCGTCTCCGCACTCGCCTGAGTCGCGCCCCGTCGCGGCGCCATGGCGCGTCCCCGTCGCTGTCTGGCCGCGCCGACGCGCTGTGTGCCTCGTGCCGCGCCCTCGACAACGCGACGCCCCGTTGCGGCGCCTCACGCCCTCGCCCGTGTCGGCACCCGCCTCGCCGTGCCGGCGCCGTGGCTCGGTCGACGCCCCGCGGGTGCCCCGCCCGGCAGACCCTCTCTACGAGCTGGATGCCTCGGAGGCCCTCCTCGCCCAAAGCGGCCCGTTTCTGGAAAATGCTTGGCACCAAAGGAGCGCCTGGCTCCCCCGACGCCACCGCCGCCGCGACGCGCCGGATGACCGAGCAGGGCTCGGTCGCAGAAACAGCTCGCCCGCGAGGCGCTCGACGAAGCGCCCGTGGGCGATTTCTGTCTACTCGAAGGCCGCCAGGCGGCTCTTACCGCCCCGGACCCCCACCGCGAGCTCAACCATATCCTCACCGCCTTCCTGAGCCACGCTCGGCGCAGCTACCCCGTCTTCGTCTTCGAGATTTGCGTGACCTCGGTCGAGGAGGCAACTGTCTCACCTACATTGGGCCAGAGGGGCATATAATCGTGGCCATGGCGAGCACTCCAGACCAACCGGCGCCGATGCCGTTCAGCCGATTCAAGCGGACCCGCCCCGGGGCGGGTTCTCCGGCTGGCAGTCGAACCTTGCCGGCAGGATCGATGTCGGCCGGCGGGCATGGCGTCGGTTCTGCCGACCTTGCGGCTACCGCGGCGGAGCGGGGCGTAAGGTCCGCTGCGACGCCGTCAGGTGCGTCGCGGGTGGCAAAGCAGCACCCGCTTGCTCCGCGACGTGGGTGGCCGCGACGTTGCGGCGGCACCGCCGGTCAGCGGCTGCTAGGCTAGTAGTACTAGTGCTGCGGCGCATGATTCCTTGCCTGAATCGTGCGGGCGGCGGATCGGCAGGCGCCGCCGATGGGATGCTGAGCTTCGATTCCTGGTACCAGGATCCGGATTACCTGCCCGCGGGCTCGCCCACGGCC
>JAAEQB010000064.1 GCA_024231975.1 Allobosea sp.
AACCCGCGCTTCAAGATCGACGTAGCTGAAAAGCTCGCCCGTCCGATTGTCGTCACCGCGCATGCACCGATCTCCGAACCCCTTCGAAGACAATGAATCACGCCGAATGCCCTGCGGCGAGCGGGTTTTTCAACAGCCTGCTATGCGATGACGCGCAAGGGCGAGGCGGAGACGGCGCTCGGCATCTGCCTCTGGTTCTCGGCGCTCGGCGGCATCGCCGGCACGCTCTCGCTGATGCTGATCGCGCCGCTGCTGGCCGAGATGGCGCTGTCCTTCTCGACCTATGAGAATTTCTGGCTCGCCATGCTCGGCCTGATGTGCTCGACGCTGGTGGCGCGTTCCTCGCCGATCAAGGCGATCGCGGCGATGCTGCTCGGCCTCTTGATCACCTGCATCGGCATCGACAATCCCGGCGGCGTTGCGCGCTTCACCTTCGGCTCCACCGATCTCTTGGGCGGCATCGAGCCGATCCCGGCGCTGGTCGGCGTCTTCGCGCTGGCAGAGGTGATGCGGGCTCTGACCGAGCGCGAGCCGCCGAAGCTGGAGAACCGACGGCTCGGCTCGATCCTCAAGGGCCAGTGGGCGCTGACCAAGAAATACCCCAAGCAGCAGGCGCGCGGGAACCTGATCGGCATCATCATCGGCGTGCTGCCGGGCGCCGGCGCCGACATGGCGGCCTGGGTCAGCTACGCCATGGCCAAGCGCTTTTCGAAGACGCCGGAGAAATTCGGCACCGGCCATCCCGAGGGGCTGATCGAGGCCGGCGCCTCGAACAATGCCTCGCTCGCCTCGGGCTGGGTGCCGGCGCTGCTCTTCGGCATCCCCGGCGACACCATCACCGCGATCGCCATCGGCGTGCTCTACATGAAGGGCCTCAACCCCGGCCCGACACTGTTCTCGTCGCAGGCGTCGAGCATGTACGCGCTCTACATCATCTTCATCATCGGCAACATCATCATGATCCCGCTCGGCATCATCATGATCCGGCTCGCGAGCAAGGTGGTCGGCGCGCCGCGCTCGGCAGTGATGCCGGTGATCATGATCTTCTGCGCGGTCGGCGCCTTCGCAACGGCGGGCAACAACCTGTTCGCGGTCTGGTGCGTCGCCGCCTTCGGCCTGATCGGCTTCGTGATGGAGAAGAACGGCTACCCGGTCGCGGCGATGGTGCTCGGCATCGTCATGGGCACGATGGTCGAGCAGAGCTTCGTGACGTCGCTGATCAAGTCGGACGGCTCGATCCTGCCCTTCTTCAACCGGCCGGTCTCCTCGGTGCTGGCGGCGATGACCTTCGGCGCGCTGCTCTGGCCGGTCTTCGTCTGGACGATGCGCAGGCTGATGGCGCAGCGGCCGGCCGCGGCCTGAGGTTGCTGCCGCCCGTCACACCGAATCAGTGCTAGAGACGGGCGCATGGACGATGCGCTCGACGAAGGGCAGGGCGGTGGCAGCACGGTCGAGGTGCTGATCCCGCTCGGCCTCGACCAGGCCTATAGCTATGCCGTGCCGCCGGGGCTCACGCTTGCGCCGGGCGATGTCGTGCAGGTGCCGCTCGGGCCGCGCGAGACGGTCGGCGTCGTCTGGGAAGCGGGCTCCGGCCGTGGCGGCAATTTGAAGAAGGTGGTCGGCAAGCTCGACATGCCGCCGCTCGATCCGGCCTTGCGCAAGCTGGTCGACTGGGTCGCCTGGTACACGCTCGCCGCCAAGGGCTCGGTACTGGCGCTGGCGCTACGCCGCCCGCCCGACGATACGCCGGAGCGGCCGAAGCTCGGCGTGAGACTGGTCGGCGCGCCGCCGGCACGGATGACGCCGGCTCGTGCCCGCGCCATCGCCGCCGCTGAGGGCGGGCTGCTGATCGGCAAGTCGGCGCTGGCGGAGGCGGCCTCGGTCAGCACGGCGGTGATCGATTCCCTCGTCGATGCCGGCACTTTCTCCATCGAGGCGTTGCCGCAGGAGGCGATCGCGGCGCGGCCCGATCCCGATTATGCCAAACCGCAGCTCTCGGACGACCAGCGTGCGGTCGGCGATGCCCTCGCCGATCTCGTGCGCAAGCAGTCCTGGCAGGTCGCGCTGCTCGAAGGCGTCACCGGCTCGGGCAAGACCGAGGTCTATTTCGAGGCCGTCGCCGAGGCGATCCGGCTCGGGCGCCAGAGCGTGATCCTGATGCCGGAGATCGCGCTGACCGCGCAGTTCATCGACCGTTTCGAGGCGCGCTTCGGTGTCCGGCCCGGCCTATGGCATTCGGCGGTGAGCGGGCGCCGGCGCGAGCGGCTGCAGGCAGCGATCGCCAAGGGCGAGGCGCTGGTGGTGGCGGGGGCGCGCTCGGCGCTGTTCCTGCCCTACAAGGATCTTGGTCTGATCGTTATCGATGAGGAGCATGAGGCCGCCTACAAGCAGGAGGACGGGGTCGCCTACCATGCCCGCGACATGGCAGTGGTGCGTGGCAAGATCGAGAACGCGCCGGTGGTGCTGGCCTCGGCGACACCTTCGCTGGAAACCCGCGTCAATGCCGAGCGCGGCCGCTATCTCCATCTCAAGCTGCCGGAGCGCTTTGGCGGGCGCGAGCTGCCCACCCTCGGCCTGGTCGACCTGCGCAGGGACAAGCCGGAGCGCGGGCGCTGGCTCTCCACCGGGCTGATCAAGGCGGTCGAGGCCAATCTCGAGGCGAAGGAGCAGTCGCTGCTCTTCCTCAACCGGCGCGGCTATGCGCCGCTGACGCTGTGCCGCGATTGCGGCCATCGCTTCCAATGCCCGAACTGCTCGGCCTGGCTGGTCGATCATCGCTTCCGGCGGGCGCTGGTCTGCCATCATTGCGGCCATGTCGAGCGCCGTCCACATGAATGCCCGGCCTGCCATCAGCCTGAGAGTCTCGTCGCCTGCGGGCCCGGCGTCGAGCGCCTCGCCGAGGAGGTCGCGACCCTGTTCCCGCAGGCGCGCTCGATCGTGTTGTCGAGCGATTTTCCAGGAGGAACCGAGCGCCTGAAGCAGGAATTGATGGCGGTGGCCGAAGGCGAGTTCGACATCGTCATCGGCACGCAGCTCGTCGCCAAGGGCCACAACTTCCCGGGGATGACGCTGGTCGGGGTGATCGATGCCGATCTCGGCCTGACATCGGGCGATCCGCGTGCTGCCGAGCGCACCTTCCAGGTGCTCAGGCAGGTCACCGGCCGGGCCGGGCGCGGCGAGAAGCCGGGGCGGGCGTTGCTGCAGACCCATGACCCCAATCATCCCGTGCTGAAGGCGCTGATCTCCGGCGATCCCGAGCGCTTTTACGCGGCTGAGACGGCGGCGCGCGAGGCCGCCGGCTTGCCGCCCTTCGGTCGGCTCGCCGGGCTGATCGTCTCGGCGAATTCGCAGGGCGAGGCAGAGACCCATGCGCGGGCGCTGGCACGTTGTGCGGAGGCGCCGGCCGGGGTCGCCGTGCTCGGCCCGGCCGAGGCGCCGCTCGCCATCCTGCGCGGGCGCCATCGCATGCGGCTGATCGTCAGGACGGCGCGCGAGATCAACCTGCAGGATTACCTGCGCGCCTGGCTCAAGCGGGCGCCGCGGCCGAAGGGTTCGGTGAGGGTCGCGGTCGACGTCGATCCGCAGAGCTTTTTGTGAGGCGCATCGGCTGGCGGCGGCGCCTCGAAGTTGAAGATTGATTTACAATCAGTGCGAGCATGTTACCTTGCGGCAGATTAGGGGGCGACATGACCGAGACATCGTCGAATCCGGCCAAGGCATCGCCGAATCCGCCCGAGACACCACTAACTCCGCCCGAGACATCGGCGACTCCGGCCGAGGCATCGCCTAATTCGGCCGGGATACCGCCGATTCCTGCCAAGACATCGCAGCCTCCGAGCGAAACATATCTGGGCTTGATCAAAAAATTGCCGCTCGCGGCCATGCTCTCGGTACTTGGCCTGCTGCTATTCGCGATCTGCAGTTTCTTCGTAGTTTACGGGGCCGATTCCGACCTATCGCAGAAAGTGACGGAAGAGACTTGCAAGAAGCATTTCAATGGGAAATTGCCGCAGACTCCTCCGAACGGTGCCGAGAACGGCGTGTTGAGGATCGTCGGCGTTTGGCCCGAGCGCGTTGAGCTGGGCGGCAGCCTTTGTGTTGCGGCAGCCGGCATTGCTTCGCAGGACGGTGCGGCTGCGCTCAACAATACGCTACAGGGCAAGCGAGCAGAAGCGCTCGTGCGCGCTGCCAACTTCGAGCGCGCGCAAAACGCCGTCAGGCCAAAGCTCGACGAGTCACAAGACCTCGATAAGCAGATTGAGGAGGCGGTGGCTGCTGGCCGGCCGGTCGATGATCTGCGAAAGAAACAAGCGGAGCTGAGCCGCCAGCTTGAAGGCCTGGTCAAAAAAGCCAGCACCGAGGAGCAGAAGTATCGACAAATCCTCTCGGAGCAGGAAGCGGCCCGCGCTGCAGTCGAGAAGGGGCCGGACGTCGTCAAGACCGTCCTGTTCTTCGGCGGCAAGAGGGCGAACGATCTGGCATTCAATGCCCTGGCCCGGCCTGACATACAGTACCTCGTGTTCCGTCTTCAACCGGCCACCGATGCTGCTTCTGAAACCGGAAAATTCTGGCGTGATGTCCTCGGAGGGTCGACCGACGCCGTCGCGGGCCAAAGCTGGTATGACCGTTACCGGGTTCTCGATGTAGGGCTGTCGCGGCGGGAAAACAGCAGCGGCCCCGAGCCTAGCCAGGAACCGCACTCGATCAGTGTGCTGATCTATCGATCGTGGCTCGTCGGTCTCGGCGCCACCGCAGCTTTGTGCCTGATGGTCGCCTTCGCATTGCAGGCGCGTTCGACGACCTTGCTGCGCGATCACGACGCGAAGGGCGCAGACGGCGGGCCGACGGCGCCCTACAGCTTGGCCCGTTCGCAAATGGCGATGTGGGGGGCTCTGGTCTTCTTCGGCTTCATCTATATCTGGCTGGTCCTGGGTCACATCAACGGAATCTTGAATTCCGAACTGCTTCTGCTGCTCGGGATCACGGCGGCGACCGGCCTCATTGCGGTGCCCATCACCAATGCTCAGAATGCTGAGGCGCGTGCCCAAGGGGAGCCTACTAAAACCACCGGCTCTTTCTGGAAGGACATCCTGCAAAGCGGCTCGGCACCGCAGATCCACCGTATCCAGATGGTCGCTTGGTCGCTACTGCTGGCCGTCATCTTCACCTGGAACGTGATCACGAGCTTTAGCTTCATCAAGTTCGATACCACCCTCCTGATCATGATGGGCTTCGTCGGCGGGACGTATCTCGGCTTCAAGCCCACCGAAAAATAGGCTTTCGGGTTTCTGCGAAGGTTTCCCCCCAAACCGACAGGGCGCCAGCTTCGGCCGAGCGTGGACTGCCAGTCGACCTGCCAATCAAAACTCTGGCGAGAAGGAATGGCGAGCCGGTCGGCCAACGCGCCCTGCACAACCTGCTTCTTTCGACCGCATCCAAAGCATGGGAAGCGGGTATTTCGTCGGTTGCGCACCCCGAAACCCCATGCTATCGCACCGCCGCAATCCAAGCGCCGCAAGCCCTGGAACAGGTTTGTCGCGCGCTTGATCATCGCAGCGTCGGGGCCGTGCACTCCACCTTCGTCAGAAGGTCGCCGGAGCGGTCCCCTGGAAGAGAGAGCGAAAGCGTGGCCGAGGGCGGATCGCAGGAACAGTCCCCAGTCTCGGGCGTGGCCGAGCGTTACGCGACGGCTCTGTTCGAACTGGCCAGCGAGGCCAAGACGGTCGAAGCCGTCGCCAAGGACCTCGACGGCTTCGCGGCGATGATCGCCGAGAGCGACGATCTCAAGCGTCTGATCGAGAGCCCGGCTTTCTCGGCGCAGGACCAGGTTTCCGCCATCACCGCGCTCACCGCCAAGGCCGGCATCACCGGGCTTGCCGCCAACTTCATCGGCTTCGTCGCCAGCAAGCGCCGCCTGTTCGCGCTGCCGGGCATGATCCGCGCCTTCCGCGCCAAGGTCGCCGAGGCCAAGGGCGTGGTCAGCGCCGAGGTCACGCTGGCCGAAGAGCCGTCCGCGGCTCAGCTCAAGGACATCACCGCCGCCCTCAAGGAGGTCGCCGGCAAGGATGTCGACGTTTCGCTCAAGGTCGACCCGGCCATCATCGGCGGTCTCGTCGTCAAGATGGGCTCGCGCATGGTCGATGCGTCCCTGAAAACCAAGCTCAATTCTATTCGTCTTGCCATGAAAGAGGTCGGCTGATGGACATCCGCGCCGCTGAAATCTCCGCTATCCTGAAGTCGCAGATCTCGAACTTCGGCTCGGAAGCCTCGGTCACCGAGGTCGGTCAGGTTCTCTCCGTCGGTGACGGCATCGCCCGCGTCTATGGCCTCGACAAGGTCCAGGCCGGCGAGATGGTCGAGTTCGAGACGGGCGTGCGCGGCATGGCCCTCAACCTCGAGAGCGACAATGTCGGCGTCGTCATCTTCGGCTCCGACCGCGAGATCAAGGAAGGCCAGACCGTCAAGCGCACCGGCGCCATCGTCGACGTCCCCGTCGGCAAGGAGCTGCTCGGCCGCGTCGTCGACGCTCTCGGCAACCCGATCGACGGCAAGGGGCCGATCAAGTCGGCCCAGCGCGCCCGCGTCGACGTCAAGGCCCCCGGCATCATCCCGCGCAAGTCGGTGCACGAGCCGATGGCGACCGGCCTCAAGGCGATCGACGCCCTGATCCCGATCGGCCGCGGTCAGCGCGAGCTGATCATCGGCGACCGCCAGACCGGCAAGACCGCCGTGGCGCTCGACGCGATCCTGAACCAGAAGCCGCTGAACGTCGAAGGTGCCCCGGAGAGCCAGAAGCTCTACTGCGTCTACGTCGCCGTCGGCCAGAAGCGCTCGACCGTCGCCCAGCTGGTGAAGGTGCTCGAGGAGCGCGGCGCGATGGAGTACTCCATCGTCGTGGCCGCCACCGCCTCCGACCCGGCCCCGATGCAGTTCCTGGCGCCGTTCGCCGGCTGCTCGATGGGCGAGTATTTCCGCGACAACGGCATGCACGCCGTCATCATCTATGACGACCTCTCCAAGCAGGCCGTCGCCTACCGCCAGATGTCGCTGCTGCTGCGCCGCCCGCCGGGCCGCGAAGCTTATCCGGGCGACGTGTTCTATCTCCACTCCCGCCTGCTCGAGCGCGCCGCCAAGATGGGCGACGCTGCCGGCAATGGCTCGCTGACCGCGCTGCCGGTCATCGAGACCCAGGCCAACGACGTCTCGGCCTACATCCCGACCAACGTGATCTCGATCACCGACGGCCAGATCTTCCTCGAGACCGACCTGTTCTACCAGGGCATCCGCCCGGCGGTGAACGTCGGCCTCTCGGTGTCGCGCGTCGGCTCCTCGGCGCAGACCAAGGCGACCAAGAAGGTCGCGGGCAAGATCAAGGGCGAGCTCGCCCAGTATCGCGAGATGGCCGCCTTCGCCCAGTTCGGCTCGGACCTCGACGCGGTCACCCAGCGCCTGCTCAACCGCGGCGCCCGCCTGACCGAGCTCCTGAAGCAGCCGCAGTTCTCGCCGCTGAAGATGGAAGAGCAGGTCGTGGTGATCTATGCCGGCGTCAACGGCTATCTTGACCCGCTGCCGGTCAACAAGGTGCGCGCTTTCGAGGACGGGCTGCTCTCGCTCGTCCGCGGCAAGCATGCCGACCTGCTGAACGAGATCGGCTCCTCGAAGGACCTTTCGGACGCGAACGCCGCGAAGCTGAAGGGGATCGTCGAAGGCTTCGCCAAGTCCTTCGCCTGATCATTGCGAGCGCAGCGAGGCAATCCAGCCCCGCTGCGCACCAGTTCTGGATGCTTCGTCGCTGCTCCCTGCAGTGACGGATAGGGGATCAAGACCGGATGCCGTCCCTTAAGGACCTACGCAACCGCATCGCCTCGGTGAAGGCGACGCAGAAGATCACCAAGGCCATGCAGATGGTCGCGGCCGCCAAGCTGCGCCGTGCCCAGACGGCGGCCGAGGCAGCTCGTCCCTATGCCGAGCGCATGGAAGCGGTGCTGGCCAACCTTGCCGGCGGCCTCGCCAATGGCAGCGCCCCGCGCCTGATCGCCGGCACGGGTTCGGACAAGGTCCAGTTGCTTGTCGTCTGCACGGCCGAGCGCGGCCTGTGCGGCGCCTTCAACTCCTCGATCGCCCGTCTCGCCCGCGACAAGGCGAGCGCGCTCAAGGCCGAAGGCAAGACGGTCAAGATCATCTGCGTCGGCAAGAAGGGCTATGACATCCTGCGCCGGCAGTTCGCCGCGGATATCATCGAGCTCGTCGACCTGCGCGCCTTCAAGCAGCTCGGCTTCGCCAATGCCGAGACGATCGCGCAGAACATCCTGACGCGCTTCGCGGCTGGCGAGTTCGACGTCGCGACGCTGTTCTTCTCGAAGTTCAAGTCGGTGATCTCGCAGATCCCGACGGCGCAGCAGATCATCCCGGCCGAGATCCCGGCCGGCGCCAAGACCACCGATGCGGTCTACGACTACGAGCCGGAAGAGAGCGAGATTCTCGAGACCCTGCTGCCACGCAACCTGACTGTTCAGGTGCTGCGGGCGCTGCTCGAGAACGCCGCCTCCGAGCAGGGCGCGCGCATGTCCGCCATGGACTCCGCGACGCGCAATGCCGGCGAGATGATCAAGAAGCAGACGACGATCTACAACCGCTCGCGTCAGGCGATGATCACCAAGGAACTGATCGAGATCATCTCCGGCGCGGAAGCGCTCTAACCGCCTAAATTCAGGCCGGCGTGCCGGCCCCCCGACACGCTTCGCATCCGAGGTTCGAACCATGGCCAAAGCCGCTACCAAGACCAAGACCGACAAGCCCGCCAACACCGGCACCGGCCGCGTTTCGCAGGTCATCGGCGCCGTCGTCGACGTGCAGTTCGACGGCACCCTGCCGGAGATCCTGAACGCGCTCGAGACCACGAACCTCGGCAACCGCCTCGTCCTCGAGGTCGCCCAGCACCTCGGCGAGAACACCGTCCGCACCATCGCCATGGACTCGACCGAAGGTCTGGTCCGTGGCCAGGAGGTCACCGACACCGGCGCGCCGATCTCGGTTCCGGTCGGCGACGAGTGTCTCGGCCGCATCATGAACGTCATCGGCGAGCCGGTCGACGAAGCCGGCCCGATCAAGACCACCAACACCCGCGGCATCCATCAGCCGGCTCCGTCCTATGCCGAGCAGGCCACGGACGCGCAGATCCTGGTCACCGGCATCAAGGTCGTCGACCTCTTGGCTCCCTACGCCAAGGGCGGCAAGATCGGCCTGTTCGGCGGCGCCGGCGTCGGCAAGACCGTGCTGATCATGGAGCTGATCAACAACGTCGCGAAGGCCCACGGCGGCTACTCCGTGTTCGCCGGCGTCGGCGAGCGCACCCGCGAAGGCAACGACCTCTATCACGAGATGATCGAGTCGGGCGTGAACAAGAAGGGCGGCGGCGAAGGCTCCAAGTGCGCCCTCGTCTACGGCCAGATGAACGAGCCCCCGGGCGCCCGCATGCGCGTCGCCCTGTCCGGCCTGACCGTCGCGGAAGACTTCCGCGACCGTGGCCAGGACGTGCTGTTCTTCGTCGACAACATCTTCCGCTTCACCCAGGCCGGCTCGGAAGTGTCGGCGCTGCTCGGCCGCATCCCGTCGGCGGTCGGCTATCAGCCGACGCTCGCCACGGACATGGGTAACCTGCAGGAGCGGATCACCACCACCAACAAGGGCTCGATCACCTCGGTGCAGGCGATCTACGTGCCGGCGGACGACCTGACCGACCCGGCGCCGGCGACCTCCTTCGCCCACCTTGACGCCACGACCGTGCTCTCGCGTTCGATCGCGGAAAAGGGCATCTACCCGGCGGTCGACCCGCTCGACTCGACCTCGCGCATGCTCTCGGCCGCGATCGTCGGTGACGAGCACTACGGCGTCGCCCGCCAGGTCCAGCAGATCCTCCAGCGCTACAAGGCCCTGCAGGACATCATCGCGATCCTGGGCATGGACGAGCTCTCGGAAGAGGACAAGCTCGCCGTCGCCCGCGCCCGCAAGATCGAGCGCTTCCTGTCGCAGCCCTTCTTCGTCGCCGAAGTCTTCACCGGCTCGCCGGGCAAGCTCGTTGCGCTCGAGGACACGATCAAGGGCTTCAAGGGCCTGGTCGAGGGCAAGTACGACCACCTGCCGGAAGCCGCCTTCTACATGGTCGGCTCGATCGAGGAAGCGATCGAGAAGGCCCAGCGCCTGGCTGCCGAGGCGGCGTAAGTTTCACGGGCCATTCCGGCCGGCGCCAGCCGGCCGGGAGGCGTGACACGCGTCCTTCCCGGGCTTGCCCGGGAAGCTCTGGACGAGAAGACACTGGTTTCAGGGATGGTCGGGTCAGGCCCGATCATGACGAGCCTGGAGAGATTTTACGATGGCCACTTTCACATTCGAACTCGTCTCGCCGGAGCGTATCCTGTTCTCGGGCGAAGCCGTCAGCGTCATCGTGCCGTCGGTCGAGGGCGAGATGACCGTGCTCGCCGGTCACGCCCCGGTCGTCGCCGTGCTCAAGCCCGGCATCGTCCTGGTCCAGACCGACTCGAGCAACGGCAAGGAATTCTTCGTCTCGGGCGGCCTCGCCGAGGTCAATGCGACGAGCGTTACCATCCTGGCCGAGCAGGCCCGCTTCCTCGAGGACGTCGACACCGCCGTCCTCGACGCTGAGATCCTGACCGCCGAGACCCGCCATGCCGGTTCGCATGACGAGGCCGAGAAGAAGCGCCTGCATGACCAGCTTGTGCAGCTGCGCGAATTCAAGGGCGTGTTCGAGCAGCGCAAGGCGGCGTAAGCCGCTTCGTTGCAACGAATGAGATGCAAAGGGCCGCGCAAGCGGCCTTTTTTGTTGTGTCGAGAGAGGCTCAGGTTATCGGGACGGTGAACTCGGTGAAGGCCGCGACCACCTTCTCGTAGACCGCCCGCTTGAACGGCACGACGCGCTCCGGCATCTGCGCCAGCGGCAGCCAGGCCCATTCCGAGAACTCGGCCGGCTCGTCGCCGTTCGGCCGGCTGATGTCGAACTCGGCCTCCGTTCCGGCGAAACGGAACGCGACCCAGCGCTGACGCTGGCCGCGGAAGGCGGCCAGCCTGTGCGGCGGGCCGGCATAGGCGGGGAAGTCGTAGGCCCACCATTCCTGTGTGGCGGCGAGGACTGTGGCGCTGGTCACGCCGGTTTCCTCGGCCAGCTCGCGGCGGGCGGCTGCGACGATATCCTCATCCGCATCGATGCCGCCTTGCGGCATCTGCCAGTCGAAGCCTGGCAGGACGATCTCGGGCCCGGCACTGTGTGAGCGGCCGGCGAAGATGCGGCCCTCGGCATTGAACAGGGCGATGCCGACATTGGGGCGGTAGGGGAGGGAAGAGGCCATGACCCCTCCCGCTACCACGTCATGGCCGGCAAGGTGAACTCAGGCCGCGATCGCCTCAGCCAGCGCGACCACGCGCTTGGCCATCTCGGCGTGCAGGCGCTCGACCATGCGGCCGTCGAGCTGGATCGCGCCCTTGTCGGCGTTCTCAGGCTCGTCGAAAGCCGAGATGATGGCGCGGGCTCGGGCGAGCTCCGTCTCCTCCGGCGCAAAGACGCTGTTTGCCACCGCGACCTGGTTCGGATGGATCAGGGTCTTGCCGTCGAAGCCGAGATCGCGGGCCTGCTCGCATTCGGCCTTGAAGCCGGCTTCGTCCTTGAGGTCGTTGTAGACGCCGTCGACCACGTCGACGCCATGGGCGCGAGCGGCGAGGATCGCCGTGGTCAGCCAGGGCAGCATCGGCGTGCGGCCCGGGACGAAGCGGGCGCGGGTCTCCTTGGCAAGGTCGTTGGTGCCGAGGATGAAGCAGGCGAGGCGGGTCGAGGGATCGCGGGCGGCGCGGGCGATCTTCTCGCAATCGAGAATGGCGAGCGGCGTCTCGATCATCGCCCAGACCCGCGTCTCCGGCTTGGCCCAGAGCCCGGTCAGGCGATGGCCGATCTCGACCAGTGTCTCGGGCGAGGAGACCTTGGGGATCAGGATCGCGTCGGGGCCGGCTTCGGCCGTCGCCGCGAGATCGGCGTCGAACCAGGGCGTGTCGATGCCGTTGGTGCGGATGACGAGCTCGCGCCTGCCGTAGCCGCCGGCCTTGACCGCGGCGCAGACCTGCTCGCGCGCCAGCGCCTTGGCATCGGGAGCGACGGCGTCCTCGAGATCGAGGATCAGGGCGTCGGCAGCGATCTCGCGGGCCTTCTCCAGGGCGCGGGCATTGGAGCCCGGCATATAGAGGACGCTGCGGCGTGGACGGATATCGGTCATTATGGTTCTCCGGATTAGGGGTCGCCGGGTTCGCTGCAGTGCACACTAAGCTGCGCCGCAATGCAATGTCAGTTCTGCGAAAGATGAATGACAGGGCTGTGATGGGCTGGATTGCGGGTGTCGATGGCTGCAAGGCGGGCTGGATCGCGGCTTTCGCCGATCTCTCAGGAGCGGAGGCGCCGTTCTTCCGGGTCATGCCGCGCTGGAGTGACCTGCTTGCCGGCCCCCTCGTGCCGGAGCTGATCGCGGTCGACATGCCGATCGGCCTGCCGGATCGGATCGTCGGATCGGGACGAGGCCCGGAGCAGGCGGTGCGGTCACTGCTCGGCGAGCGGCAATCCTCGGTGTTCTCGATCCCCTCGCGCAGCGCGGTCCATGCAGCCGACTATGCCGAGGCTTGCCGGTTGGCACTGGCGACCTCAGGGCCGCCGCGCATGGTCTCGAAGCAGGGCTTTCATCTCTTCCCCCGCATCCGCGAGATCGACGCGCTGCTGCGGACTGAACCCGTCTGGCGCGAGCGCATCTTCGAGACGCATCCCGAGCTCGCCTTCCGGACGATGCGCGGCGCGCCGTTGCTGCATCCGAAGAAGGTCAAGGGCGTGGTCAATCCAGCGGGAATGGCCGAGCGCCGCGCCCTGCTGCTGGCGGCGGGGCTGCCGCAGGCAATCGTGCACGCGAAGCCGCCGCGCGGCGCTGCCGCCGACGATGCGCTCGACGCCCTCGCGGCTTTGGTCGTCGCCCGGCACATTGCCGCCGGGCGCGGGAAGCCCTTCCCCGATCCGCCGGGACGCGATAGCCACGGTCTACCTATCGCGATCTGGACCTATGTCGCGGATCGCTCCCTCGTCCAGGATCCAGCCATGACAGACAAGCCTGTGCCGCGCTCGATGATCGAGGCCGCGGCTGACCGCATTGCCGGCCATGCTCGCACCACTCCGGTGATGCGGCTCGGCACCGGAGCCTTCGGCTCGCGCGCCGATGTCTCGCTCAAGCTCGAAAGCCTGCAGCATGCCGGCTCGTTCAAGACGCGCGGCGCCTTCAACAGCCTGCTTTCGCTCGACGTGCCGGCTGCCGGCGTCGCCGCGGCCTCGGGCGGCAATCACGGCGCGGCCGTCGCCTATGCCGCCGGCAAGCGCGGCGTAAAGGCGACGATCTTCGTGCCGGAGATTTCGCCGGCCGCCAAGATCGAGGCGATCCGCCGCTTCGGTGCCGAGGTCCGGATCGGCGGCGCGCAATATGACGACGCCCAGGCCGCCTGCGACAAGTTCGTGGCCGAGACCGGCGCGCTGAAGATCCACCCCTTCTCAGCCAAGGAGACGATCGCTGGCCAGGGCACGCTCGGCCGCGAATGGCAAAGCCAAGAGCCTGATCTCGACACCGTCCTCGTCGCGGTCGGTGGCGGCGGACTGATCTCCGGCATCGCCGCCTGGTTCGCCGGCAGCAGCGTCAAGGTCGTCGGCGTCGAGCCGGAGGGCTCGCGGGCGCTGCAGGCCGCGCTCGAGGCGAAGGGGCCGGTGACCGTGACCGTCGCCTCGGTCGCGGCCGATTCGCTCGGGGCCCGCAATGTCGGGCAGCTGGTCTATGACGTCTGCAAGGATGAGGTCGATCATGTCGCGCTGGTGCCGGATGCGGCGATCGTCGAGGCGCAGCGCGTGCTCTGGCGCGATTTCCGCCTGGCAGTCGAGCCGGGTGGCGCTGCGGCGCTCGGCGCGCTGATCGGCGGGGTCTACAAGCCGCAGCCCGGCGAGCGCCTCGGCGTCCTGGTCTGCGGCGCCAATGTCGATCTCTCCAAGCTCATCGAGATCACCGCGTGAGCAAGCGGGGCATCGCGAAGGGCGGCAAGGCGCTCTATGGTGCGCCGCTCGGCGTGCTCATGCTGGAGGCGCGCTTTCCGCGCATTTTCGGCGACATGGGCAATGCCGAAACCTGGCCCTTCCCGGTGCTCTACCGCGTCGTCTCCGGGGCGAGCCCCGAGAAGGTGGTGCTGAGGGGGGCAGCCGGGCTGCTCCCGGATTTCGTCGCGGCGGCGCAGGAGCTGGTCAGTCACGGCGCCGAAGCGATCACCACCAATTGCGGCTTCCTCTCGCTGTTCCAGCAGGAGCTGGCGGCAGCGGTCGGTGTGCCCGTCGCGACCTCCTCGCTGATGCAGGTGCCCTGGGTGCAGGCGACCTTGCCGCCCGGCAAGCGCGTCGGCCTCGTCACCGTCTCGGCGGCGACGCTGACGCCAAAGCACCTTGCGGCCGTTGGCGTCCCCGCCGACACGCCGGTGACCGGCACCGAGAATGGCCGCGAGTTCTTCCGCGTGCTGATCAAGGCCGAGAAGGAGGAAATGGATATCGACCTCGCCGAGAAGGACGTGGTCGAGGCCGCGCTGCGGCTGGTCGCGGAGCATCCCGAGGTCGGCGCCATTGTGCTCGAATGCACCAACATGCCGCCCTATGCGGCTGCGGTGCAGGCGGCGACCGGGCTGCCGGTCTATGACATCTATTCGATGATCACCTGGTTCCACGCGGGCTTGCGGCCGCGTGACTTCCGGTAGCTCTCCGTCATTAGACCGGCTTTACGGCGGGCCTCGCCGCAGCGCAAAATGAAGGCCCGCCGCGAGAGCCGAGCCGATGTCCGAGATCACCAGCAAGACGAATACGGGCCGCTTTTTCGAGGACTTCAGGCTCGGCGAGACCATCGTCCATGCGACGCCGCGCACGGTCACGGTCGGCGACGTCTCGCTCTATACCGCGCTCTACGGCCCGCGCTTCGCGGTGCAGTCCTCGGACGCCTTCGCCAAGGCGATCGGCTATGCCGCCGCGCCGGTCGACGACCTCCTCGTCTTCCACATCGTCTTCGGCAAGACCGTGCCGGACATCTCGCTCAATGCCGTCGCCAATCTCGGCTATGCCGATGGCCGCTTCCTCAAGCCGGTCTTCCCCGGCGACACGCTCTCGACCAGCTCGGAGGTGATCGGGTTGAAGCAGACATCGGGCGGCGACGCCGGCATCGTCTATGTCCGCTCGATTGGTCGCAACCAGCACAATGAGATCGTGCTGAGCTATGCCCGCTGGGTGCTGGTGCGCAAGCGTCGGCCCGGCACGCCGGCGGAGTTCGAGCAGGTGCCGGAATTGCCCAAGAGCGTCGCGCCGGAAGCGCTGGGCGAGGGCTGTCCGTCGCTGCATCCCGCCGCCTATGACGACGCGCTCGCCGGCTCGCCCTTCCGCTGGGGCGCCTACCAGGCGGGCGAGCGCATCGACCATGTCGACGGCATGACCGTCGAGGAGGCCGAGCACCAGATCGCCACCCGGCTCTACCAGAACACCGCGAAGGTGCATTTCGACGCCTATGGCGCGCGCGAGACCCGCTTCGGCAAGCGCCTGATCTATGGCGGCCACGTCATCAGCCTGGCGCGGGCTTTGTCCTTCAACGGGCTCGGCAACGCCTTCCACATCGCCGCGATCAATGCCGGCCGGCATGTTTCGCCGCTCTTTGCCGGAGACACCGTCTTCGCCTGGAGCGAGGTGCTGGAGGCGGCCGAGCTGCCGGGCCGCGAGGATGTCGGGGCCCTGCGCTTACGCCTGGTCGCGACCAAGAACCTGCCCTGCAATGAGCATCCGCTGAAGCACGCCGACCAGTATGCCGACGGCGTCATCCTCGATTTCGACTACTGGGCGCTGCTGCCGCGCTGACGATCCGGAAGCGGCTGAGGGCATGTTGCAGCTCAGAAAGTTACAGATTTCGATTTCTGTAATCGCACAAATGCATACCGCATTGCGGCATGGAGCTGGTTTCGTTAGAGAGCCATTCACTCTAGAACGATACCAAGCGATCTTCGCTTCGTGAGCTTGAAGGGTCGGGAGTTCAAGACTTGGCCGAGTCCAGACCGGCGGCACGCCCGCTTTCACCGCATCTGCAGATCTATCGCTGGTCCTGGACCATGGCGATGTCGATCGCCCACCGTGCCACCGGCTCGGCGCTTTATGGCGGTACCCTGCTGATCGCGCTCTGGCTGATCGCCGCCGCCTCGGGCCCGGCCGCCTATGAGACCGCGCAGTGGATCGCCGGCTCCTTCCTCGGCCGGCTCGTGCTGTTCGGTTACACCTTCGTGCTGCTGCACCATATGGTCGGCGGGCTCAGGCATTTCGTCTGGGATCTTGGCCACGGCTTCGATCCGCAGACCCGCACGAATCTGGCGAAGTACAGTGTCCTCGTCTCCGGCGCGCTCACCGTGCTCGTCTGGATCATCGCCCTGACGCGCTGAGGAACACGAAGATGCTCTCCAACTCCTCGATGCGTACTCCGCTCGGCCGCGTCCGCGGCCTCGGCTCCGCCAAATCCGGCACCGGTCATTTCTGGCTGCAGCGCGTCACCGCCGTCGCCAACCTCATCCTGGCGATCGGCTTCCTCTGCGTCGTGCTCTCGCTGATCGGCAAGCCCTACGGCGCCGCCATCGCGACGCTGGCCAAGCCGCAGGTCGCGATCCTGATGCTGCTCTTCACCGTCTCCGGCGTCATCCATATGCGCCTGGGCATGCAGGTCGTCATCGAGGACTATGTCCATCACGAAGGGCTGAAGATCCTCGCCGTGATGGCCAACACCTTCTTTGCGATCGCCGTCGGCGCCGCCTGCGCCTTCGCGCTCCTGAAGATCTCGTTCGGAGGCTGATCATGGCGATCACCCGCGCCCGCCCCGTCCCGGCCTATACCGGCCAGGCCTACGCCATCACCGACCACACCTTCGACGTTGTCGTCGTCGGCGCTGGCGGCGCCGGGCTGCGCGCCACGGTCGGCTGCTCGCAGGCCGGCCTGCGCACTGCCTGCATCTCCAAGGTGTTTCCGACCCGCTCGCACACCGTCGCGGCCCAGGGCGGCGTCGCCGCCTCGCTCGGCAACATGGGCAAGGACACCTGGCAGTGGCACATGTACGACACCGTCAAGGGGTCGGACTGGCTCGGCGACCAGGATGCGATCGAGTACCTCGTGCGCAATGCGCCGGCCGCCGTCTACGAGCTCGAGCACTGGGGCGTGCCCTTCTCGCGCACCGAGAGCGGCAAGATCTACCAGCGCCCCTTCGGCGGCATGACCACCGATTTCGGCAACGGCCCGCCGGCCCAGCGCACCTGCGCCGCCGCCGACCGCACCGGCCACGCCATGCTGCACACGCTCTATGGCCAGGCGCTGCGCTACAACACCGAGTTCTTCATCGAGTACTTCGCCATCGACCTGATCATGGACGAGGACGGCCATTGCCGCGGCGTGCTTGCGCTCAAGCTCGATGACGGCACGCTGCACCGCTTCCGCGCCCAGCAGACGATCCTGGCGACCGGCGGCTATGGCCGCGCCTATTTCTCGGCGACCTCGGCCCATACCTGCACCGGCGACGGCGGCGGCATGGTGCTGCGCGCCGGCCTGCCGATGCAGGACATGGAGTTCGTGCAGTTCCACCCGACCGGCATCTACGGCTCGGGCTGCCTGATCACCGAAGGCGCCCGCGGCGAAGGCGGCTATCTGACCAATTCCGAGGGCGAGCGCTTCATGGAGCGCTATGCACCATCAGCCAAGGACCTCGCCTCGCGCGACGTCGTCTCACGCTCGATGACGATGGAGATCCGGGCCGGCCGCGGCGTCGGCAAGGACAAGGATCACATCTACCTGCATCTCGACCATCTCGACCCGAAGATCCTGCACGAGCGCCTGCCCGGCATCTCGGAGAGCGCCAAGATCTTCGCCGGCGTCGACGTCACCCGCGAGCCGATCCCGGTGATCCCGACCGTGCACTACAACATGGGCGGCATCCCCACGAACTTCCACGGCGAGGTGCTGACCAAGGTCGACGGCGATCCGGACCGGGTCGTGCCCGGCCTGATGGCGATCGGCGAAGCGGCCTGCGTCTCCGTGCACGGCGCCAACCGCCTCGGCTCGAACTCGCTGATCGACCTCGTCGTCTTCGGCCGCGCCGCGGGCTTGCGCTGCGCCGAGACCGTCAAGGCCGGCGAGAAGCAGCCGGAGCTGCCGGCGAACTCGGCCGATCTCTCGCTGACCCGCCTCGACAAGTATCGCAACGCCAAGGGCGGCACGCCGACCGCGGTGCTGCGCGACAAGATGCAGCGGACGATGCAGTCCGATTGCGCCGTCTATCGCACCGGCGAGACGCTCGAGGCCGGCCACAAGGCGATCCACGAGGTCTGGGCCGGCATCACCGACATCGGCACGACCGATCGCTCGCTGATCTGGAACTCGGACCTGATCGAGACGCTGGAGTTCGAGAACCTGATCACCCAGGCGGTGGTCACCATGGACTCGGCGCTGCAGCGTCCGGAGAGCCGCGGCGCCCATGCCCGCGAGGACTATCCGGACCGCAACGACAAGGACTGGATGAAGCACACCCTCGCCTGGATCGATGACGAAAAGCGCACCGTTACGCTCGATGACCGTCCGGTGCACACCTACACGCTCTCGAACGACATCGAATACATCAAGCCGAAGGCGCGGGTGTACTGAGGACGATCTGACCGATGGCTGAATTCACGCTCCCGCAGAACTCCCGCCTGACCGAGGGCAAGGCCTGGCCGAAGCCGGCCGGGGCCAAGAAGGTCACCGAGTTCAAGATCTATCGCTGGAACCCGGACGACACCGCCAATCCGCGCACCGACACCTATTATGTCGACCGCGACGATTGCGGGCCGATGGTCCTCGACGCGCTGATCTGGATCAAAAACAAGGTCGACCCGACGCTGACCTTCCGGCGCTCCTGCCGCGAGGGCATCTGCGGTTCCTGCGCCATGAACATGGACGGCAAGAACGGCCTCGCCTGCACCACCGGCATCGATGAATGCGGGGCCAAGGGCAGGGTCGCGATCTACCCGCTGCCGCACATGCCGGTGGTCAAGGACCTGGTTCCCGACCTGACCCGCTTCTACGCCCAGCACGCCTCGATCGAGCCCTGGCTCAAGACGACGACGCCGGCGCCCGAAAAGGAATGGAAGCAGGCCAAGGACGACCGCGAGAAGCTCGACGGCCTCTATGAGTGCATTCTCTGCGCCTGCTGCTCGACCTCGTGCCCGAGCTATTGGTGGAACGGCGACCGCTATCTCGGTCCGGCCGCGCTGCTGCAGGCTTATCGCTGGCTGATCGACAGCCGCGACGAAGCCACCGGCGAGCGCCTCGACGATCTTGAGGATCCGTTCCGGCTCTATCGCTGCCACACCATCATGAACTGCGCCAACGCCTGCCCGAAGGGCCTCAACCCGGCCAAGGCGATCGCGGAAGTGAAGAAGATGATGGTGGCCCGCCAGGTCTGAGGGGCGCAAATCCGCGAGCGCGGCCGCCTGACGCGGCTGGCTGCGCTTCCGGTCGGCAGGGCGTCATTCTCGGGCGAAGCGAAGCGCAGACCCGGGAATCACAGGACAAGAACGCACCGATTGGAGCCTCCTTCGGCCGGAGATGCTCGGGTCAAGCCCGAGCATGACGCGCTCTCATGACGCGCTCTAAAGATATCGCTCCGGCCTGAACGGCGCCGGATCGGCGACAGGCGCCTCGCCGCAAATCAACGCGGCCAGAATCTCCCCCGTCACGGGTCCGGTCGAGAAGCCGATATGCTGGTTGCCGAAGGCGAGCCAGAGACCGGGATGGCGCGGCGCCTGCCCGATCATCGGCAATGAGTCCGGCAAGGTCGGGCGCGAGCCGCGCCAGGTCGTGTCCTCCGCCGGTTCTGTCAGCGGGAAGGCCTCGCGCGCCCGCGGCAGCACCTGCTCAATCTGGGCATGGTCGTCGGGCGCGTCGCGATGGGCGAGCTCGACGCCGCTGGTCAGGCGCAGGCCAAGCTCCATCGGCGCCAGCATGTAGGACGCCTCGACGTCGTAGATCGGCCGGTTGAGGAAGCGCCCCTGCGCCGGCTTGTAATGGCGATGATAGCCGCGCTCGACATTGAGCGGCACCTTGAGGCCGAGCGGCTTGAGTAGGTCGGCGCTCCATGGGCCGAGCGCGACGACGGCGAGATCGGCGTCGTGATGGCCGCCCTTGGCGGTCGCGCGCCAGCCCTCGCCCTGCTTGGATAACGAAGTGACCTCGTCGCGCAGGATCGTGCCGCCGCGGGCGGCGAACAGGGCAGCGTAGGCCTCGACCACGGCGCCCGGCCAATCGACCGAGGCGCTGTCCTTGTGATGCAGGGCGGCCGAGAAGATCGGGTTCAGGCTCGGCTCCAGCGCCGAGAGGGCCTGGCGGTCGAGCGCCTCGACGCGCACGCCGTGGTCCTCGAGGAAGCTCCGGCGTGCCTCGGCGGCGGTCCGGCCGGCCTCGCTGCGCCAAAGCTCGAGGAAACCGGTGTCGCGCAGGCGCCAGGCGATGCCGGCCTCGGTCATCAGCCGCTTGTGCAGCGGCAGGGAGGGCGTGATCAGGCTTTCCAGCGCCGTGACCCGCGGAGCGAGCCGCTCCGGCTTGGCCTCATTGAGGAAGCCGAGGATCCAGCCAGGATTGGCCAGGAGATGGCCGAGCCGGTAGCGCACCGCCGCGTGCCGATTGCTCAGATATTTCGGCAGGTTCTTCCACAGGCCGGGATTGTTGAGCGGCATGATCGAGGAGCGGCTGATCACGCCGGCATTGCCGTAGGAGGTCTCGCGGCCGGGCTCGCGCCGGTCGATCAGGGTGACCTTGAGGCCGCGCTTCTGCAAGGCGAGCGCGCAGGAGACGCCGACCATGCCGGCGCCGATGACGATGACGGAGCGAGTCACGCGATGGAATCCTGCTCGGCCGGCTCTTTCAGCCAATGGTCAAGGAAGCCGTCGAGCCAGGCGCGCACGGAGGGATCGTACTGATACCAGCCTTCGAGGTGCTGATGGCGCAATTGGGCGCCCGGCATCAGCGTGCGCTCATGGGCGCGCACCGACCAGCGGCACATCATCGCCAGCGTAACCTCGGGGTGGAACTGCAGGCCATAGGCCTTGCGACCGGTGCGGATCGCCTGGACTGGAAAGTCGCCGCCGGTGGCCAGGCATTCGGAGCCTGTCGGGCAGTCGAAGCCCTCGCGATGCCATTGATAGACTGTGTCCGGCCAGACGCAGCCGGTTGTGGTCGCGTCGGCGCGGCCGGCGTCAGTCAGGCTGAGCGGGTAATAGCCGATCTCCGCCCGGCCCTGGGCATGGGTGTAGACGGTCGCGCCGAGATGCCGGGCCAGCATCTGCGCACCCAGGCAGAGGCCGAGGAAAGGCGCTTCCTCCTTGAGGCAGACCCCGATCCAGTCGGTCTCGGCCTTGACGAAATCATCGGGGTCGTTGGCGCTCATCGGCCCGCCGAAGATCACTGCGCCGGCATGGTCGCGCATGGTTTGCGGCAGCGGGTCACCGAAACGCGGCTTGCGGATGTCGAGGGCGTGGCCGCGCTCGGCGATCAGGCGGCCGACGCGGCCGGGAGTCGAATGCTCCTGGTGCAGCACGATCAGCACCGGTTTGCGCGGCGGCAGGCCGTCGAGGCGGGGGCGGAGCCGGCGACGCGTCGGGAAGCGATAGGACAGATCGTTCATCGCGGCGTTCGATTGCGCTCCCGAGACTGGATTCTCCATGCCGGACGACGCCTAAAATGCGGTTTGCCGGCCATTGCGGCAAGCAAATTATGCGCCATGGCTGGCATGGCGGAGGCCAGCGCCATGCATGCTCTGTGCAATCTTTCGTCAATACAGCTCTGGCAATGCAACCTTCAGTGCTGACTGCGATTGACTTTCGAGCCAGGCTCAGGCATGAGAATGAACGTTCATTCTCATCTTTCCAAAGAAGCATGTCGCAGGTCTTCACCTCCTTCTCGGCCGAACGCGGTCTCTCGGAGCGCCATGTCCACATCCTCGATGCGGCCGAGCGCGTCTTCGCGCGCGCCGGCTTCCACGCGGCGACGATGAACGACATCGCCGCGGAAGCGGGGATGAGCCCTGGCAATCTCTATCGCTACTTCTCGTCGAAGGACGCGATCATCGGGGGCATCAGCGAGCGCGACCGGACCGAGGTCGCGGCCGATTTTGCCCAGCTCGACCCGGGCAGGGGCGGCCTGCTCGACCAGCTCGAGGAGCTCGGCCGCCAGCACATGGTGCGCAAGCCGCGCGAGAAGGCGATCATCGCCCTGCAGATCTGGGCGGAGGCGTCGCGCACCCCGGAAATGGCGCGAATCTGTGCCGGTTTCGACGAGATTGTCGAGCAGGGGCTCGGTGCGGCGGTCGCGGCGGCCGTGGCGAGCGGGGAGCTGCCGAGCAATCTCGATCAAGCGCGCTTCCTGCAGGCGCTGTTCATGATGGCGGACGGCTTTTTCTGCCGACGCGCCGTCGATCCCGATTTCGACGCCGGTGCCGGCGCCGATGCCCTGTTCGCCGCGATGCGCGGTCTGGCGCAGACCATGCTGCTGCCACCCGCCGGCGATCCAACCTCCTAGAGACGAAGACTGACCATGCCCGTATCGTCCAAGACCCTGATCCTGCTGCCGCTCGTCGCGCTCGCCAGCGCGCCGGCGCCGGCGTTCGCCCAGGCCCCGGCCTCCGCCGCGACCTCCCAGCAGCCTTCCGCCGGACCGGCGATCACGGTCACGAACGCGAAACGCGACGAGATCGTGCAGAGCGTCGTCGTCTCCGGTTCGATGATCGCGCGCGACGAGGTGCTGGTCGCGCCCGAGATCGACAGCGTCGTCGTCACAGAACTGCTCGCCGAAGAGGGCGACCGCGTCGCTGCCGGCCAGGTGCTGGCACGGCTGTCGCGCACCACGCTCGAAGTGCAGCGCGCCCAGAACGAGGCGCAGATCAAGCGTGCCGAGGCGGCGGTCGATC
Source organism: Allobosea sp. (assembly GCA_024231975.1). Taxonomy (GTDB): domain Bacteria; phylum Pseudomonadota; class Alphaproteobacteria; order Rhizobiales; family Beijerinckiaceae; genus Allobosea. Next base: position 23,064 of record JAAEQB010000064.1, read on the forward strand.
AGGCCAAGGCGCAGATCGTCGAGGCCGAGGCCAATCTCGTCCAGGCCAATAACGCCTTCGATCGAACCAAGGCCTTGCGCGACAACGGCAATGCCAGCCTGGAGACCTTCGACCAGCGCGCCGCCGCGGCGCGGGGCGGGCAGGCGCGACTGAACTCGACGAAGCAGGCGCTCGCGATCACCACGGCCGACCTGACGTTGGCCCAGGCCCAGGGCCGCGACATCGACGTCAAGCTCGCCCGCACCGAGATCAAGGCGCCGAAGGCCGGCATCGTCAGCCGCCGCAATGCCAAGCTCGGGGCCATGGCGACGATGGCGGCCGCCGAGCCGCTGTTCAAGATCATCGCCGACGGCGCGATCGAGCTCGAAGCCGACGTCGCCGAGGTCGAATTGCCCAATCTCAAGGTCGGGCAAGCGGTCGCGGTCACGCCGGCCGGATCCGACAAGCCGCTTGCCGGCCAGATCCGGCTGATCTCACCCGAGGTCGACAAGGCCTCGCGGCTTGGGCGGCTGCGCATCACGCTGACCGGCAATCCGCCGGTCGCCGTCGGCTCCTTCGCGCGCGGCGTGATCGAGACCGGCCGCAAGACCAGCATCGTGCTGCCGCTTTCGGCGATCACCTATGCCCGCGGCGGTGCCATGGTGCAGTCCGTCAAGGACGGGCGGGTGACGACGAAGAAGGTCACGCTCGGCCTGATCGGCGGCGGGCGAGCCGAGATCGTCTCCGGCCTCGCCGAGGGCGAGAGCGTGGTCGCTCGCGCCGGCACTTTCGTGCGTGACGGCGACGCCATCACGCCGATCGCGACGAACTGACGGAGCCTCGCGTGAACGTCAATTTCTCCGCCTGGTCGATCCGCAAGCCTGTCCCGGCGATCCTGCTCTTCGTCGTGCTCTGCGTGCTCGGGCTGCTCTCGTTCTCGAAGCTGCCGGTGACGCGCTTCCCGAACATCGACGTACCGTTCGTCTCTGTGACGGTGACCCAGTCCGGCGCCGCCCCGGCCGAACTCGAGAGCCAGGTCAGCAAGCGCGTCGAGGACGCGGTCGCCAACATCACCGGCGTCAAGCATGTGATGTCGACGCTGACCGACGGCTCCTCGGTGACGCTGGTCGAGTTCAGGCTGGAAACCAACACCGACCGCGCCGTCAACGACGTCAAGGATGCGATCGCCAAGATCCGGGCCGACCTGCCGCGAACCATCGACGAGCCGGTGATCCAGCGCATCGATGTCGAGGGCCAGTCGATCCTGACTTATGGCGCCTCCTCGCCCGGCCTGACGCTGGAGCAGCTCTCCTGGCATGTCGACGATGTCGTCTCGCGCGAATTGCAGGGGCTGAAGGGCGTCGGCCGGGTCGAGCGCTATGGCGGCGTCGATCGCGAGATCCGGATTTCGCTCGATCCCGACCGGTTGCTGGCGCTCGGCACCACCGCAGGCGAGGTCAACCGCCAGATCCGCGCCACCAATGTCGATCTTGCCGGCGGGCGCGGTGAGGTCGGCGGCCAGGAGCAGGCGATCCGCACGCTCGCCAGCGCCAAGACCGTTGCCGAGCTCGCCGACAGCAAGATCCAGCTCACCGGCGGGCGCGAGGTTCGCCTGAAGGAGCTCGGCCGCGTCGAGGACGCCGCCTCCGAGCCGCGCGCCTTCGGCCGCCTCAACAAGCAGCCGGTTGTCTCCTTCGCAGTGTTCCGCTCGAAGGGCTCGAGCGAGCTCTCGGTCAAGGACGTCGTCGCGGCCAAGATCGACGAGCTCAACAAGCGCTATCCGACGATTGCGCTGAAGCCGATCGACGACGCCGTCGCCTATACCCAGGGCAACTACAAGGCGGCGATGGAGACGCTGCTGGAGGGCGCCGTGCTCGCCGTCGCCGTCGTCTTCGTCTTCCTGCGCAACTGGCGGGCGACGCTGATCACCGCGATCGCCTTGCCGCTCTCGGCCATCCCGACCTTCTGGGCGATGGAGATGCTCGGCTTCTCGCTCAACCTGGTCAGCCTGCTCGGCATCACCCTGGTGACCGGCATCCTGGTCGACGACGCCATCGTCGAGATCGAGAACATCGTCCGGCATATGAAGATGGGCAAGTCGCCCTATCGCGCCGCGATGGAGGCCGCCGACGAGATCGGCCTGGCGGTGATCGCGATCACGTTGACCATCGTCGCGATCTTCGCGCCGGTCTCGTTCATGGGCGGCATCGCCGGGCAGTATTTCCGCCAGTTCGGCCTGACGGTGGCGATCGCGGTGCTGTTCTCGCTGCTGGTCGCGCGCCTGATCACGCCGATGATGGCGGCCTATCTGATGCGCCCGGTGAAGCATCACGATGCCAAGGACGGCTTCGTGATGCGCGGCTACTCCTGGCTGCTGGAGGCTTCGTTGAAGCGCCGCCGCATCCCGGTGCTGCCGCGCTTCGACGGCTCCCGGAACTGGCGCAAGCTGCCGTTCAACACGGCCTATCTGACGCTGATCGCCGGCTTCGGCTTCCTGTTCGTCTCGATCCAGGCGACGGCGCTGCTGCCGACCGGTTTCTTTCCGGAGGAAGACACCGCCCGCATCGTCGCATCGGTCGAGTTGCCGCCCGGCGCGACGCTGGAGGACACCACCGTCGCCACCGACAAGATCGTCGACAAGCTGCGTGAGATCCCGCAGGTGACGAACGTCTTCGTGCTCGGCGGAGCCTCCCCGACCGGACAACGCGAGGTGCGTCGCGCCGCGGTCTTCATCCTGCTGACGCCGAAGGCCGAGCGCGACGTTCCCCAGAAGGAACTCAAGGTCACCATCGCCGAGAAGCTGGCTGCTGTGCCCGACGTCCGCGCCTGGTATGTCAACGAGCGCGGCGAGCGCGAGATGGCGTTCTCGATCCTGTCCAAGGATGGCGATGCGCTCGACGAGACGGTGGCGAAGATCGAGGCGCGCATGCGCCAGGTCGACGGCTACCTGAACGTTGCGACCGCGGGCTCGCTCGCCCGGCCGGAGATGCGCGTCACGCCGAAGCTGGAGCAGGCCGCCAATCTCGGCGTCACGCCCGAGGCGATCTCGGAGGCGCTGCGCGTCGCCACGATCGGCGACATTGGCCCCAACCTCGCCAAGTTCAATGCCGGCGACCGGCTGGTGCCGATCCGCGTCCAGCTCGACGAGCAGGCCCGCACCGACATCCGCAATATCGCGGCTCTGCGTGTCATCAGCGCGTCCGGCGTCTCGGTCCCGCTCACTGCCGTGGCCGAAATCGGCTTCGGCGAGGGCCCATCCTCGATCGACCGCTATGACCGCGTCCGCCGTGCCGCGATCGGCGCGGATCTGAAGCGCGGCTTCGAGCTCGGCACGGCGCAGGACAAGTTCCAGGAGATCGTCAAGGAGGTCGGCCTGCCGGAAGGCGTGCGCATCGCCGCCACCGGCGATGCCGAGATCCAGGGCGAGGTGGTGCAAGGCTTCGTCCAGGCGATGACCACGGGCCTGATGCTGGTGCTCGCCGTGCTGATCCTGCTGTTCGGTTCGGTCTTCCAGCCGATCACCATCCTGCTCTCGCTGCCGTTGTCTTTCGGCGGCGTGGTGATCGCGCTGCTCGCCACCAACAACCCGGTCTCGATGCCGGTCTATATCGGCCTGCTGATGCTGATGGGCATCGTCACCAAGAACGCGATCATGCTGGTCGATTTCGCGGTCGAGGAGGTCGCGCGCGGCAAGGACCGGATGACGGCGCTGCTGGAAGCTGGCCACAAACGCGCAAGGCCGATCGTGATGACCACCATCGCCATGGCGGCGGGCATGCTGCCCTCGGCCTATGGCGTCGGCGACGGCGGCGAATTCCGCGCGCCGATGGCGATCGCGGTGATCGGCGGCCTGATCGTCTCGACCGTGCTCTCCCTCGTCTTCGTGCCGTCCTTCTACGTGGTGATGGACGATCTTGGCCGGCTCACCGGCTGGGTCTTCGGCCGCTTCTTCGGCAAGGCCGAGGATGAGAGCCAGTGGGACGCGATCCGCGAGGAGGAGACGCCCGGCGAAGCCAGCGCCAAGGCGATGGCGGGCAAGCTGCTACCGCCGCGACTGGCGGCGGAGTGACGCCCTAGCGGTGCTTTGGTCGAACGGGTAGCGCATCGGGGCGAACGCACCGCGCCACGGTGAGCTACCCACTTTGCACGGCTGCTGCCGGTTGTAGGCGGCGTCCTACACTCCCGTCATGGAAGACCAGGTCCTCGCAGCAAGAGCGTCGAGCCGCCAGGACCAGGACGGTCGCGGCGCCATTGCCCTGCCCGCAAAAGGCGCGCCTTTCGGGCAGGTGGCACTCGTCATGCTGGCGGCGACCCTGCCCATCCTGGTTTCGGGCGGCGCCTTCTTCGTCGATGGGCCGAACCATCTCTTCCGGGTGACCCTGTGGGAGATGCTGCTGGCCGACGACCCGGTCGCGCAGTTCTTTCAGGCAGGTGACAGGCTTTATCCGAACCTCGCCATCGACGTATTCGCCAGCGTCCTGAGCAAGATCGTGCCGCCGCCGGTCGCGCTGACGGCGTTCATTTGCGTGGCGGTATGCGCCTATATCCTGGCCGCGGTCTGGTGCCGGCAGGCGCGGGGAGAGAGAACGGACCTTCCCATCCTTCTCGTCATCCTCCTCGCGGTCTATTCCGAGCCGCTTTATTGGGGATTGTTCAACTACATCCTCGGGCTCGGAGTGATGTTCGTCGCGCTTCACCGGGCGATCGAGCAGCACAAGGCCCCCTCAAGCGGGTTCGTCGTCAGCCAAGCGCTCATCCTAGGTGCGATGTGCCTGACCAGCATCTTTCCGGTGATGCTCTATGTGTGCTTCTGCTGCGGCATGGTCACGGTTGCGGCCTGCGACGACTGGCGGGCACGGCGCTTCGCCGAGAGCGCCAAGCTGCTCCGGTCTCACTGGCTGTCGGCCCTCATGGTGGGCGTGCTTCTGCTGGTCATGGAGCCGGGTCAGTCAGGTCCGACGGAGTGGCATCTGATCACCAAGGTCACAGGCGTCTTCTCGGTCGGCAAGACGACGAACCTGTCGCTCGAATATGGCTTGTCGGCGCTCGTCCTGGGCGTCGTCGGCTTGCTGGTCTGGCGGCGAGGTCTGAACGCCGGCCGCCATGAAATGGCCGGGTTGCTCGCAGGCGGCCTGCTGTTCATCGTCATGCCGAAAGACCTGATGAGCGTCGGGGCCGCGGATCGCCGCCTGGTCCCGGCGATCGTGACGATCGCAGTGATCTACCTGCGCGGCCCGTCGCCGCAGGCTGTCGGGGCGGACAGGGCAGTGTCTGCGCTTCTAATTGCGATCGTGGCCCTGAAGGCCGGGCTGCTGATCTATCTCTGGTCTCCGCTCAAGCAGATCGACGCGACCTACGAAGCGATCGCAAAGCAGATCCCTGCGAATGCGATCGTGCTGCTCGTTCCGCAGGTCGAAGAGGTTCGTCCGGGCGCGGTCGAGCGTGCCTGGCGGTTTGCGAGACTGGTCAGGGCGCTTCAGCCGGTCCCCGCAGCCGAAGCGCATGTCTTCGTCGAGCACCCGCATCTGCTGCTGCGGCATCTGGCCGGCCGCAATGTGCTGCCGACGCAAGTTTTCCTGAATTTCTGGGCAAAGCGGGCCCCCGCCCTTCCGCAACTGCCCGATCCCGCGACGTCCGAGACATTGGCCGACGTGGCGGCGGAGCTGGCATGGCTGCCCCGGGACGTTACTGTCTTCGTGGTCTCGCATGTCGAGCTCGACGAGGCCCTCGTGCCCGATCTGGCGGTACGGAAGATCACCGAGGTCGGGAGTGTGAGACTCTACTCGGCGACCCGGATCGGCGATCTCCTGAAATGGCCCGAGAGTTAGGCCGCCCGGCGGACGCGCGCAGGGATCGCTTCAATTCTCCCGCAGCGATAGGTCGAGGTTCTGTCCCTTGCCCGGCTGGCTGCCGCGCAGTGACAGCGCAACGCCGCTCTGCTGGCGTGAGATCGTCAGTGTTGCCGGCGGGTTCGGGCGGACGCTCTCCGGTGTCTCGTTGAAGGCGAGCGTCAGGCGCTGTCCCTGCCGCTGTCCGGAGAGGTTGGCAACCGTGCCGGTGCTCTCCCTGAAGGTGCCGGCATAGCGCCCGGTCCTGGGATCATGGCGCAATTCGATCTTGATCGTCGCACTGAAGATGGCGGCGGTGCTGCAACTACCGTCGAGGCTGAGGCGCGCGCCCTCGTGGTCGCCGTTGAACTGGCATTTCAGCGCGCGATTGCTGCCCCCCGCATTCTGGAGCGTGCCGCTGCCGCTGAAGCGCCCCTCCAGTGAACTAAGGAACCCAGCCTCGCCGTGGCCAGCCTCCGGCTCGGCGAGGACCGGTTGCGTGAGCACCAGCAGCGTCGCTGCGGCGAATGCTTTCGCCAGGTGATGTCGGATCATGATCAGTCCTCCTGCCGGCTAAACGCCTCAGCAGCGGTTTTGATCGATGCATGTACGCGATCCGGCGATGTCTCAGACTGCTTCCGGTTCGGCCTCGGCCGCGCGCTTGCGCTCCACAGCGTCGCGATAGGCGGTGGTGAGTTCGTCGAGCACTGACTGTGCTGGCCGGGGCGCGTCGAGGTGGAGGAAGCGCAGCTCGTCCATGAATTTCTGCCAAAGGGCAGGACCACCCTCGGCCAGGATCTCGGCGCGGATCGACATCTCCGGCGTCACCGGCAGGAAGCGCCGGCCCCAATCGGCCATGGCGGCGAAGACCGGCACCAGCGAGATGCCCATCTCGGTCAGGCTGTAGATGCCCTTCTGCTTGTGGCTGGCGTCGTCGCGGCGCGAGAGCAGACCGTTCTCGAGCAGGCGTTTCAGCCGGTCGGCGAGGATGTTCGAGGCGATGCCCTCATCCGATTTCGCCAGCAGTTCGCGGAAATGCCGGCGATTGCCGAACATGATGTCGCGCAGGACGATCAGGCTCCAGCGATCCCCGAGGATTTCCAGGGTCAGGTTGATCGGACAGCCCGAGCGACCGGTCTCTTTCATGCGCGCCTCCAAACCGCTTGCATTATACAATCGGTTTCGCTACAAACCAACCGCTTGCAAAACGCAAGCGGTTTTGATGGCGCGGTACAGCGCCTGCAAGGAGGATGCGATGGCCAAGGTGATTGTTTGGAACCTCATGACGCTCGACGGCTATTTCGAGGGTACTGAGAAATGGGACTTGTCGTTTCACAACGACGCCTGGGGCGAGGAGCTCGATGCGCTCAGCAAGGAGTTCGGCAAGCGGGCGCAATGCCTCGTCTTCGGCCGCGTCACCCATGACGGGATGAAGGCCTATTGGGCCTCGGCCGCAGCCAACGAAGACAGCGAGGTCACGCGCTATATGAACGCGCTGCCCAAGCTGGTGGCCTCGCGCAGCGTCGATAGCTCCGACTGGAACAATACCCGCGTCACCGCCGATATCGTCGGCGAGATCGCCAAGCTGCGGGCCGCGCCGGGCAAGGACGTCCTGGTTTTTGGCAGCGCGGAACTCTGCGACACGCTGCTCAAGGAGAAGCAGATCGACGAGCTGATGCTGGCGCTCGTGCCGGTGCGCCTCGGCGCGGGCACGCCGTTCTTCAAGGCCGGCGGCGAGCGCCGGAAGTTCGACCTGCTGGAGAGCCGGCCGCTCAAGAATGGCACGGTGATCCTGCGCTACGCCGCCGGGAACTGAACGGTGGCGCGTAGACTTGCGGAAGGGCGCTTCTATCCCTTCCGCACCAGCAGCACGGCCGCCAGGATCGCGACGCCGCCAAAGGCCTGGGCTGGCGAGGGCTGCTCGGCGAAGATCGCCCAGGCGGCCAGCACCGAGACCAGCGCCGGCCAGACCATGACCAGCGAGGCGGCGTTCGCGCCGTAATGGCCGAGCGCCAGCGTGATCAGGCCCTGGCCCATCGCATGCGAGACCAGGCCGAGTGCGGCGACGGCGAGCCAGCCGGTCAGGCTCTGCGGCAGGATCGCCTCGCCGAGACCGAATGCGGCGACGATGCAGAACACCGCGCAGATTGCGCTGGAAATCAGGCTGATTCGGCCGGCGGCGGCGCGGTTGCGGGCGCGGCGAACGGCGAGGATATAGGCGGCGTAGGAGAAGGCGGCGCCGATGGCGAGGCCGTCGCCGAACAGGCTGGCGCCCGAAAGCGGCGTCACGGCACTTCCCGTCAGCTTCGGCAATACCAGCAGGCCGGCGCCGCCGATGGCGAGCAGCAGCGCGCCGAGGATGCGCCGTGTCGGCTTCTCGCGGAACAGCAGCCAGCCGCCGAGGATGACGCCGACCGGCGAGAGATTGCCGAGCAGCGAGGCGTTGGCGATCGAGGTGAAGCCGAGCGAGGCGTTGTAGAGCACGACGTCGATGCCGAAGGCGAGGCCGGCGAGCGCGATCGGCAGCATGGCGCCGGGCCTGACGCCGTCGGTCCCGCCACGGCGGTCCTCCAGCGCCATCCAGGCGGCGAGCACCGGCAGGGCGAAGGCCATGCGCCAGAAGCCGGCGGCGGCCGGGCCGACATCGGCGAAGCGCACGAAGATGCCGGAGAAGCCGATGCAGGTCGCGCCGGTCATCAGCACGAGGAACATGCCGAGGGCCGGAGCGGCGGGGCGGTCGGGCAAGGACAGGCTCGGGGCGGACATGGGTAGGCTTTCGAGTGATCAAATCGACGCAGCCCTCACCTGAGGAGCTGCGATCTGTGATCGCTCCTCGGGATGAGGGCTGCTTGTTGCCCGAACATAGCCCGCTTCCCGCAATCGGAAAAACGGATTATCCTGATTTATCTATTGCTGTTTCCGATGGATAGATGATGTCGACCCATCTCGATCTCGATGCCCTCGCCATGCTCGTCGCCGTCGCCGAGACCGGCGGCTTCACCGCTGCCGGCCAGAAGCTCGGGCGCACGCAATCGGCGATTTCCGGCCGTATCCAGGATCTGGAGGCCACGCTCGGTAAGCAATTGCTGGAGCGCTCGCGTCGCGGTGTCACGCCGACGGAGGCCGGCGAGCGCCTGCTTGCCCAGGCGCGCCGCCTGCTCGCGATCGAGCGCGAGGCGAGGGCGGAGCTCGACGGCGACAAGGCGGTGGGCCGGCTGCGCATCGGTCTGCCGGACGACTATGTCGACGCCTATTTGAGGCCGCTGATCGTCCGCTTCGCCGAGGAGCATCCGCGCGTCGAGATCGAGGTGCATTGCGAACTCTCCAAGCGGATCGAGCCGGCGGTGGCGGCGGGCGAGCTCGACCTTGCGGTGATCACCCAGGACCCCGGCCGGCCGAAGGGCGAGCGGCTCAGGCGCGAGCCCTTGGTCTGGGTCGCGGCGCGCGGCCACCGGCCGGAGCTGAGCGAGGTCCTGCCGCTCGGCCTGTTCAACGAGGGCTGCCGGGCGCGCCCGCGCATCCTGAACGCGCTGCAGGCGGCCGAGCGGCCGCATCGGCTGGTATTCTCGTCCTCGCATATGGCCGGGCTGCTCTCGGCGGTCGAGGCGGGTCTCTGCGTCACCGCGATCACCGAGAGCGCGGCGCCTGCCTCCCTGCGCCGTCTGGAGCCATCCGAGAATCTGCCGTCGCTGTTCGAACTCTCGGTCGCCCTGGTGATCGCGCCGCAGGCCGGGGTGGCGGCGCGGCATTTCGCACAGGCGCTGCGAGAGGCGATGGCAGCGCCGCGGCTAGCGGCCTGACGGATCCGGTCAGGCTGCGACCCGCTCGGGCTCGTCGGCGTCGAAGCCGGTCTCCTTGGCGAGGATGCGCTGCATCCTGGCTTCGTCGAGCGAGTTCTCCCATTTCGAGACGACGATGGTGGCGACGCCGTTGCCGATCAGGTTGGTGAGAGCGCGCGCCTCCGACATGAAGCGGTCGATGCCGAGGATCAGCGCGATCGAGGCGACCGGGATATGGCCGACGCTGGCGAGCGTCGCGGCGAGCACGATGAAGCCCGAGCCGGTGACTCCGGCGGCGCCCTTCGAGGTCAGCAGCAGCACGGCGATGATGCCGATCTCCTGCGACAGCGAGAGGTCGGTGTTGGTCGCCTGCGCCAGGAAGACGGCGGCCATGGTCAGGTAGATGCAGGTGCCGTCGAGGTTGAAGGAATAGCCGGTCGGGATGACCAGGCCGACGACGCTCTCCTTGCAGCCGAGATGGGTCATCTTGGCGATCATGCGCGGCAGCACGCTCTCGGAAGAGGAGGTGCCGAGCACGATCAGCAGCTCCTCCTTGATGAAGGCGATGAACTTCAGGATCGAGAAGCCGGCGAGCCGCGCGATCGTGCCGAGCACCAGGAAGATGAAGATCAGGCAGGTCGTATAGAACGCCGCCATGAAGGAGCCGAGCGAGAGCAGGGTCCCGATCCCGAACTTGCCGATGGTGAAGGCCATTGCACCGAAGGCGCCGATCGGCGCGGCCTTCATGATGATGCCGACGACCTTGAAGAAGATCTGAGCGATGTCGTCGATGAAGTGCAGCACGGCCTTGCCGCGCTCGCCGAGCATCTGCAGGCCGAAGGCGAAGAGCAGCGCGAAGAACAGGACCTGCAGGATCTCGCCATTGGCGAAGGCGCCGACCACCGTCTCCGGGATGATGTTGAGCAGGAAGGCGAGCGTGCTCTGCTCATGCGCCTTGGCGGTGAAGGCGGAAATGCCGGCAGTGTTGATCGTCGAGGGATCGACGTTCATGCCGGCGCCCGGTTTCCAGAGATTGACGACAAGGAGGCCGACGATCAGGGCCAGCGTGGTGACGACCTCGAAATAGATCAGGGCCTTGAGGCCGACCCGGCCGACCTTCTTCATGTCGTCCATCGAGGCGACGCCGTGGACGACGGTGAGGAAGATGATCGGGGCGATGATCATCTTGATCGCCTTGATGAAGGCGTCGCCCAACGGCTTCATCGCTTCGCCGGTCTGGGGATAGAAATGGCCGAGCAGCACGCCGATGGCGATCGCGGTCAGCACCTGGACATAGAGATGGGTCCACCACGGGCCCTGATGGCCCCGCATGACCTCTGCCGACGCCGTCGCCATGGTCGCTTCCCCTTGTCGCGCGCCATGTCGGGCCGGCGCGTCCATAAAGGGCTACGCCCATTCCCGGAGGGCGGCAAGCTTGGGTTGAAGCGTGATGATCACGGGACAGCGAGGGCCCTTTCCCGAGCGGGAAAGGGCCCTGGCGAGCGTTACTCCGCCGCCTGCGGCTTCAGCACGCCGCGGCGGATCTGGTCTTCCTCGATCGACTCGAACAGGGCGCGGAAATTGCCCTCGCCGAAGCCGTCATCGCCCTTGCGCTGGATGAACTCGAAGAAGATCGGGCCGACGACGGTGGCCGAGAAAATCTGGAGGAGCACCTTGCTCATCCGGCCTTCCTTGGAGCCGAGCGCGACCGCGCCCTCGCCGTCGATCAGGATGCCGTTGGCCTTGAGGCGGGCGACCGGCTCGCCATGATTGGGCACGCGGCCGTCGACCTTCTCGTAATAGGTCTCGGGCGGCGAGGGCATGAAGGGCAGGCCGTTCCGGCGGAGCTGCTCGACGCTCGCGTAGATGTCGCGCGAGCCGAGCGCGACATGCTGGATGCCCTCGCCCTTGTACTGGCGCAGGTACTCCTCGATCTGGCTCTTGTCGTCGAGGGATTCGTTGATCGGGATGCGGATCTTGCCGCAGGGCGAGGTCAGCGCCCGCGAGATCAGGCCGGTGAGCTTGCCCTCGATGTTGAAGAAGCGGATCTCGCGGAAATTGAAGAGCTCGCCATACCAGTCGGCCCAATGGTCCATGCGACCGCGCATGACATTATGCGTGAGGTGGTCGAGATAATACATCCCGGCCTGCTCGGGGTGCGGATCCTTGTCGGCGAGCCATTCGAAGTCGACGTCGTAGATCGAGCCCTTCTCGCCATAGCGGTCGACGAAATAGAGCAGCGAGCCGCCGATGCCCTTCACCGCCGGGATCTGCAGTTCGCCGGGACCGACCTTGCTCTCATAGGGCTCGGCGCCGAGCGAGACGGCGCGCTCGAAGGCGTGCTTGGCGTCGACGACGCGGAAGGCCATGGCGCAGGCGCAGGGGCCATGCTCGGCGGCAAAGCCCTGCGCGAAGGAGTCCGGCTCGGCATTGACGATGAAATTGACGTCGCCCTGGCGATAGAGCGTCACCTTCTTCGAGCGGTGCTTCGCCACCTTGGTGAAGCCCATGGTCTCGAACAGCGCGCCGAGCTTTTCCGGCTCGGGATGGGCGTATTCGACGAACTCGAAGCCGTCGGTGCCCATCGGGTTGGCGGTCGAAATCGCCGGCGGGGCGGAATCGTGCGGGAACGGTCCCATCTGCGTCCTCCTTGAAATCTGCGTTGACTGATCGTCGCGCATCCATCAGGCAAAAGCTTTGCAAAATTCGGCGATCTCGGATTGAATTTGCACGGATCGTGCATGGAATAGAGGAGGGGCTCACGAAATGCCTCAGCTCGACGCTTTCGACTGGCGTCTGCTCGAAGCGCTCCAGCAGGACGCCTCGCTGACCAATGGCGCGCTCGCCGAGCGGGTCGGCCTCTCCGCCAGCCAGGTCTCGCGGCGGCGCCAGGCGCTGGAGGGGGCGGGTGTGATTCGCGGCTATCGCGCCCTGATCGATCCCGAGGCGATCGGGCTTTCCGTCACCGTCTTCATCCATGTCGCGCTCAACACCCATTCGCGCGACAATGCCCGGCGCTTTCGCGATCTGGTCAAGCTAACGCCCGCGGTGCTGGAGGCGCATGCGCTGACGGGCGAGGCCGACTACATGCTGAAAGTCGCGGTCGGCGACCTCAAGGAGCTGGCGCGCCTCGTCAACGAGGTGCTGCTTCCACATGAGAGCGTCGCGCGAGTGCGCTCCGAGATCGCGCTGGAGACGCTGAAGGAGCCGGGACTTTTGCCCTTGGCGATGGGGTGAGATTGCCCCTTCCGCCGATGCTGCGGCGCGCTATAACTCGGTCATGGTCGTTCTCAACCGCATCTACACTCGCACCGGCGATGACGGCACCACCGCGCTCGCCACCGGCGCGCGCCGGCCGAAATTCGATCTGCGCGTCTCCGCCTATGGTACGGTCGACGAGACCAATGCCTGCATCGGCATGGCGCGCCTGCATTGCGCCGGCGAGGATCCCGAACTCGACGCGATGCTTGGACGCATCCAGAACGATCTCTTCGACCTCGGTGCCGAGCTCGCCTCGCCCGACACCGGCGAAAAGCTGGCCTGGGAGCCGCTGCGGATCGTGCAGGCGCAGGTCGACCGGCTCGAGGCCGAAATCGATCAGCTCAACCGGCCGCTCGGGACGCTGCGCTCCTTCGTCCTGCCGGGCGGCACGCCCGGCGCGGCGCATCTGCATCTCGCCCGTACCGTCAGCCGCCGGGCCGAGCGGCTGATGGTCGAATTGTCGCAGGAGGAGGGCGAGAGCGTCGCCCAGCCGGCGCTGAAATTCATCAACCGGCTCTCGGATTTCCTCTTCGTCGCCTCGCGCCACCTCAATGCCAGGGCTGGGGGCGACGTGCTCTGGACGCCCGGCCAGAACCGCTAGAGCAGGATGCGAAAAAGTGGGAACCGGTTTTTCGCAGATATCCTGCTCTAAACGCTCAGAATCGATCACGTCTTATGATTTTGGATCGATTCGATCCAAAATCATCGTGATCTAGTCCATGTTCGTGCCGCTGCATGACGGCGTGCCGATGCGTTTCATCCGCGTCGCCTACGTCACCTATGCACTGATCGCGCTCTGCATCGTGCTGCGCCTGATGCTGATGTACTGGACCAGCGAGGCGAGCGAGGTCGCGGTCCTGGCCGGCTTCGGCACGATTCCCGCGGTGCTGTTCGGCGAGGCGCAATTGCCGCCGGAACTGCTCAAGGCGCCGCCCTGGCTGACGCTGATGACCGGCATCGTGCTGCATGCCAGCTTCGCCCATCTGATCGGCAACATGCTGTTCCTCTTCGTCTTCGGCGACAATGTCGAGGATGCGATGGGGCATCTGCGCTTCCTCGCCTTCTTCCTGCTCTGCGGCATCGCCGGGGCGCTGCTGCATGCGCTGATGAACCCCGAATCGGAGCAGCCGCTGATCGGCGCCTCCGGCGCGATCTCAGGCGTGATCGCCTCCTATCTGATGCTCTACCCGCGCGTGCGCGTCTGGGGGCTCGCCTTCAAATGGATTCCGCTGCACATCCCGGCGATGTACGCGCTCGGTGCCTGGATCCTGTTCCAGCTGCTCTCGGCGCTGTTCGATCAGCAGGGCGCGGTTGGCTGGTGGGCGCATCTCGGCGGGCTCGGAGCCGGGGCGGCGCTGACGCCATTGCTGATCCGGCGCGAGCTACGCCTGTTTGGCCGCGGCGTGCGGGGGCTGCCGTGACTTTCATGGCGTTGACAAGCGCAAATCCCCGTCGCTACGGTCCGTCCGCATTTCAGCCGGGTGCCGCGATGCTGGCCGTCGCTTGGCCGGCGGATCGGCATCAGATCGCATCTCTCCACAACCGGTGACGCCCTTATGAAGATACTTGTGCCAGTGAAGCGCGTGGTCGACTTCAACGTGAAGATCCGGGTCAAGGGCGACGGTTCCGGGGTCGAGCTGGCCAATGTGAAGATGTCGATGAACCCGTTCGACGAGATCGCGGTCGAAGAGGCGCTGCGGCTCAAGGAAGCGGGCAAGGCGACCGAGGTGATCGTGGTTTCGGTCGGCCCGGCGCAGGCGGCCGAGACGATCCGCACCGGCCTCGCCATGGGCGCCGATCGCGGCATCCTGGTGAAGACCGACGCCGCCACCGAGCCGCTCGCCGTCGCCAAGCTGCTGAAGAAGGTCGTCGAGCAGGAGACGCCCGAACTCGTCATCCTCGGCAAGCAGGCGATCGACGACGACTGCAACCAGACCGGCCAGATGCTGGCTGCCCTGCTCGGCTGGCCGCAAGGCACCTTCGCCTCCAAGGTGGTGCTCGACGCGGGCTCTGCGGACGTCACCCGCGAGGTCGATGGCGGCCTGCAGACTGTCCAGCTCAAGCTGCCGGCGATCGTCACCACCGATCTGCGCCTGAACGAGCCGCGCTATGCCTCGCTGCCCAACATCATGAAGGCGAAGAAGAAGCCGCTCGACGAGACCACGCCGGAGACGCTCGGCGTCGATGTCTCGCCGCGCCTCAAGGTGCTGAAGACGGCCGAGCCGGCCGGACGCTCCGCCGGCGTCAAGGTGGCCAATGCCGCCGAACTCGTCTCCAAGCTCAAGACCGCCGGGGTGATCTGATGACCACGCTGCTGCTCGCCAAGCACGACAACAAGGCCCTCAACGAGGCCACCCGCAAGGCCCTGACTGCCGCCAAGGACCTCGGCGCGCCCGTGCACGTCCTGGTCGCCGGCCTTAACGCCAAGGCGGTCGCAGAAGCTGCCGCCAAGCTCGACGGCGTCGAGAAGGTGCTGCTCGCCGACGATGCGTCCTATGAGCATCGCCTCGCCGAGCCGCTGGCTGCGCTGATCGTCTCGCTCGCGCCTGCTTACGACGCGCTGGTCGCGCCCGGCACCACCACCGGCAAGAACGTCATGCCGCGCGTCGCCGCGCTGCTCGACGTGATGCAGGTCTCGGAGGTGACAAGGATCGTCTCGGCCGACACCTTCGAGCGGCCGATCTATGCCGGCAACGCCATCCAGACCGTGCAGTCGGCCGACGCCAAGAAGGTGATCACCGTGCGCGGCGCCTCCTTCCAGGCGACCGGCGACGGCGCTGCCTCCGCCCCGATCGAGAGCGTTGCCGCCGCGGCGAACCCCGGCAGCTCGTCCTTCAAGGGCGAGGAAGTCGCCAAGTCCGACCGTCCGGAACTGGCCTCGGCCAAGATCATTGTTTCGGGCGGGCGCGCGCTCGCCTCGGCCGAGAATTTCGCCAAGGTGATCGAGCCGGTGGCGGATCGCCTCGGCGCCGCGATGGGCGCCTCGCGCGCCGCAGTCGATGCCGGCTATGCCCCGAACGACTGGCAGGTCGGCCAGACCGGCAAGGTCGTCGCCCCCGAGCTCTATGTCGCGGTCGGCATCTCCGGCGCGATCCAGCACCTCGCCGGCATGAAGGATTCGAAGGTCATCGTCGCCATCAACAAGGACGAGGAGGCGCCGATCTTCCAGATCGCCGATTACGGCCTCGTCGGAGACCTCTTCACCATCCTGCCCGAGCTCGACAAAGAGCTCGAAAAGGCCGGGAAATAAGCGGTAAAATCATCCGCGTCGCGGGCGGCCACGGGTCGCCCGCGCCAGCTCCCTCGGGGAACAGAAGCGTCACATGGACCACCAGATCAAGACCGTCGGCATCATCGGGGCCGGGCAGATGGGCAACGGCATCGCCCATGTCGCCTCGGTCGCGGGCTTCGACATCAGGCTGCACGACATCGCCGAAGACCGCATCAACGCGGCGCTGGCGACGATCGACGGCAACATGGCCCGCCAGGTCGCCAAGGGCGCTATCGCCGACGAAGATCGCCGGACCGCGATGAGCCGGATCGTCTCGGCGCCGAAGCTGGAGGATCTGGGCCCGTGCGACCTCGTGATCGAAGCCGCGACCGAGAGCGAGGAGGTGAAGCGCAAGATCTTCACCGCCGTCTGCCCTCATCTGCGCCCCGACGCGATCCTGGCCTCGAACACCTCGTCGATCTCGATCACGCGGCTCGCCGCGGCGACCGATCGCCCCGAGCACTTCATCGGCATCCATTTCATGAATCCGGTGCCGCTGATGCAGCTCGTCGAGCTGATCCGCGGCATCGCCACCGACGACGGCACCTTCGAACGTGCCAAGGGCTTTGTCGCCTCGCTGCACAAGACGGCGTCGGTCTCCGAGGATTTCCCGGCCTTCATCGTCAACCGCATCCTGCTGCCGATGATCAACGAGGCCGTCTACACGCTCTATGAGGGCGTCGGTTCGGTCGAGGCGATCGATACGGCGATGAAGCTCGGCGCGAATCATCCGATGGGCCCGCTCCAGCTCGCCGACTTCATCGGCCTCGACACCTGCCTGTCGGTGATGCAGGTGCTGCATGACGGCCTCGCGGACTCGAAATACCGGCCGTGCCCGCTGCTGGTGAAGTATGTCGAGGCCGGCTGGCTCGGCCGCAAGACCAAGCGCGGTTTCTACGATTACCGCGGCGAAAAGCCGATTCCGACGCGCTGAGATCAGCTGTCGCGCCCGGATCAGCGCCGGGCGTCGCCTCCTCGCTTCATCTTCCCGACATTTCGCGCCTCCGCGGGTCTCGCCTGCGGGGGGACGTGCATTCGCGCCGCAACATCGTCGCTTCACATTCTTGTCGCATCGCGCTTACATTGATGCGTCAGGATTCGTGCGAGCCCAGGAAGCGGAGGCGCGATACGGGTGACGGCGCATGTGATGCATCCGATGGCCTCGCCGGACGGTTGTCCGGCGCTGGTGCTCAACGCCGATTTCCGGCCGTTGAGCTATTATCCGCTCTCGTTGTGGAGCTGGCAGGACGCGATCAAGGCGGTCTTCATGGACCGGGTCAACATCGTCTCCGAATACGACACGGTGGTGCGCAGCCCGAGCTTCAACATGAAGCTGCCCTCGGTCGTCTCGCTCAAGACCTATATCAAGCCCTCGCGCACCCCGGCCTTCACCCGCTTCAACGTCTTCCTGCGCGACCGCTTCGCCTGCCAGTATTGCGGCACGCGCGACGAACTGACCTTCGACCACGTCGTGCCGCGCTCCAAGGGCGGCCTCACCACCTGGGAGAACGTCGTCGCGGCCTGCTCGCCCTGCAACCTGATGAAGGGCGACAAGATGCCGACGGCAGTCGGGATGATCCCGATGCAGAAGCCGTTCGCGCCGTCGATCAACGACCTGCACCGCAACGGCAAGCTGTTCCCGCCGAACTATCTGCACGACAGTTGGCTCGACTATCTCTACTGGGATTCCGAGCTGGAGCCGTGAGCTCCCGCCTGTCAGCGTGACCGCGAGCGCGGATCGGATGCGTCGCGAAGGGCATCGCCGAGCAGGTTGAGCGCCAGCACCGTGACGAGAATGGCAAGGCTCGGGAACACCGCGAGCCACCAGGCATCGAGGATGTTCTCGAAGCCCTCGCGGATCATCGCGCCCCAGGTCGGCGCCGGTGGCGGCACGCCGAGGCCGATGAAGCTGAGCGAGGCCTCGGTGCGGATCGCCGAGGCCAGCCAGAGCGAGCTCATCACCACCACGTCCGAGATCATGTTCGGCAGGATGTGGCGGGTCATGATCCGGAACGGGCCGCAGCCATAGGAGCGGCTGGCCTCGACGAAATCGCGCTGGCGCAAGGTGATCGTCGGCGCACGGGCGACGCGGGCGAAGGGCGCGACCTCGGTCACGGCGATGGCGATGATCAGGTTTTCGAGACTCGCGCCGAGCATGGCGGCGATCATCAGGCCGAGCAGCAGCGTCGGGAAGGCGAGCAGCACGTCGAGCACGCCCATCACGAGCTGATCGAAGACGCCGCCGATATAGCCGGCGAGCACGCCGATCGCGGTGCCGACCAGCATGGCGATCAGGATGGCGACAAAGCCGACGAACAGCGAGATGCGGGCGCCGTAGATCAGGCGCGAGAGCACGTCGCGGCCATAGGAATCGGTCCCGAGCCAGAATTCGGCCGAAGGCGGCTCCAGCCGCGCCACGATGTTCTGCTCGAGCGGGTCATAGGGCGCAAGCCAGGGCGCGAACAGCGCGATGCAGACAATCAGCGCCAGCAGGACAAGCCCGACCCAGGCGAGGCGGTTCTGGGTGAAGGCGAGCCAGAGCCCGCCCGGCTGGATCGCGACGGGGGTATCGGCGGCGCTCATGAGTACTTCACCCTGGGATCGACGAGGCCGTAGGCGAGATCGGTCAGCGTGTTCACGACGATCACGCAGATCGCGAAGATGATCATCAGCCCCTGCAGCAGCGTGTAGTCGCGGGCATTGAGCGCGCCGATGATCAGTTTGCCGAGGCCGGGCCGGTTGAAGATGATCTCGGTCAGCACGGAATTGCCGATCAGCGTGCCGAAATAGAGCCCGACCACGGTGATGATCGGGATCAGCCCGTTGCGCAGGGCATGGGTGACGACGAGCTGGGCCGGGCCGACGCCCTTGGCGCGGGCGGTGCGGATATAGTCCTCGGTCAGCACGCCGAGCATGGCGGCGCGCGTCACCCGCATCACATAGGCGGTCATGATGATGCCGAGGTTGAGCGCCGGCAAGGCCAGCGCCCGCATCCGCTCGGCGAAGCTGCCGGCCCCGCTGGTGTTGCCGAGCACCGGGAACCAGTTCAGCTGGATCGCGAAGACGATCAGCATCAGGATGCCGGAGACGAAGGCCGGGAAGGACAGGCCGACCAGCGAGACGACGCGCGAGACATAGTCGACCCAGCCATTGCGGCTGAGCGCGGCGGCGACACCGAGCGGCAGGCCGAAAAGAAGTCCGATCGTGATGGCGGCGACGGTGAGTTCGATCGTCGAGGG
This sequence comes from Allobosea sp., assembly GCA_024231975.1. Taxonomy (GTDB): domain Bacteria; phylum Pseudomonadota; class Alphaproteobacteria; order Rhizobiales; family Beijerinckiaceae; genus Allobosea. The sequence goes on from JAAEQB010000064.1 coordinate 42,421, forward strand.
CAACACCAGCAGCACCTCGCGGATGACGCTGCGCCCGCTCGACAGCGACTGGCCGAAATCGCCGGTCAGGATCTTGCCGAGGAAGGCGAGGTACTGGACGTGGACCGGCTGGTCGAGGCCGAGTTTTTCGCGCAGCGCTGCGAGCGAGGCGGCGCTAGCCTGGTCGCCGAGGATGACCGAGGCGGCATCGCCCGGCACCAACCGCACCAGCACGAAGATCGCGGTCAGCATCACGAACAGCGTGGGGATGGCGAGCAATATGCGCCGGACCAGATAGCCGATCATGCCACCGCCCTTTCCTGCATCAGGCGCCCCGGCGCGAAAGCGGCGATCTCGCGCCGCGTCCGGCCCTCGCAGACGAGTTCGGCCAGGATCGATCCGACCACCGGCACGAGTTGGAAGCCATGGCCGGAGAAGCCGAAGGCATGGACGAGGCCGGGCGCGTTCGGTGAGAGGCCGATCACCGGGATGTGGTCACGCGTTTCGGCCTCGATGCCGGTCCAGCAGCGGGCGATGCGCACGCCCTGGACGGCAGGGAAGAGGTCGCTGGCTGCGCGGGCACCCCGGGCGAGCTGACGGAAATCGACCGTGCTGCGCTCGCGCTCGAGATCGGCCGAGCCCTGCAGGCCGCCGCCGATCACCAGCGTGCCCTGGCCCGCCTGCTTGAAGGAGAGAGCCCGGCCGACGACGCTGACGACGGGATCGAGCAACGGCGCGAGCCGCTCTGTGACGATCATCATCGAGGCGCGAACGCCGAGCGGAATGGCATCGCCGAACAGGGCGGCGAGCCGCCCGGCCCAGGCGCCGGCGGCGTTGACGATCTGGGGTGCGCGAAAGCGGCGCTCGCCACAGACGAGCAGCCAGTCGCCGCGCTGGCGCTCGACCGCCTCGACGCCGCAGCCCTCGGCGATGACGACGCCCTCGGCCTCGCAAGATCGCCGGAACGCGGCGAGGGTGCGGTGCGGGTCGGCGGCGCCGTCGCGCCGTGCCACCAGCGCGCCGACGCAATGCGGGCTCAGCGCCGGTACGAGCCGGCGCAGCTCGGCGGCGTCGATCAGCTCCTCATGGCCGTAGCCGAGGGCGCTGGTGCGGGCCTGACGCTCGATCAGGGCCGGCATGTGCTCAGGCATCTCCGCGACCCGCAATTGGCCATGGGCGTGGAAGCCGCAGGTATCGCCGACGATCGTTTCGATCCGGTGCCACATCGCCATGGCTTCGAGCGAGATCGGGATCTCGGCGATGTCGCGGCCGAGGGTGCGCACGCCCGCCGCCGTGGCGCCGGAGGCGTGGCGGCCGGTCCAGCGTCGCTCGACCAGCGCGACCTTGCGGCCGGCGCGCGCCAGATGCAGCGCGGCGGAGAGGCCATGCAGGCCGCCGCCGACCACGACCACGTCGAATGCGGCCTCGCTCATGCCGCCGGTTCCTGCTCGTCCAAGCTGGCGAGCTCGCCGAGCGTAACCGGCTTCAGCGGCGGCCTGATCCGGTAGAAGCCGACCTCCTCGACCGGGCGGTTCTGCGCGGCGGCGACGATATGAGCCATGCTGTAACCGCATTGCCGGCCCTGGCAGGGTCCCATGCCGGCGCGGGTGAAGGCCTTGAGCTGGTTCGGGCCGGGGCGCCCTTCGACCGCGCGGGCGCGCAGCTCGCCGGCGGTGACCTCTTCGCAGCGACAGACCAGTGTCTCGTCCGGCGGCGCATAGAGTTGCGGACGCGGAGCGTAGAGCGCATCGAGGAAGGGCCGCAAAGCGAGCGCGCTGGAAAGGGCGCTTCGCTCGGGCGCAGCGGCAGTTTCGGCAGTGGCCTCGTCGAGCCGGCCGAGCTTGGCTGCAACCCGCAGTGCCGCGAGCCGCCCGCGCGGTTCCGCCGCCTCGGCCCCGCCGATGCCGGCGCCGTCGCCGGCGACGAAGATACTGGCCTGCGAACTCTCGCCCCAGGCATCGAGCACCGGGACATAACAGCGCTGGCTGGCATGCCAGCGCACAGCGCAGCCGAGCGCCAGCGGCGCATGGATGTTCGGCACCACGCCCTCATGGACGAGCAGCACTTCGGCGGGGACTTCGGCCTCTTGCCCGGCTTCCGTCCGATAGCGCAGGCGCTGCAGGCGGCCTTCGCCCTCGGCGCGCAGCTCGGTGACATGGCGGATGATCGGAACGCCGGCCCGGCGCAGCGCCAGCGACCAGGACAGGCCCTTGATGAGATCGCCGAGACGGCCAAGCCCCTGCGGCAGGTGGCGCAGCGCGGTTCCAACACGCCCACGCGGGGTGGTGTTGAGGAAGCCGGCGATGCGGCCGCCCGCAGCCAGGAGCTGGGTCATGTAGAGCAGCGGCAGCGGCCCGCAGCCGGCGATCCAGACCGGCTTCTCCGGCACGGAATCCGCCGTCTTCAGCAGGATCTGCGCGGCGCCGACCGTCAGTACCCCCGGCAGCGTCCAGCCGGGGAAGGGCGAGGGCCGCTCCTGCGCACCGGTGGCGAGGATGATCGCCTGCGCCGTCACCGTGCGCGCCTTGCCATTGCGCGTGACGAAGGCGCGAAAGCCCGGCTCGATCTGCCAGAGCTGGCTTTCCGGCTCGTAGAGCGCTCCGCAGGCGCGGAAGGCTACGGCGCGTTCGGCTCCAGATAGGTAGCTCTCGCCGAGGCGCTTGGCGCGGGGCGTCGCGGCGACGGTCTCGATGCCCCGCCAGATCTGGCCGCCGGGTGCCGGCTGGTCGTCGACGACGCGGACCGAGAGGCCGTGGCGGCGGGCGGTGACGGCGGCGGCCATGCCGGCCGGGCCGGCGCCGACGATCAGGAGATCGGTGTGCTCGCTCATGCCGACAGGCTCCGGCGGCCCTGCTGGCGGGCGATGCGCATGCCGCCCGCGACCGGCGTCAGGCAGCTTTGGACCGAACCCTGGCCGTCGATCTCGACCAGGCATTCGAAGCAGACGCCCATCATGCAATAGGGCGCGCGCGGGCTCTGCGAGACCGGTGTCGTCCGGCTCCAGCCTTCTTGCTGGCGCAGCAGCACCGCGGCGACGCTTTCGCCGAGTTCGGCCGCGACGGGGCGCCCGTCGATGAAGATGGTGACCGCCTGCGGCCCGGGATCATGCAGCTTGCGGAACATCGAACCGACTCTGGTGGAAGGGAGAAAAGCGCTCGGGCAGCGCGCCTGCGGCGATGGCGCAGGCGAGTTCCTCGGCATGGATAGCGGCGAGCGTCACGCCGGAATGGCAGAGCGCGACGAAAGCGCCGGGATGGCTCTGCGACTGCGCATAGATCGGATAGCTGTCGGGCGTCATGATGCGCAGTCCGGCCCATTGCCTGACGAGGCCGACCTTGGCCAAGGCAGGGACGATCTGCACGGTCTTGCGGCTGAGATGTGCCGCCGCCTCGCCGGTGGTCGAGACGTCGAAGCCCGGATCGTCCTTGGTCGCGCCGATCATCACCGTGCCCTCGCCGGTCTGGCGCAGGCCACTCGCCGGCAGCGGCAGGAAGGGGGCGAGCCGCTCGGTGACCAGCACCTGGCCGCGCTCCGGCCGTAAGGGGACGTCGAGGCCAACCTGACGGGCCAATTCCGGTGAGCCGAGTCCGGCGGCGATGACGATCCGCGGCGCTACAAGCGTCTCGCCGTCGAGCACGAGCTTGAAATCGTTACCGACACGTTCGATCCGCTGGACGCGGGCGCGATGGCGCAGCGCGCCGCCATAGCTGAGGACACCGGCATGCAGTGCCGCCAGCAGCCGCAAGGGGTTGGCGTGCCCGTCGCGGCGGCCGAAGCTGGCGCCGGCGACATCCGGACCGAGCGTGACTTTGGGCAGCAGCCGCGCCAGCGCCGGGCGGTCGAGCATCTCCCAGTCCGGCTCACCATCGCCGCGCTGGTTATGGAGGCGCAGGAGGTCGAGCTTGCGTTTCTCGAACGCGTCTTCGCCCACGCAGAAGGCGAGGCCGCCATTCTGCTCATAGGTCAGATCGATCGCCGTCTCGGCTTCGAGTTGGTCGGTTAAACCGCGCCAGAGCGCGATGCTGTCGCGGGTCAGGGCCTGATAGGCCGGCATGCCCAGGCCCTTGCCCTGCAGCCAGACCAGCCCGAAATTCGCCCGCGCCGCGCGGAAATCTCCGTCGTCGCCGTCGAGCAGCAGCACCTTCTCCTGCCTGCGGGCAAGGCCATAGGCGATGGCGGCGCCGACCGTTCCCCCTCCGATGACGACGATGTCCGGCCGCATGAAATTCCCTTTCGCCCTTTGACGTTAGGGAGCGACATTGTATTTCGTCAAAGTCGTTTTTCTCTGCACTCTATTCCCTGGGGTTATGCCATGGTGAGGCGGCTCAACTTGCGCCAGGTCGAGGCCTTCAAGGCGGTGATCGAATACGGCACCGTCAGCCGCGCGGCCGAGATGATGAACGTCTCGCAGCCGGCGATGAGCAAGCTGATCGCCCATCTCGAAGAGGATACGGGCCTGCGCCTGTTCGACCGGGTCAAGGGCCGGCTGGTGGCGACGCGGCGCGGCATGCGCCTCTATGAGGAGATCGACCGGATCTTTGCCGGCGTGCGCCAGGTCGAGAACGCGGTCGAGGCGATCCGCCGCGACGAGCAGAGCCGCCTGCTGATCGGCGTGATGCCGGCGCTGTCCGGGTCCTTCATCCAGGAGGCGACCTCGCGCTTCCTCGCCAGGCAGCCCGGCGTGTTCTGCTCGGTCCAATCGCGGAGCTCGCAATGGATTTCCGATGCGCTCGTCACGCACCGGCTCGATGTCGGGCTGATCATCGCCCCGGTCGACAACCCCTATGTCGCCGCGGAGCCGATGATGGGCCATCCGGTGGTCTGCATCCTGCCGCTCGGCCACCCGCTCACGGCGAAGGAGGTGATCACCCCGCGCGACCTCGCCGGCGTCCCCTTCATCTCCTTCGATCCCGAAAGCCACACCCATCGCAGCATCAGCCGGGTGTTGGAGGGCCATGGCGTCGTGCCGGAGGTGGTGATGATCGCCAACGTCTCGCCGACGCTCTGCGAGTTCGTGGCGGCCGGCGTCGGCGTCTCGCTGGTGCATCCGCTGATCGTCGGCGGCCTGCGCGACAAGATCGCGATCCGCCGCTTCGAGCCGGAATTCCAGCTCGACTTCCAGCTCTGCCGAAACCGCGACAGCCGCAATGCCAGGCTGGTCGCGGCTTTCCTGGAAAGCGCACGCGAGGCGGCGGCGGAGATCTCACGGACTATCCTGATGCCGAATCCAGCCTGATCGTCGCGAGCGCGTCGAACAGCGGCGCATGGTCGCCGTCGCGCAGCCGGTTGCAGGCGCCGATCAGCGCATCCTGCTGGACTCGCGTTACGGCAAAGCGGCTCGCCTGACGCAATTTGTCTTCGAGGTCCGCCCAGGAGGGCGGCGCACTCGCTTCGCCGCGAGGTGCGGTCACGGCTGAGGTCAAGGCGTGGCCACCGGTGCGGATCGTGACGCGCGACAGCGTCTCGGCCGGAAAGCGAGCGTCGAGCTCTGGATCGAGACGCAGTGAGACTTTCCTCGCCAGCGCGACGACATCCGGGCGATGCATCGCCGACGACGTCAGCGGCAGCAAGGCGTCCGGACCGTCGATCGCGACCAGTGCCAGGCAATAGGGCATGCTGAACTGGATATCGGTGAAGCCGCTGGGCTCCGGCCGGTTGGCGATGCGCAGCGCACCGGCATAGGTCGCGACCTCGATCGCTTCGATGCCCTCAGGCGCCAGCCGATGCTGAGCGACGAGGCCGAGCAGCGCCTCGACCGGCGCATGCACGTGCCGGCAGCAGGCATGGAATTTCATGTAGTTGCGGGTGATGTAACGCTGCCGGCCGAGGCCGTCAGCGAGCCCGTCCAGCCGGAAATGCTCGGGCTGGTCGAGCAAGGCGAGCGGGCCGCTATGGCCGGCTTCGGCCAGCAACAGCGCGTTGACGGCGGTCAGGCTCGACCAGGCGATGCCTTCCTTGACGTCGTTGCCTTCCTGGGCCGGAAAGAGCGGGCCGGCGCCGGCATGGAGCTGGTTCGGCGCGCTGATGCCGGCGATGGCGAAGGCATGCGCCAGCACGTCCGGCGGCGTTCGCCTGAGCGTACCGAGCGCGGCGACGACGCCATAGCCCGACCACATCCCGGTATTGGCATAGAAGCGGCGCGCGGCGCCGACGGCCACGCCGACCTCGTAGCCGACCACGATCGCGCGCAGCAGCTCGTCCGTCGTGGCGCCGATCTCTTCAGCCACTGCAACGGCCGCGGGGATGATCGCCGCGGCCGGATGACCGCGTGCGATGCGGTGGCCGTCATCGAGGTCGAGCGCAGCCGCGGCGGAGGCGTTGCACCAGATTGCCCCGGCGAGGCCGGTTTGCTGTCCGGTGAACCAGATCGGCAAGGGACCGCCTGCCATCGTCGTGGTGGCCACGCGCCTGACCGCGCGCGGCCCCGGCGCATCGATGCCCGGCAAGACCGCTGCGACGAGGTCGAGTACGGCGCGGCAGGCGGCTTCCCGCAGATCGCCCGCCAGCGCCTGCTCGCGTGCCTCGGCGACATAGGCGGCGAGCCGGCGCACCGTTTCCACGATCAGGTCCTGCGCCTCAGCGCGCCTTCAGCGTGGTCTGCTCGGTGATCGGCGGGGCGAGGTTGAGCGCGCCCTTCAGCTCGTAGCCGAAATCGAGCTTGTCGCTGCGGGCCCAGACCTGGCGCAATTCGAACAATGGAATCGCGCAGACATCGTCCATGATCTTGCGCTGCGCTTCCTTCCACAGCGCCTTCTGGGCCTCGGCGTCGGCTGCGACCCGCGCGTCCTCGATCTCTTTGTCGGCGATGGCGCAGTGCGAGAAGTTCGTCGCTGCGGTCGGGGTGTTGACCGTCGCGCGCGAGTGGAAGAACTCACTGAGATAGGTGTCGGCGATCGGAAAGCGCGCCGCGCCGTAGAAAACGAGCCCGCTCAGGTCCTTGCGGCTCTGGCTCTGATAGGTCGCGTGGTCGACGACCTGCATCTCCAGCTTGATCCCGGCCTTGGCGAGCTGTGCCTGGATGATCTCCATGAAGGGCTGCTGCGCCGAGATGTTGGAGACGATCGCCTTGATGGTGATGCCGTCCTTGTGGCCGGCCTCGGCCAGCAGCGCCTTGGCCTTGGCGAGGTCGAAGCCATAGCGCACCGTGCAGTCTTCGCCGAGATAACCCGGCGGCACGATCGAGCAGCCCTTGGGGCCGACATCCTTGCCGACGAAACGCACGAGATCGTCGACATTCACGGCGGCGGCGATGGCGCGGCGCACGCGGATGTCGTCGAGCGGCGGCTGGCTGCGGTTGATGTGCAGCAAACGATATTCGCCGGGCTGGAAGATCTCGACATTGAAGCCGGGGCGCTTGCGGGCGGAATCGACCCAGCGCTGCTCGCGCTTGGCGTAGAACAGGTCGAGCTCGCCGGAGGTGAAGGCGAGTTCGCGCGCGCTGTCCGAGGGGATGGCGCGCATCATGATCGTGTCGATCTTCGGCTTGCCGCGGAAATAGTCGGGATTGGCGGCGAGCTTCACATATTGCTGGGTCACCTGCTCGACGAAGGTGAAAGGGCCGGTGCCCACGGGCTTGGCGCCATAGCGGTCGCCCAGTTCCTCGCCAGCCTTGCGGCTGACGATGTTGCCGCCATGGTAGTTGGAGACGCGGCCGAGGAAGTTGACGTCCGGATATTTCAGCGTGACCCGCACCGTGAGGCCGTCGACCTTCTCGACCTTGTCGATGGCCGAGAAATCCGAGGAGAAGGTCGAGCGCTTCGGATCGGCGGAACGCTGCAGCGAATAGACGACGTCGTCGGCATCGAGCGTGCCCCAGTCGCCATGGAATTTGACGCCCTTGCGCAGATGGAAGGTCCAGACCTTGCCGTCCGGCGAGGTCTCCCAGCGTTCGGCGAGATCGGGCTCGAGGTCCTTCGGGTCGGCGCTGCCAGGCTTGAAACGGACAAGGCCGTTGTAGATCCAGCCGACCAGCGCCTTGTCGTCGGTCGCGCTGGCGCGGTGGGCGTCGAGGGTCGAGACATTGCTGGCGCCGGAGCTGACCCGGAGGACGGTCTCCTCGGCCAATGCCTGCCCCTGCAGGCCCGCGACCAGCATCAGGCCCGCAAGCCCGGCGACATGCGTTTTCATGGTTCGATCCCCTCGTTCCTTGTTGGCGCGATAGTGGGGACCGCGATCCCAGTCTGTCCAAGTCGAAATCGGGGATGGGCTATTCTTCAGGGTTATGGCGAAAGTCGCGTTCGTCGCACCATCGCGTGGCCGCGAGGTGGGCGGGCGCTCAGTAGCGGTTGCGCTGGGTGGCGTCGCGGATCGCCGTCAGGCCGGACATCGCCTGTGGCGAGCCATTGGCGCGGTAAAGCGCCTGGAAGACCTGCGCGGCATCGTCGAAGCGGCCGAGATTGAAATAGGACCAGCCGCGCATCAGCATCAGGTCGGTGCTTTCGGAGGCGTAGCGGGCCCGAGCGCCGAGCGTGAGCAGGGCACTGTTGAAGTCCTTGGCGTCATACTGGGCATAGAAGCGTTCGGCGAGCAGCAGGCTCTGCAGTTCCGTGCGGCGCGCCGGGGGCAGGTTGGCGCTGGCGGCCGCAGCGCCCGCCTCGGCCGTCAGCCCCTGCTGGAGCTTCGCATAGGTCTTGCCCGCCGCGGCGTCGGCCGCGACTTGCGCGTCGCCGCTGCGCATCGCCGCGGCGAAAGCCTCCGCCGCGGCGGCCGGGCGCTTCAGGTTGAGCAGGCACCAGCCACGCTGGAGGGCCGCCGCCCCGCCCGTGCCGATGCCGCAGGAGCCGCTGCGCGGGCGCTCGGCTGCGGGGCGGCGGGGCACCGCCGCAGCGGGAATGTCGTCCTCGTAGCGCATCGCCGGCGCGGGCTCGGCCCGAACGATGCGACGTGGCGCCCGTTCGGCCGGATCGGGTACCGGGGCTGTCCGCACGGTCGGCGACGTCTCTGGGAGCGGTCGGGTTTCCCGCTCGGGGGCTGGGGGCCGCCTGCGCGCCGGATTCAGCAGGTCGGCGATCCGCGGCGAGCGATTGCGCCATTCGGCGATGATGGCGCGTAAGGCCGCCTGGTCGCGCAGACGTTGATGCACCAAGGCGAGGCCGTAGGCGGCCGGCTCGTAGTTGCGATCCCAGGCGAGGGCGGTCTCGAACCAGGTTTCGGCCGGGGCGATTTGGCCGGAATTATAGGCATACCAGCCGAGTGCGGCGCCGCCGGGAGCATAGCGATCGACGCCGACCGTCTTGGCGATGCGCTCGATGACGGCGCGCTCGAGCCGCGGCGCCGGCTCCTGCGCGATCAGCGCGGTCGCGACGTCGAGATAGGCCTTGCGGTTCGCCGGGCCGGCTTCGAGCCATTGCGCACCGAGCGTCTCCGCCTCCTGGTATTTCTGCAGCGCGCCGAGCGCGAGCACGGCTCCTTCCGCCGCCTTGGCGCCGCCATTGCGCGCCAGCGCGGTCTGGAACCAGGTCACGGCCTTGGCCGGGTCGTTGTGGCGGAAGTGGTAGAAGCCGAGCAGGATCGCATCGTCCGGTGTCGTCGCGGCATTGGCGAGCGCCTCGATGCGCCGGAGCTCCTCAGGTGTCGCGGTCAGGCTGGGCTCTTCCGCCGCCTTGCCGATATGGCGTCGCGCGATCTCGTCGCGAATGCTCGAGAATTCGCTCTGCTTCTCCTGCGTCAGCAACGGGTTGACCAGCGCTTCGGGCAGGCTGGAAAGCGCCTTCTGCATGGTGCCGACCCGCTCGGCCGGGTTGGTGCAGTTCGTCAGCACATAGGCATAGGCGTCGCGCGCCCGCTCCGGCGCGCCGGTCTGGATGAAAGCCTCGGCCACGCGCCAGAGCGCGTCGACATTGGCGCAGGTCAGCAGCGCCGGCGTCTCGGTGCCGATCCGGATCACCTGCTCCCATTGCTTGGCATTGGAGGCGTTGACCAGGCGCAGGCCGGCTTCGGCCCGGTCGAGCTGGGCGGTGAGGTCGGCGGGGGCCTGCCAGTTCGGATCGGCGCTGCTGCGCTGGGCGATCGCGGCGCGCGCCTCGCCGAACTTGCCCTCGGCGAACAGCTTCCAGATCCGTTCCAGCTCGGGATCGCCGGTCGGCAGCGACGCGCTCAGATCGGTCGGCGGCTTCCATTCCGGATAGAGCGCGCGCAGCCGGGCGAGCTCGGCCTCATAGCGGCGAGTGTCGCCTTGGGCAGCGAAATAGCGCAGCGCCGTCTCGTCGACCCTCTGCGGTTGCCCCGCCGGTGCCGCGGGACGTCCCGGCACGGCGGGAGCCTGAGCCAGCTCCGTCTCGGTTTGCCCGGTTGCGGGCAAAGCGGGTTGGCTGGGATCGGGATGCGTCTCGGCCTGCGCCTGCTGCACGGCCGGCACCGGCGCCTGCGGCCAATCGATATCATGGCCATAGCGGCCCAGTGCGTAGAAGGCGGCGCCGGAGGCCGCGACGGCGATCAGCGCGGATTTCACATGCATTGCGGATACCTCTCGCTCAGCATCGAGAGGGCGAGCAGGTGCAGCGTCGACGGGTAATAGAGCGTAGGCTCGAAGGTCTTTAGCTCGGCCGGGATCGGCGTACGGTCGAGCGCGCAGGCCATGGCGGCGTTCAGGATGCGATAACCGGCGTCCGGCAGCGGCTCGACCGGCTTGCCGTTCGTTACGTCGATCACCGCCGTGCCATTGGCCCAGGCCTGGCGGAAGGGTTCGAGGCGCTGCTTGTCGGCAAGGCCGGCCCGCAGGAGATAGAGCGGGATACGCAGCGCGTTATAGCCGAACTGCGGCGGGAAGCCCTCGGCCGGCTTCGGCTCCCCCCTGATCGAGAGCCAGTCGGCAGCCGGTGTCTTGCGCTTGGCGAGATCGTCGAGCAGCTTCAGCCCGCTGGCCTGCACCTGCATCCAGCTCTGGTCGCCGGTGAGCTTGGCGAGGACGGGGAAGGTCTCGAACACCCAGTAGGACGGATTGACCACCGGCCCGTCCGGCCGGTCCTGCTCCGAGAAGCCTTTCGCCGCCGGCATCAGCCAGGTCTGGCCGCCGCGCTTCAGGAGCGCGACCTTGGCGAGCGAGCGGGCGATCTGGCGGGCCGCATTGGTGTAGGCCGGCATCGCCCAGCGCGTCCCGGCGCAGGCGAGCGCTTCCGCGATCAGGAGGTCGCCGTCGCTGGCATTGTTGATGTCGCTGACGCGGGGCGTGGTCTTCGGGTCCCAGCGCCAGGCGGCGAGCCCGTCGTCGCGGATCAGCAGCTCCGTCCGGGTGAAGGAGAGGATGCTGGCGAAGCTGCCGCGATCGCCGGCGAGGCAGGCCAGCAGCAGCCCGTAGCCCTGGCTTTCGCTATGGCTGATGCCGCCATTGGCATCGTCGACGACGCGCCCCTCGGCGGTGACGAATTTCTGCCGGTAGAGTTCCCAGGCGCCGGCCGGCAGGCCGGCCTGCGCCGCGGGGGCGAGACCGAGCAGGATCGCAGCCAGGGCCGTGCGCAGCCGTCTCATGAGCGCCTCCCGAGGCGGCCGAGCATCAGGGAGGTGCCGACGCCGAGGGCGATGCAGGCCCCCAGCAAGGTCAACGCGTAGATGCCGATATTGCTCGACATCCAGTTGGCGAAGACGAGGCGCATATTGGTCAGGCTGAAAGCCCGGGTCATGACGAAGGAGGTGCTGTCCGCCGAGATGACGTGATTGTCCTGCCCGCTGCGGAACGTCGTGACCTTGCCGGCCATGCCGGCCCAGTTGCCGGGGGTGACGAGCCTGTCCACGGCCTTCTCCAGACTTTCCTCCTGGCGCGCGACGAAGGCGGTCCAGACTTGGCGCGTATCGGGATCGACCGCCTGGGCGGCGATCAGCTCGGCGCCTTCCGCCGGCTCATAGAGGCTCGGCGCCCGCGTGGGCGCGCGCAGCTGCGCGAAGGAGAGGTCGAAGGTCCGCTGCAGCCACTGGTCGAAGCCAATGAAGTAGCGGGCGAAGGGGCCGCCGAACGAGCCGCGCCAGCGGTCGCGGACCGCCTCGGTCGTCGGTGCGCCGCCGCCCGAATCCTCCGGCGTCGTCTGCCGGCCCTGGAAGCGGTTGATCACCGCGTCGAACACGGCGGTGCCCTCGGTTTCCGGCACGACGACGACAGCGTCCGCGCGCTGCGGCCAGGTGTTGCGGACATTGTCGGCGATGCCGACGCGCGGCAGCAATCCGGCAGGCAATTGTCCGGCGGCGCCGACGATCAGGGCAGGGCGGCTGCCGATGGTCGCAGCGCTGCCGACGAGGTCGATCGGCAGCGGCCGGTCGGCGCGCTGAGCCAGCCGCGCCAGCAGCGTCGCGGCCGCGCCGAGATTGGGCAGGTCCTGCCGGCCGACGATCAGGCCGACATGCGCGGCGATCGAATAGGGGAAGCCGGTGCCGGCCACGGCGGCGAGGTTGGGGCTGACCCCGATCTTGGCGAAGTCCGGAATCGCCAGCGTCGTCGTGTCGAACAGCGCGAAGCGGTTCTTGCCCGGCAAGGTCGCGCCCGGTCCGCAAGCGAGATCGGATCGCGCCAGCGTCACCGCCTCGAACCAGACCTCGTTGATCCCTGGCCTGAAGTGCCGGAGCGGGATCGGGATCGGCGATTGCTGGAAGAGCCCGCTATTGGCGCCATTGAGCGGCACGGTCGCCGCGACATTGCCGTTGACGAAGATCTCGACGCGGCTGGCGCCGGGAAGGACCTCCTCCGCATAGGCGCCATCGAGATAGAGCGTCGCCTCGCCATAGGCATTGGCGTAGAAATCGCCGGGCATGGCGATGACGGCGCGCACGCGCATGCGTCGGCCGGAGGATTCCTGCGTGGCGATCCCGAGCTCCGAGAAGCGCAGCATCTGCTGGTCGGAGATGAAGGGCGCATCGGGCACGTGCCAGCTCGACGTGTCCATCGTCTTGCGGTTGATGTTGGTCGGCCGTGAGACCGGCCCGGTCAGGAGCTTGGCGACGATCGCCTCGAGATCCGGCCAGGTCTCGCCGGTGACGAGCAGGGTCGCCGGCCCGAGCCTGGGATTGGCGATGAAGCCGAGGAAGCTGCCGGCCCCGGCCTCGGCCGGCAATGTCCCGAGCAGCTCGCGCACCTCCTTGGTGGTGCCGAGCAGGACCGTCAGCACGCCCGGCCGGACCCGCTCCGGCAGGCGCTCCGAGACCCTGATGGCGGCCTGGCTGTAGCGGCCGCGCAGCGCCACCCCTTGCGCCACAGCGAGGATGCTGTTGGCCGCGACGGCGCGCGTCGCGCCCGGCGCGACGATGTGGATCGTTGTCTGCCCGCTCTCGTCGCCGCCGACGGCCGGGAGGTCGTCGATGCTGCGCAGGCGCGATTGCTGCGCCGGATTCTTGAAGGAAAGGCGGGTGCCGGCCCCGTCGATGCGCGTCCACAGTTCATAAGTCGAGGCGATCGTGCAGTCGGTGCGGTGGCGCTGCACGGCCTCGAAGCGGATCGTGTTCTGGCCGGGCCTGAGCAGGCCCTTGCGGATCGCGGTGGAGGTCCGCTTCAGCCGATCGGCGGAAGCGATCGGCGCTTCCATCACGCGCTCGCCGTTGATGCGCACCGTCAGGCGCGAGACCTCCGGCATCACCACCAGCGCATTCTGGAAGGCGACATCGAGATTGAGATCGGCGCTGGCCTCGTCCTGGGTCAGGTGGAAGGCCCAGCTGCGTGCATCGCTCTCGCCTTCGAGCGCGACGCGGGCGGCCGGCAGCAGGGGCTTGAAGGCGAAGCTGGCGGGAATCGCAGGCGCGGCCGGTGTCGCTGCTGCCGGCGGCTTGGGCTCGGCCGGGCGAGAGACCGGCGGCTGGGCCGGCGGCGCGATCATGAACGGCGCCGGCTCCGGCGGGGGCGTTGCCGGGGTCTCCTGGGCGCGGAGGCCGGAGCTAAGCCCCCCGATCGGGATGATCACCGCAGCGGCGAAGATGGGCAGGAGATGCGTTCTCATTCCGCCGCCTTCCGCTGGGTATTGGAGCGGGCGAAGCGGTAGAGGCCGAAGAAATAGGACAGGCCGCGGCTGGTCTGGAACACGGCGATGCGCAGGAAGCGCAGGGTGCCGTAGACGACGCCCATGTTCTGGCGCCGGGCCTTCTGGAAATCGCTCCAGATCGCGGCGTCGGAGAAGCAGAGATCGGCGATGATGCGGCTGTGCAGCGGCTCGCTCGGCTCGTAGCGGCAGCCGAGCACGAGGCCGCCAGCGTCCGAGGCGTGGCGGACGACGCGCACGGGCAGGGCTCCCGGGGGCATCGCGATCGAGGTTTGGAAGGCGATCTCGCCCTTGCTGTTCACCGGCAGCGTGTCGAAGCCCTTGGACAGGATCCGGACGGCGACGCCGTCGACGGAGACGTTCTCGGTGATGATCGGCGCGGTGCGGCCGTCGATGCTGATCTCGCCGCGGCGCTTCACCGGGAACCGCCGGGCGCCGCGCCCTTCCGGCCGCTCCGAGACCACGCCGAGGGCGCAGCCCGCCATCAGCAGGTTGAGGATGTTCCAGAGCCCGACCACCAGGGTGGTGTCGGCGTTGTAGGGCTGGGTGATGGTGCGCCAATAGGTGGCGACGACGCCGAGCGCCAGCACGGCGAAGATGATGAAGAAGGGCAGGCCGAGCTCGGAGATCCGCCGCGTCCCCAGCTCCTCGCTCTTGGCGGTGACCTTGAAGGTCGGCTTGCCAGGGTTGAGCAGCACAGAGACCACCGCCGGTAGCAGATAGACCGACTGGATGAACTCGTAGAGCTCGGAGATCCACGGCCAGCGATAGCGGCCATAGAGATAGTTCTGCATCATCAGATTCACCGCCATGTAGCTGAAGACGTAGGCGATGAACTCGGCGCCCGAGGCGGTGAAGATCTCCAGCCCGAAGAACAGGTAGAACAGCGGCGCGACCAGGAAGGTCAGGCGCACGAAGGGGAACAGCCAGAACAGGGCCGAGGACGAGTAGCACAGGCGCTGCGGCAGCGAGAGGCCGCTCTTCAGCATCGGGCGGTGGTAGATCAGGATCTGCATCATGCCCTGCGCCCAGCGCGAGCGCTGGCCGATGAAGCTCGCGAAGGTCGCGGGCTGGAGCCCGGCGATCAGCGGCCTGTCGACATAGATGCTGTTCCAGCCGGTGGCGTGCAGGGTGATCGCGGTCTCGGCGTCCTCGGTGATGCTGCGGCCGGAGAAGCCGTTCGTCGTCTGCAGTGCCGTGCGGCGCAGCACCGCGGCCGAGCCACAGAAGAACGAGGCGTTCCACTTGTCGAGGCCGCGCTGGATGATGCCGTAGAACATCTCGTTCTCGGACGGCATCGCCTTGAAGGTCTTGAGGTTGCGCTCCAGCGGGTCGGGATTGATGAAGAAATGCGGCGTCTGGACCAGGAAGAGCTTCGGATCCCTGTCGAAATAGCCGATCGTTTCGGTCAGGAAATTCCGCGCCGGTGCGTGGTCGGCATCGAAGACGACGACGAGGTCGCCGCTGGAGTTGGCGAGTCCGTTGTTGAGGTTGCCGGCCTTGGCGCTGATGTTGCGCTCGCGCGTCAGATAGGTGACGCCGAGCCCCTCGCAGAGCGTCTGCAAGGTCGCCCGTCGCTCGCGTGCGGCGCTGGCGGCGACGAAATTGTCGGCGTTGCACTTCTCGTCGGTGCCGCCGTCGTCGAGCAGATAGACGCTCAACCGGCCGGCTGGGTAGTCCATGGCCAGCGCAGCCGAGAGCGTCGTCGCCAGGAGTTCGGGCTCCTCGTTGTAGGACGGCACGAAGACGTCGACCGTCGGGGCATCGGCGGGGATCGGCGGCGCGCTCTTGCGCCGCGGCAGCGGCATCGCCACCACGAACAGGCTGAGGAACAGCATGCCGATGTTGTAGAGCTCGGCCAGATAGAGGATCAGCCCGGGGATGAAGTCCTCGAGCTGGTTGACCGGCGGCAGCGTGCTCGTCGTGCGCCAGTAGACATAGCGCAGCACGATCGCGGTGCCGAGGCCGAGCGCGATCAGGCGCCAGACGCCGTATGGCCGCAGGAACTTGAGCAGGATCATCGCCCCGACCACGATGGTCCCGGCGATCAGATGCGCCTGCAGGCTGATCGGCAGCGAGATCAGCGCGACCACGACGGCCGTGGCGATCGCCCAGAAGATGACGTAGCTCGCGGTTCGCATCGGCTTTCGGAACGCTTGGCTGTCTCAGGGTGTCGTGGGCGGTGGGGGAACGGTCGGGTATCCGGCCATCGGCCTGTCCGGGACGGGCTGTGTTCCTTGGAAGCGATCGGCTTCGATCCGAGGTTCCCGTACTGGTCGCGGGCGGGTGACCCGCCGGGGCTTCGGCACGTCCTCGGTCGAGGCCTGCGGCAGCGGGTAGATCGGCGCGCCAGCCTGGCCGAGCCCCGACGCAGGCGCCGGAGCATCTCCGGCCGGGCTCCAGCCGCTGCGCCGCAACGAGGCGTTGAGCGAATACTCGTAGGCGAGGCGCAGCAGCGAGGCTTCTGTTGCCGTGGGGTCGCAAATGCGCATGCGGACCGAGACCGCCCCCGATCGCGGCCGGAAGACGCTGTCGCCATCGGCGATGCGCTGCCAGGCATAAAGGCAGGCCTCGCCGCCGGTGCCGCGGCCGAAGGCATAGCCGAAAGGCCCGTATTTGTTCTGGACGAAGACGGCGGAGGGCGCCATGGCGACACCCGACAGGCGCTCCTCCATGTCCTGCGCCACGGCGAAGTCGTCGATCCCCGGGAGCTTCAGCAGGTTGCCCTCGACGCCGGTGCTCTCCGGCAGGTCGGCGGCGGTGAAGAAGGCGACCTGGATCGTGTTCTCGCCGGGCGTGCGGCCGCGCGTCGCCAGCGAGATCGTCTGCGCGATCGCGTTCTCGTAGCCGCGCTGGGTGACACCGATGATCGGAGGGCTGCCGGGCGGCAGGGCGATCATCGCCCGGCCCGGTTCGACCGAGAGCCAGCGCGTCGCCGTCACCAGTTCCGTTTCGGAAAGTCTCTGCTCGCCGCAGCCGGCCATGGCCAAGCTCAGGCAGCAGGCCACGACAGATATCGCTGCCCGCCTCTGCGCTGGGGCGCGCCGTGCGGAACGTATGGCTGGACCCTGCCCTGCGACGTTCATCGGCGCGCCGGTCCGTATCTGGTCGGCATCGTCATCTGTTGACCATCGATTAATAAAGGTTAACGCGACCTTACTGTCCCGCTACCTGCCGGAGATGTGGCCTGAGCACCCGATTCCTGGGCGCAATACAGATGATTCGCGCTGTTATTCCAACCGCCGATCATGCCGGAAGGCTGCGCGCAGGGCCTGCCTGTACACCCATCCGGGGTGATTCGGGGTGCGTAGTCACGGGATCGGACGGCCGGCGCCGCCGGCGAATCGCCGTTTAGGCCCGCCTACGATTGTTGTGGAGCGTCAGCCTCGCGACGATGCTGGGCGCTGCGAGGCGTTCCGCAGCCCGAGCAGGGCGATAGCCAGCAGCCCGAGCGAGGCGAGGGCGTTCCAGCCGGCGAGGGAGAGGCCGAGGAAGCGCCAGGCCGCTTCCGTGCAGGAGACGATGCGGGTGGTCTGCAACTGCTTCATCAGGTCCTGAACCCCGGCCGCGGCCGGGGCAGGCGTGCCGCCGCAATCGTTCGGGCCGGCGAAGATCCCCCACTCCACGCCGGAATGGTAGACGCCGAGCCCGGTGCTCCAGGCCATCAGCAAAGCGAGAACGATCAGCGCCGCGATCTGCAGCCGGCTAGAGCGGGCGAGGAGCAGCGCCAGCGTCGTCAGGCCGATGGCGGCATAGTGCGGGGCCCGCTGCTCGAGGCAGAGCTTGCAGGGGCGTAAGTGCAGGACGAGCTCGAAGAACCAGGCGCCGCCGATCAAGGCGAGGCTGACGAGCCCGATCAGGGCGATCAGGCGGCGGGGATCGGCGAGGAGGCGCGAGGCAAGGCCGGTCATGGCGGTACTCAGCAGGAGAGGAGCTGGCCCGAGCCTGTCAGCAGCTTGAGGCCGAAATAGAGCAGGATCAGCAGGGCAGCGCCGCCGAGCGCGATCAGCTTCAGCCGCTTCTCGATGAAGTGCCGGATCGTCTCGCCATAGCGGCGCAGCAGGAAGGCCAGGGCGAAGAAGCGGGCGCCGCGGGCGATGACGCAGGACAGCACGAAGAAGCCGAGCCCGATATGGACGGCGCCGGCCAGGATCGTCACCACCTTGATCGGCGGCAGATGCGCCAGGCCCGAGGTGGTGAGCAGCAGCAGCGTCATGTCCGGGGTGGCGCAGGCGCGCAATTGCTCGAAGGCATCGAGCTTGCCGTAGAAGGCGAGCACCGGCCGCGCGAGCGCGTCGAAGGCATAGTAGCCGAGCGCATAGCCGGCGATGCCGCCGAGCGTCGAGAACACCGTCGCGATCAAGGCGAGGCGATAGGCCCGCTGCGGCTTGGCCAGCGCCATCGGCACGAACAGCACGTCGGCCGGGATCAGGAAGAAGGAGCTCTCGACGAAGGCGACGACGGCGAGCCAGACCTGCGCGCTGCGGCGGGCGGCAAGCGAGAGCGTCCAGAGATAGAGGCGTTCGAACATCGCCGGCCCTTAGAGCATCGGACCGAAAAGTGGAAACCACTTTTCGGAGGCAATCCGATGCCTGACAAAGTGATAGATCGCCATTTGGCGTCCGAAAGGACGCACGGCGATCTAGCGGGCGCGGGGCCTTCCGTCCATGGCTGCGACGCCGCGGGAAAAGGCGTTCACGCGAGATTGACCGGCTCTTGCCGATCGCTATAGTCCGGCCCGCCTGAAAAGGGCCCCTGTGGCGGAATTGGTAGACGCGCTCGACTCAAAATCGAGTTCCGCAAGGAGTGCTGGTTCGATCCCGGCCAGGGGCACCATTCTTCACGGCATCGTGCCGGCTGCTCGATGCGCCAGGCTCGCCGCCCTAAAATCGCCGCTCGCTCCCGCTCTGTCTTGCCCCCGAATCGATCCTTACGGGCAGCCGAGGAGATTTGAGCATGAGGGCCGTCGCCATCGCCGTCGCAACCAGCGTCCTCGGGGCCGTTCCGGCCTTCGCCGACGAGCTTCCGCAGCGCAAGCCCGGCCTCTGGGAGACCAAGTCGAGCGGCGCCGAGGGCGAGACCAGCGCCAAGCAATGCGTCGGGCCCGGTACGGATCGCGCCATGCTCGGCGGGATGTCCGGCGCCGCCTGCTCGAAGGTCGAGGTCAAGAAGACCGCGACCGGCTACGCGGTTGCGACCGAGTGCGCAATCGGCCAGATCAAGGCGGTCGGCAGCAGTATCGTCACTGGTGACTTCCAGGCGACCGTGCGCACCGAAGGCACCACCACGCTCACTGGCATGCCTGGGCAGGCCGGGCCGGTCGAGCGCAAGCTCGTGGTCGAGGCCAAGCGTGTGGGCGACTGTGGACCGGGCCAGAAGCCTGGCGACATCATCATGCCCGACGGCAGGGTGATCTCGATGCCGGGAGCGGCCGGCGCGAAGCCCTAGCTCCGGTTTTCGGCGGAAGCCGGTAGCTCGCAGCCGCCGTCGATAAAAAACTCGGCCGGCATGTCACAAATGGTCGAGCCTATTCGTCCTGGTGAAGAGCGCTGCAGCGGCCATGCCGTCCTGTGAGGCGCGCTTCACTGGACGAGGGCGGACATGGCAACGGACATCTTTCTGGTTGGCGCGGAGAGCGCTGCCGTTGCAGGGCGGTTATTCCTGGGTGGGGCCTTCGCCTTCGCCGGCCTGCGCAACATCATCAACAGGGGCCTGCTGGCGAGCCTGATCGGCGCCCGCGGTGTGCCGTTGCCCGCCGTCACGCTATGGCTCGGCATCGTCTTGCAGATCATCGCCGGACTGATGATCATTTGCGGTATCCAGGTCTCGCTGGCGGCGCTGATGCTGCTCGCCTTCCTGGTGGCGGCGACGCCGATGTTCAATAATTTCTGGGACCATCAGGGGCTGGACCGCGCCAACCGCATCAACGGCTTCGTCGCCAACATCGCGATCGCCGGCGGCATCCTCGGCCTGATCGGTCAGGCCTGAGCCGCTCAGCCCGGCTCGCCGGCGATCACGCCCTTGCGGAACAGGAAGCAGCCATAGGGGCGGGGATCGCCGACCTGCACCACGGCGAAAGCCTGCTTCGCCGCCTCGTAGAAGGCGAAGCGCTCGATGCCGGCAAGCGGCTCCGGACGGCCGAGCGCCCGGTCGAGTTCGGCCTGCACCTGTGTCTGCACCTCCGGAATAGCCGCAGCATCGCCTACGACGAGCATGCGCCGCGCCGGCTGCAGCTCGAAATCGGCGATCGGCAACACCGAGAGTATCGCCCGCGCCGCCCGCGCCATGGAAAGGCCGGGCAGGCGCACCAGCCGGCCGCTGGTGGTGGCGCGGGCGATCGTCTCGGCCGGGTGGTTGGCGTCGACCAAAGCGAGATCGTCGCCATGGCCCATGGCGGCAAGGACCCAGAGCAGATCGGCTGAGAGGACCGGGTCGATATTCCTGAGCATGTCACTGACGTCCGCGCTGCGAGAGGTAGAGTTTTCGGGCACTGCCGCCAAAAACGGCGGCGCGTTGTGTCTCGGTGAGGTCCACGAGGAGCGCTTTGGCAGCCTCGATCCATTGTCCATAGGAGGCACGCAGCGTCACCACCGGCCAGTCGCTGCCGAAGATCAGGCGCTCCGGGCCGAAGGTTGCGAGGAGATGCGCGACGACCGGGCGGAGCGTCTCCAGCGTCCAGTCCGAGCCGGCCTCGGTGACCAGCCCGGAAAGCTTGCAGGTGAGGCGGGGGTGTTTCGCGAGTGCGCTCATGCCCTCACGCCAGGTGGTCAGGTCGCCCGATACGAGGTCGGGCTTTGCGCCGTGGTCGATGACGCAGGTAAGGTCCGGATGCCGCTCCAGCACGGTGAGCATCGCCGGGATATGGCACGGCTTCAGCAGCGCGTCGAAGACGAGGCCGTTCGCGATCATCGCCTCGAAGGCTGCTGCCAGCTCGCTGCGCGCCAGCCAGTTGTCGTCGGCAATGTCCTGAACCATCGGGCGCAGGCCGACGAGCAACGGGTCGGCCGCCAGGGTGGCGATGCGCTCCGCTACATCAGGCGCATCGAAATCGGTCCAGCCGACCACACCGGCAACGAAGGGCGTCGTCGCCGCGATCTCGAGCAGATAGGCGGTCTCGGCCTCGGTCGGGGCCGCCTGGACCAGGATGGTGCTGGTGATGCCATGTGCGGCGAGGAGCGGGGCGAGGTCGGCTGGACCGAAATCGCGATGGATCACGCCCAGCGCCGGCGTCAGCCAGCCATAATCGCTGCGGGCGAGGCTCCAGAAGTGCTGATGGGCGTCGATGCGCATGGCGTCAAACGGGAACCGGGACATCGGCGCCGAGCAGACCCTCGGCCTTCAGCTCTGTCCAGAGGGCGGTCGGAATCGGAGCCGAGAGCTCGGCGACCTGATCGGCGACCTCCTCCGGCTTGACCGCGCCCATGACCAAGCTCGCCACGGCGGGATGGCCGAGCGGGAATTGCAAGGCGGCGCGGCGCAGCGGCACGCCATGGCGGGCGCAGACCGCTTCGATCGCCGCGACACGGGCGAGGATCTGGGGCGGCGCCGGCTGGTAGTTGTATTTCGCGCCAAGGATAGGGCCGGTGGCGAGGATGCCGGAATTGAAGACGCCGCCGAGCATCAGGTCGATGCCCTTCTGCTGTGCCAGCGGCATGAAGGAGGCGAGCCCCGGCTGCTCCAGCAGGGAATAGCGTCCGGCCAGCAGCATGGTGTCGAAGTCGCCGGCCCTGGCGAAGCGCTCGCACATCTCGGCTTCGTTGACGCCGACGCCGATCGCCCTGACCGCGCCGCCGGCGCGCAACTTGTCGAGGGCGCGATAGGCGCCGTCCATGGCCTGCGCGAAGCGTTCCTCGATCGCATCCTTGCCATGGGTCCAGACATCGACGTCGTGGATCAGGACGATGTCGATGCGGTCGACACCGAGGCGCAGCGCCGACTGCTCCAGCGAACGCATGGCGCCGTCATAGGAATAGTCGAAGCGCAGGCCATGCGGCAGGCCGCCGAGATAGCCGGAGCCGTTGCCGCGCCCGGCGAAGGGCTCGGCGACGCGCCCGACCTTGGTCGAGATGACCACATCCTTGCGCCCCGAGCGCCGCAGCGCCGCGCCGATCCGGTGCTCGGAGAGGCCGTGGCCGTAGAGCGGCGAGGTGTCGACCAGATTGATGCCGGAAGCGAGCGCTGTCTCGACCGTCTCGACCGCACTCGCCTCGTCGATATGGGCATAGAGATCGCCCAGCGGCGCTCCGCCGAAACCGAGCGTCGTGACCTTGAGACCGGAACGACCAAGCGGTCGAAGAGGAAGCGCAGAAGTCGTCATCGGAGCCCGGGTGCTCGGTCGTGTTGCATCACTATGTGCACGTCAACATGTTAGCTTGCAACCGCCTTCGTTCCGGACTAGCGTGCGCACCATTCCGGCGGGTGCGGGCCATGCTGAGCCTACCTGCCGGAACAGGATCAAGACGGCCCGCAAGGACCGCATATCAGTCCAGGGGAGGACATCCATGACCGAGATCTTGAAGCCGACGCGGCGTGGCCTGCTGCGCGGTGCTGCCGCGCTCGGCGCGACCGGCGCCATCGCCTCGCCGCTGGTGCTGCGCGAGGCGCACGCCCAGGCCGCGTTCAACTGGAAGCGCTTCTCCGGTCAGTCGATCGACGTGCTGCTGGTCAAGAATCCGCGCTCGGACCTGTTCCAGGCCGCCGAGAAGGAGTTCACCGAGCTCACCGGCATCAAGGTCTCCTCCGAGCAGGTGCCGGAGCAGCAGCAGCGCCAGAAGGCGGTGATCGAGTTCGCCTCGGGCAAGCCGAGCTTCGACGTCAGCGCGATCTCGCTGCATGTGCAAAAGCGCATGGCCGCCAAGGGCAAATGGTTCGCCGACCTCTCGCCCATGATCAAGGACGCCTCGCTGACCTCGCCCGACTTCAACTTCGAGGATTTCGGCGCCGGCGCCGTCGCCTATGCCCGCCAGGCCGATGGGGCGCTCGATACGCTGCCCTATTTCGTCGACTACTGGATGGTCTACTACAACAAGGAACTCTTCGACGCGAAGGGCGTCGCCTACCCGAAGAGCATGGACGAGATGGCGGTCGCCGCCGCCAAGCTGCACGACCCGGCCAAGGGCGTCGCCGGCTTCGTCTCGCGCGGCCTGAAGAACGCCAACGTCCCGGTCTGGGCCTGCCTGCTGCTCGGCCAGGGCGTCGAGACCACCTCGGCCGACGGCAAGCTCTTGACCGATACGCCCGAGGCGATCTGGGCCGGCGAGCTCTACAAGAAGCTCAACAAGGACACCGGCCCGGTCGGCTCTGTCGGCTTCAACTGGAACGAATGCCAGACCACCTTCATGCAGGGCCGCGCCGCGATGTGGCTCGACGGCATCGGCTTCGCGACCCCGCTGGAAGATCCCAGCAAGTCGCGCATCGTCGGCAAGGTCGGCTATGGCGTCACCCCGCCCGGGCCGAAGGCGCATCATGCCGGCATGTTCGGCGACGGCATCGGCATCTCGCGCGGCTCCTCCAAGAAGGAAGCGGCCTGGCTCTACATCCAGTTCATCACCAACAAGGCCCAACAGCTCGCCATGCTGAAGGCCGGTGCCGGCGCCCCGGCCCGTTCCTCGGCCTATCTCGACACGGCGACGATCGAGGCCTCGAAGTTCGGCAAGCAGTATTTCGAGTGCCTGCTGCAGTCGGCCAAGATCGCCCGCGCCGCGCTGCCGCAGATCGTCCCGGTCACCGAGTTCCGTGACGTCTTCGGCGTCGGCCTGACCAACATGATCGGTGGCGCCGATGTCGCGGCCGAGCTGAAGAAGGCGACGGAGGCCTTCGCGCCGGTGCTGGCCAAGAGCGAGCAGGGCTGAGGGCGGTTCGACAGAGTCCCCTCTCCCCTTGCGGGAGAGGGTTAGGGTGAGGGGTCTCGCGACGCGGACCGTTGGCGGCGCGCAGGGCTTCCACGACCTGCGCGACCCCTCATCCGCCTGCCGGCACCTTCTCCCGCAAGGGGAGAAGGGAGCGGTGGTATTCGATCGCTTGACCGAATGAAGCAGAACACATGACCAGCACCACCTTGCCAGCCAGCAGCCTGACGGGCCCGGCGCCAGCTCCTGCGGCGGATTCGCGGGATTTCACGCCGCGCTACTGGCTGTTCTCTTTGCCGGCGGTGCTGATCATCGCCAGCGTGATCGTCTTCCCCTGGCTGTTCACGCTCTACATGTCGACGCAGGACTGGAAGATCGGCGGCGGCCAGGAATTCATCGGCCTGCAGAACTTCGTCGAGCTCGCGCGCGATCCGCGCTTCATCGAGTCGATGGGGCACACCTTCTACTACACGGTGCTCGCGGTCGTGCTGCCGATCCTGTTCGGCACGGCGGCGGCGCTGGTCTTCCATCGCGAGTTTCCCTTCAGGGGCCTGCTGCGCACCATCTTCGTGATGCCGATGATGGCGACGCCGGTCGCGGTCGCGCTGGTCTGGACGATGATGTTCCACCCCCAGCTCGGCGTGCTCAACTACCTGCTCTCGCTGGTCGGCATCGGTCCGCAGGCCTGGGTCTATTCGCCCAACACGGTGATCCCGACGCTGATCCTGGTCGAGGTCTGGCACTGGACGCCGCTGGTCATGCTGATCGTGCTTGGCGGATTGGCCGGGCTGCCGCGAGAACCTTACGAGTCGGCGCTGATCGACGGCGCCAATGCCTGGCACATGTTCCGGCACATCACGCTGCCGCTGGTCTGGCCCTTCATCATGGTCGCGATCGTGATCCGCACCATCGACGCGCTGAAGGCCTTCGACACGATCTTCGTGATCACCCAGGGCGGGCCGGGAACGGCGTCCGAGACGCTCAACATCTTCCTCTACCTGCAGGCCTTCCAGTTCTACAAGATCGGCTACGCCTCCGCGGTCGTGGTGATCTTCTTCGTCATCATCATCATGCTGTCGCTGCTGCTGCTCTATGCGCGCCAGAAGTCGAAGTGGAACGCGTGATGAAGCGGCTCCTCTCGAAATTCGGCTTCTACGCCTCGGTCTTCATGCTGGTCTCGCCGGCGGTGCTGGTCTTCCTCTGGATGATCTCGCTCTCGCTGAAGAACGAGCTCGACAACACCGCCTTCCCGCCGGTGTTCATCCCGAGCCCGCCGACCTTCGCGAACTATCTCGACGTGTTCGAGAAGAACAATTTCGCGCTCTATCTCTGGAATTCGATCCTGGTGACGGGCGGCGCGGTGCTGGTCGGTCTCGCCGTCGGCGTGCCCGCGGGCTACGGCATCGCCCGCGGCAAGGCCCATAAGTTTGCGATCCTGATCCTGGTCGCGCGGATGACGCCGGCGCTGTCTTATCTGATCCCGCTCTTCCTGCTGTTCCAGATCACCGGCCTCGTCGGCACGGTGACGGCGCTGGTGATCACCCATCTCGTCATCACCATCCCGATCATCGTCTGGATCATGATCGGGTATTTCGAGAACGTCCCGATGGAGCTGGAGGACGCCGCCCGCATCGACGGCGCCACGACCTGGCAGGCTTTCCGCCATGTCGCGCTGCCTTTGGCCAGGCCCGGCATCGTCGTCGGCGGCATCCTCGCCTTCATCTTCTCCTGGAACAACTTCATCTTCTCGGTGGTGCTCGGCGGCAAGGCGAGCCGGACGCTGCCCTCCGCCGTCTACAACTCGCTGACCTTCGAGCAGATCTCCTGGGGTCCGCTCGCGGCCGCCGCTTTGCTCGTCACGCTTCCCGTCCTGCTGCTGACCGTCCTCGCCCAGCGCGAGATCGTCGCCGGCCTCTCCGCCGGAGGGCTCAAGGATGGCTGATATCGCCTGCCAAACTTCTCAGTCGGACATCTCACGGAAAGACGCTTCGCAATGGCTCTGAATCCCAACCGCTTCGGCCTCTCCTGCGCCATCACCACGCCGATGCGGGAAGGCGGCGCCGTCGACCTGCCGCGGCTCGTCCACCATGCCAAGCATGTTCTGGCCAATGGCTGCGACTCTGTCACGCTGTTCGGTACCACCGGCGAGGGCGCGGCGCTCGGCGCCCCGGCTCGCACCGCCATGCTCGGTGCCTTGGTCGGCGCCGGCATCGACCCGGCCAGGCAGATTTATGCCGGCGTCGCCGCCGCCTCGCTGCATGAGGCGGTCGACCAGGCGCAGACGGCGCTGAATGTCGGTGCCAAGGGCCTCTTGGTCGCGCCGCCCTTTTACTTCAAGGGCGTCGGCGATGAGGGGCTCTATGCCTGGTTCTCGCAGTTCTTCGAGAAGCTTGGCGCCTCCGCCCGCAACACCATCCTCTACCACATCCCCTCGGTGACGGCGGTCGATATCTCGGTCGGGTTGGTCGAGCGGCTGAAGAAGGCGTTCCCGGGCGTCGTCACCGGCGTCAAGGATTCCTCCTGCGACTACCCGACGACCGAAGCGTTCCTGAAGGCGCATGGCGAGCTCGCCATCCTGGTCGGAGACGAGCGCCTGCTCGGCCGCGCCGTCCGCGCCGGTGCGCAGGGCTCGATCTGTGGCGCTGCCAACCTCGTGCCGCATCTGCTGCGCCCGGTCGTCTACGAGGGCGCCGAGGACGCGACGGTGAACGCGCTGGTCGACGAGATCTGCTCCTATCCGGTGCTGCCGGCGGTGAAGGCGCTGGTCGGCCATCTCCATGGCGATGCCGGCTACGGCCCGATGCGGGCGCCGTTGGTCACGCTCGACGAAGGCCAGCGCAAGGCGCTGTTCGCCGCCTTCGATCGCATCACCCGCGCCAAGGCTGCCTGAGGAGGATGCGATGAGCCAGTCCGAGCCGGAACGCGACGGCGAGCCGCTGAAGCTCAGGGAGCGGGCCTATGCCAGCTTCACCGAGCGGCTGCTCGCGCGCGAGATCCGGCCGGGCCAGTTCGTCACCCAGCGCGAGCTCGTCGCCATGACGGGCTATCCGCTCGGGGCGATCCGCGAATTGATCCCGCGGCTGGAGGCGGAGGGGTTGATCAAGACCGTGCCGCAGCGCGGCATGCAGGTCGCCCATGTCGACCTCAACCTGATTCGCAACGCCTTCCAGTTCCGGCTCTTCCTGGAGAAGGAGGCGACGGCCGCCTATACGCGCACCGCGACCGACGAAGAGATCGCCGAGCAGCGCCAGCGGCACGAGGCGATCATCCGCCGCGCCGAGGCCGGCGGCGACGAGACGCTGATCGAGGATGCCGAGAATGTCGACCGGCTGATGCACGAGATGATCATCGACCATCTCGACAACGACATCGTCAGCCAGGCCTTCCGCGTCACCTGGCTGAAGATCCGGCTGATCCGGCAATACGAGACGCGCATCCAGAACCACATCCTGATCCCGGTGATGCAGGACCATCTCAAGATCATCGCGGCGATCGAGTCGCGCGACCCCGAGGCCGCTGCTGCCGAGATGAGCGCACATATCAACAACGCTCGGACGAGGGCGATGAGCTACTGACGACGATCGGGCGCCGGTCGAGAAAAGGCGCCAGGGCGACGAGCCGGAAAACCGGCCGTTCAGGGAGGAGAACACGATGACGAAGCTGACGAAACGCGCCTTCCTCGCCGGTTCGGCCGTAGCCGGCGCGGGCATTGCGATGCCGACCGTGCTGCGGGCGCAGGCCACCGTGATCCGCTGGGCGGACGGTCAGCCGCAGGCCCATCCCTCGCCGCAGAGCGCCGTGAAGGCGGCGGCCGAGGTCAAGGAGAAGACCGGCGGGCGGATTGAGATCCAGACCTTCCCCAACGGCCAGCTCGGCTCGTCGCGCGACATGGTCGAGTCGGTGGCGAGCGGGGCGCTGACCATGGTGACCGAGGGCGCTGCCCAGCTCGGCCAGTTCGTGCCGCAGATCTCGATCATCGAGGCGCCCTATATCTGGCGCGACGCGGCGCACATGACCAAGGCGCTGAAATCGCCGCTGATCGACGAGCTCAACAAGACCCTGGTCGAGAAGCGCGGCATGCGCATGATCGGCGTGACCTATTACGGCGTGCGCCACCTCACGAGCGGCAGCAAGCCGATCAGGAGCGTCGACGACATGAAGGGCTTCAAGCTGCGCGTTCCGGAGGTCGACACCTTCCGCGCCATGGCCGAAGCCTGGGGAGCGCGGCCGACGCCGCTGAACTTCAGCGAGCTCTATCTGGCGCTGTCGCAAGGGGCGGTCGACGGCCAGGAGAACCCGCTGCCGACGATCCAGTCGGCCAAGCTCAACGAGGTCCAGAAGCATCTGGTGCTGACCTCGCACATCATCACGCCGCGCCTGGTGATTGTGAACGAAAGCGCCTGGTCCAAGCTCGCCGAAGCCGACCGCGCCATCGTCAAGTCGGCGGTCGAGACGGCGTCGATCTGGCAGGACGCCGAGATCGCCAAGCAGGAAGCGGGCTTGGCCGAAACCCTCGGCAAGGCCGGGATGACCGTCTCGACACCCGATCTCGAGAGCTTCCGCAAGCCGGTTCTGGCAACCTTGCCGGCCAAGTTCGAGAGCAAATGGGGCAAGGGGCTCTGGGATCGCATCCAGGGCCTGTGAGCTGAACCGCGCGACCCATGTCCGGCCCGGTTCGCGGGCCGGGCTCTTCCGGAGAGATGACGATGCTGGCTGCTCTGCGCCTGGTCTTCGACCGGGCGATGATGGTGATCGCCGCCGTGTTGGTGGTGCTGCTGCTGATCTGCGTGACGCTCGGCATCGTGACGCGCGCCATGGGGGATCCGCTGATCTGGACCGATGAGGTCTCGCGCTTCCTGATGCTTTGGCTCGCCGTCTTCGGCTGGGTGCTGGCGAGCCGGCGGCGCTCGCATATCCGCATCCGCTTCTTCCATGACCTGCTGCCGCCACGGCTGTGGCGGTTGGCCGAAATCGTGATGCAAGCGGCGATGACGCTCTTCGGCGCGCTCGTCGCCTGGTACAGCGTGCATCTGGTCACGGTGAACTTCGATCTCGAAGCGACCACCGTGCCGATTTCGATCTCCTGGCTCTATGCGCCAATGGTATTCGCAGGGCTGGTCACGGCGCTGCAAGGCTTCAGCGAACTCCTCGAGAGCATCCGGCGTCATCGCGAGCCTCCGCATATGCCCGAGGCTGCGGCCGTGACGGGCGGCGTCCAATGAGCACATTGATCTTCCAGATTTCGGGAATCTGGTTCCTGGCGATCCTCGCCGGCTTCCCGCTCTTTGCCTCGATGGGACTTGCCGCCTTCGCCTTCGTTCATTTCGGCGGCCTGGCGGATTCGATCGTGCCGCAGAAGATGGCGCAGGCGATGAACTCGTTCCCGATCGTCGCGGCGCCGTTGTTCATCTTGATGGGCAACATCCTCGGCGCGGCGCGCCTGACCGACCGGATCGTCCATTTCGCCACGGCGGTGATCGGCTGGCTGCGCGGCGGCTATGCCCATGCCAGTATCCTGACCAGCATGATCTTCGCCGGCATGGTCGGCTCGGCGGTGGCCGATGCCGCCGGCTCGGGCGCGATCGAGATCAGGGCGATGCGCAAAGCCGGCTATCGGCCGGAGACCGCCGCTGCGATCACCGCAGCCGCAGCCACGATCGGACCGATCATCCCGCCGAGCCTGCCAATGGTGATCTATGGCGTCACCGCCGACGTCTCGATCGGGCGGCTGTTCATCGGCGGCGTGATCCCCGGCGTGCTGATGGGGCTGTCGCTGATGGTGATGGTCGCGCTGATCGCCAAGCGGCAGGGCTTCCGCAAGGAGCCGTTCGGCGGCTTCCGCAACATCGCCAAAACCTTCTTTCAGGGCTTCTTCGCGCTGATGACGCCGCCAATCATCCTCGGCGGAATGTTCAGCGGCGCCTTCACCCCGACCGAAGCGGCGGCCGTCGCCTGCCTCTATGCCTTGTTCCTCGGCTTCTTCGTCTACCGCACGCTCGAGGTGAAGCAGCTCTGGCCGATCCTGATCGACACGGCCGAGACGACCGGTCTCGTCATGGTGCTGGTGATGGCGGCCGGGGCGCTTGGCTGGTGCATGTCGATCTCGCGCGTGCCGCAGACCCTGACGCCGCTGATCGTGAATACGATCCACGACCCGCTGGTATTCCTGCTCGTCTGCAACCTGATCCTGCTGATCGTCGGCTGCTTCATGGAAGCGCTGGCGGCGATGCTGATCCTGATCCCGATCCTGGTGCCGGCGGCGCACGGCTTCGGCATCGATCCCGTCCAGTTCGGCATCGTCATGATCCTGAACCTGATCCTCGGCACCATCCATCCGCCGATCGGGATCGTCTTGTTCGTGGTGACGCGGATCGCCAATGTCTCGTTCGAGGCGATGTCGAAGGCGATCCTGCCCTGGCTGGTGCCGCTGCTCGTCGTGTTGATGGCGATCACGCTGTGGCCGCCGCTGACGACCTGGCTGCCGAATCTCGTGCTCGGCAAGTGAAACCGGATCAGACTGTCCGCGTCACCTTGGAGAGGTGAGGCGGGCGGTCAGGATCAAGGCCGCGGCTTTGCGCGAGCGCTGCGAGCGCGCCATAGAAGGCGCGGGCCTGCGCCAGCGGCAGCAGGGCGGCTGGCAGATCGGGGGGAAGCGGCAAACTCTTTCCCACGCCAGGACCAGCGCCCGCATAGCGCAGATCGGCGCCGAGGCCGGTGAAGGCAGCTGCTGCGGCGCGCACGCTCTCGCTGCCCTCGTCGCCGGGATCGAGCGCCAGTGCCGGGAAACCCGGTCCGACCAGCGCGAGCGGCCCATGCAGCACCTCCGCGGCGCTGAAGGCCTCGGCATGGATGCGGCAGGTTTCCTTGAACTTGAGCGCGATCTCCTGGGCGATGCCGAAGGAGAGGCCGCGGCCGATCACATAGAGGCTGCTGGCCTCGCGCCAGGACAGGAGGGCCGGTGTCCAGTCACAGCCTCCGGCGGCGTCGAAGGCCGCGGGCGCCTGCGCCAGCGCGGCCGACAAGGCCTCGTCCTGCGCCCATTCGGCCGTCAGGTGCAGGAAGGCGAGACAGGTGGCGAGGAAGCTCTTCGTCGCTGCGACGCTCTGCTCGGCCCCCGCCCGCAGCGGCACCAGCACGTCGACCATCGCGGCGAGCGGCGAGCCTTCGTCATTGACGAAGCCGACCACCAGCGCTCCGGCGCGCCTGGCAGCCTCGGTCAACAGCAGTGCGTCCGGGCTGCGGCCGGACTGCGAGGCGGCGATGAACACGGCGCGCGAGAGATCGAGCTCGCCGCCATAGACCGAGGCGAGGCTGGGGCCGAGCGAGGCGACCGGCAGGCCGAGCGAGCGTTCGATCAGGTATTTGCCATAGGTCGCGGCATGGTCGGAGGAGCCGCGCGCGCAGGTCGCGACGAACGCCGGCCGCTTGATCCGCAGGCGTTCGACGAGATCGGCGATGGCTGCGCCGTTCTCGCTGCGCTGGCGGCGCGCGACGGTGGCGGCCTCGGCCGCCTCACGGGTGAGCAGGGCTTCAACCATGGCAACGCAAGGGCTCTTCGAGCAATCGGTCGGCAATGCCGGCAACCTGGTGCGGATCGAGCACCTGTCCGGCGCCGCCGACGCTCTGGACCGAGAGCGTACCACAGGCGATGCCTTCGGCGAGGGCGCGTTCGGGGGAGCTTCCACGGAGCCAGGCGGCAAGGAAGCCGGCGTTGAACGCATCGCCCGCGCCAGTGGTGTCGAGCACGCATTGGCAGGGCGCGGCGGGGAGGATGAGGCTCTCCTGCCCCTGATAGAGGCGGGCGCCGTCGCCTCCATCCTTGATCACCACCAGCGCGAAATACTGGGCGAGCCTTCGTCCAGCCGCGTCGAGATCGTCGCAGGCCGCGATCGCGCGCGCTTCGGATGCGTTCGGCAGGAAGATGTCGACGCCGTTGCACAGGGCAATGAGATCGGGCGAGCGGATCAGCGCATCGTCCCAACTCGGATCGAGCGAGACGGTGAGGCCGTGATGTCTGGCGTCGGTCACCAGATGCGGGATCTCGGCCAAGGTCGCGAACTCGGCGATGTGGAGATGGACCGCGCGGACATCGCCGAGCGCAACGGGCAGCGTCGCCGGGCGAGCGGGTCCGGCGCGGCGGGAGAGGAAGGCGCGCTCGCCGTCCTGAACCATCGCGACGGTGAGCTGCGGGCCGGCGTCGGCGGCGCGCTCCAAGAAGGCGAGCTCGACGCCGCTACGGTCGAGCGCCGGCAGCAGCGATTGTGCAAGCGGGTCTTCGCCGAGGCGCGCGAGCAAAGCGGCGGGGCGCCCCAGCCCGACGAGATGGGCCGCGGTGATGAAGCCGCCACCGCCGGGGACGATCGCGACATCGTCGGCGAAGCGCTCCTCGCCGAGGCGCGGCATCGCCTTGAGCCCGCGGAAGAGGAGGTCGCAATAGAGCCGGCCGGTGCTGAGCACGAGCCCGTCCGGCCGTGGCTGCCGGGTCGTCACAGGGCGCGCTCGCTCTTGGCGTCGAACAGGCGCAAGCCCGAGACCGCGGCGCCGAGCTGGACGGCGCTGCCGACAGCGGGTGGGTTCTTGGCCGGCGCCGAGGCGAGCAGCAAACCGTCTACGGTCTCGACATGGACGAAGGTCTCCGGCCCGAGCGGCTCGACCACTGCGACCGTGCCGGAGAGGATGAGATCGGCGACTTCGTCCTGCTCGAGCACGCGCAGCTCCTGCGGCCGGACGCCGACGAGGACATCGGCCGGGAGCGCGACCGACCATGGCAGCGGCTTCCCGCCGAGCTGAAGTGAACCCTGACCAGCCTTCGCCGGCACGATGTTCATCGTCGGCGAGCCGATGAAGCGGGCGGTGAAGACGTCGGCCGGCTTCTCGTAGAGCTCCATCGGCGCGCCGACCTGGAGGATATGGCCGTCGCGCATCACCACGATCCGGTCGGCCAGCGTCATCGCCTCGACCTGGTCATGGGTGACGAAGACGATGGTGGTGCCGAGCCGCTGGTGCAGGCGCTTGATCTCCAGCCGCATCTGCGCGCGGAGCTGCGCGTCAAGGTTGGAGAGCGGCTCGTCGAACAGGAAGACGGCGGGATCGCGCACCATGGCGCGGCCGATGGCGACGCGCTGACGCTGGCCGCCGGAGAGGGCCGAGGGGCGGCGCTCAAGCAGCTTGGTCAGGCCGAGCACCTCGGCGACCTCCTCGACCCGCTTGCGCTTCTGGGCCTTGTCGAGCTGGGAGGTGTAGAGGCCGAAGGCGATGTTCTCGGCGACGCTCATATGCGGGTAGATCGCATAATTCTGGAACACCATGGCGATGTTCCGCTCTTTCGGCTCGAGGCGGTTCACGACGCGGCCACCGATCGAAATCGTGCCGTCGTTGATCTCCTCGAGTCCGGCGATCATGCGCAGGGTCGTCGACTTGCCGCAGCCGGACGGGCCGACGAAGACGACGAACTCGCCGTCCTGGATGTCGAGGTCGATGCCATGCACGACCTGGGTCGTGCCATAGCGCTTGACCAGCTTGTCGATCGCGATCCCGGCCATCAGGCGGCTCCTGCGAGGGCGGTGAAGGCGGTGTCGAGCTCGCGGCGGGCTGCGTCCTCGCGCCTGGCGATCGCGGCGGCGGCATCCTCGGCTGCGGCGAGTTCGGCGCGATAGCCGGCGAGGGCCTCGCCGAGGACTGTCGGTCCCGGCCCGCCGAAGCGCTCGCGCAGGGCGACGAAGTTCTCCGGCGAGACGGCGATGGCGAAGTCCTCGCGGCTGAGCTGCGGCTCACGGCCAGCAGCGTGCCGGAAGGCGTCGAGGAAGGGCGCGTAGCCGTCGCGCGGCAGGTCGCCATCTGCGGCGACGACGGCGCGCGCCACGGCCGAGGCGACCTCATGGGCGGCGCGGAAGGACAGCCCTTCCTTGCGCACCAGCGTGTCGGCGAGCTCGGTGATGGTGATGCAGGAGCGCCGGATCGTCTCGGCGACGCGGCGGCTGTCGACCGAGAGCGCTGGCAGCAGCGCCGCGAGCAGCTCCAGCACGCGCCCGCCGCTCTCGAAGGTCTGGTAGCCGGCTTCCTGGGTCTCGCCCTCCGAGTCGTTCATGTCGGTGAACGGCGTGTTGTGGACGATGTCGCGGACCATGCGGGCGCGGCTGACGCTCTGCGACGCCAGATGGCGCAGATGCTCGATCGGCACCGGATTGCGCTTCTGCGGCATGATCGAGGAGATCTGCACAAAGGCGTTGGGCACATAGACCTGGCCGACCTCGAAGGCCGTCCAGAACTGCAGATCCTGGATCAGCCGGCCGAGATGCAGGAAGACCAGTTCGACCGCGCCGAAGACGCCGGTGACGTAGTCGACCGCGGCGATGCAGCCATAGGAGTTCTGCAGGGGGGCCTTGAAGCCGAGGAGATGGGCGGTGCGGTGCCGGTCCAGCGGGAAGCCGGAGGTGGTGATCGCGGCGGCCCCGAGCGGGCAAAGATCGATCAGCTCGCGCGCCTGCACCAGGCGCTGATGGTCGCGCAGCATCACCTCGATCGCGGCGGAAAGGTAATGGCCGAGCGTCGAGGGCTGGGCCGGCTGGCCATGGGTATAGGCGACGATCAGGGTATTCTTCTCGCGCTCGGCCAGCGTCAGCGCCGCGGCGATCAGGGCGCGCAGCTGCGCGGCGAGCCGGTCGAGCCGGGGCTTCAGCGCCAGCTTGAACAGCGTGTGCTCGATGTCGTTGCGCGAGCGGCCGGTGTGCAGGCGGCCATTGTCGTCGGGCTTCAGGCGCTTGCGCAGCTCGGCCTCGACCAGGAAGAAATAGTCCTCGACCTCGCCGGTATAGGTCAGCGTCGCCGGGTCGATCTCGCTCTCGATCTCGCTCAGGGCGCGGGCAATGCCGGACGCCGTCTCGCGGGACAGGATGCCGGTCTCGGCCAGCATGACGAGATGGGCACGGTCGACGGCGCGGAAGCCCGCGACATGATGCGTCTTCACCGCGTCGAAGAGCGGGCGCAGCACCGTGTCCTTGTAGACCGGGTCGGGGAAGACGGAGGTGTCGCTGGTGCGCGGATCGGTATGGGCGGTCATGACAACTATCCCTTGAGCCCGGCGAGCACGACCCCGCGGACGATGTAGCGCTGCAGCAGCAGGAAGATGGCGAGCGTCGGAAGCGTCGCGAGCGCGGCGCCGGTCATGATCAGCTCCCACTGGATCTGCGATTCGACCGCGAAGGAGGCGAGCCCGACCGGGAGCGTGTAGAGCTCCTTGCTGGTGGTGACGATCAGCGGCCAGATGAAGGCCGTCCAGTTGCTGAGGAAGGTGAAGATCGCCAGTGCCGAGAGCGCCGGCGTCACCAGCGGCAGGGCGATGCGCCAGAAGATCGTGAACTCGTTGAGCCCATCGACGCGCGCCGCTTCCAGGAAATCGGTCGGCACCGTCTCGAAGAACTGCTTCATCAGAAAGGTGCCGAAGGCCGTCATCATGCCCGGGAACATGATGCCCCAATAGCTGTCGAGCCAGCCGAAGTTCTTGGCCATGACGTACCAGGGGATGACCAGCATCTCGGTCGGGATCATCAGGGTCGAGAGGATCGCCAGGAAGACGAGATAGCGGCCGCGGAACTGGAACTTGGCGAGCGTGTAGCCGACCAGGCTGTCGAAGAAGACGTTCGACAGCGTGACGATCGTCGCGATCGCCAGAGAGTTCCAGAACCAGCGCAGGAAGCGCCCGTCCGAGAGCACGGTCCGGTAATTGTCGAGGGTCGGCGCCGCCGGGATCAGCCGGAGATCGTAGATATCGGCCGAGTCCTTCAGCGAGGTCGAGAACATGAAGAGCAGCGGCGTCAGCATCAGGAGGCCGCCGGCGAGCAGCAGCAGCCAGGCGATGACGCGGCCGGGAGCGAAGCGGGGGGAGAGGGTGGCGCCGGTCATCAACGGTCCCTCAGCAGGCGCAGCTGCACCAGCGAGATGCTGAGCAGGACGAGGAAGAGCACGACAGTCTGTGCCGCCGCATAGCCCATTTCGAAGGAGGAGAAGGCGGTCTGATAGATCATCAGAACCAGCGGCTTGGTCGAGTTGAGCGGGCCGCCGGGATCGCCGCTGGTCATGTTGTAGACCTGGTCGAAGATGCGCAGGAAGCCGATCGAGGAGAAGACGACGAGGAAGATGATCGTCGGCTTGAGCAAGGGCAGCGTGATCTTCCGGAGGATGGCGACATCGGAGACGCCGTCGATGCGCGCCGCCTCGTAATAGGTCGTCGGGATGGCGCGCAGACCCGCCAGGAAGATCACGACCTGAAAGCCGAGGCCGGCCCAGATCGCCGGGGCCAGCACTGCCGGCAGCGCCTGCGTGGTCGAGCGCAGGAAGGGTTGCTGCGACAGGCCGACCGAGGAGAGCAGGTCGTTGATCAGGCCGATCGGCACCGGCTGGTAGAACCAGCGCCAGACCCAGGCCATCGCCGTCGCCGTGGTCAGGAAGGGCAGGAAATACAGCGCCCGGATGAAGCCGTGCATGAAGCGGACGCGATCAAGATGGTAGGCGATGGTGAAGGCGATGATGAGGCTGAGCGGCGTGCCGATGAGGAGATAGAGGAAGGTGTTGCGGAACACCTGCCAGAACACCGGATCGGCCATCAGCCGCTTGAAATTCGCCAACCCGACATAGGAGGGCGAATTCATCAGGTTCCAGTTCGTGGTCGAGATGATGAAGCCCTCGACCGTCGGGTAGAAGCGGATCAGCCCGTAGAACAGGATCGGCACGGCGAGGAAGCCCCAGGCCCAGACCACCTGCTTCTGCTGCAAGGTGAGGCCCTGCCAGAGGCGCCCGCCGGAGCGGGCGACTTCGGTATTGGCGGTCATGGCGCGTCCTGCCGTGCTGATCTTCAGGAAACCGCGATCACTTCTTGTAGAAGCGGTCGAGGATCGCCTGTTCGGCCTTGGCCGCCTCGGCCAGCGAGGCCTTGGCGTCCTGGTTCTGGATGAAGACCCGGTTGGCCATGTCGAGGCCGACCTGGCGCTGCGCCAGCTCGTCGACGAAGATGGTCGCCTGCGAATAGTTCAGCGCCTTGAGGAAGGGGCCGTAGATCGGGTGGCTAAGGTTCGCCTGCGTCTCCGCCGCGGCCTTGCGGGCGGGAAGCTCGCCGACCATGTCGAGCCAGACCTGCATCGCCTCCGGCGAGGTGGTGAAGGCCATGAACTTCTTGGCCGCCTCGAGCTTGGGGCCGGTCGGCTTGGCGGTGATGGCGTTGACCCAGTAGCTGGCGAAGTTCGAGCGCTTGCCGTCGGCGCTCGCCGGCAGCTCGGTGACGCCCCATTCGAAGTTCTTGATGCCGCCGAAGGCGCCGAGGCGGAAGGAGCCGTCGACCGTCATGGCGGCGCGGCCGGCGCGGAAGGCGGCCTGGCCCTCGTCCATGAAGCCGGCCTGGCCGACCTTGTGGACGCGCTGCAGGTCGGCATACCAGTTCAGCGCCTTGGCGCCGGCCTCGCTGTCATAGGCGACGCTCTTGTTGTCGTCGGAATAGGGCTTGCCGCCCATCTGGCGCAGCAGCACCTCGCGCCACCAGTGCAGGTCCTGGCCGGGCATGTCGATCACGGCGCCGGCCGAGAGCATGTTGCCGGCGGCATCGCGCTTCACCGTCTTCTTGGCGGCCTCGAGATATTCGTCGAGCGTCTGCGGCGGCTTGTTCGGGTCGAGCCCGGCCTCCTGGAACAGCTTCTTGTTGTAGAACAGCGCCAGCGTGCGCACCGCGGTCGGCAGGCCGTAATACTCGCCGTCGCGCTTCATCGTCTGGACGATCGGGTAGAATTCCTTCTCGATCACGTCGTGCGGGAAGGCGTCGCGCGGCAGCGGCTGGATGAACTTGGCCGAGACGAAATTGTCGAGCCAGCCATAATAGAGCTGGACCACGTCCGGGCCCTGGCCGGCCGGGACGGCGGCGGCGATCTTGGTC
Source organism: Allobosea sp. (assembly GCA_024231975.1). Classification (GTDB taxonomy): domain Bacteria; phylum Pseudomonadota; class Alphaproteobacteria; order Rhizobiales; family Beijerinckiaceae; genus Allobosea. Next base: position 80,118 of record JAAEQB010000064.1, read on the forward strand.
TGGTAGTCGGCATAGGGGAAGGTCGTGTGCTTGACCTTGATGCCGGGATTGGCGGCCTCGAAGCGCTTGATCAGCTCGTTCATCGCCTTGATGCGGGCGTCGAACACATATTGCCAATACTCGATCTCGACAGCCTGGGCCTTGGCGCCGGCGATAGCGCCGATCGACATGGCAATGCCCAGGACTAGTCCGCGAAAGCCGCGCATGGGTCTTCCTCCCCGTCTGGTTGTGACGTCCGCCCGCATGCTCGCTCCCGGCTGCCGGACGTTCGGCAGGCATGCTTTCCTGCGGCTCGCCCGCTGTCAATAGATTAATTCACTTGAGTTTGATTAATGGCCGGCGCAGCCTGTGCGGACGAAAGAGGCTGCCCATCATGCCGCATCGCAAGCTCCCGGCCGCGTCCAGCGTCGCCCTTGGCGCCAATCCCGAGCGGGCGCGCCGCCACAACCGGCGCGTCGTGCTGGAGACGCTGCGCCAGCATGGCCGGCTCGGCCGCTCCGACATCGCCAGTCTGACGCGGCTGACGGCGCAGGCGGTTTCGAACATCGTCGCCGAATTGCTGGAGGAGGGCTTCCTGGTCGAGCTCGGCAGGCGACGCACGGCGCGTGGCCAACCACCGGTCGAGTTCGCGCTCAACGCCGATGGCGGCGTCACCGCCGGCATGGAGATCGCCGCCGACCACATCACCACCGTGCTGGTCGACCTCACCGGCGAGGTCAGGGCGCAGCGTGTCGTGCCCTTGCCGGATCTTTCGGTCGAAGCCGTGCAGGCCCTGGCGGTGGCAGAGCTCAAGCGGGCGCGGGCAACGAAGGGCCTGCCGCAGCGCCTGCTCGGCTGCGGCGTCGTCATGCCCGGCCCCTTCGATTTCGAGGGCACGATCACTGTCGGCTCGACAGCGCTTCCGGGCTGGACCGGGCTCGATGTAACCGCGCTGATGAGCGCTGCGCTCGCGACCTCCGTGACGGTCGAGAACGATGCGACGGCAGCGGCGGTCGGCGAGCATCTCTACGGCATCGGCCGCAATCTCCGGCATTTCTGCCTGGTCTATTTCGGCCTCGGTCTCGGCCTCGGGCTGATGCTGGGCGGGGAGCCTTTCCGCGGCGCCCATGGCAATGCCGGCGAACTCGGCCACGTTCCGGCCGTGCCGCAGGGATTGCCTTGTGTCTGCGGCCGCCAGGGCTGTCTCGAACGCTATGTTTCGCCGTCGGCCTTGCAGGACAGGCTGCGTCGGGCAGGCGTTGTCCAGGTCGATGCGACAAGCATCGCGCGGCTGCATGCCGAGGGACACCCGGCGATAGCGGGCTGGATCGCCGAGGCCGGGCCCCTGCTCGCGCCGGTGCTCGCCATGCTGGAGAACCTGTTCGATCCGGAGACGATCATTCTCGGCGGCGCGTTGCCGGACAGCGTCATCGATGCGCTGATCATGGCGGCCGAGCCCTTGCCGCTCTCCGTCGCAAGGCGCGAGGGACGCGCCATCCAGCGTATCCAGCGCGGGACCACCGGGCAGCTCACGGCCGCGCTTGGCGCCGCGGCGCTGCCGCTTCTCGATGCAATCGCGCCGCGCCTGGTGCGCAATCCGGCGGCTGGCGAGCTGACCGACGCCGATCAGGCTGCCCTGGCCTGACGCTTCCCGGCTCTCGCGGCTGCCTCATAGTTGCGATTCGATCGGCAGGAGGCGGATCAGTGCCGCCGTAAGCCGGCGGCCGAAACCAGCCACCGGCTCCTGCAGCAGGCGGCCCTCGCGCCGTGACCCTTCGTGCCAGCAGAGACGATCCTGGTCGAGGCCGAGTCGAAACGAGCAATGCGGCGTCGTTTCCTTGGCGAAGATCTCCCGCATCTCCGCGACGAGGCCGTCATCGACGACGACGACGCCCATTTCCGTATTCAGCGAGACCGAGCGCGGGTCGAAATTGAAGGAGCCGATGAAGCCGGTGTGCCGATCGACCGTGAACGCCTTGGTGTGGAGGCTCGCGCCCTTCGAACCGAAAAGCGAGACGCCGGCAGGCATGAGTTCGGGCCGCAGTTCGAACAGGCCGATGCCGAGCCGCAGCAGCCGCTTGCGATAGCTGGCATAGGCGCCGTGGACGGCGACGACGTCGGTGGCGGCCAGCGAGTTGGTGAGCACGGTGACCCTGGCGCCGCGTGCGACGAGAGCGGAGAGCGCCCGAAGGCCGCGCTCGCCGGGGATGAAATAAGGCGAGGTGATCTGGAGTTCGCTCCGCGTCTCGGCGATCGCCCGGTAGAGCCGGCGCGCCAGCCAGCCTTCCTCACCGGAGGCGAGGGCCTTCTCCGGCGGGTCGGAGAGGATCTGGACGCTGGCTACCCAGCGCAGCTGGCCCAGCAGTTCGGTCAGCGCTGTCTCGCCGTCGAGTGTTTCGACGAGGCGCGATAACGCCGCCGCATTGGTGCGGCTGCGGTCCTTCGGTGGCATGGGCAGGCGCCGGGCGATGGGCCGGCTGAGCGAGGCGATCGGGACGGCGGTCGGGCTGTTCCAGAAGCAGTCGAAGATCGTCTCGGCCTGCGCGACGGCCTCGCCGGCGACGAGCAGGTCGAGATCGTGGAAATTGCTGGCCTGCGCTGCGTTGAAATAGGCGTTGCCGATATTCCTGCCGCCGATGATGGCGAGGCGGCCATCGGCGATCCAGGCCTTGTTGTGCATGCGGCGCGTGACCTGGAAGGCGCGCAGGGCGAGCTCCAGGCCGCGACGGATGCCGTTCGAGCGGTTGCGGCTCGGATTGAACAGCCGGACCTCGATATTGGGGTGGGCGTCGAGCTCGAGATAGATCGAGTCGTTGCCGCGGGTGTTGATGTCGTCGATCAGCAACCGGACGCGCACGCCGCGATCGGCGGCAGCGATGATCTCGCGCATGAGCAGGCGACCGGCGGTGTCCTTGCGCCAGTAGTAATATTGCAGGTCGAGGCTGCGGCCGGCGCTGCGGGCGGTGAGTGCACGTGCGGCGAAGGCGCGTGCGCCATCAGCCAGCAGGGCGGCGCCACAGAGATCGGGATGGGCGGTCAGCAGCGGGGCTAGCGCGCGGTCGATCGGCGTCGCCGTCTCCGTCGGAAGCAGAGCATGAGAGGGCGCGGCGCTGGTGTGGCGGGCAAAGCGGCCATAGGAATAGGCGGCCGCCATCGCGGTCAGCGGGACCAAAACCAAGGCGGCGATCAAGACTTCGAGAACTGACATTCAGCAACTGCCGGAGCTCCGTTTTTCCTATAACCCCTATCCCTGCGAGTCGTTCGTTTGGAGCCGATCGAACCCTTGCGGCGTTTGGGAATTGATCATGGCAAGGCTCTTGCTAAGAGCCGTTTTGCTAAGAGCCTTTGTGCTAGGAGCCCGCTCGCGCGAACGGGCCTTCGTGGAGACGCCGGCCGGATGCTGGATTTCGAAGGGCGCGGTTTGCGCCGGATCAGGGTGCTGCGGCCGCCGCAGATGTCGAGCTGGACGCGCGAGGCCGCCGGGCAGCAGGCGCTCGCCAATACGCTGCCGGCAACTGAGCTCAAGGTGGCCTCCTACAACATCCACAAGGCCGTGGGGCGCGACCGCCGCTTCGATCCGGACCGGATCATCGAGGTGATCCGCCAGATCGACGCCGATGTCGTGGCGCTGCAGGAGGCCGACCAGCGCTTCGGCGAGCGCGCCGGCCTGCTCGATCTCGCCCGGCTCGAACGCCGTACGGGGCTGAAGCCTGTGCCGGTGCAGAGTGCCTGGCAGGGCCATGGCTGGCACGGCAATGTCGTGCTCTTCCGCGACGGGGCGGTCACCGCGACACGGCAGCTCGTCCTGCCCGGCGTCGAGCCGCGCGGAGCGTTGATCGCCGACCTTACGGTCTGCGGCTCGCCGATCCGGGTGGTCGCGGCGCATCTGGGCCTGCTGCGCCATTCGCGTTCGCGCCAGGTCGAGACGCTGATCAACGCCTCCAAGCCGACGGATGGACGCCCGATTTTCCTGATGGGCGACCTCAACGAATGGCGGATCGGCAAGAAATCGAGCCTGCACGGGCTGGCGCCGAAATTCGGGCCGCTGCAGGCGGCAATCCCGAGCTTTCCGGCGCGCTTCCCGATCTGGGCACTCGATCGCATCGTCGCCTACCCCGCCGAGACGATCACGCAGGTCCAGCTCCACGATACCGAATTGTCGCGGCTGGCCTCCGATCACCTGCCGATCAAGGCGGTGGTGCATCTGCCGGGCGAGGAGCGCCAGGCGCACTGATCCAGCGCCCGCTGCGGGGCAGGCTTGAGTCTTCCTCAAGTGACGCTCCGGCGTGCGCGTGCCACGATGGGGCGTCCCTATCGAGACCGGATCCTGCCCAATGACGACCGAGCCGAGCCGCGCGAAGGCCTACCGTACCCAGAACTGGAGCCTGACCAAGCCTTCGGCACGCGGACGCAAGGGTATCGTCGTCTCGCAGAACCATGAGGCTGCGGCAGCGGGCGTGGCGATCCTCGAAGCCGGCGGCAATGCCGCCGATGCCGCGGTCGCGACGGCTTTCGCATTGGCGGCGGTCGAACCCTGGAACAGTGGGCTTGGCGGCATCGGTTTCGGCGTCGTGCTGAAGGGCGGCGACAGCCGGGCGCAGGTCGTCGATTTCGGCCCTGTCGCGCCGCGCCGCGCCGATCCGGCCGACTACCCCATGACGGGTGCGATGAAGCTTGATCTGTTCGCCTGGCCCGAGGTCGAGGGCGATCGCAACATCCACGGCCCGCTCTCCTTCTGCATCCCGTCCTCGGTCTCGGGCTACGCGACCTTGAAGGAGCGCTTCGGGACGAGCATGCCGGTTTCCGACCTGCTTCAGCCCGCGATCGCCCTGGCCAAGCGCGGGCTGGCGCAGGATTGGTACACGACGCTGAAGATCGCCTCCTCGGCCGCGGTGCTCCGGCTTTATGAGGAGAGCGCGCGCATCTATCTGCCGGGCGGCTTGCCGCCGGTGCCACCCTATCAGGGCGTGCCGGGCTTCCGGACGCTCGGCAATCTCGGCGCGACGCTGGAGCATCTCGCCAAGGCTGGGCTGGAGGATTTCTACCGCGGCGCGCTGGCGAAGCGGCTCGCGGCCGACATCGCCGCCGTTGGCGGCGTGGTCGATGCGCAGGACCTTGCCGAGTGCCGCGCGACCGTGCGCGAGGCGCCGATGATCGACTGGCGCGGCACGCACCGCATCCACACCGCCGGCGGTCTAACGGCGGCGCCGACCTTGCAGGCCGTGGTCGAGGGCATGGCGGCGAGTCCGCCGCCGGAGGGCGGGCCGGACTCGGCCTGGTTCGCCAGGCTGTCGCAGGTGATGCGCGAGGCCTATGCCAGCCGGCTCGAAGGCCTCGGCGCGGCGCAGATGGCGAAGGAGCCGGGCGAGACCTGCACCACGCATCTCACCGTCGTCGATGGCGAAGGCACCATCGTCGCGCTGACCTCGACCCTGCTCTCCTCGATGGGCAGCCGTCTCGTCCTGCCCGACACTGGCGTGCTGATGAACAACGGCATGATGTGGTTCGACCCGCGTCCGGGCAGCGCCAATGCGATCGCGCCGGGAGCGCGGCCCTTGTGCAATATGTGCCCGGTCGTGGTAACGCCGGCCGATGGCGGCTATCCGCGCTATGGCGCCGGCGCCTCGGGCGGGCGGCGCATCCTCGCCAGCGTCTACCAGATGCTGGCCTTCACCCTCGATAGCGGCATGAGCCTTGAGGACGCCGCGCATCAGCCGCGCATCGACGTCTCCGGTCCCGACGGCACCAATGCCGATGCGCGCCTGCCCGAGGGCACGCTCGACGCGCTGGCGGCAGCCGGTCCGCTGAGCGTGGTCGAGCACGGCGTGCTGCCGCTCAACTTCGCCTGCCCGAACATGGTGCGGGCAAGGCAGGACGGGCAGGAGGGCATCAGCGACGCCGCCTCGCCCTGGTCTGCGGCGGTGGCGGCGTCGTAGCAAACGATCATGCTCGGGCTTGACCCGAGCATCTCTGAATCCAGGTCTTCTCGTTCTGAGATTCTCGGGTCGGCGCTACGCGCCGCCCGAGAATGACGGCGGGTGCTACCCCCGCTTCAGCCCCCATGGATAGGGCGCCGAGCCCGGCAGCATGCCGGTCAGGCCCTTGCGATAGGCGGTCTTGATCACGAACTGGCCGAGCGGGATCGTGGCGCATTCCTCCAGCGCCAGGCGCCCGAGCGCGACGGCGACCTGCTTCTGCTTGGCTTCGTCCGGCGCGTAGAGCCATTCCTCGGCCATCTCCTCGGCCTTGGCATTGGTCCACCAGCCGAACCAGCCCTTGTCGCCGGGACCGCGCACGAGGTTGGAGAGGGCGGGGTTGCCCCAGCCGACGGCGGCGCCCGTGGTATGGAAGATGCTCCAGCCGCCCTTCTCGACCGGCTCGCGGCTGTTGCGGCGCTGGATCACCGTGCCCCAGTCGCTGGCGGCCATCTCGACATTCATGCCCATCGCTTTGAGCAACTCGTAGGTGACGTCGCCGAGCGGGCCGATATCGGGGAAGTCGGTCGGGTTGATGATGACCACCTTCTCGCCGTTGTAGCCGGACTCCTTCAGCGCCGCCTTGGCCTTGTCGAGGCTCTGCGGCATCAGGTCCTCGAGTTCGCCGGTGTAGTAGGGCGTGCCGCGCCACCACAGGTTCCGGCAGACCTGCCAGGCGGTGGTGTCGTCACCCTGCGACGCCCGCATATAGTCCTCCTGGTTGACGCCGAGGCGGACCGCGGCGCGGACCTTCGGATTGTTGAAGGGCGGCTGGAGATGGTTCAGCCGCATGATCGAGCCGCGGCCGTTCTTGTCGATGACCTCGCGGACGACGTCCGGGCTCTTCGCCAGCAAGGGCTGCAGGTCGGCGAGCGGACGCTCCCACCAGTCGATCTCGCCCTTGGTCAGAGCGGCGGCGGCGGTCGCAGGGTCCGGCAGGATCGGCCATTCGATCCGCTTGAAATGCGCGACCTTGCCGCCGGCGTTGCGGCTCGGCGGCTCGCTGCGCGGCTTGTAGGCCTCGTTCTTCTCGTAGACGACGCGGCTGCCCGAGACATATTCGCTGGCGACGAATTTGTAGGGGCCCGAGCCGGTCATCTCGGTGACCTGCTTGGTCGCTTCGGTCTTGGCCAGGCGCTCCGGCATGATGAAGGGCGGGTTGTCGGCCTTGGCCATGCAGTCGAGCATCATCGGGAAAGCCTTCGTCAGCTTGATCTCGATGGTGCGCTCGTCCGGCGCATTCCAGGCCTCGACGGCCTTGATCAGGAGTTGGCCGTAAGGGTCGCGCTGGCACCAGCGCTTCAGGCTCTCGATACAGTCGATCGAGCGGACAGGCTGGCCGTCATGGAAGGCCAGACCCTCGCGCAGCTTGATCTTCCAGACCTTGCCATCGGCGGAAATCTCGTGGCCCTCGGCCATCTGCGGCTGCGGCTTCAGGTCGAGATCGCCGCCATAGAGCGTGTCGAAGACGTAGTAGCCGTGATTGTTGGTCACGGTCGCCGTCGTCCAGATCGGATCGAGCGAGGTGAGATTGGCCTGCGGCGCCATCTTGAGCACGGTCGCGCTTGGCGCCTGCGCCATTGCCTCCCGGGCGAGCGCTGGAGCAAACAGGGCGGCAGCTGCCGTGCCCTGCAGGAACTGACGACGCTTCATATATCTCTCCCCTTTTATGATTGAATCGACTTGTCGATGAACCTGTTCTTTCTGCTGCGTGATAGGACGAAAAAAGGCTGGTCCCCCTAGTCGAAGCCGAGGAAATTCGGGCTGTCCGCCAGCTTCGGTGCGGCCTTCAGCCTGGAGATGTCCGGCACAGGCCGCGCCGTCAGCGGATCACCGGCCAAGAGTGACTCGAGCGCCGCCGCGACGGCAAGGACCTTGGCGTCGCCGCCGCGCGGGCCGACGATCTGCAGGCCGAAGGGCATGCCGTTGCGGTCGAGCCCGACCGGCAGCGAGATCGCGGGATGGCCGACGATCGTCACCGCATAGGCCATGGCGAGCCAGTGGAAATAGGTGCGGGTCGGCTTGCCGTCGATCTCGGCAGGATAGAGTTCGGACCAGGGCCGCGGCGACAATGTGATCGCCGGCGAGAGGATGACGTCGTAGCGGTCGAAGAAGCGCTGCCATTCATGATAGAGCACCGTCTGCTGTTTCAGGGCGCGGGTGACGTCGAGCGCGCTGTAGCGCAGGCCTTCCTCGACATTGGCGCGGACATTGGGGCCGACCATGTCGGGCGTCTTGGTCGAGCGCTCGTGATGGCTGGCGAGGAAGGAGACGGCGCGTAGCACCTCGAAGCTCTCATCGGTGCCGGCGCAGTTCGGCGTCGCCTCGTCGGCCCGGCCGAAGACCTTGCTGAAGCGGCCGACCTTGTCGGCGAAGACCTCGCGGATGTGCTTTTCGGTCGGGGCGAAGCCGAAATCCGGGGTGAGCGCGACTTTCAGCGAGGCGAGGTCGCAATGATCGGGCCGAGCGAAATCCTCGGCCCGGCGGACCTGCTTGCCATGGATCGTCGTTGCCAGCGGATCGACGGCATCGTCGCTGACCATGGTCGAGAGCAGGAGGCAGAGATCGGGCACGGTGCGGGCCATCGGGCCGAGCACCGAGAGCGGGTTCCAGCCGAGCGGACGCTTGTCGCTCGGCACCAGCCCCGGCGTCGGCCGGAAGCCGACGATGCCGTTGAAGGCAGCCGGGTTGCGCAAGGAACCACCGGTGTCGGAGCCAGTCGCGATCGGCACCATGTTGGTCGCGAGCACGACGCCCGAGCCGCCGGAGGAGCCGGCAGCCGAGCGCGAGGGGTCGAACGGGTTGCCGGTGACGCCGTAGACGGCGTTGCGGGTGTTGGCGCCGGCGCCCCATTCGGGCGTGTTGGTCTTGCCGACGATGACCGCGCCGGCCTTGCGCACGGAGGCGACGATGCCCTGGTCCTGCGTCGGGACATGGTTGGCGAAGAGCGGGCTGCCATAGGTGGTCCGCAGGCCGGCGACATCCTCCAGGTCCTTGATGCCGATCGGCAAGCCGTGCAGCGCCGGCAGATCATCGCCGCGCATGGTCGCGGCATCGGCCGCCTTGGCCGTGGCGCGGGCGCGTTCATCGTCGCGCGCCACCATGGCGTTGACGGCAGGGTCGACTGCATCGATCCGGGCGAGGCAGCTTTCGAGCAGTTCGCTCGCCGAGAGCTTCTTCTCGCCGATCAGGCGGCGGGCGGTGACGGCATCGAGATCGCAGGGTTCGGTCACGGCAGAAAACTCCGGCAGTCAGGGCGGGTCGTCCTGACCCATCCTGCCAGTCGAAGCGGCCTGAGCCGCTACGTCAACCCTCGCCGGGTTGAACCCCGGCCTGCGTTCGCCTCAGATATGCAAGGCTCAGATGTGCAAGGCGTGGCCGAGTGCCTTCAGCGCCGATTCCTGGAAGGCCTCGCCCAAAGTCGGGTGGGCGTGGATCGTGCCCGCGACGTCTTCCAGCCTCGCGCCCATCTCGATGGCGAGGCCGAAGGCGGCGGATAGCTCCGAGACGCCTTGTCCAACCGCCTGGATGCCCAGCACGAGATGGTTGTCGGCGCGGGCGACGATGCGCACAAATCCGGCCTCGCCATGGCGGGTCATGGCGCGGCCATTGGCCTGGAAGGGAAAGAGCCCGATCTTGGTCTCGAAGCCGGCGGCCTTGGCCTCAGCCGGCGACAGGCCGGCCGAGACGATCTCGGGATCGGTGAAGCAGATCGCCGGGATGCAGGCCTTGTCCCAGATGCGCGGCTCGCCGGCGACGATCTCGGCGACCATCTCGCCCTGCGCCATGGCGCGATGGGCCAGCATCGGCTCGCCGGTGACGTCGCCGATGGCGTAGATGCCGCGCATCGAGGTCTCGCAGCGCTCGCCGATGCGGATGAAGCGACCGTCCATGTCGAGCACCAGCTCGTCGAGGCCGAGCTTAGCCGTCGCCGGGGCACGGCCGACCGTGACCAGGATCTTGTCGGCCGGCAACTCGCGCTCCTTGCCATCGGCCGTCTCGATGCGCAGGCCGTCGCCCTTGGCGGTCGGGCCCAGCGCCTTGGCTCCGAGCAGGACCTCGACGCCGAGCGCCGAGAGGCTCTTGGCGACCGGCGCGGTCAATTCGGCATCGTAGAGCGGCAGGATCTTCTCCTGCGCCTCGACGACGGTGACCTTGCTGCCGAGCTTGGCGAAGGCGGTGCCGAGCTCGAGCCCGATATAGCCGCCGCCGACCACGACGAGGCGCTTCGGCAGCTCCGTCAGTGCGAGTGCGCCGGTCGAGGAGATGACGTTGCCGCCGAAGGGCAGGAAGGGCAGCTCGACGGGCACCGAGCCCGTCGCGATCACGATCGTCTCGGCCGTGATGGTCTTGGGGCCGGTCTCGGTCTCCACGGCGACGGTCTTGCCGTCGCGGAAGCGGGCCTGGCCGTGGACGATCTTGACCTTGGCCTTGCGCAAGAGGCCGGCGACGCCGTTGTTGAGGCGCTGGACGATGCCGTCCTTCCAGGCGACGGCCTGCTTCAGGTCGAGCTTGGGCTCGGCGGCGGTGAGGCCGAAGGGCGTCTTGCCGGCGGCGGCATGGGCCGCCTTCTCGAACTCCTCGGCGACATGGATCATCGCCTTGGAGGGGATGCAGCCGATGTTGAGGCAGGTGCCGCCGAGCTTGGTGCTCTCGACGATGACGGTGTCGATCCCGAGCTGTCCGGCGCGGATGGCGCAGACATAGCCGCCGGGGCCGGCGCCGATGACGAGGAGCTTGCAGGTGATGTCGGTCATGGCTCGCTCCCGCCGCTCACATGTCTACGAACAGCGTCGCCGGCGTCTCCAGCAACTCTTTCAGCCGCTGCACGAAGACTGCCGCGTCCCAGCCGTCGATGACGCGGTGGTCGAAGCTGGAGGAGAGGTTCATCATCTTGCGCGGCACGAAAGTGGTGCCGTCCCAGACCGGGCGGACCATCATCTTGTTGACGCCGACGATCGCGACCTCGGGATGGTTGATCACCGGGGTGGTGGCGATGCCGCCCAATGCGCCGAGCGAGGTGATGGTGATGGTCGAGCCGGTGAGCTCGTCGCGCGTCGCCGAGCCGTCGCGGGCCCGTTCGGCCAGGCGCGAAAGCTCGATGGCGCAGCCCCAGAGATCGCGCGCTTCGGCGTGCTTGACCACCGGCACCATCAGGCCTGACGGCGCCTGCGTCGCGATGCCGATATCGATGCCGGCATGCTGGTGAACGATGCCTGCTTCGTCGTCATAGAGCGCGTTGAGATTGGGCTGCTCGCCGAGCGCCTTGACCATCGCCCGCATCAGGAAGGGCAGTAGCGTCAGCTTCGGCCGCTCGGCCGTCGGCTTCTTGTTGAGCGCGGCGCGCAGGTCTTCGAGAGCGGAGACGTCGACCTCTTCGACGATGGTGATGTGCGGAATGCGCGACTTCGACAGCGCCATCTTCTCGGCGATGCGGCGGCGCAGGCCCACGACCTTGACGTCGGTGATCCCTGTCTTGGCGACGAGCCCACCCTTGGCCGGAGCCTCGGGGCCGCGCAGGATGAAGGCGTCGATATCCTCATGGGTGACGCGGCCGGCCGGGCCGGAGCCCTGGACCTGACGCAGGTCGACACCGGCCTCGCGCGCCTTCAGCCTGACGGCAGGTGAGGCCAGCGGCTTCTCGCCGACCGGGCGGCGCGGCGCCGGCGTGATGGCGACGGGCGCTGCGCGGGCCGGAGCCGCGGGCTTCGGCGTCGGCATCTGCTTGGGGGCAGGCTCAGCAGCCGCAATGGGTGCAGCCGGGGCAGCCGCAGCGGCGGGCTTTTCCTTTGGCGGCTCGACCGGGGCTTCAGCTTCCGCCGGCGCTTCGGTCGCGGCGCCGTCGCCTGAGACCTTGAGCTTCACCAGGGCCGAGCCGATCGCGACGGTGTCGCCGATCTCGGCGCCGACCCAGGTGACCTCGCCCTCGACCGGCGAGGGGATCTCGACGGTCGCCTTGTCGGTCATCACCGCGGCGATGAGATCGTCCTCGCGGACGATGTCGCCGACCTTGACGTGCCACTCGACCAGCTCGGCCTCGGCGATGCCTTCGCCGACATCGGGCAGCTTGATGATGCGCTCGGCCATCAGCGTGCCTCCATGATGTCGCGAAGCGCCCGTCCGAGACGGGCGGGGCCGGGGAAGTAGTCCCATTCCTGGGCGTGCGGATAAGGCGTGTCCCAGCCGGTGACGCGCATGATCGGCGCCTCCAGATGGTAGAAGCAGTGCTGCTGCACGAGCGCGGCCAGCTCCGCACCAAACCCTGACGTCAGCGTCGCCTCGTGCAGGACGATGCAGCGGCCGGTCTTGGCGACGGAGGCCACGATCGCGTCGAGATCGAGCGGCAGCAAGGTGCGCAGGTCGATGATCTCGGCATCGATGCCGGTTTCTTCGGTCGCAGCCTGGGCGACATGGACCATGGTGCCATAGGTCACGATGGTGACGGCCGAGCCCTCGCGGCGGATCGCCGCCTTGCCAAGCGGGATGGTGTAGTGGCCTTCCTCGACCTCACCGAGCTCATGCTTCGACCAGGGCGTGACCGGGCGGTCGTGATGACCGTCGAACGGGCCGTTATAGAGCCGCTTCGGCTCGAGGAAGATCACCGGATCGGGATCCTCGATCGCCGCCATCAGCAGGCCCTTGGCGTCGCGCGGATTGGACGGCACCACCGTCTTCAGGCCGGAGACGTGGGTGAACAGCGCTTCAGGGCTCTGGCTGTGGGTCTGGCCGCCGAAGATGCCACCGCCGGTCGGCATGCGGATCACCATCGGGCAGGTGAAGTCGCCGGCCGAGCGGTAGCGCAGGCGGGCGGCTTCCGAGACGATCTGGTCATAGGCTGGGTACATGTAGTCGGCGAACTGGATCTCGACGCAGGGGCGCAGGCCATAGGCCGCCATGCCGATCGCGGTGCCGACGATGCCGAGCTCGCTGATCGGCGCGTCGAAGCAGCGGTTGACGCCGTATTTCTGCTGCAGGCCGTGGGTGCAGCGGAAGACGCCGCCGAAATAGCCGACATCCTCGCCATAGACGACGACGTTGTCGTCGCGGCCCATCGAAACGTCGAGGGCCGAGCGGATCGCCTCGATCATGGTCATGCGGGCCATGGCTCAGACTCCGATCTGCTGGCGCTGGCGGCGCAGATGCGGCGGCAGCTCGGCATAGACGTCCTCGAACATGTCGCGCGAGGAGGGCTTGCCGCCGGCATGCAGCGTGCCGAAGCTCTCGGCTTCCTTCTGCGCGGCGATGACGGTCGCCATGATCTCGGCCTCGGCCTGCTTGTGGCGCTCCTCGGTCCAGGCGCCGATCGCGATCAGGTGCTGCTTCAGCCGGACGATGGGGTCGCCGAGCGGCCAGTCGTCGGATTCGTGCTTGGGCCGGTAGGCTGAAGGGTCGTCCGAGGTCGAATGCGCCCCGGCGCGGTAGGTGACGTATTCGACCAGCGTCGGCCCGAGATTGCGGCGGGCCCGCTCGATCGCCCACTGCGCCACGGCATAGGTGGCAAGGTAGTCGTTGCCGTCGACGCGCAGGGCCGGGATGCCGAAGCCGAGGCCGCGGGCGGCGAAGGTGCCGGAGCCGCCGCGGGCGATGCCCTGGAAGGTCGAGATCGCCCACTGGTTGTTGACGACGTTGAGGACGACCGGGGCCTTGTAGGTCGAGGCGAAGACAAGGGCCGCGTGGAAGTCGGACTCGGCGGTCGAGCCGTCGCCGACCCAGGCGGCGGCGATCTTGTTGTCGCCCTTGATGGCGGAAGCCATCGCCCAGCCGACGGCCTGGATGTACTGGGTGGTGAGGTTGCCCGAGATCGAGAAGAAGCCGTTCTCCTTGGAGGAGTACATCACCGGCAATTGCCGGCCCTTCATCGGGTCGCGCTCGTTCGAGTAGATCTGGCACATCATCTCGACGAGCGGGTAGTCGTGCGCGATCAGGAGCCCGGCCTGGCGATAGGTCGGGAAGTTCATGTCGCCCTTGCCGAGCGCGATGCGGAAGGCGCAGGAGACCGCCTCTTCGCCGGTGTGCTGCATGTAGAACGAGGTCTTGCCTTGGCGCTGCGCCATCTGCATGCGGGCGTCGAAGGCACGCAGTGTCAGCATGTGGCGCAGGCCACGGACCAGCTCGTCCCTGGAAAGCTCGGGCACCCAGGGGCCGACCGCCTCGCCCTCGCGATCGAGCACGCGGATGATCGAATAGGCGAGGTCGCGGATTTCCTTGGGGTCGACATCGACCGGCGGGCGCTGGACCGAGCCGGCCTTCGGGATCACGACATGGGAGAAGTCGGGCTTCTCGCCGGGGCGACTGGCGGGGACGGGAACATGGAACCGAAGCGGTGAGGGGTCTGTCATATCCACGCTCCCTAGGCTCTCGCTCTACCCAGCATTCCGCGCCGCGATGATGGCCGCAAGGCGCGTTTGCAGGCGCGCCTGTCTGGGCGCTGTCCTTATGCGGGCATGTTAGGGCTGTGAAATGCCTATTTCTTGCCGAAATGGCCTTGTGATTTGCTCTTGCTCGGACGATCTTTCTGCAATTCTGAATTCTGGCGGAAAATTCACTCTATGGTGATCAAGGCAAGGCGTGGCGAGGAGCCCGATGCGATTGACCGGCGCATCCTCTCGGCTCTGAACGAGGATGGCCGGCTGACGATCAATGCGCTGGCCGAGAAGGTCGGCCTCTCGCCCTCGCCGTGCTGGACGCGGGTGAAGCGGCTCGAAGAGAATGGCGCGATCGAGAAATATGTCGCGGTGCTGAACCATCGCGCGCTCGGGCTCGACAATGTCGTCTTCATCGAGATCACGCTCGACAAGCATGACGACAAATTGCTCGACCGCTTCGGCGAGGCGCTGACGCGGATTCCCGAGGTGGTCGAGGCGCATCTCGTCACCGGCGATTACGACTACTTGGTCAAGGCCGTGGTCAGCGGCACCGAGCATTATGAGCGCTTCCTGCGCGAGAAGATCTACCGCCTGCCGGGCATGCGGCAGTCGCGCACGACCTTTGGCCTGCGTACGCTGAAGCGGGCGATCTCGGTCGACCCGCTGCAGATCGCGCCGGCGTGAGGCGTGCGAACCCCTCCCCCTTGCGGGGAGGGGAAGGGGTGGGGGGCGCAAAGTCAGGGCGAATTTGTTGGGAAATGAACCGGCCGTTCTTACAAGGACCTTGTACCCAGTCGTTCTCCCCCCATCCCCATCCCTTCCCCGCAAGGGGGAAGGGAGGAGTTACGCCGGCACCGAGATCGCCATGCCGTCGCGCTGCGGATCGGCACCGCCGGTAGCGAGCCCGTCCTCGATCTTGACGCCATGGAGCGCGGCGAAGGGATAGCTCTGGGCCGAGCGCTTGACGTCGTAGCCCTCGGCCTTGAGTTCGGCTTCGACGCTGCGGCGGATGCGATTGCTGATGTCGATCGAATTCGAGACGCCCATGACGCGCGGCGCCGCCACCGCCTCCAGCATCGACATCTCGAAGTCGATGACGTTCATGATGCCCTGCGCCATGGCTGGGGCGATATAGCTGCCCCCCGGCGCGCCCATCACGATGAAAGGCTTGTCGCCCTTGAAGACGATGGTCGGCGCGGCCGAAGAGGAACGACGCTTGCCGGGTGCGATCGAGCCGGCGCGGCCGGGACGCGGGTCGAAGCGGCTCATCGTGCCGTTGTAGATGAAGCCGAGCCCCTCGGTGATCGCGCCGGACGGGCTGCCGAGCGTATGAGTGAGCGCCACCGCATTGCCGTGGCGGTCGACGACGGTGACATGGGTAGTCTCGCGCGACGATGAGCGCTCTAGCCGCTTCACGTCGGCGCGCTCGCCGCGGCGGATGCTCTCGGCTTGGCTTGCCGCATGCTCCTTCGAGATCAGGCGCTCGACCGGGACGTCGACATAAGCCGGGTCGCCCATGAACTGGTCCTTGTCGATGGTCATGCGCTTCATCGCTTCGGCCAGCAGGCGGACATGCTCGGCGCTGCCATGCGTGAGCGCGCCGATGTCGAAGGGCTCCAGCATATTGAGGATCTGCAGCATCGACATGCCGCTCGCCGGCGGCGGCGAGGTCGAGATGCGATGGCCGCGATAGGAGCCCCAGATCGGCTCGGCGACCGAGAGTTCATAGCGGGCGAGGTCCTCGCGCGAGATCAGTCCGCCATGCGCCGCGAAGTCGGCGGCGATCTCCTGCGCGAGTTCGCCATGGTAGAACAGGTCGGCGCCGCCCTTCGCCAGCCGCTCCAGCGTATTGGCCATGTCGGCGTTGACGATGACGTCACCCGGGCGCTTGGCGCTGCCGTCGGGGCGGAAATAGAGCGTCTTGCCGGTCTTGCTGTAGCGCAGCTTGTCCGAGGTATTGACCTGGCCGGAGCCGCTCTGGTCCTGCGTCCAGAACCAGTGCATGTGCGGGCGCACCAGCACGCCCTCGCGCGCCTGCCTGATCGCCGGCGCCATGACGTCGGCCCAGTCCATCGTGCCGAAGCGCGAGAGCACGTAGTCATAGCCCTTGACGCTGCCGGGCGTGCAGACGGCGAGATGGCCGAACTCGTTGATGCCGCCTTCGAGCAGGAAGGCGAAGCCGTCGCGGGATTGGCCGCGCAATTTGTCGAGCCACATGTCCGGCTTGGCGGAATAAGAAGCGCGGGCGTAGAACTCGACGATCTCATGCACGCCCTTGCCGGGCATGTAGAGCTGCATCGAGCCGAAGCCGCCGATGCCCGACATCAGCGGATCGACGACCCCCTGCATGAAGGCGCAGGCGATCGCCGCATCGATCGCATTGCCACCGCGCTCCAGCACCGCTGCGCCCGCTTCGACCGCTTCCGGTTGCGGGGCGACGATCATTCCGTTTTTCATGGCGAAGGCTCTTCAGTTCGCATTGCACGTCCCGTCATGGTCGGGCTTGTCCCGACCATCCACGTCTTTGCTGCTCGAGGGCGTGTTCAAGACGTGGATGCTCGGCACGAGGCCGAGCATGACGGCTTTCGTCACGCCTTCTCCGGCTCTGCCAGTCGCCAGAACAGGCGCACGCCGCCGTCTCCCGTGCTTTCGAGGCCCGGGACGGCTGCGAGGAGCTTTCTCGTGTAGTCGTGCTGGGGATTGTCGAAGATCTGGTCCCTGGTGCCCTCCTCGACG
This sequence comes from Allobosea sp., assembly GCA_024231975.1. Taxonomy (GTDB): domain Bacteria; phylum Pseudomonadota; class Alphaproteobacteria; order Rhizobiales; family Beijerinckiaceae; genus Allobosea. The sequence continues at coordinate 97,174 of JAAEQB010000064.1, forward strand.
ATGCGGCCGTCCTGCATGACCACGACGCGGTCGGAGACCTGCTCGACCACACCGAGATCATGGCTGATGAACAGGCAGGAGAAGCCGTGCTTTTTCTGCAGCTCCGCGAAGAGCTCCAGCACTTGCGCCCGCACGGTGACGTCGAGGGCCGAGACCGGTTCGTCGGCGATGACGAAGCTCGGGCGGCGGATGATGGCGCGGGCGATGGCGACGCGCTGGCGCTGGCCGCCGGAAAGCTCGTGCGGATAACGCTCGGCGAAGCCGTCGCCGAGGCCGACCTCGCTCAGCACCTCCTGCAGGCGCGCCTTCTTCTCGGCCGCGCCTATGCCTTTCACCAGGCGCAGGGGCTCAGCGACGAGCTCGCCGATGGTCATGCGCGGGTCGAGCGAGGAATAGGGGTCCTGGAAGACCATCTGGCAGTTCAGCCGATAGTCCCACCATGCGGCGTCGCTCTTGGCGATCGGCTTGCCGTTGAAGCGGATCTCGCCGCCGCTCGGCTTGAGCAGGCCGGCGATGGCATGGCCGAGCGTGGTCTTGCCCGAGCCGGAGCCGCCGACGACAGAGACGACCTCGCCGGGCTTCACATTGAGGCTGATGCCGTGCAGTGCCCGCTTGCCCTGCTCCTTGCGGAAGAAGCCCTGGCGGCCGCCATAGTCGACGACGAGGTCATCGACCGACACCAGCGGCGTCGCCGCCTCCGGCAGCTCGCGGGCCGGCTCGCGATGCGGCATCGCGGCGAGGAGCTTGCGGGTATAGGGGTGCTGCGGCCGGGCTAGGATGTCTTCGCTCCTGCCCTGCTCGACGACGTCACCCTGGCACATCACGACGATGCGGCTGCAATAGCGCGCGACCATGCCGAGATCATGCGAGATCAGCAGCACGGCGGTGTTGTTGGCCTGGGTCAGGTCGACCATCAGCTCCATGACGTCGCGCTGGACGACGGCGTCGAGCGCCGTGGTCGGTTCGTCGGCAAGGAGCAGGGCCGGCTTCAGCAGCATCACCGACGCCAGCATGATGCGCTGGCGCATGCCGCCGGAATACTGGTGCGGATAGGCGTTGAAGGCGCCTTCGGGATCGCGGATGCCGACGCGGCGGAGCATGTCGAGGATGAGCTCGCGCCGGCCGGCGGCGTCGAGCTTGCGGTGCAGCGCGAGGCCCTCCTCGAGCTGGCGCCCGATCAGCATGGACGGGTTGAGCGAGGTCATCGGCTCCTGGAAGACCATGCCGACCTTGGCGCCGCGGATCGTCCGCAGGCGCTTGGGGGCCATGGTCGTGACCTCCTCGCCGTCGAAACGGATCGAGCCGGAGATCAGGCGCACCGCCGGCGGAATGAAGCCCATCACGGCGCGGGCCGCGAGCGTCTTGCCCGAGCCGGATTCGCCGACGATGCCGACGATCTCGCCGGGCGAGACGCAGAAGCTGACATCGTTGACGACGGTGCGGCCGGAGGCGCCGATCCTGAGCGTGAGGCCGTCGACCTCCAGTAAGGGCTTGGTGGAGGTCATCGCGCACCCCTCATCCGCGGGTCGAGCTTGTCGCGCAGGGCGTCGCCGAGCAGGTTGATGCCGAGCAGGGTCAGCGAGATGCACAGGCCCGGGAAGATGCCGAGCCAGACGGCCTGACCGATATAAGGCCGCGAGCCTGCCAGCATGTTGCCCCAGGTCGGAGCCGGTGGCGGCACGCCGAGGCCGAGGAAGGAGAGTGAGCTCTCGGCCAGCAGCACCCAGCCGAACATCGAGGTCGCCAATACAGTCAGCGGTGCGATGCAGTTCGGCAGGATGTGGCGGGCCATGGTGAAGCCCTCGGAATTGCCCATCACCCGCGAGGCCGAGATGAATTCGCGCTCGCGCAGCGACAGCACGGTGCCGCGCACGATGCGGGCGACAGAGGGCGCATAGGCGATGCCGAGCGCCAGGATGATGCCGTATTTGTTGGCGCCGACCACGGCGAGCAGCCCGAGCGCCAGCAGGATGCCGGGGAAGGCGAGCAGCGCGTCGTTGAAGGCCATGATGGTGCGGTCGACCCAGCCGCGGACATAGCCTGAGAACAGGCCGATCACCGTCCCGAGCGACACCGCCAGCGCGACCGTCAGCAGGCTGATCCAGACCGATGTGGCGGCGCCCGCCATCAGCCGCGAGAGCACGTCGCGGCCGAATTCGTCGGTGCCGAGCCAGTGCATGGCCGAAGGGGCTGCGAGCTTGGCGCGGAAGGAGAGCCGCAAGGGGTCGTAGGGCGTCCAGAGCGCGCTGACCGCGGCGACGATGCCGAGGAAGCCGATCAGCGTGCCGCCGACCATAGCATTGGGAGCGGGAAGCTTCATTGCGCGCTCACCCTCGGATCGAAGATCGGATAGCAGAGGTCGATCACGAGATTGACCAGCACATAGGTGAAGGCGACGAAGAGCATGCAGCCCTGGATCACCGGATAGTCGCGGGCGAAGATCGAATCGACGAGAAGGCGGCCCAAACCGGGGATGGTGAAGACCGTCTCGACCACCGCGATGCCGCCCAAGAGATTGCCGAGCACGAGTCCGATCAGCGTCCAGGTCGGCCCGAAGGCGTTCTTGAAGGCGTGATTCCAGAGCACGGCGCTCTCGGTCAGGCCCTTGGCCCTGGCATGGGTGATGTAGTCGAGCCGCAGCACCTCCAGCGTCGAGGCGCGGGCCATGCGCAGGATCACGCCGATCTCGTGCAGGAACAGCGTCATGATCGGCATGATCAGATAGAGGATGCCGGCGACGGGGTTGTCGGCGATCGATACGTAGCCGACGACCGGCAGCCATTCGAGCTTGAGCCCGAAGAAGAGCAGCAAGAGCAGGCCGAGCCAGAACGTCGGGATCGAGAGCAGTAGCGTCGCGACGGCGACGAGGCTGAGGTCGAGCGATGAATCCTGTTTCCAGGCGGCAAGCACGCCGGCCGGCACGGCGACGAGGCTGGCGAGCGCGACCGCGACCAGCACGATCTGGGCCGAGATCCAAAAGCGCTGCAGGATCAGCGGCAGCACCGCCTGCTGCGAATTGATCGACTGGCCGAGATCGCCCTTGAGCAGGTTGCCGAACCAGATGCCGAACTGGACCGGCAGGCTCTGGTCGAGGCCGAGCCTGGCCTGCAGATCAGCGATCGAGGCCGGGGTCGCCAGGTCCCCCAGCATCAAAGAGGCCGGGTCGCCCGGGATCAGCCGGATCAATGCGAAGACCGAGACCGACACGATCAGCAGTGTCGGCACGGACATGAGGATGCGCGTCAGCGCGAAGCGCAGCATCGGTTTCCTCCCGGATGCGCGGTGGCAGGCGGCGTCAGTTCGCCAGCGTCACTTCCCACATGCGCAGCTTCGATTGCCACGGCTTGAACCCCTGGACGCGCTTGGCATGGGCAATGATGTCGAGGCCATTGAAGGCGAAGATCATCGGGACTTCGTCGATGACGCGCTTGTGCAGTTCGTCGACGATCGCCTGGCGCTCGGCCCGGTCGGAGGTGACGTAGAGCTTGTCGATCTGCTTCTGCGCTTCCGGATTGTCCCAGGTCTTGCGCGGCTGCTTGTCCTTCGGCCCCGAGAACTGCTCGAAGGCGATGGCGGGGTCGAAGCGGGCCGAGAAGGAGAAGGACTGCATCTGGTAGTTGCCCTTGTTGTAGCGATCCAATTGGGTCGCCCAGTCGAGCACCTCGATCTCGGCGTTGACGCCGACGGCCTGCAGCATCTGCTGCGCCACCACCGCGGCCGGGAAGCTCGGCACGGTCGGGCGCTTGTTGGCGAGGATCACGATCTTCTCGCCCTTGTAGCCGGCTTCCTGCAGCAGCTTCTTGGCGCGGGCGGGATCGAAGGAGAGGCCCTTTTTCTCGACCTCGCCGAAATAGCTCGAGCCGGAATAGATCGGCGAAGTGTTGGGCTTGCCGAGGTCGTTGTAGAAGGAGGCGACGATCTCATCCATGTCGAGCGAGGCGGCGATCGCCTGGCGCAGCTTCTGGTTGCCCATCACCGCGTCCTTGACCTGGATCAGGAAGACGTGCCTGACGGCATTAGGCTCGGCAGCGACCGCGAGCTTCGGGTTCTTCTTCAGTTCGGCCGCGTCGCTTGGCAGGATCTCGGCCATGTCGAGCGCGCCGGAGACCAGGCCGGCCTTCACCGTGGCCGGGTCCTTGACGATCAGGAACTTGACGTCCTTGAGCAGTGGGCGTTTGGAGCCGACATAGCCGTCGGCCTTGCCGCCGTCCTTCGGAGATTTGTAGCCCTCGAAGGCGGTCATGGTGAAATACTCGCCGCGCTTCCACTCGCCGAACTTGTAGGGGCCGGTGCCGATCGGCTTGTCCCAGCTACCGTCGGCCTTGACCGAATCCTTGTGCAGGATCGCAGTCATCGCGCAGTCGGTGCGAGCGAGCGTGTCGAGGAAGAGCGCGTTCGGCTTGTCGATCTGCATCACCACGGTGCGGGCATCGGGCGCCGTTACCGACTCGACTTTCAGGCCCGAACGCCCGTCGAATTCCGAGGTGCAGCGCCAGTCGGTCTTCGGATCCATGTAGCGGTTCCAGCTCCACAGCACGTCGGCCGAGGAGAGCTCGGCGCCGTTGTGGAACTTGACGCCCTGGCGCAGCGTGAAGGTGTAGGTCTTGCCGTCGGCCGAGAGGTCGACCTTCTCGGCGAGCAGCGGCGTCGCGACGCCACCCTCATTGTAGCCGACCAGGCCCTCGACCAGCTGCAGCGCGAAATCGTCGGTGTTGTCGTCGCGATTGACGCCGGGATTGTTGCTGCGGATATCGGCGGCAACCGCCACCGTGACGGACTGGGCTGCGGCAGGGCTGGCGAATGCCAGCACAGCGAAGGCGGAAGCGAGCAGACGGTTCATCGGCAATTCCCCTTGTTGTCTTGTCGTTGTGCTTGCGTTCGTTGGCCTCAGGCCGCCCGTGCCGCGCCGGATCGGCGCTTGGCGAGCGCCTCGGCAAAGAAGTCCTCGACCCGCGAGACGGCCTTCAGCCCGTCATGCGGCATGTTCGGCACCAGATCGAAGCGCACGTTGATGCCGTGCTCCTCGAAATTGCGACGCAGGCTGTCGAGCCGCTCCGGCCGGTTCGTGCCGGCACGGTTGGCATCCGGCATCCAGCTGCGATCGCCGGGCTTGTGGGTGATCTCCCAGGTTTCGAGATCGGCGGCGCCGACGATCATCTGGACCGCGACCTTGCGCATCGCCTCGACATCGGGGGCCGTACCGAAGAGCTCGGCCATGTTGCGGGTGCCGACCCACCAGTCGCGCGTCGGGTCGAGCAGCGTCACCGAGCCCGGCGCGCCGATCGAGGCGGCCCAGAGCTTCTGGGGCTGCAGCATCAGGAAACGGTGGGTGAAATGGCCGCCGCCGGAATAGCCGAACAGGGCGAAACGGTCGAAGCGCAGGCCGTAATGCTGGGCGACCTCCTCGACCATGGCGAGCAGGATGTGGTCGTAGCGGACCTCCTTCTCGACCATGTATTTGAAGCCGTTGCGGTTGCCGTCGCCCATCACGCCGATCGGGAAGAGCGGGGCGAGGATGACGCAGTTGTTCCAGCGGCCGAAGGCCTCGAAGGCGTCGCGATAGCCGGTGAAGCCGCGGCCGGTGCCGTGCATGGTGACGACGAGCTCGGGCGCCTGTCCCCCCTTGCCGAGGCTCTTCGGCACATAGAGGCAATAGCTGAAGCGCGGATCGGCCTTGCAGGCGATCACCGGGGTCGGCCCGAGATCGTAGAGCGCGCGGGCGATCGCCGCCGCGTCGTCCTGCTTGGCGGGCTTTGCGGCGGGAGCGGTCATGCGGCGTTTCCTGATTGGCTATAAGATTGGCGCCAATTTTGTTGCATGATACGATCGAGGCCGCAAGCCGGATTCGGACGGCGCGCGCAAACTGTGCGCGAGAGCGTTCGGATCAGTTCACAAGCATCGCGCGAATGCTCTAGAGACCCGTCATGGCCACCCGTCCAAAAACCCGCCAGCGTGCCAAGGGCGAACTCGCCAACGAGATCGCCCAGGCGATTCATGTCCGCGCCTATCGGCCGGGCGAATGGCTGCGGCAGATCGATCTGGAGGAGGCGTTCCAGGCGACGCGCTTCGACGTCCGCACCGCGCTCGACGAGCTGGCCGTGCGCAAGGCGATCGAGCATGTGCCCAATCGCGGCTACCGGGTGACCGAGATCGATCTCGCCACCTCCCGCGCCATTCGCGACACCCGCATCATCCTGGAAAGCGCCGCGGTCCGTCTGGTGATCGGCAGGCTGGATGACGAGGCCATTGCCCGGCTCGATGCGCTCGCCCATGAGTTCAGCGAGGCGGTGCGCAGCGGGACGCGTCCGCAGCAGAGCGAGATCAACCGCGCCTTCCATAGCCTGATCTATGCCCATTGCGGCAATCCGGTGCTGGTCGAGACGATCTGGAGCCTGCGCGACCGCTCGCGCGGCTCGGCGGTGACGGTCTGGGCCTCGCATCAGGCTCTGCTCGCCAGCGATGCCGACCACCACGCCATGGTCGCGGCGATCCGCGCCGGGGATGGCGAGCGTCTTGCCGAGCTCACCAGCCACCACATCATCAAGGACCTCGCCGAAGTGGGCGCGGCCTAGTCGGCGACGGTCACTTCCCAGAGCCGCGGCTTCGACAGGATCGAGGAGCTGTAGCCCTTGACCCGCTTGCCATAGGCGCCGGCGTCGATGCCGTTATAGAGCATCACCATCGGCACTTCGGCGATGAAGCGCTGGTGCAATTCGTCGAACAGCTTCTGGCGCTCGGCCTTGTCCGAGACGACCATCGACTTGTCGAGCAGTGCCTGTGCTTCGGGATTGTCCCAGACCTTGCGCGGCTGCGTCGCCTTCGGGCCAGTCACGGATTCAAAGGAGAGGGCGGGGTCGAGCCTGGCCGAATAGGGGAAGGCCTGGAGCTGGTAATTGCCCTTGCTGTAGCGGTCGAGCTGCGTCGCCCATTCCAGCACCTCGATCTGGACGTTGATGCCGGCGGCCTGCAGCATCTGCTGCGAGACCACGGCGGCGTCGAAGCTCTGCGGGTAGCGCTTGTTGGCCAGCATCACCAAGGGCTCGCCCTTGTAGCCGGCTTCCTGCAGCAGCTTCCTGGCGGCGGCGAGGTCGTGCTTGTAGCCCTTGGCCTGGACTGCGCCGTAATAGGACGACTTCGCCGGCACGATCGAATTGTTGCGCTTGCCGAGCCCGTCGGTGACCTGCGCGACCAATTCCTCGGTGTCGAGCGCCGCCGCGATCGCCTGGCGCAGCTTGACGTTGCCGAGCAAGGGATCGCGGGTCTGTAGGAGGATGCCGACCAGGCCCATGTTCTGGGTGATCGACAGCTCGACGCGCTTGTCCTGCTTGAGTTCCTTGACCTCGGCATTGGCGACATCGGGCACGATGTCGATGTCGCCGCGCAACAGCGCCGCCTTGGCGGTGGCGCCGTCCGGGATGATCATGAAGCGGACTTCGTCGACGAGCGGGCGCTTGCCGCCGGTATAGCCGTCGGGCTCACCCGGCAGGCTGGCATAGGCCTCGTTGCGGGAAAGGCGGATGAATTCGCCGCGCTTCCACTCGCCGAACTTGTAGGGACCGGTGCCGATTGGCTTGTCGAAGGACCCGTCCGCCTTCACGGAGTCCTTGTGCAGGATCGCGGTCATCGCGCAGTCGGTGCGGGCGATGTTGGCGAGGAAAAGCGAGCTCGGCTGGTCCAGCTTGAAGACGACGGTCGCCGGATCGGGCGCCGTGACCGCCTCGACCTTGGCGCGGCCGCGGCCGTCGAACTCCGACAAGCAGCGCCAGTCGGTCTTCGGGTCCATATAGCGGTTCCAGCTCCAGACCACGTCGGCCGCGGTCAGCTCGGCGCCGTTGTGGAACTTCACGCCCTTGCGCAGGGTGAAGGTGTAGCTCTTGCCGTCCGGCGAGACCTCGACCTTCTCGGCCAGCAGCGGCTTCACCGCCGAGTCCTCGCCATAGGCGACGAGGCCCTCGACCATGTGCAGCACGACCGCGTCGGTGTTGTCGTCGCGATTGACGCCCGGATTGATGCTGCGGATGTCGGCGTTGAGATGCACCTTGATCGTCGGTGCCGCCAGTGTCGGGCTTGCCAGGGCAATGACCAGGGTCGCGCAGGCAGCCGTAATCGGTCTCAGAGCCATTTCGTTCCTCCTGTTGTTCTGCTGTCGGCGCGGGCCGCCCTCTTCGGCCTTGCGCGCCTCTCAGGTTTTCCGGCGTTATTCGGCGGCTTGCGCCAGCGTCATTGGTTCATCGGTGAGGCTGTAGCGAGTGAAAATGCGGTTGAGGGCGGGGAGCGGGGCGATCTCCATGGTGCCCTTGGCGGGCTGCATGATCACCATCGAGACAGTGGCCGAGAGATTGCCGGTGTCGTTGAGGCGCGGCGGCCGGCAGACCGAATGCGGCGTCAGGAAATCGTCGAAGAAGGCCTGCTTGAGATCATCGACCGTCAGCTTGCGGCCGGCCTCGTTGAGCAGCTTCCTGACCCGCCAGTCACGATAGAAGCTCTCGGGCACGCGCGGGATGCCGGTATCGGTGAGCTTGGTGAGCGCGACCTGGCCGATCCAGTGGTTGGCGTGCACGATCAGCCCGTCTTCGGGATAGAGCGGGAAGGCGGCGTCGGGCGCGCATTCGAAGTCGATGCCGAAGCCGGCGACGGTCGAAAGCATCATGTTGTTCGAGCAGGCCTTCGGCGTCGTTGCCACCGCCTTGATCGCGAAGGCGAGATGCTCCTGCTCCAGCACCTTGCGTCGGATCAAGGCGAGCGGCACGCCGGTCTGGGTGAAGTCGCGCTCGCTTTCGAGATAGTTGGCGGTGATCGAGATGCCGGCCGCGTTCATGCCGCAGCGGGCGAGGCCGCCGGCCTCGACGAAGGTCAGGAAATCCGGGCCGTCATCGCGGCGCACGCGCAGCACGATCGCCGTCTCGGCGCATTCGGCCTTCCAGTCCCAGTTCTGGCCGTGGATCAATTCGCCTGAGGCGCTGCGCTCGGGTAGGATGACCGCGCCGGTGCAGCCATCGTCGAGCTCTTCCTCAGCCCCCACCGGCTTGCTCTTCTCGAGCTTCGCCTTGGCGATCACCTCGGTGCGGGCATTGATCATGATGACGTCTTCGAGCGCGACGCCGGCGCCATCGGCGACGCCACGCATTTCCTCGATATAGTGCTTGCCGAAGGCCTCGATCTCGCGCGCGAACTCGCCGATCAGGCGCGACTTGGCGGCGGCGTCGTAGCCGAGATCGCCGAGCTGTCCGCCATAGAGTTCGATCGAGCGCTTGACGCGCTTCGGCACCGCCGCACCATGCTGGCGGCCGCGCTCATAGGGCGTGCCGGAGACATCGACGAAGGGAAAGGGCGAGGTCATGGCCGGATCTCCGCGGGTTCGCGCTGGTGCTGTGTCTGGCCATAATGTATTTCATTTCAAACTAAGACAATCAAGAGCCTTTCAATGACGATGCCAACACGATTGCAGCAGGAGATCGCCGAGCGGATCCTCCGCATGGTCCGGGAAGATGGGCTCGAAGCCGGCGCCTGGCTCAACGAGAACAGCGCGGCGCGACGCCTCAACGTCTCGCGCACGCCGGTGCGGGCCGCGATCGACCATCTCGCCAGGCAGGGGCTGGTGCGCCGGCATCCGAACAGGGGCGTCGAATTGCTGAGCGCGCCCGAAGCGTCTGCCGATCCCGCTGCGAGCGCCGATGTGACCGAGCTTGCCATGGTCAGGGTCGCACAGGATCGGCATGGAGGGCGCCTGCCCGACGAGATCTCCGAGCTGGAGCTGATGCGGCGCTACGAGCTCGGCCGGCCCGAGGTGCAGCGCCTGATGGCGCGGCTCGCCGATCTCGACATGGTCGAGCGCAAGCGCGGCTATGGCTGGCGCTTCCTGCACGAGGCGCGCGACCAGTCCGCGCATGACGAGCGCTACCGCTTCCGCCTGCTGATCGAGCCGATGGTCTTTCTGGAACCCGGATTCTCGCTCGATCAGGGCTGGATCGACGAGATGCGGATCCGGCACGAACAGACCCTGTCGCAGCCCTGGAAGGAGAGTTCGGCGATCGGTTTCTACGAGATGAACGCCGATTTCCATGAAGGGCTGGCGGCCGCCTCGGGCAACCGCTTCATCCACTCCGCCATTCGCCGGCAGAACCAGATGCGGCGGCTCTCCAATTACGACTGGACCTATGGCTATGAGCGGGTCGTGGTGAACAGCCGCGAACACCTGCAGATGCTCGCGACGATCGAGGCCGGCGATTTCCAGCTCGCCAGTGCCCTGATGCGCAGCCATCTCCAGCGCGCCATGCAGCTGCGCCGGCCGGACGGATTGGACTGAAACGAGCCCTCATCCTGAGGAGCAAGCACAGCTTGCGTCTCGAAGGATAGCCCAGCTGTCTCCCGAGCCTCCTGAAACATCCTTCGAGACGCGCTCCTGCGGAGCGCTCCTCAGGATGAGGGCTGGGGAGGCTCAGAAGTGTTGGGCGCGCCAGGTTGGCAATCTCGCTATTGTCTTTCTGATTTAAGAAAGACAATATGCGGCGATCCATAACGAGGACCCGACGATGACCGCGCCTGCCTTTGCCGCCGAAAGCCGCCGCGACAACGCTCCCGACGCGTTCTGGATGCCGTTCACGCCGATGCGCGCCTTCCGGCAGGCGCCGCTGTTGTTCGAGCGGGCTGAAGGCATGCACTATGTCACCCCGGACGGGCGGCGCGTGCTCGACGGCATGGCCGGGCTCTGGTGCGTCAATGCCGGGCACGGCCAGGCCAGGATCACCGAGGCGATCCGCGCCGCCGCCGGCCGGCTCGACTTTGTCTCCTCGTTCAAGATGAGCCACCCCGATGCGCAGGCCTATGCTGCCAGGCTCACCGATTTCGCGCCGGAGGGCATCGAGCACGTCTTCTTCGTCAATTCCGGCTCGGAGGCGGTCGACACCGCCCTGAAGATCGCCCGCGCCTATCATCAGGCGCGCGGCCAGGCCGGGCGCACCAAGCTGATCGGCCGGGCCAAGGGCTATCACGGCATGGGCTGGGGCGGGCTCTCGGTCTCCGGCATCGGCCGGCACAAGGCCGCTTTCGGGCCGCTACTGCCCGATGTCGCGCACCTGCCGCTGCCCTATGACCGCGCGACCATGGCCTTCTCGCGCGGCCGGCCGGAAGGCGGGCTCGCCGCAGCCGAGGCGCTGGAGACCCTGCTGCAGATCCACGATCCCCAGACGGTCGCGGCCGTGATCGTCGAGCCGGTGACCGGCTCGGGCGGGGTCTATCCGCCGCCGAAAGGCTATCTCGAGCGCCTGCGCGCGATCTGCGACAAGCACGGCATCCTGCTGATCTTCGACGAGGTCATCACCGGTTTTGGGCGCCTCGGAGCACCCTTCGCGGCGCAGGCCTATGGTGTCAGGCCGGATCTGATGAGCTGCGCCAAGGGCATGACCAATGGCGCTGTGCCGATGGGCGGCGTCCTCGCCGCCGGTCATGTTTACGAGGCCTTCATGGCTGGCCCGCCCGAGGCGATCGAGCTCTTTCACGGCTACACCTATTCGGCCCATCCGCTCGCCTGCGCCGCCGGCCTCGCGACGCTCGACGTGTTCGCCGAGCAGGACATCGTCGGCAGGCTCAGCACGGTGCTGCCGTTCTGGGAGGAGCGGGCGCACCGGCTTAAGGGTGCGGCCCATGTCGTCGACATCCGCACCGCCGGCCTGCTCTGCGCGATCGATCTTTCGCCGCGCCCCGGCGCCGATGGCGCACGGGGCGGGGAGGCGAACACGCTCTGCCTCGATGCCGGCGTGCTGATCCGCAATGCCGGCGACACGCTGGTGCTGTCGCCGCCGCTGGTGATCGCGCCCGCGCAGATCGAGGAGATCTTCGCCGCGATCGAGCAGGCACTGGAGCGGATCGCCTAGCTCAGTCGGCGCTGGTCAGTGAGAAGCCCTCGTCGAGCCAACCGGTGACGCCGCCGATCAGCAGCTTGACCGGCAGGCCGAGGCGCGAGAGCCGCACTGCGGCGCGGTTGGCGCCGTTGCAATGCGGGCCGGCGCAATAGACCACGAAGGTCTTGCCTTCCGGCTGTTCGGCCATCCGGGAGGCGGTCATCTTGCCATGGGGGATGTTGATCGCGCCGTCGATATGGCCTTCGGCGTAGAGCGCGGGCGAGCGCACATCGATGAGGACGAAGTCGCGGTCGTTCGCCTTCAGCGCCTCATAGGTATCCCAGCAATCGGTCTCGAAGGTCAGCATAGCCTCGAAATGGGCGCGGGCGATATGCGAGGGAGCGGCGGGGATTTCGGTGACTGCGGTGGCCATGGCGATCCTCATCGGGCTTGCGATGCGACAGGGGTAGCGGCCGGCTCCGATTTCAGGCAGTAGCGGAAATGACAATGTCTGGCAGGTTTCCGCCAAATGCATGCTGACACCGGAATGGACCGCCTCGCCGCCCCGCACGAGGTCGTCGCTGTCGCCTATGACGGCCTCTGCACCTTCGAGTTCGGCATCGTCGTCGAGGCCTTCGCCTTGCCGCGGCCGGAATTCGACTTCGCCTGGTACCGGTTCCGCGTCGCTGCCGCCGAGCGGCCGATCCGGGCTATGGGTGGCTTCTCGTTGCAAGTCGACGCCGGGCTGGAGATTCTTCAGGAGGCGCAGACCATCGTCATTCCCGGCTGGCGCAATCGCGACGAGGCGCCGCCAGCGGCGTTGATCTACGCGCTGCAAGCGGCGCATCGGCGCGGGGCGCGGCTGCTCTCGATCTGCTCGGGCGCCTTTGTGCTGGCGGCGGCTGGCCTGCTCGATGGGCGGCGGGCGACGACGCATTGGCGGCATGCGCCGCATCTCGCCGATGCCTGCCCGGGCGCGACGCTGGTCGACGACGTGCTCTATGTCGAGGATGAAGGCGTCGTCACCTCCGCCGGCAGCAGCGCCGGCATCGACGCCTGCCTGCACCTGATCCGCGCCGATCATGGCGCGAAGATCGCCAATATCGTCGCGCGCCGTCTGGTGATGCCGCCGCATCGCGATGGCGGCCAGGCGCAATATGTCGAGGCGCCGATCCAGGCGAGGCCCGGCCGCTCGATCGCCGCGGTGCTCGACTGGGCGCGCGAGCGACTGTCCGAGCCGCTGGAGATCGGCGCGATGGCGCGCCATGCTGGCCTGAGCGAGCGTACCTTCCTGCGCCGTTTCCGCGACGGCACCGGGGTGACGCCGCTCAAATGGCTCAGGCGCGAGCGCATCGGCCGGGCGATGAAGCTGCTTGAGGAGAGCGACATGGCGCTCGCCGATATCGGCGCCGCCTGCGGCTTCGCCTCGCCCGAGAGCTTCCGCAAAGCCTTCTTCGAGATCGCCCGGACGTCGCCGGCGGCCTACCGCAACAGGTTCAGGAGGTAGAACTGAGCCGCAGCGGCGTGAATCGTCATTGCGAGCGCAGCGAAGCAATCCAGGGGGCGTAGAGCTCTGCAATCTCTGGATTGCTTCGTCGCTTTGCTCCTCGCAATGACGGTGTGCGGCTCGTCTTCAGGCCCACTCGCCCTTGCGGAAGACCGCGATGCGGCTGCCGTCGGGCTTGATGCCGTCGATGTCGACTTCGCCGGAGCCAATCATCCAGTCGATATGGATCAGACTCCTGTTGCCGCCCTGCGCCGCGATCTGCTCCGGCGTCAGCTTGGTGCCATCGATGAAGCACTTCGAATAGCACTGGCCGAGCGCGATATGGCAGGAGGCGTTCTCGTCGAAGAGCGTGTTGTAGAACAGGATGCCGCTCTGCGAGATCGGCGAGGAGTGTGGCACCAGCGCGACCTCGCCGAGCCGGCGCGCGCCCTCGTCGGTGTCGAGCACCTTGTTCAGCACCTCTTCGCCGCGGCTCGCCTTGGCCTCGACGATCCGGCCCTCCTCGAAGCGCACCTGGATATTGTCGATCAGCGTGCCCTGATAGGAGAGCGGCTTGGTCGAGGAGACATGGCCCTCGACGCGGCGGGCATGCGGGGTGGTGAAGACCTCTTCCGTAGGGATGTTGGCGTTGCAGGTGACGCCGTTCTTGGCGGTGGAGGCGCCGCCTTCCCATTCATGGCCGTCGGCGAGGCCGATGGTGAGGTTCGTGCCCGGCCCGGTGAAATGCAGCGCCGAAAAGCGCTGGCCGTTCAGCCATTTCGTGCGCTGCGCCAGTGCGGCGTTGTGCTCCGCCCAGGCCGCGATCGGATCGTCGCGATCGACGCGCGATGCCGCGAAGATCGCCTCGGCCAGCCGGGCAACCGCGACCTCCTCGGCATCGCCAGGGAAGACCTGGCTCGCCCAGGCCGCGCCGGGATAGGAGACGATGTTCCAGTTGATGTCGAAATTGGCGATCTTCTCCAGCGCCGGCTGGTAGGCGATCGAGTTCGCCTTGTTGGCGCGCGCGACCTTGGCCGGGTCCTGCTCGGCGAGCAGCATCGGATTGTCGCCGACAATGGCGAGGCGCGCCGTGTTGTTGGCGAAGGCCTTGCCGACGCCCTCATAGAGCCAGGTCGGGGCGCGGTCGAAACTGGCATCCTGGCCGAAGCGATAGCGCGCCAGCGTCAGCGCCTCGTCGGAGAGGATCGGCGTGACCAGGCCGGCGCCGGCCTTGTAGGCGTGCTCGGCGATGCGCCGGACCAGCGGCAGCGCCGCGACCGGAGCGGTCAGGAACAGATCCTGCCCCGGCTGCAGGTTGAGGCCGACCTTGACCGCGACCTCGGCCAAACGATCGAGCTTGTTGGCGTCGATGCCGGAGACGTGCTTGTTCATGGGGGCCTCGTCGGACTGATTTGATGAGGCCGCATTGCTGGCGGAAATCCTGTCCGGGTCAACCGCGCCCGAGCAGATGACGCATTCGCTCAGCGCTTGCCGGGCCGGGTGCGCCGCGCCTTGGAGCGATCGCCGCGCCAATCGGCGACCGACATCGTCGGCAGGTCGAAATAGTCGCGCGTCGTGGCGTAGCCGTGCCCGCCCATGCGGCCGATCGCATCGAGCGCGACCGGGTCGACATAGTGCTTCATCTGGTCGACCGTGTCGGCGCGGAAATGCGCATAGACGACCTCGCCCAGGATGATCTCGCGCGAATTACCGATGCCGAGCGTGGTGTGGTGGCGGCATTCGAAGGCGGCCGGCGCCTGGCCGATCCAGGGGCAGGGCACCTTGATGCCGGGCATGGCGGAAAGGCCGGCCTCGGCGAGTTCGTCCGTGCCCGGCTCGAACGGCACGGCGCAGGCGTTCATGCCGTCGAGCAGCGCGTCGGAGACGATGTTGACGGTGAAGGCGAGGGTCTCGCGGACATTGCGGCCGGTGTCCTTCTGCCCGCCGGTCTGGCGGTACTCGACGCCGAGCGCCAGGATCGCCGGATCGGCCGAGAGGCAGTTGAAGAACGAGAACGGGGCGGCGTTGACCACGCCGTTGCCGTCGACCGTCGTCACCAGCGCGATCGGGCGCGGCACCACCGCGCCGATCAGCAGCTTGTAGCGCTCGCGCGGGGTCAAGGCGGCGAAGTCGAAGGTGACGATCTCGGCGGCGGCCGACCGGTCCTGCGTCAGCGTCTGGGTCACGATGGAGTCAATCCTTCACTCAGGGCGTAAGGGGCAAGGACGTCGCGGATGTCGCGTTCGCCGCGCGGCGCCAGCAGGGCGCGGGTGACGACCGATTGCAGGTGGTGATCCATCAGCGCGGCGGCGCGGGCGGCGTCGCCCGCGCGCAGGGCGTCGATCAGCTGGCGATGCTCGGAGACGGCGCATTCGGAGGAATGCGGGCGGCCATAGATGGCGAGGATCAATGAGCAGCGCGACGACGCCTCCTGGACATAGCGCAGCAGCAGCGCATTGCCGGTCATTTCGGCGAGCTTGATGTGGAACTCGCCGGAGAGCCGGATCGATTCCGGCCCGTCCTGCTCATGCGCCTTCTCCTCGAGCCGGACATGCGCCTCGAGCTCGGCCGATTGCGCCGGGGTCAGCCGTCCCGCGAGGTTCTCAGCAACGAGCCGCTCCAGCCCGCGGCGGACCTCGAAGACGTCACGCGCCTCTTCAAGCGTCGGATAGGCGACATTGGCGCCGCGATTGGGCTTGAGTTCCACCAGCCCCTCGACGGCGAGCCGTCCGAAGGCCTCGCGCACCAACGTGCGGCTGACGCCGAGCTGCTCGCCGATCGAATCCTCCGGCAGCTTCACCCCTGGCTTCAGTGCCTGCTCGATGATGGCGCGGCGCAGCGCCTTGTAGACGGCATGGGCACGGGGAGAGCCGGAGGCGCGCGGCTCGGCCTTCCTGCGGACTGGTCCGGAGCCGTCCGGGGCGGCTGATGTCAGTGGGCGAGCTGGCATCTCAGTTTCCGCTTGTCTTCAATAATCGCATACAATACGGTTATTGCATCGTATGCAAGTTTGCTGAAATATCGCACACGAGATGGCGCGGAAAGCGCCACGGTGGTCACAGAGGCGGCAACGAAACGGCATTCCCCGGTGCGCAGCGCGGGCCGGCGGCGAGCAACGAAACAGGGGAGAGTTCGATGAAGAAGGCCTGGCTGCTGGCGGCCGTCGCTGCTTTCGCGCTGAATGGCGCGGTCGAAGCGAAGACGCTGAAATGGGGTTCGGCGCGCGAGATCGCCTCGCTCGACCCCTATTCTTATGGCGAGACCTTCACGCTCGCCGTGCTCAACCATGTCTATGAAGGGCTGGTGCGCTATACCGGCGATCTCAAGATCGAGCCGGCGCTGGCGGAGTCCTGGGAGACGGTGACGCCGACGACCTGGCGCTTCAAGCTGCGCAAGGGCGTCAAGTTCCACAATGGCAATCCGTTCACTGCCGACGACGTCATCGCCTCGTTCCAGCGCGTGACCCACGACACCTCGCCGCTCAAGGGCAACCTGCCAGCCTATAAGAGCTCGAAGAAGATCGACGACTACACCGTCGAGCTCGAGGTCAACGGCCCCTATCCGCTGCTGCTGAACGACCTCACCAACATCTTCATCTTCAACAAGGCCTGGCTGGAAGCGAACAACTCGCTGCTCCCGACCGATTCAGGAAAGGGCGTGAAGGGCTACGCCACCGACAACGCCAACGGCACCGGCCCGTTCAAGATCGAGAGCCGCCGCGCCGACGCCAAGACGATCTTCGCCAGGAACACGGCGTGGTGGGACAAGCCGCAGCACAATATCGACGTGATCGAGTTCACGCCGATCACCTCGTCCTCGACCCGCGTCGCGGCGCTGCTCTCAGGCGAGATCGACTACACCAATGTCGCGCCGCTGCAGGACCTGCCGCGCCTGCAGTCCTCGACCGAGGTCAAGGTGCTGCAGACCAACGAACTGCGCTCGGTCTTCTTCGCCTTCAACCTGACCGACAAGCTGGTCGAGAGCGACGTCAAGGACAAGAACCCCTTCAAGGACATCAAGGTGCGCGAGGCGCTCTATCGCGCCATCGACATCGACGCGGTGCAGAAGCGGGCGATGCGCGGCCTCTCGCGCAATACCGGCGCGCTCGTCGCCCCGGCGATCCCCGGCTACGAGCCCTCGCAGGATGCGCGCCTGCCCTTCGATCTGCCCGGCGCCAAGAAGCTGCTGGCCGAGGCCGGCTATCCCAACGGCTTCTCCTTCCTGATGAACTGCCAGAGCGACTCGCTCGTCAACGAGGAGGAGTTCTGCCAGGCGGTGGCGGCGATGTGGTCGCGCGCCGGGCTGAAGCCCAATCTCAGCCTCGCCCCGCGCAGCCAGCAGACGCCGAAGCGGGTCAAGGGCGATTTCGACGTGATCTCCTTCGGCTGGGCCAACGAGCCGATGATCGACGCCTATTCGCTCCTGGTGCAGGTGCTGCGCTCCAAGAGCGGCACGGGCGGCGTGTTCAACTGGGGCAATTGGGGTGACCCGCGCATCGACGCTCTGATCGACAAGGCCGGCGTCGAGCTCGATACGCCCAAGCGCATCGAAATGATGAAAGAGGCGCTGAAGATCGCCAAGGCGGAGCAGCTCTTCATCCCGCTGCATCAGCAGCCGATGGCCTGGGCGATGCGCAACACGGTCGCCTCCACCGTGCAGGCCTCGGACAACAAGCCGCGCCTGTGGCTGACCATGATGAAGTGAAGGCGAGGCGTCATTCTCGGGCGAAGCGAAGCGCAGACCCGAGAAGCTCGTGACGAGAAGGCAATGCCGCCCCCTGGTCCTGAGATGCTCGGGTCAAGCCCGAGCATGACGGCGGGGTTCACCCGAGAGCTGGAGTAGTCATTCCATGCCCGCCTTCCTGTTCAAGCGCTTCGTCAATGCCGCCGGCGTCATGCTGGCGGTGGCGTTCCTCGCCTTCCTGACCTTCCGCTTCGTCGGCGATCCCGTCGAGCTGATGCTGAACGAGCAGGCGAGCCAGCAGCAGCGCGACGAGCTGCGCACCAGGCTCGGGCTCGACAAGGGCTTTGTGCTGCAGTTCGCGACCTTCGTCGGCAATGCCGTGCGCGGCGATTTCGGCATCTCCTACCGCAACCAGCAGGAGGTGTTCACGCTGATCGCCGAGCGCTTCCCGGCGACCTTCGAACTGGTGCTGGTCGCGACCTTCCTGTCGCTCGCGGTCGGCATACCGCTTGGCGTCTACACCGCGATCCGACGAGACAGCCTGCTCGCCAAGGCGCTGCAATTCGTCTCGGTGCTCGGCGTCTCCCTGCCGAGCTTCGCGCTCGGCATCCTATTCATCCTGGTCTTCTCGGTGAACCTGCAATGGCTGCCGGCCTTCGGCCGCGGCGAGGTCGTGCAGCTGGGCTGGTGGAGCACCGGGCTGCTGACCTCCTCCGGGCGCAAGGCACTGATCCTGCCCGGCATCACGCTGTCGCTCTTCCAGATCACACTGGTGATGCGGCTGGTGCGGGCCGAGATGCTGGAGACGATGCGGACCGACTTCATCCGCTTCGCCAGGGCGCGCGGCCTGCCGGCCCGGGCCGTGAACTTCCGCCACGCTTTGCGCAACTGCCTGATGCCGGTGATCACCGTGACCGGCCTGCAGATCGGCAATCTCATCGCCTTCGCGCTGGTCACCGAGACCGTGTTCCAGTGGCCGGGCATGGGCATGCTCTTCGTCCAGGCCGTCACCTTCGTCGATATCCCGGTGATGGCGGCCTATCTGATCGTCGTCTCCTTCATCTTCGTCTCGCTCAACACGCTGGTCGACCTGACCTATGCCTGGGTCGATCCGCGCCTGCGCGAGGACGCGCTCTCAGGAGGCGCCAATGCCCGCTGAAGCTGCCAAGCCCGGCCGCCTGCGCCGCTTCCTCGACAGCGACATCGGCTGGAGCTTTAGGCACACGCCGGCCGCCTGGCTCTCGACGCTGGTGCTGGTGATCCTGATCCTGACGGCACTCTTCTGCCCGCTGATCGCGCCGCAGAACCCGCACGACCTCGCCCAGGTCTTCATCGACAAGGCCGAGATCCCGCCGATCTGGTCGCCGGACGGCGAATGGCCCTTCCTGCTCGGCACCGACCCGCAGGGGCGCGACGTGCTCTCCGCCATCCTCTACGGCACGCGGGTGTCGCTGATCATCGGCTTCTCGGCGGTGCTGGTCTCGATGGTGATCGGCGTCTCGATCGGCCTCGCCGCCGGCTTCTATGGCGGGCGGATCGACAACCTCCTGATGCGGCTCGGCGACACCGTGCTGTCGATCCCGACGCTGCTGATGGCGATCCTGGTCTCGGCGATCTTCCGCGAATTGCTGCCGCCCGGCCTGCGCGATCCCTTCGCTGCGGCGGTGCTGGTCGTCTCGATCGCGCTGACCAGCTGGGTGCAATATGCCCGCACCGTGCGCGCCTCGACCATGGTCGAGCGGCGCAAGGAGTATGTGCTGGCGGCGCGCATCATCAAGGTGCCGGCCGGGCGGATCATGCGCCGGCACATCCTGCCGAACACGCTGACCCCGGTGATGGTGGCGGCCACGCTCAATCTCGGCCTCGCCATCCTGTCCGAAGCGACGCTGTCCTTCCTCGGCGTCGGCATGCCGATCACCCAGCCTTCGCTCGGCACGCTGATCCGCATCGGCAACCAGTATTTGTTCTCCGGCTCCTGGTGGCTCGTCGTTTTCCCCTCGCTCCAGCTCGGCCTGATCGTGCTCTCGGTCAACCTGCTCGGCGACTGGCTGCGCGACGCGCTGAACCCGAAGCTGCGCTGACGACAAGAAACCAAAGAGGATACGCCTGCGATGACTGCCTCCTTGCTGATCCGCAATGTCAGGCCGAATGCGGGGCCGGCTCTCGACATCCTGATCGAGAACGGCCGCATCAGCCGGATGGCGAAGGATATCGCCGCGCCCACCGGCGTTACGGTGGAGGATGGCCGCGGCGACATCGCCATTCCCGGCCTGGTCGAGGCCCATGCCCATCTCGACAAGAGCCTCTGGGGCATGGCCTGGTACGTCAACGAGGTCGGCCCGAGGCTGCTCGACAAGATCGACAATGAGCGCCTGAGCAAGAAGCGCCTCGATCTCGACCCGGCCCGCCAGTCGGCGCGCCAGACCGTGCAATCGTCGACGATGGGCTCGACCCATACCCGCAGCCATGTCGACGTCGACACCGATCTCGGGCTTTGGGGCGTCGAGGGCATCATGAAGACTCGCGCGGACTACGCGGACATCATGGACATCGAGCTCGTCGCCTTCCCGCAATCGGGCCTGCTGCGCCGGCCCGGCACGCTGGAGCTCATGCACGACGCGATGAAGGCCGGCTGCGAGATCGTCGGCGGCCTCGATCCCTGCGCCATCGACCGCGATCCGAAGGGCCATCTCGATGCGATCTTCGGGCTCTGCCAGAGCTACGGCAAGCCGCTCGACATCCATCTGCACGAGCCCGGCGAGATGGGGCTGTTCTCGCTTGACCTGATCATCGAGCGCACCCGCGCGCTCGGTATGAAGGGCAAGGTCACCGTCAGCCACGCCTTCTGCCTCGGCACCGATCCGCAGCTGGTCGATCCCGTGATCCCGCAGCTCGCCGCGCTCGACATTGCGATCATGACCACGGCCCCGGCCCGCAACACCGCGCCGGCAGTGAAGAAGCTGCTCGATGCCGGCATCCGCGTCTGCTCGGGCTCGGATGGCATCCGCGACACCTGGGGACCCTATGGCAATGCCGACATGGTGGAGCGCGCCATGTTCATCGGCCTGCGCAACAATTTCCGCCGCGACGACGAGGTCGAGCTCGGCCTCCATGTCTGCACGGCCGGCGGCGCCGCGGTGATGGAGATCGCCGATTACGGCCTGGCCGAAGGCAATATCGCCGATCTCGTCATCATGCCCGGCCAGAGCCTGACGGATCTGGTCGTCACCCGTTCGCCCAAGCGCCGTGTCGTCAAGCGCGGCCGGATCGTCGCCCGCGACGGCGTCTCAGTGAGGACAGCGCCGTGATGGTCGCAGCTGATTTCATAGCCACGACCGTAGCCCTCCCCCCGCTTGCGGTGGGGAGGGTTGGGTGGGGGGCAGCGCCGCTTGGTGCAACGTCGAAGGATGGTCGAGCCCTGCTTTCCGGCCCCCCATCCCTAGCCCTTCCCCACCGCAAGCGGGGGGAAGGGGATGATGGCGCGATCTTCGAGGAACGCTGCGCATGACCTTGCGCCCTGCAAAGCGCCCTGAGGGCCGCATCCTGATGACCGCACGCTGGGTGGTCGGCCACAAGGACGGCCGCCATCGCCTCTATGAGAATGGCGAGGTGGTGTTCGAGAACGGCGAGGTCGTCTTCGTCGGTCACGGCTTCCCAGGCGAAGTCGCCCGGCGCATCGATTACGGCCACGCCCTGATCGGGCCTGGTTTCATCGATTGCGACGCGCTCTCGGACCTCGACACCACCATTCTCGGCTATGACAACCAGCCGGCCTGGAAGAAGGGCCGCGTCTGGCCGCGCAGCTATCTCGAGGCCGGCCCCTACGAGATGTATACGCGCGAGGAGCTCGCCTTCCAGAAGCGCTATGCCTTCTCCCAGCTGATCCGCAACGGCATCACCACGGCGCTGCCGATCGCCTCGCTGTTCTACCGCGCCTGGGGCGAGACGGTGCAGGAGTTCGAGGACGCGGCGGAAGCGGCTGCCGATCTCGGCCTGCGCGCCTATCTCGGCCCGGCCTATCGCACCGGCAACCAGCTGGTCGAAGCCGACGGGCGCATCGTCACCCATTATGACGAGCTGCGCGGCCTCGCCGAGCTCGACGCGGCCATCGATTTCGCCCGGCGTCATGAAGGCGCGGCCGGCGGGCTGATCCGGGCGATGTTCGCGCCCGACCGCATCGAGACCTCGACGGCCGAGCTGCTGCGCCGCACCGCCGCCGCTGCGCGCGAGCTCGACATCCCCGTCCGGCTCCACTGCTGCCAGTCGAAGATCGAATATGACCTCGTCCTCGCCCAGCACGGCATGAGCCCGCCGGAATGGCTGGAGAGCCTCGGCTTCCTCAATGAGCGCTGCCTGCTGCCGCATGGCACCGTCGTCTCCGGCAGCCGCCTGGTCGACCGTCCCGGCCGCGACCTCGAGATCATCCGCGATTCCGGCGCCAGCATCGTCCATTGCCCGCTGGTCTCGGGCCGGCATGGCGGCACCATCAACCATTTTGGCAGCTACCGCGCCATGGGCCTCAACATCGCCATGGGCACCGATACCGCCCCGCCGGACATGGTGACGAACCTGCAGGTTGGCATGATCCTTTCCCGCACCGTGGCCGGCAATGTCGGCGCCGTGCGCTCCGAGGATTACTACGACGCGGCCACCATCGGCGGCGCGAACGCGCTGCAGCGCCCCGACCTCGGCCGTCTCCAGCCGGGCTCCCGCGCCGATATCACCGTCTTCGACTTCGACCGGCCGCATAGCGGGCAGGTCATCGATCCCGTCCAGACGATGTTGCTGACCGGCCATGGCCGCGACTTTTCGACCGTGGTGATCGACGGTCGCTTCGTCATGGAGGACCGGGCCATTCCCGGCCAGGACGAAGCCGCCGACAACATCCGCGCCCAGAAGCAGTTCGAGGGCGTCATGGCGCGCTATCCGGAGCGCACTTTGGGCCACCCGCCGATGAGCGAGATCTTCTCGTCCAGCTACGCGATCGAACGTAAGGGAGATGCCGCGTGAACGCCCAGCCAGCGCTGCTTTCGGTGCAGGACCTGCGCATCGTCTTCGACGGGCGGCGCGGCCCGCTGACGGCGCTGGACGGCGTCTCCTTCGAGATCGCACCGGGGGAGATTTTGGGCGTGGTCGGCGAATCCGGCGCCGGCAAGTCGTTGACCGGCACGGCGGTGATCGGCCTGCTCGATCCGCCGGGACGGCTCGCCGGCGGCGAAATCCGTCTCTCCGGCCAGCGCATCGACAACCTGCCGGCCGAGGCGATGCGCAAGCTCCGCGGCCGCCGGATCGGCGCGATCTTCCAGGATCCGCTGACCTCGCTGCATCCGCTGCTGACTGTCGGCGAGCAATTGGTCGAGACCATCACCACGCATCTGCCGGTCGGCAAGACCGAAGCGCGCAAGCGTGCGCTCGATCTGCTCAAGGAGGTCGGCATCCCCGCGGCCGAGACGCGGATCGACCATTTCCCGCACCAGTTCTCCGGCGGCATGCGCCAGCGCGTCGTCATCGCGCTCGCGCTCTGCGCCGAGCCGACGCTGATCATCGCCGACGAGCCGACGACGGCGCTCGACGTCTCGATCCAGGCGCAGATCACCACGCTGTTGAAGCGGCTCTGCCGCGAGCATGGCACCGCGATCATGCTGGTAACGCACGATATGGGCGTGATCGCCGAGACAGCCGACCGGGTCGCGGTGATGTATGCCGGGCGCGTCGTCGAGATCGGCCCGGTCGAGAAGGTGACGCGCCGGCCGCGCCATCCCTACACCGCCGGGCTGATGGCCTCGATCCCGAGCGTCCACCGCCGCAACGCCCATCTCAACCAGATCGACGGGGCGATGCCACGGCTGAACGCGATCCCGGCCGGCTGCGCCTTCAATCCACGCTGTGGCTTCGCCACCGATCTCTGCAAGGAGAACAAGCCCGGCCTGCCGGTGTCCGGCCACGCCGCTGCTTGCCATTTCCCGCTTCAGGAGGCGGCCCATGGCTGAGGCGAATACCATCTTCGAGGTCACCTCGGCTTCCTGCCGCTTCGACGTCTCGGCGCCGGCGCTGTCGCGGCTGTTCTCGCACGAGCCGCGCCGCGTGCTGCGCGCGGTCGAGAACGTCTCGTTCAGCGTCGCCCGCGGCACCACCTTCAGCATCGTTGGCGAATCCGGCTGCGGGAAGTCGACGCTGGCGCGCATGGTCGTTGGCCTGCAGCGGCCGACGCAGGGCATGCTCGATTTCAAGGACATCAAGCGCGCCGACGGCTCGTTCGGGCCGCCGCGGGTGCAGATGATCTTCCAGGACCCCTACGCCTCGCTCAATCCGCGCTGGCGCGTCGGCGACATCATCGCCGAACCGATCCGCGAACTGAAGCTGCGCAAGGACGAAAGCGAGACCGCGACCCGCGTTGGCGATCTCCTGGAGATCGTCGGCCTGTCGCGCGCGGATGCAAGCCGCTTCCCGCACGAGTTCTCCGGCGGCCAGCGCCAGCGCATCTCAATCGCAAGGGCGCTGGCGACCGAGGCGGACTTCCTCGTCTGCGACGAGCCGACCTCGGCGCTCGATGTCTCCGTGCAGGCGCAGATCCTCAATTTGATGGTCCGCCTGCAGAAGGAGTTCGGGCTGACCTACCTCTTCATCAGCCATAATCTCTCGGTGGTCCGGCACATGTCGGACCATCTCGCCATCATGTATCTCGGTCGCTTCGTCGAGAGCGGGCCGGCGGAAGAGGTCTTCGGCCGGCCGCGCCATCCCTATACCCGGCTGCTGCTCGAGACGATCCCCGATGTCGAGAGGCCAAACCGCGAGCGCCGGCCGATGTCGGGCGAAGTGCCGAGTCCGATTGCGCCGCCACCGGGCTGCGCCTTCCATCCGCGCTGCTCGCAGGCGGTCGAGCGCTGCCGCACCGAGGCGCCGGCGCTGCGCCGCGAGGGCGAGCTGGAGATCGCCTGCCACCTCGCTTGAGGTGGGTCAGCAGAAGTCGAAATCGACGCCTTCGTCGGCCTGGAGCACGTGCTCGTCATAGAGGCGGTCATAGCCGCGGCGCTCCTTTGCCTGCGGCTGCGGCAGAGCAGCCCGGCGCGCCTCCAGTTCGGCTGCGTCGACCAAGAGGTCGAGCCTTCGCTCGGCAACGCTGAGCCGAATGCGGTCGCCATCGCGGACGAGCGCGAGCGGGCCGCCGACCGCCGCTTCCGGCGCGACATGCAGCACGATCGCGCCATAGGCGGTGCCGGACATGCGGGCGTCGGAGATGCGGACCATGTCCTTGACGCCCCTAGCCGCGAGCTTGCGCGGGATCGGCAGATAGCCGGCTTCCGGCATGGCCGCGGCGCTCTTCGGCCCGGCATTCTGCAGCACGAGGATGTCGTCCGGGCCGACATCGAGGTCGGGATCGTCGATCCGGGCCGAGAGGTCTTCCAGCGAGGAGAAGACGACGGCGCGGCCTTCGTGCTCCAGCAGCCGCTTCTCGGCCACGGCGCGCTTGACGATGGCGCCGCGCGGGGCGAGCGAGCCGAACACGGCGACGAGCCCGCCATCGGGGTCGACCGGCTCGGCCCGCGACCGGATGATCGTGCGGTCGACCTGATCGGCAAGCGGCGCGTCGATCAGCTCGCGCAGCGTCTGGCCGGTCACGCTGAGAGAGTCGAGATGGAGCAGGTCGCGCAGTTCGCGCAGCACGGCGAGCACGCCGCCGGCAGCGAAGAAGTCCTCCATGTAGTTGTTGCCGACCGGCTTCAGGTTCACCAGCACCGGCGTTTCGTCGGAGAGCCGGTTGAGACGGTTGAGGTCGACCTTGATGCCGGCGCGGCGGGCGATGGCGGTGAGATGTACGACGGCATTGGTCGAGCCGGAGATCGCCAGCAGCACGCGCCAGGCGTTCTCGATCGCCTGCTCGGTGACGATCTGGCGCGGCAACAGGGCTTGCGTGCCGATCAGCGCGACGGCGCGCTTGCCGCTCTCCTCGGCGTTGCGCAGTCGGTCGGCATGGACGGCCGGGATCGCAGCCGAGCGCGGCAGGGCCAAGCCCAGCGTCTCGGCGATGCAGGCCATGGTCGAGGCCGTGCCCATCACCGCGCAGGTGCCGGCGGTGGTGGCGAGCCGGCCCTCGACCACGTCGATCTCCTCCTGGTCGATCTCGCCGGCGCGGAAGCGGGCCCAGAAGCGCCGGCAATCGGTGCAGGCGCCGAGCCGCTCGCCCTTGTGGCGACCGGTCGACATCGGCCCGGCGACGAGCTGGACGGTCGGGACATTGGCCGAGAGCGCCGCCATCAATTGCGCCGGCACCGTCTTGTCGCAGCCGCCCATCAGCACGACGGCGTCGATCGGCTGGGCTCGGATCATCTCCTCGGTGCCCATCGCCATCAGGTTGCGGAATTTCAGGCTGGTCGGGTTGAGGAAGACCTCGCCGAGCGAGATGGTCGGGAACTCGACGGGCAGGCCGCCGGCCATCAGCACGCCGCGCTTCACCGCTTCCAGCAATTCGGGGAAATGCCGGTGGCAGTTGTTGAAGCCGCTATAGGTGTTGGCGATGCCGACGATCGGGCGCGCCAGCGCCTCGTCGGAATAGCCCATCGAGCGGGCGAAGGAGCGGCGCAGATAGGCGGCGAAGTCCGGGTCGCCATAGTTGGTCAGCCCGCCGGCGATGCCGCGCCCCTTCTGTTCCTCGCCTGCCATGCCCGCTTCTCCCTCTACTTGTTCTGAAGAGAAGCTTGCCGGGATCGCCGGCGCTGTCGAGGCCGCCCTGTGCAGGGCGGCCTCGCGCTGGGCTCAGTAGCCGAGAGCGCAGCCATCCTTTCGCGGGTCGGAGCCGCCGGTCAGCGTGCCCTTCTCCCAGTCGATCCAGATCGCCTGGGCGCCGCCCATCGGCGATTTCGGCACCTCGACCTTGAAGCCGCGCGCGGTGAGGGCCGCGCCGACGCTGTCGCGCAGGCGCCCTTCCGCCTCGACCGTGTTTGTCCCCGGCAGCGGGAAGAGGCGCGGCAGGTCGATCGCCTCCTGCAAATCGAGGCCGTGGTCGAACAGCTTGGCCAGGAAATGGGCGTGGCCCATCGCCTGATAGTGCCCGCCCATCACGCCGAAGGGCATGACGACACGGCCGTTCTCGGCGAGCATGCCGGGGATAATGGTATGCATCGGCCGCTTGCGCGGGGCGATCGCGTTGGGATGACCCTGCTTCAGCACGAAGCTCTGGCCGCGATTATGGAAGAGTACGCCGGACTTCTTGGTCATCAGCCCGCTGCCATAGGGCGAGAAGATCGAGTTGATGAAGGAGACCGCGTTCCGGTCCTTGTCGACGACGCTGATATAGATCGTGTCCTTGTGCTCCGCCCCGCCGGGAATGACCGGCAGCGGATCGAGCGCGCGATCGGGATCGATCATGCCGGCGAGCTCGTCGGCGAGCTCATTCGAGAGCAGATGCTCGACCGGCACCTCGGCTTTGGCGGGGTCGGCGAGGAAGCGGTCGCGGGCGGCATAGGCGAGGCGGGTCGCCTCCAGCTCGATATGCAGGTTCTCGACTGCGAGCGGGCTGCCATTGGGCTGGAAGCGCTCGAGGATCTTCATGATCAGCAGCGCGATGACGCCCTGGCCATTCGGCGGGCATTCATAGACGGTGCGGCCGCGGAAGGTCGCGCTGATCGGCGTGACGTATTCGCCCTCGGCGGCGGCGAAGTCGTCAGCCGTGTGCAAGCCGCCGGCAGCCTGAAGGTACTCGACCATCTCACTGGCGATCTCGCCGCGATAGAAGGCGTCGCGGCCCTCGCGGCCAATCGCTTCGAGCGTGTCGGCCAGTCCCGGCTGACGCTGGACCGTGCCGGCGGCGGGGGCTTTGCCGTTGACCAGGAAGTTCGCGGTGGCGTTGGCGTCCTGGATCAGGATCTCATGCTGGGCGGCGAGGTCGTAGGCGACGCGCGGCGTCAGCGCATAGCCGTCGCGGGCATAGGCGATGGCGGGCGCCAGGACCTCTGCGAGCGGCAGGCGGCCATGATCCTTGTTGAGCCGGGTCCAGGCGTCGATCGCGCCGGGCACGGTAACGACATGCGGCGAATGCCGCTCCAGCGTGGTGATGCCGGCCTTCTCGTACCAGTCGAGCGTTGCGGCGGCGGGCGTGCGGCCGGAGCCATTATAGGCGAGGATGTCGGTCGAGCCGCCGCGCGAATAGAGCACGAAGCAGTCGCCGCCGACGCCGGTTGAGCCGGCCTCGACCACGCATTGTACGGCGCAGGCGGCAATCGCGGCATCGATCGCGTTGCCGCCGGCTTTCATGATGTCGAGCGCGGCGAGCGTCGAGGCGGGATGCGAGGTTGCCGCCATCGCGTTGCGGCTGATGGCGAGAGACCGACCGGGAAGCTCGAGATCGCGCATGGATTTGCTTTCGTGGAGATAGAGCCGGCGGCGGTGCCGCCGGTTTTCGGGAGGGAAGCGAAGGGCGCTCAGCCCTTGCGCAGATTGGTGAAGACCGGGACGCCATTGAGCATGCCGGTCAGGTTCTTGCGATAGGCGACCGGCTGCAGGTACTGGCCGGCCGGGACATAGGGGACGTCCTGCATCGCCTGCAGCTCGATTTCGCGGGCGACCGCCTTCTGCTCGGCAGGGTCGGCCGCGGTCAGGAAGCGGGCGCGCAGCGCCTCGATCTGCGGGCTGTCGGGCCAGCCGGGGCTGCCCTTGGCGCCATTGCCGCGCAAGGGCGAGCTCGTCGCCGGCGAGCCGAGATCGAGCCCGGCCCAATAGGTGACGTAGCAGCTCCAGCCGCCCTGCTCGACCGGGTTGCGGCTGCTGATGCGCTGCAGGACGGTGCCCCAATCGGCGGCGACGAAGTCGACATTGACGCCGATCTTGCGCAGCGCATCGGCCGCGACATCGCAGACCAGAGCGATGCGCGGCACGTCCTGCGCTGCGAGAAACACGGCGCGCTCGCCCTTGTAGCCGGCGGCGGCGAGCTCCTGCTTGAGCTTGCCGAAATCCTTCGGGCCTTTCAGAGCCTTGGCCGCGACGTCGGACGCCATCGGCGAGTTGTTCGGGAAGAAGCCGATGCTGCCGCGCTCGACCTGCGGGTCGCCGCCGCAGACCGCGTTCATGCACTCCTCCTGGTCGATCGCCTGGAGGATGACGCGGCGGATCGCCGGGTTGTTGAAGGGCGGCTGCAGATGGTTGAGCCGCAGCTGCCCGGCCATGCCGGTCCGGTCCTTGACCTCGACGGTGATGTTCGGGTCCTTCCGCAGCAGCGGCAGGAGGTCGATGATCGGCTGCTCGACCCAGTCGACCGCGCCGGTCTGCAAGGCCGCGACCGCGGTCGCGGCGTCCGGCATGACGGTGAACTCGATGCGGTCGAGAAAAGGCGTGCGCGGCCCGGCGGTGAAGCTCGGCGTGCCCGGCCGCGGGACGTAGCCCTCGTGCCTGGCGTAGACATGGCGGGCGCCGGCGATGCGGTCGGCGGTGAGATAGCGATAGGGACCGCTGCCGATCGCCTCGGGGATCTGCTTGAACGGGTCGGTCTGTGCCAGGCGCTCCGGCATGATTGCGGCGACGAGTGCGCTCGGGCGGGCGAGTGCCGCCGGCAGCTGCGGGAAGGGCGTCTTCAGGCGGAAGACGATGGTGCGATCATCAGGCGCCGAAAGCTCGTCGGTCGCCGCCATCAGCGCCTGGCCGAAGGTGTCGCGGGCGCCCCAGCGCTTGATCGAGGCGACAGCGTCGCGCGCCAGCACCTTGCTGCCATCGTGGAAGACGAGGCCGGGCCGCAAGGTCAGCGTCCAGCGCTTGCCGTCCTCCTCGACGACATGGCTCTCGACCATTTGCGGCTGCGGCTGGAACTGGTCGTCGAGCCCGTAGAGCGTGTCCCAGACCAATAGGGCATGGGTGCGGGTCGAGTAGCCATTGGTCCAGATCGGATCGATGATCGCGACGTCGGAATAGGGCACGAAGCGCAAGGTCTTGGCATCCTGCGCGCTGGCGAGATGCGGCGCGGCCGGCAGGAAGGCGGCCGCAGCCGAGGCTTTCAGGAACTGGCGTCGATCCATCGTTGATCCCCTCATTGTTCTGGCTGAGCCTCGGGTGTCCTCGGCCGTGCGGCCTTCTGGCGAGCCGCTCTCTGGTTCGGTTCAGATCGCTGCGCTTGCCGGGAGGGCAGATGACAGGCCTGCCGCCTGGCCACGGCTGCGCAGGAACTCGGCGAGGCGCGGCGCAGTGCGCAGGACGTGATCGCTCATCACCGCCTCGGCATGCTCGGCATCGCCGGTCCTGATGGCTTCGACGACCTCGTCCTGGCGTTCGGTGGCATGGGCGGGCTGGGCGACATGGTGGAGCCAGACGCGCATATAAGGCTCGACGGCGATGTGCAGCGCCGCGATCTGGGCGATCAGCTTGGGCCGCCGGCTGAGGCCGCAGATATAGGCGTGGAATTCCTGGTGTCGGCCGAGCCAGTCGGCACCGCCGGCTGCACCGGCGCGGTGCATGCGGGCGACATGGTCGTCGAGCTCGGCGAGCGCCGCTGCATCGAAGCGCGGCATGGCCAGCCGTACGGCCAAGCCCTCCAGCACGGAGCGGATCTCGAAGAGCTCGTAGATCTCCTCGATGGTCAGGCCGGAGACGACGCAGCCGCGATTGGGGCGGATCAGGACGAGGCCTTCATTGGCGAGGCGCTGGAAGGCTTCGCGCACCGGCATGCGGCTCATGGCGAGCTCGCGGGCGATCGTCTCGGGAATCAAGCGCTCGCCCGGCTGATAGCGGCCGCTGCGGATGTCCTGCAGGATGGCGCGATAGGCCTCGTCCTGCGCCGTCGCGGCCATCCCCTTGGAGGCGAAGCTCATCCCGTTTCCCCGCAAGCCGTCTGTGCTCGGTCAGCAGCTCTGTATGAGTGTATCCACTATTACAAAGCCAGAACTCGACGACGCGCAAGGGTTTCCTTGCGTGGTGGCAGCGCGATGGCGTCGAGGGTCAGAGCGCCGCGGCGTAGAACTCCAGATAGCGGCGGGTGACCTCGTGCCAGGAATAGGATGCGAGGTCCGAAAGGCGCGGGCGCGTATTGCCGGGATAGCGGACGAGATCGGCATGGGCCTGCTCGACGGCCAGGGCAGCCTCGTCCGCATCGGCGAAATCGACGGTGCGAACGACCGGGAACTTGCTCGCCAGGCCGGCAAAGGCGGCATTGGGCTGGACGATCGGGACGAGGCCGGCGCTCATCGCCTCGACCAAGGCAAGGCCGAAGCCCTCGAACTCGGAAGCCGAGACGAAGAGCGAGGCGCGGCTCATCACTGCCCGCGCGCCGGCATCGTCGAGGCCGAGATGCAGCGTGACGTTCTGGTCCATGCCGGCATCGGCGATCGCCTTGCGCAACGCCTCTTCCGTCCAGTCCGAGGCGACGCCGAGCATGTCGAGATGCCAGGAGGGCTCGCGCCGCGCCAATGCCGCCATCGTCGCGATCAGCCGGTCAGGCCGCTTGTTCTTGGAGAAGCGCCCGATGCTGACAAGGCGCCGCTGCGGGTCGGGGCTGGAGGCGCCGGCGAACTTGTCGAGGTCGACGCCGTTCTCGATCACCCGGACCTTGCCGGGCGCCAGCCGCTCGAACATGCGGGCGTCGTTGGTGCTGCAACCGGCGATGCCGCGATAGACCTGTGCCGAGAGCCGGGTCGGGCCGTTGAACCAGATCGTCTTCAAGCCGGCGAAGTCGGTGGTGTGGAAGAAGCCGCCATGGGTAGTGGCGACGAGCGGCTTGCGATGCAGCAGCCAGCCCAGAGCGAGCGCATCGAAGAAGAAGTCGATCGCGTGAACATGGACGAGATCGGCATCGCGCAGATGCTTGAAGACCTCGGGTGCGAGCGGGTAGCGCGTCGAGCCGCGGAAGGGGATGCGGGTGACGGGGATGCCGTCGATCACCTCGCTCGCCGGCAGGACGAGTTCCGGCCGTGAGAACAGCCGGTCGAGCGTCACCACGGAAGGCTTGAGGCCGAGCGCGGCTTGCGCCCGGCAGAGATTGGCGACGACGTCTTCCAGGCCGCCGCGATTGGGCAGGAACTGGCGCACGACATGGACGATGCGCGTGCCGGCCGGCAGAGCCGGCGCGGCGCGATGGGAGAACGGAGCGGTCACGATTTGGCCTCCCGGCCGCAGATGGCGCTGGGCCGCTTCGTCTTCAAGCGTTCGAGCAGCAGCTTCATCTGCGGGCGCTCGCCGGCCTTGGTCGGTTCGAGGTTGAAGACATAGTCCGCCGGCCACCAGGGCCCGGCGCCCCAGGCGGTCCAGCCGAGCCATTGCTGCGGATGGGCGTCGAGCTTCGCCACCATCTGCCTGAGGGCGGTGAGGCATTCCGGTTTGTTGGAGGCGGCGAATTCGCCGAGGAAGCCGCGACGGCCATTGGCCTTGAGCCAGGCGGTGACGTCGTCGATCGCTTTCAGCGCGCCTGCCGCAGCCGAGCATTCCGCGGCGCGGCCGGAATAGTCGGCATCGAGATATTGGTGGAAGTCGTAGGCGTAGCGATCGAGCGGATCGACGACCCCAAGAAGGTCGCGGCTGTTGTTGCCCACGGGCAGATCGGAGGTCCAGCTATGGGCGCCGCCGAAGGCCGTGCCGGTGACGAGCAGGAGCTGCTTGGCGCCGGCCTTGCGGATCGCGGCGATGGCGCCGTTCTGGATTGTCGCCCAGTTGGCGCTGGTGATGTCGTAGGGCTCGTTCATCAGCGAGAAAACGAGCTTGGGGCGGTCGCGATAATGGGTGGCGAGCCGGCTCCAGACATCGGCGAGCGCCTCGGCCGGGAACTCCTTCGAGCCGAGCTGCTTCTTTGCGTAGTAGCCGTAATTATGCAGGTCGACGATGGCGATCAACCCGGCTTCGTTGATCCGGCGAACCGTCTGGTCGAGATAGGCCAGCTCCATGATGTCGAGCCCGCCGTTGAGGTCGGGCTGGATACGCTCCCAGCGAAAGGGCAGGCGGATGGCGCTGGCGCCGAGCTTGCCGAGCCGCTGGATCGCCTGTTCGCTGGGGTAGGTATAGTCGGTATCGACCTTGCCGGGCGTGTCGCCGAATTCGGCGCCCGATAGGTTGACGCCGCGCAGGCAGGTCTCCGCCTGCGCCGGAAGCGCGGCGAGCAAAGCCAAGGCGAGGGCGGGCAGCTTCACGGCGTGACGATCCGCATGAGCGCGTCGAGCAGCCGGCGCCCGGCGGCGAGATGCGTGAAGTTGTGGTCGGCGTCGGCGAGCATGGTCAGCGAGGCATTCGGATAGGCGGCAAGGCCCTTGCCGGCCTCGCCGAAATAGGTCTCGAGCTCGGCCAGGCCGACATCGCCATCGGCGTAGAGCAGCGAGAGTTCGACATTGCGCGCCGCGAGCGTGGCGAAATGACGATGGCACTGATGATGGAGCCGGCCATGCTTGGTCAGCCGCCCGAGAACGGGCGCGAGCTTGACCGAGAGCCGCTTGCGGTAGCGGTAGATCAGATAGCGCCCGGCAGGTCCAACGCGGAGCTTGCCGGTCAGCAGGCGGCGCAGCCCGTCCTTGCGGGCGAGCGTCGCGCCGAGATCGCCTGCGCTGCGATGAGCGTAGCGGATCGCATCCTCGACGCTCTCGTCGGGATCCCAGACGAAGCGCTCGTTGTTGACGATGACGAGGCGGCGGATGCGCTCGTCGACGACGGCGGCGTGGAAGGCGGCATAGGCGCCGCTGCAGCGCCCGATCAGCACCGGCGCGTCGAAGCCGCGCGCCTGCATCGCGTCGATGGCGAGCCGGACATCGTCGATCTGCGCCTGCGAATAGAGGATCTCTTCCGGCCCGTCGGCCGCCACTCCGCTGTCGCCGACGCTGCTGGCGTCGAAGCGCAAGGAGGCGATGCCGCGCTGGGCGAAGGCGCGCGCCTGGCTGACGCTGACCCGAGCCCAGCCGATATGATAATCGCGGCCGGCATTGACGAAGACGATCGGCTCGCGCGCCGGCTGCCCGAGCGGCTCGCAGAGCACGCCGAAGAGCCGGCCATCCGGGCCGAAGCGGATTGGCCGTTCGACGAAGCCGTCGCCGAGCAGACCCTGGGCCGGGCCCGGCTGCCTGGGTGCCCTGATGCCGGCGGGCGCAGGGCCGGCAGCGGCCGCCCGCTCGGCGATCCAGTCGACGATCCCGGTGATGGTCGTCTTGGGCGGACGGGCCGCGGTCGGGTCGGTCGTCAGGGTCTCGTAGCCGTCATAGTCGCGCTGCGTCACGGCTGCGCCGAGGCCGGTGAGCGATTCGGCCAGGGCGGCATCGCCGCCATGGCCAGGCCGCGAGAGGAGCAGAACCTGCTCGGACGGCGCCTTCTGGAGCGCGCCCGTGCCGAGCGTCGCGATCGCCGGCAGGCGGCCGGGCGCGATGCGCAGGCCCGCCACGGCGCAGCGCGTATCGTCGTCGGGGTCGGTGCCGATGCCGATCCGGTCCGAGACGATGCGGGTCCAGGCCGAAAGCTCGCGCAGATAGCGCTTGCCGTTGCCGACAGGGGCCATCAGCACGCTCGCTGCGACCGGAGCGAGTTCTTCCGCGAGCCTGAGCGCCAGCGTGCCGCCGAGACCCTGGCCGAGCAGGACGATGCGCTCGCAGCCGCTGGCGCGGCGCAGTAGCTCGGCTGCGGCGCGGATGGTCTCGAACCAGTCGTCGAGCCCTTGCACATCGACGGCTTCATGGGCATCGCCCTGGCCGGGATAGTCGAAGCGCAGGCAGGCGATGCCCTTGTCCGAGATCGCCTGCGCCAGGCTGCGCCAGGTGGCGCGCAGGCAGAGCTCCTCATAGCCGATGGCGCCGAGCATCAACACTGCGACAGGGGCGCCGCCAGCATGGAGCATGCCCATGCTGCGGCCGAAGGTCACCGGCGTGCCGAAAGGCGAGGGGGCCGTGCTCGTCTCGCCGGCCGGGTCGATACGATAGGCTGCGGCTACCGTCATCGGCCGGCTCCTTCGCTGGCGCGGCCGGGCGGCAGCGGGTCTGGCTTGTCTTCAGGCGCGCCGCCGAACAGGAAGGGCCGGAAGAAGGCGGTGGCCATGTTGTCGATCCGCCATTTCTGCTTGATCCAGTACCAGGCGGCGAGGCTGGAGGCGGTGCTGAAGATCAGTCCGGCGATGGCGATGCCCATCAGCCCGCCGACCCGCGCCAGCGCGTAGAGCAGGCCGAGATAGAGGACGAACATGATCGCCCGCGCGATCAGGAAGAAGCGCTCGCCGCCGCCGATCATCAGCAGCCAGGAGCCGGGGCCGAAGAAGGCGAGCGAGACCGACATCACGCAGAGCGCGACCAGAACGTTCTCGTGCTGGACGAACTCCGCATTGAACAGATGCAGGATGAAGGGCGCGACCACGGCGAGCGCCAGCGCGCCCAGCAACGAAATGCAGAAGCTCGCGAAGGAGAGCCGTCCGATCAGCAATTGCGCCCCGGCCGTGTCGGATTTTTGGAAGCGGGCGGCGATCATCGGGATGCCGACCGTGTCGATCGCCGCCAGCGGCAGCAGGAGCAGCATCGAGATGCGCACGGCGACGAAGTAGAAACCAGCTTCGTTCAGCCCGAGCAGCGCGCCGATCAGGATGGTCTCCAGATAGGCCGAGGCCGAGTTCAGCACGTTGTTGGCGATGAAATAGCCGCTTTCCCGGCGCCACTCGCCATGGGTCTCCGCCGGCACCTGGTCGCGCGCCCTGAGCCAGCCCAGCCCCTCGTCCTGGATGAAGCAGACGCTCTGATAGAGGGTCGTCGCCGCGAGCAGGCCGGTGACGATCGCCATTGCGCCCGCGCCGCCGCCCATCACCCCGGCGAGGCCGGCGCCGGCGATCAGCAGGATCGAGCTGCCGCGCCAGACGATCTCGCGCGGCACCAGCGACATGTTGATGCGGCCATGGATGCGGAAATAGTTTTGCAGGTACTCGCTGAGCGCGAAGATCGCGGCGAAGACGAAGGCGAGCCAGAGATAGTGATAGGTCGGCGGCAGCCGGTCGGCGAAGAGCCAGAGCGGCAACGCCGCCGCCAGCAGCGCGAAGCAGCCGAGCGCGAGCCAGCGGGCGTTGACGCCGAGCAGCGCCTGGTTGAGCGGATGGCCGCTCGCTTCGGCCCGGCGATAATGCTTCACCACCAGGATCTGCTGGCCGAGCACGGCGATCAGCCCGAGCGCGCTGCCGATCGAGAACAGGAAGACATAGAGCCCGTATTCCGAGGTGGGCAGGAAATGGCTCGCCGCCAGCAGCACGAGGAAGCTGAGCAGCGTGCTGCTGAAGCGCGAGGAGAAGGCCGGCAGGAAGCGGCCGGCTCCGTTCCAGGCGAGATCGAGCAGTTCCCTCACGACCGCGCCTCCCGCGGCTGAAGGAGGGCCTCACCGGTCGGCTTGCCGACGAGGCCATCGAAGACGGCGTCATACGAGGCGGCGATCCGCTCCGGGCTGTAGCGGGCGGCGGCGGCGAGCGCGCCAGCCGATTGCGTGGCGACGAGCGTGCGATCCCCGGCGAACGCCATGATCTGCTCCGCCAGCGCGGCATCGTCGCCCGGTGCGAACAACGCGCCGTTGACGCCCGGCTGGATCGTCTCGGGGATGCCGCCGGACCTGGCGCCGATCACGGGGACGCCATGGGCAAAGGCCTCGATCACCACCCGCCCGAAGGGTTCGCGGAACAGCGAGGGGACGGCGAGGACGTCGATCTCGGGCAGGAACGCGTCCGGCTTGGTCCAGCCGAGGAAGCGGGTGTTCTGCGCCGGGAAGCGCTCGGGCAAGGCCTTGGCGTAGTCACTCTGGCCGGTGCCGGCGATCAGGAACTCGACCGGTTCGCCGGCGAGCCGCTGCGCGGCCGCGGCCAGCGTGTCCAGCCCCTTGATGGGATCGTGGACGCCGATGAAGCCGACGCGCAGCGGGCGCTCCGCCGGCGGCGCCGTGCGGGGCAGGGCGCCGGGCACGGGCGTGATTGCGCCGGGAATGGCGTGCGTCGTCGCGTTCTGGAAATACCCGTGTTCGGTATGGCGGCCGATGATGAAGTCAGTCTCGCCGATGACCGCGTCGACGAAACGCGAGTTCAGCTTCTTGCCATAGGAGGTCATCTGACAGGAGCCGCAGGCGCGCCCGCAATTGTCGTTGCCCTTCCACATGCTGCCTTTCCAGCAGAGCAGGAAGGTACTGCGCAGGATATGCGCGACCGGTATGCCGCAGCTCTTCGCCGCCGCCCAGGTCGCGACATTGATGTTCTCGATCGAGTCGGTCAGGACGATGTCTGGCCGCAGGCGCCTGATCTCGCGGCGCATGACGAAGAAGGCGCGCGGGTTGAAGTTCTCCAGCACATGCCAGATCGCCTTCTTCCAGCCCGGGCGCGGCAGGCGGTAGTTCCAGTCGATGTTGAGCGAGCGCAGGCGGTGCACCGGCACGCCGTCATAGGTCTCGTGCTTGTCCTCGCCGGAGACGTTGACGACGGTCAGGTCATGGCCGGCCGCGAGCAGCAGCTTGGCGACGATCATCGCCGAGATCGGCCCGCCGCCGTCGATGAAGGGCGGGAACGCTGCACAGGCCATCAGGATACGCATGCTGTCTGGACTCGTCCTCGTCACGGCGCGTTTGCCGGGCCGGCCTTTCCCAAGGGCAGGAATACCCGGCACGGGCTAAGCAAAGGTTGGCGTGACCGGGGGATTTCTTCCTGTTGTAAACGAGGCATGAACGGGATCGCACAAGCCGCGTGCGTGCCGGCAGGACAGCGAGCCGGTCAGACCGATTTTCGTAAATATTGAACTATCACCCACGCCCCCGAAGCGAAATGTTATTTCGCAGTGCTTTGGCCGGTTAGTTAATTTTCCGGGAGCTGAAAGCTCGAATACTTGAACAGAATCGTAATGATTCCGTTAC
Source organism: Allobosea sp. (assembly GCA_024231975.1). Classification (GTDB taxonomy): domain Bacteria; phylum Pseudomonadota; class Alphaproteobacteria; order Rhizobiales; family Beijerinckiaceae; genus Allobosea. Next base: position 134,977 of record JAAEQB010000064.1, read on the forward strand.
CGGAATGTTAACCACGGATCGGCAGGATGCGCGGTGGAATTCCAGCCGAGTCCGTCGGCGCGTCCGGCCGCGGATGCGCCGTGCCGGCCCGGATCGAGGAGGCTTGTGGTGTCGGCTGCGTTGGAGGCGGGGGGACGGGAAGACGCGTCGGCAAAAGGCCGCGCCTCCGCTGCTTTCAGCCTGTCCGAGCTGCTCCAGCTGCTGCAGCGTCGCCGCCGGCTGGTGATCGTCAGCGCTGCTGTCTGCCTGCTCTTCGCGCTCGCCTATCTGGCTGTGCAGGTTCCGGTCTACCGTGCCACTGCCGAGTTGCTCGTCGATCCGCAGGCGCTGCAGGTCGTCGGCAAGGACATCGTGCGCACCGACACCTCGGCCTCGATCGATTTCGCCAATGTCGACAGCCAGGCGCTGGTGATGACCTCCACCGGCGTGCTGCGGCAGGTGATCGAGGAGCTCGACCTCGAGAACGATCCCGCCTTCGTCCGGCCGCCGGGGCTGGTCTCGCGCCTGCTCGGTCGGCTGGCACAACCGACTGCGGAGCAGCGGCTGGCTCAGGCGGTCGATGCGCTCAAGCGCGCGATCGTGATCCAGCGCGTCGACAACTCACTGGTCTTCCGCATCACCGTCTCGCATCCGCAGGCGCAAAAGGCCGCCGATATCGCCAATGGGCTGGCCCAGGTCTATTTCCGCCAGGGCAATGACGGCCGCCGTGCCGTGGTCGAGCGCGCCAACACCTCGCTGATCGGCCAGATCGCCGGCCTGCGCACGCAGCTCGACGAGGCGGAACGCGCCGTCCAGAGCTTCCGCAGCCAGCACAGCCTGGTCAGCACCGGCGAAGGCGGGTTGATCATCTCGCAGCAATTGCGCGATCTCTACGGTCAGATCAGCCAGGCGGAGGCGGAGCTCGCGCGCCAGCAGGCCAGGCGCGACCAGCTCGCCCGTTATCAGAGCCGCGATCCCTTGTCCGACACGCTGCCGGAGGCACTCACCTCCTCGGTGGTGACCTCGCTCAGGGCGCAATACGCACAGAGCGCGCGCGAGGCGGCAAGCCTTGCCCAGACGCTCGCGCCGCAGCATCCGCGCCTGATCGAGATCCGGGCCGAGCTCGCCGAAACGCGCCGATTGCTGTCCGGAGAGCTCGCCCGTCTGCGTTCGACGGTGCAGGAAAGCTATCGCCAGACTGAGGCCAATCTCGCCAATCTCCGGAAGCGGGCGACGGAGCTGACCAAGTCGCAGGAGGTCAGCGGCGCGGCGCAGATCCGCCTGCGCCAGCTTGAAAGCGAAGCCGAGGCGGTGCGCACGGTCTACAGCGCCTCGCTGCAGCGTGCCAAGGAACTGGAGCAGCAGAAGCGGATCGAGACCAATAATTCGCGCATGCTCTCGGAAGCGGTGGCGCCGGCGCAGCCGACCAAGCCGCCGGCTCCGCTCGTGCTCGCCGCGGCCTTGCTCTTCGGCGCCTGCGCCGGCCTCGGCCTCGCCTATCTGCTGGAATGGCTGCCCTCGTCGCGGATCATCCCCGAACGGCTGAAGCCGCCGGCATCGCTGACGCCGGAGGCCGCCGGCCAGGCGATCGGCGTCGGCACCGTGGTGTCGCTGCCTGCCGTCGCCGCCCGCCGCGAGGATGCGCTGATGCCGGTGACGCGCCTGCTGCAGCGGACGCTCGGCCCGCATCTGCCGGCCTCCGTGATGATCGCCGGCTCGGTCGACGACGCCACGCAGGCGGCGCTGGCCGAGCATCTCGCCAACAGCCTGGCGGCGCATGGCGAGAGCGTGCTGCTCTGCCAGGACGGCTCGGGCCGCGACATGAACATCCGCCGGATCGAACCGGCTGCTTCGGCCACGGCTAGGCCGGGGCGCCGGCGCAATTTCATCATCATGCGGCAAACCTCGTCTTCGGATGGCAAGGCGGGTGCGCGACCGGACGCGATCGTCCTCGCCTCGTCCCTCACGGGCGAGACCCCGCGCAGCCTGGTCGACCAGGCGGCCGCGATCGACCCGGTCGGCGAGCATATCGTCGCGCTCGTCGTCCCCGAGGATACCGGAGGCGGGGCGCGCGGCCTGGCGTCGCGCTGGCTGCGTCGCCCGGCGCAGGCGGCGGCGTGAACGGGCAGGCGGCGATGTCGGGCGGTGTCGATCCCACCCGCCCGATGCCGGTCCTGCCGCTCGTGCTGCTGATCGGCGCGCTCACCTTCAACATGGCGTTGTGCTTCATCAACACCAACGTCATGGGCATCAACGACACCATGGTGATGGGCTGCGAGGTGGTGCTGGTCGCGACCGCGCTCTATCTCGGCCTCGGCCGCAATGCCGCGCCCTATCTGCTGCTGGCGGTCTTCATCTCGTATGCCGCCATGCTGATGGCGATGCGTCCGCTGCTCGACCCCAAGGCGGTGCGCGACTTCCTGATTCCGGTCGCCTTCTATCTGCTCGGCAAGAGCTGCAACGACCCGCGCGTGGCCGATCGCGCCGCCCTGATCAGTGGGATCATCGTCGTCGTCTTCGGCCTGTTCGAGTTCCTCGCCCTCGACCTCTACGTCACCTATTTCAACATCATCAAATACTATGTCGCGCGCGGCACGGTGGCTCCGAGCGACGTCAGCAGCCAGACCGGCGCGCTCTTCGCCAGCGGCCTGCGCCCGGATTCACGCACCTTGCTGCCTTTCCTCGGGCCGCACCGCGCCTCCTCGGTCTTCCTCGAGCCGATCTCGACCGGCAATTTCGGCGCGATCCTCTATATCTGGGCGCTGAATCGCCCGCAGATGGCCAAGCGCTGGCTGACCATGGCCGCCGGCATGACCGCGATCGTGCTCAGCGATTCCCGCTTCGGCGCCAATGTCTGCATCGTCGCGACGGTCGCCTATCTCGTCGCGCCGATCACGCCGCGTTTCGTCTGGCTGGCTGCGCCCTTCGTCATGCTGATCGGGTTCGCGATCTACGGCTTCGTCAGCGCCGAGGTGAACTGGCAGAACAACTTCGCCGGCCGCATGCTCTGGACGTCGCGCCTGATCACCTCGCTCTCGCCAGCCGCGGTCTTCGGCCTGTCACCGGACAAGCCTTTCCTGTCGGATTCCGGCTATGCCTATTCGCTGAACCAGATCGGGCTCTTCGGCGTTATCGGCTTCTGGAGCCTGTTCATTTTCGCGCCGGAGAAGTCGCCGCGGGCCTGGCGCTTCAAGGTCTGCGTCGCGACCTATATCTGCCTTTTGATGATCGTCAGCGACTCCGTCTACTCGATCAAGACGGCGGCCTTGCTCTGGTTCATGACCGGATCGAGCGATGGCGACGCCGGGCCGGAGCCCGTGCCGGCGGCTCAGCGCAGCATGGCTTCAAACTATTCCGCTACAGCGACGGGCTGAATTCGCTGGAAATCGAGTATTCGCGGCAATCTGCCGTTTACCACATCTCCAGGCGTCAAGCCCTGAACCGCTTACGCCAGTCATTCTGTGGCCGGCGCAAGGTAACTTTAAATTTTATGCGTTAGGCCTGACGCAACGAACAACACGGCGTCAAACCAACCGACCGAAGCGTCCCGACGGCGATCGCGAGCGTCTTGCGCCAGCGTATGCCGCCGTGCGCCGAGGGCGGAGCCAAGACGGGGCTGCACCGCAGCAGCGATGGCATCAGACAGGGCAGGACCGAAGATGAAGACCAGGATCCGCGAAATCCTCAAGACCACCGGCAAGCTGCCGGTCGACGTCGCCACCCTCGCCGACGAGGCCGATCTCTACAATGCCGGCCTGACCTCCTTCGGCACGGTCGAGCTGATGATGGCGCTTGAGGAAGCCTTCGAGGTCGAGTTCCCCGACAACATGATGAACCGGCGCAACTTCGCCTCGATCGCCGCGATCGAGAACGCGATCCGCACCATCCAGAGCGAGCACGTCTGATGACGACGCTCGCCCGCCTGGCCGAAGCCGGCTACCAGCTCACCTCCGAGACATCGGGCGCCGGCGCCGAGGCGCAGAAGGCGATGATCGCCAAGGCGCGCAAGATCGCCAAGCTCGCGGCCGAGCATGCCGGCGACGTCGATGCCAAGTCGCGCTTTCCGCACGAGACCTTCGAAGCCCTGAAGCAGGAGCGCCTGCTGGGGATCATGATCCCGGCCGCCCATGGCGGCGAGGAAGCGAGCCATGCGACCATCGCCGAGATCTGCTCGGTGCTGGCCCAGGCCTGCGCCTCGACCGGAATGATCTACGCGATGCACCAGATCAAGGCGTCGAGCCTGGTCGTGCATTGCAATGACGATCCCTGGCACGCCGGCTTCATGGCGCGCATCGCTCGCGAGCAGCTCCTGCTGGCCTCGGCCACCACCGAAGGCGGCGGCGTCGGCGGCGACCTGCGCTCGTCGATCTGCGGCGTGGTGCGCGAGGGAGACGACTTCACCCTCGACAAGGAAGGCTGCCTGATCTCCTACGGGGCGCAGGCCGACGCCATCCTGATCACCTCGCGTCGCACGCCCGAGGCGCCGCCCTCCGACCAGGTCATGTCCGTCCTGACCAAGGACCAGTACACGCTGGAGCGCAGCGCCGCCTGGGACACGATGGGCATGCGCGGCACCTGCTCCGACAATTTCACTTTCTCAGGCCGTGCCCCGGCCGAGCAGATCATCCCGGTGTCCTTCGCCGAGATCGCGGCGCAGTCGATGCTCCCCAACGCGCATCTGCTCTGGGCCTCGGTCTGGTACGGCATCGCGGCGGAGGCAGTCGCCCGCGCCGAAGGTTTCGTGCGCAGCGAGGCGCGCAAGCGCCCGGGCTCGACCCCGCCGAGCGCGCTGCGCCTGGCCGAGCTGCTGGCTCGCCTGCAGCAGTTCAAGGCGCTCGTCGTCGCCGGGCTCGATCGCTATGAGCGCGCCCGCGGCGACGCCGACGAACTCTCCTCGATGGGCTTCGTCGTGGCGATGAACAGCATCAAGGTTGTGGCCTCGCAGAGCGTCGGCGAGATCGTGATGCAGGCCTTCCTGATCTGCGGCATCCAGGGCTATCGCAATGACAGCCCGGCGAGCCTGGCGCGCCTGATGCGCGATGCGCTCTCGGCGCCGATCATGATCAACAACGACCGAATCCTCGGCAACACCTCCAACCTGCTGGCGGTCTACAAGCACGACCCCAGCCTTTCCAGGTGATCGCATGTGCCAGAACTGCCCCCAGCCGCAGGGCTTCCTCGCGGAACTGATCGATACCGGCCTGCTGATCGACATCGGTGTCGACGGGCTCTATGGCCGTAGCGGCCTGTTCGAGGAGGTCATCGCCCGCTTCGACGACCTGATCACCCGCCATGGCGGCCAGGACGGCGCCGAGGTCGTGCGCTTCCCGCCGGCGATGAGCCGCAAGCATTTCGAGAAGAGCGGCTATCTCAAGAGCTTCCCGCAGCTTGCCGGCACCGTGCATTCCTTTGTCGGCGACGAGCGCGCCCATGCCGAATTGCTGCACAAGGTGGCCGATGGGGTCGACTGGACCGACGGACAGATCTCGACCGAGGTCGTGCTGACCCCGGCCGCCTGCTACCCGCTCTATCCGGTCGTTGCCAAGCGCGGCCCGCTCAAGGCGGACGGCGCGCTGTTCGACCTGCAATCCTACTGCTTCCGGCACGAGCCCTCGAAGGATCCGGCCCGGATGCAGCTCTTCCGGATGCGCGAATATGTCCGCTTCGGCACGCCCGAGCAGGTCACGGAATTCCGCGCGACCTGGCTCGAACGCGGCCGGGAGATGATGGCCTCGCTCGGCGTGCCCTTGAATCTCGACGTCGCCAACGACCCGTTCTTCGGTCGCGCCGGCCGCATGCTCGCCAACAACCAGCGCGACCAGCGCCTGAAGTTCGAGCTGCTGATCCCGATCGAGAGCGAGGAGAAGCCGACCGCCTGCCTCTCCTTCAACTACCATCAGGACCATTTCGGCACGACCTGGGGCATCCAGACCTCGGCCGGCGAGACCGCGCACACCGCCTGCGTCGGCTTCGGCATGGAGCGGGTGGCGCTCGCCCTGTTCAAGCACCATGGCTACGACGTCGAGCGCTGGCCGGCCTCGGTCCGCACCGTGCTCTGGCCGTGAGCACGATGACGGCCCAGCAAAAGATCGCCGCGCCCGCCGCCATGGCGGGCCGGCTCCTGCCGGTCGATCCGCTCGCCTATGACAGGCATGCCATGCATGCCGGCGAGCGGCATTGGCCGCAGACCAATTGCTATGCCGATCTCTGGATCGAGATCCTGCATGCGCTCGGCCTGGAGCCGGCGGCGGCATTCGGCTTCACGATCACGCAGGATTTCGAGGGCGACCAGTTCACCTTCTTCAAACCGCCGCTCGACGATCTGGAGGCGCTCTACGGCCTCAAGGTGACCGAGCTTGCGCTCTATGACGATCTGATCGGCCATATCGAGCAGCAGATCGGGCTCGGCCGCCTCGTCCTGCTCGAACTGGATTCCTTCTACATGCCCGATACCCGCGGCGTCTCCTATCGCGACAGCCATGGCAAGACGACGATCGCGGTGAACCGGCTCGACCGCGCCGCCCGCGAGCTCGACTATTTCCACAACGACGGCCTGCATCGGGCCGAAGGCGAGGATTTCGACGGGCTGTTCCGGCTGCTGCCCGGGCAGATGCGCGACGACACGCTCTTCCCCTATGCCGAGATGATGCGCCTGCCGCAGCGCCGGCCCGACGAGGCCGCCCTGCGCGCGACCGCACTGACGCTGCTCGCTCGCCATGTCGCGCGCCGGCCGACCGACAATCCGGTCGCGGCTTTCCGCGCTGTGGCGACGGTGCAGGCCGAGGCGCTGGCCGAGCGGCCGGGCGCGGCCTTCCACCATTACGCCTTCAACACGCTGCGCCAGCTCGGCGCCAATTTCGAGCTGCTCGCCAGCCATCTGACCTGGCTCGGGCAGGGCGTCGACGGGCTCGATGCCGCCCGCGACGGCTCCCTGCGCATCGCCGAGGGCGCCAAGGTGGCGCAGTTCCATCTGGCACGGGCGATGAAGCAGAAGCGCTTCGAGCGCTTCGACGCGACGCTCGCCGGCCTGATCACCGAGCACGATCAGGTCAGCGAGGCGCTCGGGCAGCGCTTCCCCGGCTGAGCCATGGCCCGCATCGTCGCGCGTAGCGGAGAACGGGTCGAATCGCTCGCGGGCTGGTCCTGGCTGGCGACGCCGGCCGATGCCGCCGCGACGCCGGCCGACTTGCCGGAAGGCGGTGACTGGCAGGAGGCGGTTGTGCCCGGCACGGTTGCCGGGACGCTGCGCGCGCTCGGCCGGCTCGACGACATCAGCGCCAACGCGATCGGCCAGCAGGATCACTGGTATCGCACGCGGCTAACCGAGCCTCTGAACGGGCGCCTGCGCTTCGAGGGGCTGGCGACCGTCACGGAGATCTGGGTCGGGGGCATCAGGCAAGCCGACAACGCCTCGATGTTCGCGCCCGTCGAGCTCACCGTGAATTGCCCTGCCGGCACCGAGATTGCGCTTTGCTTCCGCGCGCTGGCGCCGAAGCTGGCCGCTGCGCCGCGCCGCTCGCGCTGGCGTCCGGCGATGATTCAGCCGAATGGCCTGCGCTGGTTCCGCACCAGCGCGCTCGGCTCGATGCCGGGCTGGTGCCCGCCCGGCCTGCCGACCGGGCCGTATCGGCCGGTGCTGCGGATCGAGAGCGAGGTAGGTGCTGCGCCAATCGAAGCCGTTGATTTGCGCACGAGCTACGATGGGCAGAGTGGCACCGTCGCGCTCAGCCTGACGCTGGCCGCTAACGCGCGGTTGCCAGGCCGCGCGATTATGCGCTGCGCCGGCGGCGAGGCGGCCCTGCACTCGGATGGCGACAGTCGATTAGTCGGCGCATTATCCTTGCCCGGCATCGCGCCCTGGTTCCCGCACACCCATGGCGAGCCGGCGCTGCACGATCTCACCTTGACGCTAGATGGTGAAACGATCGATCTCGGCCGCATCGGCTTCCGTTCGCTCGAAGTCGATCGCGGCGACGATGGCGAAGGCTTCGGCCTGATCGTCAACGGCGTGCCGGTGTTCTGCCGCGGCGCCTGCTGGAGCAATGCCGACGTCATGACGCTGGCCGGCGGCCGCGCGGCCTACGAGCCCTGGCTCAGGCTGGCGCGCGAGGCCGGGATGAACATGATCCGCCTGCCCGGCGTGATGACCTATGAGGACGACGACTTCTTCGCGCTCTGCGACGAGCTCGGCATCATGGTCTGGCAGGAGATGATGCTGGCCAATTTCGATTATCCGCAGGGCGATGCCGGCTTTCGCGCGGCGATCGCGGCGGAGGTCGAGGCGCTGCTCGGCCGCACGCAAGGCTCGCCGAGCCTCGCCGTGCTCTGCGGCGGCAGCGAGGTCTTCCAGCAATCGGCGATGCTGGGTGCGCCGCCCGAGGCTTGGTCCGGCCCAATCTTCGACGAGGTGCTGCCAGAGGCAGTCGCTGCCTATCGGCCGGACATCGCCTATGTCCCGAACTCGCCCTCGGGCGGGCCGCTGCCCTTCGTCGCCGACAAGGGCGTGACGCATTACTACGGCGTCGGCGCCTATATGCGCGGCCTCGACGATGCCCGCCGCGCCAATGTCCGCTTTGCGGCCGAGAGCCTCGCCTTCGCCAATGTGCCGGAGGAGGTCTCGCTGCGATCGGGCAAGCCGCCTTCGATCACCCATCATCCCGACTGGAAGCGCGCCGTGCCGCGCGATGCCGGCGCTTCCTGGGATTTCGAGGATGTGCGCGACCACTATCTCGAACGGCTCTATGGGCTCGAACCGGCGCGTTTGCGGCGGGAGGAACCCGAACGCTATTTCGCCCTATCCCGCGCGGTCGTCGCCGAGGTGATGGAGGAGACCTTCGCCGAATGGCGCCGGCCGGCCTCGCCGACATCAGGCGCGCTGGTCTGGCTGCTGCAGGATCTGCAGCCCGGCGCCGGCTGGGGCGTGATCGCCAGCGATGGCGAACCGAAATCGGCCTGGCATGGGCTCGCGCGCGCCTTCCGCCCGGTCCAGCTCACGCTCTCCGACGAGGGCGTCAATGGCCTTGCCCTGCATGTCCTGACCGAGCGCCCGGAGCCGCTGGCTGCCACCGTCGAATTGACCTGCTGGCGCGCCGGTGAAGTTGCAGTCGTTCAGGCGAAGCGCGAGATCGCGCTTACTCAACGTTCGGCGACGACGCTCTCGGCCTTCGATCTGATCGGCCGCTTCTTCGACATCGCCTATGCCTATCGCTTCGGCCCTCCCGGCCATGACGTGACCTCGGCCGTGCTGCGCGATGCCGCGAGCGGCAAGGTCTTGGCGGAAGCCTTCCACTTCCCGCTCGGGCGCGGCCATGAGCGCCATCAATGCGGGCTTGTCGCGCAGCTGGAGCGCGACGGCGACGACTGGAGCCTTGTGCTCTCGACCCGGCGCTTAGCCCAGTCGGTCGAGATCGTCGATCCCGCCTGGCGGCCGGAGCGGAGCTGGTTCCATCTTGCGCCCGGCGAACCGCGGCGTGTTCGCCTGCATCGCCGTCCCGGCGCCAGCGGCGAGCCCTCTGGCGAGGTTCGCGCGGTCAACGCACTCGACCGCGCCGGCTACGCCGCGGGAGCGTGAAAGCTCAGCCGCCTACGCCGACCAGGGCGTCGATCTCCTTGCGCCTCGCCTCGACATGCCGCAGCAGCGGATCGAGATGTGGCACGCGGTCGCCGGCCGCGGCGAAGGGGACGGCCTCGCGCACCAAGGCGAAGAGCTTGCCGGTGGCCGCGCCGAGCGGCGTCGCCGTGCGGCTCTCGGTCGCCTGCGCCGCGACCATCAGCTCGACCGCGGCGATCGGCTTGCACAGCTCCGCGACCTCCAGCGTCCGGCGGGCCGCATAGGTCGCCATGCCGGCGCGATCAAGGTTGCCGTTGGAATGGCTGGAGCTGGCGAGCTCCTGAACCACGGGAGCCGTCCCCAGCCGCGCCTCCGAGGTGATCGCCTTGTGGAACTGGGCGAGGCCGTTGAAGCCGGGCAGGCCGACGCCGTCCTCCTCGATCAGCCCGACCGTCAGGCCCGACCAGAAGGAATCGACCTGCTTGGCGACGCGCTCGGCCGAAGCGGTCACCACCGGCGCGAAGGCGAGGCGGGCGATGTCGAGCGCCATCGACAGCGAGACCGTGTCGAAATTGGCGACCGAGACCAGCGAGCGCTCCTCCAGCGAGACGATCGGATTGTTCTGGCTGGAGCGGAACTCGGTCTCGATCTGACGCCAGGCGAAATCCAGGCTGTCCGCCGCCGTGCCGTGCAGCAGCGGCAGCGAGCGGAAGCTCAGCGGGTCCTGCAGATGGCGCGGCCCGCTCTTGGCGAAGAGGTAGCTGCCATCGAGATAGCGCCTGATCCGGTTTCCATGCCGCTCCAGCCCGGCGAAGGGGCGCGACCGTAGCGCGGCCTCCGAGACGATCGAGGGATTAGCGGCGAAGCCTTCCATGCTGAGCGCGGCGATCAGGCTCCAGAGGTCGAGGCTGCGCTGCAGCTCGGCCATGGCCAGCGCCGAAATGCCGAGTGCGAGGGCGCTGGAGTTGAGCATCGCCAACGCTTCGCCCGCCTGCAGGTCGAGATCGCCATAAAGCGCGAGCGCGAGGTCGGTAATCGGCGCCATGTCGCTCTGGCCCATCGAGCCCCAGACATGCACCTCGATCTGCCGGTCGCCGTTGAGGGCGTCGACCAGCCGCTCGGCCAGCAGCGGGCGCACGCCGAGGCGCCCGCTCGCCATGGAGTTGAGCAGGACGAGCATCATCGCCCTCACGGCCTCGGGCGAGGCGAGGGGGCCATGCGCGACATTATGGGTGAGCAGCAGGCGGCGGTTGAACTCGCCGATCCGTTCCGGCGCGAGCGGCACGCCGGTCTTGGCGCCGACGCTGGTGGTGACGCCATAGACCTTCTCGCCGCGCGCCACCGCCTCGTCGACGATGGCGCGGGCGGCCTTCATCCGCTCGACCGCCTCCGGCGCGACGGCGACCCGCGCCTTCCCAATGGCGACGCGGACGATCTCGTCGATCGTCAGGTCGAAGCCGGTGATGTCGACATGGCTCATGATCGTTCGTCCTGTCCTTGGGCGGATGTCTCGCTGATCCCGTCAATAAAGCGAAGCCGCCAGGCGGGGAGGGGCGCCACCTCGATTTCACCTCGCGAAACGCGGCGTGGGCGCGCAGCCGGTTTCCGTCGTTCGACTAGTTTCACACCGTCGAACGGACGGTGCGCATGGCAATCACCTACGAGCTGGTCAAGGAGGTCACCGCCAATCTCTATGATTGGTCGCTGCGCCGCATCCCTGAATCCTCCAAGGCCGAGTTCCGCAAGGCGCTGGCGAGCGAGACCGAGCCGCAGGCGCGTCAGACGCTCGCCTTCATGCTGGACAGCGCCGAGCGCGCCGAGACCACCGGCAAGTTCCTCTGCTCCGATGCCGGCGTGCCGAGCTACTCGATCAAGATCGGCTCCGGCGCGCGCATGGAAGGCGATATCCGCCAGGCGATCGTCGACGGTTTCGCCGAGCTCACCCGGACGATCCAGCCGCCGCTGCTGCGCTTCGTCACCAATCCCCTGACCAATGAGCGCAGTTTCCACGGCAAGGACATGCCGCTGGTCTCCTGGGACCTTGTCGGCGAGGGCGACTATCTCGACATCACCTGCGCCCCCAAGGCGCTCGGCGGCGGGCGCTGGGCTGCCGTGGAGATCCTGGTCAGCCCGAGTCTCGACGAGATCGAGCGCTGCATCCTTGAGATCGTGCTCAGGGCCGGCGGCCAGCATTGCCCGCCGGTGGTGATCGGCGTCGGCATCGGCGGCACCTTCGACCATGCGGCGAAGCTCTCCAAGGACGCGACCCTGCGCCCCTTCGGCGAGCGCAATCCCGAGCCGATGGTCGCTGAGATGGAGGAGCGCCTGACCCGCGCCGTCAACCAGATGGGTTTTGGCCCGATGGGCGTCGGCGGTGCGACCACGACCTTCGGCGTCCATGTCGAATACGCCTCCGGCCATGGCTTCACCCCCGTGGCGGTCTCGTTCAATTGCTGGATCAACCGGCGCACGCGGGCGCGGATCTACAATTCCGGCGTGGTGGAGCGGATCGAATGACGAACCCGTCTCCCGTCCGTCTGACATTGCCATTGACGCCGGAAGCGGCCCGCGCGCTCAAGGTCGGCGATGTCGTGCTCCTCGACGGCGACGCGGTCGCGACGGTCGGCATGCCCACCCAGAAGCGCATGGTTTCGGAAGTCGAGGCCGGGCGCGAATTGCCACTATCTTTGCGCGGCGGCGCCTTCTTCCATATGGGCGTAAGCTACGAGGACGATGGCGGCCAACCCGGCGCGGTCCATTACGTCAATCCGACGACCTCGAGCCGCTTCAACCACCTGATGCCGACGCTGATCCGCGGCCTGCGCCTGACCGCGACCGGCGGCAAGGGCGGGCTCTCGCAGGACAGCGTCGACGCCATGCGCGATGTCGGCTGCGTCTATTTCTCCTTCGTCGGCGGCGCTTCGGCCCTGCTGAGCGAGGGCGTCGAGGCGGTGACCGATTGCGCCTGGCGCGACCTGATCATGCAGTTCCGCCTGAACCGGCTGCGGCTCAACGGTTTCGGCCCGGTGATCGTCGCGATCGATGCCCAGGGCAACTCGATCTATGAGCGCCTGATGACGTCTGCCCGCGAGCGCATGCCGGAGATCATCCGCTCCCTCCGCCCTTCACCGAACAACGAGACCGACTGATGCAAGCGATCGAGATCACCAAGCCGGGCGGACCCGAGGTCCTCGCCTTCTGCGACCGCCCGCTGCCGACGCTCGGCCCCGGCGACGTGCTGATCCGCGTGCGCGCCGCGGGTGTGAACCGGCCCGATATCCAGCAGCGGCGCGGCCTCTATCCGCCGCCGCCCGGCGCAACTGATCTGCCCGGCCTCGATGTCTCCGGCGTGGTCGAGGCTGTCGGTGCCGAGGTCACCTGGCCAAAGGTTGGCGACGCCGTCTGCGCGCTCGCCAATGGCGGCGGCTATGCCGAGTTCTGCGCGGTGCCGGCCCTGCAATGCATGAAGCTGCCGAAGGGCTTCTCCTTCGCGCAGGCGGCGGCGCTGCCGGAGGTGTTCTTCACCGCCTGGAACAATGTCGTCTGGCTCGGCCGGCTCGCCGACGGCGAGACCCTGCTGGTCCAGGGGGGCACCAGCGGCGTCGGCATGGCCGCGATCCAGATCGCCAAGCAATTGCGCGGCGCCCGCGTGATCGCGACCGCCGGCACCGCCGAGAAGCGTGCGGTCTGCCTGGAAATCGGTGCCGATCTCGCCGTCGACTACCGCGCCGACTGGGTGGCGGAGATCGAGGTGGCGATCGGCAAGGAGAAGGTCGATGTCGTGCTGGACGCGCAGGCCGGCCCCTATACCGAAAAACAGCTGCAATTGCTGGCGCCCGATGGCCGCGTCGTGCTGATCGCCAGCCATCTCGGCCAGATGGCCGAGGTCAATGTCCGCAACATCGTGCGCCGCCGGCTGACCCTGACCGGCTCGACGTTGCGGCCGCGCGATGCCGCCTATAAGGGGCGGATCGCCGCCAAGCTGGTCGAGAAGGTCTGGCCGCTGCTGGAGAGCGGCGCGATCCGCAGCCATATCTGCGCGAGCTTCGACTGGCGCGACGTCCGCGACGCGCATGCGCTGATGGATGCCGGCGATCAGGTCGGCAAGGTCGTCCTGACCATGCCGGAATAGTCCGGCCGCTTGCGCGAATAGCTAGCGGGTTTGGAGAATTCTCATCTAGAACAGCGGTTCGTGCTCGCTTAGCCGGATCAGCCGCGTGTTCTCCTTCGCGCCCGTCCAGTCCGTTCTCAAGGCGCTGCGGCTGCTGACCGAGGTCAACCGCTGCAGCGTCGCGACCGTGGGCGAACTGCACCGCCGCACCGGCATGCCGAAGCCGACGATCGTGCGTCTGCTCGAGACGCTGATCGAAGCCGGCTATGTCGTGCGCGACGAGCGCATGCGCGGCTATCTCGTGACCTCGCAGGTGGCACATCTGAGCTCGGGCTTCCATGGCGCGCCGCTGGTGATCGAGGCGGCGCGGCCCTGGGCGACCGCTCTGACGCGCCAGATCAAATGGCCCTGCGCCGTCTGCCTGCTCGACTATGATGCCGTGGTCGTGCGCTTCTCGACGATCCCCGACAGCCCGATCTCGCCCTTCCACGCGACGCTTGGCTACCGTCTCAACCTGGGTGGCCGGGCGCTCGGGCGCGCCTATCTCGCCTTCTGCCCGGACGAGGAGCGCGAGGTGCTGCGCGCTGCGATGCGGACCTCGACCGAGCCGGAGAATAGCAGCCTTTCCGACGAGGATGTCGAGCGCATGATCGAGCAGGCGCGCCGGCGCGGCTATACCGAGCGCGATCCTGCCGCCGAACCGACGAATTCGGCGACGATCGCGGTGCCGATCAAGCTCGGCGAGCGCGTGCTCGCGACCTTCGGCGTCACCTTCTTCCGCGCCGCAGTGCCCAACCCCGAGGACAAGGCCAGGATCATCCATCCGTTGAAGAAGGCGGCCGCGAATATCGAGGCGCAATTGGAGGCGCTCTCGCAATCCATGGGCGTCGCGTTTCAAAGCGAGAAATAGCGGCGCTTTCCCGAGGGGAGGCGAGTGGCCCGTGCCTAGTGTCCGGACAACAGCTGCAAAGCGATCTTGTCCGGAGGAAACATCAATGATGCGGCCGATCTCACGCCGTGGCTTCATGGCGTCCATGGCGGGCGCCGGTGCGCTGGCTGCCAGCGGGCGAGCCTTCGCCGAGACCTGGCCGAGCCGGCCGGTCACCATCGTCGTGCCGTTCCCCGCGGGCGCCTCGACCGATGTCGTCGCCCGTCTTCTGGCGGAGAAGCTGCGCAGCGAGCTCGGCCAGGGCTTCGTCGTCGAGAACAAGACCGGCGCCGGCGGCAACATCGCGGCGAACGGCGTCGTCCGGGCGGCGGCCGATGGCTACACCCTGCTGTTCTCGTCCTCGGGGCCGCTCGCCACCAACAAGCTGCTCTACAAGAAGCTGACCTTCGATCCGCTCGCCGATTTCGCCCCGGTGGCGCTGCTCGGCGACGTCCAGGGCATCGTCGCGGTCCACCCGTCGCTGCCTGTCAAGTCCTTTGCCGAGCTCGTCGCCTACGGCAAGGCCAATCCGGGCAAGCTCACCTTCGGCAGCCCGGGCTTCGGGCTGATGGGCCATGTCACCGGCGAGCTGATCCAGCGCAAGGCCGATTTCCAGATGACGCATGTGCCCTATCGCGGCTCGGCCCCGCTCTCGACCGACCTGCTGGCAGGCACGGTCAATGTCGCCATCGACTTCATCCCGGCCTATATCCCGCATGTCAAAAGCGGCGCGATCCGTGCGCTGGCGGTGACCAGCGACCAGCGGGCCCCGCAATTGCCTGAGGTGCCGACCCTGGCCGAGGCCGGCTTGCCTGATGTCAACGCGACCGGCTGGTTCGCGCTGGTCGGGCCGAAGGGGCTGCCCGAGCCGATCGTGGCGCGCATCGCCGCGATCACGCGGGCCTATGTCGAGAGCGCGGAAGGGCGCGAGAAGCTCGCGACGATCGGCGTGCGCTCGCTCAGCGGCGATGCCGCGGCGGTGCGGGCTGCTCAGACGCAGGAAGTGGCGAAATGGGCGGATGTCGTCCGCGCTGCGGCGATCTCGCTGGATTGAGCTGAGAAGTTATGGAGTAAGCGCTTGGCTCGGGGGACGCCCGGGCCAGGCTCCCGCTCTCCATTCGGCTATGGCTGACAAGTCGCCTGATGTGGCGAATGTCGCGATTGGGGCGGGAGCAGACACTCGCTTGCCCGCGCGCCGGCTCGGCAAGGCGTTGACGTATCGCGCGATCAGGTTTCGGCTTCACTGTTGGACGGCTTAGTGGCCTCTAGCTCGTCGTCGTTCGCTTCGATCCAATCTTCCAGCTTCGACATGAGCTTACCCCAAACATTGTTATACTCTTCCTCAAACGACTCCATGCACAGCTCGACCATCCCCAAATGATTGTCGCCGTACAGCTCCATCCACCTATTGGAGAAGTTTGTATCGTAAAGGTCGTGGTCGATCTTCGAGTATCCTACGCATAGCCCTTCGTAGCTAGGGTGTGCACTTTCCGACAATCTAGCGTACATTTTCTCAA
Organism: Allobosea sp.; assembly: GCA_024231975.1. Taxonomy (GTDB): domain Bacteria; phylum Pseudomonadota; class Alphaproteobacteria; order Rhizobiales; family Beijerinckiaceae; genus Allobosea. The sequence continues at coordinate 151,062 of JAAEQB010000064.1, forward strand.
TACCTGGATATCGTTTTTCACATTTGCTCAAAATTGTAATAATATTGATCGACTCTGCTTTGGTTGATTTATTTTTCGATCCAACCGTTAGGCGCAACGTCTTGTCGCTGAATTTATGAAAGCCCAAATTTCCGTCTAAAACTTGCCCCATCAACTGATTTAGGTAGATCAGCGTCGCGAGCGTTTCGAAGCCGCTCCGTAAAAGAATTCGCGCACCTAGGCCGTGCCCTTGCTGATGAAGAGCAACCGATTGCGTCAGCAGATCATGCAGCCGCCACAGCGCTGATTCATGTAGCATCCAGCAGCGAAACGGTGCTTTCCATTTGTAGGCGGTCGCATTGCGGGAAAACAGGCCGCCGAGCGGAATGCTCGCCATAAGCGCCGTCTTCCAGTTGGCGAGATTGATCTCCACGTCATGCATGGAGCAGAGCTAGCAGGGATCATCGCGCCGGTCATCAACGCCGAAACGTACGAGATGCCGTACAACAGCCCGAAGGCACCCTTCGCCGAACCAGCCGGGGCGCGCCTGCACTGACTGCTGGCACTCGGGTCAGCAACGGGTAGAGAGCCGACTCTCCCGTCAGGCGTCTGGTCCTTTATCAGGCTGCCTCCAACCCCAGCAACTCCGCTGCATGCCCGCCGGTCAGGCGCTTGATCTCGGCCTCGGTGAACTGCAGGTCGAGCAGGTGGCCGACGATCTCGCGATAGCCGTCGATCGGGCGCGGCGAGCCGGTGAGGCCGAGGTCGGAGCAGAGCACGGTGTTCTCGACGCCGGCGACTTCGATCACCCGGCGCAGCTCCGGCGGCTCGAACTTCTTCGACTTGCCCTCGACGAACATGCAGATCGAGTGCTCCATCACCGCGCCGAGGCCGACGAGGTCGCGGATTTCCGCATCGCTGCAATTGTTGACCATGTAGGTCGGGTGGTTGACCAGGAGCTTCCTGACGCCGCGTGCTTTCGCCTCCTCGAACACGGCGAAGAGTTCGGGCGTCGAGAGATGCCCGCCGGCGAGGATGATGTCGCCCGCCGCGATCAGGTCGAGGATCAGCTTGACGTCGTCGGTGAGCTTGCCGTCGGCACCGAACGGCGTCAGCGGGATCGGGTCGAGCATCTTCTGCGCGGTCTTCGGGAAGGTCTTCACCGCCCCGGAGGCGAGCACGTCGATATGGTTCTTGGCCGAGAGCGTCGGCATCCAGACGATTTTGCCGCCGAGCTTGATGGCATGGTCGACCGCGTGCGGGTTGAAGCCGCCCGAGGCGTTGTTGAGCGCGATGCCCGAGAACAGCCTGACGCCGGTATCGGGCACCAGCTTCTCGAGCAGGATCGAATGGGCGGTGCCGAGGTAGAAATGATCCTTGTAGACGACGGCGCGGAATTTTGCCGCGGCGGCGTCCAGCATCGCCTCGTGATGGTCGAGGATGCGCGGCATCGCGGCCGGGCCGCTATGGCAATGCAGGTCGACGGCGCCGACCAAGAGCTCGGCGATCTGGCGGCTGCGGGCGTCGGCGGTCTGGGTGGTCAAGGTCATGTCGCTGGCCCTCAAGCGGTTTCGCCGGGCATCGGATAATCCGCGGCGTTGATGACCCAACCGGGCTTCTGCGAGAAGTCGAGGCGGGGCGGCGAGAAGATGTCGATCATCTGGTTCAGCCCGGGCAGGACCGAGCGCGAGGTGTGGATCGAGGGCGGCGGGATCACGGTCAGAGACGGCGCCGCCATCAATTCGTGCTCGTCCTCGCGCCAGATCCGCATGTCGGGCGTCCAGGGCCAGCGGATGTCGTGGATATAGCCGCCATCGATCACGAGGGAGCCCTGCTCGAAATCGTCATGGTGATGCGGCGAGAGGGCGGTGACGTCGCGCAGGCCAAAGCGCGGGTCAAGCATGTTCACCATCAGCGTGGTGCAGCGGAAGATGCGGCCGAAACGGCCCTCGCCGCCGCCGGCGTCGAGGCTGTAGGCGCGGACCTTGAAGCCGCCCCGCGGCTCTGGCCAGGGCTCGAGCAGCGCGACATTGGCATGGGGCTGCGCATAGGAGGCGGCGTTGGAGCAGGCGGCCGCCAGATCGGCCGCGACGCTGGAGAAGATGCGGATGACGCGGCCGGCGCCCTTCAGCGTGATGCGCGACGCGCCCGGCGGCACGAAGACGATCGAGCCGCCCGCGACCTCCACCGTTTCGGGGCCGGCCGTGACCGTCGCGCCAAGCTCCTTCTCCGGCAGGATCAGGCAGTATTCGTCCGGCTGGGCCGCGCGCGCCAGTACAGCGCCTGCTTTCACGTCGGAATAGGCGGTGATGAAGTTCTGCCCGCGCGCCAGCCAGGTGCGCTCGTGCTCACCGGTCTGCTGCGGCTCTTCGGCATAGAAACGGGCATAGTCGGCGCCGGCATAGGCCTTGACCGGGGCGGCCTTCGCCGCTGCCGGAGCGGCGAGCTTCGAGCGCGGATCGCTGGAGGGATAGCTCACGGGTCCTGGTCTCCTATCGCGCGCCGGGGTTCTCGACCCGGCTCCTGGCTGTCTGCATCTGTCCCAGCGCCTCGCTCGCGGCCTTGCGCAGAAAACCCTGGTCGGAGGAGAGGATGAAGGCGCTGGCGCCACGCTCAGCGAACCCGGCGGATTCCTCGCCATTATCGGTCATCACGCAGACCGGTTTGCCGGCCTTCTTCGCGGCGTTGAGGATCCTATCGACGGCGTCGCGGACTTCGGGCGCATCGCGGGTCGGCGCGCCGAAGGCGACGGTGAGGTCGCCGCGGCCGATGAAGACGGCATCCAGCCCCTCGACCGCGAGGATCGCGTCGATCTCACCCAGCGCCGCTGGATCCTCTATCATCGCGATCGTCGCGACCGATGCGTCGGCCGCATCGACGAGATCCCACATCTTGCTGCCGCCATAGCGGCCGGCGCGGGTGACGCCGGAGAAGCCGCGCTTGCCGCCGCGATAGCGGCAGGCGGCGACCAGCGCCTCAGCATCCGCGACGCTCGCGACATGCGGGGCGAGGATGCCGACCGCGCCGCAGTCGAGCGAAGCCTGGATCGCGTCGCTGGTGAGCGTCGGCACCCGCACGACCCCGGCGATGCCGGCGGCCCGCGCCGCGAGCAACACGAGATCGGTGGTGACGCGGTCGAAGGGGGCGTGCTCCTGGTCGACGACGATGAAGTCGAAGCCGCTATTGCCGAGGATCTCGGTGGCATGCGGGCTCGGTGTCTTGACGAAGCTCCCCGCCAGGAAGGCGCCGCTGACGAGGCGCTGGCGGAAGCTGGACTGTGCGGATGTCTGCATGGTCTGCCGTGCCGATGTCGATGACTGGATGATGGCACTCCCGCTCCCGGATATGGCCGGAAGTCCTGGCGTTTCACATCTCGAAATCAGCCGAGGCGCGCGCCCCCTGCGTCAGAAAGCCGTCAGGATCGCCCTGGGATCCGACGGGGAAACGTCGGATACGACACTCGGGGGGAGGGTATCCGAATGAAGACACGCTTGTTGCTGATTGCCGGCCTGATGGCCGCCTGCGCCATGCCGGCCGCTGCCGGCACTTTGGAAACCGCAAGGGGCCGCGGCGAGATGATCTGCGGCGTCAGCCCGGGCGTCGCCGGCTTCTCGGTTCCGGACGAGGCCGGGCGCTGGGGCGGCTTCGATGTCGACATCTGCCGGTCTGTCGCAGCCGCGGTCTTCGGCGATGCCGGCAAGGTCCGCTACACCCCGCTCAGCCCGAAGGATCGCTTCGTCAGCCTGCAGAGCGGCGAGATCGACGTCCTCTCGCGCCAGGCGACCTGGACGCTGTCGCGCGACACCCAGATGGGCCTGCGCTATGTCGGCATCGGCTATTATGACGGCCAGGGCTTCATGGTGCGCAAGTCGCTGAACATCAAATCGGCGAAGGAACTCAACGGCGCCTCGGTCTGCGTGCCGACCGGCACGACCACCGAGCTCAACATCGCCGATTATTTCCGGGCCAACGGCATGAAGTTCGAGGGCGTCGCCTTCGAAGCCGGCGACCAGGTCGCCAAGGCCTTCGAATCCGGCCGCTGCGACGTCTTCAGCAACGACGTCTCGGCGCTCTCGGCTTATCGGCTGAAGCTAGTCAACCCGACCGAATACGTGATCCTGCCGGAGCTGATCTCGAAGGAGCCGCTCGGCCCGGTGGTGCGTCAGGGCGACGAGACCTGGACCAGCATCGTGCGCTGGTCGCTCTATGCCATGCTCGTTGCCGAGGAGCTCGGCGTCACCTCCGCCAACGTCGAGGAGCAGAAGCGCACCGGCTCGCCCGAAGTGCAGCGCCTGCTCGGCGCCACCGGCAATCTCGGCGAGTCGATGAACCTCAAGCCGGACTGGGCGCTGCAGATCATCAAGCAGGTCGGCAATTACGGCGAGGTCTATGAGCGCAATGTCGGCGCGGGCTCGAAGCTCGGCATCGAGCGCGGCCTGAACAAGCTCTGGACGCAGGGCGGCCTGCAATACGCCCCGCCGGTGCGCTGATGCCGATGTCGGGCCGCTATCCCGCCGAGGCGCTGAGCCGCTTCGCTGCCGCCTTGCTGGAGGCGGCCGGGACACCGCCCGACAATGCCGCTTTGGTGGCCGAGGCCCTCGTCGATGCCGATATCGAGGGCCTGCCCTCGCATGGCCTGCTCCAGCTGCCGATGTATCTGGAGCGGATCGAGCGAGGCTCGGTCGATCCGGTCGCCAGGGGCGAGATCGTCGTCGATACCGGCGCGCGCCTGACGCTCGACGCCCAAAACGGGCTCGGCCATGTCACGGCCGAGCGGGCCTGCGAGATCGCGATCGCGCGCGCCGCCGAGCATGGCGTCGCGGTCGTCGCCATCCGCAACGCCTTTCATTTCGGCGCGGCCGGGCGCTTCGCCCGCAGGATCGCGCTCGCCGGCAAGATCGGCATCGTCATGGCCAATACCCGCCCGATGCTGCCGGCGCCGGGCGGCGCCGAGGCGGTCGTCGGCAACAACCCGCTGGCGATCGCAGTGCCGACCGGGGGCGAGCCCATCGTGCTCGATCTCGCCATGAGCGCCGGCGCGATGGGCAAGGTCCGGCTGGCGGCGAGCAAGGGCGAGCCCATTCCCGAGGGTTGGGCCCAGACCGCCGATGGCCTGCCGACCCGCGACGCAGCCGAGGCGATCAAGGGCGTGCTCCTGCCCGCGGCGGGGGCGAAGGGATTTGGCCTTGCCATGATGGTCGATCTGCTCGCTGGCGGCTTGTCGTCCGGCGGGATCGGCGCCGAGGTGCAGCCGCTTTATGGCGATCTCTCCCGGCCCTATGGCAGCGCCAACCTCATCATGGCGATCGAGATCGAGGGGATGCGGCCCATTGCCGAATACGAGGCCGTCGCCGCTGGCTTCGCCGATCGCATCCGGCAGTCGAAGCCAGCTCCGGGCGCTGGTCCGACCCGGGTGCCGGGCGACCGCGCTGTAGACGCGCGAAAGCGTTTCGATGGGAGCTGCGCACTGGCCGCGGCGACGCTTGCGGCTTTGCATGACCAGGCCCGCCGCCTCGGCGTTGCGATCCCGGACAGTCTCGGCGGCTGAAGCTGATGCGGGATCGTCGCGGGCGAGTGTCAGCTTGCCAAATTGATATGCAAAACTGATTCTCGTATATCAAACGACGTTCATCGGCATCTGGCCGATCGCCGTGAGGAGAAGGCTGCACCATGCCATCGCAATCATCCCGTGCTCCAGCCCTTTCCGGCAAGGTAGCGATCGTCACCGGCGGCGGCACCGGCATCGGCTTGGCGATCGCCCGGATGTTCGTCGACGAGGGCGCGCAGGTGGTGATCGCCGGCCGCTCCCAGGCCTCGCTCGACAAGGCCGCCGCTGGGATCGGCGCGCACGCCATCGCCGCCGACGTTTCGCAGGAGGCTGATGCCAGCCGGCTCGCCCGGGAGACGGCGGCGCGCCTCGGCGGCATCGACATCCTCGTCAACAATGCCGGGGTGACCGGGCAGGTCGCCAATGCCGAGGACCTCGACATCGCCCAATGGGACGAGACCATGGCGATCAACATCCGCGGCACGATCCTCTGCATCAAGCATTGCGTGCCGCTGATGCGGGCCCGCGGCGGCGGTTCGATCATCAACATGTCGTCGCTGATGGGCCTGCGCGGCTATCCGATGCGCAGCGCCTATACCGCGACGAAATTCGCGGTGATCGGCATCACCGAGGCCGTCGCGCAGGAGGTTGGCATCCACGGCATCCGGGTCAATGCGCTCTGCCCGGGCGCGGTCAATGGTGAGCTGATGCAGCGCGTCATTGCCGCCCGCGCCGCCAAGGAGAACCGCCCGGCGGAGGAGATCGTCCGGGTGAACTACACCGACAAGGCGGCGCTGAAGCGCTGGGTCGAGCCGGAGGAGGTGGCGCGCGCCGCTTTGTTCCTGGCGAGCGACCAGTCCTCCTCGATCACCTCCGAGCGCATCAGGGTCGACGCCGGCCGGATGTGATCCGGCAGGGCTGGGGGCTCATGCCGCCCGGCTGCGCTGCGCGAGGGGTATGGCGGACGGCCTGCGATCGTCTTGCGTGCGGAAGCTGGACACGAGCTGGCTGAGCCGCTCGATCTGCGTCAGCAGCATGCGTGCCGAGGTCGCGCTCTGCTCTGCCAGCACCGAATTCCGCTGGGTGATCTCGTCCATATGGCTGACGGCCTGGCTCATCTCCTCGATGCCGCTGGCCTGCTCGCCCGCGGCGGCCGCGATCTCGCCGACCGTCGTCGAGACGCGGCCGGACGCGCTGACGATCTGCTCCAGCGTGTCGCCCGCGAGCCTGACCAGCCGCACGCCTTCGGTCACCTCGGTGCCGGAGGTGCCGATCAGGCCGGTGATGTCCTTGGCGGCCTCGGCCGAGCGTTGCGCGAGGGCACGGACCTCGGCGGCGACGACGGCAAAGCCGCGTCCAGCATCGCCGGCGCGTGCCGCCTCGACGGCCGCGTTCAGTGCCAGGAGGTTGGTCTGGAAGGCGATGCCGTCGATCACGCCGGTGATCTCGGAGATCTTCTTCGAGGCGTCTTCGATCCGGGCCATCGCCGCGATCGCTTCCTGGATGATGCCTCCGCCGGTGCGCGCGACCGCTGTCGCTTCGTCGGCGAGCGCGGTCGAGGCGCGCGAGGCCTGGGCCGAGCTCTTCACGGAAGCGGCGAGCTCCTCGGTTGTCGCCGCGGTCTGCTCGAGGGCCGAGGCCTGCTCCTCGGTGCGCTCCGACAGATCGGCCGCGCCGTCGCTGATCTCCTGCGAGGAGGCGGCGATGGCGGTCGAGCTGGTCTTGATCGTGGCGATCATCTCTCCCAGCCGTGCCATGGCGTCGTTGAAATGGGTGCCGATCAGCGCGTACTCGGCCGGCATGTCCTGTGTGATGCGGAAGGTGAGATCGCCGCTCGCCAGGGCCGCCATGCCCTCGCTGACCAGGGCGACAGCCTTGTCGCGCTCCGCCGCCTTGGCCTGCTCGCTGGCGCGCGCCTCGGCTTCCGCCTTCAGGCGGGCCGCTTCCGAAGCTTCGAGATAGACCGAGATGGCGTAGTCCATGTCGAGCAGGCAGGCCTTGACGATCGCGGCGATCTCCCCAGCCCGCTCATTCGCCCCCGGCAGCTTGGAGCCGAAGCGGCTCTTCGGCCAGCGCGCTTCCAGGACCTTGCCGATCAATTGCGAAAGCAGCAGTGCATAGCCGCCGATATACCAGCGAGGCTCCAGTCCGATCCGGGCATGGACCTGCCCGACGCGGGTGACGGCGGCGACATAGTCCTGGTCGAATTGTCCCTTGGCGATCCCTGCCCAATGCGAGACCTGCCGTGTCTTGGCGCCACCGAGCTGCGCCTCGCTGCGGAAGAGGGCCATCGTCTCCGGAAAGGCCCTGATCTGCGCGTAGAACGCGTCGAGCGCGCCCGGAAGCGCAGCCACGATCGTCGTCTCGACATCGCGGATCCGTTGCCGCGCCGCTCCGTCGAGCTGCAGGAACTCGAGCCGCCGGGTGAGATCGTCGGACGCACACATGGCTTCTTCTCTCAACGCATCGCCGCTCTGGGCGCAGATTCCGTTGGAGAAGCTCTGGAGCAGGCATGATTAACGATTCATGCCGGTGGACAGGTCGGTCGGAGATTCAGAAGGGCGCACAGCCCCGAAATTGATCTGCATCAACCCGGAGCGGATCGCGTGGCGCGGCGCAGCTCAGTCCTGCTGCACGCTGCCACGCAGCCCGCGGGGGCTCGGCATCAGTGCCGCGATCCGGGCGTCGCTCTTCGGCGGCGCGATGAAGGTCCGGGCCAGCCTCTTGGGCATGTCGAGGTCGAAGGGGCGGCTCGGCGGCAGCGTCGCATGGCTGACGAGATGCGTGGCCGGGCTGGCGGGCGCGGCGGCGGCCGCAGCCTCCGGCGCGAAGGCCAGCGGCGCATTGGCGAAGGAGGTCGGCACGGAAGAGGCGCTGGCGGCGAGCGGCGCCGGCTCGGTGACCGCGGCCAGCTGGTAGCTCGGCTCCTCGATGCGGCGGCGCTCGGGACGCTCGCCCTTGACATAGAAGGCGTTGCCGCCCGCCACCGTCACGTAGTGCATGTTGGCGTAGGAGAAGCGCAGGCCGGCCATGTGGAAATGCTTGGCGTTGCCGACGGCTTCGTTGCGCTTGCCGGCGAGGATGGCGTCGGCGGCGGCCTCGGCCTTGGGCATGTCGCGCGCCGCCATCTGGCGGGTCAGCACGCCCGGCGCGAATTGGCGCGGAGCGCCGACGACGCCGCAGATCGTCTCGGGATAGCGCGGCGCGCCCACCCGGTTCATCACGACCGTGCCGACGCCGAGCAGGCCTGATTCGCTCGACCGGTTCGATTCGAAATACATCGCGCGGACGAGGCATTCCCGCTCGCGCGGGTCGGCCTTGGCCAGCTCGATCGCCCGCTTGCGGGTCTCGTGGGTCTGCCTGGCGGTCGTTGCAGGGCTAGCCGTCGTCGTCGAAGCGGTCTGGACCGGGGCGGTGCTACAGGCGCCCAGGACCGGCGCAGCCAGCGAGATCAGAAGCGGGATCGCCTTGCGGCCGTGGCGGCTCTTGTCGAGAGAACGAACGGCATCTGCAGCGATCACGGTCCGCTTCATGCGGTGACCTCCTGATTACGGGATCTCGGCTGCCGCAATCAGCGAGCCATCGTCACCGGCAAGGAAACCCGAACCTCTTACCAGAAAGTTAATTTCGGAAGGAAGAGGCAAAGATGACACGACGCAGGGGGCGAGGAGGCGCGCCGACCGTCCACTATGCGGCTGCTGGCGCATGAGGGCGTGAGCGGGCGCTCGACCGGCGTATTTACCTGTTCGTATCTGGCTCCGCCCCCCTGTTGCGCGAGACCAACAAGATCACCTCGGGCCCCTATGAGGACGCAAGGTGTCCGGGGCCGTCGGGTTTCCGCTGCCGGAGCAAGATCCAGAAGGCGGCCCGGCGCGGGACCTTCAAGACCCTGTTCGAGCCCGGAGCGTGGGGCAGTGGAACGCCTCAGTTCAGCGACATCGACCGGGGCAGCCAGAGCGCCAGCTCCGGCCAGGCCAGCAGCATCCCGATCAGCACGAAGGGCGCGAGCAGGAAAGGCAGCACGCCGCGATACATCGCACCGAGGCTGATCTCCGGCGCCTGGGTCCGGATGACGAAGAGGTTCATCCCGACCGGCGGGTGGATCAGCCCGATCTCGACGACGATGACGAGCAGCACGCCGAACCAGATCGGATCGTAGCCGGTCGACAGCACCAGCGGCAGCAACACCGGCACCGTCACCAGCACCATGCCGATGCCTTCGAGGAAGCAGCCGAGGAAGACATAGAAGGCGATCAGCAGCAGCATCACCGCAAGCGGCGACAGGCCGACCGCGCCGATCGACTTCACCACGGATTGCGCCATGCCGGTCTGTACGACGAAATAGGAGAAGATCGTCGAGCCCAGCACGATCAGCACGAGGTTGGCGGTGATCCGCGTCGTCTCGGTGAAGGCGGTCGCGACATCGCCGCGGGCGAAGCCCTTGCGCAACAGGCCGAGCAGCAGCGCCCCGAAGGCGCCGACGGCCGCGGCCTCGGTCGGGCTGAACCAGCCGAGATAGATGCCGCCGAAGGTCACGAGGAAGAGCGCCGCTACGTCCCAGATGGTGAGGACGAGCCGGAACGCCTGCGCCTTGCTTTCGTTCGGCAGCTTCGGCGCCGCCTCGGGACGAATGCGCACCCAGAGCCAGACCGTGAGCAGGTAGAGCCCGGTCAACACGAGGCCGGGGATCAGCGCGGCGGCGAAGAGCTTGATGATCGAGAGCTGGGCGATGATGCCGTAGATCATCAGGATCAGCGAAGGCGGGATCAGGATGCCGAGCGTGCCGCCGGCCGCGACCACGCCGGCTGCCAGTGCCGGCGAGTAGCCGGCCTTCAGCATTTGCGGGATCGAGATCCGGCTCATCGTCGCGGCAGTCGCCAGCGAGGAGCCGCAGACCGCGCCGAAGGCGGCGGAAGCGCCGACCGCCGCCATGGCGAGCGAGCCGCGCATCCCGGCGAAGATCGCATTGCTCGCCCGGAACAGATCGCCGGAGAGGCCGGCCATTGTCGCCAGGGCGCCCATCAGCGTGAACAGCGGCAGGACCGATAGGGCGTAGGCCGAGGAGAGCTCGAGCGGCACCGCGCCGAAGACGAGGCGGGCCTTGGCGAAGCCGTCGATCGCGGCATAGCCGACGAAGCCGGTGAGGCCGAGCGCGACGCCGACCGGAATACGCGCCAGGATCATGCCGACCAGCGTCGCCATGCCGATCAAGCCGATGGAGGTCGCGCTCATGAGGCGGCTCCGTTGTTGCCGTGCAGGGCCGGAGGATGAGAGGCAGCAGCATCGGTGGTCCGCGGGAAGGCGCGGACCTGCCCGATCGCGCGGCCGAGCACGACGAAGACCGAGACGACCAGCGCCAGCTCGATCGCGAGCAACAGCAGGTAGATCGGCACCGGCAGATCTGGCTTCTGGTCGCCGAAGCGATAGGCATCGGCGAGCGGCTGGATCAGGGTCGCGGCGAGCAGGACGAGGAAGGCGAGCGTCGCGATCTCACCGGCCAATCGCATCGCCGCCAGCGTGCGCGGGCGCACCATCGTGTCGAACAGATCGACCTTGATCTGCTCGTCCCGGCGGAAGCACTCCGGCAGGGCCAGGAAGGCGACGAGCACCAGCGTGACCTCGACCAGGTCGAGCGTGCCGTGCAGCGGCTTGTTGAAGGCGAGCCGGGCGCCGATATCGACCATCGTCCAAAGCATCATGACGGCGAGCGCCAGTGCTCCGGCGATGGTCAGCAGCCGCGCGGGGGCGAGGCGGCGGAGCTTGCCAGGGCTCATTTGGCGGCACCCACCGCGGCGCGAAGCTCGTCATAGAACGGCTTCGCCTTGATGCCCTTGGCCTCGACCCTGGCAATGAAGCTCGCGGTGATCGGCTTGGCCAGCTCCTCGAAGGCGGCCCGCTCGGCGCCGATGAGCTCGGGGATCTCGGCATTGGCGGCGCGCAGATAAGCACGGCCTTCTGCTTCGGCCTGATCGTAGATCGCGCCGACCTTGCGGGCTGCCGCCGGGCCGGTCGTCTCGTCGATCAGCTTGCGCAGGTCCTCGGGCAGCGACTTGTACTTCTCGGCGTTCATCACCAGCGCGAAAGTGCCGGCGGCCGCGTCGAGCTGCGTCACCGACTTGACGCTCTCCGCCATCTGGAAGGACTTCGCCGCCTCGTAATTGAAGAACATGCCGGCGATCGTGCCCTTGGAGAGCGAGTCGGCCAGCTCGGCCGGCGCGACGGCTGCAGGTGTCGCGCCCCAGGCTTCCAGCATCGCCGAGGCGATCGGGCCGTTATGGCGCATGCGCAGCCCGCGCATCCCGGCCGGGTTCTTGACCGCTGGCCGGTTGAAGAACAGGCTCAATGTCGGCGTCGCGATGAAATAGAGCGGCCTGGTGCCTTCGTGCTCGGCGGCGAGCTTGCCGGAGAGCTCGGTCAGGATGCCGGAAGCCTCGGCTGTGCTAAGCGCCTTGGCGCTCGCGCCTTCGCCGCGATTGAAGGCATAGGGCAGGTGCGAGATCTCGGTCAGCGGGAAGCGGCCGGGCAAGGCGCCGTGCAGGAAGAAGGCGATGTCGGCGACGCCGGTGCGGGCGAGATCATACTGTCGAGGCATCGGCCCCATCTGGGCGGCCGGGAAGATGGCGAGCTTGAGCCGGCCATTGGAGCGCTGCGCCAGCTCCGCGCCCCAGGATTCGAGCTGCTTGTGCATCTGGTGGTTCGGCGGCAGGTAATGCGAGACCTTGAGCTCGATGGTCTGCGCGATGGCGCCGACGCTCGCCAACGAAACCGCCAGCGCGGCGCCGAGCAAGGCACTGATCAGTCCCCGTTTCATCCTATCCTCCCCGTTCTGTGGTCTTGTTTCTTGTGTCTTGGCCCTAGGCGGCCGTGGCCGGTCGCCCGATTGTGGCATCCAGCGTCCTGCGGCCGGTGACGATGGCGAGCAGCGCCTCGCAATCGGCGGGCAGCGCATCGCCGCGCCAGGCGACATGCTGATCCGGCCGGATCAAAGCGAAGCGCGCGCCGTAGCGGGCGGGCAGGCGGCGATCGCCCGGCAGCAGCAATTTGAGGGGCACGCCCAGGCGGGTCGCCGCTGTGATCAGTGGCGCTGCCTCCGCGCCGTCGCCAGCCGTGGCGAGCAGGGTGAAGCCCTGACCGAAATGGTCGTAGAGCGAGGAGCCATCGGCGAGCCAGAGATGGGGCGCAAGGCATCCCGGATGGGCCGAGGGCACATAGAGCATGAAGTGCTCGATCGGCGGTGCGCTGCCATCGGGTACGATGATGGCTGAATCCTCGTAGCGTGTGCCGAGCACGATGCCGAGCGTGCGGAATTCGCGCAGCTTCGTCGCCTCGATGATCTCGCCGACCTCGCGCCGTGTGGCATCGCCGAGCGGGCCCGGCTCCTCCAGCCCTGGCCGCACGAGCTGGTTGCCCACGGCGCCGTAATTGATCACGGCTTCGGCGATGGTGCGCTCATGCACCTTGCGCCGCTCGGCCGCATAGCTCGCCAGCAGCTCGGGCCCGCCCCAGCCCCGCAGCACCGCAGCCAGCTTCCAGCCGAGATCGACGGCGTCGCCGATGCCCATGTTCATGCCGAAGCCGCCGAAGGGCGGATGCAGATGGCAGGCGTCGCCAGCGAGGAAGACGCTGCCCTTCTCGTAGCGATCGGCGACCAGGCGATGCGCGACCCAGGGATCGCGGCCGACGATCTCGATGGCGAGATCGGAAAGACCAGTGCCGCGGCGGATCAGCTCGACCGGATCGACGCTGGCCGGGTCGACGTCGTTGGCGAGCTTGGTCGCCATGAAGAACCACAGACCCTCGCTGTCCATCGGGCCGAGCAAGGAGGGCACCTCCTCGTTGACCATCCAGTACATGATCGCAGGGCCATGGGCGTGGCGGGAGGCGAGCTCGGGGGCGCGGAAGATGATGTTGTAGTTTTTCGAGAAGGCTCCTTCGCCCTCCATTTTTGCCCCGATCGCCTCGCGCACCGAGCTGCGCGCGCCGTCGGCGCCGATCAGATAGGCGCTGGATACCTCGCGCTCCGCGCCGCTGGTCACGTCTTTCAGGCGCGAGACGACGCTGCGGCCATCATCGGCGAAGGAGGTGAGCTCGGTGTTGAAGCGGATCTCGACGCCGGGTAGCGAGGCCGCATGCTGGCGCAGCACCTCCTCCAGCACATATTGCGGCACCCATTGCGCCTCTTCCGAATAGAGGTCGTTGCGGGCGCGGCTGCCGTTGAGCGCATTGCCGAAGCGGGCAAGCTCGGGGCCGTTCATCCGCGTCGCGAAAACGACATTCGAGGGATAGTCCGGCGGGATCGGCGAGGCCGCGCGCAGGGTATCGGCGATGCCCCAGCGGCGCAGATGCTCGCGGCTGCGGACATTGGTCGTCTTGGCGCGCGGCGAATAGCCGACGCGGTCATTGCGCTCGACCACGAGGCAGGAGATGCCGCGCTGGCCGAGCTCGATCGCGGCCGCGAGGCCGACCGGCCCGGCGCCGGCGATCAATATGTCGATGTCCTTGCCGGTCTTGGTCACGGTTCTCAGCTCCCCATGATCGGCTGTCAGGCCGCGGCCCGCTCGGCCGCTTCTTGCGCGATCGGGTTGACCAGGAGGCCGATACCCTCGACCTCGACTTCGCAGACATCGCCGGGTTTCATGAAGAGCTGCGGCTTGCGCGCCACGCCGACGCCGGCCGGCGTGCCGGTGACGATGACGTCGCCGGGCTCCAGCGTGATCGCCTCGCTGATGATCGCGATCAGGCTCGCGACGTCGAAGACCATGTCGTCGGTGCTGGCGCTCTGCACGGTCTGCCCATTCAGCCTGGTCGCGATCTTGAGACCGCGCGCGCCGGGCGGAAGCTCGTCCGCGGTGATCAAAGCCGGGCCGAAGGCGCCGGTGCCGTCGAAGTTCTTGCCGACAGTCCATTGCGGCGCCTTGAACTGGTAGTCGCGCACCGAGCCTTCGTTGAAGACGGCGTAGCCGGCGACATGGTCGAGCGCGTTCGCCTTGGACACATGCTTGCCGCGCCGGCCGATCACAGCCGCGATCTCGCCCTCATAGTCGAGCTGGTCGGAGAGATCAGGCCGGATCAGCGGCGCCTTGTGGCCGATCAGGCTGGTGGCGAACCGTCCAAACAGCGTCGGATAGTCCGGCTGCTTGAAGCCGCTCTCGGCCGAATGGTCGGCATAGTTCAGCCCGACGCAGATGATCTTGCTGGGACGCGGCACCACCGGCAGGAAGGTCGCGCGCTCGGGATCGAGCACCGCCGCAGTGGGCGCATTGTCGAGCACCTTGCCGATCGCCGCGCGGGCCGCCTCGCCGCCGGCGAGGAAGGCGAGCATGTCGCCCGGCAGCCCTGGACCGGCCTGGGCGAGATCGATCAGCTCCTGGCCGCGATACGCGGCGAGGCTCGGCTTGCCGCCGCTCAGGATGGTGGCGAGACGCATGGGTGTCCTCCTTCTCGGACGCCTCCAGCCAGCGCGGCGAGGCGATGAATGGCGTTGATGTCAGGCGGCGCCGAACAGGACGGCGAGCCGCCGCTCGGCGAAGAGCCAGGTGCCGGCAGGGCTCCTGACGTAGCGATCGGCGTATTCGGCGATGAGCATTGGCACGGCCGATCCCGGACCCGGTCCGTCATGGCGATAGAGCGTCAGCACCACCCAGCCGCGCGCCGTATCCGGAGCGATGGGCTCGATCAGGATGTTGCTCTGGACATGGCGCGAGCGCCGCTCGTTCATCGCGGCACGCTGGCGGCCCCAGTCGGCGATGGCCGTCCGGCCGACCTTGTCGGGCCCGACCCCGTAGAGCGCCCCATCGTCAGCGAAGAGCTCGCAGACCTTGTCCGCCTCGCCATGATCGATCAGCCAGGCGTGGCGCTGGATCAGCTGCTCGATCGCGAGCCGGTCCTGCGGAGCGAGCGCAGCGCCGGTCACGCAGGCAGTCCGAGATCGGGTGTGCCGGCCGGCTGGTAGTCGCCGCGGCGCATCGCGACATGCAGCTCGTCGAAGCCCTGGCCCCCCTTATGGGCCTGATAGACCCGTTCGGGATCGAAGAAGGTGCCGATCGGATTGCTGGCGAAATCCGGCGAGGAGCGCATCCATTCGCTCGACTGGCGCCAGTCGCCGTAGGTGTCGCATTGCAGCTCGACGAAATTGCCCTCGGGATCCTTGTAGTAGATCGAGATCGTCATGCCATGGTCGAGGCTGAAGGCAGGCTCGATGCCCTCGTCGCGCAGCCGGGCATAGGACGACATCAGGTCGGCGAAGCTCTCGTATTCGAAGGCGCTGTGGTGGATGCCGTTATGGCTGCGCTTGTCGGGATCGTCGCCGAGGCCGGGCGCCGACAGGAAGGCGACGCGGTGGTTGGCCTCGTCATTGGTCGTCCAGGCATTGTTGGCGTCCTGGAAGGTCGGCCGCGCGCCGACGACCACGCCGTACCACGCCACCATCTCGGCGAGCCGGCTCGTCTTGAAGGTGACGTGATGGAATGCGGGCTTGATGATCTCCATGCTGTCCTCCCGAAAGGGCCGTCTCCCGGTTTTCCGAGGCGGCCGCTGCTTGTTCGTGAGGAATGGCTATCGCTGCCATAGATACCTGAACAGATGGCAAAATTGCAGGAGCGATAGCGAATCGGTATCGACCAATAGTGTGGGAGGTCGCGTCGATGAAGCTCGATCACTTCGAGGAGGTAGTGGCGATCGCCGAGCGGGGCAGCATGCGGGCGGCGGCGCGGCATCTGCAGATCGCTCAGCCGGCGCTGACGCGCAGCCTCGCTCTCCTGGAACGTGAGCTCGGCGCGCCTCTGTTCGAACGGCGCGCCCGCGGGGTCGTGGCGACGCCTTTGGGCGAGGCCTTCGTCGCTCGGGCCCGGTCAATCCTGACCGAGATCAGGCGCACGCGCGAGGAGGTTGAGCAGCTCAGGGGCGCCGGCACCGGCACTGTCACGGTCGGGCTCTCGATCGCGGCGCACCTTGCCTTGCTGCCGCCGAGCCTGCGCCCGTTCCGTGCCCGTTATCCCGACATCAGGCTGCATATCATCGAGGGCTTCTACCCGACGCTCGAGGAGCGCCTGCGCGACGGCACGGTCGATTTCTACATCGGTCCAGATGGCGGGGCGCAGCCGGTGCCGCAGCTCAGCCGGGAGGTGCTGTTCCACAACCGCCGCATCGTGCTCTGCCGTGCCGGCCATCCGCTGGCGGCGGCGACCTCGCTGCGCGAACTCGTCGGCCAGGACTGGGTCACGACCTCGATCACCGCAGATGCCAGCGACGAGATCAACGACTTCTTCGCCCGCCACCGCCTCCCGCCTCCGCGCCTCGCGGTACGCAGTCAGTCGGCGCTGACCCTGCTGACCTGCCTCGCCAACAGCGACCTCCTGGCCATGGTCCCGGCGCAATGGGAGCGCTTCGAGATGACCGGACAGGCGCTGATCACGATCAAGGTCGAGGAAAAGCTGACGGCGCCGCCGCTGGTGCTGATCCGGCGTTCCGACCTGCCTCTGACCCCCGCTGCCTTGCACCTGCTCGACCTGATGCGCCGGGCCACCTCCCGCCTGGCCGCGGGGACGTAGCTGCGGGCTCGGCATTCATAAGCCTGCGTTATGAATCCAGAACGTTTATCGGGATTGCGGGAGGTCATCGGCCCAGCGAGCTTTGGGTCGCCAGGGCGCCACGCTGCAATGGATGGCGCGAGAACAGGAGGCGACGCCATGGAGCGCGACATTCTCGGCCGGATCGCAACGACTCTTGTGTTGGCCGCGGCCTGCAGCCTGGGCTTCGGTCTCTCGGCGGCGCAGGCGGGGCCTACGGTTTCCGTGGAAGGCGGGACGCTGGAAGGCGTCACCAAGGGCGGCGTCGAGCAGTTCCTCGGCGTGCCCTTCGCGGCGGCGCCTATCGGCGAGTTGCGCTGGGCCAAGCCCGCACCGGCGAAGCCATGGCAGGGTGCCCGCCCTGCGACGGCCTATGCGAGCAAATGCGTCCAGAACGGCTGGGTGAAGCCGATCCAGCTCTATCGCAACGAGGACTGCCTCTATCTCAACCTCTACCGCCCGGCGGCTCCCGCGGCGGCGCTCCGTCCCGTGCTCGTCTGGTTCCATGGCGGGGCTTCCGTCGCCGGCGCCTCGCAGGACATCGACGGCTCTGTCTTCGCGCAGAAGGCGGATCATGTCGTGATCGGCGTGAACTACCGGCTCGGCGCCTTCGGCCTGGCCTCGTTCGCACAATCGGGCAGCAATTTCTGGCTTATGGACCAGCAGGCCGCCCTGCGCTGGGTCAAGGCGAACGCCAGGGCGTTCGGCGGCGATCCCGATCACGTTACCATCATCGGGCAGTCGGCCGGCGCCTATTCGGTGGCAGCGCATATGGTCTCGCCGGAGAGCGTCGGGCTGTTCCACCGCGCGGTCGCCATGAGCCTGCCGGTCGGGCCGCTCCATTCTGCGCTGACCGCGGAAGAAGAGCAGAAGAAGGGGCCGACGGCGCGGATGGTCGAGAAGGCCGGATGCGGCGCGGCCGCGGATGTCCTCGCCTGCATGCGCGGCAAATCCACCGAAGCGGTCTTCGAGGCCGGCGGCGGCGCGGCGACACGTGCCGCCGGCTGGCAGATGGTCGTCGACGGAAAGACCATCCCCGACACGCCGATGAAACTGTTCGGCCGCGGCGACTACCGGAAGGTGCCGGTCCTCGTCGGCTTCACCAGCCAGGAGCAGGGCTTCTTCCTGCAGGCCCGCCGGGCCAGCGGCCAGACGTCCCTGACGGCCGACGCGGTGGCGAAGACCATCGCCTCGCGGCCGAATGGCACGCAGCTCGCCGAAATCTACAATGTTGCGACCTACGGCTCCCCGACCCGCACCGATATCGCGCTGGTCAGCGATCGCTGGGGCTGCGAGGTCCGGCACTGGATCAAGGTCGTCTCGGGCGCGACCCCGGTCTTCTCCTACGAATTCGCCGATCCGAAGGCGCCGACGACGATCTTCCATGTCGACGAGCCCGTCGACGGACCGTTCCACAATTCGGACATCCCTTACGTCTTCCAGCGCGGCTACCCGAACGAGCAGCAGGCCGACGCCCCGGCCTGGACGCCGGCGCAGAAGGCCCTGTCGGACCGGATGCTGGACTATGTCGCCCGCTTCTCGAAGAGCAGCGTGCCATCGGCCGACTGGCCGAAGGTGGAGACCATGGTCCTGCATCCCGAGGGCGACAGGATCGAAGACGATGCGGCCTTCGCCAAGCGCCATTCCTGCGAAGTCTGGGAGCGCTAGGATGGGACGACCGCGATAGTCGTTCTGGTCGGCTGCGGAAGACTCGATCGAAAGCGGGCCCTTCCGGGCCCGTTTCTGTTTCCAAGCTGGGCTGTAAGCCGACACGCAGGGTGGCGAGCAACAGTGCGCGAGGCCCTGTTGATCTCTCCTCGAATTCGTGCAATTAAATGACCGACCGGTCGGTTGATAAAAACAAAGCGACGGATTTCGGGGAGAAAGATCGTGGCGGACGCTTTCATTTGCGATGCGGTTCGCACGCCCGTCGGCCGCTATGGCGGGGCGCTTTCAAGCGTCCGTGCCGATGATCTCGCGGCGATCCCCCTTGCGGCGCTGATGCAGCGCAATCCGTCTGTTGACTGGGCTCAGGTCGACGACGTCATCTTCGGCTGCGCCAACCAGGCCGGCGAGGACAATCGCAATGTCGCGCGCATGGCGGTGCTGCTCTCCGGGCTACCGGTCGATGTGCCCGGCACCACGGTCAACCGGCTCTGCGGCTCCGGGCTTGATGCGCTCGGGCTTGCCGCCCGCTCGATCCGGGCAGGCGATTGCGAGCTGATGCTTGCCGGCGGCGTCGAGAGCATGTCGCGCGCGCCCTTCGTCATGCCGAAGGCCGATACCGCCTTTTCGCGCGCCAACGCGATCTACGACACCACCATCGGCTGGCGCTTCGTCAATCCGAAGCTGAAGAAGGCCTTCGGTATCGATTCCATGCCCGAGACGGCCGACAATGTCGCCGCCGATTTCGGCGTCTCGCGCGCTGACCAGGATGCGTTCGCGCTGCGCAGCCAGCAGCGCTGGGCCGCGGCCCAAGCCGCCGGCCGCTTCGCCGACGAGATGGCCCCGGTCGCGGTGCCGCAGAAGAAGGGCGATCCCGTCATCGTCGACCGCGACGAGCATCCGCGCCCGGATGTGACGCTCGATCAGCTAGCCAGGCTGAAAGGCGTCAACGGCCCCGATCTCAGCGTCACCGCCGGCAACGCCTCTGGCGTCAATGACGGCTCGGCGGGGTTGATCGTGGCGAGCGAGCAGGCGGCGAAGGCGAACGGCCTGACGCCGCGCGCCCGTGTCGTCGCCATGGCGGCGGCCGGCGTCGCGCCGCAGATCATGGGCATCGGTCCGGTGCCGGCGGTGCGCAAGGTGCTGCAGCGCGCCGGCCTGGAGCTCGGGCAGATGGACGTGATCGAGCTGAACGAGGCCTTCGCGGCGCAAGGGCTTGCTGTGCTGCGTGAGCTTGGCCTGCCGGACGACGCCCCACAGGTGAACCCGAATGGCGGCGCGATCGCGCTCGGCCATCCCTTGGGCGCGAGCGGCGCCCGGCTGGCGACGACGGCGATGTGGCAGCTCCAGCGCAGCGGCGGGCGTTACGCCCTGTGCACGATGTGCGTCGGCGTGGGGCAGGGAATTGCAGTGATCCTCGAGCGCGTCTGAGACGCGAACCGGAACAGGAGGCAGGCCGATGTATGCCCAGATGGTGAAGACGGACACCAAGCGCGTCCGCAGCCTCGACGAGATGGAGCCGCAGGAGCGCGCTTTCCAGGAGCGCATCGACGCCGGCCAGAAGATCGAGCCGAAGGAGTGGATGCCGGAGGATTACCGCAAGACGCTGATCCGCCAGATCAGCCAGCACGCCCATTCCGAGATCGTCGGCCAGCTCCCGGAGGGCAACTGGATCAGCCGCGCCCCGACTCTGGAGCGCAAGGCGATCCTGCTCGCCAAGGTGCAGGACGAGGCCGGCCACGGCCTCTACCTCTATTGCGCGGCGGAGACGCTCGGCATCAGCCGCGACCAGATGTACGAGCAGCTCCATTCCGGCAAGGCGAAGTACTCCTCGATCTTCAACTATCCGACGCTGAGCTGGGCCGATATCGGCGCGATCGGCTGGCTGGTCGATGGCGCGGCGATCATGAACCAGGTGCCGCTGCAGCGCTGCTCCTACGGCCCTTACGCCCGGGCCATGGTGCGCATCTGCAAGGAGGAGAGCTTCCACCAGCGCCAGGGCTTCGACATCATGACCGTGCTCTGCAAGGGCACGCCGGAACAGAAGGCGATGGCGCAGGATGCGCTCGACCGCTGGTGGTGGCCGTCCTTGATGATGTTCGGCCCCTCCGACGATGCCTCCGTCCACTCGGCCCAGTCGATGGCCTGGAAGATCAAGCAGAACTCGAATGACGAGCTGCGCCAGAAATTCGTCGACCAGACCGTGCCGCAGGCCAAGTATCTCGGCCTCACCGTCCCCGATCCCGCGCTGACATGGAACGAGGCGAAGGGCGGCCATGATTTCGGCGAGCCGGACTGGACCGAGTTCTTCGCAGTGATCGCCGGCGAGGGCCCGTGCAATCGCGAGCGGCTGGAGGCGCGGCGCAAGGCCTGGAACGACGGCGCCTGGTTCCGCGACGGGCTCACCGCCCACGCCAGCAAGCAGGCGGCGCGGCGCCAGGCCTCGCGCATCGCCGCCGAGTAACGCACCGACCGAAGGGAGCTGATGATGTCGAGCGAATGGCCCCTCTGGGAGGTCTTCATCCGCGGCCAGCATGGCCTCAACCACCGGCATGTCGGCAGCCTACATGCGCCGGATGCGCAGATGGCGATCCTGAATGCCCGCGACGTCTATACGCGCCGCAATGAGGGCGTGAGCATCTGGGTGGTGCGCTCGGCCGACATCGTCGCCAGTGCGCCCTCCGACAAGGGCCCGCTGTTCGATCCCGCCAACGCCAAGGTCTATCGGCACCCGACCTTCTTCGACGTGCCGGACGAAGTGGGACATATGTGATGGGCGCGGCCGCCACCTCCCCGGCAATCGCCGAGTTCGCGTTGCGCATGGGCGACAACTGCCTGATCCTCGGCCATCGCAATTCGGAATGGTGCGGCCATTCCCCGGCGCTGGAAGAGGATATCGCGCTCGCCAACACCGCGCTCGACCTGATCGGCCAGACCCAGCTCTGGCTCGGGCTCGCCTGCGAGGCCGAGGGCAAGGGCCGCTCACCCGACGAGATCGCCTTCCTGCGCGACGTCTCCGGCTATCGCAATCTCCTGCTGGTCGAGCAGCCCAACGGCGATTTCGGCCGCACGCTGATGCGGCAATACCTGTTCGACGCCTGGCATCTGCCGCTGCTCAAGGCGCTGATGGGCTCCACTGACAAGCGTATTGCCGAGATCGCCGAGAAGGCCTCGAAGGAGGTCGCCTATCATCTCGAGCGCAGCGCCGATCTGGTGGTCCGCCTCGGCGACGGCACCGCCGAAAGCCATGCCCGCATGCAGGCGGCGCTCGACTTTCTTTGGCCGTACACCGGCGAGATGTTCCTCGCCGACGCGCTCGACGAGGAGCTGGCGGCGTCGGGCCTCGCGCCGGAACCGGGCTCCCTGAAGCTCGCTTGGCAGGAGCATGTCGGCCGGACACTCGCCGAGGCGACGCTGAAGGCGCCGGAAAAGAGTTTCGCCCAGAAGGGCGGACGCCGTGGCGTCCATTCCGAGCATCTCGGCTACATCCTCGCCGAGATGCAGTTCCTGCAGCGCGCCTATCCCGGCGCCAGCTGGTGAGGAGGCGCTGATGGACGCCGCCACCCTCTCGCGCCCGGCCGTCGCCGAGATCTGGTCCTGGCTCGGCGAGATTCCCGATCCCGAGATCCCGGTGATCTCGCTGGTCGATCTCGGCATCATCCGCGACGTCGCCTGGGCCGGCGACCTGCTGGAGGTGACGGTCACCCCGACCTATTCCGGCTGCCCGGCGACCGGCGTGATCAATTTCGAGATCGAGCGCGGCCTGCGCGAGCACGGCATCGAGAAGCTCGTCCTCAAGCGGCAATTGTCGCCGGCCTGGACGACCGCCTGGATCAGCGCCGAAGGCCGCGCCAAATTGCGCGACTACGGCATCGCCCCGCCGGTCGAGGGTACGGCTGCCTGCGCCGGCGCGCTGCGCCCGCTCGAAGTCTCCTGCCCGCGCTGCGGCTCGCAGCGAACCGAGCGCATCAGCCAGTTCGGCTCGACGCCGTGCAAGGCGCATTTCCGCTGCACCGACTGCCTCGAACCGTTCGACTACTTCAAGAGCATCTGAGGGACCGATGGCTCGTTTCTTACCCTTGGAGGTCGCCGATATCCGCCGCGAGACGCGCGATGCGGTCGTCGTCACGCTCGCGCCGCGGCCTGAGGACCGCGCCGCCTTCGACTTCACACAAGGCCAGTACCTGACCTTCCGACGGGATTTCGAGGGAGAGGAGCTCCGCCGCTCCTATTCGATCTGCGCCGGCAAGGATGAGGGCGTGCTCAAGGTCGGCATCAAGCGTGTCGATGGCGGCGCCTTCTCGACCTGGGCCAACGAGGAGCTGAGGCCAGGCGACGTGGTCGAGGCGATGCCGCCGATGGGCGCCTTCCATGTGCCGCTGAAGCCGGAGGAGAAGCGGCATTATCTCGGTTTTGCCGGCGGCAGCGGCATCACGCCGGTGCTCTCGCTGATCAAGACGACCTTGGCGCGTGAGCCGGGATCGCGTTTCACGCTGGTCTACGGCAACCGCTCGGTCAGTTCGATCATGTTCCGCGAGGAACTGGAGGACATCAAGAACACCCATCTCGGCCGCTTCAACGTGGTGCATGTGCTGGAGAGCGAGGCGCAGGAGGTCGAGCTGTTCTCCGGCCGGATCGACGCCGAGAAATGCGTCAGGCTGTTCAAGGGCTGGATCAACATCGCTGCCATCGACATGGCCTTCATCTGCGGGCCGGAGCCGATGATGCTGGCGATCGCGGCGGCGCTACGCGAGCACGGCCTGCGCGACGACCAGATCAAGTTCGAGCTGTTCGCTTCCGCGCCGCGCCGCGGCAAGCACATCGTCAGGACCGCCGCCGACACCGGCAAGGCCGCGACCTGCACCGCGACGATCACCCTCGACGGCACGACGCGGGTGATCGAGATGGCCAAGACCGGGCAGACCATCCTGGAGGCGGCGCTCGGCGCCAGCCTCGATGCGCCCTATGCCTGCAAGGCGGGCGTCTGCTCGACCTGCCGCGCCATGGTGGTCGAGGGCGAGGTCGAGATGGCGACCAACCATGCCCTGGAGGATTACGAGGTCCGCCAGGGCTATGTGCTGAGCTGCCAGTGCTATCCACTCTCGGACCGGGTGGTGGTGACCTATGACCAGTGACACCGACACCATGCCGCTCGAGGCCTATCTGGCGCAGGGCGGCAAGCTGACCACGCCGGAGAACGCGCCGCCGCGCTACCGCGGCGAGTTGCTGCGCTTGATGGCGACCTTCGTCGACAGTGAGCTGGCAGGTGCTGCCGGCTTCGCGGATATCATCAACCAGGGGCCGGGCATCAAGGAGCGCATCGCCGCCTCCCGGATCGTGCTGGAGAAGCTCGACCATGCCGAGCGGGTGCTGGCCGTGATGGGCGAATTCGGCGCCGACATCTCGCGCTATGCCAACCATCATCCCTGGGCCGAGCGCGTGGCGCGCGACAGTGATCTCGGTGCCGCCCGCCACGGCGCCGACATGCGGCTCGCCGTGCTGCACTATCCCTTGCAGGGCTGGCTCGACGCGGTTGTGATGAACGTGCTGATGGGGCAGGCCGTGGTGATCCAGATCGAGGAATTCGCGGGGCTGTCCTACCAGCCGCTGGGCGAGATCTTCCGTGCCATCCTGCCGCGCGAGCGCCGGCACAAGGAGCTCGGCGAGGAAGGTTTGCGGAAGCTGCTGGAGGACGCGGCCAACCGGCCGCAGATCGCCGCCGCGCTCGCCTATTGGCGCCCGCGCGTCGCCGCGAGCTTCGGCCGCGGCAGCTCGGCGCATTTCGCGACGCAGAGGAAGTTCGGCTTGCGCCAGACCGGCAATGCCGAGCTCGCCGCCGCCTGGGAGCGGCAGGTGGATGAGCTGCTGCGCGCCATCGGCGTGGCCTGACCGGCGCATACGACCCACGACGGCGACAAGCCGCACATCGCGATCGACAGGGAACCTGCAGGGATGAACGCGCCAGTGAAGACCGTCCGCCAGCTCGAATCCTTCATCGCCGGAGACTGGGTCCGCGGCGCCGGCAAGGCCGTGCCGCTGCTCGATGCGGCGACCGGTGCCGAGGTCGCGCTGATCGATGCGAGCGGTCTCGACATGAAGCGCGCGCTGAACCATGGCCGCGAGGAGGGCGGGCCGGCGCTGCGCAAGCTCAGCTTCCATGAGCGCGCCTTGATGCTGAAGGCGCTCGGCCAGGCGCTGATGGAGGCGAAGGAGGAGTTCTACGCTCTCTCCACCGCGACCGGCGCGACCCGCACCGACAGCTGGATCGACATCGAGGGTGGCGTCGGCACCTTATTGTCCTATGCCTCGAAGGGCCGGCGCGAATTGCCGAATACGCGCACCCTCGTCGACGGCGATGTCGAGGCGCTCTCGCGCGACAACAGCTTCTCCGGCCAGCACATCCTGACGCCGCTGGAAGGCGTCGCGATCCACATCAACGCCTTCAACTTCCCGTGCTGGGGCATGCTGGAGAAGCTGGCGCCGACGCTGCTCGCCGGCATGCCAGCGATCGTCAAGCCGGCGAGCCAGACCGCTTATCTGACCGAATTGATGGTGCGCAGGATCATCGCGACCGGCATCCTGCCGAAGGGGGCGCTGCAACTGATCAGCGGCTCGGTCGGCGACCTGCTCGACCATGTCGACTGCCAGGATGTCGTGACCTTCACCGGCTCGGCCGCGACCGGCCGCAAGCTCAAGGCGCACAAGGCGATCGTCGAGAACTCCGTGCGCTTCACCATGGAGGCGGATTCGCTCAACGCTGCCATCCTCGGCCCCGATGCGGTCGCCGGCACCGAGGAGTTCGAGCTCTTCGTCAAGGAGGTCGCCCGCGAGATGACGGTGAAGGCCGGGCAGAAATGCACGGCGATCCGCCGCGTGATCGCGCCGCGGGCCACGGTCGAGCCATTGATCAAGGCGCTCGGCGAGCGTCTCGCCAAGACCGCGCTCGGCAATCCCGGCGAGGAGGCGACGCGGATGGGCCCGCTCGCCAGCCTCGCCCAGCGCGACGAGGTCCGTGCCCGCATCGCCGAATTGCAGGGGGATGCCGAGATCGTCGCCGGCGATCCGACCCGAGCCAATCTGACGTCGGGCGATGCCGAGGCGGGCGCCTTCCTGAGCCCGGTGCTGCTCTATTGCGACAAGCCCGGCGCCGCCAAGGCCGTGCACGATGTCGAGGCTTTCGGCCCGGTCAGCACGATCATCCCCTATGAGACGATCGACGAGGCGGCGGAGCTGGCTCGGCGCGGCAAGGGCAGTCTCGTCGCCTCGGTCTTCACCAACGATGCCGCCTTCGCGCGCGAGGCCGTCGAGGCGCTCGGCCCCTGGCATGGCCGCGTCATGCTCGGCAACCGCGTCAGCGCCAAATCCTCGACCGGCCACGGCTCGCCCTTGCCGGTGCTGGTCCATGGCGGGCCGGGCCGCGCCGGCGGCGGCGAGGAGCTCGGGGGCATGCGCTCGGTCAAGCACTACATGCAGCGCACCGCCGTCCAGGGCGCGCCCTGGCTGCTGTCGGAGGTCACCGGGCGCTGGATGCAGGGCGCGAAGACGCGGCAGGACGGCATCCACCCCTTCCGCAAGTCGCTCGCCGAGCTGGAGATCGGCGACCAGCTCGTCACGGCCTCGCGCACCGTGACGCTGGAGGACATCGAGCATTTCGCCCATTTCACCGGCGACACCTTCTACGCTCATATGGACGAGGAAGCGGCCAAGGCGAACCCGTTCTTCGACGGGCGCGTCGCGCATGGCTACCTGATCGTGTCGTTCGCGGCCGGTCTGTTCGTCGATCCCGCACCGGGCCCGGTGCTCGCCAATTACGGCGTCGACGCGTTGCGCTTCCTCACCCCGGTCAATCCGGGCGACAGCTTGCAGGTGACGCTGACCTGCAAGCAGATCAATCCGCGCGAAACCGAGAATTACGGCGAGGTGCGCTGGGATTGCACGGTGACCAACCAGGAGGCCCAGCTCGTCGCGCAATACGACGTGCTGACCATGGTGGCGAAGACCTGGCCGGCTTGAGCGCCGCTACTTCATCGCGCTGGCGCCATCGAGGAACAGCGCGGTGACCATGTCGGCATAGCCTTCTCGGCTCAGCGCGCCGCTGGGCCGGAACCAGGTGTAGACCCAGTTGAGGATGCCGAAGAGCGACATGGTGACCGGCGTCACCCCGGCGCGATTCTCCGCCAGCGCCGGATTGATGTCGACCAGCACGTCCGAGAACGCCTTGACGATGCGGCGCTCCATCTCCCGGAGCTCCAGCCGCTGCGCCTCGGTGAGCGATCCCGTGCCGTTGAGCAGGACCTGGTGGAAGTTCGAAGCGGTGCGGTAGTTCTCCAGCACGCCGCCGATCAGATGACGCAAACGCGCCCGCGGCTCGAGATCGGGCCGGTCGGCTTCGATGATCGCCGCCTCCAGCTCGACGAGATGGGTGCGGCCGATATCGAAGATCAGCAGGTCCTTGCTCGGATAGTAATGGTAGAGCAGCGCCTTGGAGACGTTGTTCTCCTGGGCGATCTGCGCCATCGAGGCGCGCTCCATGCCGAGCTTGGCGAAGACGGCCGCGGCGCTGTCGAGGATGCTGCGCCGCTTCTCGTCGAAATCCGCAGCCCTGGTGCGGGCCATCGCCTGTTATCCTTTCGGCCGGTTGTCGACGACGCGCCTGGCCTTGCCGGCCGAACGCTCGACCGAATCGGGGTCGCCGACCTCAATCTTGGTGCTCACCCCCACCACGCTTTTGATGTGGTGCGCAAGTTCCTTGGCTGACGAGGCGCGCGCGGCGGCATCGGCTGCGTG
This sequence comes from Allobosea sp., assembly GCA_024231975.1. GTDB lineage: Bacteria > Pseudomonadota > Alphaproteobacteria > Rhizobiales > Beijerinckiaceae > Allobosea. The sequence continues at coordinate 178,608 of JAAEQB010000064.1, forward strand.
CGGCATCGCCTCGACATGCACGACCATGTCGTCCATCCGGCCGGCGCGCACGAGCTCGATCTGGAAATGCGGGGCGAGGCCGCCGCATTTCAGCAGCTGCTCCTCGATCTGCGTCGGGAAGATGTTGACGCCGCGCAGGATCATCATGTCGTCGGTGCGGCCGGTAATCTTCTCGATCCGGCGCATCGCCCGCGCCGTGCCGGGCAGCAGCCGCGTCAGGTCGCGGGTGCGATAGCGGATGATTGGCAGCGCCTCCTTGGTCAGCGAGGTGAAGACGAGCTCGCCGATCTCGCCATCGGGCAGGACAGCGCCGGTCTCCGGATCGATGATCTCCGGATAGAAATGATCCTCCCAGACATGCAGCCCGTCCTTGGTCTCGACGCATTCGCTGGCGACGCCCGGGCCGATCACCTCCGACAGACCGTAGATGTCGACGGCATGCATGTCGAAATCCTGCTGGATCTCCTCGCGCATCGCATTGGTCCAGGGCTCGGCGCCGAAGATGCCGACGGTGAGCGAGGAGCTGCGCGGATCGATGCCCTGGCGCCGGAACTCGTCGAGGATCGACAGCATGTAGGACGGCGTCACCATGATGATGCGCGGCTTGAAGTCCTGGATCAGCGTCACCTGGCGCTCGGTCATGCCACCCGAGATCGGGATCACCGTGCAGCCGAGCTTCTCGGCGCCGTAATGGGCGCCGAGCCCGCCGGTGAAAAGGCCGTAGCCATAGGCGACATGGCAGATGTCGCCGGCCCGGCCGCCCGCCGCCCGGATCGAGCGGGCGACGCAGGTTGCCCACATCTCGATGTCGTTCTGGGTGTAGCCGACGACGGTCGGCTTGCCGGTCGTACCCGAGGAGGCGTGGATGCGGGCGACCTTGTCCTGCGGCACCGCGAACATCCCGAACGGATAGGTGTCGCGCAGGTCCTTCTTCACCGTGAAGGGGAACTTGGCGAGGTCGGACAGCGTCTTGAGATCGTCGGGATGGACGTCGGCCCCGTCGAACTGCGCCCGGTAGTGTGGCGAGTTGCGATAGGCGTGGTCGAGCGTCGTCTTCAGCCGCTTGAGCTGCAGCGCCGAGATCTCGTCGCGGGAGGCGGTTTCGATGGGATCGAGATCGCCCGGACGGGGCGAAAGGTCTTCCATGGTTTCCTGCGCTTTTGTCTTGTTTCGGCCGGAACGTTCAGCCCGGCGCGGGTATCGGCGTGCCCTTGACGGTGCGGGAGTGGCCGCGGAATTCCGCGACATGCTCGCCGCTCTGGTTCGTCACCTTGATGTCGTAGATGCCGCTGCGGCCGCTGCGCGAGACCTCACGGGCGCTGGCGGTGAGACGGTCACCCGCGAAGGCTGGGCGCAGGAACGTCACCGAGCAATGCTGCGCGACGGTGTTCTGGTTGTAGCTGTTGCAGGCGAAGGCGAAGGCCGAATCCGCGAGCGTGAAGATGTAGCCGCCATGGCAGGTCTTGTGGCCGTTGGTCATCTCGGCCGTGACCGTCAGCGACAGCGTCGCCTCGCCCGGGCCGACCGCATCGAGGCTCATGCCGAGGCTGCGGGAGGCCAAGTCCTTCTCCCACATCGCTGCGGCAGAGGCGTGGGCGACGGCGAGCGGATCGGAGAAGTCGAGGCTCATCGTCCGCTGAACTTCGGCTGGCGCTTGTCGAGGAAGGCGAGGACGCCCTCGGCATAGTCGGCGCTGCGGCCGGCGCGGCGCTGCAGGTCGCGCTCGAGGTCGAGCTGCTGGTCGAGCGTGTTGCCGGCCGAAGCCTGGATCGCCTGCTTGATCAGGCCGAGCCCGAAGGTGGGGCCGGCGGCGAGCTTCTTGCCGAGCGCCTCGGCTTCGCTCATCAGCTCGGTATCGTCGACGGCGCGCCAGATCAGGCCCCAGGCCGCAGCGGTTTCCGCCGTCAGCGGTTCTGCCGTCAGGGCGAGCGCCTTGGCGCGCGCCTCGCCGAGCAATTGCGCGAGGCTCCAGGTGCCACCGGAATCGGGGACGAGGCCGATCTTCGAGAAGGCCTGGATGAACTTCGCGGAGCGGGCCGCCAGTACGATGTCGCAGGCGATCGCGATATTGGCGCCGGCGCCGGCGGCGACGCCATTGACCGCGCAGATCACCGGTTTGTCGAGGCTGCGGATGAGGCGGATCAGCGGGTTGTAGAAGGTCTCGATCGTGCGGCCGAGATCCGGGGCGGTCTCTTTGCGCGGGTCGCGGTCGCCCAGGTCCTGGCCGGCGCAGAAGCCGCGGCCGGCGCCCGTCAGCAGCACCGCACGAATGTCGCTCTCGTCATGCGCACGCTGGAAGCCGGCGCGCAGGGCCAGATGCATCTCGTCATTGAAGGAGTTGAGCTTGTCGGGACGATTGAGCGTCAGCCGCAGCAGGCCGTCGGCGAGCTCAATCTTGACCGTGTCGGACACGAGCCTTCCTCCCATTCAAGTCGCGGCCTTGGGCCGTCGCTCCAAAAAATTCCTTGCATAGTCCGAACGGTCGGTCAATTATTAATCCAAGAACGGCGTGAGCAACCCTGATCGGCATGGCCGGTCACAAGGTCCAGCCTCGCGCCACGGGAACGACGGCGATCGCGCTCTGGGCTTCAGCGGTGCGGCGACGAACCACAAAAAACGCTTCGGCGAAAAGCCTGGGAACGCGGAGGAAACAATGAAGTTCGGAGTTATCGGCGGCGCGCTCGCGCTGACGCTCGGCCTGGCCGGCCCGGCCTTTGCCGACATCAAGATCGGCGCCTCGGTCTCCGAGACCGGCCCGGCCTCCTCGCTCGGCGATCCCGAGGCCAAGACCCTCAAATTGCTGGTCGACGAGATCAATGCCGCCGGCGGCGTGCTCGGCCAGAAGATCAAGCTCTTCCTCTATGACGATGGTGGCGATCCGAACAAGGCGCGCACCTTCGCCACGCGCCTGGTCGAGGACGACGAGGTCGTCGCCATCGTCGGCGGCTCGACCACCGGCACCACCATGTCGATCATCTCGGTCGTCGAGAACGCCAAGATCCCGTTCATCTCGCTGGCGGGCGCGATCGAGATCATCGACCCGGTCAAGCCCTTCGTCTTCAAGACGCCGCATACCGACCGGATGGCCTGCCGCAAGATCTTCGAGGACATGAAGGCCAAGGGCTTCAGCAAGATCGCCCTGATCTCCGGCTCCGACGGCTTCGGCGCGTCGATGCGCAAGCAGTGCCTGCAGGTCATCGGCGAGTTCGGCATCACCGTGCTGGCCGAGGAGACCTATGGCCCGAACGACGCCGACATGACCCCGCAGCTGACCAATATCCGCTCCAAGGGCGAGGTGCAGGCCATCCTCAATCCCGGCTTCGGCCAGGGCCCTGCGATCGTCACCCGCAACTACGGCCAGCTCGGCATCAAGACGCCGCTCTACCAGTCGCATGGCGTCGCCTCGAAGAGCTTCATCGACCTCGCCGGCCCGGCCTCGGAAGGCGTGCGCCTGCCCGGCACTGCCGTCCTCGTCGCCAACCTCCTGCCGGCGAACGATCCGCAGAAGGCGGTCGTCTCCGCCTACACCACCACCTACCAGGCGAAGTTCAACCAGCCGGCCTCCACCTTCGGCGGCTACGCTCATGACGGGCTGCGGCTCCTGGTCGACGCGATCAAGCGTGCCGGCAAGGCCGATCCGAAGGCGATCCGCGACGCGCTGGAGAATACGAAGGGCTTCGTCGGCGTCACCGGCACCTTCAACATGGCAGCGGGCGATCACCTCGGCCTCGACCTCACGGCGTTCCGCATGCTCGAGATCAAGGGCGGCAACTGGGCGCTGGTGCAGTAAATCTGGACGCGACCCGAGGCCATTGAACCCAGCCCTTCCCGTCATGGTCGGGCTTGTCCCGACCATCCACGTCTTCCTTCGGGCAAGGCGGCGTTCAAGACGTGGATGCTCGCCACAAGGGCGAGCATGACGAGCTGGACTGGCCTTCAGCGTCCGGGTGAGCCACGGGGAGCATAGCGTGCCCGAACTTCTCCAATATCTGTTGTCGGGCGTGACCGTCGGCGCGGTCTATGCGCTGGTCGCGCTCGGCTTCACCCTGATCTACAACGCCTCCGACGTGGTGAACTTCGCCCAGGGCGAGTTCGTCATGCTGGGCGGGATGATCACTTTCTTCGCCTGGCAGGCCGGCATTCCGCTGCCTTTGGCGGCGCTGCTCGCTATCCTCGCGGCGGCAACGATCGGCGTGCTCCTCAACAAGCTCGCCATCGAGCCGGCGCGCGGCGCGCCCGTCGCCAGCCTGATCATCATCACGATCGGCGCCTCGATCTTCCTGCGCGGCAGCGCCCAGCTCGTCTTCGACAAGCAGCTCCATCGCTTCCCGAGCTTCTCCGGCGACGATCCGTTCAGGATCTTCGGCGCGACCATGCTGCCGCAGGGCCTCTGGGTCATCGCCGGGGCGGTCGGGATCTTCCTCGCGCTCTGGCTGTTCTTCGCCCGCACGCTGACCGGCAAGGCCGTGCTCGCCACCGCCAACAACCGCATCGCCGCCAGCCTGGTCGGCATCAACCCCAACCACATGATGACGCTGAGCTTCGCCGTCTCGGCTGCGATCGGCGCTCTCGCCGGGGTACTGGTCACGCCGATCACCCTGACCAGCTACGATCTCGGCGTGGCGATGGCGCTGAAGGGCTTCGCCGCCGCCATGCTCGGCGGCATGGGCGTTCCGGCCGGCGCCCTGGCCGGCGGATTGCTGCTCGGGCTGATCGAGGCGCTCACCGCGGGTTATGTCAGCTCCGTCTACAAGGACGCTGTCGCCTTCGTCCTGATCCTCGTGATCCTGTTCGTGCGGCCGCAGGGCCTGTTCGGCCGCAAGGCGATGGACCGGGTGTGACGATGCGTCTGTCCCGCAAGCATCTCACTCTGATCGTGCTGGCCGTGCTGGTCGCTCTGGCGCCGGCCTTCTTCCCCTCGAACTTCTATTACCGCATCGGCGCGCTGATCTTCGTCAACGGGCTCGCGGTCACCGGCCTTGTCGTCCTGATCGGCTTCGCCGGCCAGATCAGCCTCGGCCATGCCGGCTTCGCCGGGATCGGCGCCTATGCCTGCGCCCTCGCGCCCGGTTATCTCGGCCTGCATCCCGGGCTCGCCATGCTGCTCGGCGCCGTGCTCTCAGGCGTCGTCGCCTGGCTGATCGGCCGGCCGATCCTGCGGCTCAAGGGTTATTACCTCGCCGTCGCCACCCTCGGCTTCGGCATCCTCGTCTCGATGGTGCTCGCCAATGAGGCGAAGATCACCGGCGGTCCGGACGGACGCGAGGTCGCCGAGCTCGGTCTGCGCAGAGCGCTCGCCGGCATCGGCATCGCCCTGAGCAATGCCCAGTTCTGGTACGCCGCCACCGGCCTGTCCATGCTCGCCGGCGCCTGGATCGCGCTCAATCTGCACGACAGCCCTTCGGGCCGGGCGCTGCGTGCCCTGCACGATTCCGAGGTCGCAGCCCGCACCGTCGGCGTCGACGTCGCCCGGCTGAAGCTTTCGGCCTTCGTGATCTCGGCCGTCTACGCCTCGCTGTCCGGTTCGCTGCTGGCGCTGATGAACCGCTTCATCACGCCGGATGTCGCCGGCTTCCTGCATTCGATCGAGCTGGTGACGATGACGGTGTTCGGCGGCGTCGGCTCGGTGCCGGGCGCCATCCTCGGCGCGGCGACATTGACGCTGCTGCCGCAGGCGCTGACCGTGCTGCAGCAATACGAGAACCTCATCCTCGGCCTGATCATGATGCTGGTGATGATCTTCATGCGCGACGGGCTGCTGCCCTCCATCATGCGCCGCCTGAAGGGGAGGGGCTGATGACCCTCCTTTCGGTCGAAGGTCTCGGCATCGATTTTGGCGGCCTGCGCGCCGTCAACGATGTCGACTTTTCGGTCTCGCCGGGCGAGATCGTCTCGGTGATCGGGCCCAACGGCGCCGGCAAGACCACGCTGTTCAACATGATCTCGGGCGTCTACCAGCCGCAGCGCGGCCGGATCGCGCTGGATGGCCAGGACGTCACCGGCCTGGCGCCGAACCGGCTGGCCGAGCGCGGCCTGTCGCGCACCTTCCAGAACCTGCAGATCTTCCAGCGCATGAGCGTGCTGGAGAACGCCATGACCGGCTGCCACCTTCGGGAGCGCGGGCCGATCCTCGGCGATCTCCTCAGCCTGCCGTCCTCGCGCCGCCGCAGCGCCGTGACGCGTGCGCGCGCCACCGAACTGCTGGAGCGCGTCGGCCTGGCGCGCGGCGCCGAGCGGGAGGCCTCCTCGCTCTCCTATGGCGCGCTGAAACGTCTCGAGATCGCCCGGGCGCTGGCGCTGGAGCCGCGCATCCTCCTGCTCGACGAGCCGGCGGCCGGCTGCAACGCGGTCGAGACCGAGGAGATCGACCATCTGATCGCCGAGGTCGCCAAATCCGGCGTCGCCATCCTGCTGGTCGAGCACGACATGAAGATGGTGATGCGCATCTCCCAGCACATCGTCGTGCTCGATCGCGGCGAGAAGATCGCCGAGGGCGCCCCCGCCGCCGTCTCGCGCGATCCCAAGGTGATCGAGGCCTATCTCGGCACGCAAGCGACGGAGGCGGGCCATGCTCTCGGTTGAGGGGTTGCGCTCGCGCTATGGCCGCATCGAGGTCCTGCACGGGGTCGACCTCGAAGTCGGCTCCGGCGAGATCGTCACCGTGGTCGGCGCCAACGGCGCCGGCAAGACGACGCTGCTGCGCTGCATCTCCGGCGTGCAGCCGGCGAGCGGCGGCGCCATCATCTTCCGTGGCGAGGCGCTGAAGGCGATTCCCGCCCATCGCCGCGTCGGCTTGGGTCTGTCGCAATCGCCGGAAGGGCGGCTGATCTTCACCAACCTGACGGTCGAGGAGAACCTGCGGCTCGGCGCCTATCTCTTCGCCGACGAGCGCGTCGAGCGCGACATGGAAGACGCCTTCGCGATGTTCCCGATCCTGAAGGAGAAGCGCAACCTGCCGGCCGGCGGCCTCTCCGGCGGCCAGCAGCAGATGCTGGCGATCGGCCGCGCCCTGATGGCCCGGCCCGCCTGCCTGCTGCTCGACGAGCCCAGCATGGGGCTGGCGCCGATCCTGGTGGCGCAGATCTTCGATGTCGTGAAGACCCTGAAATCGCTGGGAGTCACCGTGCTGCTGGTCGAGCAGAACGCCTATGCGGCTCTCAGGATCGCCGATCGCGGTTATGTCATGGAGACCGGCCGCATCGGCTTCAGCGGCACGGCCGAGGAGCTGATCGCCGATCCGCGCATCCGCGAGGCCTATCTCGGCATCTGACTTGCTGCCCGAATACGCCCGGCCTCAGGGCTTGTTCGGGTCGAAATGCTTGGTCAGCTTGTGGCCGTAGCCGCCATAGTCCTGCTGCAGTGCGTCGCTCTGCGCGGCGAAGGCCGTGACCTGCTGGGGAAAGCGCGTCTCGAACATGAAGGCGAGCGTGCCTTCGAGCTTGTGCGGCTTCAGCTCGACAGTGCTCGCCTTCTCGAAGGCGTCGAGGTCCGGACCGTGCGGCAGCATCGTGTTGTGCAGGGAGATGCCGCCGGGCACGAAGCCGCCGCCGGTCTTGGCGTCATAGACGCCGTAGACCAGCCCCATGAACTCGCTCATCACGTTCATATGGTACCAGGGCGGGCGGAAGGTGTTCTCGGCCACCAGCCAGCGGTCGGAGAAGATGACGAAGTCGATATTCGCCGTGCCGGGCGTCTCCGAGGGCGAGGTCAGCACGGTGAAGATCGACGGGTCGGCATGGTCGTAGAGGATCGGGCCGACCGGCGAGAAGCGCCTGAGATCGTATTTGTAGGGCGCATAGTTGCCGTGCCAGGCGACGACGTCCAGCGGCGAATGGTCGATGTCGGCGGCCCAGAGGTTGCCGCCCCATTTCACATACATCTTTGAAGGTGCATCACGGTCCTCGAAGGCCGCGACCGGCGTCAGGAAGTCGCGGGGATTGGCGAGGCAGTTGGCGCCGATCGGCCCGCGCTCCGGCAAGGTGAAGGCGCCGCCATAATTCTCGCAGATATAGCCGCGGGCCGGACCGTCCTTGAGCTCGACGCGGATCTTGACGCCGCGTGGGATGACCGCGATTTCGCCCGGCTCGATCTCGATGATCCCGAACTCGGTCCAGAGGCGTAAGGAGCCCTGCTGCGGCACGAACAGCATCTCGCCATCGGCATTGTAGAAATACTCGTCCACCATGGACCGCGTGATCAGATAGACATGCGCGCCCATGCCGCCCTGGCTACCGGCGTCGCCGGCCGTGGTGATGCTGTGGACGCCCTCGACGAAGGAAAGCGGTTCCGACGGGATCGGGATCGGGCTCCAGCGCAGCGGCGCGATCGGCATGTCGACCTCGCGGGCCGGTGCCGTGCGCCAGAGCCGGGTATCGACCTTCCTGAACGTGTTCCAATGGGCCACCGTCGGTCGGATGCGGTAGAGCCAGGAGCGTTCATTGGTGGTGCGCGGCGCGGTGAAGGGCGAGCCGGAGAGCTGCTCGGCATAGAGCCCGTAGGCGCATTGCTGCGGCGAATTGCGGCCGAGCGGCAGCGCGCCCGGCAGGGCCTCGGTCTCGAAGCCGTTGCCGAAGCCGGACATGTAGCCGGCCGCGATCGCGCTCCTGGCTGCGCCGTCCTGCGCTTGCGCGGCAGCCGTGTTCCTGATGTTCATGACCATCCTCCCGAAAGGCCCGTCCCTCCCGCCGCAGCATTGGCAGCGGTCATGATATAGTTGCGTTTGTAACCAATTTCTGCGGGGCTAACAAGCGTCGACGACGCTTGTTTTCGCGGACCACCGGGGCTCGTACAACGGGCTCGACGTCCGGGCCCGGCGAACTGCGCGGCCATGCAGCGGAACAACCCGTCGTAACCTCCTAACGCAATCTACATCTCTCGCCGCTAACAAATCTCGGTCTCGCATGGGCCGCTCGTCCTTGCGGCATTGGCTTTGGGGGAAGCGGATCATGCACGCCATCGTCGGGCGCGGTGCCGGGAAACTCGTGGGTGCCGTGGAGCCGTCGCTCCTGCGTGATGAACTGCTCGGCGAGATCTTCGAGGCCTCTGCCCGGCGCACGCCCGACCACATCGCCATCATCTTCGGCGCCGAGCGCGTCACTTATGCCGAGCTCGACGCAAGGGCCGACAAGGTCGCACGCGCATTGCGGGCGCGCGGCGTCACGGCTGGAGATTTCGTTGGCCTGTGGATGTCCCGCTCGCTCGACCTGCATGTCGCGCTGCTCGGCATCCTCAAGGCTGGCGCGGCCTATATCCCCTTCGATGCGGACGCTCCGCCCGAGCGCATCGGCGAATGCCTCGCCGATTGCGCGGCGAAGATCATCGTCATCGACGACGCCACCCGCGCCAAGCTCGATCGGGAACTGCCCGCCGATGCCGTGAGCTGCCGCGAGCTGATCGCCGTGGGCACCGATGCCCCGCCGGTCGATCCGCGCGCCGACGGCGTGACCCCGGCGAGCCCGGCCTATGCGATCTACACCTCGGGCTCGACTGGCAAGCCCAAGGGCATCGTCATCGCCCACAGCAATATCTGCCATTATCTGCGCTCGTCGAACCTCGTCTACGGCATGGCGGCGGACGACGTCTCCTTCCAGGGCGCCTCGGTCGCCTTCGATCTCTCTTTGGAGGAGATCTTCGTCCCCTATCTCGTCGGCGCGACGCTCTGGGTCGCCTCGGCGCAGGTGCTGGGCGAGGTCGAGCGCCTGCCGGCCCTGATGGCCGAGGCCGGCATCACCGTGCTCGACACGGTGCCGACGCTGCTCGCCATGATGCCGCAAGACATTCCGAGCCTGCGCATCATCATCCTCGGCGGCGAAGCCTGCCCTCCCGCCGTCCGCCAGCGCTGGTGCCGGCCGGGCCGCAAGGTCTTCAACTCCTACGGGCCGACCGAGGCGACCGTCGTCGCCACCGTCGACGAGGTCACGCCGGACGAGGCGGTGACCATCGGCGTGCCGATCCCGAACTACACCTGCTACGTCGTCGACGAGGAGATGCGGATCGTTGGCGCCGGCACCGAGGGCGAATTGCTGATCGGTGGCCCCGGCGTCGCCGCCGGCTATCTCGGCCGTCCCGATCTCACCGCCGAGAAATTCATCGCCAACCCCTTCGGCGGCGACGGCTCGGACCCGGTGCTCTATCGCTCGGGCGATGCGGTCAGCATCTCCGAGAAGGGCAAGATCCTCTTCCATGGCCGCATCGACGACCAGGTCAAGCTGCGCGGCTTCCGGCTCGAGCTCGGCGAGATCGAGGCGAGGCTCTGCGACCTGCCCGGCATCGCGCAGGCGACCGTGGTGCTGCGCCGCGACGACGGCATCGACCGGCTCGTCGCCTTCGTGGTGCCCGACACTGGCGCCGCCTTCGACCGCGGCGCCGTGCGCGCAGCCCTGAAGGAGACCCTGCCGCCTTATATGGTGCCCTCGCATTTCGAGGAGATGGCGAGCCTGCCGCGCCTGACCTCGGGCAAGGCCGATCGCAAGGCGCTGAAGGCGGCGTCGCTGACGCTGGTGGCCTCCGCCGAGGAGCAGGAGGAACCGCAGAGCGCGACGGAGGCCGCCTTGCTCGCCGCCGCCAGGCCGCTCTTCCCGGGCCAGGTGATCGGGTTCGAGGCCGATTTCTTCGCCGATCTCGGCGGTCATTCGCTGCTGGCCGCGACCTTCCTCGCCGGGGTGCGCGCCAATCCCGACCTGCCGAGCATCACGCTGGAGGACGTCTACAGCCTGCGCACCCTGCGCGCGATCGCCGCCCGGCTCGACGAGCGCTGGCAGGCGAATGCAGGCAAGCAGGCGCGCGATCTCTCCTTCGAGCCGCCGCCGCTGCGCCGCCGCCTGCTCTGTGGCCTCGCCCAGCTCGCCTCAATGCCGGTGCTGCTGCTGGCGCTGACCGGCCCCTGGCTGACGATCTACGTGATCTACGAGCTGATCACCTCGGACGGGGTGATCGAGCTGCGCGAAGTCCTGATGATGATGGGCACCTACGCCCTCGTCGTGCTTTCGGTCATGCTCGCTGGCATCGTCGGCAAGCGCCTAGTGCTCTGGCGCACCAGGCCGGGCCGGTATCCGCTCTGGGGCGTCTATTTCTTCCGTTGGTGGCTTGCCCGCCAATTCACGTCGATGATCCATCTCAGCCTGATGCAGGGGACGCCACTGGCGAGCATCGCCATGCGCCTGCTCGGCGCCAAGGTCGGCAAGGGCGTCTTCGTGAGCGGCTTCGAGGCCGGTGCGATCGATCTCGTCGAGATCGGCGACGACGTCACGCTCGGGGGCAAGCTCAGCCTCGCCAATGCCGAGGTGGTCGGCAACGAGCTGGTGATCGGCACGATCACGATCGGCAAGGACGCCTATATCGGCACCTCCTGCGCCATCGGCCATGACACGGTGATCGGCGAAGGCGCGGAACTCGCCGATCTGACGGCCCTCGCCGCGGGCAGCCGGGTCGGTGCCTTCGAGCACTGGGACGGCTCGCCCGGCCGCCGCATCGGCGCGGTCGATCCCGCCGCCTGGCCGCAGCCCGCTCCGAAGCCCTCGGTCCCGGTTCGGGCCCTGCAGGGCGTCTTCTTCGCCGCCATGCTGGTGCTGATGCCGGCGCTGGCGCTGCTGCCGATCTTCCCGGCCTTCGTCATCCTCGACCGGTTCGACGGCCCGCTGCAGCAATTGGTCGGCATCGACTACCGCTGGGTCCTGCCGGTCATCGCCTGGCCGACCGCGATGGTGCTGATGCTCGGCACCGTCCTGTTCGTCACCGCGATCCGCTGGCTGGTGCAGCCGCGCTCGATCGAGGGCACGCATGCCATCGCCTCCGGCTACGGCCTGCGCAAATGGACCGTCGGCCTCGCCTCGGAGGTCATGCTGCAGAGCCTGTCCTCTCTGTTCTCCACTATCTACATGCGGCTCTGGTACCGGATGATGGGTGCGAAGATCGGCAAGGATACCGAGATCGCCACCAATTTCGCCGGCCGCTACGACATGATCGAGATCGGCGATCGCTGCTTCGTTGCCGACGAGGTCGTGCTCGGCGACGAGGATGTCCGCCGCGGCTGGATGACCGCCAAGCCCGTGCGCACCGGCGACCAAGTCTTCATCGGCAATGATGCGGTCGTGCCGCCCGGCGCCTTCCTGCCGACGGGCTCGCTGCTCGGCATCAAGTCGAAGCCGCCCAGCGATGTCGCGATGCAGCCCGGAGAGACCCGCTTCGGCAGCCCGCCGATCCTGCTGCCTGCGCGCCAGCGCTTCGACGATGCCGACATCGCCAAGACCTTCCGGCCGCCGCTGTGGCGTCGCATCCTGCGCGCCGTCTTCGAATTGTTCAGCGCCTCGATGCCGACGATGATGTTCATCACCTTCGGCACCATCACGGCCGAGCTCTTCCTCTTCCCCGCCCTCGAGCGCGCGCAGAGCTGGGCCGAGTTCGCCCCGGTCTTCATCGCCTGCGCGATCGGCACCTCGATCGCCCTGGCGAGCGCCGTGCTGCTGGTGAAATGGCTGCTGATGGGCGTCTACCGGCCCGGCAATCGCGGCCTCTGGTCGTGGTGGGCGCTGCGCACCGAGGCGATGACAACGCTTTACTGGGGCACGGCTGGTGCCATCCTGCTCAACGCGCTGCGCGGCACGCCGATGCTGCCCTGGGCGATGCGCCTGTTCGGCGTGAAGATCGGTCAGGGCGTCTATCTCGACTCGACCGATATCACCGAGTTCGATTGCGTCAGCATCGGCGACTACGCCGCGATCAACGCGACCGCCAATCTCCAGACCCATCTCTTCGAGGACCGGGTGATGAAGGTGGGCCGCATCGAGATCGGCAAGGGCTGCGCGCTCGGCGGCTTGACCACGGTGCTCTACGATACCGATGTCGGCGACCATGCCCGGCTCGGCCTGCTCACCATCGTCATGAAGGGCGAGGCGATCCCGCCAAGGACCGAATGGGCCGGCGCGCCGGCCGCGCCGGCCTGATGCGGCGTCGCCCAACGCAGGCACAGGCTTGCCCTGGGCATCTGATGGTGGAAGATCGCCCACGGCATGCTTGAACGCTCCCCCGCGGCAACCGATCCCGTCTACGAAGCCTATGCGCTCGGCGAATGCGGCGAGGCAGCCGGGCCCGACTGGCCCTATCACGTGGCCAGGCTGCTGCTGCAGGAGCCCATCGATATCGCCATCACAGCGGCCCTGGCCGAGCTCGGCGCGCTCGCCGGAGCCGACCGGGCCTGGATGTTCGAATACGACGCCGAGCTGCTGCGCTTCCGCAACACGCATGAATGGAGCCGGCAGGGCGTGCGGTCCTTCGTCGAGGACCTGCAGGATGCGCCAGTGACCATGATCGCCTGGCTGCACCAGTTCCTGGCGAAGGGCAGGGCGGTGATGATCAACCGGGTCGCCGAGCTGCCGCGCCCGGCCCGCCCGCTCCAGGTCGAGATGCTCAGGCAGGGCGACAGGAGCGTGCTCAGCGTGCCCGTCTTCCATGACGGACGCCTGCGCGCCTGCATCGGCTTCGATGCGACCACCGCCGAGCGTCATTGGTCGCCGGCCGAGATCGGGGCGCTGTTCCGCTGCGCCGAGCTGATCGCATTGGCGCGTTACGGCTCGTCCCGTGGCGGGCAGTCGCTTATCGACGGCGCCAGGACATTTGCGCCGCTGATCTATCTGCGCCGGCAAGGCCAGATCATCGGCGTCGATCCGCAAGCTATTCTCGGCGTCCGCTCGGCCCGCGACTATGCCAAGGTCTGGCTGCGGGATGGCTCGACCGTGCTCGATCTGCGCCCGCTGACGCTCTGGGCCGGGTTGCTGCCGCCGACGGTCTTCCTGCGTATCCACCGCACCGCGATCGTCAATCTCCAGCATGTCAGCGGCCTCGACCGGCGCGCCGGTAACCGCTGGACAATCGGGCTCGGCCAGCTCGCCGAGGCCTGGCCGGTGTCGCGACCCTACCGGCAGGAGCTGCGGCAACGCCTCGGCGTGTAAGCGCGGACCGCTGATTCGCGAGCGATGCAGCCACCGTCATTTAACTGATTTCTCACGATGAATCGGGCTGGGGCCGCCGTTCGTCGAACCGGCATGTCCATTCGTCGAAATCCGCTTGCGGCCCACCGTGTGTCCGAAATCAATGCGGGGCCGATCGAGACATCCCCAGCACTTATGCAGCTTCGCCGCCAGCGCGCCGCCACCCCTCCGGAGCCGAGCCCCGTGACGGCCTGCGAGGCGACGCAATGCGTTTCCCGGCTTCGGCCTGCGGCATCGGGCAGCCTCGCATCCTCGACCGCGCTGCTGCGCATTCTGCTCACCATGGCCGTGCCGACCGCGTTCTGCTCACCTCTCGTGCTGGCGCTGCCGGCCTGGGCGCAGGTGAGCGGTCAGGGCGGGGCAGGGGGCGCGCACGGCATCAGTCATCCGACCAGCGGGCAAGCCGGAAGCCGCAGCGGCGAATATGCCGGTGGTGGCGGTGGCGGTGGTGGCGGCGCCAATGCCGGAGCCGGTGGTGGATCCAAAGGCGGCAAGGGCGGCAGTGGCGTGCGCGGCCATGGCGGCGGCGAAGGTGGCGACATCAGCGGTACCACCTCCATTCTCCAGTCGATCCCGCCGGGGTATCTCGGGCATGTCGGGCAGTCCGGTTCAGGAGGCGGCTCGCCGTCGCACGGTGCAGCCGGCGCGCCGGGGCATGACGGTGGCAGCGGCGGTGGCGGTGGCGGCGGGGCCGTCGGCCTCGATTTCACCGGGACGTTGCTGGCCGCGGCTCAGACGATCAGCCTGGTGGGCGGTGATGGCGGCTCCGGCGGAAACGGAGGGACGGGAGGCAATTCCTATCGGGACCCCTTCATCGGGCATGGGGGTGCAGGCGGCGGCGGTGGCGGCGGCGGCGGAGGTGGCGCGGCGGGATTGAGCCTGCCCGGCCGGCAGCTCGCCTACGACCCCATGAAGGGGTTCTACTACACGGCGCCATCCAACCTCGTCGTGACGAGCTCCAATGCGACGTTGCGTGGCGGTAATGGCGGCCGCGGCGGTAATGGCGGCGATGGCGGCTCCGGATCGGGAGCCTATGAAACCTCGCTCTGCTACGGCAGGGGAATCTGCACGGTCATCGCGCGCTGGTACCCCGGCGATGGCGGGCCCGCAGGCGCGGGCGGCGACGGCGGCGGCGGCGGGGCGGGCTTGTACTCGGCCTATGGCCGGCAGATCAGCCTTTACGGAACGACCGCTCAGGGTGGCAACGGCGGCGATGGTGGCGAGGGCGGGAGCGGCGGCCCTCCGGGTTCGGTCTATGGCTACAACATGCCGAACGCCAATTATGGCCGTAACGGAGCCGACGGGAATGGGGGTCGCGGCGGCTCCGGTATCGAGGTCAACGCGCGGGATGGCGGCAGCACGATCATCACGCTTGCGTCCGACAGCCATGCGCTGGGCGGAAAAGGGGGCCGCGGCGGCTACCAGACCTGGTCGGGTTGGGGCGGCGACGGAATCCGAACGACCGGTTCCGCCACGGTTACCATAGCCGGGAGCGCGATCGGCGGCGATGGCGGCGATGCCAGTGGCGGATCGCCGGGCGGCGGCGGCGCCGGCATCTTCATCGACGGCCAGGCCAGTGTGACGGTCCAGAGTGGCGCGCTGGTCTCGGGCGGGCGCGGTGGTATCGCCCAGCAGACGACGACCAGCCGCGGCGGGGACGGCGGTTCGGGCATCGAAGTGATGGGTGGCGGGACCTCGATCACCGTCGCCGGGGCGGTGCGCGGCGGCGAGGGGCAGGGCACCGTTCCCGGCGCGCAGGGCGCGGCGATCAAGCTCAACGGCAGCGGCAATTCGCTCGAATTGCTGGCGGGCTATACGCTCGTCGGCCAGGTGTTCGGCGGCAACAGCGCGACGCTCATCCTCGGCGGCGCGGCGAATGCGAGCTTCGATCTGCGCGGCCTGGGGGCGCAATATCAAGGCTTCTCGACCTTCAACAAGACCGGCACGAGCACCTGGACGCTGTCGGGCGCCTCGACTGCTCGCGTCGGCAACATGACGATCGAGGCCGGAGCGCTCGTCTTCTCGGCAGGGGCGCAGCTGACGGCGACGAACGCCCGCATCACCAACGCTCCCGGTCAGGTTGCGGCCGTGGAGGTCGCAGGGGCCGGGGCGGCATGGAGCGTTGGAAGCCGGCTCGCCATCGGCGATGAAGGCCAGGGCAGCCTGACGGTGGCCAATGGCGCAACCGTCCAGGCCGGCTTGATCACCACGGGAGCGTCGATCGGAGGCTCCGGCGCGATCAGCGTCAACGGCAATGGATCACATGTCGTGGCCCGGGAGCTCGTGCTCGGCGAGAACGGCACCGGCTCGGCGCTGGTTTCGGGTGCCGGATCGAGCTTGACGGCGACGACGTTCACGGTCGGGAACTCCGGCAGTGGCACGCTGACCGTCGCCAATGGCGGCAAGGCCGGAGCGGGACGCGGCAGGCGGATCGATGTCGCCAGGAATGCCGGCAGCACCGGGACGATCAATATCGGTGCCGCAGCGGGGCAGGCTGCGGTCGCCGCCGGCACGATCGACGGGGATATCCATTTCGGTGCTGGCACCGGCAAGCTGGTCTTCAATCACACGGCGAGCGATTACATCTTCGCCGGCGCGATCTCCGGCGCCGGGACGATCAGCGTCCTCTCCGGCACGACGATCTTCAGCGCCGACAGCTCCGGCTTCTCCGGGGCGGCGAGCGTGTCGAACGCCACGTTGCAGATGGCGGGCTCGGCGCATCTGGGCGGCGCGGTCACGATTGACAACGCCGGCCGGGTCGAGGGCGAGGGCTCGATCGGCGCGACCACGGTCAACAGCGGCGGCACGCTCGCGCCCTCGGGCAAGACCTCGCTGACCGTCAACGGCAATCTGACAGCCAACAATGGCGGCACGATCAAGCCGTCCGACGCCGCCGCGCTCATCGTCAACGGCACGCTGACGCTCAACACCGGCAGCAACTACGACTACCGCATCAGCGGCTACACGGCTTCCTCGCCGGGCTCGGCGACGACACGGGTCAATGGCGATCTCGTCCTCAATGGCGGCACGCTGAACCTCGCCAGCAATGCGATGCCGGCGATCGGCTATCACCGCATCTTCACCTATACCGGCAACCTGACGAACAATGGCGTCGTCGGCGGAACCACGCCGGACACGACGCCGTTTTCTTATGTCTATCCGCTCGACACCTCGCTAGCCGGCAAGGTCGCAGCTCTGGGGCACGACGTCGGCCGGGGCCCGGGACGGCACCTGGAATGCCGGCAATGCGAACTGGCTCGACCTCGGCGGCTCCACGGCGACGCAATGGGGCGGCGCCTATGGCGTCTTCCGCGACGCCACTGGCGCCGGCGGCACCGTCACCATCGACGGCCAGCAGAATGTGGTCGGGCTGCAGTTCGCCGGAGGCAACTATACGTTGGTCGGCGGTGTTGGCGGCAGCCTCAACCTGCACGGCTTCACGGGGGGCGGGATCAGCATCACCACGCCGGAAATCCGCGTGCTCGACGGCGAGACCGCGACGATTGCGGTTACCATCACCGGCTCGGAGGGACTTGAGAAGACCGGCGACGGCACGTTGATACTGTCCGGCAGCAACAGCTACAGCGGCGGCACGATCATCTCGGGCGGCACACTGCAGATCTCGGCCGATGGCAATCTCGGCGCGGTCGGCGGCGGGCTCACCTTCGACAATGGTACGCTGCGCACGACGGCGGACATCTCCACGACCCGCGGCTTCACCTTGCGCGGCAACGGCGCCATCGAGACCGCCGCCAACACGACCCTGAGCGTGAACGCCACGGTGAGCGGCGCCGGCGGGCTGATCAAATCGGGAGCCGGCACGCTGCTGCTGACTGGGACCAACAGCTGGTCCGGCGGAACCCTGATCACGGCCGGGACACTCCGGGCCGGCAGTGCCGGCGCCTTGCCGACCATGACCGATTGGGTCCTGACCGGCGGGAGGCTCGATCTCGATGGCTATGATCTCTCGATGCGCTTCCTCGCCGGCAGCGGCGGCGAGATCGCGCTGGGGGGCGCCGATCTCATCGTCGATCAAGCAAAAGACAGCGTCTACGCCGGAACCGTCACCGGCAGCGGTCGCCTGTTGAAGGACGGCTCCGGAACCCTGCTGCTGACCGGGACCAGCAGCTATTCCGGCGGCACCGTGATCCGCGATGGAACGCTGGCGATCGTCGCCGACGCCAATCTCGGCAACGCCGGTTCGGCCATCGCCTTCGACGGCGGCGGCCGCCTGGCGACCTATGCCGACATCACCAGCGGGCGTTCGGTCACGCTCTTCGGCACCGGCACCATCGAGACCTATGCCGGCACGACCTTCACCCTCGGTGGATCGATCAGCGGCAGCGGCAGCCTGGCGAAGCAGGGCTGGGGCACGTTGACGCTGACCGGCAGCGCGGCCCATACCGGCGGCACGACGATCGCGGCCGGCATGTTGCAGATCGGCAATGGCGGCACGACGGGCGATCTCGCCGGCGATGTCGTCAACAATGCAGTCCTGAGCTTCAACCGCTCGAACGACTACGGCTTCAGCGGCGTGATCTCCGGCTCCGGCGTGGTCGTGCAGGCGGGTACCGGCACCACGGTCCTGACCGGCGCCAACACCTATTCCGGCGGCACGCTGATCCGGGCAGGCGTGCTCCAGGTCTCCAATGACGGCAATCTTGGCGCCAGCGGGACCGCGATCGCCTTTTCCGGCGGGGCGCTGCGCTACGGCGCGTCCTTCGGCACGGACAGGACCGTGCTGTTGGCCGGCGACGGCACCATCGACACCAATGGCTATGACGGAACCCTGAGCGGCGGCGTCTATGGCGATGGCGACCTGATCAAGACCGGCGCCGGCACGCTGACGCTGGCCGGCATGAATGCCTATCGCAACACCATCGTCGTGGCCGGCACGCTGGTGGGCGACGCCGCCTCGATCTCCGGCAACGTCACCGCCAACGGTACGGTCGTCTTCGACCAGCGTGACGACGCCAGCATCGCCGGCGTGTTCTCCGGAAGCGGCCGGTTCGACAAGACCGGCCGCGGAGCGCTCGAACTGACCGGCGACAGCTTCGGCTTCGCCGGCTCGACCACGGTCTCGGCTGGGACGCTCGTCGTCAACGGCGCGCTCGGCGGCGCGCTCGACGTCCAGTCCGGCGCGCGGCTGCAGGGCAGCGGCACCGTCGGCTCGACGACGATCCAGTCGGGCGCCACGATCGCGCCGGGCAACTCGATCGGCACGCTGACGGTGGCGGGCAATGTCTCGTTCGCTGGTGGATCGACCTATCAGGTCGAGGTCAACGCGGCCGGCCAGAGCGACAGGATCGCCGCCTCGGGCTCGGCAACGCTCTCGGGCGGCACGGTGCAGGTCCTGGCCGAGAACGGCAATTACGCCGCAAGCACGAGCTATACGATCCTGACCGCTACGGGCGGGGTCGCCGGCCAGTTCTCGACGGTGACCTCGAACCTTGCCTTCCTGACGCCGTCGCTGGTTTACGACAGCAACAACGTCACGCTGACGATGGCCCGCAACGACGCCTCGTTCGGCCCCGATAATGGCGGTAGCGGCAGCTCCAGCAGGACCTCGATCGCGCAGACGCGCAATCAGGGCTTCATCGCGATCGCGGCGGAGCGGCTGGGCGTCGGCAACCCGGTCTATGACACGCTGATCTCGGGGACGGCGGCCGAGGCGCGGGCCGGCTTCGACCTGCTTTCGGGCGAGGCGCATGCGCAGGCGGTCTCGGTGATAATCGAGGAGAGCCGGCTGGTGCGCGACACGATTCTGGGCCATCTGCGCGGGCCGCTGCTGACCGCGCTCGGCCAACAGGTCGCAGGCGCCTTCACCGCCGACCTGCCGGGCAGGAAGGGCGCGGTCGTAATGCCGGCACCGGTGCCACAGCCGCGCTATGCGGTCTGGGGCACGGCCTTCGGCAGCACCGGCAACACCGATGCCGACGGCAACGCCGCCAGCCTCAATCGCCGCAGCGGCGGCGCCCTGCTCGGGGCGGACCTGATGCTCTACGACGCGCCGGGCTCGTCGCTGAAGCTCGGCGTCGCCGGCGGCTACAGCCAGTCGCGCTTCGATCTCGATGCGCGCCTGTCCTCGGGGCGCCTCGAGAGCGGGCATGCCGCGCTCTATGCCGGCGCCCGCTTCGGCAATCTGCGCCTCGATGCCGGCGCGGCCTACACATGGTCGGAGAGCGACATCCGCCGCCAGGTCCAGATCC